>JAFZIZ010000006.1 GCA_017554145.1 Prevotella sp. | reverse complement strand
GGGTCCCACCTCTTCCCATTCCGAACAGAGAAGTTAAGCCCGCCTGCGCCGATGGTACTGCAATGCAATGCGGGAGAGTAGGAGGCCGCCTTTTTTCAAGACGAGGAGTCCCTGTTATCAAAAGATAGCAGGGACTCTTTTGTAATAATATCCGTTTTTTTACGTTATTATTACTGTATGCAATGGACTGATAGAATCCGACAGGTAAAAATAATTTTAGTGGTAGTAGCGATATTGATTGCTGTTGCTTCCTTACTGGTATCACATTTCTTGGTGAAAGACCTCTCTGACGAGGAACGTGGCAAAATGGAAGTATGGGCACAGGCTTTGCATTCTTTGAATGAAGCGGATGAGCATACTGATCTTTCGTTAGTGTTGAGTGTGATGGAAGGCAATAATACCATTCCCGTCATTGTGATGGATCAGCAAGGACACGTAACGGATTACCGTAATATTGATATCAAAGCAAAAAATGCTGCTGATACCATAAAATATATAGAGCGAATGGGTCAGCAGATGAAGAAAGCAGATCGGTATATTAAGATTCAGATTGGTGACTCTGCAGATTACCAACTGGTTTGTTATGATGACTCTGTGATGTTGAAGCGTCTTGCAGCTTGGCCTTATGTCCAATTGGGTATTGTATTGATTTTCGTAGTGGTGGCCATCTTTGCACTTCTGTCTTCTAAACGAGCCGAACAGAATAAAGTATGGGTAGGACTTTCGAAAGAAACTGCCCATCAGTTGGGTACGCCTATCTCCAGTCTGATGGCTTGGACAGAAATGCTCAAAGAGAATTATCCGGAGGATGAATTGTTGCCGGAGATGGATAAAGACGTGAAGCGTCTAGAACGTATTGCCGAGCGGTTCTCAAAAATAGGTTCTGTTCCGGAACCTGTAGATTCTTCAATGAATGAGGTATTGCAGCATGTGATAGAATATATGAATCGTCGTACATCTCAGAAGGTACAGATATTGAGTCATATACCTAAGGAACCTGTCATCGTCAAGATGAATGCCTCTCTATTTGAATGGGTAATAGAAAACCTTTGTAAAAACGCAGTAGATGCGATGGAAGGAGAGGGGACTATCACACTCTCTTTATTGCAAGAAGAGAACAATGTCGTTATTGAGGTACAGGATACCGGCAAGGGTATCAAGAAGAAAGATGTAAAGAATGTCTTCACACCTGGTTTCACTACGAAAAAAAGAGGGTGGGGATTGGGTCTTTCTTTAGCAAAACGTATAGTGGAAGAATACCATAAGGGACGTATTTTCGTTAAATCTTCAGAGATTGGTATTGGTACGACTTTCCGTATAGAGATGCCGAAATAAAATATAAAAGCCTTGACTCCTCAGAAAGTCAAGGCTTTTCCTATTAGATAACTTCAATACCGAGTTTCTCACAAAGTTGGAGACTCATCTCCTTGAGCTTAAACTTTTGGATCTTACCACTTCCCGTCAATGGGAACTGGTCGATGAAGAAGACATACTTTGGAATCTTGTAACGGGCAATCTTTCCTCTACAGAATAACTGAACATCCTCAGGTGTCATCTTCACACCCTCTTCCAAGATGATGAAAGCGCCAACAGCTTCACCATATTTCTTAGAAGGTACGGCTGCTACTTGAACATCGCGGATGCCAGGCATGTGATAAAGGAATTCCTCAATTTCACGTGGATAGATATTCTCACCACCACGGATAATCATATCTTTGATACGTCCTGTAATCTTATAGAAGCCTTGTTCGTCCTTGATACCTAAGTCACCAGAGTGCAGGAAACCGTTTTTGTCGATAACCTCAGCTGTAGCCTCTGGATTCTTGTAGTATCCCTTCATCACGTTGAAACCACGACAGCACATCTCACCTTGTACACCAACAGGACACTCCTCGTTGGTCTCAGGATCAAGAACTTTTACCTCGACGAACGGATAATCGCGACCTACAGTAGTGCAACGCTGCTCAAAGGTGTCATTCAGGCAGGTCTGTGTCATGCCTGGCGACGACTCTGTAAGTCCATAAACGCTGGTGATGGTCATATACATCTTCTCTGAAACCTGCTTCATCAATTCCACAGGACAGAGACTTCCGGCCATGATACCCGTACGCAGACAAGTGAGGTCGAACATCGAGAACATCGGGTGGTTCAACTCAGCAATAAACATGGTAGGTACACCATAGACAGCCGTACAACGCTCTTTATGGATAGAAGCTAGTACTACGAGCGGGTCGAACTTCTCAACCATCACCTCCGTACAGCCGTGAGTCAAACAGTTCATCGTGGCGAGAACGACACCGAAACAGTGGAACAGCGGTACACAGACACAGAGTTTATCATCTTGTGTGAAGCCCATGTTTTCACCAGTGAAGTAGCCGTCATTAGCGATATTGAAATGAGTCAGCATAACACCCTTGGGGAAGCCCGTTGTACCAGAGGTATACTGCATGTTGCAGACGTCGTGGCAAGAGACGTTCTTCTTCATCTCAAGAAGTGTCTCGTCCTCGATATTCTGTCCAAGAAGTAAAAGCTCTGCTGTGTTGAACATACCACGATACTTCTCCATCCCGATATAAACTACATTCTTCAAATAAGGGAAGCGCTCGCTGTTCAGATGACCTCTTTCACAGGTCTTTAACTCTGGCAGCATCGTATAGGTCATGTCAACGTAGTTGCAATCCCAGGTACCGTCGGTAATACACAGTGTATGCATATCGGAGTCCTTACACAAATATTCCAACTCGTTCTGTTTATAGTTGGTATTAACGGTTACCAGTACAGCACCGATTTTGGCAGTAGCATAAAGGAATGTCAACCAGTCGGGTACGTTGGTAGCCCAGATACCCACATTAGAGCCTTTCTTTACACCGATAGCAATAAGACCCTTTGCGAGATTATCGACTCGCTCATTGAATTTGCTCCAAGTGAAGCGTAGGTTACGATCGGAGTAAACGATATATTCTTTATCGGGTGTTGTCTCTGCCCAGTGTTCCAACCATTGTCCCAGTGTGCGTTCCGAGAGTGTATATCCTGCACTTCCCGTCTCGGCAGGGTATGTTCTGTCTGGCAAAGGCCTGCCTGCCATATCTAATTTTACATTGCTTTCCATTTCTTTTCTGAATAATCTGAGTATTCTGAGTATTCTGAGTAATCAGAATGGAATATATACTACTGCGAGAATCTTAGCCGACTTACCAGGAGCACCATGTACATGATGTTTTACGATGCTGTCGTAGAAGATACTGTCACCTTCTTTCAGCGTGTATGTCTCCTTGCCGTAAACAATCTCCACCTCACCTTGCATGACGTAGATAAATTCTTCTCCTTCGTGGGCAGATAATTGGAATTCTGGGGATTCCTCAGGATTGATGTCGATGATGAACGGTTCCATGTGGCGACCAGCCTTCTGCTGAGCCAGTGGATGATACTCCATGTGTTTGCGTGCATCTGTCGCACCGTTAGAGAAACTGATGCTGCTGTCTGCCTCGCGATCTTTGGCACGAGTGATGACAGGACCTAATGCATCGTTATCGTCCATGAAAGTACCCAGTCGTACTCCCAGTGCTCGTGCTATCTTGATGAGTGGACCTAAAGATGGTAGGTTCTGTCCATTCTCGATGGACAAAATCTGTTCTTTCGACAAACCACTGCTTTCTGCAATTTCCTCTATAGAGAGGTTCTTGGATTCCCTAATCCCTTTGATCTTGGATCCTACAAATGAATTATTATTAGACATACCTATTTTATGTTGGACGTGCAAAATTACGAAAAAATATGGAAATAACCGCAACTTTTGGAATAATTACCATCATAAGACGAGTAATTTTTCAACGAAAAGCAAAAAATATTAAATCTTACACTCATAAATCGAAAAAAGTTTGTACCTTTGCAAGCCAAAAGTGTAGTTATGTGCAGTTTAGAGACTTTGAAGATTGATTTGAAGGGAATGAAGACCGACGAGATGAGTCGGGAATTTGACCTGAATGATGACTTCTTTGAGGCTTTGGACGGTTCACAGTTGGAGCATGGAGCATTGCATGTGTCGGTGTCTATACGCAAGGCGACCGGTTTTTACGAACTCCTGTTCCATACTGAGGGCACAGTGATTGTTCCTTGCGATTTATGTCTTGACGACATGGAACAGCCTATCGTGACAGATAACCGTCTGATAGCGAAGTTAGGGACAGAGACTAACACCGAAGACGATGATGTCGTGACTGTTGACGAGAACGAAGGAATACTCGATGCAGCATGGCTCATATACGAGTTTATAGTACTCGCCATACCCATCAAACACGTTCATGCACCTGGAAAATGCAATAGTGTGATGACGCAGAAACTCGAAGAGTTAAGCGGTGCCGTCCGAAGCGGCAAAGAGGAGGCAGAGGAAATAGACCCGCGGTGGAGTGCACTTGCGAAATTAAACATTAAAGATTAAACATTAAAAAGTAATAGAATTATGGCACATCCTAAAAGAAGACAATCAAAGACTCGTACGCTGAAGCGTCGTACTCATGACAAGGCAGTTGCTCCCACATTGGCAGTATGTCCAAATTGTGGCGCATATCATGTATATCATACAGTATGCCCCACTTGTGGATACTATCGTGGCAAGATTGCCATTGTAATGGACGAAGCAGCTGAGTAATGGGAAAAATCAATGCGATAATCACCGGTGTTGGTGGCTACGTGCCTGACTATATTCTCAATAATGAGGAATTGTCTCGCATGGTGGACACCAATGACGAGTGGATTATGACTCGTGTAGGTATCAAGGAACGCCATATCCTAACAGAAGAAGGTTTGGGTACCAGTTATATGGCGCGTAAAGCAGCCAAGCAGTTGATGCAGAAGACTGGCGTAGATCCAGATACTATTGACGCTGTCATTGTCACGACTTCAACGGCTGATTATAAGTTTCCTTCCACAGCCAGCATTGTGTTGGGTAAACTCGGATTGAAGAATGCCTTCGCATTTGATTTCTGGGCTGCCTGCTGTGGATTCCTCTATACGCTTGATGTGGCAGGCTCGATGATTCAAAGCGGTCGCTATAAGAAGATTATTGTGATAGGTGCCGATAAAATGTCGTCAGTGACTGATTATAAAGATCGTGCTACTTGTCCGTTGTTTGGTGATGGAGCCGCTGCTGTGCTTCTCGAAGGTACAGAAGAGGAGAATATCGGTGTGATGGACTCCTATTTCCGTGCAGATGGCAAAGGATTACCTTTCTTGCATATCAAAGCAGGCGGTTCGGTTTGTCCCCCCAGTCATTTCACGATAGATCATCGTTTGCACTACCTCTATCAAGAGGGACGTACGGTGTTCCGTTATGCAGTGACGAATATGAGCGACGACTGCGCACTGATAGCAGAGCGCAATGGACTGGACAAGACGAATATCCAGTGGGTTATTCCTCATCAGGCCAACATGCGTATCATTGAGGCAGTGGCAAAGCGTTTGGAACTTCCGATGGATCAGGTGATGATTAATATCGAGCATTTTGGAAACACCTCTGCTGCCACGATTCCTTTAGCACTATGGGAGAACGAGCATCGTTTGAAGAAGGGCGACAATATCATTATGACCGCCTTCGGTGCAGGATTCGTTCATGGAGCAAGTTACTACCGATGGGCGTACGACGGAAGTGAAAAGTGAAGATTATGCATAAAGCGGGATTTGTAAACATAGTTGGTAATCCCAATGTAGGTAAAAGTACGCTCATGAACCAGTTGGTTGGTGAGCGTATTTCAATTGCGACGTTTAAGGCACAGACCACACGACATCGCATCATGGGTATTGTGAATACTGACGATATGCAGATTGTATTCAGCGATACCCCAGGTGTGCTGAAGCCCAATTACAAATTGCAAGAGTCGATGCTGGCTTTCTCGGAGTCAGCCTTGGCAGATGCTGATGTACTGCTCTACGTCACTGATGTAGTAGAGAACCCCGAAAAGAACATGGATTTTCTGGAAAAGGTTCAGAAGATGACAATTCCAGTGATTCTGCTCATCAACAAAATAGATGAACTTCAGAATACTCAGAGTAATCAGAATATTCAGAATCTTTTAGGCGATATCGTCGCCCGCTGGCATGGACTGCTGCCTAATGCAGAGATACTGCCCATTTCAGCAAAGAACAAATTTGGCACTGATATGTTGCTGAAACGTATCAAGGAACTGTTGCCAGACTCACCGCCTTATTTCGATAAGGATCAGTTGACTGACAAACCTGCCCGTTTCTTTGTATCAGAGATTATCCGTGAGAAGATACTTCTCTATTATGATAAGGAGATACCTTATGCTGTAGAAGTACGTGTGGAACAGTTCAAGGAAGGTCCGAAGAATATCCATATCAATGCGGTCATCTATGTAGAGCGTGAGAGTCAGAAGGGTATTATTATCGGACATCAAGGCGTCGCTTTGAAGAAAGTAAGTACTGAAGCACGTAAGGCACTGGAGCGCTTCTTTGGCAAACCCATCTATTTGGAGACCTTTGTTAAGGTTGACAAAGACTGGCGTTCGTCACAGAAGGAATTGGATTCATTCGGATATAACCCAGAGTAGAAGTTAAAGAGAAAAGGAGTTTTATGGCAAACTTAGTAGCAATAGTAGGACGCCCGAATGTTGGCAAGTCCACCTTATTCAACAGACTGACAAACTCACGTCAAGCCATTGTTAGCGAAGAGGCAGGTACTACCCGTGACCGCCAGTATGGCAAGTGTGAATGGAACGGTCGTGAGTTCTCCGTGGTAGACACGGGCGGTTGGGTAGTCAATAGTGACGATATCTTCGAGGAGGAGATTCGTAAGCAAGTGATTGTTGCTACAGAGGAAGCCGACCTTGTTCTTTTTCTGGTAGATATCAAGAATGGTCTGACCGATCTTGATATGGATGTGGCACAGATTCTGCGTCGCTCTAAACTTCCCGTTTTATTGGTTGCCAACAAGGCTGATGACGGAAAAGACCTCTACGGTCAGTATGAGTTCTATAAACTTGGCTTGGGCGATCCCTATTGTGTCAGTGCTGCTACAGGTTCCGGTACTGGTGATTTGTTGGATGATGTTATCTCGAAACTCAAGACTGATGAGGTGGATGATATTGAGGACGGTACCCCTCGTTTCGCTGTTGTCGGTCGTCCGAATGCCGGAAAGTCAAGCATTATCAATGCCTTTATCGGTGAGGATCGTAACATCGTGACGGAAATAGCAGGTACTACGCGTGACTCTATCTATACAAAATACGATAAGTTTGGTTTCGACTTCTATCTGGTGGATACAGCAGGTATCCGTCGTAAGAATAAGGTGACGGAGGATTTGGAGTTCTATAGTGTGATGCGTTCTATCCGTGCCATAGAGAACTCTGATGTCTGTATCCTGATGATTGACGCTACTCGAGGCATTGAGGCACAGGATATGAATATCTTCCAGTTGATACAGAAGAACAACAAATCGTTGGTGGTTGTCGTCAATAAATGGGATTTAGTGGAAGACAAGTCGCAGATTGCCATTAAAACTTTTGAGGATGCCATCCGTAACCGTATGGCTCCGTTTGTCGACTTCCCCATCATCTTTGCATCTGCTGTCACCAAGCAGCGTATCTTCAAGGTATTGGAAACAGCCAAGCAGGTCTATTTGAACCGTAAGATTAAGATTGGTACGTCGAAACTCAATGAGGTGATGTTGCCTATTATCGAGGCTACTCCGCCACCCTCTATCAAAGGAAAGTATATCAAGATCAAGTATATCTCTCAGGTTCCCGATACACAGATTCCTACTTTTGTGTTCTATGCCAATCTGCCCCAGTATGTGAAGGAACCCTATAAGCGTTTCTTGGAAAACAAACTGCGTGATAACTGGATGTTGACGGGTACACCTATCAATGTGTTTGTAAGACAGAAATGAGAAAGTTTATAACTTTTGGTTTTTGGTTTTTGGCTTTTAGCTTGTTGCAGAGTTGTTCTCAACCAGAGCCAACTCAGGAAGAACTTGCTGGCAAGGCGGTGAAAGAATACTATGATCGTTTGTTGACGGGCGATTATGAGGGATTCTTGAGTGGAAAGGCAGATGCTGATTCCTTGCCCCAAGACTATCGTCAGCAGTTGCTGAAGGCTTATGAGATGTATCAACAGGAACTTGGACAGACACATGGCGGTGTTGCCGATGTGACCGTTTCGAATGTGCGAAGCGACGAGGCACAACAGTTAATGCAGGCATTCCTGCTACTACACTTTAAAGACTCCGTCAAAGAGGAGATTATTGTTCCGATGGTGCAGCGGAATGGGATGTGGAAGATGCGTTAACCACTTCGCGCATCTCTTTCAGCAAGTCGGAAGCAAAGATAAAGTCCGTCAGTCTCTTGTTCGTCGAGCCCATAATATCCGCGGATACTCCCTGCCATTCCTTATGACCTTCATAGATAAAGATGATACTCTCGCCGATGGTTGTCACCGAGTTCATATCGTGTGTATTGATAATCGTCGTGATATTGAACTCTTGCGTGATACTATGCAGCAGGTCGTCAATCACCAATGAAGTCTTCGGGTCAAGACCACTGTTCGGCTCGTCGCAGAAGAGGTATTTGGGATTGAGGGCAATGGCACGGGCAATAGCCACACGTTTCTGCATACCACCGGAGATCTCACCAGGGTACTTCTCTTCTGCACCCACCAAATTCACACGATCCAGACAATCCATCGCCCGCTTGGTGCGCTCACGGAGTGTCATCGGAGCAAACATGTCCAATGGGAACATCACGTTCTCTAATACTGTCATACTATCGAAGAGAGCAGCACTCTGGAAGATCATACCCATCTCACGGCGCATCAGAATCTTTTCCTGTTTCGACATGGCAACGAAGTCACGTCCGTCGTAAAGCACCTGTCCACTGGTAGGTTCCAACAAACCCACAAGGTTCTTCATCAGCACCGTCTTTCCGCTACCACTCTGTCCGATAATCAGATTGGTCTTTCCGTTCTCGAACACCGTACTGATGTCCTTCAGCACTTCCCTGCCGTCAAAACTCTTGCAAAGGTTCTTTACTTCAATCATGACAACAACTGCGTTAGGAATACATCACTACACAATATCAACACACTCGAGCAGACGACGGCATCTGTAGACGCCTTACCTACATTGACACTTCCGCCCTCCACTGTATAACCGAAGAACGAGGGGACGGCAGAGATGATGAAAGCGAAGAACAGGCTCTTGATGATACTCATCCACACAAACCATGGCTGGAAAGCATGTTGTAATCCCAGCGTCAGGTCGTCGGGTACGATGATATGTCCCACATATGCTGTTCCATAGGCACCGATGATACCCATGCCTGATGAGAAGATAACCAGTATCGGCATGATAGTAAGCATGGCGGTTATCTTTGGCAGTATCAGGTAGTTGGCAGAATTCACACCCATAATATCCAAGGCATCTATCTGTTGTGTCACGCGCATCGTACCAATCTCCGAGGCAATGTTCGAGCCCACTTTACCAGCCAATATCAGACACATGATACTGCTGGAAAACTCCAGCAACATAATCTCACGGGTAGTATAGCCGCTTACCCAACGGGGCATCCAAGGACTTTGGATGTTCAACTTCATCTGAATACAGATGACGGCACCGATGAAGAAAGAGATCAACAGCACGATACCAATAGAATTGACACCCAACTGTGCCATCTCTTTCACATATTCTTTTAAGAACATACGCAATCGCTCTGGGCGTTTGAACGTACGTCCCATCAGTATCATGAATCTGCCGAACGATGTCAGCCATTTATGCAGTATCTTCATATCTGTTCCTCCTCTTCTTCTTTCTTTCTCTTTTCCTCTGCCATACGTTGGAAGTCTTTCTTCTGAAGGACGAAGTTGGAACCGAGGTATTTCTCTTTCACGATGGGGTTGACCGCCAATTCATCAGGACTGCCTTGGAATAAGATACGTCCTTCAAAGAGAAGATAAGCACGATCAGTGATGTTCAGTGTCTCGTGAACGTTATGGTCGGTGATAAGGATACCGATATTACGGTATTTCAACTGCCATACGATCTGTTGGATATCCTCTACGGCAATCGGGTCGACACCTGCAAACGGCTCGTCAAGCATGATGAACTTCGGCTCGATGGCAAGACAGCGTGCTATCTCTGTACGACGACGCTCACCACCTGACAACTGGTCACCTTTGTTCTTGCGAACCTTACCGAGACGGAACTCCTTAATCAGACTCTCTAACTTCTCCAACTGATAGTCGCGAGGCTTACCTGTCATCTGAAGTACAGAGAGGATATTGTCCTCTACCGACATCTTGCGGAATACGGAATTCTCCTGTGCCAGATAGCCGATGCCAGCACGGGCACGACGATAAACGGGATAGTCGGTTACTTCCTCGTCGCCCAGATACACGTGACCACCGTTAGGTACCACGAGTCCTGTGGTCATATAGAATGACGTAGTCTTACCAGCACCATTCGGTCCCAGCAGTCCTACAATCTCACCCTGTCGTACGTCATAACTCACGTTGTTCACCACCGTGCGCTTGCCATAGACCTTTACGAGTCCCTCCGTGCGGAGCACCAACTGCTCGTTCTGTATGTTTGTCGTCTCGTCCATTTATAATAGTTTTTTCGGCATCAACTCTTTGGCTCTCTCGAAGTCCTCGGGTGTATCGAGTTCGTAAGAGAAATAACTGGTAGTATCGACCACCTTAAAGGTATGACCCTGTGGGATGAGTCGCTCGAAGCAACGCTCATAGAAGACATCGATAAGTCCTTCCTTTACAATCATCTGGTCGAGTTCTTTGTAGAGTGCCGTGCTATAGTCTGCCGTCATCTTCTCGATACCTACCGACTCGCCGATGGCATCTTGGATGCTGCATACCTTACTGATCTCTGTGATATGTCCGTTGGCATCAACGATGACCTTGATTTCCTCTTCACCACATTCATGACGGTTGAGGGCAAGTGCAGACTCGGGCTCGTGGGCGATACGTGCCACTGCAGCAGGGTCGCAAAGGATATCGCTATCCATCAGCAGGAACTCCTTGCCACGCACAATCTCGCCTGCCATCCACAATGAGTAGATATTGTTGTTGTGCTCGTAGTCGGCGTTATGAAGGAAGTGAACCTTCGGAATGAGAAATGAGAAATGAGAAATGAGGAATTCTTTTATCATCTCTCCACGATAGCCAGTGACTACCACGAACTCTGTGATGCCAGCCTGTTGCATGGCACGGACAGTGCGCTCCAACAAGGTGCGCTCACCCACTTTCAACAGGCACTTGGGTTTTGTGTCTGTCAATGGGCGTAGGCGTTTCGCCATGCCTGCGGCAAGAATCACTCCAATCATTTCTTCAAGCACTTTAAGATGGTGTCAACCACAGTCTGTGTCTGTTCCTTACGACCTAAGGTGATACGCAAGCAAGACTCCAGACCCTTGTCACCCATGAACTTGATCTTATAGTCCTGAACCTTCAATGCCTCCATCAGTTCCTCCTTGATTTCCACAGGATACTTGATGAGGATGAAGTTAGCAACAGACTTATATACTTTGAAGCCTGGCAGGTTGCCTAACTCTTTTTTGAAGAGATCACGTCCCCACTGCATATCATCAGCCACCTTGCGATAGTGCTCGTCACTGTCGAGGGCAGCCAGTGCCACAGCCTCCGAGAAACGGTTGTAGCCTAAGTATTTGTTGATGTAACTCTCAAACTGGTCGTGACCCTTGCCGATGAATCCGAAACCTACACGCAAGCCGGGCAGTCCATAGAACTTAGACAGCGTACGTGAGATAATCAGGTTGTTGTACTTGTTCACCAACGGAGCAATATACGCTGTGTCGGTAGAGATGAAACTGGCGTATGCCTCGTCGATAAGTACCATGGTATCAGAAGGGATGTTTTCCATGATACGACCAATCTCCTCAGGTGTCAAACCGTTACCTGTGGGGTTGTTTGGTGAGGCAAGCAGCAGCATACGAGGATGTACACGATTGGTGTATTCAATCACTTCGTCGATATCGTAGGCGAAGGTGTCCTCTTTCTCGTGCAAGGGATACATCTCAAATGTACCACCACACTCACTTGCCACACGATTATAATACCACCATGAGAACTCAGGAATGAGAATCTTGGTATTTGGCTGTTGGCCATTAGCCATTGGCTGTTGGCTATTGATTGAGAGGAAGTAATGGATAGCGTTCTTCAGCATGTCCTCACCACCATAGGTCAGCAGTACCTGACTCTCATCCACTCCGTATATCTCACTGAGGCGTACAGAGATGACGCTCTTCTTACCCTGATCGTAGATACGGGTATAGAAACACAGTGTTTTGGGGTCGAAGTTCTTGATAGCCTCTACCACTTTCTGGCTGGGCTCAAAGTTAAATTCGTTTCTGTCGAGATAATTCATAATATATTTATTTTAATTTTTCAATTCTTCAACTTTTCAATTCTTTATCTTCATCAACGCCATACCGATGGCAATCCAGATGATTTCCCTGACGCGACAGATGATACTCACGAAGATACCTAATGCCGCAGAGAGTCCAAGGGCTGCAATAGAGAGCACAAAGCCACCTTCCTGAACACCTAACTGCATAGGCAGGAAACCGATGAGGTTGGCAAACAGGGTGGTGAATGCCACTATCAGGATGCTGTGTAGGAACGTGAGAGTCAGTCCTCCGAGTCCGCCTCCGCAGTCAACACCGAAGAGCAACAGCATGAACATCACCTCGAGACTCTGTACGACGCGAGAGGAATATTCATAGAAAAGACTCTTATAGAAAGCCCCCTTGTCCTGATTATGCAGTGACATGATATGTTTGTCGACATTCTCTATCGCCTCCGAATGGCGTGCCCAGAAGCGCAGAGTCCATTTCTTCAGTCCTGGAATCTTGGCTACTAAGCCCAATATATACTTCACCAGCCCGTTTTGATAGCCCTTTCCGAAGAGATAGAACGCCAATAGGCAGAAGACTACAATGATGCCCAGTATGATTCCGATGGCTGTTGTCATGGGCATGTCACCTACAAGCACCAGAGCGAGATAGATAAAGATACTGATAAACCAGAACCAGAAATGGGCGAAGAAGTGCATCATCGCATAGAGGATAACGGAAGATGTCGCATGTTGCTTGTCGATATCCTTCGAGAGTTCCATGATGCGATATGGCTCACCACCGAGTCCGCCTACTGGTGTGGCGTAGTTAAGGGCATAACCCGTAATCGTCAGTCGATAGATGCGCCAGAAACTGATGGGCGCCTTTCCTCCGATATTCCCCTCGATCGTGGCTTTCCAAGCGAGTGCATTCAGTGCGTAGACGAAGATCCATATCCCCACAATGGGAATCAGCCAATAGCCTGCGTGGCAGATATGCTCCCATAGTTCGATGAAACTGACATCGAAAGTCAGCAGCATCACTACGATGGCAGCGATACCAAGAATGAAGAACAGGTTATTCAGCCGTTGTTTCGTCCACTTCATGGCTCTTCAATTTTTCAATTCTTCAACTCTTCAACTCTTCAATTTTTCTGTAATCTCCTTACAGAACGTCTCGTGGCGATGGTTGACATACCAGGCAAGCAGTCCCATACCGACAATCTCCCATACGAAGTTCATCACAGGGATATCTATCAAGCAGAAGAGGAACAGCCATGCTGAGCGAAAATTGAAGGTCAACAGACCGTTCCACTTGATGACAGGCAGCGAGTTCTTATGGAACTCCTCACGAACATCTGCTGGCAGGTTGTCGAAACTGCCGTATTTCTCACGCATCGTTGCCAACATACGTTGGAACTCTGGTGTCTTCGCTTCCTGTTTCTTCGTATAGTCGATATACGTCTTCTGGAAATAACGCTCCACCCATGGCGTCTCTTTTGTCATCTGGTCGTAGAGTTCCTTTTGGCGTGCAGAGTTATCGAGTTCGCTGCCTTTCTCGCCTTTCAGGAAGAAGAGATGGGCTTGGATGTAATAGTCTGCCAAGCGCTGTTGACCAGCCAGACCTACAATACCCGATATCAATCCTAAGATATAGACGATGATCGTGGCAATGATAGTGTTCTGTTCAGTGTTCTCAATACCCAGCCAACCGAACTCAATGTCGTGATGGATATAGAAACGATACACCAATACATGGTAGATAGGGATAAACCATGCAAAGCCTGCCACACCGTCAAGGATGCGTCCGAGTCGGCTCTTCTTACCAGTCATGCGTGCCAACTGTCCGTCTGTGCAGTCGAAGATGTCAGCCAAACAAAGCAGCAGGATGGCGATGATATTCATCACGAGTCCATAAGTGCCTTCGTAATAGAAACTGCCGCAGGCAAAAAAGAATGCACTCGCAGCACCGATAATCATCGACCAGATGGTCACGGTGTTGGGGTGTATGTCAAGTTTGGCAAAGAGAACTGCCCACCAATAGCAGAACGGACGTACCACATGCAGGTCGAGCCAGTCTTCTGTCTCTGCCGATTTCAAAGTCTTTGAAAATTCTTCCTTCATAGTTATACCTTATATTATATATAAGAATTCAGCCTGCAAAGGTACAAAGAATTAAGGAAAGGGGCAAATTTATTAGGGTATTTTGTCATATTCTCAACTTTTTTCCTTTTTCTCCCTCTATTTCTCTCTTACTTTTTTCTTTTTTCTATTCTGAGAATTTTATGTTTACAATTTGAGAATTTATGTTTTGAATTTATGAACATGTGTTTTCAAATTATAAACTTATGTTCTCAAATTTAGAACATAGAATTTCATTAGAGAAATATTCTTTTTTCTCTGTAATTTTTGATTGAAATCCTTGTGACTTCCGAAATAATTCCCTATCTTTGCCGAAAATAATAGGAGATTACCAAATGGCACAACTTGTAATCACATTGAAGGATTCATCCTATATGCCTAACATTCGTCGCATTGTTAAGTCGCTTGTAGGCGTAGAGAAGGTTAGTACTGTACGTGCAGAAGCAAAGGCTCCTGCACGTAAAAAACGTCTTACACGCTATGAAAAGTCATTATTAGACGTAAAAGAAGGACGTGTGTATGAGTACGAAAACAGTGAAGAGTTCTTTAAGAAAATGGGAATCTGATGTACAAGATTAAGACAACACATCAGTTTGAGAAGGACTTGGAACGTTGTAAGAAGCGAGGCTATCCAATGGATAAGTTTCGTGATGTAGTCCAATTGCTTGAACGTGATGGATCACTTCCACCTCAATATCATCCCCACATTCTTCATGGAGACCGCAAGGGACAATGGGAGTGTCATATACAACCTAATTGGTTGCTAATTTGGAATCAGTATGAAGACGAATTAGAGTTGCTCATGCTTAATACTGGCACACACTCTGATTTGTTTGGAAAGAAACGAAAATAATAGTTGAACCCTAAAAACAGTAGATGCCTATGGGCTGAGATAGTATAAAAATGACATAAGACAGAACGTCCACTTTTGATTCTTGTTTCTGAAAATCTCCAAAATTTAATGAAGCGTACAAGAATAGAAGTAGATAGTTCGCGCCTGATGGCGTGGGCTTTTACTCGTTTAAGTACGCAAGGTGTTTGGAGATACCCCAGAAACGTAGACGAAGTAATATGTCCACGTTTTTCTTTTTGTGTATTAATATTGCCATTTTTTATTAACTTAAAGCAAATATAGTATGAGTTTGAAAACAGTTTCGCTAATCGCATTAATCATCGTATCGTTGGTTTTTGTTTTCTCTGTAATTGAATTGTTTACCTACTTGCAAGCGGATTATGAGTATATTACCATAACCCTCTTTGATAAAATTAGCAGAATAGTTGACACATTATTATGGCTACCTTTTATTTTGTTCTTTTGGAAAGTATATAAAGGATAATATTATTGTCAGTGATTCCTATGGGTAAAATTAATAGAATAATAATATGTGTATTGCTACTTGTGTATATTATAGCACTTGTGGTTTTTCATGCAACATACGAATATACAACATACTGGGAAGAAGAATTCCCCATTATTATACGTTATTCGTTTCTTTACATTGTAATTGGGATTATCTTGTATGTGGCATTTAATTGGAAGAAATTAAAGCCACGAATTTCAAACATAACAATAAAAGGAACAACTAAAATTGTCGCTTATGCGAGTTTATTAAAGGCTATTCTCGTGTTATGGCCTTTCCTTTATTATGGCTGGTTCGGTAATATTATTTCTTTTTTCATGGAAACGGCCGTTTGGGTAGTCATATCAGTTTTTTTCTTTACACTTCATAAAAATATGAAATAATATGGATAAACAAGAATTAGATGCCCTCAACATAAAAGAGAGCAATGGAAGTTCAAACGAAAAGAAAGAGGATTTAAAAGTCCTTAATCTTAAAGAACAAAAAGAGAGTAAGTCTTATGACAATCTTGAAGGAACTGGTGTAAAATCACTTAGAGTAATCTCCAGTATTCTGATTGTTATGGGTGTAGTACTATTTTTTGTTGGATTAATCCTATCTTTTAATTCAAGCAGATACCATCCTGAGAGAGATTACATGAGTATGGCGTTTATTTATTTAGCTATATCATGTTTCCTTATATCTCCAATCTATAAAGTTCTAGCTACAATAGGCGAAGCTGCCAAAATATTTAAAGACAAGAACACGAAATGAACATAATATTCATTTTTGAATCTTTTTGAAAACATAAAAACGGCGACCATCATCACGATGGCCGTCGTTTTCTTCATTGCCTTAGGCAACCCTTTTTCAATCTTCTACCTAAAAACAACTAACAACTGTTTATCAACTAACCAATATATGAATCTTTGTAACTTCGCTGCAAACTTCCTTGATTGTTAAAAATGATGCTTAATATGCAGAAAAGGGATAAAATATTTGGCGTTTGTTCACGAATTAGTTAACTTTGCAGCGTAAAAGTTATCAGGATTTAATGGAGAAAATAAGAACTATCAAGTTATTTAAGAACTATTATAAGGATTTCTATCTATCACAGACAAAGGATGTCCGAGGCAAAATAAACTTCGTATTGAGGCTTGTGGAAACCCAGCGCATGATACCTCGGAAGTTCTTTCAGTTCATAGAAGGGTCTGATGGTATTTATGAGATACGTATTGAAATAGACAGCAATATTTATAGGATATTCTGTTGCATGGATCAAGGGGCTGTCGTAGTGCTCTTTCATGGATTCCAAAAGAAGACGCAAAAGACGCCACAGCGAGAAATCAAACGGGCAGAAGCCATAAAGAAAGAATATTTTAAAAGCAAGGAGGATAAGTAATATGGATGCAAAGAAAAAAGAGGCAATAATGGCCAGTACGACATTTGAAGAACTGCTTGATGCAGAATATGGTAAGCAAGGTACTGCAGAACGTGAGAAGTTTGAAGCCGAAGCCGAGGCATTCTGTTTAGCGGAATGCTTGAAGGAACATCGTCTTCAGGCTGGTCTTACTCAGGAGGAATTAGCCAATAAGATTGGAACTAAGAAGAGTTATATCTCAAAGATTGAGAATGGGCATGCAGATATTCAGTTATCTACTTTATTCCGTATCTTTGCAGGTTTAGGCAAGAGAATCTCACTAACTGTACTATGAGCTTTGTCCACTTTGTAATATAAAGCGAGTAAGCATAAAAACGGCGACCATCATCACGATGGCCGTCGTTTTTCATTGCCTTAGGCAACCTTTTTCAATCTTCTACCTAAAAACAACTAACAACTGTTTTTCAACTAACCAATATATGAATCTTTGTAACTTCGCTGCAAAGGTAAACAGGAATCGGAATGTTCGCAAAAACTTTCAGCGAACACCCTGATTTATTCTGTGAAATCAAAAATAGATGTTTAATTATAGTGCTAATGCTGCCTCGGCCTTTTCTTCCAGAGCCTCTTTGATATAACTATTAATCGTCATTCCTGCTTGCTTAGCCAGCATGGCAATCTGACGATGCACCGCAGGCTTCAGTCTTACATTCAGCACACCTGTATAACTCTTCTCTGGCTCAATTCCCTCGTCTTTACAATATGCCAGATAATCATCAACGGCTTCATGGAAGGCTTCTGTCAATTCTTTGACGCTCTCACCCTCGAAATTCACCAATCCGTTGATTCCTTCAATCTTGCCAAAGAAGACATTGTCTTTCTCACTATAGGCAACAGATCCCAAATAACCTTTGTACGTCATTGTATTCATAACTTTTCCTCCTATTGTATTAATCCAGCTTCTTTCAATTCATTATAAACCTGTTGCATGGCGTATCCTTTTACAATGTTGCCAGGATGTGGCTTGTGCAACATAATAGGACGTTTGTCCGTTTTCTTAAATATAATGCGAGAGCCTGAAGTGCGTCCTTTGTTTCCTTTTTCATAGCCATAACCTATTAATAGTTGCTGCATTTCGTCGAATGTAAAATCCGATGGCATCTTCATGAATCGCTCCCTCAGTTTCTCTTTTGTACTCATGTTATTTATCCTTTTGCCTGCAAAAGTAACTAAATTTTAGTTACAAACCAAATTTTTTAATAAATAATTGCGGAGAAGTGTTTCCTGCAAAAATAGGAAAAACGAAAAAACTTAAGATTCTCTTGGATATTTGCTCACTTATTCGTACCTTTGCACGCTCAAAACGACAATTATAATAAATAAGGTATAAAAGATGAATATTTCATTTGAGGCTCCAGACAAGGTGAATGGCTTGATGACCATTACGCTGGAGAAAGCAGATTATCAGGGAGAAGTCGAGAAGACTCTGAAAGACTATCGTAAGCGTGCTAATGTTTCTGGATTCCGTCCCGGTCAGACTCCTATGGGACTGATTAAACGTCAGTATGGTGCTGCCGTGAAGGTGGATGTAGTGAACAAGATGCTGGGTGAGAAACTCTATGAGTATGTTCGTGAGAACAAGATTCAGATGCTGGGCGAGCCATTGCCAAGCGACCAGCAGAAACCTTTGAACTTCGAGAGCGAAGAGCCTCTGGAGTTTAAGTTCGATATCGCTGTGGCTCCTGAGTTCAAGGCAGCCCTGAGTGGTAAGGATAAGATTGACTATTATAACATCACTGTTGACGACAAACTTATCAACCAGCAGATAGAGATGTATCAGAGTCGTGCTGGTCAGTATGAGAAGGTTGAGCAGTTCGACGAGAAAGAGCGCGACATGCTGAAGGGTGACCTTCGCGAGTTGGATGAGAAGGGTAACGTAAAGGAAGGTGGTATCACCGTTGCCGATGCAGTGTTGATGCCTCAGTATATGAAGGTGGAAGACCAGAAGAAACTCTTCGAGAACGCTAAGTTGGGCGATATCATCACATGGAATCCTCGTAAGGCTTATCCAGAGAGCGACGTTGAGGTATCATCCCTGTTGAAGATTCAGAAGGAAGACGTGAAGGATCATGAGGGTGACTTCACCTATCAGATCACTGAGATCAGTCGCTTCGTAAAGGCAGAGGTCAACCAGCATTTGTTTGACCAGACCTTCGGTGAGGGTACTATCAAGGACGAGAAGGAGTTCCGTCAGAAGATTGCAGACCAGATTAGTCAGCAGTTCAAGGCTGATTCAGACTATAAGTTCCTGCTCGATGTTCGTCAGCACATGGAGAAGAAGGTGGGCAAACTGGAGTTCCCAGAGGCTATCCTGAAGCGTGTGATGATGAACAACAACAAGGACAAGGGTGCTGACTTCGTGGAGAAAAACTTCGAGGCAAGTATCAAGGAACTGGCTTGGCATCTGATTAAGGAGCAACTCGTGGCTGCTCAGGAAATCAAGATTGAGGATGCTGACCTGAAGAATGTTGCCAAAGAGGCTGCTCGCGCCCAGTTTGCACAGTATGGTATGTCAAACGTTCCTGAGGAGTATCTTGACAACTATGCCGCTGAGATGCTGAAGAAGCGTGAGAACGTAGACGGACTCGTGGATCGTGCCGTTGACTTGAAACTGACAGAAGCCCTGAAAGGTGTAGTGAAACTCAACGAGAAAGATATCACCATGGAGGACTTCCAGAAGATGTTACAAGAGAAATAAAATAAGGAAAGAGATATTTCTTTAATATTTTTAACCAAAAAAAGAGCCGGAATGCTTTGCGTTCCGACTTTTTTTTGTAATTTTGTATTTACAAATGAGCGCAAAAAGGTTGATGACCTCACTTTTTTCGCTAAACCGATAAAAAAGATGAACAACGATTTCAGAAAATATGCTACCAAGCATTTAGGTATTAATGGCCTCGTACTCGACGAGGTAATGAGTGCTCAGGCACAGTATTTGAACCCCTATATCCTGGAGGAGCGCCAGTTGAACGTGACACAGATGGATGTGTTCTCACGCTTGATGATGGATCGCATTATCTTCTTGGGTACACAGATAGATGATTATACAGCAAACACCTTGCAGGCACAGTTGCTTTATCTCGACTCTGTTGACAGCGGAAAGGATATCTCTATCTACCTCAATTCCCCAGGCGGAAGTGTGACGGCAGGTCTTGGTATCTATGATACCATGCAGTTTATCTCTTCCGACGTGGCAACTATCTGTACAGGTATGGCAGCCTCGATGGCAGCAGTGCTGTTGGTGGCTGGTACGGAAGGAAAGCGTTCCGCACTGCCTCACAGTCGTGTCATGATCCACCAGCCGTTAGGTGGTGTGCAGGGTCAGGCATCAGATATCGAGATTGAAGCCAAGGAGATTATGAAGTTCAAGAAGGAACTCTATACGATTATCTCAGAACACTCACATACACCATACGATAAGGTTTGGAAAGACTCTGACCGTAACTACTGGATGACGGCAGAGGAGGCCAAGGAGTATGGTATGATTGATCAGGTATTGGTGAAGAAGTAATGAAGAAAGTATGTAGTTTCTGCGGACGTTCCGATAAGGAGGTCAAGTTGCTCATAACTGGCATTAACGGCAATATCTGTGAGGATTGTGCCGTTCAGGCATACGAGATAGCCAAGGCAAATGGCTATGGACCCGATGCCAAGAAAAAGACTGTTGGGGGGACAGACTTGAAGAAAGTCCCCAAACCGATGGAGATCAAAGACTATCTCGACCAGTATGTCATCGGACAGGATGAGGCAAAGCGTTTCCTCTCTGTAGCTGTCTATAACCACTATAAACGATTGCAACAGCCTTATGACGAGAATGGTGTGGAGATAGAGAAGAGCAATATCATCATGGTGGGCTCTACTGGAACGGGAAAGACGTTGCTTGCTCGCACGATAGCCAAACTGTTGGATGTGCCGTTTACGATTGTCGATGCGACAGTATTTACGGAAGCCGGCTATGTAGGCGAGGACGTAGAGAGTATTCTCACCCGTTTATTACAGGTGGCAGACTATAAGGTGGAGGCAGCCCAGCGAGGTATCGTCTTCATCGATGAGATAGACAAGATTGCTCGTAAGAGCGATAACCCCAGCATCACGCGTGATGTGAGTGGCGAGGGTGTTCAACAGGGATTACTCAAACTATTGGAAGGAACGATAGTCAACGTACCACCCAAGGGTGGTCGTAAGCATCCCGACCAGGAGTATATCCATGTGGATACACATAACATCCTCTTTATCTGTGGAGGTGCCTTTGACGGAATAGAGCGTAAGATCGCCCAGCGTCTGAATACCCATGTGGTGGGATATAACTCGGTACAGAATGTCCGTAAGATAGACAAGGAAGACTTGATGAAATACATCTTGCCACAAGACTTGAAGTCTTTCGGACTGATACCAGAGATTATCGGTCGTCTGCCAGTGCTCACC
Source organism: Prevotella sp. (assembly GCA_017554145.1). Classification (GTDB taxonomy): domain Bacteria; phylum Bacteroidota; class Bacteroidia; order Bacteroidales; family Bacteroidaceae; genus Prevotella. The sequence goes on along the minus strand of JAFZIZ010000006.1, from coordinate 80,627 downwards.
TATCTGAATCCGCTGGATCGTGCAGCATTGGAACGTATCTTGACAGAGCCGAAGAATTCTATTGTCAAGCAGTATGAGAAACTGTTTGAGATGGATGGCATCAAACTGACGTTTACGCCTGAGGCTCTGAAACTCATCGTCGACAAGGCTGTGGAATATAAATTAGGTGCACGTGGACTTCGTTCCATTGTAGAGAGTATCATGATGGATGCGATGTTTGAAGTGCCTTCGAAGAAGACAAAGTCCTTTGAGGTGACTGTCGAGTATGCACAACAGCAGCTTGACAAGTCGCACTTACAATAAAAGAAATGCCTATGGCAAAACAGAAAACGAATCTAACAGAAGCACTGAAGAAATACTTTGGCTTTGATAAGTTCAAAGGTGATCAGGAGGCTATCGTGCAGAATGTGCTCGATGGCAAGAACACCTTTGTGCTGATGCCAACAGGTGGTGGAAAGTCGCTTTGTTATCAGTTGCCTTCATTGTTGATGGATGGCACCGCAATCGTTATTTCTCCGTTGATCGCTCTGATGAAAAACCAAGTAGATGTCATCAGTGCGATGAGCGAAGAGGGCACTGCCCATTACCTGAATTCCTCGCTGAACAAAGCGGCTATTGATCAGGTTAAGACAGATGTGAAGGAAGGTAAGACGAAACTGCTTTATGTCGCCCCTGAGTCGTTGACGAAGGAGGATAACGTGGAGTTTCTGAAACAGGCAAAGATTTCCTTTTATGCGATTGATGAGGCCCACTGTATCTCTGAGTGGGGACATGACTTCCGACCAGAATATCGTCGTATCCGTCCTATCATTAATGAGATAGGCGATGCACCGATTATCGCATTGACGGCAACGGCAACAGACAAGGTGCGTACGGATATCAAGAAGAATCTGAGTATCATGGACGCAGTTGAATTTAAGAGTTCATTTAATCGTCCGAACCTGTATTATGAAGTACGTCCCAAGACAAAGGATGTAGACAAGGATATCATCAAGTTCATCAAGCAACATCCAGGCAAGAGTGGTATCATCTATTGCTTGTCTCGTAAGAAAGTAGAGGAACTTGCAGAGATTCTACGTGCCAACGACATCAAGGCGCAGGCCTATCATGCAGGACTTGACTCTGCCCTTCGTTCTCAAACACAGGATGACTTCCTGATGGAGAAGATTGATGTGATTGTGGCAACAATCGCCTTTGGTATGGGTATTGATAAGCCCGATGTCCGTTTTGTCATCCACTACGATATCCCCAAGTCATTGGAAGGCTATTATCAGGAGACAGGTCGTGCAGGACGTGACGGAGGCGAAGGCTTGTGTATCACGTTCTATGCCAATAAAGATCTGCAGAAACTGGATAAGTTCATGGAAGGTAAGCCTGTTGCAGAACAGGATATCGGTCGACAGTTATTGCAGGAGACAGCAGCATACGCAGAGACGTCTGTATGTCGTCGTAAGATGCTGTTGCACTATTTCGGAGAGGTGTATGAGCAAGACAACTGCCATAATTGTGACAACTGTCTGCATCCGAAGACGAAGATTGAGGCAAAAGACCTATTGGTTATAGTACTGAATACGGTGATCGCCGTCAAAGAGAACTTCCGTTCTGACTATGTCATCGACTTTATCATGGGACGTGAAACGGAAGAGATCTTGGCACATAAACATCAGAATCTTGAGCTCTTTGGAGCCGGTGAGGATGAAGACGAGAAGATGTGGAATCCTGTGATTCGTCAAGCATTGATTGCTGGTTATCTGAAAAAGGACGTAGAGAACTATGGTTTGTTAAAGATAACCTCTGCTGGCAAGAAATTCCTGAAGAAGCCAGAGTCGTTTATGATCGTGGAAGATAAGGAGTTTAATGACGACTATGAAGGCTCACCAGAACAGGAAGGTGGGACAAGTGCTCTCGACCCAACGCTGAATGCGATGCTGAAGGATTTACGTAAGAAGGTGTCGAAGCGGATGAACCGTCCTCCTTATGTCATTTTCCAGGATGTCTCTTTGGAGCAGATGGCAACAGATTATCCTGTCACCTTGGAGGAATTGAAGAACATCCAAGGAGTGGGAGAAGGAAAGGTAAAACAGCCCTATGCCCAAGAGTTTGTTGATCTTATCAAGTGTTATTGTGAGGAGAACGATATCACACGACAGGCAGACTTGCGAGTTCGTACGGTGGCAAAGAAATCCATGCTGAAGGTGAAGATCATTCAGGGTATTGACCGTCAGGTAGCACTGGATGATATCGCTAACGCTCAAGGTCTGGAATTCGAGGAACTGTTGGACGAAGTAGAAGCTATCGTGTATAGCGGTACGAAACTGAATATCGACTATTTCCTTGATGAAGTGATGGACGAAGACCATATAGACGATATCTATGACTATTTCTCGGAGAGTGACACAGATTCATTGGAAGCAGCGATAGAAGAACTGGGTGACGAGTGCTCTGAGGACGAGATTCGTCTGGTGCGTATTAAGTTTATCTCAGAAATGGCGAACTGATGAAAGTCAATAGATATGTGTTTTTGGTATTGGCAACGTTCGTGTTGTGCCAACCTGCCGAGGGACAGTTTCTGAAGAAACTCTTTAAGAAGAAAAATAAGACAGAGAAAAAAGTAGAAACTACCACTGATGGGATAAAAGATGAAGAACAAACAGTTCTTCTCGATGTGACAACACTAACGGACAATTCCAAGAATCGTAATGGCTTTTTAGGTATTCCATTGGGAATCAAGGCAGATCGCTTTGAGAAACAATTGTTGGAACAAGGTTTTACGGAACGGAAGTCTGAAGGGAAACAAACGGCAAAGTCTTATGTTTACAACGGACAGGTTATGGGACAGCCAGCCCAAGTGAGTCTGTATACTTCCGATATGACGGAACGTGTCTTTGCTGTAGGCGTGGAAGATAATGCGGTATATCCTTCGGAAACAGCCGCCAAACAACGATGCCAGCAAATCAAACAACAGTTAACGGCTATCTACGGAAAGGGTTTTGTCGACAACGGTGGAGAGGGGTATACTATCGTGAACCTGTTGGGAAGTGTGAATCTTCATTATGAGCGTTCGATGATAGGGGGGAATTATACCATTGGTTTTACCGTTGATGACGCAAAAGCCTATCAGATGGCATATAATGAAATGTCTGACAAGGAATATGAGGCTGCTCCACGCAAGATAGAAAATGGTTTAGCTGCAAAGAACCAGCATACAGATATTGTAGGACTAGGCGTCAGACTGTTGAAGGATAAGACACTGGCTTCTGCAAAGAAAGTTTTCCAAGAATATGATTATATAATAGGGAAAGCGACAGCTAAACAGCAGAATGCTACTTTCTCTTTAAATGATTATCAGGTGACAGTGGTGCTTACTCGTAAGAAACAATCCTTTACCATGGTGGATATTACAGCGGATGATGATCTTGAGGAAGTGAAGAAAGACCTTAAGATTTATGGTTTTACAACTACAGATTCTCGGAACTTTCAGCAAGGTAAGATGACTGCCACGTTGATGACGGATACACAAGGGCGTGTGGTATTGCGGATGAAGTAGTTGGCATGTCTGCGTTAAATCGTATTAATAATAAGGTGAAACGCTTGTCATGTCGGAAAAAATGAGTAATTTTGCACGCAATAAAATTTAAAAGGAGTTTTTTATGTCATCATTTATTGCAGACAAAATTGTGATGGACGGTTTGACTTTTGACGACGTCCTGTTGATTCCCGCTTATTCGGAAGTGCTGCCAAAGACAGTAGAGTTGCGTACCCAGTTCTCACGTAACATTCAGTTGAATGTGCCATTCGTGACGGCTGCTATGGATACTGTGACAGAAAGTCAGATGGCCATCGCCATTGCCCGTGAAGGAGGTATCGGTGTTATCCATAAGAATATGTCGATAGAGAATCAAGCCCGTGAAGTAGCTATTGTAAAGCGTGCAGAGAATGGCATGATCTATGATCCTGTAACAATACCTCTAGGCTCTACTGTTGCTCAGGCTTTGGATATTATGTCTGAATATCATATTGGAGGTATTCCAGTCGTAGACGAGGAAAAACATCTGGTAGGTATTGTGACCAATCGTGACTTGCGCTTTGAACGTCGTTTGGATCGTCCCATTGAGGAGATTATGTCGAAAGACCATCTGGTGACTACTCATCAGCAGACAGATTTGACAGCTGCTGCCCAAATCTTGCAAGAGAATAAAATAGAGAAACTGCCGGTAGTAGACAAAGATAATCATCTGATTGGTCTGATTACTTATAAAGACATCACCAAAGCCAAAGATAAACCAATGGCTTGCAAGGACGAGAAGGGTCGTCTGCGTGTAGCAGCGGGTGTAGGCGTTACGGCAGATACATTGGACCGTATGCAGGCACTGGTGAATGCAGGAGCAGATGCCATTGTGATAGATACGGCTCATGGTCATTCAAAAGGCGTCATTGAGAAACTGCGTGAAGCAAAGGTTTCATTCCCCAATATTGATATCGTAGTTGGTAATATCGCTACGGGTGCTGCTGCTAAGATGTTGGTAGACAATGGTGCTGATGCTGTCAAGGTTGGTATCGGTCCTGGCTCTATCTGTACCACTCGTGTCGTTGCTGGTGTAGGCGTACCTCAGTTGAGTGCTGTGTACGATGTTTACAGCGCACTGAAGGGAACCAATGTGCCTCTTATTGCTGATGGCGGACTTCGCTATTCTGGTGATATTGTGAAGGCATTGGCTGCCGGTGGTTCTTGTGTCATGGTTGGCTCTTTGGTTGCTGGTACGGAAGAGAGTCCTGGCGACACCATCATCTACAACGGACGTAAGTTCAAGAGTTATCGTGGTATGGGCTCTTTGGAGGCTATGGAACAAGGTTCCAAGGATCGTTATTTCCAAGCTGATACCAAAGATGTGAAGAAACTTGTACCAGAAGGTATTGCTGGCCGTGTTCCATATAAAGGAACTGTTCAGGAAGTTATCTACCAAATGGTAGGTGGTCTGCGTTCTGGTATGGGCTATTGTGGAGCAGCAACTATCGAGAAGTTGCATGACGCTAAGTTTACACGTATTACCAATGCTGGTGTGAACGAGAGTCATCCGCATGACATCACGATTACCAGTGAGGCTCCAAACTATTCACGCCCTAACGATTAAAATGAGAGTACGACTGCTGTTCGCTTTCATACTGCTTGGTACAACGACAGTGCTGGCAGATGATAACCCGATATTGTTTACAGTGGGTGATATGGCTGTAACACGTTCGGAGTTTGAACAGTCGTATTTGAAAAATAATACTATTAGTGGTATTGATCGTAAGACGGTTGCTGATTATCTGGAGTTGTATGTTGTCTATAAACTGAAAGTAAAGGCAGCTCTTGACTCTCATATTGATACAACAGCTTCGTTTAAGAAAGAATATCTGCAATGTGTGTCAACTCCGTTGGCATCACCAGTAGCTCAGGAAACGGTCGCATTACCAGTGTCGTCTTCCTCTGAGTCGTATGCGGAATATGAGAGGATGAAGAGAAATGTAGAAACAGAAGGGTTGGTGTGCCCTGCACAGATATTTATCCGTGTACCTCAGAAAGCGCATTCTGGAGAACAACGCCAAGCAGAACTGCAGATAGAGTCTATTTATCGTGAGTTACTAGGTGGTGCTGATTTTGGTTCGTTGGCTCGTCAATATTCAGAAGATGAAACCTCTGCCTCCAAGAAGGGTGTGATGGGATGGTATACTCGTGGACAGCTGTTAAAAGAAATTGAGGATGAGGCTTTTCGCTTGATGCCAGGTGAGATGAGCCGTCCATTCCTTTCCACTATCGGTTATCATATTATTATGATGGTTGACCGCAAACAACTGGAGCCTTACGATCAAATCAAAGAAGATGTTGCTGTTGAATCGGCACAAAGAAGGATACAAAGACAGATAAGCAATCAGTCGGTTTCTGGTGCAATGAGAAAAAGTACGCCTGTTAGTCAGACTATAGGTTTCTCTTATCCTAAGGAGGAATCACAAAAAGTTTTCTATGAAGGCTTACTTCTCTACGAGCAGAGTAAACACTCTGTAGAAAAACAAGCAGCAGAAGATGAGCAAGCACTTGCCTATTACTTTAAAAAGAACAAAAAGAAATACAGGCGTAAAGGTTTTAAGCCTAAGAGCTATACGGAAGTCCGTGAACAGGTGGTTGCAGACTTGCAATTGGAAATGGAGAAACATTGGATTGCGGATTTACGACAGAAATATCCTGTGAATATTAATAAGAAAGTATTGAAGACAGTAAACAATCATCATTGAAAATGAAAATACGAAGCATTATTACGATAGTTGCATTGCTGACCCTCTGCCCCAAACAGGTAGAAGCTGTCAATGATAGTACAAATGTACAGAGCATTGTGGATGAAGTAATCTGGGTAGTCGGTGATGAGGCTATTCTTAAATCTGACGTGGAATCCATGCGTCTTCAGGCACAACAGGAAGGCTTGCGGTGGAATGGAGATCCAGATTGTGCAATTCCAGAGCAGATTGCAGTACAGAAATTGTATCTCCACCAAGCAGCCATTGACAGTATTGAGGTTACTGAAGCTGAGATAACAGAAGGTATTGAACAGCAGATTGAATATATGATATCCGTGATAGGTTCTCGTGAGAAGTTAGAAGAATATCATAAAAAGAACATGAGCCAGATACGTAATGAACTTCGTGAGTCTTATCGTGAACGTCAGATGGTTCAGGAGATGCAACGACATTTGGTTAAGGATATTAGCGTGACTCCTGCTGATGTGCGTAGGTATTTTAGTAATCTCCCACAAGATAGTGTGCCTTTTGTCCCGACAGAAGTGGAAGTGCAGATTATTGCGCAAACGCCCCGTATAGAACTGGAAGAGATAAATCGTGTGAAGGATGAGTTACGTGATTATACAGATCGTGTAAATAGGGGTGAAACTTCATTCCAAACCTTGGCACGAATGTATTCGGAAGATCCCGGTACGGCTCGCCGTGGTGGTGAACTGGGCTATACAGGACGTGGAACACTTGACCCAGCCTTTGCCAATGTGGCATTTAATCTGACTGATCCTAAGAAGATATCCAAAATTGTTGAGTCTGAATTTGGATTTCATATCATCCAGTTGATAGATAAGCGTGGTGATAAGGTAAATGTACGCCACATCTTACGCAAACCTGTAGTGAGTCAGGAAGCGATAGATAAGTCTTTGAGTCGTTTGGACTCTATCCGTGCAGATATTTTAGAAGGAAAATTCTCTTTTGAAATTGGAGCTACTCATATCTCTGATGACAAAGATACCCGTAGTAACAATGGCTTGATGACGAATGTCAAAGAAAATGGCAGAGTCAGAACATCCCGTTTCCAGTTGCAGGATCTTCCTCCAGAAGTGGCACGTGCCGTTGACGCATTGAAAGTAGGTGAGATTTCTGCTCCATTCCAGATGATTAACGAACGTGGAAAGACTGTATGTGTTATTGCCAAGTTGAAGAGCAGGACTGAAGGACATAAAGCCACTATCACGGAAGATTTCCAAGTGATGAAGGATGTCGTATTGGAAAAACGTCGTGAACAGAAGTTGCATGAATGGGTTGTCAATAAGATTAAATCAACATATGTTCGTGTAAACGACAGATATAGAGACTGCCAGTTTGAATATCAGGGTTGGATTAAATGAGACTCCGTACTGTAGCATTTGTGTTGCTGTGTCTCTTCGGACTAAGTCTCGTATGGGCTATGCAGCCAACCCGCAAGCGTAACATTTCACGTAATAAGCCTGCGGACAAGCGAGTATATTTAGTTCATTCCGATCAGTTGCGATATGACCAGTATCGGAATGGTGATGCCCAAATATTAGTCGGTAATGTGCATTTCAGGCACATGGGGGCAAACCTATATTGCGACAGTGCCAATTTCTTTGAGCAGTCAAACTCTTTTGAGGCTTTTGGACATGTAAAGATGTTGCAAGGTGATACCCTTAAGTTGTTTAGCGATTATGCCTATTATGACGGTAATGCACAGATAGCGCAGGCTCGTTATAATGTGATATTGAAGCATCGGCAGTCTACATTGTATACAGACAGTCTTGATTATGACAGACTGTATAACTTCGGTAACTTTTTTGAAGGAGGAAAATTGGTCGATAATGGTTCCACCCTGACAAGTGATTGGGGCGAGTATCATACGGACACAAAGATGGCGATGTTCTATTATGATGTTCGTTTACGTAATAAAAAGTTTTATTTAACAACAGACTCTTTGTATTATGACACACGAACTTCCCGTGCACATATCGTCGGTCCGTCAAATATCATCTCTGGGACGAGCCATATCTATAGTGAGGATGGTTATTACAATACCAAGACAGAAACATCAGAATTGTTTGGTCGCTCAGTCATGAAGGACAAAGGACGTTCTATTGTGGGTGATAGTGTATATCATGATAGTAAGAATGGCCTGAGTCATGCTTATTGGAATGTGGTCTATGTGGATTCTATCAACAAAAACAAAATGACAGGCGATTATTGTGAGTATAATGATTCGACAGGGTATGCAATGGCGACCAAACGTGCGGTGGCTATAGACTACTCTCAGAAAGACTCTTTATTCATGCACGCGGATACATTTAAGTTATATACCTATAATATTAATACCGATTCTGTATACCGTAAAATATATGGATATAATAAGGTACGCGCGTATAGAATAGATGTACAGGCTGTCTGTGATTCCTTGGTATATAATTCGAAAGATTCTTGTATGACGATGTACAAGGACCCGATTGTATGGAACAACAATCAACAGTTGTTTGGTGAGGAGATAAGAGTATACATTAAGGATTCGACGATTCATCGTGCCCATATCATAGGACAGGCCTTCTCTACAGAACAAATGCCAGATACTGTACATTTCAATCAGGTTTCCTCAAGAGAGATGTTGGCTTATTTCGAAAAAGGGGAGATCTATGAGACGGATGCCGTTGGGAATGTGTTAATCGTATATTATCCGATAGATGATGCAGACAGTTCGTTGATAGGTTTGAACTATACAGAGACTCCTTGGATGAAAATGTATTTGGAGAAACGTAAGATGAAGAAGATTTGGATGGAGAGCCCCACAGGAACCCTTTATCCGATGACTCAGATACCTCCCTCAAAGTATTTCCTTCCCCAATATGCATGGTTTGACTATATTCGTCCGCGAAACAAGGAGGATATTTTTAATTGGCGTCCTAAAAAGGCTGGGCAGGAGTTGAAGGAGATTAAACGTCGTGAGGCTCCTAAACAGAAACTTAGTAAAAAAGGAGAGGTATTATGAAAGATGTCATCCAATTACTTCCAGATTCCGTTGCCAATCAGATAGCAGCAGGAGAGGTGATTCAACGTCCTGCTTCAGTTGTCAAGGAACTTGTGGAGAATGCAGTTGATGCTGATGCTCATAGTATTCAGGTGCTGATAGTTGATGCAGGACGCACCTCTATTCAGGTGATTGATGATGGAAAAGGCATGTCTGAGACTGATGCTCGTCTTGCTTTTGAACGACATGCGACTTCCAAAATACGAAAGGCAGACGATTTGTTTGCCCTGACCACTATGGGTTTCCGAGGAGAGGCATTGCCATCGATAGCCGCTGTGTCTCAAGTGGAACTGCGAACTCGTATGAAGGAAGAAGAACTTGGGACGTGTTTGACCATCATTGGCTCAAAAGTAGAGACTCAAGAACCGGTTAACTGTCCTGTTGGTAGTAACTTTAAAGTGGAGAATCTCTTTTTTAATGTTCCTGCTCGTCGTAAGTTCTTAAAAACGAACGCGACAGAACTGAATAATATTCTTACTGCTTTTGAACGAATCGTTCTGGTCTATCCAGAGATTAACTTCTCTTTATTTAGTAACGGCCAGGAATTAATGAATCTGAAAAACGGTTCTCTTCGTCAACGAATCGTGGATGTATTTGGCAAACGTATAAGTCAGGATTTGTTGCCAATAGAAGTAGAAACATCTGTCTGTAAGATAACAGGCTTTGTGGGTAAACCTGAAACTGCACGAAAGAAAGGGGCACATAATTATTTCTTTGTTAATGGGCGTTTTATGAAACATGCCTATTTTCATAAGGCAGTCATGCAGGCTTTTGATCGTTTGATTCCCGTAGGCACTCAGATTCCTTATTTTATATACTTTGAAGTAAAACCTTCCGATATCGACGTGAACATTCATCCGACAAAGACGGAGATCAAATTTGAGAACGAGCAGGCAATCTGGCAAATTCTTTCTGCTGCAGTTAAAGATGCAATCGGCAGGTTCTGTGAAGTTCCTCAGATAGACTTTGATACGGAGGGACGTCCTGATATTCCTGTATTTGATTCGCAGCATCAAGTGGATATGCCGACTCCTGCATATAACCCAACATATAATCCGTTTAAACAACATTCAGAGCGTGCTCAGAAAAAAGTTGACGGTTGGGAACATCTGTATGAAAATCTGCCGCATCAGCGGCATTCCGAAACGGATATGTTTCATTTGCTTTCTGAGGAACAGGATATAGAGCAATACGAAAGACGGCCATTGATAGAAGAGAAATCTCCTATACATTATCAATATAAGGGATGTTATATTATGACTGCCGTGAAATCAGGATTGATGATTATTGATCAGTATCGGGCTGATGTACGTATTCGTTATGAACGGTATTTGTCACAAATGAAGTCTCAGTCTTCTGGTAGTCAGCGTATGTTGTTCCCCGAAGTAGTACAGTTTCCACCTTCTGATGCTGTCGCTTTAGAGAAAATTCTACCTGAATTGAGCGCTATGGGTTTTGATTTGACGGATTTGGGACATCATAGTTATGGGATTAATGCCATACCTGCAGGACTTGAAGGACTTAATTATGTACAGTTGTTGACGGAAATGGTGAGCGATACTATAGAGAAGGGAACAGGAAACCTTGATGATATCCATGCATCTTTGGCGTTAAGTCTGGCTCGTCATGCTGCTATCCCACAAGGGCAGATTCTCTCTAACGAGGAGATGGAGGGTCTCGTCAATGATTTGTTTGCTTGTTCTAATGTAAATTATACTCCAGATGGCAAAACTATCTTATGTATATTGCCCCAACGAGAGATAGAGCAGTTATTAAGATGAATAATGTGAAAATGAGGTAAAAAAGTGCATAAAAATGGTTTTTAGCAACTTTTTTCGTAAAAAAGTGCAATTTTTTGCCAAAAAAGTTTGTAGTTTCAAAATAAATGTTTACTTTTGCGCAATAATTGACATAAAATAGATATAAAAAGTATATATTATTATTACTTAATTTTAGTATAGGTATGAAAAAGTTTTTAATGGTACTGGCTTTTGCCGGTGTATCTGCTGCCTCAATGGCACAGGATGCTGTACCTACAGAAAAGTACAGCGTAGCAACTAATTCTTTCTGGGACAACTGGTTTGTTCAGGCTAATGTTGTAGGTACTTCTTTCTGGGGTAGCCAGGAGAGATCTATGGTTAAGTTTGACAAGTTGTTCAAGGGCTATCGTACAAACCTCGGTTTCTCTGTAGCTGTTGGTAAGTGGTTTACTCCTGGTATCGGTCTTCGTACGAAGTTCAGTGGTATCTGGGGTCGTACTGTTATCTCTGAGGACAAGAAGATCAATGCTAATAAGTATTGGACTTTGAATGAGCAGGTTCTGTTCAACTTGAGTAACATGATTCTTGGCTATGACGAGAATCGTTTCTGGAACTTCATTCCTTATGCAGGTGCTGGTGTAGCCCGCAACATGTCTTACAACCGTTACACAATGGGTCTGACTGCAGGTCTTTTGAACACCTTCCGTTTGAACGAGAAGTTGGCTGTCAACCTTGATATTAATTATGGTTTGTATGGCGCTGCATTAGACGGATGGCCCGATGCTGGTATTATTAGGCATAGCGTAAAGAACAAGGACCGCGTGATTAACGTGGAAGTTGGTCTTACTTACAACATTGGTAAGTCTACTTGGAACAAGACTCCAGACGTAGACGCTATCAAGGCTCTCTCTCAGGGTCAGATCGACGCTCTGAATGCTCAGCTTGCTGACTGTAACGCAGAGAACGCTCGCCTGAAGGATCTGCTTGCTAAGAAGCCGGCTGTTCAGCCTGGTGAGACAAAGACAGTTACTGTTAACAAGATTGTTTCTGCTCCTGTATCAGTATTCTTCAACATTGGCAAGTCTAAGATTGCTTCTCAGAAGGATATGCAGAACATCCAGGGTGTTGCTGACGCTGCAAAGGCTAACAACGCTAAGATTCTCGTAACTGGTTATGCTGACAGCAAGACTGGTAGCGTTAACCTGAACCAGACTCTGTCTCAGAAGCGTGCTGAGGCTGTTGCTGACGCTCTCGTTAACATGGGTGTTGATCGTGCTAATATTGAGACTGCTGCTGCTGGTGGTGTTGACACTCTGTCTCCAATCAGCTACAACCGTCGTGCTACTCTCGAGCTGAAATAATTCAGATTATACGATAAACTAATGGAATCCCGAGTACTTTGAGTGCTCGGGATTTCTTATATGTTGGACCGCAAGACAAAATGTTTTGCGGTCTTTTCTTTGGTTTTTTCGTAAATATTCCTTATCTTTGCATCACGCAAATTACACAACTCAAAACAAAACAAAAAAGACAATGATTTGGAATGAAAGCGTAGAGTGTATGGATCGCGAGCAATTGCGTGAGATACAGAGTATTAGACTGAGGAAGATGGCGGAGTATGTCTATCATAACACGCCGTTTTATCGTAAGAAATTTCAGGAAATGGGATTGGAGCCTGGTGATATCAAAGATATTGATGACATCGTAAAACTCCCATTTACTAACAAGTTGGATTTGCGTGACAATTATCCGTTTGGACTGGCTGCTGTGCCGATGAGCCAGATCGTTCGTATCCATGCCTCATCGGGAACTACGGGAAAACCCGTTGTTGTACTGCATACCCGTAAGGATATCGCTATGTGGACGGAATCTATCTCTCGTGCCTTTACTGCCTATGGTGCTACGAAAGATGATATCTTCCAGATATCTTATGGTTATGGATTGTTCACTGGAGGTCTGGGAGCCCATGACGGAGCAACGAATATTGGAGCCAGTGTAATTCCGATGTCCTCAGGAAACACGCAGAAGCAGATTACGCTAATGCATGACTTTGGAGCTACTGTGCTCTGTTGTACTCCTTCTTACGCCATGTTCTTAGGTGAGGCAATGAAGGAAAGTGGCTTTCCTCGTGAGGAGTTCAAGTTGAAGATTGGCGCCTTCGGTGCTGAGCCTTGGACAGAAGAGATGCGCCAGAAGTTAGAATCAACAATAGGAATCAAGGCATACGATATTTATGGATTGAGTGAGATTGCAGGTCCTGGTGTCGGTTATGAGTGTGAGTATCAAAATGGAACTCATCTGAGTGAAGACTATTTCTATCCTGAGATTCTGAATCCGGAGACAGGCGAACCTATGCCAGAAGGACAGTTGGGAGAGTTGACTTTCACGCATTTGACAAAGGAAGGTATGCCGTTGCTGCGCTATCGTACCCATGATCTTACAGCTTTGCATTACGATAAATGTGCCTGTGGACGTACTTTGGTACGCATGGATCGTATTCTCGGCCGTTGCGACGATATGCTGATTATTCGTGGTGTGAATGTCTTCCCGTCACAGATTGAGGCTGTTATCCTGTCGTTGCAAGAGTATGAGCCTCACTTCCTCTTGACCGTTGACCGTGTGAACAATACCGATACCAGTGAGTTGAAGGTAGAGGTGAAGGAAGAATACTTCACCGACGATATGGCAACGATGGTAGGCTTGCAGAAGAAACTGGAGGCAGAGTTGCGTAGCGTGATAGGTCTTGGCTTTAAGATAAAACTGGTAGAGCCGAAGGGTATTGAGCGTTCTACAGGTAAGGCAAAGCGTGTGATAGATAACCGCAAACTATAAGAAACTATAAAACAATACGAATATGTTAGCAAAACAATTATCTATTTTCTTGGAGAACAAGTCAGGACGCCTCACGGAGGTAACTGAAGTGTTGGGTGAGGCAGGTGTTAACCTCTCAGCCATGAGTATTGCCGATAATTCAGATTTCGGTATTCTGCGTTGTATTGTCAGCGATCCCGACAAGGCGTATCAGGTATTGAAGGCAGCCCATTTCGCAGTGAAGATTACGGATGTGATTGGCTTTATCTGTCCGAACACCAGTGGTTCGCTTGCCAAGGTGCTTAAATTGCTGTCCGACGGTGGCGTGTTTATTGAGTATATGTACTCTTTCGCCAATGGCGATGTGGCTCATGTGGTCATCCGTCCTACCGACTTAGAGAGCTGCGAACGCATTCTCGCAGAGAAGAAAGTCGACCTCATGGCGGCCAGCGATTTGTATAAATTATAAGATTATCTGAAAAAAGTGGTGCAAAAGTTTGGCAGTTTGAAAAAAATGCCTTACCTTTGCACCCGCTTACGATAAGTAAGGGCGTTTAGCTCAGCTGGTTTAGAGCATCTGCCTTACAAGCAGAGGGTCGGCGGTTCGAATCCGTCAACGCCCACCAAAAGAAAGCCTTTCTCCGATGGAGAGAGGCTTTTTTCATGAATGATAACATCAAATATCTCAACCATGCCACGTAAAACTGACGGAATACCATTCGAACTCCATCCGCGTCCCACCAATGGTGAAGACGGCAAACCATTACTATATGCTCGCCTTGTCTCTGGTCGCAAACTGAGTGTTGAGTTCTTCGACGACCTCTGTTTCCAGCATCGACAGATGGGAAAGGGGGAGATGACACGCCTCTTCAATACCTTTTTGGAGGTGGGTGGCATCTATCTCGCTGAGGGTTATCGTATCGAGACACCTATCGGCTCGTTTGCTCCCAGGGTGAAACTCCTTGGAGACCATACCGACCCAGACATGGTTACCAGTAAGGATGTGATTTTTTCTGGTATAGACTTCATTCCTTCCAAACGGTTGGTGGAGGAGGTAAGAAGCCGTCATCATGGTTGCAGAAAGGGGAATAGTCATGTGGGAAATGCCCAGATGCACGACTCGCAAGCGATGGAAAAAGCACTGCGGAAGAGCATGACGAAATGGGGCTATACCACTATCAACACCTTCAAGTCTGCCAGTGGACTCAAATATACGACAGCAAAGAACTATCTGAATGCCCTTTGTGAAGGTGAAGAACCCCTATTGGAGCGCTTTCGTGAGGGCCGCCAGTGGCATTACTATTTCACCAAGGGGAAGTAATCACCCTTCTGAAATAGCCTATAGGCTACACAAACAAGTCAGCTGCGTACGCTGCTGACTTTGGTAGCGCCCGTTGTCGATATTAGCAGCGGGCGCTGCTAATAACAGCAACGTCCGCCTGTTCACCAGAAAGAACGTTACTTTCACCTCGAAAGTACCGTCCATTCCTCCTCCTTCAACGGCACTTTCTCCTCATTAGGATGCTTTTTAATGGTTAGGATACATGTGCATAATCTTACATGTGCAGAATTAAGTGTTTCCTAAGAAGATAATAAAAACAAAAAAAGATAGTTTCTTTTGGTAGTTTGCAAGGGTTTTCGTACCTTTGCAGTCTCTAAGAGAATATAGCTATATTATATATAATAAGGTATTAAGATAAGATAATGGAATTAGATGTATTAACAGCCATTTCGCCTATTGATGGCCGTTATAGGAACAAGACAGAGCAATTGGCAGGATATTTCTCGGAGTATGCACTCATTCGTTACCGAGTTCGTGTGGAAATAGAGTATTTTATTACGCTTTGTGAACTACCCTTGCCACAGTTGGAGGATTTCGACCATAGCCTTTTTGAGCGTTTGCGCGACATCTATCGTAACTTCACGGAGGCAAATGCCGCCCGTGTGAAGGAGATTGAGCAGACCACTAACCACGATGTAAAGGCTGTAGAGTACTTCATCAAGGAGGAACTTGACAAGATCGGTGACTTTGAGAAATACAAGGAGTTCATTCATTTCGGACTGACTTCGCAGGACATTAACAATACCAGTGTGCCTCTCTCCGTGAAGGAAGCACTGGAGGAAGTGTATTGTCCGATGGTGGAAGAACTGATTGAGCAGTTGAACGACTATGCTGAGCAGTGGAAGAATGTGCCGATGTTGGCTAAGACTCATGGACAGCCTGCCTCTCCAACCCGTCTGGGTAAAGAGGTGATGGTGTATGTATATCGTCTGGAAGAGCAGCTTCGTGGACTGAAAGATATTCCGATTACGGCTAAGTTCGGTGGTGCAACGGGTAACTATAATGCCCATCATGTGGCTTATCCCCAGTATGACTGGCGTGAGTTTGGCAATCAGTTCGTCAGCGAGAAACTCGGACTGGAGCGTGAGCAGTGGACTACCCAGATTTCGAACTACGACTGGTTGGGCGCCATTTTCGATGCGATGCGTCGTATCAATACCATCATCATCGACCTCGATCGTGACTTCTGGATGTATATCTCCATGGAGTATTTCAAGCAGAAGATCAAGGCTGGTGAGGTAGGTAGTAGTGCCATGCCGCATAAGGTGAATCCTATTGACTATGAGAACTCAGAAGGTAACCTCGGTATTGCCAATGCCATCCTGCAGTTCCTGGCACAGAAACTGCCAGTCAGTCGTCTGCAGCGTGACCTGACAGACTCAACCGTTCTGCGCAATGTAGGTGTTCCAATGGGACATACCTTGATTGCTATCCAGAGCACATTGAAAGGATTGCGCAAGCTGATCCTCAACGAGGAGAAGTTACAGGAAGACCTTGACAATACGTGGGCAGTGGTTGCTGAGGCTATCCAGACCATCCTGCGTCGTGAAGCCTATCCGCATCCTTATGAGGCACTGAAGGCTTTGACACGTACTAATCAGAAGATGACTCCCGAACTGATTCACGAGTTTATTCAGGGACTCGATGTCAGTGCAGAGGTAAAAGAAGAATTGATGGCAATTACGCCTATGAATTATACAGGTATTTAATTATTTATTTTACAACACAAGCGGGGGCCGGGAGGTTTCCGAGCTAAAAAAATCAACAAAAAGAATTATGGAATTAGAGAACGAAAAGAGAACAGAGGAACAGTCTGCCGAGCAACAGAACACGTCAAGCCGTGAGGGCAGTGCCAGTCAGACAAGTGGTTATCAAGGCTACAAACCAGGACGTTCACCACGTCCACGTATCCATCAACCGGTACGTTATAATCAGGGTGGCTACAATCGTAATCAGAATCAGGAAGAAGGCGGTTTCCGTCCTGAGGGCTTTGGTGCAGGCTTGCAGAGCAGTGCCCCTCAGCGTCAGGGTGGCTATCGTCCCCGTTTCAATCCCAATAATGGTGAGGGCGGCTATCGTCCTCGTCAGCAAGGAGGTTATCAACCCCGTGGTAATTACCAACAGGGAGGGTATCGTCCTCGTTACAATCAACAAGCAGAAGGTGAACAGGGTGGTTATCAACCACGTCAACAAGGCGGCTATCAGCCTCGCGGTGGCTATCAACCACGTCAACAGGGCGGTTATCAGCCTCGTGGTGGTTATGGTCAGCCACGTCAACAAGGCGGTTTCCAGCCTCGTGGCGGTTATGGTCAGCCTCGTGGTGGCTATCAACAGCGTGGCGGTTATGGTCAGCAACGTGGTGGTTATCGTCAGCATACTGCCGACTATGATCCCAATGCAAAGTATAGTTTCAAGAAACGTATCGAGTATAAGGAGGAGAACTACGATCCCAACGAGCCCATTCGTCTGAATAAGTTCCTTGCCAATGCCGGCGTATGTAGCCGTCGTGAGGCCGATGAGTTCATCCAGGCAGGTGTAGTAACAGTGAATGGCGAGGTCGTTACTGAACTCGGTACAAAGGTTCTTCGCACAGATGAAGTGAAGTTCCACGACACTCCTGTAACTCCAGAGAAGAAACTGTATGTGTTGTTGAACAAGCCGAAAGACTATGTGACAACCAGTGATGATCCTCAGCAGCGTAAGACAGTGATGGATCTTGTGAAGGGTGCTTTCCCAGAGCGTATCTATCCTGTAGGTCGTCTCGACCGTAACACCACGGGTGTGCTTCTGCTCACCAATGATGGTGACCTCGCTTCGAAACTGACACATCCGAAGTTCCTGAAGAAGAAGATCTATCATGTCTTCCTCGACAAGAATGTGACTGCTCATGATATGCAGCAGATTGCAGAGGGTATCACGCTTGACGATGGTGAGATTAAGGCTGATGATATCCAGTATGCTGACCCTATAGATAAGAAACAGGTAGGTATTGAGATACATTCAGGTAAGAACCGTATTGTACGTCGTATCTTCGAGAGTCTGGGCTATCGTGTAACCAAACTTGACCGTGTGCAGTTTGCCGGTCTGACGAAGAAGAATCTGCGTCGTGGTGACTGGCGTTACCTCACAGAAGAGGAAGTGGATCGCTTGCGTATGGGTGCTTACGAGTAAAGGTAAAAGGGTAAAAAGGTAAAATAAGTAAATGAAGAGAATAAAGATCATTGACGTACTGAAAAGTACGGACTATGGAAAAGAGGTCTGCGTGAAGGGCTGGGTGCGTACGCATCGTAGTTCAAAGGCAGTAGACTTCATCGCTCTGAACGATGGCTCCACTATCAAGAATGTTCAGGTGGTTGTTGACCCGACGAAGTTCGATGAGCAACTATTGAAGGATATTACTACAGGCTCTTGTATCTGTGCCATTGGTACACTTGTAGAGAGTCAGGGCGCAGGACAGAGCAGTGAGATACAGGCAACAAGTCTGGAACTCTATGGTCTCTGCGACAATACTTATCCTATGCAGAAGAAAGGACAGTCGTTTGAGGTGATGCGTAAGAATGCTCACATGCGTCTGCGTACCAATACCTTTGGTGCCGTAATGCGTATCCGCCATAATATGGCTATGGCTATCCACACCTATTTCCATGAGCATGGATTCTTCTATTTCCATACCCCGCTGATAACTGCATCAGACTGTGAGGGAGCAGGAAACATGTTCCAAGTGACTACCAAGAACCTCTACGACCTGAAGAAGGATGAGAACGGCAAGATTATCTACGATGATGACTTCTTCGGTGAGCAGACTTCGCTGACGGTATCGGGACAGTTGGAGGGCGAGCTGGGTGCTACCGCACTGGGTGCCATCTATACCTTCGGTCCTACGTTCCGTGCAGAGAATAGTAATACTCCTCGCCACTTGGCAGAGTTCTGGATGGTAGAACCAGAGGTTGCTTTCCTTGATCAGGAAGAACTGATGGACTTGGAAGAAGACTTCATCAAATACTGTGTGAAGTGGGCACTTGACAACTGTAAGGATGATATTGCCTTCCTCAACCAGATGATTGACAAGACGCTTATTCAGCGTTTGGAGGGTGTCTTGAAAGAGACCTTTGTCCGTCTGCCTTATACAGAGGGTATCAATATCCTGCAGGAGGCTATTAAGAACGGTAAGAAGTTTGAATTCCCATGCAACTGGGGTGATGACCTTGCTTCCGAGCATGAGCGCTACCTCGTTGAGGAACACTTCAAGAAGCCTGTTATCATGACAGACTATCCTCGTGCATTCAAGTCATTCTATATGAAACAGAATCAAGATACTGCTAATGGTGGTTCAGTAGGTTATAAAGGTGCTGTGGCTCCTGGTCCTACGATGCAGGGAACGGATGTGTTGTTCCCACAGATTGGTGAGATTATCGGTGGTTCTGTTCGTGAGGAGAGTTACGATAAGTTGATGAGTGAGATAGAGCGCCGCGAGATGGATCAGACCCATCTGTGGTGGTATATCGATACCCGTCGTTGGGGTACCTGTCCGCATGCAGGTTTCGGATTAGGCTTCGAGCGTCTCATCCTGTTCGTCACTGGTATGCAGAATATCCGTGATGTCATCCCCTTCCCCCGTACTCCCAAGAGTGCCGACTTCTAATAATCCATCTCGCATCTTGATGGTGCGATCGGTGATACTTGCCAGACCTTCGTCATGAGTAACGATGACGAAGGTCTGACCGTATTTATCACGCAGGTCAAAGAATAATTGATGTAGTTCTTCTTTATTTTTCGAATCAAGTGAACCACTGGGTTCATCTGCCAGAATAACGGCAGGATGGTTGATCAAAGCTCGTGCAACGGCCACTCTTTGCTTCTCACCACCACTCAGTTCATTGGGCTTATGAGTGGCACGATTGGCAAGTCCCATGAAGTTGAGCAGTTCTTGAGCCCGTTGTTTGGCTTCATGACGTGATACTCCTGCGATATAAGCAGGTATCATGATGTTCTCAATAGCCGTAAACTCGGGCAGCAACTGGTGGAACTGAAAAACGAAGCCAATATGCTGGTTGCGGAAATCGGAGAGTTTCTTCTTGCTGAGATTACTGACATCAATACCATTGATACATACAGATCCTGCGTCAGGACGATCTAATGTGCCGATAATCTGCAGAAGGGTTGTCTTGCCGGCTCCACTGGGGCCGACGATACTGACAATCTCTCCTTTGTCGATATGGAGGTCAATGCCTTTTAATACTTCGAGAGAGCCGAAACTCTTTTTGATTCCTTGGATTGATATCATAGGACAGATAGCATTTTAATGAGGTTGATGAAACCGATGGGCATTAATCCATCGGGCAATGGTAACATAGATACTGCTTTCCTCCTGGTGTTGTGCCTCCGTGAAGGTCATGGTATTGTCTTTCGCATCACCATGTTGATCAGGGAAGATAATCATGAGGTTCTTGCCAGAGAAATGTTGCATCAATTCGTTAGGCAGTCGCTCCAGTGCGTTCTTATAGGAGATAGTACCCTTACGTGCTGTGATGACAACAAAGAGATGGTCTTCATTGATGTTTTCCGCTAACTTAGGCAGTTCGTTCCAGTGTGCCATAGAGGTATATTCCGCACGTACCCCAGGGTGAAGGTTATTGATATATTCTCGAATGAGCACCAAACTCTCGTCACGTCCATGAAACTCGATACGACAGTCAAGGTTACCAGCCATACGACTCAGACGTTCCAACCATCGATGGAATCCTGGTTCAAATTCTGCACGGGAAGGTACTGCCACTTGAATACGACGTAAGGTGTTCAGTGGTTGGACGAAACGAATCAATGCGATTTGTCGGTTTAGTCCATTGTAAAGACTTTGGATGAAATCGCCCCAGAACTTAGGATTCGCCTCAGTATGAACGTGCATTCCCATGATAATCTCTGACCCACCGAACTCACGGAAGGCATGTTTGATACCATTGGCGATATTGGTGGCAAGGCGTACCTGTGTCTGCATCTTTACATCACTGGCACTTGCCTGTTGCTGTAGTTGTTCTAACAGGCGCAAACCACTTTCTCGGTTGACAGCAGAGTTAGTATCGTCATAGACTACATTTAATGCTGCAATACCACGATTCAGCTTCTGATTACGTACCATGATGGCAAGTTCCAATAACTGAGGAGCAATCTCGGGATATTTTACGCAGAGGAGAATCTTCTCATCGTCTCGTTGGGAATCATCCGTCTTCAGATGGGTTTTCTTCTGTAGGATAATCTGTTGGGCTGCATGTTCTGTCATCATAGTACTGATAACGCAGGTGACAAGAATCATGATAACAACACCATTCAGTATCTCGTCATTGACTAAAAAGACTCCAGGGCTAACTTCTAATTGCATACCTACCATTACCATCGCAATAGCACCGGCAGCATGGGCACTGGTCAGTCCGAACATCATATTACCGGCTGACTGAGGTAAACGGAACAACAGACTCGACAAGTAGGCAGCTACAGCTTTTCCGAAAGTACCGAAGAATGCGATAAGTAGTACGATCCACAACATATGCAGACCGGTGAAGAGAGAGCCTACGTTGATGAGCATACCTACACCAATCAGGAAATAGGGGATAAAGAGTGCATTACCGATAAACTCGATGCGGTTCATCAATGGAGACACATGGGGAATGTAACGGTTGAGAATCAATCCTGAGGTGAATGCACCTACGATACCTTCCACGCCTACTGCCTCAGATGCTGCTGCACTGAGGAACATGATGGCAAGCACAAAGATAAACTGCATCACAGAGTCGGAATAGCGGCGTAGGAAATAACGGGCGAGTTTAGGTATCAGCCAAATACTAACACAACAGAATGCTGTAAATTTTAAGAGGAATAATATCCAGAAGCCAAAACCTGCATCTTCTCCGTAGGAGGCTGCAAGTGCTGCCAGCATCAATAGAGCCAGGAAAAGGGAAATCATAGATGACCCAACACTCAACATGACACTTGAATTACGCTGGAGTCCGTAACGTCCAATGATAGGATAAGCGATCAAGGTGTTTGAGGCCATGATGCAACCTAATAGGAAGGATGCTTGAGAAGAATAGTTCAGTAACCAGATGGCCATGAAATACGTCATGAAGAGTGGTACCAAACAGGTGAGCAATCCGAAGATCAGAAATCTCTTGGAATTCTTTTTCACACTCTCTAAGTCCATCTCCAGACCCGCAAGGAACATGATATAGAGCAGACCTACCTTTCCGAATAGTTCAAAGGAGGAGTCACGCTCTAAGATATTCAGTCCATATTTACCAATCAGCATACCTGCCAACACCATTCCGATGATATGCGGGATGCGCAGTTTACCCATGATAATCGGGGCAAACAAAATGATTAATAATACGACGAAGAATATCAACGTCGGATTCGTAATCGGAAAATATTGCGCAAAGTATGCCATTTCAAGTGCAAAGATACGCATTTTTGCAAAAAAAGTGCTACCTTTGCACGCAAAATATGAATTAAGAGTAGAATAAGACTTATGAAAGTAGCAATTGTTGGTGCCTCTGGTGCCGTAGGTCAGGAGTTTTTGAGAATCCTCGACCAGAGAAATTTCCCGATGGACGAACTTGTGCTGTTTGGCTCAGAACGCAGTGCAGGCAGAAAGTACACCTTCAAAGGAAAGGAGATTGAAGTGAAGTTGCTCCAGCACAATGACGACTTCAAGGATGTTGATATCGCCTTTACGTCAGCTGGTGCAGGAACCTCAAAGGAATTTGCAGAGACCATCACCAAATATGGTGCTGTGATGATTGACAATAGCTCGGCTTTCCGTATGGATGATGATGTGCCCTTGGTTGTTCCTGAGTGTAATGCGGAGGATGCTCTCAATCGTCCTCGTGGAATCATTGCTAATCCGAACTGTACGACTATCATGATGGTAGTGGTATTGCAGCCATTGGAGAAACTTAGTCATATCAAGCGCATCCACGTTGCTTCTTATCAGAGTGCTTCAGGTGCAGGTGCTGCTGCTATGGCTGAACTGCAACAGCAATATAAGGAAATGGTAGAAGAGGGTGAGGTAAAGACCATCAAGAAGTTTGCCCACCAGTTGGCATATAACGTAATTCCTCAGATTGACGTGTTCCAACCGAATGGCTATACCAAGGAGGAGATGAAGATGTTCAACGAGACTCGTAAGATTATGCATACCGATGCCATGTGTTCTGCCATGTGTGTCCGTGTCAGTTCGTTACGTTCCCACTCTGAGAGTGTATGGATTGAGACAGAGCGTCCTATCGGTGTAGAAGAGGCACAGCAGGCTATTGCTGCTGCCCCTGGTTGTACATTGGTTGACGACCCTGCTAACCTCGTTTATCCGATGCCTTTGGAGACGGCAGGTAAGGATGATGTCTATGTTGGTCGTGTCCGCAAGGACCTCTCAGACGAGAATGGTCTCACCTTCTGGCTCTCTGGTGACCAGATTCGTAAGGGTGCTGCCCTCAATGCTGTTCAGATTGGAGAGTATTTAATCAAAGTAGGCAATGTAAAGTGATCTAAATATATTAAAAGGGGCAGGTACCATAATGGTAAACCTGCCCCTTTTTTGTGTCGACAGTTGGATTCGGAGAGGGATATTTAATTTTATTTAACTTTGCAAAATCACGAAACGTCCTGTTTATAAGGCTTTTGGCATTTTTGAGATTTTTTGCGAATTTGGAAGATTAACAAAAAGTTCATCAAAAGTTCATCAAAAGTTCATCAAAAAAATGCCCTTACCTTCTCAGGCAAGAGCAATCAGTTAAATATCTTTTTTTGTGTCCTTTATAAAGGAACGATGCAAAGATACGAAGATTCTTTGAAACTGCAAAGAAAACCGATATTTTTCGTATTTAAAAACCGCACCCATCTTCCCAGACAGATACGGCAAAAGACACATATTAATAACCTTTTGTATAAGGAGTTATTTAACGTTATCCAATATGTCATTAAAGAATATTAGAGGCTGCGCAACTCTTTCAGTCATAGCCGCATCACCTTCAAAGTTATGTGCGCAATCTCCCAGAAGGTCAAGAGAACTGCGAAGGATTAAATCTTTCATGTCCTCTCTGGTTAAATCACTCGCCTTTAGATACTCTTCAATACTTTTATATTTCTCCATAGTCCTTGTATTTTGTTTCTGCAAAGGTAGCCATTATTCAATATGCCGCCAAACCGCTTTAACCTTGGATTTTAGTGTTTTATAAATAGTCGATACTTGGATTTTAGTGTTTTCGTTTCAGAAGTCCTTTGCCGCCTATGCTCTTTGTATAGCCTTATAGAATGATGTCTAAATAGTGCGCTTTAACACCTTTAACGAATTTTGGGAGAAAAAAATTTTTGAGTAGGAATGAATGTGCCAACCTTGCATAAATAAGGGGGGGGGGTGTATCGTAGGGGGTGATGGAAAGACAGGAAAGAGCAAAAGAAAAGGTGTAACAGACTGCTACACCTAAACTTTAGAAGATATACCCTGTTATTTACACCCAAACTGGATGATGGCTGCAAGTATAATAATAACCCAGAAGGCAACAGGACACATGACAAAAAGGAAAACCACCATTAAGATAGCCCACACGAATAAAGCCGCCTTTATCATACATCAACCTCCTATTTTTTAGAAAGAAACATTGAAAAGATAGCAGATAACACCACCACTGGCAGAAACCACCAAGGGAGTATGCAACAGGCAATGATGATTAAGAGAATACACCATAGATAAATACCTAACATTTTGTACCTCCTTTCAGTATCTTTGTTATTGTTTGCACTGTACTTGCGTTTACATCGTACCTGTTCGCCAATGCTCTAACAGAATATAGTTTGCCACTTGCGCCCTTTTGCTTCTCCTGTAAGTCCTGCACAAGTTCTGGGTATTTCTTCGTATAGTCCTCTAAAGAGTATTTAAAACCTTCTTTCCTGCCTACCTTGCCACCATGTTGAATGTAGTTATCATACCCTGACTTCATACGGAAGCGGATTGCCTCACGTTCCAGACTTGCACAAGTTCCAAGGACTGAAATAAAAATCATTAAGAAGGGATGGGGCTTGCCGTCTTGGTTGAAGATACTAAACTGTTCCTTCTGGAAGAAAACATTAATGCCATGTTCCTTGCAATAGATAACGGACTTTAAAACCTCGTCTATATTTCTACCCAGACGGCTTAACTCGCTGCACAGGATAGTACACTGGTTTGATAGTGCGTAATTAATTGCATCTGTCAACGCTTCACGCTCTGCGTTCTTCTTCGCTCCAGAGATTTGTTCCGTAAATACTTCAAGAAGATTGTAGCCGTTGCTATTGGCATACTCTTTCAGATCAATAACTTGGCGGTCGGTGTTCTGTGCCACCGTACTCACACGTGCGTAAATAATTGCTTGTTTTTCCATATCTATGTTACTTTAAGTTTGATACTGCAAATATACAAATAATTATTGATACTGCAATACATATTACTAATATTTTGTATGTTTTTAACCTTTTAGATTATAACCGTACATATAGGGTTATATAAATGTGTGAAAATAAAGGCTTTTCAAGATTAAAACCACACAAGCATTAAAACCATACAAAAGATACTTGGTAATATCATGGAAAAGTAGTACCTTTGCCACATCGTAACCATATAGGTTACTTTAAGTTTGATTAAGGTGGTAGCCTGCGAAGGTTGCTACCTTTTTATTTATCGGCATTAAATAAAGTGCGGCAGATACGCACTAACACGCACCACCGCACCGAACACGAAAACACGAACAACAACCAAGTTAAACGAAGATATTATCCTTCCTTTTTAATCGTTCCAATAGTACCGTACTTAAACATCGTAAAGAAGTCCTCTGGATCAAGTGACAAGATGCACGTATCATCAAGGTGTGGCGGTTGTGCAAATCTGCCGTTCTCGCCTGTAAGATAGCGTACAAGCCTCATCGTAGGCAGTGTAATATTGTTCTGGCTACACCATTCTATAAGGTCGTGCCATGATTTACAGATACCTTGTACCTTATAAAAGTATTCTTGCATCTCCTCTGGTATGGCTACCTCTGACTGCTTGGCGATATATGCTTCCAGTTCTTCGTAGTCGAAATGCAAGACGTTTGCATCATTATCCATGTGGATAGTAACAGGAAGGTCGTGCAAAATATCTTGCAAGGTTTGAGCATCTGGAATTAGTTGCCTCTCCATCTGGGCGAACTGTGCCGTATAACTCTGCCTTATAGACTGCGGAATAAAATCGCCAGAAAGTTGCTTTTCTTTTTGTGTCTTGATACCCTCACGTATAAATGAGGGTGTCATCTTCTGCAAATCGTTTGCCGTCTGGATGGGTGCGCCTTGGCTTCTTAGCCTCTTAACGATGTTGCGCAAGCCATCTTCTTGCCTTTGCAAACGTTCTCTTATTCTTCGTTCTGCTTCTTCGTCATGCATCACTTTTGGCATAGTAGGAAGGGGGTTGTTAGACTGTTTCATATATAATTAGTTTATTTGTTCCAACCTTCTTTTTTACTTTTACGCTCAAACGCTTTATCAAGAGGACTGCGCCACCCTGCTCTGATAGTAGCCAGTACCACATCGTCAGAGATAGGCTCATAGTCTTGTGGTGTAAACTCTGTGCCTTTTAGTGCGCACTCTGCTTCTCGTTCCATTTCTGTACGCTCAAAATTTTCTTTATGCTCTCTTTTTAGGGCATTAAATCTTGTTTCTTCGCCTTTGCTTGTAAATAAAATAGTATCCATATTCAATCTTTTTTTATGTTAAACTTATAAGAACAATTCCAGTTGTTGAGGCTCTGGGGGCTGCCTTGGTAGGTGGCAAAGGTCGTTGCCGTTTACACGTTGGCGCAACAGGTGGCAGTAGCCAGTCCACACCTCGGTACGGTGATGGAACTCCAGGCACCAACAATCTGGGCAATCAAGACACTTGCCGTTAAAGTGGTTAATACTCGTGTTACCATTCTCTTTTATCATTGCAATCAAGATTGTTCGTTTAGAATTTTTACATATAGTTCCATAAGTTTGCAGAATCGGCATTTAGTGCGATATGGTAGGATATATTTACGGTGTTCTGTTTCGTTTTCGTCTTTATCTGGTTTGTCAAATCCTTGCAATTTAGCCAAGGTCTGCAAGGCACTAACACTATCCTTGCCGCTTGTCTCTTGTGTAGCCGTAACAAGTTGCGAGATAATACCCTCTTTAGTTGTAAGGTCATTGCCTTTAACAACTGCTATACGTGCTATCTTATCCTGCATTTCTTGTCTAAAAGACAGGGATAGAGGCGAAGCCCACCATCTGGAGCGCATAACCGTTAGACTTGTTTCTGACTTAGTTTTAGCATTGGGATGGCTTAGAGCATAAGCCACTGGCAGATATTCTTTACCAAGTAGCATAGTACCTATAATGCAAATTTTTTCTTGGGGTGTAAGTTCTGACTTTTTCATTTATTATCTTGTTAAAATGTTATCCTGTTGTCTCTCTCGTACCAAACTCATTGATACCACATATTATTAGTATTTCTCTCCGTATCTGGAAGGGTGTAATTTTTCTTTACAACACCTATATTTATATCCTTCTTAGTTTCTCCTTCTGGATGGTGTATAACAGAAGGGGTGTTTAACTGCATATTGCAGCAATATAAGTTAAGAAGATAGTCAACGTAAAAACTATGTCTTTTTTTCGCTATCACGTCAAAATTTAATTTTGCGTGTAATATATTATCCTGTATTTTCATATTATATTTTTATATTATATTTTTATTTATATCTTGCACATTCCTTTGTACACTCCTTTGTACATTCCTTTGTACACCTTATTAAAGATGTACATTTCTTAATAAGTGTTAAGAGCCTCATCCAGTAGGCTTTTAATGGTGTTTTCTTTTTGTCTCACTTTGTCGGCATTGTGCTTGGTATATATCTTCCTTATAAGCGTTGCAACCGCCTCGGCAAACTCTTGGGGCTGCGTAATAGATGCGCTAACTGCAATTCGGTTGTTATACAAGCATTTGGTTATAAGGTTGTGTGTAATAAGGTCGGCTATTACCTTCTGGAACTGCCTCCTTGTATGCCATTTCTCGATAATCGCCTTTATACGCTTATCCCTCTGTGCGTTCTTGTACTCCTGCAAGTTCTTAGCCCCTACACTGCGCCACATGATAACTGATGATGTCGTCAAAGCCACATTGTTTTTGGCAAGGCTACGGATAGCCATGTATGTAGCCCACTTCACTTTATCATACTCTTTAAGATTTTTGTCTTTCAGACTTAAAAAGATAGACTTGGGAATGGCGACAGGCACACACCCACTACCATACATATTTATATATTGGGCTGCGTTGTTTTTTACGTTTCTATAATTATGGATAGTATATCCTAACCTATTCCCTGCAATCCTGTATCTATGCCACTCTACCACATCATCATTAGTAATGTCACAGTCCAGTTTTTTAAATTCTTCGATAAAATCTTTAGTACCCCATCCGTCCATATCGAAGGTATCTACCGCCCACATTTCACCTATACTATCTTTATAATCATCTCCATAGATTTCCTCTATAACTTCTATAAGGAAAGAAGGCACCTCTTTAGGACGACTTCTGGCACACAGAAGTAACTGGCGATATGCTTCTGTGTCATCCTTCACTTGGATTTTCTTGGCTTCTATGCTTATGCTATAATGTAACACCAAGTCAAAGAATTTAGGGGGCGACATTGTGTATATGAATTTAAGCATAGGTAGGGCGAATATTATATAGTGGTTATCCTGCATTGTTGTTCGTTCGTTTTCGTTCTTGCGTTAGATTACTGACCTAAAAAGCGCTTAACTTCTGCCTCGTCATACAGTACCCTTCGCCCGATATGGGTTGCGTTGATTTCTCCGTTTTTGGTTTTCTGCCATAACGTAGGCAAACTTATGCTTGCCATCTTGCTAACTTCCTTTCGGGTGTACTTCTTGGATGGCTTCTGTTTCTGGCGGTCTGCCTCCAGTACCTTGCTAACTTCGTCGCTAATCGTCGTTCTTATCCAGTTCTCAAACACTGGCAAAACTTCTTGCACAAACATTGTAACTTCTCGCATATCTTACAAATTTAAATTGTTTGATGCAAAAGTAAATAATTAACAGATATGCATTTTGTTAGACGCAAATTAACTCACGTAGCCGCAAACATACTCACAAAAAGTTAATAAATAAAGTAAGATAAAATAAAAAAGCACCCAAATGGATGCTTTAAAAAATTAACTCACATACTTTTCAAAAGTGCTTTTAGATTTTTCTTCCAAAAAGTGAAGTTTTACAAGTTTATCAAATATTGTACCAATATCTCCACGTTGATTTGTCGCTTTATCTCGATAAAGAGAAAATCTTTTTCCCCATCCAGAAGGGCTAAGTTTGCGTGGAGGATTAAAGAATTCATAACATTTGCAAGGGCTTTCAAAAATCTGTGTTATTTCTATTGGGAAATCCTTGTCATCCGTCCTGTTTGGATCAAACATACTTAGCCATTCGACTTTTTCATATTTTTGGGGGTATTCTATCCAATCTATAAGAATACGCGCTGCATCCATGCGCTCTAATATGGTCTGCTGCAACTTGTAAACTTGCGATAGATAGAAATCTATTTGCATCTTAGTGTTACCTTCATATTCCAGACGTTTGATAATGGCAGTTTTGTCGTAAAGTAAACCTTCTTTTGATTCATTCCACTTTCTGGTCGTTCCATCTTCAACATAGGAATTATTTAAGATGTCTGAGAAAATACCTTTAAATATAATAAGGTTACTTTCTTGTGAATAATATTCTTGCCTCACATTTTCTATCCAAACACTCGACAAAAGTACACCGTCTTGATGTTGCACTTCTTCGTAACTCAAATTTTCGGGGTGGCTCTCCTTATAAGGTAGGCTAAATAAAAAATGCCGTGCCGCCTCAATTTTCTTGCAATAATCAATACTAACAGGGTATGCCATGTTATGCCTCCTTCTTTAATTGGATTTCCTTTGCTTTCTTCATCTTCTCATAGATGGACGCTGCTCTCTCTTCTTTCTTAACCTTCATGTATTTCTCATAAGAGTTTAAAGTCTTGTGTCCTGAAATGCTCATTATTTCTCTGTCGGATAACAAGCCAGTTCTATGCAAGTTTGTTATCATGCTGCGCCTTGTAGTGTGACAAGAGACAAGTTCCCATCGTTGGCGGATAACTTCCCCTTTGTAGTCTCGCTTATAAAGAAACTCGCCTGAGTCGTGTTCGTTAGCATACTCCAGGCACTTGCGATAACGCTTGCTTTCCTCTCCGTGCAACTTCTCACCTTCTGCCACTCGCTTTCTCGTCTCGATAAACCAACGCTCTTTGTCGCGCTCCTTCTTGGATAGTAGAGTAACTTCCCATTCTTTCAGGGTAGGCACTGACTCGCTCAGAATCTTGCACGCTTCCTTGATACCTCGGTTTATTGCATCACGTCCTAAAGATGGAAAATGATATTTGTATTTCTCGCAAATTTCAAAAACGCGCTCGTCTAAGATAGGTACATCTAACTCAATATTAGTCTTTTTCTGACGTACACGAATAACAGGTGTACCATCAGGATTAACTCCAAAATTGTCTTTTCCAAACTTGGAGTAATCACTTACACGCTGCGCGCTAAAGTAACCAAGCATCCACAAGTCGCGGCATTTCTCATTGTAGCCAGTGAGGGACAAGTTATAAAGCGCGTCCACTTCTCCATCAGTAAGCGCAATCTCTGCGCGCTTGTCAGATTCCTTTTGATCGTGGCTTTTCCATATCCTAAGAGAGACTGCGTTTGAGTTTATTCCTTCCTCTGCTGCAATATTACACAACTTGCGGAAATGGTTTACTAACTGTCCGATAGTTCCTTTCATAAGTTCCTCACGCTCGCAATAGGTAACAAAAGACGTTGCCGTTCTCGTTGTGATGTCATCAAAATGTAAGTGTTCTTTGTGTTCTGCCATCAGGTAGCCTTTGAGGTGTTCCCCAAAGGTTCGCCATGCTGAAATGGTGGACTCTGAGTAACGCTTGTTATCTCCATGTCGGACGCTGCCGTTTTTGATTCCATCAAAGAAGGTGTTATAATAGGATAACACTTCCCCAAGACGGTGTAGTTCCTGCTCTGCCTTAATCTTGCGTTCATCCTGACGGAGTTCTTCAAGTTCCTCTCGTTTCTCTTTGAGGTCAGTGTTTACGATGTCATTAATAAGACTCTCCAGTTCTCCTTTGTCTGCCTGCTCTCCCTGCTTCATGTCGGAAAAATAAGCCTCAACAACTTGCGCGCATAAATCCGTTTTCTCATGTACGCTCTTTCCTTCCTCAGTTGCCAAATACTTACTCAAAGCCTTTGCAGATTTAAAAGAATCGTTCCAATTAGATACACTAACTTTGATTCCAGTGTTCAACATCCATCTAACACCAAACTTTGGACGATTAACCAAGATATAAAGATTACTCTTTCCATCGGTCTTTGTAGTCCTGAGACTAAAATTTAACTTTGCCATAACTTAGATATTTAACTGATTTATGGTGCAAATATACATAGATTATCTGAGATTACAAAACAAAAAGTTCATCAAAAGTTCATCAAAAATTTAACCTTAAAACGGGCAAAAATAAAAAGTGACTGAAAATCAGCCACTTATCTACCGTGTCGACAGTTGGATTCGGACCAACGACCCCCACCATGTCAAGGTGATACTCTAACCAGCTGAGCTATGCCGACTTGTTGTTGATGTGCGCCTGACAGGACTCGAACCTGCACGTCGTGAGACACTAGATCCTAAGTCTAGCGCGTCTACCAATTCCGCCACAGGCGCTAATGGTTTGCAAAGGTACGATTAAAAAAGGAAAAAAACAAATTATTCGGTTAAAAGTTTTCTTGCTGCCTCGATAATAGTATCGATACCTTTTGCCGTGTCGTCATCCTTTAATTGTACGTTATGATCCGGTTCTATACCGAACTCCGTCTGTTGTTTGTCCTTATCGTACATCGGACAAGCAGAAAATCTGACATTCCATCCGTTGGGCAGACTGCTACTCATAGGCATACCAGAACCTCCACCAGTATGGTCGCCCACAATCTTGACTTGAGGGAGTGCATGCATCATAGATACAAATTCGTTAGCGGCACTGAATACGGAGCGGTTGGTCAGGACACATACAGGCTTGTGCCATCGCATATTGCTGGATGGCTCTAAGTATTGTGCTTCCAGATTGCTGAAGTCATTATGCCCTTTTCCTGTCTTATGTTGCAGATAACCCACCAGCGTCTTCTCACTGACAAAGCGGGCTGCCAGTTTTTCTGCATTGGTCAAGTCACCTCCGCCATTGTTACGGATGTCGATGATAAGTCCTCGACAGAGGATAAGGTAGGAAAGGACATCGTCCAGATTGCCCTCGCCGATAGGGTCTTGGAAAGACTCGTATCGGATATAGCCGATATTATCGTCCAGTACCTTATATCGTAAACCACTGGCAATCTTGTAGTCGGTTCCCATATAGATACGTGACAGACTGTCGCTAAAGTTCTTGGGAAAAGCCTCTTGCCATGTCCAATAACGTCCGTAGTCATAACTGGTAGAGAGATTGACATGGCCGTCGCGCAACTCAGAAAGCATGTCACACAATACTTCAAAGAGTTGAGTCTCTTTCATGTTATCGTTGATGCGCATCTTGTATTGATGGTATACCTCTTGCCAGTCCAGTCCATATTCATGTTGCTTATAGTCGAAGAAACAATAATGCTCATCGATAATCTGCCAGAGTGCCTCAAAGTTGCCTGAAGGCGTATCAGGTCGTTCCTCTTCGTTGACACAACTACAGAAGAATAGGGGAATGAAGGCGAGTATGTATAGCAAGGAATATCTCATAAGGCATGTGGGATGATAGAGAAACGATGGGTAAAGCCAATCAGGAAACGATGCGTATAAACGTGTTGCTTGAGTTGGTTGACTTTATATTGTTGGTAATTACCTAAATAACCTATGCGCAATGTCCATTTCCCTGTGATGTTGGCCTCAAGGGTAAGCATCTGTCGCCATTCTGGTGCCGAGACGAAGGTGGTTGGTACAATATTATGGTCGTAATTACCACGGTTGAAGATTTCGTAGTAAGACTGTCCGTAGTTGGGAGAGAACATGATGCCAACCAAGGGAAGGTTCAGCTCATAACGTGCCATGACGGGCTTGTTGAAGAGTATGAATCGATAAGAGGCTATTCCAGTAGGCATGATATTCAGATGTGCACGTGCCTGAGCAGGGTTATTGGAATTAGAGGTGTTATAGATGAATCCCAAAGAGGCATTGACGATACCTCCAGCCTGTATGGTCAGGCGGTCATTATAGAAGTGCCAGTTATACAGCTTTCCCCAGTAAAAATTATAGGCACCTTCCAGTTCCTTTTTTGAATCAGCACGGTCGTGGAGCAACGAGAGGTTGGCTTCATGTTCCATCAAGGTGCTCCATCTTCGATGTGGTCTCTTTCGTTCCACGGTGGCGATAAAACTGGCACCAATTCCATTGAAGTGTTCTGCAGAGAGATAGGTATCCAACACGTTGGTAGCACCTATGCCCACCATACGACTGCTAATAATGACTTTAGCAGAGTCATTTTGGGCATGTATTGGGTTGCTAAGAGTTAACAGCCAACAGCTAACAGCCCATATCTTACTGATAGTCTTCATCCGAGAATAGGGATGGTTGCTCATTGGGTTTATCGTCTGGTTTTGATGGAGTATCAGCAACTTCAATAACCTCAGGTGTTTCGAGAGTTTCGGAGTTCTCAGAATACCCAAGGTTTTCAGAACCTTCGGAATTCTCAGATTCTTCTGTTGGCTCAGGGAGACGTGTAGGTTCCAGTTCGATGATACTCTCCGTTTGATAGGTCGTCAGTCGCTTGCCTTTTGCCTTATAGCCCTTGACAGCAATAAACTGCTCCACGTCTATTTCCTCTGTTCCTCTGAATTCATCAGCTCCACCATAGGTTATCTGAATACGAGGATATACCTGATCGGTCAACAGTATTTGTTGGGAATTGAGATTCTCACCTAAATAGTTTTGTTTCCTCTTAGAAGCCTCCATGAGGAAGCGTTTAACATATGGATAGCCTTGGTTGTCGGCATCGAAGAGGACACAACTCCATACTTTATCAGCTTTATATTTCTCCAAACGGGCGATATTGTCTTCGAAGTGGTTGTTGACTTCGAAGTTAGTCAGATAGTAGTCACCATTCTTAAGGATAACCAGAATCTGATCGCCGTCATTGAACTCACCGAGCAGTTGTCCGTGCTCGTCATAGTTAAGGCGGTTGACATCTGGATCGTACCATACCTTACGACCACCCAGCGTGGAGTGTCCGTGACTCTTCAGTCCAATGCGGTGTACCTGATACTTGGTAAGGATAACACCTTTCGCTGCACGTCCCTTGATACCTACCTCAGAGAAGTCCTTGTCGAAGAATATCTTTTTAAGTTTAGGAGCGGGATCGAGCGTTACTTTGATGATTTCTGCCTCTCCATTGGGATTTGCTGTGAAGTAAACTACCTTTGAGCCTGGTGTACCTGCCGTGAGGTCGTATTCACGGTCACGGGTTATAGCTGGTACATTAAAACGCTTGATATAGTAGATACCCTTCTTGCCGTCACGATAGACAACATTGTAGATGGTGCGCTGGTCGTTCTTCTTAAAAACACTCAACCACATCACGTTCTTGCCGACGAAGAGCTTTTCTGCCACACGGACCACTTTAAACTTACCATCCTTATAGAAGATGATAATGTCGTCGATGTCCGAGCAATTGCATACGAACTCGTCTTTCTTCAGACTTGTTCCGATAAAGCCATCTGCACGGTTAATATAGAGCTTCTGATTGGCTTCCACGACCTTAGTAGCCTCAATGGTGTCGAAATTGCGAATCTCCGTCAGACGTGGATGGTCTTTACCGTATTTGTCTTTCAGGAACTGGAACCAGTTGGCGGTGACCTCTACGAGGTTCTTCAAGTCACGGTTGATTCCCTTAATTTCCGCCTTGATACGAGCCATCATCTCGTCTGCCTTGTCCTTGTTGAACTTCAGGATGCGTTGCATCTTGATTTCCAACAATTTCAGGATATCATCTTTTGTGACCTCACGAACCATCTGCGGATAGTAGGGTGTCAATCGCTCGTCGATATGTTCACAAACGGCATCCACAGTGGGTGCATTCTCAAATTCCTTATCCTTATAGATACGTTCCTCAATGAAGATTTTCTCCAAGGATGCAAAATGCAATTGTTCCAGAAGTTCATTCTTACGGATCTCCAGTTCCTGTCGGATGAGGTCTTTTGTACGGTCTACACTATGGCGCAATACATCACTGATGGTCAAGAACTGAGGCTTGTTATCCTCGATGACACAACAGTTTGGCGAGATATTAATCTCACAGTCAGAGAAGGCATAGAGCGCATCCAACGTCTTATCGGAAGAAACACCTGGTGCCAGTTGTACCTGTATCTCTACCTTTGCGGCTGTCAGGTCTTCCACGTGGCGTGCCTTGATTTTCCCTTTGTCCACAGCCTTCAGGATAGAGTCAATCAGGGTCTCTGTAGTTTTGGAGAACGGTATCTCACGGATGACGAGCGTCTTCTGGTCGAGTTTTTCAATCTTAGCACGTACCTTCAGGATACCTCCTCGTTGTCCGTCATTATATTTGGAGACATCAATGCTTCCGCCAGTAGGGAAGTCAGGATAGAGATGAAAGTCTTTCTTATGTAGATACGCAATGGCAGCATCACAGATTTCCACAAAGTTATGGGGTAATACTTTCGTGGAGAGTCCCACAGCAATACCTTCCGCACCTTGTGCAAGCAACAACGGGAATTTGACGGGCAGTGTGATAGGCTCTTTGTTCCTGCCGTCATACGACATCTGCCATTCTGTGGTCTTGGGATTGAAGACGGTGTCAAGGGCGAACTTCGACAGACGTGCCTCGATATAACGGGGAGCAGCCGCCTTGTTACCAGTCAGGATATTTCCCCAGTTACCCTGGGTATCTATCAGCAGGTCTTTCTGTCCTAACTGCACCAGTGCATCGCCAATAGAGGCATCACCGTGGGGGTGGAATTGCATCGTGTGTCCCACGATATTTGCCACCTTGTTGAAGCGTCCGTCGTCCATACGCTTCATGGAGTGCAGGATACGTCGCTGAACAGGTTTCAGTCCGTCCTCGATATGTGGCACGGCACGGTCCAAAATGGTATAACTGGCATAGTCCAGGAACCAGTTCTGGTACATGCCGCTCAGGTGATGTACTGCTGCTGCATCAAACCGATTCACAGGTTTATAGTCAGAATGCCCTTCTGCCTGTTGCTCTTCTTGCTCTTCTGGAGTCTCCTCCAGTATCTCGTCGTCCTTGATTTCGTCGTCCATGTATGTTCTATTAAATTTAGGGCAAAGGTATAAAAAATAATTGAGACAGCCAAATAGTATGTTTAATTATTCCATTCAATTTCTGAACGAATGTCAGCAGAGGAGGCACCGATATCGAAATGGATACGGCCTATCTCGGGGATATAGGTATGACGCGCTTCATCCCAATAGGTAAGGTCAGCCTTATCGACAGCCAGTACTACATCGCGGGTTTGACCAGCAGGGATACTAACACGCTCGAAAGCCTTTAACTGGCGCTTTGGGTGTTCCACCTTCGATTCGGGATAGCTGACGTAGAGTTGTACCACTTCGTCGCCATCACGACTGCCTGCGTTCTTAACAGGCACAGAGACATAAACCTTCTGCTTATCCTGCTTCACGATCTTTGCCTCGCCATACTCGAAACGGGTGTAGCTGAGTCCGTAGCCGAAGGGATAGAGAGGTTGGTCATCGAAGTACATATAGGTACGACCATGGCGGATATCATAGTCCATCATGTGGGGCAGGTCGAGAATATCTTTCACCCATGTCTGATTCGTGCGACCAGCGGGGTTCACCTTCCCAAAAAGTATATCGGCGACACCATGACCCTGTTCCTGTGAACAATGGGTAACATGGAGGATAGCGGGCAGATGGGTGTCGCTCCAGTTGATAGAGTAGGGGAAACTGCTGACGAGGACCAAAACGGTGTTCGGATTGATACTGTATAGTCGACGAATCTCATCCTCGTCTGGTAACTGCAGTGAGTGGCGGTCATTGGCTTCACGACCATCGGAGGGTACAGGGCAAACCTTCCAAGTGCGGTCGGTGCCGTAAGGATGATTACCCGTGCAAACAATCACCATATCAGCCTGCTTGGCGAGATCCTCAGCGCGACCAAATTGATTGTCTGGAGCATACAGAATCTCGATACCCTGTTCACGGCCAGCCTCCTGCATCGCCTTTAAAATAGTATTCTCGTAAGGTGCAGTACCGCTGTACCAGTCGTAGATGATTTTATCGGCATAGGGACCCACGACAGCGATTTTCTTTACCTTATTAGTATTAATAGGCAGTGTCTGGTTATCGTTCTTCAGCAGTACGATACTCTTGGCGGTCACCTCACGTACAAACTGTTTCACATCTTCACGTTCGTAAGGGGGTATGGCAGTAGAGTCCTTGCCAATCTCAGCGTATGGACACTTATCGTCAAGCAGACCTAACTTCAAGGCTACATAGATATTACCTTTGATGACCTTGTCGATATCGGTCTCTGTTACCAATCCCTTTTCAATAGCCTCCTTCAGATAGGGCTGGTAGCGATCGAGAAATTGACTGGTACCTGCCCTGACGACACCAGCAGCAGCCGATGGTAGGTCGGGATAATAATGATGGGCATTAACAAGCATCACATAGGCACCGCCGTCAGTACAGATGATACCGTTGTTGCCCCATTCTTTACGGGCTATCTCGTTGAGACAGGGATGAACAGCCATCGGGATACCATTCCAACTATTGTACGACGCCATAAAGGCACGACTGCCTCCCTCGGTGATACCCTTATAGAAAGGATAAGAATAGTATTCACGGAATAGTCGCTCGTCAAAATTGCTGCTAGTAGAGTCACGGCCGTCCTCATTGCTGTTGGCCAAAAAATGCTTCATCAGTGCAGCCGTCTTCCAATAACGTGGATTGTTGCCCTGCAAACCTTTCACCATCGCTATTGCGAGTTGTCCAACGAGGTAAGGATCCTCACCATAACTCTCTTCAGTACGTCCCCAACGAGGATCACGTGCGAGGTCAGCATTGGGTGCAAAGACGATAAGACCCTTGCGACGGGCGATATTGCCTTGGGCATACCAGCGTACCTCTTCGGCTTCAATCTCACCAATACGTTGGATGAGACCTCTGTCCCATGTACATCCCATGCCATAGGCCTGTGGGAAAATGGTGGTAGACAGGTCGTTAGGCACCTCTTTACCGTCGACAGTCTTCACGCCATTATTACGTGATGGACCTCCAAGGGCTAATCCGTGCAAACCCTCGTAACAACTGGTGATAGGAATGCCCAAACGAGGTGCACCGAGCATAGGAGCCATCCACTGCATCTTCTCGTCAAGGGTGAGATGCTTTAGAAAGAGTTCTACGCGCTGGTCATCCTTTAGTTTTGTGTTCTGAAAATCATACGGTTGTGCAGATGTGCTTGTAAGGAAGCCACATAGCAGCAATAAAACGGCAGTAAGTCTGTTCATAGTTCTTTTATTAGTTAAGTATTTTGCGAAGGTACATATTTTTCTTGAAAAAGCCAAAGAACTTATAGTTTTTCCATAGAAATAATTCTTTTTGTTGCACAAATCGGTAAGAATGTGCACGTTTCGTCCCTTTTTGTGCAATTTATTTGGCTGTGTGCATAAAAAGCAGTACCTTTGCACCCGATTTTAGAGAAGATAACACATTATAATTAATATTTATGGCTTTAAAGATTGTTGTTCTGGCCAAGCAAGTGCCAGACACCCGAAATGTGGGTAAGGACGCAATGACTGCCGAAGGCACTGTGAATCGTGCTGCTTTACCCGCCATCTTCAATCCAGAAGATTTGAATGCTTTGGAGCAGGCCCTTCGTTTGAAGGAGCAGAATCCAGGCTCAACAGTAGGAATCCTCACGATGGGTCCTCCACGTGCAGGTGAAATCATCCGTCAGGGACTTTATCGTGGTGCCGATACAGGTTGGTTGTTGACCGACCGTCTGTTTGCTGGTGCCGACACCCTTGCTACTTCTTACGCATTGGCTACTGCCATCAAGAAGATTGGTGATGTAGATATTGTTATCGGTGGTCGTCAGGCTATCGATGGTGATACTGCGCAGGTAGGTCCTCAGGTGGCTCAGAAACTGGGTCTGAATCAGGTAACTTACGCTGAGGAGGTATTGAGTGTGAAGGATGGCAAGGCTACTATCAAGCGTGTAATCGATGGTGGTGTGGAGACCGTTGAGGCTCCGCTGCCAGTAGTTATCACTGTAAACGGAAGTGCTGCCCCCTGTCGTCCTCAGAACGCTAAGTTGGTGATGAAGTACAAGCGTGCTACCTGTCCGATGGAACGTCCTGCCGAAGGTACTGCCTATGACAACCTCTATGAGGAGCGTCCTTATCTGACGCTGAATCAGTGGAGCGTTGCTGATGTCGATGGTGACGTTCAGCAGTGTGGTCTGAGTGGCTCGCCTACGAAGGTAAAGGCTATCAAGAACATCGTGTTCCAGGCTAAGGAGTCGAAAACTTTGACGGCTTCTGATGCTGATATCGAGGGAATGATCAAAGAATTGTTGGAAGAAAAGATTATTGGTTAAGAGATATGAACAACGTATTTGTATATTGCGAAATAGAAGGTACTCAGGTACAGGAAGTATCTCAGGAGTTGCTGACCAAGGGTCGCAAACTCGCCAATACATTAGGTGTTGAGCTCCACGCTGTTGTTGCTGGTACAGACATCAAGGGCAAAGTAGAGGATCAGATTCTGCCTTATGGTGTTGACAAACTCTTTGTTTTCGACGCTAAGGACCTGTTCCCTTACAC
Organism: Prevotella sp.; assembly: GCA_017554145.1. Classification (GTDB taxonomy): domain Bacteria; phylum Bacteroidota; class Bacteroidia; order Bacteroidales; family Bacteroidaceae; genus Prevotella. Next base: position 40,413 of record JAFZIZ010000006.1, on the reverse strand, counting down.
ATCTGCACCTCACACGGATATTCTAGTGAACCTCTTCAAAGAGGAGCAGCCTCAGATCTGTCTGATGGGTGCTACCGTGATTGGTCGTGACCTCGGTCCACGTGTTAGTTCGTCACTGACCTCTGGTCTGACCGCTGATTGCACAGAGTTGGAGATTGGTCCTTATGAGGATAAGAAGAACGAGAAGGTTTACGAGAACCTACTCTATCAAATTCGTCCTGCTTTCGGTGGTAACATCGTGGCTACCATCGTGAACCCTGACCATCGTCCTCAGATGGCAACTGTTCGTAGTGGCGTGATGCAGAAAGCCATCTATGAGGGTGCTTGCAAGAAGGAGGTTGTATATCCTGAGGTTTCTAAGTACGTTAGCCCTGAGGCTTTTGTTGTAAAGGTACTCGACCACCATGTTGAGGCTGCTAAGCACAATCTGAAGGGTGCTTCTATCGTGGTTGCTGGTGGTTATGGTGTTGGTTCGAAGGAAGGTTTCGACCAGCTGTTCCAGCTTGCCAAGGTACTGCATGGTGAGGTCGGTGGCTCTCGTGCTGCTGTGGATGCTGGTTGGATTGACCATGACCGTCAGATTGGTCAGACGGGTGTTACCGTTCATCCAAAGGTGTACATCGCCTGCGGTATCTCTGGACAGATCCAGCACATCGCTGGTATGCAGGATTCTGGTATCATCATCTCTGTGAACAGCGATCCTGATGCTCCCATCAACCGCATTGCCGACTACGTCATTGTAGGCACCGTAGAGGAAGTCGTTCCCAAGCTGATTAAGTATTACAAGCAGAACTCGAAATAAAAAAAGAAAAAGATTATGGCAAACTATTATAGCGATCATCCTGAGATCGGGTTCTACTTGAACCACCCCCTGATGGCTCGTATCGTTGAGCTGAAAGAAAAGGGTTTCGCTGATGCGAAAGAATATGACTATGCCCCCGTTGACCTGGGCGATGCCATCGAGAACTACAAGCAGATTCTCGACATCACTGGCGACGTGGCTGCTAATATCATCGAACCAAACTCTGAGGACGTTGACCTTGAAGGTCCACACCTCGAGAACGGTCGTATGATCTACGCCTCTAAGACTTACGAGAACCTCGATGCCACCCGTAAGGCTGGTCTTTGGGGTGTTTCAATGCCTCGTCGTTATGGCGGTCTGAACCTGCCTAACGCAGTGTTCTCAATGTTGAGCGAGATGATTAGTGCTGCTGATGCTGGTTTCCAAAACATCTGGAGCCTGCAGAGCTGTATCGATACGCTCTATGAGTTCGGTTCTGAGGAGCAGCGCCAGAAGTACATCCCACGCGTTTGCGCTGGTGAGGGTATGAGTATGGACTTGACGGAGCCTGATGCTGGTTCTGACCTGCAGCGTGTGATGCTGAAAGCTACCTTCGACGAGAAGGAGAACTGCTGGCGTCTGAACGGTGTGAAGCGTTTCATCACCAATGGTGACTCTGACATCCACCTCGTGCTGGCTCGTTCTGAGGAAGGTACGAAGGACGGACGTGGTCTGTCGATGTTCATCTACGACAAGCGTCAGGGCGGCGTGAATGTTCGTCATATCGAACACAAGCTGGGTATCCATGGTTCACCCACCTGTGAGTTGACCTATAAGAACGCAAAGGCAGAACTCTGCGGAAGCACTCGTCTGGGTCTTATCAAGTACGTGATGGCTCTGATGAACGGTGCCCGTCTGGGTATCGCAGCACAGTCTGTAGGTGTTGAGCAGGAGGCTTACAACGAGGGTCTGGCATACGCTAAGGAGCGTCAGCAGTTTGGTGAGGCTATTATCAATTTCCCTGCAGTCTACGATATGCTCTCTCGTATGAAGGCGAAACTCGACGCAGGTCGTGCACTGCTTTACGAGACAGCATGCTACGTTGATATCTACAAGTGCCTCGAGGACATCGAGCGCGATCGCAAGTTGGAGCCCGAGGAGAAGCAGGAGTTGAAGAAGTATCAGCGTCTGGCTGATGCCTTCACACCACTTGCTAAGGGTATGAACTCAGAGTACGCCAACCAGAACGCTTACGATGCTATCAGCATCCACGGTGGTTCAGGTTTCATCATGGAGTACAAGAGCCAGCGCCTGTTCCGTGATGCTCGTATCTTCTCGATCTACGAGGGTACCACGCAGTTGCAGGTTGTTGCTGCTATCCGCTATATCACCAACGGCACCATGCTTGCCAATATCAAGGATATGGCAGCAAGTCTGGTGCCCAGCGATTCTGTCGCTGCGTTGAAGGCTCGCGTTGAGAAACTCATCCCCGTTTACGAGGAGGCTCTCGCTAATGTGAAGGCCTTGGAGAATCAGGATGCACAAGACTTCTTGGCTCGCCGTCTTTACGATATGACTGCTGAACTCGTGATGTCTCTCCTTATTATCCGTGATGCCAGCAAGGCTCCTGAACTCTTCAAGAAGTCTGCTAATGTTTATGTTCGCATGACTGAGGAAGACGTTCTTGGTAAGTCTGCTTACATCAAGGCATTCCAGGTAGAAGACTTGGCTTCTTTCAAGGCTAACGACGAAGAGGCTGAGGCTTAAAATATGACTGAACTTGAATTAGAAGAGCGCGTTCAACGCGCAGTTGATAATTTCATGGCCGGATATGGCTGCTGCCAAAGTGTGGTGGCAGCCTTTTCCGATCTTTATGGTTTAGACGAGACCTTAGCCAAGAAGATTGCTGCAGGCTTCGGTGGTGGAGTAGGTCGTATGCGTATGATGTGTGGTGCCGTTTCTGGTATCGTTATGCTCGTTGGTCTTGATTGTGGTCAGACGGAGGGTTCTGACCGTGAAGGTAAGTCCGCCTGTTATAAAGTCGTGCAAGACCTTCTTGCCAAGTCGAAAGAAGAGAATGGTAGTCTCATCTGTGCTGAGATTCTCGGATTGGAAGGCTATGAGAAGGCACAAAACAGTTACGTTGCTTCCCCTCGTACTGCCGAGTACTATAAAACACGTCCTTGTGCCGCTAAAGTCGAAAGTGCTGCTCGCATCTTCGCAAACTATCTGAAAAACAAGTGATTTACGACCTGCTAAAGATATAGATGCCAAATTGGATCAACTCTTTCATATTCATACTTTTTTAAAAGACATTATGAAAAGAATTATATTATTGATTTTAGGTTATTGGTTATTAGTCTTTGATTGTTGGGCCCAACAGGTAGAGTATACCAAAGCAGATAGTGCTCTGGTGGTGAAACTGCTGAAAGAAGCACAGATGCAACGGGGTAAGGAGCATCGTGTGTTCTATTTTGGAAAGAAGTTCTTAGGACTGCCATACGTGGGACATACGTTGGAACTGGGCGACAAAGAACACCTGATTGTCAATCTGCATGAACTCGACTGTACGACGTTCGTAGAGACAGTGGTAGCACTCTCGATGTGCGACCAGCAGAACAAACGGACATTCAAGGACTTCTGCCAGAATCTCTCTAAGATACGCTTCCGTAACGGTAAGATGACGGACTATACTTCTCGTCTGCATTATTTCACATGGTGGGGCGAGGACAATGAGCAGTTGGGTATCGTCAAGGAGATCTGTCCGAAAGCGGCTCCGTGGGAACCTTATACGGCGGTGCAGACGATACACATTGATTATATGTCGCAACATCCCTCGCTATATAAGCAACTGAAGAATCATCCTGAGTTCGTACCTGTTATCAAGAAATATGAGGATGCGACCAATGGACGGAAGTTCCGCTATATTCCTAAAAGGAATCTGAGATGGAGACAGTCGACTTCCTTGGGGATGATACATGACGGCGATATCGTGGCGATGTTGACAGACAGTGACGGACTCGACACGCGTCACATCGGTATTGCCTTCTGGAAGAACGGGCGATTGCATCTGTTGCATGCATCGAGTCTCTATAAGAAGGTATTGCTGAGCAAGGAGACGTTTTATGAGTATGAGATGAAACAGCCTAAACATACTGGCATCAGAGTGTGGAGGATGGTTGATAATTGAAAAATTATAAAATTGAAGAATTGAGATGAGGAGGATTACGGATATACAGGAACTGCGCAGTTTGCAGATGAGCATTCTGGATGATGTCCATCGGTTTTGTGAGGAACAGGGACTGCGCTATTCACTCAGTAGCGGTACGTTGATTGGTGCTATACGTCATAAGGGATATATTCCTTGGGACGATGATATCGACATCTATATGATGCGTAACGACTATGAGCGTTTCTTGAAGACCTATCAAGATCAGACAGGACGTTATCGGGTGTTGGATCCGAAGAAGGAGGAACACTACTATTATACCTTCGCCAAGGTAGTTGATCAGCGCACGAAGATGATAGAGAAAGAGACGGAGGGCTATGAAATCGGTGTGTATATCGATGTCTTCCCTGTCGACTATGTAACAGAGGATATGAAGAAACGAGAGCGTATCTTCCGTTGGAAGAAACTGCTGTATAAGATCCGACGCTGTAAGATTTCCAAGAACAATCCCCTGCATTCCCGACTAGCGTATTGGTGTTATCGGAGCTTGCCCGTTTCAGTGGGAATGTTGAACCGTGTCATCGACTGGTTGATTATCGGAAGGAAACCCACAAATACATTGTGTCACATGACAGAGGCGGGCTCTACCATCACAGGTTGTTTCCCTGCTGCCGATATGAAGAAGATGATGGATGCGAAGTTTGAGGATCGTACCTATAAGATCATGATAGGCTATGACGACTATTTGTGGCGAAACTATGGAGACTACATGCAACTACCCCCAGAAGATAAACGAACGACGCATCACTTCGAGGCGTACTGGAAAGACTAAACCCAGAATTTACGATCTTCTTTGATTTGATGATATGCCATAGATGATGAGACAAACATGTCGTAAATCTTAGTGGCATAAAGAGCATCATGAAGACCCAATCCCACATTATAGTTCAGAATACGCTCCTCGTCATTCTCACGACCAGATATCTTTCCTAACAACACATTACTTAATTCGTCAAAATACTTGAATTGGGAGAAATAACGGAAGCCTTCCACATGTCCTCTGTCATCAGCAAATACCTTGTCGAAGGTGAGATCGCAATTCTGAAAACCTCTGGAGTGCACTGGTAATACAAGTACTCCTTTCTTGTATGCCTTGTCGTCTTCGCTGAAGAGTTGACTAGCAGAGGTTACACATGAGATAATGACATCAGCCCCAACGATAAAGTCTTCCATGTTATCAATAATCTCACACGTAACATGCTTATAATCTTTTAGTCGCTCGGCAAAGATTTCTGCCTGATCTTTATATCTCATCAGACGGAAAGTAATAGGAGTGTTCTTATTATCGGCAACGAGACATAGGGCTGAAGCACGGGCTGTGTTTCCCAGTCCTACTATGGAATAAGTATTCACGCCAGACCGCTTGAAGAGTCTTGCTGCAAGTGCTGTAACAGCACCAGTACGCATCGTCGTAATCCAGTCACCGTCAATGATTGCCAATAGGTTGCCTCGATGTGAATCGTATAGCATAATATCACTCCCTAAAGAGGGAACAGCGCGTTCTATACGATGAACTACCTTGATACAGTATCTACCGTATTTAGAGGGTAACAGACAGGGCATCGCATTGAAAAAGTCATCACCTTGAGGATGAATACTGATCTTAGGGGGGAGCGTAGCATCGTATTTAATACTGAATGACTCTTCCACCCAGTCAATGCACTGTTGAGGTGTAATACCTAATTTTCTGATTTCCTGATGGGGAATCAATTTGATGGTATTGTCTTTCATTCGTTTATCATTAACCCCTTTATCCCACTTGGCTTCCTGGTTTTACGTCTTTCGTCGTCGTTACCACACTGAGGCTCTCGTCAAAGTCAACAGCACTGAGAATCATTCCCTGACTCTCAATACCCATCATCTGACGGGGGGCAAAGTTGGCGACGAAGAGGATGCGCTTGCCTATGAGTTCCTCAGGATTCTCGTAGAAAGCAGCAATACCAGAACAGATAGTACGATCTACGCCAGAACCGTCATCGATTGTGAACTGCAGCAGTTTCTTACTCTTCTTTACTTTCTGACAATCCTTTACCAAACCCACACGGATGTCGAGTTTCTCGAAGTCCTCGAATGAGCAGGTTTCCTTAACGGGAGCAGCCTGATAGGTGGCAGCCTCGTTTTGTTTCTTCGTTGCCTCCAGTTTATCGAGTTGCTTCTGAATGGTCTCATCCTCAATCTTCTCGAAGAGCAAAGTGGGTTCACCCAACTGATGACCAGCCTTCAGCAAGTCTGTACTGCCTAATTGTTCCCACTCAAAACTCTCGAGGTTCAGCATCTCACGCAGTTTCTTGCTGCTGAATGGCAGGAACGGCTCGAAAGCAATGGCGAGGTTGGCAGTCAGTTGCAGACAGATATTCAGAATGGTCTCACAGCGCTTCGGGTCGGTCTTCCAAACCTTCCAAGGCTCGCACTCAGTGATATAACGGTTACCAATACGGGCAAGGTTCATTGCCTCAAACTGAGCATCGCGGAACTTAAACTGGTCGAGCAGGGCTTCTACCTTTTGCTTCACGTCCTTGAACTCTTCCAGTGCCTGCTTGTCGACATCGAGTAGTTCACCACAGGCTGGAACAATACCGTTCCAATATTTCTTTGTGAGTTGCAAAGCACGGTTCACAAAGTTACCATAAACGGCTACAAGTTCGTTGTTATTGCGATCTTGGAAGTCCTTCCAAGTGAAGTTATTATCCTTAGTCTCAGGGGCATTGGCTGTCAGTACATAGCGCAGCACGTCTTGCTTGCCGGGCATATCTACCAAATACTCATGAAGCCATACCGCCCAGTTTCTTGAAGTAGATATCTTATCGTTCTCAAGGTTCAAGAACTCGTTGGCAGGAACATTGTCAGGCATGATATACTTACCGTGTGCCTTCATCATTACAGGGAAGATGATACAGTGGAACACAATGTTATCCTTACCGATGAAGTGTACCAGACGGGTGTCTTCGTCTTGCCACCATTTCTCCCAAGAGCCCCATTTCTCGGGTTCTTTGTCACAGAGTTCCTTGGTGTTTGATACATAACCGATAGGTGCGTCAAACCATACATAGAGTACTTTACCATCGGCACCCTCTACGGGTACGGGGATTCCCCAATCCAAGTCACGCGTCATGGCGCGGGGCTGCAAATCCATATCGAGCCAAGACTTACACTGTCCGTAAACATTGGGACGCCATTCTTTGTGCTCTTCGAGAATCCACTGCTTCAGCCATTCCTGATATTCGTTCAGGGGCAGATACCAGTTCTTCGTCTCTTTCAGTACAGGTGTTGAGCCACTGATGGTCGACTTCGGATTAATCAGTTCTGTAGGGGAAAGGTCGCGACCGCACTTCTCACACTGGTCACCATAGGCACCTTCGTTATGGCAGTGAGGACATTCGCCTGTTACATAACGGTCCGCCAAGAACTGTTTAGCCTCCTCATCATATAACTGTGCCGTAGTCTCTTCCGTCAGTTTACCTTCATCATAGAGTTTGCGAAACCACTCGGCTGCAAACTTGTGATGTATATCACTTGTGGTACGACTATAGATATCGAATGAAATGCCGAACTCCTTGAACGAGTTCTTAATCATTTGATGATAGCGGTCTACCACATCCTGTGGGGTAATACCTTCCTTACGGGCTCTCACCGTAATGGGTACACCATGCTCATCGCTACCACCGATAAACAACACCTCTTCTTTCTTCAATCTCAAATAACGCACATAGATGTCGGCAGGCACATAAACGCCAGCCAGATGACCGATATGTACACCACCATTAGCATAGGGCAGTGCCGATGTGACGGTCGTTCGCTTGAATTTCTTTTCTGCCATTTCTTACCTTTTTTAATTTGCCTGCGAAGGTACTACTTTTTTCTGAATCCACCAAAGTTTTCCTATTTTTCTTGTATCTCCATAGTGGGAGAACATTCGTACATCACTTTGGCGTGGTTGGTACGGATGAGTTGATGGTCAATGCAGTCGCCAGTATTGCGGTCGATGGTGTCACGATAGACTTCGCCGTTACGATAGACGATGCCGTTCTCACGTGAAAAATACTCGTTCTCAGCATGGATATGGAAGGTGTAGGGAAGGGGAGTCTCTGCACGGAGTTCACCACAGAGGTATTCATCATCCGTCCATAGACGGAGTTGATAGGTATTGGAAGTGTTATTCTTTACCCGATAGTCGATGTAGTTATAGGAGATGCTGGTGCCTGTGCCGAAAGGTATTTGGCGACCATGATCGGGGAAGAGGTCGAGACCGTCGTGGTGATGATGCTCAGTGATGGTGAGGTCGCTATGCAGTACCATCCAATGGATAAGATTAGAGAGTTGGCACATGCCACCGCCGATGCCCTGTGAGGGTTTTCCCTTCGCGATGGTGAGTCCTTCTTTGTAGCCTTTCCGTTTGGTGGTACGCCCGATGAGCTTCCAGACGGAGAAGGTCTCACCAGGATGTATCAGAAGTCCGTCGATATGCTTGACTGCCAGGGCGAGATTGACGGCTTTGTTTTCCTGCAACTGCATGTTGACATTACCTAACCTGCGACGGATAAGGGAATTGTGGTGATAGACAACGGTGGGCATAGATTCCTCTATCCGATCCTTGGCAAAACGTGTTTTCTGAGAGAGGTCTCTCAGATGGCGTTTTAGAATCTCCTTCTCCGTTGAAAGGCGATAAGTGAAGGGACAGAGTTCGCAAAATAATATTCGTTTCATGTATGCAAAGGTAGTGCAAATCGAACGCAAAACAAAATAAAAAACAAATTTTTTATTATTTTTGCTGAGATGTAGCCTACTTTCGACGAAGGTCAAAGGTACGAAAAAAATAAGAAATAAGAATTAAGAAATAAGAAATATTTCGTACCTTTGTCATCGAAATTAATAACATAACCATATTTAAATCATTAAAACAGATGAAACTATCAACCAAAATCATCATGTTGGCGTTGGCAGCGATGTTTATTGTCAGCACGCCTGCTGAAGCGCAATGGGGCAGTCTTATTAAAGGTGCTCGCAAAAGCTTAGGTATTAAGACCAAGAAAGAAAAGGCACAAGAAAAAGCCGCAATAGAAGAGCAACGCAAACGAGACTCTATTCAGGCGGTGATTAAGAGTATAACACCTACCATTCCGCAGCCAGCCCCAGCAGGTACGAGGACGATGGCCATTTTGTGGCAGGGTAAGACAAAGATTGCCACATGGGATCCCGTGAGGTTGGAGATTACATTTAACAAAAAATATGATAGTGGCGAATTGGCTGGACAGGATGTGAAGTACATGCTTGACCCGATAACAGGTATCGTGAAGAGTAACTTGGGTAACGAAGTGGGACGTATCAGTAACGATGGTACTATCGTGACTTCAAAATTGGGTACGCTCAACTATGATGCGAAGACCAACAAAGTATCGTTTGACGGTGAAGTGATTGGTGAGGCTACCATGCAGAAAGCCACATGTTACCACATGACTGTTGGCACGTTCGATGGTCATGTAAGTCCGTTGCTGACGACATTCACGCTCATTGGTGCACTGCTTTCACCTGAGCAAGTGGCAGAGATACATGCCGACAAAGTGAAGCAAGATCAGGAGAAAGCCGCCCGTGAGGAGAAAGCACGTCAGGAGCGATTAGCCCGTGAGGAGGCTCAACGCAAGGAGTGGGAATCACTGAATTGTGAAATCATGGCGAGCAATGGCATGACATTGGGTTATGTAAAGTCTAACGGTGTCGTTGAGGGATCCAACCACATGACCATTGGTTATATTAAACCGAATGGTGTCGTTGAAGGGGCTAACCACATGACTATCGGCTATGTATCGGGTAACACGGTGGAGCGATCGAACCGTATGACGCTCGGATATTTTGACGGTCGTACTTTCGAGAAGTCGAACCGAATGACTTGCGGCTATTACAATAGTGGTATGTTTGAGGCTAGCAACCGTATGACCATCGGCAGGTTTAGCGGCAAATACAACCATACGGTCATTGCCGCCTGTTTCTTCTTCTTTTTCTTCTCAGATGAGGTGGATAAATAAGAATACTTCGATATAAATAACATAACAATCATCGTTGAAAGGAATCCGTACGATAACTTCGTGCGGATTTTTTAGTATTATATTTGGCATTTTACGCACTAATTCGTAATTTTGCAAACAAAATTAATAAAAGAGATATTATGATACAATCAATGACGGGCTATGGCAAGGCTGTCGTAGCCTATAAGGGAAAGAAAATCAACGTAGAAATCAAGTCGCTCAACTCTAAGCAGTTGGACCTCACCACTCGTATTGCACCGCTCTATCGTGAGAAGGAGATGGAGATTCGTCAGATCATCGCTGAGCGTATCATCCGTGGAAAGGTGGAGATGAGTGTCTGGATAGAGAAAGACGCGACGACGGAGGCTACTCCTGTGAATACTGCCTTGATGGAGAGTTATTTCCAGCAACTGAAAGACTTCGCAGCCTCTCATGGTGTGGAGGGTAACGTTGACTGGATGCAGACGCTGATCCGTATGCCTGACGTATTGACGAAGACGGAAGTGGAAGTGCTTGACGAAGAGGAATGGACGGTTGTCCGTGACGGCGTCGTGGAGGCTGTGCAACACTTGGTAGACTTCCGTACACAAGAAGGTGCAGCCTTGGAGAAGAAGTTTGCCGAGAAGATTGACAATATCGAACGCCTATTGGCAAGTATTGAGCCCTATGAGAAGAGTCGTGTGGAAAAGATTCGCAGTCGTATCGTGGATGGTCTGAAGCAGATTCCTGAGGCAGAGTATGACAAGAACCGCTTGGAACAGGAACTCATCTACTATATCGAAAAACTGGATATCAGTGAGGAGAAGCAGCGTCTGACGAACCATCTGAAGTATTTCCGTGAGACCATGGCAGATGCAGCAGGACAGGGTAAGAAACTCGGTTTCATCGCTCAGGAGATGGGACGTGAGATCAATACCACTGGTTCGAAGTCGAATCTGGCGGAGATGCAGAACATCGTCGTCATGATGAAAGACGAACTCGAACAAATCAAAGAACAAGTACTAAATGCACTTTAAAATTGAAGGATTAAAAAGTTGAAGAATTGAAGTGATGAAAGGAAAACTGATTATTGTTAGTGCTCCCAGTGGTAGTGGAAAGTCGACCATCGTCAATTGGTTGATGCAAGAACATCCAGAGTTGAGGCTTTACTTCTCTATCTCGTGTACTTCCCGTGCTCCACGAGGAACAGAGCAGAACGGTGTGGAGTATTTCTTCCTGACACCAGAGGAGTTTAAGGAGAAGATTCAGAACGGAGAGTTCCTAGAGTATGAGGAAGTCTATGAGAATCGCTTCTATGGTACACTGAAGGCACAGGTAGAACGTCAACGAGAACAAGGCCAGAATGTGGTGTTCGACGTGGATGTGAAGGGTGGCGTGAATATCAAGAAGCATTATGGTAAAAAGGCATTGAGTCTCTTTATCCAACCTCCTTCCATAGAGGAACTACGTCGCCGACTGGAAGGTAGGGGTACTGATACCCCTGAAGCCATTGAACAACGTTTGTCGAAGGCAGAATATGAACTGACCTTCGCCCCTCAGTTTGATCGTGTCATTGTCAATGACAACTTAGACATAGCGAAGCAAGAGACCTTGAAAGTGGTAAGCGACTTTCTGAAATGAGAAAGATAGGCATCTTTGGCGGCTCGTTCAATCCCATCCATTGCGGACATATCGCACTGGCGAAGGAGATACTCCGACAAACGGAGTTGGACGAGATATGGCTGATGGTGTCACCACAGAATCCCTTAAAGAGGGAGGCGACAGACTTACTGGATGATGATTTGCGTTTCCAACTGGCAAAGAAAGCACTGGAAGGCGTGGAAGGTATCGAGGCTTCTGACTATGAGTTCCACCTGTCTAAACCCTCGTACACTTGGCATACGTTGCAGGCACTGAAGCGTGACTATCCCGATGTGACATTCTCACTGGTGCTCGGAGGTGACAACTGGCAGCGCTTTGAACGTTGGTATCACTGGAAGGATATCCTGCGACATCATGAAGTGGTGGTATATCCGAGGGAAGACCAACGTGGAACGATTGAGGCAGAACTGCTACCCATTTCCAGTACGGAGATACGGGAACGGGTGAGAAAGGGAGAGAGCATCGAAGGACTGGTGCCTAATAATATTATCGACGACGTGAAAAGATTGTATAGGGCGTGAAGAAACTGTTGCAGATATTGGGTTGGTTGTGGCGTCCACTGCGTGTGAATGCGGCATTCTTCGTATTTATGTTTGCACTGGGTTATCTTTGTACACAGACGGAGATTCGTCTGCATCTCAAAGGAGCCAAACCCTATGAACTCTCTGCTGAAGAATTGTTTTTCGACCTATATATCGTCTGTTTTCTACTCTCATTGATTCCTCGAAAGGTACGTATCTGGGTACGTGGCGTATTGGCATTCCTGCTCTATGCTATCGCCCTGATAGATATGTTCTGTTACGTGCATTTCGAATCGACACTGACACCTACGATGCTGATGCTCTTCTTCGAGACCACTGGTAGGGAGGCGAGCGAGTTCCTCAGTTCGTATGTAGGTTGGGACCTGATTACTTCGAAGACGGGTTGGATATTCCTCATCGCTTTGTTACATATCCTTTGGGCGATTTTCATGGTGTGGTGGAAACGCAGAAAAGACCATCCGCAATTGATACCTTCTGTCATTGTAACGTCTCGTGCCGTGATGGGTGTGATTGCCTTCGGATTGTTTATCTATTGTGCCATTCTGTGTCTACCCAACAAACAGGCGATGTTACGACTGATGACAAAATCAAATCTCGGAGAGGTGGAACATGAGTTAACAACAAAGGAGTGTGCCAACCTCTATCTGCCCGTCCATCGACTCATCTTCAGTTTCTATGCCAATCGCTTGGCATCTCGACAGATCACACAACTGATGAAGACCACTAATCTGGTGAAGGTAGATAACTGTAATTTCCGCAGTCCTCAGATAGTCTTGATTATCGGAGAGAGTTATAACCGTTATCGTTCCCAACTCTATGGATATGATAAGCCTACGACGCCCCGACAACTGCAACGCATGCAGGATAGTACGCTGATTGCCTTTACGGATGTGGTTGCCCCATGGAACCTGACGAGTTTTGTGTTCAAACAGGTATTCTCACTGCATACCGTTGGGGAGGAAGGTGATTGGTGCGACAAACCGATGTTCCCAGAGGTATTCCGTAAGGCAGGCTATCATGTGACATTCCTCACCAACCAGTTTCTGCCCAAGGCAGGCGAGGCGGTCTATGACTTTAGTGGCGGCTTCTTCTTGAATCATCCTGAACTAAGCGCGAAGTTGTTTGATACGCGAAACAGTAAACTGCATCGCTATGACGAGGGATTGCTGAAAGACTATGATGCCTTGGAGAAAAAACATCACTACGACCATCAACTGACCATCTTCCATCTGATGGGACAGCACGTAGACTATCGGGGACGCTTCCCTGTGAAGACCAGAAGGAAGTTCACAGTGAAAGACTATCCTGACAAACAACTGCCAGAGAATCGTTTGCAGATCAATGCCGACTATGATAATGCAGTGCTCTATAACGACTCTATCGTCGATGAGATCATCCGTCGCTTTGAGCATCAGGATGCCATCGTTATCTATATGCCTGACCATGGGGAGGAGTGTTTCAATGGAAAGTTGGACTTCTATGGTCGTATGCACTCTGCCACTATCGACTATCGGTTGGCACGAGAGGAGTTTGAGATACCGTTCTGGATATGGGCATCGGAGGAGTATCGGTTGACACATCCTTATGGATGGGAGGCCATCAAACGCTATCGCCATCGTCCATATATGCTCGACCTGTTGCCTCATACGTTGCTGTTCTTAGGCGGTATTCAGACAAAAGACTATCGGCAAGAGTATGATGTGCTGAACAGTCATTATAACGAGAAACGTCCGCGATTGTTGAAGAACAGTGTGGACTATAATGGGCTTCGTCCAAATGAGAAATGAGGAATGAGAAATGAGGAATGATTTTTTGACACGGGATGAGTGTACGGCGATGAGGGGTATTGCCATTCTTGCCATCATGTTGCACAACTACTGCCACTTTATTGGCAGGATAGTGAAGGAGAACGAGTATCAGTTCTTTACGTCCCATAACGAAGGGTTCTGGCAGGTCATCACGAATCCCGACAACCTCTTACCCGTTCATCTGCTATCATATTTCGGACATTATGGTGTGCCCGTATTCCTCTTCCTCAGTGGATTTGGCTTAGTAAAGAAATACGAGCAAAGCGACAAAGTTGGTACTTTGCCATTTGTTCGCTATAACTACCTCAAACTGCTGCGGATGTTGATAGTGGGTTTCACGATATTCGTTATTGTAGATGCATTGACACCAGGGCGCTTCCAGTTCCATTGGTATAACGTGATTGCCCAACTGCTCATGTATATCAATGTACTTCCAACGCCTGATAAGATTATCTGGCCAGGTATCTATTGGTTTTTCGGACTGATGATGGAACTGTATATCGTCTATCGCTTGTTGCTCTACAGACGGAATACGATGTATGTCATTGCCCTTGTTATTGTCTGTTGGTTGATGCAGATTTTCTGCGATCCTGAGGGCGAAATACTCAATCGCCTACGCTATAACTTCATCGGAGGCATGCTTCCCTTTGGATTAGGTATCTTGTTCGCAAGAATTCCCACGTTGGGAACAAATAATTCCCACGTTGGGAACAAAACATTCCCACGTTGGGAATATATCGTAACCTTATTGGTTTCCACCGTTTTGATTGTGGCTATGAGTTTCTGGTATCAAAGCTGGTTCTTTGTTCCTGTGTTTGTCATCATTGGAACCATCGCACTTGTAAAGGTGATGCCAAAGTGGATGCTCAGTGTCATCATTTGGGTTGGAACCATCTCTGCCGCTATGTTTGTGACGCACCCTATCGTACGTAAAATCTTCATCACCGTTGCCTGGAAACAGGATATCTACGACGGACTGATGCTTTATGTCGTCGTCACCATTGCCCTCTCATGGGCTGTGAAGCAGTTGATAGACCGTATTCCCAAACCCAAACTATGAAGATAAAGGACATAGAACTGGCCAACGTGAGCCGCTTTCGTGGTGAGTTGATGGGAGCAGCCATGCTTTTCATCATCCTCTTCCATACGCCTTTGGCTCGTAGCGATGAGTTCTTCGGACTGAGGCGCTGCGGAAACGTTGGTGTGGATATGTTCCTTTTTCTGAGTGGTATCGGTCTTTGGTTCTCGTGGGTGAAGAATTCTGATGTCTGGCAGTTCTATAAGCGTCGTCTTCTTCGCATCTATCCTGCGTGGTTGGTGATGGCTTCACTCTACTATCTGCCACGTTTCGATTGGGTAAAAGGCGACTATCTCGACCTGATAGGTGATATTACCATTAACTGGGACTTTTGGCTTCACGATGAACTGACGTTCTGGTATATCCCTGCCATCATGATACTCTACCTTTGGGCACCACCATATATGAAGTTGATTCAGCGACATCCCATTTACAGATGGTTGCCTGTCTTGATGATTCTATGGTGCATCTGGGTGCAATGGATTGGTCCTTTGCACCAGGCAGTGGGACATATCGAGATATTCTGGAGTCGTGTACCTATCTTCTTTATTGGCATCAACTGTGGTGAACTGGTGAGACGAGAGACGAAGATTGACGGCACTGGCATCTGGATGGTGCTGATTCTCTTCCTTGCTACATTCAGTTCGTGTGTCTATTTGGAGCAAGTTACTCATGGAAGATTCCCGCTGTTTATTGAGCGAATGATATACATTCCCTTTACCATTACGCTCATTTTGATGCTGAATCGTGTGTTCCGCAGGACACCCAAGTGGTTCAACAACTTCTGTGCCTTCTTTGGAGCACTGAGCCTGGAGGCGTATCTGATACATGATCACTTTGTGATGGCAAATATCACGCCTTATCATCTGGGCTATTGGTTGACGGCATTGCTAACGATTGTGATCACCATTCCGCTGGCATGGCTGTTGCAAAAGATATTAAAACTGGTGGTGAGAATATGAAGAAGATAGTAGCCTTTGACTTTGATGGTACACTGACCAACCGTGATACCCTGCTCATGTTTATCCTTGATGCCAAGGGACTTGTTGCTTTTACGATAGGGTTCCTGTATCGTCTGCCACTTATCATCATGATGAAGTTGAGGCTCTATCCTAACTATCGTGCCAAGGAGAAGGTGTTTTCCTATTTCTTCAAAGGGATGCCGTTGGATACTTTCAATACGCTGTGCCAACGATTTGCAGATACGCATCGTCATCTGTTGCGTCCACAGGCTGTAGAGACCTTGAAGCAGGCACAGGCAGACGGTGCGGAGGTATTGATCATCAGTGCGTCTATTGATAACTGGGTACAACCGTTCTTCCCTTCTGTGAAGGTGTTGGGAACACAGATAGAAGTCAAAGATGGTTGTCTGACAGGTAACTTCCTCACGAAAAACTGTTATGGACAAGAGAAAGTGAACCGTATTCTGGAAGTATATCCCCATCGGGACGAGTATCATCTGACTGCCTATGGTGACAGTAATGGGGATAAAGAACTTCTTGCCTTTGCCGATGAGGCTCATTTTAAACCGTTTCGCGTATGAGACTGAAACGTGAGGAGTGGACATTAGGACTGGCTGTATTGCTGTTGCTCATCATTCTCAACGGAATGGTGATTGCCAAGTATGATTCCCTGCTCTCTGTGGTCTCTGAGGATTACGGCAAACTGTTGACCTACCATTATCATGTGTCCGGCTTTGATGGGACCACCTATTCGGTATTGACAGAATGGGGGATGAAATACGATGTGCTGCGTCATCCGTTGTTGCCATACCTGATGGCGTTGCCTTACGGACTGAACCAACTGTTGATTGCTCTGGCGGGTGTGAATGGTGCCTTGTATATCTCTGCCGCCATCACCCTCTTTTTTGCTTTTGCTACAACGATTGTCCTCTATCGCATCCTGCGTGAGGTAGTGGGTATCGGTCGTTGGGATGCGTCTCTCTTGACTATCTTCTTCTTTAGTCTTGCCTATGTGTTGGTGACCTATATCGTTCCTGATCATTTCGGTATTTCCCTGTTTCTGATATTGTTATCACTCTATCTGATTAGCAAAGCATGGAAGGAAGGACGTGTATTGAAGATGTGGCAGACAGCCTTGTTGTTGCTCATCACTGCAGGTGTTACATTGACGAATGCTGCCAAAGTACTTGCTGCTGAGTGGATAGCCAGAGGGAAGCGTTTCTTCCATTGGAAGTTCTTTTTAATAGCCATTGGCTGTTGGCTTTTAGTCATTGGCTTAGGAGTATGGGAAGAACGCACCTATGTGCTTCCCAAAGAACAGGCAGAGAAACAGTACTTCAAGGAGCATAAGGAGGAGATGTTGCAGAAGGCGAAGGAGAACCACAAGCGTTATAAGCATGCACCTTGGGTGGTACATAAAGGAAAACCGTTAGGTAAAGGGAGTATTCTGAAATGGACGGATAAGACGACTTCCCGTTGGGAGACGTTGAAAGAGAATGTCTTTGGTGAGACGTTGCAACTGCATGATGAATGGGTATTGGACGATATCCTGACGAGTTATCGCCCTGTGTTGTTGCCCTATCGCTCCGTCGTCAACTATATCGTGGAGGGTTTACTGGTATTATTGCTGTTGGCAGGCATCTGTTGTGGCTTCCGTCAACGCCTGTTATGGATGTGTCTGTTAGGAATCCTTCCTGATGTGCTGATGCATCTCATGTTGGGCTTTGCCATCAACGAGGTCTATATCATGGCTGCCCATTGGGTATATGTTATTCCTATTGCTATTGGCTATTTGATGTCAAAGGTCAATGGTCAAAGGTCAATGGCTAATGGTCTGCGACTAATAGTCGCAGGCTTAACCATATATTTATTGATTCATAATGTCGGACTGATGGTCGACTGGATGCAACAGTCGCCTATATCTATTGCGTTCTGGTATGATTAGAAAAGTTCTTGGATTATTCCGTATTCGTCAGGAGGAACGATGGCTCGTTGGGGTATTTGTCATCATCAGCATATTCCTGCATGCCTGTTGTATCTATTGTTTCTCTGGCTCTTTCCTCCAAGAATCTATTGAGAACGGAGGAGTGTTCTATACTCAGTTCCAAGTATCTGGCTACGATCCTATTACGTATGCGGTCATCACCCATTGGGGTACAACCTATCAGGTATTCCGCCATCCGTTGCTAGCCTTCATGGTCTATCCGCTTTATCTGTTGAATACAGGACTGATAGCCCTAACAGGTTATAATCTCGTACAGTTCCTATTGGCATCCTTGCTCTTGGTGTGTAACAGTTATTCTGTGGTGTTCCTGTATCGAATTTTCAGAGATATTATAGGACTCATACGCTATGATGCCACATTATTGACGGCATTCTTCTATGGCTTTGCCCACATCATGGTGGCGAGTATTGTCCCAGACCATTTTACGGTGTCAATGTTCCTATTGCTTTTTGCCTTGTATCTGTCTGGGAGATATATACAGGAAGGGAAGCAGTTGACGGTGGTTCAGACGGTCATCTTGTTTATCATTACGGCAGGCATCACCTTGAGTAATGGTGTGAAGATATACCTTGACGCACTATTTGTGAATGGCAAGCGTTTCTTTCGTCCGCTATACCTGTCACTGGCAGTCATCTTTCCAGCCCTGTTGATGTGGTTGTTTGCCAACTGGGAATACCGCACCTACGTCCAGCCACAGGAGAAAGCACGTCAGGCAGCGTTGGCGAAGAAAGGGGAAGTGGCGCGGCAACGAGCCTATAAACAGTTTATGGATACGACCTCCATTACCAATCCTGAGGAGAAACAAAAGGCTTTCACCATTTTATATAAGCGACAGTTGAAGAAGGAGGCGGAGGAGCGATGGGCGAAGTTGCATAAGGGACTGCCTATCAAGGGAAAGAGTATCTTCCTTCGTTGGACGGATATCACTACACCTCGTTGGGACTCTATGGTGGAGAACTTGTTTGGAGAGTCTTTTCTGTTACATCAGGACTATCTCTTGGGGGATACCCTTCGTGACCGCCCATTGATTGTACAGTACCGATGGTGGATATGCTATGTTGTTGAGGCTTTTCTGGTAGGTCTTTTCCTTGTTGGTCTATGGTTTGGCCGAAAGAGTCGTTTCCTGTGGCTCACTTTTGTGGGTTTCGCGTTTGACATGGTCATACATCTTGTCTTGGGATTTGGACTGAATGAGGTCTATATCATGGCTTCCCATTGGGCTTTTGTCATTCCTATTGCTATTGGCTATTGGCTGTTGGCTATTAGCAAAAGCCCAAAGGCTAACAGCCAACAACTAATAGCCAATGGTCTGCGCTTTCTTGTCACAACCATCACGCTCTTCCTATGGCTATACAATGGTAGCCTGTTGGTGGGCTATCTGTTAGGATAGCGCCTTTCGGATCTTTTTGTAATAATGTACGAAGAAATAGCTGATGCGTGGAGGTAGCAGGATTGCCATACGGTCTGCTAAGGGAATAGTCTTATCTAACTGTTGTCGTAAAGGACGGTAATAGGCATTGAGAACATGAAACTGCCGTTTGTCAATGAATTTCTCATAGACCTTGATCTGATGGCGCACGAAAGCAGAGCGATAGCGCTCCCATTGAGGCTGGAGCGTCTTCCTAAGTTCCTCGTCATATATACGGATCATATGCAGGTCTTCTACTCGGTTGTTAGGGATGTCCTCGTAGTGTAGGTAGGCTGGTTCGGCAACAAAAAACACTTTGGGCGACTTCATCAGGCATTTGATCTGCATGAGGGAGTCCTCACGTTCCACAATCTCCTTGGGAGCACCAAGACATCCGTCTAATAACTCCTTTTTGAAGATGATGCCCCATAGGACACAGAAAGAGTTCTTGGTGGCAAGCAGGTCACGGATAAGTGGTTCCTGGTCAACAAAGTCTCGCATTCCACTGTCATGGCATTTGCCATACTGGTCTTCATAAGGCCCAATCACCTCGTCGGCATTGGTCTGGGTGATTGCTTCATACATCCGTTTCAAGGCACCAGGCATCAACAGGTCATCCGCATCCGCAAACATGATATACTTGCCTTTGGCATGCTCCAGTCCATAGCGTCTGGCGGCTGTCACACCACTGTTCTCAATATGGAATACTTTCAGTCGCGTTTCCTGTTCTGCCCAATTGTCGCAAATCTTCCCAGAGACATCTGTGCTACCGTCATCTACGGCAATAGCCTCAAATGAAGGGAAGTCTTGTGAGAAGATGCTTTGCAGGCATCTCTCAATATAGGCGGTTTTATTGTAGACGGGTATGATAACAGATATGTCCATGGCTATTGGTAATTGATGTGTCCTGTGTTCTTCTTGACTCGGAAGACAATGGCGTTCCAGATGGCTTTGAAGTTGCCATATCGGAGATTACGGAACAGCTCCTCCATGCTACGCCCTATCTTTATCCAAGGATGTCCCCATGCCATGATGCGATAGACCCGTTGCTTGTATTCCACGTCTTCGATGACATAGTGTGGGTGCCGTAAGGGGAAAGTCATCTCATAACTGGGCATGGTCAGCATCTCTTGCATCCGCTTGGGTAGTGTCTTCATGGCACTTTGGTAATGTGCCGACTCTTCTGATACTGCCGTGTTCTGAATCATATTACGGGTGGGTACGATGGTCAGTCCGGAATGGAGCATGTTATACGACCAGTATACCGTTTCGTAAATAGGTACTCCTGCCTCTTTGTGCTTACGGAGTTTGGTCACCATCTCCTGACGGTCGCCACGCGCCTTGACCACCGCCTCTAACTGACGCATGTCAAAGTCGTTGTCCACCACCTGATAGTCTTCATCCCATTTGTCAACTACCCTGCGCCATGAAGCCCAGCCCCAGATGGAGAAGACCGTGGTAAAGAGATAGTCATATGGCGCATCTGTCTTTTCTTCGTGGTTATAACCCCCAATCATCGTGATACGCTCGTCGTTCTCATAGCGGTCAAGCATTTCTTTACAAAAATGGATAAACGATACGGAAGGGGTAGAGTCGTCTTCAATGACAACACATTTATCATACAACGAGAAAGCCCATCGCTGTGCCTGATAGTTGGAAGCCCATGCACCCGAGTTTTCCGTATGGTAGTTACGTTGTACCTCACAGTCCCAGTCTATTTTGTCGTCTGCCACGATTTGTTTGGCAGTCTCGATCTTCTTGGCCTCTTCTGGATTCCGTGGACCGTCCTGATAGAGGTACAGGTGGGAGGGACGTGCCTTCCTGATAGCCTCAAAGGTTCGTTTGAGGGTTTCTTGCCGTGTGAAGAATATCAACAATACAGCTACATCGTTTTCTGCAGGATATTTGGTCATGATCTTTTCTTTTTCAATAGGAATTGTATACACTCGTCCATGATCTTGGCATGGGCCATCTTCATGACGGCAGTATAGAGAATGGCGGCTAGGACGATTCGCACAAACAGGAGTAGATAGATATTACTGATGCTAGATGTCATCCAACCTGTTGCTATCATGACGGCAGCACTGATGAGGGCAAAGGGAATCGTGTCCTTCAACACATCCCACAGACGAACGCCAATCATCTTCTTGGCATAGACCTGCCAGACCAGCAACCAGAGGATATTCAGGATGGTATAGGCAGCCACAACGGTTTCGATACCCTCTTGATAGGTGAGGAAGATCAATACCAGTTGCAAGGCTATCTGCGAGATATTCAACCACATATTGATATCGCTACGTCCCTGACTGATGACAAGGTTCTTATAGAGCGAATAGAACGGCATAAATGCACCACCGATACAGAGGATACGCAATAGGGGAATACACGCTTCCCACTTAGGTCCGATGGTAGAGAGGATAAACTCATTGGCTACCAAAGCGAGTCCGAACATCGCAGGGAATGCAAGGAAAGCAGTAAACCTCAGCATCTTACGGAATACACGTATCTCTTGGCTGTTGGCTTGTTCCTCTTCCTTCTTCCCTCTTACTTCTACCAATACTGGTTGTGCCACTTGGTCGATACTGCCACTTACCAACTGGTATGTCATCGTGTTCCATTTGAATGCCTGGAAGAAGTTACCCACCACCTCAGGTGTCTTCGTAAACAGTTTTCCGAAGATAAAGGTGAGGATGTTGTTATTGACGGTATTGATGATCATTGTCACCAGAATGTTCATCGCAAACTTCCACGTGCGACGAATCGGAGAGAAGTCTATTTTCAATGAGGGACGCCATTTGACAAAGAAGAAACGTCCAATGACCAAGGCTGTGGCGTTGACAATCTGTTGCCATGCCAAACTCCAATAGGAATATCCCTTGAATGCCAAGATAACAGCCACCGTCCCCGAACATACCAGCGCACAGAAGTTTACAATGGCAATCTCCCTGTTCATCATGTTCTTCGTCATATAGGCATGTGTCGAAATACCAAACGACGAGATGAAGAAGGCAAGGAAGATAAAGCGCGACAGGTCTGTCAAACAGGGTTGCTCGAAGAATGAGGCAATCAAGGGGGCAGCAGCAAACAGCACGAGATAGATGCAGGCACTTGCCAGCGTGTTGAACCAGAATACGGCATTATAGTCGTTTGCCTTCGGCTCCTTCATGTTCACAATCGCTGTGGAGAATCCACTCGATTGCAAGTTACCTGCAATGGCGGAGAAGATGGCAATCATCGCGATAGGAGTCCACTCACCAGGTGACAGCAATCTACCTAGTAAGATGCCGATAACGACATTCAGCACTTGGGTGGTACCACTGTTCAGTATCCCCCAAAATAGTCCCTTTGCCGTTTTCTCCTTCAGATTCTCCGTACTCATTTGCCGACAAAGGTAGTGCAAAATTTCGAGTAAGCGAAAAGAATGAGAATGAATTTTCATACTTGAGCGTGAGAAATTTATCTAAATCGAACGCAAAACAAAATAAAATACAAAGTTTTTATTTTTTTTGCTGAGATGCAGCCTACTTTCGACCGAAGGTCATAGTACGATTAAGTGAGAAGAAAACCAAATTTTATTTGAGTTTTCTCGTTTACTCGAAATTTTATACTATCTTTGCAACAGTCTATTAACAAACCCCAAAAAGAATATGGAAACAACATTAGTATTATTAAAGCCGAGTTGTGTACAGCGTCAACTGATTGGCGAGGTTTTGAATCGTTTTGAGCGTCGTGGCCTTCGTATCTCTGGAATGAAGATGATGCAACTGAGTGATGAGATTCTGCGTGAGCACTATGCACATCTGGTAGATCGTCCTTTCTTCCCCTCATTGGCAGCCTCTATGCAGGTATCTCCAGTAGTGGCTCTGGCTATCTCTGGCGTAGATGCTGTACAGGTGGTACGTACGATGACGGGTGTGACGAATGGTCGTGAGGCTGCTCCTGGTACAATCCGTGGTGACTATTCTGTCAGCAATCAGCAGAATATCGTTCATGCTTCCGACTCTACCTCGAATGCTGCTATTGAATTGGCTCGTTTCTTCCGTCCGGAAGAGATTTACGACTATACCCATGGCATGCAGGGATATATCTACGGAGAAGGGGAGTGCAAATAGTCTCTCGTTTTAGAAAGCGTCTTCGATATGTTCTATCTCCGCTTCTGATTCGTCAGTGCCAGTGATGCAGACGATATCAAAACGGATATCGCAGTCGGCATGACGATATTTCACATAGTGATTCGCAGCTTGTTGCAGGTTGCGAATTTTTTGATACCCCACTGCTTCAATAGGATCGGTAAATAGACGGTTGGTGCGTGTTTTGACCTCTACGAATACCAACACATTGCCATCCAGTGCTATGATGTCCAAATCACGATGACCACTCTTCCAGTCACGTTCCAAGATGGTGTAGCCCTTACGTTGCAGATAGTCTACAGCCATCTGTTCGCCCCATTTTCCTAAATCGTTATGCGATGCCATGAAACGTTTCGTTGAGGACCTTTTCCACTACTTGGGGGAAGTACTGCATTTCCAACAGGTGTTCCTTTTCAGCGATATCATCGGCAGTATCGTCAGGCGACAGTGCCACCTTGTATTGTGCAATCATCTCACCAGAGTCGCAGACGGGCGTGACATAATGAACGGTCATACCTGTCTCTGTCTCACCAGCCGCCTTTACTGCCTCATGCACATGATGTCCCCACATACCCTTGCCTCCGTATTTTGGCAAGAGGGCAGGGTGGATATTGATGATGCGACGAGGATAGGCATCGATAAGAAAATCAGGAATCAGGGGCAAGAAACCTGCTAAGACAATAAACTGTATGTCATGCTGACGGAGCAACGGCATCATGAAGTCGGCATCGTTTAACTGAGGCTTGGGAGCCACTGCTGTCTCGACACCCAGTTTTTGAGCACGCTCTAAGGCTGCAGCCTCAGGCTTGTTGCTGACAACCAATACACAACGATAATAGTCAGAATCCTCAAAGTATTTGATGAGGTTCTCGCAGTTCGTTCCACTTCCCGATACAAAGATGGCAATATTGATCATTTCTTTATGTTGTTAAGGAGTATTTCTATCAGTCGTGGCACACCATACTGGTCTATATCCGCTTCCTTGATCCATAGATAGTCTGCTGGTAATACGGGCTTCTGGTCGGGTTCCCATAGCCAGAAGTCTGCATAGAGTACACGATGGGTGAGGACGTGCTTCACGTTCTGGCGCAACAGAGTAGCGCCACACGGAACCTTGTCTGTTAGCCAAGGTTCGTAGAGTCCTTGCCAGATGTCACCTTCTCCACGACGATGGATGGCGGTCTCGCCCTGATACCTTATATATACGTACGTAAGATGACGTTCTTTTACCTTCAACGTCTTTTGCTTGACAGGCAGTTCGCTGATGCGATTCTCGCGTAAGGCAACGCAGGTCTCTGCTAATGGGCAGGATGGACATTGTGGTGTTGACGGAGTGCATTGGATGGCACCGAAGTCCATCATGGCTTGATTGAAAGCCGAAGCCTGTTTGGCAGGCAAGAGGCTTTGTGCCAATGCAGTAAATTCTTTCTTACCTTCTGTCGTATTGATAGGTGTGTTGATACCATAATGGCGAGCTAATACCCGATAGACATTCCCATCGACGACAGCGGCAGGAAGGTCGAAGGCGATACTCCCAATGGCAGCAGCCGTATAGTCGCCTACACCCTTCAGTTGCTTGATACCTTCCAGTGTACGAGAGAAACCACCCATCTCCACGATTTGTTTGGCGGCTGTATGCAGATTTCTTGCTCTGCTATAGTAGCCCAATCCCTGCCATTCACGCAGCACCTCGTCTTCTGAGGCTGCAGCGAGTTCCTCTACCGTTGGCCATCGACGCATGAAGCGCTCCCAGTATGGCAGTCCCTGTTCGATACGGGTCTGTTGGAGGATGATCTCCGATAGCCATATCGCATACGGGTCGCGTGTCTGTCGCCAGGGTAACACCCTTCCGTGCTCCCTGAACCAACTCAATATGGTAGTCGTAAAACTCATTTCGGTGTGCAAAATTACGAAAAAACTATGAACTATGCCCCATGAACTATGAACTTTTCTAGGATTTCGTCGAAAGACGGGAGGCATTTCGTCGAAAGTGAGTTGGAGCGCATTGTTTTTCACTCTACTTTTGCAGCAAAATCAGAAACAAACAAAAAAATAGCATTATGAAAAAATCAGTTATTACAATCATGTTGAGTTTCATCGCAACAGTGATGATGGCACAGAAAACAGTGGTTACAGGTGTATTGGTAGATGCAACCCTTCAGGAAGGTGAACCCTATGCTACCGTTCGTATCTTTAAGAAGGGTGCTCAGAAGCCTGCTGCTATGTGTGTGACCGACCTTGATGGTCATTTCAGTCAGGAGATTGCCGGCAACGGTAGCTATGTCGTACAGATGAGTAGTATCGGTAAGGTCGATACCAATCGTGAGATTACCCTCAGTGGACAGACAGAGATAGACCTTGGTCATGTGGAGATGAAAGAAGACGCCCAGATGTTGGCTGGTGTGGAGGTTGTAGCCCAGAAGCCGTTGGTAAAGATGGAAGTTGATAAGATGTCATATAACGTTCAGGAGGATGCTGACTCAAAGGCTGCTACCGTTCTCGATATGTTGCGTAAGGTTCCTATGGTGACTGTCGATGGTGAGGATAATATCTCTGTCAATGGTTCTTCTTCCTTTAAGGTATATGTTGACGGCAAACCTAACGTAATGATGTCGTCAGCCCCCAGTCAGGTGTTTAAGGCTATGCCTGCCTCTATGGTCAAGAATATCGAAGTCATCACCAATCCTGGTGCGAAATACGATGCTGAGGGTGGTGCAGGTGTATTGAATATCGTGATGAACAAGGAGGCTACAGCCGCTATGGGTGGTGCATCCAGCATGAACGGCTATAATGGTAATATCCGTGTACAGGCAGGTACGAAGAGTCTTGGTGCCAGTGCTTTTGTCAGTGGTCAGCAGGATAAACTCACCTATAGCGCCAATGTCAACTACAATCGTTCCAACCCTGGTGAGACAACCACGACGATGGAGCGCGAGCAGTTAGGTACGATGCCTTCAACCTTAATCTCTGAGTCTACTTCCAAGCCTAAGACTCCGTTTGTGATGGGTAACATTACATTAGGTTATGAACTCGATGCACTGAGCAGCATCGGTCTGACGGCAGGTATCACCTCTTTCAATATGAAGAGCAACAGTCATTCTACCAATAGTTACACAGGAAGTATGTATGGCAACGGTTATTCATACGGCAACACCATCGATACGAAGATGAAGCGTACCTCTTTCAGTGGAAGCCTTGACTACCAGCGTTTCTTCAATCAGGAGCGTACCAGCAGTCTCACACTGGCTTATCAGTTGACCTATGCACCTACCAACAATGAGACGACAACACTCTTCGATCAGTTGGAGAACAGCAGTTGGATGGATATGACCAATCGCTATTCTGAGAATAAGGAGCGTACCACCGATCATATCTTCCAGGCAGACTTCACTACGCTTATAGGCAAGAATACCACCCTGAATGCAGGTATGAAGTTCAGTTATCGTAAGGCCACCTCTGATGCTGACAACTACCTGATGGGCGAATATAGCGAGGCTCTCAGTTCTGAGTATGAGTATAAGAACGCTATCTTGGCGGGTTATGCCGAGTTCGTCAGCAAGTTTGGCAAGTGGAGCACGAAGGCTGGTCTTCGTTACGAACAGACCTGGCAGGATGTCAGTTATCAGTTGGGTAATGGTAATGACTTCACCACCAATTACGGCAACCTCGTTCCCTCAGCCAGTCTCTCTTATAACTTCGCTCCGACCAGCAATATCGGTCTGACTTATAATATGCGCATCTCTCGTCCAGGTATCACCTATATGAATCCATACGTTGACCGTTCTAACCCCACCATGATTTCCTATGGTAATCCTGATCTGGAGACAGAGAAGTCACACAACCTCGGACTGGTGTTCAATTCCTTCAGTTCTAAGCTCATGCTGAATGTCAACCTGCGTCATAGTTTCACTTCCAACGCCATCGAGATGTATTCCTTCTATGATAGCAACAACGTGCTGAACTCTACTTACGACAATACTGCCAAGCACAATATGACCAGTCTGAATATCTATGTCAACTACCTGCTGAACAAGAACACGCGTATCTTCCTCAACGGTGGTGTTGATTATAGCGACTTGCGCTCAGAGGCTCTCGACCTCAGCAACAGCGGATGGCATGCCAATATGATGCTCGGTGTTCAGCAGACACTTCCTTGGGACATCAAACTCAGCTGCTACCTCATCACCTCTACCAAGAGCTATAACCTGCAAGGCTGGAGCAGTGGTTTCAATATGCTGACTGCCAATCTCTCCAAGTCTTTCTTCAACGACAAGCTGACGGTTAGTGTGATGGCGATGACAGGTCTGGGCAACGGTGGTTCACTGGCTATCGAGAGTTATACCAACAGCAAAGACTTCACCAACCACATGAATATCAAGGTGCCTATGCAGAGCATCTCCCTCAGCCTCACCTATAACTTCGGTAATACGAAGAAGCAGTATCAGCAGCGTCGCAGCCGTGTAGAGAGTGACTATATCGAGCATCAGAGCGACGGTGAGACAATAAATAATGCACAAATGGGACAACAATAAGAAAAAAATGATTATCTTTGCCCCCATGAAAGTAAATATTACAAAACGAGACATTACATTCTACGGACTGCAAGTGGCAGCATGGCTGGTATTCCTGATGGTACCAGCCATCTCCGCTTTCGCCGCCAATCATAGTTGGAGCGATGCCAGCAGAGCCATCGGTTTCTCAGCTCGTATCATGTGGATACCTGCAGCCATCTATTTCGTCAATGCCTTCATCCTGCTACCGTTATGCTATTATCGGAATCGTCGTTGGCTATTCTGGATAGGCAATGCGTTCATCGTCGGACTCCTTGTATGGAGTTTCTTTGGTGCCGATACTGGTTTTATGGACAGGATTCCCAACGAGCGTTTCAAGCGTTATGCCATGACCAGCTACTATGCTTCGTCCATCCTGCACATCCTGATGAACGTACTACTGATGGTCATCGCCTGGTTGGTACATCATGTCTATCGTGCCCAGAATATCAAGCGCCAACTGAAGGAAGAACAGCAGAAGCGTACCGAGGCAGAACTGGAATGGTTGAAGAACCAGTTGAACCCCCATTTCCTCTTCAATACGCTCAATAATATCTCGTCACTCATACAGATTGATGCCGACCAGGCACAGGATGCCATCGCCCAACTGAGCGACCTGCTCCGCTATGCCATGTATGAGACGCGTCATGAGAAAGTACCCCTGCAGGGTGAAATGGAGTTTATGCACAACTACATAGAACTTATGAAACTCCGTTGCAACGAAAAGACAGTTGTCAACTGTCAATTATCAACTCTCAACTCTCAACTGGAAATCGCTCCCCTATTGTTTATTTCCCTTATCGAGAATGCCTTTAAGCATGGTGTCAGCAGTGGGCGTGATTCACGTATTGATATCTCTTTGGCAGTGAGCCAAGAGCCAAATGCTAATAGCCAACAGCTTACATTTACGTGTGAGAATACCAACTTCCCCAAGACGGATGCTGACCGCAGTGGTTCTGGTATTGGTATCGAGAATACCAAGCGTCGCCTGGATCTCATCTACAAAGACAAATACACGTGGGAGCAGTCCCTCGAGGATAATATCTACAAGGTCAGAATCACCATCCAACTCTAAACTATTATCTCTAAACTATTATCTATTATCTTTAAACTATGATCTCTCCTCTCTCCTGTATCATCGTTGACGACGAGCCGCTGGCAGTCAAGTTGTTAGAGTCGTATGTGGCCAAGACGCCCCAGTTGCAGTTGGAACACTCGTTTACCGACTCTGTAGAGGCACTTGCTTGGTTGAAGGAACACCCTGTCAACCTTGCCTTTATGGATATTCAGATGCCCGATATGAATGGTATGGAACTCTCTCACATGTTGCCTGAGGGTACGAAAGTGATTTTTACCACCGCTTTTAAGGAGTATGCCTTCGAGAGTTATGAGGTGAGTGCCCTCGATTTCCTGTTGAAGCCTATCCGCTATAATAAGTTCATCGCTGCTGTCGAGAAAGCCGAACAGTGGTTTAGTCATAGCGAGCTAACAGCCAACAAAACATCTATGTTTATTCGCGTCGACGGAGAACTGCGTCAGGTGAGTTTCGACCAGATTGTCTATGTCGAGGGAATGAAAGACTATGTGCGCTTCCATCTTGAGGGCGAGCGTATCCCATTGACTACCCACATGACGATGAAGACCGTTGAGGACGCATTGCCTACTGATACGTTCATGCGCATCAACCGTTCCTATATTGTCCGATTAGATAAGATACGGACGGTAGATAGGAATATGTGCGTCTATATCGGCGACGAGATTATCCGTGTCACCGAAGCCTATCGTGATGCTTTCGAGCGTTACTGTTCTGGAGTTTAAGAATGATTCACGGTGCACAGAGCGCATTACATACCCGATTCTGGAAAGCACGTCCTGGGTCGGGTTTCATAATACCCTGGTTGATGATAGAGAAACAGAGTTGATGACCGTTGGCAGCTGTGCAATAGCCAGCGAGAGCCGATACACCCGTCACTGTTCCTGTCTTTGCCTTGACGTTCTCTTCGGCAAAGGTTCCCTTCATACGACTTTTCAGTGTACCGTCACGCCCTGCTATCGGTAGCGAGGGTAACAGGTGCTGATAGATATGTGAGTTGCGATAGGCATAGCGCAGCAGTCGCATCTCCAGTTCTGGTGACACATAGTTATAAAGCGACAGTCCACTGCCGTCGGCAATACGATAGGGATTACTTCCAAGTCCTACCTTACTGATCAGTTGTTTGATGACGCTGGCGGCATCCTTTGCATGGGCATGACGTTTCCCACTGGTGGCTGCCAGTTGGTAGAACATTGATTCAGCATAGAAGTTATCACTGTTCTTCATCATCCGCTGCAGCACTTGGTCGATACTGTGTGTCCTCGTACAGAGGATAGAGGCGTCATTAGGCAGGAAACCCTCTGACAATTGAATGCTGGCGAGTACGATACCACCTTCCGACAAATCTCGGGCGAAAGCCTCTAAGAAAGCGATATCTCTTCCTAAGGAAAGGGGTGACAGTTTGGGGTTGTCGTCATCCCAACACCAGCCTTCACCCAACAGGTCGGGATGCTTCATCGACCTGTCGGCCACCAAGCGTCCTCGGATAGTATCCACACCCAGTCGTTGCACGCTCTCCACGAACGCCTTCATGTCGTCACGGTCGAAACGGGGGTCGAAACCTCCCAGACAATACAGGTCACCATAGAGGGTACGGTTGTCAATATCGCCCTTATAGTAGAGTTGGGTGCGGAACTGATGGGAGCCTCCCAGACGGTCGATGGCAGCGATAGCCGTGATGAGTTTCATCGTGGAGGCTGGTCGCATCATCTGTCGTTCATTCACCTTATACAGCACGGAGTCATCAGTGAGGTCATAGACAATCATGCCCACCATAGAAGTTTCAAACATCTTCGATTGCAACAATGAGTCGAGTCGGTATTGGATATTCTGCGGCCACGGGAGTGCTACCTCCATCGTGTCCACGCAGAAAGTATCGGGCTCTTCCGTCTGTGCCATCATGGTGACGGAAGCCACGAGGAATAGAAGTAAAATCTTTAGTCTGCTCATAATCAATGCGCAAAATTACGAAATAATTATCAATTATCAATTGTCAATTATCAATTATTTCGTATCTTTGCAGCATAATTTATTACTACAATGGTTTACAAGTACGATTTTCTGGTGATAGGTGCAGGTGTGGCTGGTATGAGCTATGCCTTGAAGATTGCCCGTGCCAACAAGGGTAAGGTTTGTATGATATGCAAGACGTCGCTCGATGAGGCGAATACGTCGTTTGCACAAGGTGGTGTCGCCTCCGTGACGAATATGAAGGTAGACACCTTCGACAAGCATATTGCCGATACCATCATCGCTGGCGACTATATCAGCGACCGCAAGGCGGTAGAGCAGGTGGTACGCAATGCTCCAGAGCAGATCAAGGAACTGGTTAACTGGGGCGTGAATTTCGACAAGAAGGAAGATGGCTCGTTCGACCTCCATCGTGAGGGCGGACACTCTGAGTTCCGTATCCTCCACCATGCCGACGATACAGGTGCAGAGATACAGCGTGGACTGATGGAAGCAGTCAGAAACCATCCTAACATCGAGGTCAAGGAAAACCATTTCGCTGTAGAGATTATCACCCAGCACCATCTGGGCGTACGTGTCACTCGTCGCTCTCCCCATATCCAGTGCTATGGCGCTTATGTGCTCAATCCCGACAAACCGAAGGTAGATACCTATCTTGCCAAGGTCACGGTGATGTGTACAGGTGGTTGCGGTGCAGTCTATCTCACCACTTCCAATCCCGTCATTGCCACAGGCGACGGTATCGCCATGGTCTATCGTGCCAAGGGTACGGTAGCCGATATGGAGTTCGTACAGTTCCATCCCACTGTGCTTCATAACCCCAACGAGACACATCCTGCCTACCTCATCACGGAGGCGATGCGTGGCTATGGCGGTATCCTGAAACTGCCTACGGGTGAGACCTTCATGGAGAAGTACGACGAGCGTCTGTCATTGGCACCTCGTGACATCGTGGCTCGTGCCATCGATAAGGAGATGAAGATTCATGGTATCGACCATGTCTGTCTCGACGTGACGCATAAAGACCCGGAAGAGACTCGTCGTCACTTCCCGAATATCTATCAGAAGTGCCTCTCGATGGGTATCGATATCACGACCGACTATATCCCCGTTCGTCCTGCAGCCCATTATATGTGTGGCGGTATCAAGGTCGATCTCAACGGACAGTCCTCTATCGAGCGCCTCTATGCCCTTGGCGAGTGCTCCTGCACTGGTCTGCATGGTGGCAACCGTTTGGCTTCCAATTCCCTTATCGAAGCCGTTGTTTATGCCGATGCCGCTGCCAAGCACTCTTTGCAGCATGTTGATGAGTACGACTTCAATATGGATGTTCCTAAGTGGAACGACGAGGGTACGATGACCAACGAGGAGAAGGTGCTTATCACGCAGTCCGTCAAGGAAGTCGCCCAGATCATGTCCAACTATGTGGGTATCGTCCGTAGTGACCTCCGTCTGCATCGTGCCTGGGACCGTCTCGATATGCTTTATGAGGAGACAGAACGCCTCTTCAAACGTGTGAAGGCGAGCCCAGACATCTGTGAACTCCGTAACATGATCAATGTCGGCTACCTTATCACCCGTTGGGCCCTCGAGCGCAAAGAGTGTCGTGGTCTCCACTACACCATCGACTATCCCCTTCACGCTTACGATAAGAGGTAAATTGGGCATTTCGTGATACGGCGTGTTACTATGAGCAACACGCCGTATCGCTATCAGAGAAACGGCTTTTCGCTTGTTCGGAGGAAAATTTACTGCTCTTCGGAGGAAAATTTACTGCTCTTCGGAGGAAAAAGTTTTCCTCTTCGGTCTAGGAAATTACACGCGCAAACCATATAGTTTACAAGGGTTAAGTATATTACTTTCGATTGACCTAATGACCTAAATGACATACTTAGTTCTTTTTTTATGCCTTTCGGCCTCATTTCTCTATCTTTTTCGTACAAAAGCGGTCTCTTTAACATAATTTAAAGGGGAGGCTTTCAATTGTTAATAAATTTTATTGTATCTTTGCCGCAATAACTAGAAATTTTATTAACAAAAATGAATAGGAAAGATTCTTTAAAGTGGTTACTTGCACTCACCACAATGGTCAGCGTTCTGACATCATGTGGAATAGACATGCCCAAGGAAACAAAGACATCGTTTGAGACGATGACGGTAGAGAAACAGGACATCACAGTGCCCGTGAAGTTCAGTGCAAAAATGAAGGGACAGTCGGACGTGACCATCACACCTCAGGTGAGCGGTCAGTTGATGAAGATTGCCGTCAGTGAGGGTCAACAGGTGGCGAAGGGACAGGTGCTCTTCGTTATTGACTCGCGTAATGCGCAGTTAGAATTAGAGGCAGCGCAGGCAAACCTACAGGCTGCTCTGGCTTCGGAGAACAGTGCGAAACTGGAATATGAGTCGAACAAGAACCTTTTTGAAAAGAACATCGTGAGTCGCTATATGCTCGATAATTCGGAGAATTCCTATAAGCGGGCACAAGCATCCGTGGCACAAGCCCGCGCCTCGGTGAACCGTGCGAGAGTGAACCTCGGTTTCTGTACCATTTCGGCACCTGTAACGGGTGTTATTGGTGAAATTTCCGTACGCACGGGTGATCAGGTGTCACCTGCCACCCGCCTCACCATTGTCAGTGGTAATACGAATATGGATGCTGAGTTTGCGGTGTCTGAGGCACTTATCGAAGCATCGGTCTCAGCCGGTCTGACTCATGAAGACAAGATGAAGCACATAGCAGAGTTGCCGGATGTGACGTTCGTGATGAAAAATGGCACAGAGTACCCGCACAAGGGACGCATCACCAGCCTGACGGGCGTGGTGGATGCCACTACTGGCTCATTAGGTGCAAAGGCCTCATTCCCCAATCCTGATGGTCATCTCTTCTCTGGTATTCAGGGTACAGTCGTGCTGCCGATTGCCAAGAAGGACGTGATGGTCATTCCGCAAACTGCGGTGGTGAAACTTCAGGACAAGCAACAGGTTTATAAGGTGAAGACTGACAGTACAGCGACAGCCGTTACGGTAACGACGGTCGATACAGGCAACGGAAAGGATTTCATCGTGACCAGCGGTCTCAATGTAGGCGACAAAATTGTGACCGTCGGGGCTAATAATGTACAAGAAGGGCAGCAGGTCCTTTTCCCCGAAGCACCGAAAAATGAAAAATAAACCATGAAGAATAATATTTTCATCAATAAATACGTGATGGCGTGTGCCATCAGTATCGTCATTGCGATGGTGGGCTTCATCTGCATGAAGTCACTGTCCATTGAGCAGTATCCCAGCATTGCACCGCCACAGGTGATGGTGACGACTAACTATACAGGTGCTGATGCAAGCACGATTATGAAGTCGGTCATCCAGCCGTTGGAGGAAAGTATCAACGGTGTGCCAGGCATGACATATATGACCTCGAAGGCTTCTTCGTCGGGCAACGTGAGCATCAGCGTGTACTTTGAGCAGGGCACCGATCCCGACATGGCGGCGGTGAACGTGCAGAACCGCGTGTCGAAGGCACAAGCCTTGCTGCCTGCCGACGTGACGAAAGTGGGCGTCCAAGTGATGAAGATGCAGAGTAACATCCTGCGCATCCTCGCCATCAGGAGTTCGGATGGGAAATACGACGATGATTTCATCTCGAACTATGTCGATATCAACATCAAGCCGCGCCTGCAGCGTATTACAGGTGTGGGCGACGTGATGGCATTAGGAAATACCTATGCCCTGCGTATCTGGCTGAAGCCCGATGTGATGGCGCAGTACGGTTTAGATCCTAATGATGTGTTTGCCGCCATAGGCGGACAGAGTTTCGTAGCAGCCACGGGTTCGTTGGGTGAACTGTCGAAAAACAAATACCAGTACTCGATGGAGTACAAGGGCACGTTGAAGACTGTCGAGGAGTTCAACGACATCGTGCTTCGTACCACCGACGGCGGTCACCTGCTGCATCTGAGCGACGTGGCGGAGGTGGAGATTGGTGCCCAGAGCTACAGTTTCTTGTCAAACATTAACGGTAAGCCAGGCATATTACTCATGGTGTTCCAGGCTCCTGATGCCAATGCGACGGAGGTGAACGCCCGCATCACCAAGATGTGTGAGGACATGAAAGCGACGATGCCAGCTGGACTGGAGTTTGTTACTATGCAGACTTCGGACGACTTCCTTTTCGCCGCCATCCACAACGTGGTGGAGACGCTTATCATCGCTATCATCCTTGTGATTCTCGTCGTGTTCTTCTTCCTGCAGAACTTCAAGGCAACGATTATCCCATCGATATCCATCTGCGTGTCGCTATTGGGTACTTTCGCCATCGTCATGCTGGCGGGATTCTCGCTTAATATCCTAACGCTTTTCGCACTCGTGCTCGCCATTGGTACGGTGGTCGATGATGCCATCGTAGTCGTCGAGGCAGTGATGGCGAAGATGGAAAACGGCATATCGGATGCCCGTGAGGCTACGCGCCAGGCAATGAGTGAGGTGTCAGTGGCTGTCATCTCGTGTACATTGGTATTCATGGCGGTGTTTATTCCTGTGACCTTCATGAGCGGTACGTCGGGCACCTTCTTTACCCAGTTTGGTGTGACCATTGCCTCATCCGTTGGCTTGTCGTGCGTGTCGGCACTGACGCTTTGTCCTGCACTCTGTGCTATCATGCTGAAAGCCTTGGAGGACAAGAGTGAGCGCAAGTCGTTGTCGTACTATACGAAGAAGGCGTACACCGTAAGCTATAATGCTATCTTCAATAAATACTCGAAGGCGGTTCAAAAGTTCATCAAGCGACCAATCCTGTCGTGGGGTGTACTAGCGATTGCCGCTGTCCTGCTCATGTTCTTCATGAAGAACTTACCATCGGGTCTCGTTCCGCAAGAGGACCAGGGAGTCTTCCTCGCCGAGATTCGCGCACCGGAGGGCTACACGTTACAGCAGACGCAGGAACTGACAAAACAGGTGGAGGAGAAGGTGAAGCAGATTCCCGAGTTGGAGAGTTTCGCCGTGTCGTGCGGCTACGGACTGGCATCGGGCAACGGATCGAACTTCGCCACGCTCGTCGTCCGTCTGAAGCACTGGGATGAGCGTCCGGGTATGAATCATCTGATAGACCTCATCATCGGTCGCTTCTACTATGCCTGCATGGACATCAAAAACGTGAAGGTGCTGCCCTTCCAGTTGCCGCAGGTACCAGGCTATGGTACGAGTAACAGTGTGAGTCTCATCGTGGAGGATCCTACGGACGGTGACTTGTCGGAGTTTGCCAAGAAAACTGAGCACTTCCTGACCAAACTGGCTGAACGTCCGGAAATCAGCATGGCGATGTCATCATATTCAGAGCGCTATCCGAAGTATCGTGTCGAGGTGGATGCCACCCAGTGCGACCGTGCAGGTGTGTCACCTAAGACGGTGCTCAGCACGCTCGGTTCCTTCTGCGGTGGAAGCTATATCGGTAACTTCAACCAGTTTGGTAAGGTCTATCGCATCATGGCGAGTGCCATGCCTGAGAGTCGTCTCGACCCATCGTCACTGCAGAATATCTTTGTGAAGGTGCGTGGCGGTAAGATGGCACCTATTTCCGAGTTCGTCTCGCTGAAGGAGATTGTCGGTCCGTCGAACATTGAGCACTTTAACCTGTTCCAGAGCATCACCTGTAACATCGTTGCCGCCAACGGCTTCAGTGAGGGCGAGGCGCATGAGGCTATTGCTGAGGTGTTTAAGCAGGAGATGCCCACTACTGCTACTTACGAGTACAGTAATATGTCGCGTGAGGTGGAGGAAACGGCTGGTTCGAATACCACCGCCCTCATCTATATCATCTGTGTGGTACTCATCTACCTTATCCTTGCATCGCTCTATAACTCGTGGTTCACACCGCTCGCCGTACTGCTGAGCGTGCCCTTCGGACTGATGGGTGCCTTTGTCTGCGCCTACCTCGGCTCACTGCTCCACCTGCCTGGCATGGACAACAACATCTACCTGCAGACGGGTGTCATCATGTTGATAGGTCTGCTCTCGAAGACAGCCATCCTGATTACCGAGTTTGCCTCAGAGCGTCGTGCCCAAGGCATGAGCATCCGCGATGCGGCGTTCGCTGCCTGTCAGGAGCGTTTGCGCCCCATCCTGATGACTGTGGCAACGATGATTATCGGTATGATACCGCTCGTCATTGCTGGCGGTGCCGGTGCCAACGGCAACCGTGCCCTTGCCCTTGGTGTCATCGGTGGTATGGCCATCGGCACCATCGCCCTGCTGTTCGTAGTACCTGCGTTCTTCATCGTGTTCCAGAAGTTACACGAAAAGTTTCAGGGTAAGACGGGTGAGGTGAAAAGTGAAGAAATAAAAACAGAATAATTAAAAATATTAGGCTATGATGAAAAAGAAATTAGTCTTTCAAACGATTCTCGTGCTATGTGCCCTCATAGTAGGAGCAGGAAGTGCGTGGGCACAAGAAACCACCTATGTGAAGTGGAAGAAAGTCGAGTTTGATGATTTACAGCATGGCGATATCGTCGCGATTGTAGATCTGACGACGGGGCTGGCAATGACCAATGATAAGGGAAGCGACAAGAAGCCCGGTACTGTTGCTGTGGAGTTGAATGCTGATAAGGACCGCATCATTGGCAGTGAGGAAAACAACGAATTGTCAGAAAAAATCTTATGGATTGCAGAAGAGGATGCAGAATACTTTAAATTTCGCGTTGTTTACGATGGCAAATGGCTCCAGTATGATGATAGCAAACTATCTGTCGGTGAAGATGAAGAAAAAGGAATTAAATTTATAGGTATAGATCACAACTGTTTAAAAACCGTCCCAATGGGGGGAAAAACCTACTATGTCGGTCTCAAGAACAGCATGATGAGTAAGAGTTGGGAAGTGAAGGTTGAAAAAGAAGGTGACGGTGATGACGTTGTTGACGATAATATCAAGGACTCGCGGATTGCAATCTTCAAAAAGGTGAATAATGCCCAGAAATTTGTATCCATGAAGTTTTCATCCGACAACTATGCTGTAGAATTATCAAACGCAACGTTGTCACCAAGCATCACCTGCACGGGAGCACCAGCGTCGGATATTGCATGGAGTAGTAGTAACACTGGTGTGGCATATTTTGAAAATAATGATGGTGTTGTGCGCTTTGGAGAACGTGGCACCGTAGTGATTACAGCCTCTGTAAGTGAGACCGAGGAGCATGATAAGGCTTCTGCCACCTGTACGGTGATCATCGATGACCCTACATCGGAAGTGCCAGGCAGTAAGAATCATCCTTTCACTGTGGCTCAAGCCAAAGAACTGGCTCAGAATGGACGCGTTAATGTCAATAATATTACTGTTTATAGGGAAGACAATTACAACTATTACATTCAGGGTATCATCTCCAAGGTTGGCGGTGGTATCTTCGATATGTTTGGTGATATGGAAGTCCCTGGCATGGATGATATGGATTTTGATTTGGATGGAATAGCCCTTCCTGGCATGGGTGACAATGGCACATGCTCTTACTATATCTCTGATGACGGTACGAAAGACGGTCACATGAAGGTGATAGACGGTCATGGCACGGTTGAGATTGTTGCCGAAACTGGTGTGATGACATACTCTTCTCTGTCATCCAGTTCCCTCAGCCCAGGCGACAAGGTAATTGTCTTTGGTCCGTTGGTATATACAGAGGATCAGAGTATGTTCTCCGGTATGGGAGGAACAGGCGGCGGTGATAGCGAACCACAATATTCTGCCAAAGTGGATGCAGGCAACTATCTTCAAGATATTACCCATGTCTTGGTTGTTAACGACATTACAGATATGAAGGCCAATACCACCAAGACCTCAGAACAACTCTATTCTATTAGCAATCTAACAGCAGGTACTGCTGGAGCACCTGTATTTAAGTCCAGCGATAAAGAAGTTGCCAACTGGGTGAAGAACGAAGCAGGTACGGACAGTACCTTTACAGCACTCAAGGAAGGCACCTCTAAGATTACCGTGAAAGTGAAAGTAACACTACAGGAAGATGATCCTGCTACCAATGATGTCAACGAAGAGAAGTCGTACACCATGAAGCGTAAGTTCTCTGTAGATGTGACTTCCCGTGACAAGGAGCCCAATGGCTTGAAGAGTGGTAAGTATGTCTTGGTAACAGATCCCTCTCAGTTGGCAGACGGCAACAAACTCCTGATTGTCGGCATGGATGGAGAGACCCCCGATGTCATGAAATCTGAAGATTCGATGATGGGAGGTAAAGGTGCTGAAGCAACTGAATTCTTAGAGGTTGATGAGGAGGATGTCATTGTCACTGTTCCCGATGGCGCCTTAGAAATAACTCTTGAGAAGTATGACGATACTTATTGGCGTTTCAGGGCAAGCAACAATGAATATCTCTATGCTTCCGACAAGGAAGCAGAAGGTTCTGAAGGTGGCTTCGACATCGCCTCCATGTTTGGTGGCGGCGGTGCAAAGTTGAAGTTCGGTACAGAAGTCAATCAGGGCGACAGCCTGTTGGCGACGATTGCTATTGATGCATCTGGTGCTACTATCAAATATAAGTTTGAGGACAGACAGAAAGACACTGGTGATGGACCAGCAGAGATTGTAAAGGCAAAGAATAGGATTAAGTTCGGTACTAAACTTGACTTCAACATGCCTGGTGGTGGCGGTGACAGTGACATGGATTTCAGTGCTATCTTTGATAGTTTCTCCATGCCGTCATTCTCCGCTTACGACGAAGCGGATAATACGCATGCACTGCCTCGCATCTATCGTTTCGTACCGTACGATTCATACGAGTTCACTGTTGGAGAGGCTAAATGGGCAACACTGGTCAGTGCCTACGATGTAACATTGCCTGACGAGTTCAAGGCGTATGTGGTTACCGGTGTGGAGGACAAAGCAATCACGTTAGAGCAAGTCACTACCGCTCTGAAGGGTGGTGTACCTTATCTCATCAATGCTCCAGAAGCACAAGGTTCCTATGAGATGACTCAAACCACTGGGGCTCCCGAGCCTACAACGAACTTGCTTAGGATCAGCGATGCAGAGACGGAAGGTACCAGTGAAAGCAGTAATGTTTATGTTCTTGCCAATAAAGAAGAGGGAGTTGGTTTCTATCGCTGGACAGGAGGCCTGTTAGGTTCTGGACGTGTCTATCTGCCTGGAGATACATCTGCTTTAAGTAATTTCCTTGGTTTCGATGATGAAACGAC
>JAFZIZ010000005.1 GCA_017554145.1 Prevotella sp. | reverse complement strand
GCTCCTATCCAGAGCGGTATCATGACAACCGTTCACGCTTACACAGGTGACCAGATGATTCTCGACGGTCCTCAGCGCAAGGGTGATGTTCAGCGTGCACGTGCTGGTGCTCAGAACATCGTTCCTAACTCAACTGGTGCTGCTAAGGCTATCGGTCTCGTTATTCCTGAGCTGAATGGTAAGCTGATTGGTGCTGCACAGCGCGTTCCGACTCCTACAGGTTCTACCACTATCCTGCACGCTGTTGTTAAGGGTGAGGTAACTGTTGAGGGAATCAATGCTGCTATGAAGGCTGCTACCAACGAGTCATTCGGTTACACTGAAGAGAAGCTCGTTTCTTCAGATATCATCGGTATGAAGTTCGGTTCTCTGTTCGATGCAAACCAGACCATGGTTTCTAAGATCGGTGACGGTAACTCTCTCGTACAGGTTGTTGCTTGGTACGACAATGAGAACTCTTATACTTCTCAGATGGTTCGTACTATTAAGTACCTTGCTGAGCTGAAATAATATCACTTTGATATAATAAATTAGCCGTTCGGTATTGCCGAACGGCTTTTTTTTGCTATTTTTGTAGCCGATATGAAACAAATGATTACCATACTCGGACCCACAGCAAGTGGAAAGACTTCTTTGGCTGCGGCATTGGCAAAAGAGATTGGTGGAGAGATTATCTCTGCTGATTCTCGACAAGTTTACCGACGTATGGATATCGGAACAGGCAAAGACCTCGCCGATTATCTGTTGCCAACAGCCAATGGCCAACAGCTGATAGCCATTCCCTATCATTTGATAGACATCGCAGAGCCGGGAACAAAATATAACTTGTTTCAGTATCAGCAGGATTTCTTTGAGGTTTATAATAATTTAATAGGTAAGGGAGTAATACCGATACTTTGTGGTGGAACGGGGCTCTATATCGAAGCGGTATTGAAAGGCTATCAACTCTCACCTGTACCTCAGAATCCAGCGTTACGCCAACAATTGGAAGGGAAATCTTTAGAGGAACTGACGCAGATGTTGGTGGAACTGAAAGCAAAGAATGGGTCGAATATGCACAACAAGACCGATGTGGATTCATGTCAGCGTGCCATTCGTGCCATTGAGATAGAGGAGTATAATCTGCATCAACCAACGGCAAAGCGTGAACTGCCTCCAGTCGACTCGTTAATTATCGGTGTGAATATCGACCGTGAGGAACGGCGTCGTAAGATCACCAATCGCCTGAAGACTCGTTTGGAAGGGGGAATGGTTGAAGAGGTAAAGGCCCTCTTAGATGAAGGTATCTCTGCCGATGATCTGATCTATTACGGACTGGAATATAAGTTCGTGACAGAATACCTGTTGGGAAAGACCTCATACGACGAGATGTTTACTCGCTTGGAGATAGCTATTCACCAGTTTGCCAAGCGACAGATGACATGGTTTAGGGGAATGGAGCGTCGTGGATTTACCATTCACTGGATTGATGCGATGCGACCGATGGAAGAGAAAGTAAAAGAGATAATGAATATATGGCAATAGAAGAGACAAGGTGGGGCATATTATATTGCCCGAAAGGACGTTCAAGTAAGCAACGTGAGAAGATTCAGCGGGTGCTAAATGACCGTCAAGTGCAGTATGACTTCGTGCAGAGTGAGTCAACGGATAGTGTGGAACGTCTGATGACCATGCTGATTCATAACGGTTATAAGACCATCATCATTATGGGGGGTGACTCGGCATTGAATGATGCCGTGAACTGTTTGATGAAAGAGGAAAAACAAGTGCGTGAGACGATAGCATTGGGTGTGATTCCGAATGGGGTGATGAATGACTTTGCCCGTTATTGGGACTTCAAGGAAGGAAATCTTGAACAGACGGTCGATTGGCTTGTGAAGCGTCGTGTCCGTCCTGTTGACCTTGGTTGCATCCGTTATACCAATAAAAAAGGAGAGCAATGTCATCGCTATTTCCTAAACTGCATCAATATCGGTCTTATTGCCGATGTGATGAATATGCGTCGCCAAACGCGTTCTGTGTTAGGTTCGCGTACTCTGTCATTTATCGTCTCTTTCTTCTTGATGATTTTCCATCGTATGGACTATAAAATGCATGTGAAAATCAATGCCGATACGGTTAATCGTAAAATCATGACGATGTGTGTAGGTAGTGGACCTGGTTATGGACAGACACCAAATGCTGTGCCGTATAATGGTTTGTTGGATGTATCTCTTGTCTATCAGACGGGAATCTTACAGGTGTTTGCCGGTTTATGGCTATTGGTGACAGGACGTTTTCTGAATCATCACAGTGTACATCCCTATCGTACCAGGGAAATTCAGGTTGAAGAGGCAAAACATGCAATGGTAAGTATCGATGGCAGACTGATGGGAACACCAGTGGGTGCCTATCAGATTAATGTAGAACAGGAAGTGATTAATTTCTTGATTCCCGATTAACCGTATTTGGAAATCTTATGGAGTTCGGCTTCTTCAAGAATCTTGATTTGTCGACCGTCAATGGCAATCAGATTTTCTGTGGCAAAGGCCGACAAAGTACGAATGGCATTGCTGGTTGTCATATTTGACAAATTGGCAAGGTCTTCACGACTAAGATGGATGGAGAGCGTCATTTTATCGTCTTCCATTCCATATTTTTCCTTGAGTCGTAGCAAGGCATCAGCCAGTCGTCCGCGGATATGCTTCTGCGTGAGATTCACAGTTTGTTCATCAGCATGTCTTAACAGGTTTGCCAATTGTTTGATAAAATAGATGGCGACATTGCTATTCTCACGGATAATCTTATCAATGATGAGTAAGGGTATCTGGCAAATAGTAACGGTTTCAAAAGCAGAAGCAGAGGTACTGTATTGGTCTCCTGCAAATCCTGCACGATAACCGAAGAAACCTTCGGGCTTTACCATTCGGACAATCTGTGGGCGTCCACCTATTCCTTCTTTGAAAATCTTTACTTTTCCTTTGACAAGACAGAAAAGATATTTGGGTGTTTCATTCTCATGATAGATGAAATCATTCTTTTTGAATCTCTCAATGGAGATATGATCTAATAAAAGACAACGATGCTTTTCACTGAGAAGACTCCACAGTTCCTTCATCGCTTGGATAAACTGATTCTTATCTGTTTCTTTTTCCAATAATGCCATACTCAAATGACCTTCATTAAATCATGCAAAGTTACTAAAAAGGTGTAAAATATTAAGTTTTTTCTCGTTAATATTATTCTACGGAGTAAAAAAACTGTTGTTTTTATTAAAAAAAGTGATTTTTATTTTGTAATCACGACAAAATTACGTACTTTTGAAAATCAAATGTTATTTCGAAACTAAAACCTTATAATAGGAACTATGAGTTATTTGCGATTAGAAAAAGCTGTAATGACTAACCTGGAAGACTCGCTCCGTCGTGAATTCCTACGAACAAACCGTTCAGGTGCTTATAGTAGTTCGACACTTGTCGATTGTAATACGCGTAAGTATCATGGACTGCTTGTGGTTCCTGTGCCAGAACTCGATGATGAGAATCATGTGCTGTTATCGTCGCTCGATTGTACGGTGATTCAGCATGGTGCAGAATTCAACCTCGGGCTACACAAGTATCAGGGAAACAATTTCAGCCCCAAGGGTCATAAGTACATTCGTGAGTTTACTTGTGACGTAGTGCCTACCACACTATATCGTGTCGGTGGCGTGTTATTAAGAAAAGAAGTGGTTTTTCAGCATTATGAGGACCGCATCTTGATTCGTTATACTTTGGTGGATGCACATTCTGCTACAACATTGCGCTTCCGCCCATTCCTCGCATTCCGTTCGG
Organism: Prevotella sp.; assembly: GCA_017554145.1. Lineage (GTDB taxonomy): Bacteria > Bacteroidota > Bacteroidia > Bacteroidales > Bacteroidaceae > Prevotella. The sequence continues at coordinate 215,690 of JAFZIZ010000005.1, read as the reverse complement.
TTCGCCAGTTCACACATGAGAACTCGACGGCATCCCGTGAATTCCATCCTGTGGATAATGGTATCAAGACATGTATGTATGCAGGTTATCCTGATCTTTACATGCAATTTAACAAGAAAAATGAGTTTATCTTCCAGCCTGACTGGTATCGTGGAGTGGAGTATCCGAAAGAACAAGAACGTGGTTATGCTTCCAACGAAGACCTTTACGTTCCCGGATACTTTGAGATGCATATTAAGAAAGGTGAGACGATAGTCTTTTCTGCTTCTACTTCTGCCATCAAGACGAATACACTAAAGGCGTTGTTTGATAAGGAAGTGGCAGATCGCGTTCCACGCGATAATTTCTATCATTGTCTGGTAACGGCTGCCCATCAGTTCCATAATCGTCAAAAGAACGACGATCGTTATCTGTTGGCAGGTTATCCTTGGTTTAAGGCTCGTGCCCGTGATACATTCATTGCTCTTCCGGGATTGACGCTTTCTATCGGTGAGCGAGATTATTTTGAACTGGTGATGAAGACGGCAGAGAGAGGACTTCGTGAGTATATGGAAGACAAACCGCTGTCAGTGAAGATTTACGAGATAGAACAACCTGATGTTCCTCTGTGGGCCGTATGGGCTATTCAGCAATATACCAAGGATGCAGGTAAGGAACAGGGTTATAAGATGTATGGTAAATTGGTCCGTGATATTGTTGAGTATATCATTGAAGGTGGAAATCCTATCATGCGTCTGGATGACAATGGACTGCTTTATGCCAATGGCCGTGAAAAAGCAATTACATGGATGAACTCAACCGCAAACGGTCATCCTGTAGTGCCTCGTTCAGGTTATATTGTTGAGTTCAATGCTTTGTGGTATAATGCGCTGAAGTTCTGTGCATCATTAGAGTCTGAGTTTGGAAGCAAGAAGTTTGCCGAGAAGTTGGAGAAACGCGCAGAACTATGTAAACAGTCATTTGTAGAGACATTCCTTAATGAATACGGTTACTTGTTGGACTATGTGGATGGCAATATGATGGACTGGAGTGTTCGACCGAATATGATTTTCCCAGTTGCCTTTGATTACTCTCCTCTATCACAGGATCAGAAGAAGAGCGTTTTGGATGTCTGCACTCGTGAGTTGCTCACTCCGAAAGGATTGCGCTCCCTTTCTCCGAAGAGTGGAGGCTATAATCCAATGTATGTCGGTCCACAGACTCAGCGAGACTATGCATATCACCAGGGTACGGCGTGGCCGTGGCTGGGTGGATTCTACATGGAAGCCTGTCTGAAACTCTACAAGCGTACTCGTCTGAGTTTTATAGAGCGTCAAATGGTAGGCTATGAAGATGAGATCAACTATCATGCGTTGGGAACAATCAGTGAACTATTCGATGGTAACCCGCCGTTCCATGGTCGTGGTGCTATGGCGTTTGCCATGAATGTCGCTGAGATTCTACGCACGTTGAAATTGTTGGAGAAATATACTTATCAAAAGTAAAATAGGAGGAGAAGACAATGAAAGTACTAATGTTTGGATGGGAGTATCCTCCTCACGTTTTCGGCGGACTTGCTACCGCTAACTACGGTATCTCTCAGGGACTTCATGCTCAGGGAGATATGGATATTACACTTTGTCTGCCAAAGCCTTTTGGCGATGAAGAGCGTAATGCATGTAATATTGTTGCAATGAATGCAGTGCCTATCGCATGGCGTGATGTCAATTATGACTATGTTCGTGACCGTGTAGGTAATATCATGGATCCGGATCTTTATTTTAAGTTACGGGATCATATCTATGCCGACTTCAACTATATGCACGTCAATGATTTGGGTGCGATGGAGTTTGCTGGTGGTTATCCGGGTAATCTGCATGAGGAAATCAATAACTATTCGATTATTGCAGGTGTGGTGGCTCGTACCATTGATTTTGATATCATCCATGCACACGACTGGTTAACCTATCCTGCAGGTATTCATGCTAAGCAGGTTAGTGGGAAACCATTATGTATCCATGTACATGCAACGGACTTTGATCGTTCTCGTGGTAAGGTGAACCCGACGGTTTATTCCATAGAGAAGAATGGTATGGACTGGGCTGACTGCATCATGTGTGTTTCTGAACTGACCCGTCAGACAGTGATACATCAATATCATCAGGATCCTCGTAAATGTTATACAGTACATAATGCTGTATATCCACTGCCAGAGGAATATGATGCAATACCTCGTCCTGACCATACGAACAAGGATAAGGTAGTAACATTCCTCGGACGTATCACGATGCAGAAAGGACCTGAGTATTTCGTGGAGGCCGCCAATATGGTCATCCGACGTACGCGTAATGTCCGTTTCTGTATGGCAGGTTCGGGTGATATGATGGACGCAATGATTTATCTGGCAGCAGAACGTGGTATTGCCGATCGCTTCCATTTCCCAGGCTTTATGCGTGGTAAGCAGGTTTATGAGTGTTTGAAGGATTCTGATGTCTACGTGATGCCTTCTGTTTCAGAGCCGTTCGGAATCTCACCTCTGGAGGCGATGCAATGTGGAACGCCGTCAATTATTTCAAAGCAGTCTGGTTGTGCTGAGATCCTTAATAATTGTATTAAGGTGGACTATTGGGATATTCACGCTTTGGCTGATGCTATCTACAGTATCTGTGCCAACGACTCTCTCTTCCAGTATCTGAAAGAAGAAGGAAAGAAAGAGGTTGATCAGATTACTTGGGAGAAAGTTGGCGCATGGATTGCCACTCTCTATAAGAGAACCCTCGGTTGGGAACAATGATTAGTTTACTGTTTAAAGATAAAAGTTTATAGTTATGAAAACGATTTGTTTATATTTCGAAATACATCAGATTATCCATCTGAAGCGTTATCGTTTCTTTGATATTGGTACAGATCATTATTACTATGATGATTATGAGAATGAGCGTAGTATCAGTGATATTGCAGAGCGCAGTTATATACCTGCCCTGAATGCTATCGGTGATATGATTCGTGAGAATGGCAAGGCTTTCAAAGTAGCCTTCTCTCTGTCGGGTGTTGGTATTGAGCAGTTGGAGATGCATGCTCCACAGGTATTGGAGAAACTGCAGGAGTTGAATAATACGGGGTGTGTGGAATTTCTGGCAGAGCCTTATTCTCATGGCTTGTCTTCACTTGCTAATGAAGAGACTTTCGCAATGGATGTGAAGAAACAGTGCCAGAAGATAGAGGAGTATTTTGGTAAGAAGCCCACAGTTCTCCGTAACTCATCTTTGATTTATAGTGATGATATCGGCGGTCAGGTGGCAGCGATGGGCTTTAAAGGTATGCTGACCGAGGGTGCTAAGCATGTATTAGGATGGAAATCTCCTCACTATGTCTATCATTGTAATATTGCTCCCAATCTGAAGTTATTGCTTCGTGATGTGGAGTTGTCTGACGATATCTCCTTGCGTTTTAATAATGCGGACTGGGAAGGTTATCCTTTATTTGCAGATGCCTATATTGACCGTATTGCTCGTCTCCCGGAGGAAGAACAGATTATCAACATCTTCATGGAATTGTCGGCACTAGGTATCGCCCAACCGCTGTCAAGTAATATCCTTGACTTCTTGAAGGCTTTACCAGCATGCGCCAAGGAGAAAGGTATAACCTTCTCTACACCGACTGAGATTTGTATGAAGGTGAAGAGTGTAAGCAATCTTGATGTGCCTGACACCTTGTCATGGGTTGATGAAGAGCGTGACGTTTCCTGCTGGTTGGGTAATGCTATGCAGCGTGAGGCTTTCAATAAGCTTTATAGTGTGGCTGACCGTGTACGTATTGCTAATGATCCACGTATCAATCAGGATTGGGACTACTTGCAGGCATCCAATAACTTCCGCTTTATGACTACCAAACCGTCGAATGTAGGTCTTGACCGTGGAATCTATAGCGGACCGTTTGATGCGTTCACTAACTATATGAATATCCTTGGTGATTTCATTAATAGGGTTAATGCGCTCTATCCTGCAGAGATTGACAATGAAGAGTTGAATGCTTTGTTGACAACAATCCGTAACCAGGGTGACGAGATTGAGTATAAGGATGAAGAGATTACTCGTTTGCGTGCCCGCTTGGAGAAATATGAGTCTTCGGAGGAGAAACCTGCAATTAAGAAAGCTCCTGCCAAGAAACCTGCTGTGAAGAAACCCGCAGCCAGGAAAGTGGCGGAAGAGAAAATAGAGGATAAGAAATAAACAATGAATAAAAAGAAATCCTTCCTGTTTTAGGAAGGATTTCTTTTATTTCTTCAGGTCATCGAATAGAATATCCAAAGCCTTATTAGCATCTTTCGTTTCGTTGAGCAGTGTAACAAATTTGGAACCGATGATGGCACCGGCAGCATTGTCCTGAGCGGCTTTGAGTGTCTGTGCATTACTAATGCCAAACCCTATCATACGAGGGTTGCGTAGGTTCATTGCATTGATGCGACGGAAGTATTCTTGTTTGGCATCGTCGAAACTCTTTTGAGCACCAGTGATGGCGGCAGAACTGACCATGTAGATGAAACCGTCGGTATGCTCGTCAATGAAACGGATGCGCTCCTCACTGGTTTCAGGAGTGATGAGCATGATAATACGGATGTCGTATTTGTCAGCCACTGGTTTGACGACTTCTTGATAATCTTTGAAGGGCAGGTCGGGAATGATGGCTCCACTAACGCCACTATCTACACAACTCTGGCAGAATGCTTCGATACCATATTGCATAATAGGGTTCAGATAGCCCATTAATACGAGAGGAATCTGAACATCGTCTTTGATATCCTTAAGTTGGGCAAAGAGTTTACTGAGTGTCATACCGTTCTTGAGGGCAGTAGTGGCAGCGTTCTGGATGACGGGGCCATCGGCCATAGGATCGCTGAAGGGGATACCTACTTCAATCATGGAGATGCCACGCTTCTCCATTGTTTTAATCACATCGGCAGTACCGTCAAGTGTTGGGGCACCAGCACAGAAATAGAGACTGAGGAGCTTACGGTCCTTGTTCTCCGAGAAGAGTTTATTGATTTTGTTCATAATCGTATCTTTTTAATGAATGCTTTTAATTGTTTGATGTCTTTAAGGGCTGGCAGACTCTCGAAACGGGAGTTCAGGTCAATGCCGATACATTGCGAATGATGGAACGTTTTGATGTTTTCTGCATCATCTGGACCAATGCCACCGCTGAGAAGGAAAGAGGTCTCTCCAACGTAATCGGTGAGCACATGCCAGTCAAACTTTGTTCCATTACCTCCCACCATCTTCGCTTTCGTGTCGAACAGGAAGTAGTCGACAATTCCCTCGTAGGGTTTGGTCGCCTCTAAGTCGTCAACAGTAGCGATATTGAAGGCCTTGATGAGAGTATAGTTCTTCAGTTGGGTGCAATAGCCAGGGCTCTCGTTGCCGTGGAGCTGGATGATATCCAATCCGTATTCCTTCACCTTCTGCTTCACCTCCAGGATGTCGGCATCTACGAAGACACCGACGCGCTTACATTTTGTAGGCAGATAGGTGGGAGGCTCAGACACATAGCGCTTAGATTTCGGCCAGAAAATAAAGCCCATCAAGTCGACACCAAGAGCCTCTACCTCACGGATATTCTCCGCTTCCCTCATTCCACAAACTTTTACTATCATAGCTTTGATATGAATTCTTTAAGTGCCAGACCTGGGTTGGCTGTTTTCATGAAGTTCTCACCGATGAGGAAACCACGGAAGCCGGCCTGACGAAGAGCCTTGACAGTTTCGGGATTAGAGATACCGCTTTCGCTGACTTTTACTGCGTTTTTCGGTAGCTTCTCGGCTAGACGGAAGCTGTTTTCAACGTCTGTGATGAAAGAACCAAGATTGCGGTTGTTGATGCCACAGAGGTCAGGACCGAGTTCGGCGTATTCGAGTTCGGGCTCAGAGTGCATCTCGAGTAATACCTCCAACCCTAACTCATGCGCCTTGTTCAAGAGTGTTTTGCACTCTTGCTTCGTGAGACAAGCAGCAATGAGCAGTACGGCAGAGGCTCCACAGAGGGCTGCAGCGTAGAGTTGTGACTCGTCGATGACGAAATTCTTGTAGAGAATCGGGAGGGTCACGCCGCTCTTTCGGGCAGTGCGGATGAAGTCATCGGAACCGCCGAAATAATGTTCATCAGTAAGGATGCTGAGTGCAGCGGCACCGTTCTGCTGATAAGTGAGAGGGATGATGTCGGCACGTCCGTCTTCCTTAATCCAACCTTTGGAGGGTGAGCGACGCTTGAACTCAGCGATGATACCGCTGTCGGATGCCAGTAGCGCCTCGCGCAGCGATGACTTTTTGGCATAAAGCCGTTCCGTCTCCTTATGCTTATGGGTAACGATTTCCTGTAGGATATCCATAGCTTATGAATTGAGTTCCACGAACTTCTTGAAGGTCTTCAGTGCACTGCCGCTGTTGATACTCTCGCGGGCAATTTCGATACACTCCTCAATGGTCTTCTCGCCTTTTTCGAGCACTTGAATACCGAAGGCGGCATTCGCCAAAACAATGTTCTTCTGAGCGGGCAGGGCACGATTCTCGAGCACAGAGTCAAAGATTTGAGCAGCCTCCTCTTCAGTAGCACCGCCAACAAGCTCCTCGGGCTTGGCTATCTCGAAACCGAGATCGCTAGGCTTGAAAATACGCTCGTAGTTCTTGGTAGTCACCTTGAAGTCGCCTGTTAGTGAAATCTCATCGTAACCGTCGATTGAGTTCACAATACCATAGTCGATGCCGATCTTCTGATACACTTGATGATAGAGGCGCATCTGGTCTAGGTTGGCGACACCGAGCAGCTGACATTTCGGTTGACTGGGGTTTACCAACGGACCAAGCAGGTTGAAGATTGTGGGGAATTGCAAAGCCTTACGAATCGGACCGACAAACTTCATGGCTTTCGCGAAAAGCTGGGCGTGGAGATAGACGATGCCGGCCTCGTCGAGCGAGCGATTCAACTTGTCGATATCGTCGGTGAATTTAATACCATGATGAGCAATCACGTTTGAAGCACCGCTGACAGAAGTAGCAGCGTAGTTACCATGCTTCGCTACCTTATAGCCTGCTCCGGCTATGACGAAACACGAAGTTGTTGAGATGTTAAAAGTGTTCTTGCGGTCGCCACCTGTACCGACGACGTCGATGTAGCGGTCGGCATTTAGGATAGCGGGAACACCGGTTTCGAGAATACCATCGCGGAAACCGAGCAGTTCGTCGACCGTTACGCCGCGCATCTGCAGAGCCGTCAAAAGTGCCGTAATCTGCTCCGTGGGATACTCACTCTGAGTGATACCAATCAGAATATTCTTCATTTCTTCACGAGAGAGTTCCTCGTGGTTCAGCATCCTGTTTAGGATGTCTTTCATTGTCTGTGCCATATAATTTATTTTTTTCGTTATGTCGTTATTACGTTATATCGTTATTACGCCCTAAAGAAAAAGCCAGTTCTGCAGCATCTTCTTACCGTCGGGAGTCAGTACACTCTCGGGGTGGAACTGGATGCCGCGGACGTTGAGTGTCTTGTGTTTCAGTGCCATAATCTGACCCTCATCGCTCTCAGCAGTAATTTCGAGACAGTCTGGAAAATTCTCTTTCGAAACCACCCACGAGTGGTAGCGACCCATCGTGATGCGATTGGGTAGCCCTGCGAAGATCTCATCGTTGCCCAGTTGCGTTCCTTCGGTGGCTACACCATGGAATACATCACTGAGATTCTCCAGTTTTCCGCCGAATACTTCTCCGATAGCCTGATGACCTAAGCAGACACCAAGGATAGGCTTCTTCCCGGCATAGGTACGAATGACATCCATCAGCAGACCAGCCTCAGAGGGAATGCCAGGTCCGGGCGAAAGGATAATCTTGTGGAATCCTTCCAGTTGCGACAGTTCGAACTGATCGTTTCTATATACGGTCACCTCTGCACCCAGTTCTTTGACCAAATGCGCTAGATTGTAGGTAAACGAGTCGTAATTGTCAATAATAACTATCTTCATAATCTTACATTTTTTCAGCCATAAGTATAGCGCGACGCAGCGCACCAAGTTTGTTATTCACTTCTTGAAGCTCATAGTCTTCGTTACTCTTTGCTACGATACCACCGCCAGCTTGGAACCAGAGCTCGCCGTTGCGTGATACGAACGTGCGGATAGTGATGGCTTGGTTGAGGTCGCCATTCAGTCCGATGTAGCCGATACATCCGCCGTAGGCTCCGCGGTTGTGAGGCTCATATTCGCTAATGAGTTGCATAGCACGTACCTTCGGTGCACCGCTTAGCGTACCGGCAGGGAATGTATCGATAAATGCCTTGATAGGGTCGGCTCCCTCGTTCAGCTCTCCACTGACGCGGCTGACGAGGTGGATGACATGAGAGTAATATTGCAGATCCTTATAGAAGTCGACCTTCACGCCGTGACAGTTGCGACTCAGGTCGTTGCGTGCCAAGTCTACCAGCATTACGTGTTCGGCATTCTCTTTTGGATCATTACGCAGATACTCTGCTCCTTTGCGATCTGCCTCTGCATCACCAGTACGTTTAGTAGTACCAGCGATAGGATCTATATAGGCTTTATTGCCCTCAATGCGGCAGTGCGTCTCGGGTGACGATCCGAAGATGCGGAAACCGCCAAAGTCAAAATAAAACAGATAGGGTGAGGGGTTGATACTGCGCAGGGCGCGATAGAGTTTGAAATCGTCACCCTCGTATTTCTGGATAAAACGTCGTGAGAGCACGATCTGGAATACATCGCCGCGCAGACAATGCTTAATGCCGCGGCGGATATTCTCCTTGTGCTGCTTGTCTGTCAACGGACTCGTCGTCTCTCCAACAGGATGGAAATCATAGGCCTGTACGTTAGCCTTGTTCATTGCACGGAAAACGTTATCGAGTTCTGATTTTCCGTCGAGTGAGACAATCGTCAAGGTGTTGTTGAAATGGTCGAACACAATCACCACCTTATATAATATATATAGCATATCAGGAGCATCGTTTTTCTCCTGCGTCTCGTCCTTGACAGCAATGTTCTCAAAATAGCGAATGGCGTTGAAGGAAGTATAGCCGTATAGACCACAATAGTTGGAATAGTCACCTTCTACCTTGATATAGTCAATAAGTGAGTGGATGGCTTCCGCTGTCCCAAAGTCCTTGTCTATCTGATGGCGTTCGTTCTTACCATTAGGGAATAAAACCATCGCTTCACCGTGACTGATAGCGACACTTGCTATCGGGTTGATACCGATGAATGAACGGGAATTATCTTTTTCATGATAATCGGAACTCTCCATCAGTGCACTCTGCGGATAGATGTCGCGCAACCGCATATATACTCCTACTGGCGTATAGAGATCTGCGAGAATCGTTTTACTGCTTGTTGTATATTTAAAAGTTTCCATATTCTCCAGCCATTTGTTTATTGTTCAAATAAGTCTCTACATCCTTGTCTCCACGACCACTGACTGTCAGCACAACGACGTCGTCTTTCTTAAACGACACTTTGCTGAGTGCAGCAATTGCATGGGCACTCTCCAAAGCGGGGATAATACCTTCCATCCGAGTGAGTTCATAAGCGGCTTTTACTGCCTCGTCATCATTGATGGAATAAACAGTAGCACGATGTTGTGAGGCGAGATTGGCATGCATGGGACCGATGCCAGGGTAATCTAATCCTGCGGAGATAGACTCAGCCTCAATGATTTGTCCGTCGGGGGTTTGCATGACCAGGGTTTTCGAACCATGTAGGATACCTAAGCGTCCGGCGTGGATAGTTGCAGCCGTATGGCCGGTATCGGCACCTTGTCCACCTGCTTCAGCAAGGATAATCTTCACACGTTCGTCGTCGATGTAGTGGTAGATGGTTCCTGCTGCATTACTGCCGCCTCCTACGCATGCCATGAGGACATCAGGATAGTCACGACCGATTTTCTCCTGTAACTGTTCCTTGATTTCTGCGGAAATGATACTTTGCAGACGGGCCACCATATCGGGGTAGGGATGAGGACCAACGGTGGATCCAATGATATAAAAGGTGTCGGCGGGATGACAGCACCAGTCGCGGATGGCTTCGTTAGTAGCGTCTTTCAATGTCCAGTTACCTGTCTTTACAGGACGGACTTCTGCTCCCAACATCTTCATGCGTTCCACATTGACGTGTTGGCGTTCCACATCCAGGGCACCTTGATAGACGACACAGGGCATATCCATCAGTGCACAGACAGTTGCTGTTGCTACGCCATGTTGTCCTGCACCCGTCTCGGCAATGATACGTTTTTTACCCATCTTCTTTGCCAGCAGGATTTGTCCGATGGTGTTGTTGATCTTGTGGGCACCAGTGTGATTCAAGTCTTCTCGCTTCAAATAGAGTTGACAACCGTATTTCTCACTCATGCGTTTTGCCAGATAGAGGGGTGAGGGACGTCCTACATAATCACGGAGTAACTCCATGTACTCTTTTTTGAATTCTTCTGATTCAATAATTGGCAGGTATTCTTCCTGCAACTTCTTGACAGTCGCATAGAGAATCTCTGGTACGTAGGCACCTCCAAACTCCCCGTAGAATCCTTTCTCGTCAACTAAAAATGTTTTCTTCATATATTTCTTGTTTTTGATTATCTATTAAAAAGAGGCTCGTCGCGTTAACGACGAGCCTCTCTATGTCAATGATCAACACACGGCTTCGTACCTCGCGACTATTACAATCTCGAGTTACGCCACCACCATGCATTCATCAATCTTGTCATCTTATAACTTTTATTTTTAAGTTTACGGCTGCAAAAGTACATATAATTATGATAATCTGCAAATTTTTTTGTGATATTTTTTACGTTTTGAAATAAAAATAGCAAAAAATTTGCATATTTGATGATTAAATACTATATTTGCCCCCGATAAGCCTTTGTCGGCAATTGCCGGACTATCTTATCACACAAGATTATGAAGTGAGGTTGGTAGCGTCCTGCACCAACCTCTTTATATAAAATATGTCCAATCACAAGATTGGACATATTTATTGAATTGTGAACTGGGAGAGATTTCTTACACTTCCCAGCCAATGGCAGAAGCACCAAGAACAGCGGCAGAGGCGCCATCAAGTCCGCTGATGAGGAACTGCGCCTTGCCCTTGAAGATGTTCATGACAGACTCTTCATATGCCTTCTTGATGGGGTTCATAATGAGGTCACCTGCTTTTACCATTCCACCGAAGAAGATAAATGCCTCAGGACTTGAGAATGCAGCGAAGTCAGCACAAGCCTCACCCAGCATCTTGCCTGTAAACTCATAGATTTCTTTGGCTAATTCGTCGCCCTTGCTAGCCGCAATGCTGACATCGAGTGATGTGATGTCTTCGGGATTCATCTCACGAAGCAGTGACGGACGGTCAGTCTTTGCCAGCATTTCACGAGCCGTGCGGGCAACGCCTGTGGCAGAACAATATGCCTCTAGACACCCTGTACGTCCGCAACCACAACTACGACCATCCTTGCCGCGTACCATGATGACATGGCCTAATTCACCTGCAAAGCCGTCGTGGCCATATAGTAACTGTCCATTAACGACGATACCAGAGCCAACGCCCGTTCCCAGTGTGATGACAATGAAGTTCTTCATGCCGCGTGCTACACCGTATACCATTTCGCCGATGGCTGCAGCATTGGCATCATTGGTTAGTGCTACGGGAATGCCAAGTGCATCACTAAACAATTTTGCCAAGGGGACGACCCCATTCTTTGCCCATGAGAGGTTGGGGGCAAACTCTATAGTGCCGTTGTAGTAATTACCGTTGGGGGCGCCGATGCCCATTGCTTTGATTTTGCTAATGCCGCCTACTTGTTCAATAATCACTTGTAAGGCCTCCACGCAGGCTGCTACATAGTCTTCTGCCTTTTCGTAACTTCCCGTCTTAATGGCCGTTGTTGCTTTGATTTCACCACGTGCATCTACAATGCCGAATACGGAGTTGGTTCCTCCTAAGTCTAAGCCGATAACATACGGTTTGATGTTTGCTTGGTCGTTCATAATTTTGTAGTTTATATTGTTATTTGACTTTTAGAATAAGACAGCCACAAAGATATGAAAAAAGTATGATATGGCAAAGTTTTATGATGAAAAACTGAATATTTCGTTAAAATTTGGCATTTTGCTCACTTATTTGTACCTTTGCATCCGTAATGGCATTTCCTATACATATAAATATTGTAGATTTGGTGTTCAAGGGCATGCTGATTGGAATGATTGCCTCGGCACCGATGGGACCTGTTGGCGTGCTTTGTGTACAGCGTACGCTGAACAAAGGACGTTGGTATGGTTTTGTGACAGGTATAGGAGCGGCTATCAGTGATATTCTCTATGCAGGAGTTACTGGTTTTGGCATGGCTTTTGTCATGGACTTTATCAACAATGACCAGAACAAGTTTTATCTTCAGATTATAGGTAGTGTTGTTTTGCTGGCTTTCGGTATCTTTACCTGGCGCAGTGATCCTACGAAGAATATGCACCGTTCGGGTGTGCAGCGTGGTACATTATGGTATAATATGTGGACGGCGTTCTTGGTGACCTTCTCCAATCCGTTGATTATCTTCCTTTTCATGGGTCTTTTCGCCCAGTTCGCCTTCGTCATTCCCGACCGTCCGTTTGAGATGCTGATTGGTTTTGCCAGTATTGTAGGAGGTGCCTTGTTATGGTGGTATGGACTGACATGGTTGGTGGATAAGATTCGTGGTATCTTTGATGATTCAGGCATTCGTATCATCAACCAGATTATCGGTGCCATCGTTATTATTTTCTCCGTGATATTCCTTTTCGGAACCTTCACCAATCTTTATCGTTTTTAGTAGGCTATGTTGATTGCACAGGAATTAAGACGTAAGAATATTGCCGAATACTTGCTGTATATGTGGCAGGTAGAGGATACCATCCGGGCTTTTGACTGCTCGCTGAGCCGTATTCGCCGAGAGTATATCGACCGTTTTGACTATACCGACGAGCAGAAAGAAGACGAGGCGGACTGGTATGGTAATCTCATTCGTATGATGAACGGCGAGGGATGTCGTGAGAAAGGACATTTGCAGATTAATAAAGTAGTGTTGCAGCAGTTGGAGGAGTTGCATGCCCAGTTGCTCTCATCCTCTAAGTTTCCTTTCTATAACGCTGAGTACTATAAGGTGCTACCCTATATTGTTGAGTTGCGCAACCATGGTGCCAACAAGGAGGAGAACGAGGTAGAGACCTGCTTTAACGCCTTGTATGGCGTGATGATGCTCCGCTTACAGAAGAAGGATATCTCTCCGGATACGCAGCATGCTGTCAAAGAAATCAGTACTTTTATCGGTATGCTGAATGATTATTATCTGAAAGACAAACAGGAACCTTTAGAATTTGTGTAGTATGAACATATTGATTACGGGCTGTAATGGTCAGTTGGGAAACGAAATGCAGTTGCTGGAGAAAGAGAATCCCCAGCACGTGTGGTTCAATACCGATGTTCAGGAATTGGATATCAGCAACCAACTTGCCGTCGAGCAGTTTATTGCCGAAAACAAGATTGACGGTATCGTCAACTGTGCTGCCTATACTGCTGTCGACAAGGCTGAAGAGAACAAGGAACTGTGTACTACACTGAATACTATTGCTCCTGCCTATTTGGCTGCTGCCGTGGAGAAACGTGGTGGATGGATGGTTCAGATTTCCACGGATTACGTGTTTGACGGAACCAAACATACACCCTATGTCGAAACAGATACCCCCAGTCCAGACAGCGTCTATGGCTCTACCAAACTGGCTGGCGAATTAGGAGTGACGAAGTTCTGCAAGAAGTCGATGATTATCCGAACGGCATGGTTGTATTCCTCTTTCGGTAATAACTTCGTGAAAACGATGATCCGTTTGGGCAAAGAGAAGCCTGAGTTGGGCGTTATCTTCGACCAGATTGGTACACCAACCTATGCCCGTGACCTTGCTGCGGTAATCATGACCGCCATCAATAAGGGGATTGTTCCGGGTGTCTATCATTATTCCAACGAGGGTGTCATTTCGTGGTATGACTTCACGAAGGCGATTCATCGTATTGCAGGCATTACCACCTGTCATGTCCGTCCGTTGCATACCTCAGAGTATCCCACACCCGCCAACCGTCCACACTATTCGGTATTGGATAAGACGAAGATTAAACAGACCTATGGTATTGAGGTGCCTTATTGGGAAGAGAGTCTCGAAGATTGTATTGAAAAATTGAAGGATTGAAAAATTGAAGAATTGAAAAATTGAAGGATTGAATGAATCAGGAGATTGAAAGAAGAAGAACATTCGCCATTATCAGTCACCCGGATGCCGGTAAGACAACACTGACGGAGAAGTTCCTGTTGTTTGGAGGTCAGATACAGGTGGCTGGTGCCGTCAAGAACAATAAAATCAAGAAAACAGCAACTTCCGACTGGATGGATATTGAGAAGCAACGTGGTATCTCAGTGTCTACTTCTGTCATGGAGTTCGACTATATCCCCGATGGTTCAGATATAGAATATAAGGTGAACATCCTCGATACTCCGGGTCACCAGGACTTTGCCGAGGATACCTACCGTACGTTGACGGCCGTCGATTCGGCGATTATCGTGGTGGATGGTGCCAAAGGTGTGGAGACGCAGACGCGCAAGTTGATGAATGTCTGTCGCATGCGTAATACACCAGTGATTATTTTCATCAATAAGATGGACCGTGAAGGACGCGATCCGTTCGACTTGTTGGACGAACTGGAACAGGAACTGGAAATCAAAGTACGTCCTCTGTCGTGGCCTATCAACCAAGGTGCCAAGTTCAAGGGTGTCTATAATATCTATGAGCAGAAACTCGATTTGTTTACGCCTGATAAGCAGCGCGTGACGGAGAAAGTTGAGATTGACATCAACAGTAGTGAGCTTGACGAAAGGGTAGGTGAGCAGGATGCCGCTAAGCTCCGTGAAGACTTAGAGTTAGTAGATGGCGTTTATCCCGCCTTCGAGGTGGATACCTATCGTTCTGCTGAGGTGGCTCCTGTGTTCTTTGGTTCTGCGCTGAATAATTTCGGTGTACAGGAACTGCTGAACTGTTTCGTGGAGATAGCCCCGAGTCCTCGTGATACGAAGGCAGAGGAGCGTATGGTGAAGCCCGACGAGCCGAAGTTCACTGGTTTCATCTTCAAGATTACTGCCAATATCGACCCCAACCACCGTTCATGTATCGCCTTTTGCAAGGTGTGTTCAGGTAAGTTCGTACGTAACCAACCTTACCTGCATGTACGTCAAGGTAAGACGCTGCGCTTCTCGTCGCCTACGCAGTTTATGGCGCAACGTAAGTCTACCATTGATGAGGCTTGGCCAGGAGATATCGTTGGTCTGCCCGACAATGGCATCTTCAAGATTGGTGACACGCTCACTGAGGGTGAGCAGTTACATTTCCGTGGACTGCCCTCGTTCTCGCCAGAACTCTTCAAGTATATCGAGAACGACGACCCGATGAAGGCAAAGCAGTTGCAGAAGGGTATCGACCAGTTAATGGACGAGGGTGTTGCCCAGTTGTTCGTCAACCAGTTCAACGGTCGCAAGATTGTGGGAACCGTCGGACAACTTCAGTTTGAGGTCATCCAGTATCGCTTGGAGAACGAATACAATGCCAAGTGTCGTTGGGAACCCGTTCATCTCTATAAGGCGTGCTGGATAGAGAGCGACGACGATAAGGAGTTGGAGAATTTCAAGAAGCGCAAGTACCAGTATATGGCGAAGGACAAGGAGGGGCGTGATGTCTTCCTTGCCGACTCCGGCTATGTGCTCTCGATGGCGCAGGAGGACTTCAAACATATCAAGTTCCATTTCACTTCAGAGTTTTAATGACGAAAGAACAAGATATCAAGAATGCAGTGGAAGTGCTGCGAAAGGGTGGGGTGATCCTCTATCCGACGGATACGGTGTGGGGCATCGGTTGTGATGCCACCAACGAGGAGGCTGTGAAGCGAGTATATGACATCAAGCAGCGTGACGACTCGAAGGCGATGATCTGTCTGGTCGACAGCGATGCCCGTCTGCAGCGGTATGTCCGCCAAGTACCTGAGGTGGCGTGGCAACTCATCGACAGCCTAAAAGAGACAGACAGTAAGCCTACGACTCTGATTCTTGACGGTGCGGTGAATCTCGCGAAGAACCTCATTGCGGAGGATGGCAGTATCGCGCTCCGTATCACTAACGAGCCCTTCTCGAAGGAACTCTGCTACCGTTTCCAGAAGGCTTTGGTATCCACCTCGGCGAATATCAGTGGCGAGCCTGCCGCTCAGAACTATTGTGACATCGACCCGCGCATCATCGAGGCGGTCGACTATGTATGTTGGTCGCGTCGTCAGGAGCATAAGCCTCACCAACCTTCGAGTATCATCCGCCTGAAGGAGAACGGTGAGGTAGCCATCATCCGTAAATAGTCAAATCATTTTGCTTGATGCTGTCAAGCAGAGGCAATAAGCAACCTGCCTTTGCCGGCAAGAGGGACTTCGATCCGCAGACCATGGGCACGGAGTAGGATTTCCATGCCTGCCGCACCGTAAGGCAGGTGGCAGTATGTACTCTCTGGCACCAGTACCCGACCGCCTTCACGCACTTTACTCAGGAACATAAAAATCTGTTGGCTGACACTCTCCATGTCTGCAAAGGTTTCAGGACGACTGAGGTCAAGAAGGATGTTGTTGTAACAGTCGTATGCGGAAGACAGACCTTTGCTGTCAATAACGACAGCATCAGGAGCTTCCGTCTCCGTGTCGCTAAACACCAGTGTGGAACCATGGCAGTCGGTTTCTTTCATGAGTACATCGAGCGGAATGCGTGGAGCATGGATAGAAGTCTCTGGCTTTAATTGGTTGAACAGCATCTCAGGATATTTCATCTCAAGCATGTGTAGGAAGGCACAATCCTCCTTTACCACACGTTCATCGTCATGAACAAGATAGACCATACCACCAGTGGTCTCTAAATCACGTGTATGGGACAGGAAAGGATCACGCCCCAGTCGCTCGAATACACTGTAGAAGTAACTTGGTAACTGACGTACCAATTGAAGGACAGGAGCCGACTCCAGCGTGACATCGTTGGGCAGGATAAACGATTTGATCATACCCTTGCGTAGCGGACGGTACGGCTTCAGGCGTTCCTGCTCGAACTTGACAGGATCAAGGTATGCATCGAGGGCGGAATCCGTCTCATGCTGACCAAATATCTTTTCCAGGTACTGACGTGTCTGACCGGCACCCATAGGACGGCAGTTGACTTCAATAAGCACAGGTCCTTTCTCGTCTACCATATATTCTCCATGTACGGGACCATACTGGATACCTATGGCATCCAGTACATCGTAGGCATAGCGCACGATGGCGGAATTGCCAACGTCCAGACGGTTTACCGTTTCCATGTAATTGTAGATATTACTACCGTTCATTTGCAACTTGTCATAGAAACACATCGATACCAGACGGTGCTTACCAGCGCACGATACGGTGTTGACGATGTATTCCCTTCCGACGATACGCTCCTGCATGAGAATGTCACCCACGTTCTCGTCGTTCTCTGACTGGGCGAGTTCTGCGTGCACGGCATCCATCAACTCGTCGTACCCTTCACAGAAATGTAAGCCCAACGTACCAGAACCACGGGCACGCTTGATGACGGTGTGCTTGGTGTCAAGTTCCTGATAGAAAGCCTCTGCCTCTGCTTCGCTACGGATAATCCGTCCGCGGATGTAGCGTATGCCATAGTCGGCGAGGGCCTGCTGCATCTCGTTTTTCCGCGTCATCTTACCGATGATAGACCATGGGTTGCCTAGAAGACCGAGGTCGGAACTCAGGCGGGTGGCAAGTTCGACACCGAACTCGCTGCCTGCCACAACGATTACAGGATCGTAGGCACGTACCTGTTCCAGAATAACGTTGTAATCCTTATTCGCCTTAATACAGGGTATGCCCTCAGGAAGTCGCTGACGTGCCATCTCCTGAGCCTCCTGAAAAATGGCGCGATCCTCCTCTGTTCCAGGATACATCGCTTCTACTACTACGGGCTGATAGCCGCGAGCCAATACATCCTCCACGTAATTGAATCCCGTGGAAAGAATCTCTACTATGACAATATGCTTTTTCATTATGATATGTTTATGTCAATCCGGTTTTCTCTTCTTATTTAGTTGCAAAGATAATGAAAGAAAAGAGAAAACCCAAGTTTTTCTTTGATTTTTACTCACTTATTCATACCTTTTTCGTACCTTTGCATTCTATAATGGAACAACAAGCAGTAAGAATAGAGAGACCGACATGGATTGAGCGCCTGCATGAATGGCGCGTGGAACATGTGAGCGACAGGATGTTTCTGTTGGTCCTTGCCTTCTTTGTGGGTTTGTTTGCAGCCGTTGCCGCCTATGTGCTTCATGGGATGATCAACCAGATTGTCGCCCTACTCACAGGACAGTTCTCTGTGACGAGCTACAACTGGCTGTATCTGGTCTATCCCGTCATCGGTATCTATCTGACATCGCTCTTCGTGCGCCATATCGTAAAGGACAATATCTCGCACGGTATTACCCGTATCCTCTATGCCATCTCTTCGAAGAAATCAAGGCTGAAGCCCCATAACACGTGGTCGTCGGTCATCGCTTCGGCATTGACCATCGGTTTTGGCGGATCAGTGGGAGCCGAGGCACCTATCGTATTGACGGGTTCTGCCATTGGCTCGAATCTGGGACAGTTGTTCAAACTTGACAGTAAGACGCTGATGACACTGGTGGGCTGTGGTGCTGCTGGTGCCATAGCCGGTATCTTTAAAGCCCCGATAGCAGGACTGGTGTTCACGTTGGAGGTGTTGATGATCGACCTGACGATGGCGTCCTTGTTGCCCATTCTTATCTCGTGTGTGACGGCAACATGCTTCACCTATATCTTCAGAGGCGACAGCGCACTGTTCTCGTTCCATTTGGACAGCGACTGGACGGTGCAGCAAGTGCCTGCCTCGATATTGTTGGGCGTTTGTTGTGGACTGGTGAGCCTTTACTTTATCCGTACGATGAATGCCTGCGAGGACCTGTTTGCCCGTTTCAAAGATAAACCATACGTGCGACTGCTGATAGGCGGTGCTATCCTGAGTACGCTGATTTTCCTCTTCCCGGCGCTCTATGGTGAGGGTTATCACTCCATCAACCTGCTGCTGAATGGTAGGACGGAAGCCGATTGGCACGAGATACTGGACAACTCGCTCTTCTATGGGCATCATGGGTTCCTGATAAGTTATCTGGCGTTGGTGCTTTTCACGAAGGTGTTTGCCACCAGTGCTACGAACGGAGGCGGCGGTTGTGGTGGTACGTTCGCCCCCTCGCTGTTCATCGGTTGCTTTACGGGCTTCCTGTTCTCCCGTTTGTGGAACATGCATCAGATTGGGGTGTATGTTCCGGAGAAGAACTTTGCGCTGTTGGGAATGGCAGGAGTGATGTCGGGTGTGATGCACGCCCCGCTGACGGGCATCTTCCTGATTGCAGAGATTACCAGTGGCTATGATCTCTTCATGCCGTTGATGATAGTCTCGGTCTTTGCCTATCTTACCATCATCATCTTTGAGCCGCATAGCATCTATGGTATGCGCCTTGCACGTCAGGGAAAACTGATTACCCATCATACCGACCATGCCGTGTTGACCCTGATGAGTCTCGACTCCGTCATCGACCGCGACTATCAGGCAGTAGACCCTGATATGGAACTGGGACAGATGGTGCATAAGATTAGTCGTTCGAAAAACAGTGTGCTGCCTGTGGTGGATGCTGCAGGTATGTTGCTTGGAGAGGTCAATATTACAAAGATTCGCCATGTGGTGTTCCGTACGGAACTATACCATCATTTCAAAGCCAGCCAGTTGATGACGGCTCCTGCTGCCGTACTGACCGACGGTACTCCGATGGCTGATGTGATGCGGACGTTTGAAAGGACGCATGCCGACTGGCTTCCTGTGCTGGATGGAGAGCGTAACCTGAAGGGGTATATCTCCAGAAAGCGTATGTATGATATGTATCGTAAGATGGTTCACGACTTTAGCCAAGATTAGGTATGAAAAAATCAGATATACGAATCGTGTTCATGGGTACACCGGAGTTTGCGGTAGAAACTTTACAGGCTTTGGTGGAGAACGACTATAACGTGGTGGCAGTGGTGACACAGCCCGACAAACCAGTAGGGCGACATCAAACAGAGACGCAGCCGTCAGCCGTGAAGCAATACGCTTTGTCGCAAGGTCTTCCTGTGTTGCAACCCGAGAAGATGAAAGATCCTGAGTTTGTGGAACTGTTGCGTTCTTATCACGCAAACCTGCAGGTGGTGGTTGCTTTCCGTATGTTGCCCGAGATCGTATGGGCGATGCCAGAATACGGTACGTTTAATGTCCATGCAGCGCTACTGCCGCAATATCGTGGGGCAGCACCCATCAACTGGGCAGTCATCAACGGCGAGACACAGACAGGTGTGACTACCTTCTTCCTCGATCATGATATCGATACGGGACGCATCATCATGAAACTGCCCTTCGATATCCCAGATGATGCCGATGTGGAGTATGTCTATGACGGACTGATGCATCTCGGTGCGAAGATATGTCTGGAGACCTTAGAGCGTATCATGGCAGCAGACGGACATCCTGAGTGTATGCCTCAAGAAGATAATGGCGATTTGAAATCCGCTCCCAAAATTTTTAAGGAGACCTGTGAGATTGACTGGACAAAGACGGCCAAACAGGTGTATGACTTTGTACGTGGACTGAGTCCCTATCCTGGTGCATGGACGACGTTGGTAGCACCAGACGGCAAGAAAACAGTATTGAAAATCTATAAGACCAGTAAGACGGGTAATGCTTGTCATGCGGAGGCTGGTCAATTGAAGATAGACGGCAAAAGACTGCTTGTGGCTACTGCTGACGAGTGGTTGAGTGTCGAGGAACTGCAACTGGCAGGCAAGAAACGCATGGCAGTGCGCGACTTCCTGAACGGTATGAAAGATATCGAATCGTATCATTTAAAATAAATAATGTTAATTATATAATAAATAAAAAGGGCTGTTCGTTTCTAAAGTAGGAATTAATAAAGCAGAATGCCTATGCAAATTTTTACTCAAGACAACTTAATTCAGCCCAAAGAGTCGACCATCCTTTTTATTAAGCAGATGGCTCGAATGTACAGGACAGTTAAGAACCCAGACAATACCTTTATGGTACAAGGTCTGAATTAAAGAACGTATATGACGAAAGTATCTCCTTCTTTACTCGCTGCCGATTTCCTGCATCTCGACCGCGACATTGAAATGATTAATCGTAGTGAGGCCGACTGGCTTCATCTGGATGTGATGGATGGTGTGTTTGTACCTAACATCTCCTTTGGCTTCCCCGTTTTGGAGGCAGTTGCTGCTAAATGTACGAAACCCCTTGATGTGCATTACATGATTGTACAGCCTGAGAAGTATGTTCAGCGGACGGCTAAACTGGGTGCCATGATGATGAACGTGCATTATGAAGCTTGTACCCATCTGCATCGTACCGTTCAGGAAATCCACGATGCAGGGATGAAAGCAGGAGTTACTTTGAATCCTTCTACGCCCGTATCAATGTTAGAAGACATCCTCTGTGATGTGGATATGGTGTTGCTGATGAGTGTCAATCCAGGGTTTGGTGGTCAGAAGTTCATCGAGAACACTATCCAGAAGGTTCAATGTCTGCGCCGCATGATTCAGGAGAAAGGCTGTCAGACTTTGATAGAGGTAGATGGTGGTGTACAAGGAGAGACAGCACCGCGCCTTGTTGCAGCAGGTGTAGACGTGCTGGTGAGTGGCAGTTACGTGTTCAAGAGTCCCACTCCCGAACAAACGATTAAAGACCTTAAATCCCTTACTCGCTAATAGCTAACAGCCAATGGCCAACAGCCCCTATAGCTCCATATCCAAGAAGATATGGTACTGTTTTGCCATACGGCGCATATTAATCAGGGCATAGCGCATACGTCCTAATGAGGTGTTGATGCTAACGCCTGTGATTTCCGCAATCTCCTTGAATGAAAGGTCTTGGTAGTAGCGCATATAGACTACCTCGCGTTGGGTGGCAGGAAGACTGTCCATCATGTGGCGCACATCGTCCATAATTTGTGTATTGACATATTCGCTTTCTCTGTTGCCTTCTGTGAGAGCGTCGTTACGCAGATGACTTAGATCGTTTTCACTATTGGGCTCCACGATATGCTCGCTTTTCTGTCGACGATAGCGGTCCATGATGACATTATGGGCAATACGTGTCGACCAGAAAGAGAACTTTCCTGAATCAGTGTACTTGCCTTCCTGTAGCTTGATGATGATCTTGACAAAGGTGTCTTGGAACACATCATTCGCCAATTCATGGTCACCGACCATAAACAGAATATAACTAAATAACTTTTGCTGGTTTCTTGCCAACAACTCATCGAATGCCTTATTATCACCAGCTGAATAGAGAAGAGCTAACTCCTCATCAGTGTGACTTGCATATGTCTTCATACTCAAATAATTTTTTATTCTGAGGTAGAAGCTGTTTCGATAGGCAATTTCTTTTAAGTTATTAACAATATTTATTAATTCGCCTGCAAAAATAAGTAAAAATATTTTTTCGACCAAATAAAATGCAATAAAATTGAGGATTTTCCGATATTTTGTTATATCTTTGTGCAATATTTGTAACCTAAAAAGGAAATAAGCATATGCTGAAACTATTTGTTCCTGGGCGTCTTTGCCTATTCGGAGAGCATACAGACTGGGCAGGCCACTATCGTACGATGAATGCTGATATCCTGCCTGGTGCAGCCATTGTGACAGGTATTGAGCAGGGTATCTACGCTGAAGTAGAGAAATCGTCTATCTTTGAAGTTCATAGTGAAGCTCCTGTAATGGAGAAAGAATGGCGTGACTTCTCCTGCCGAATGACGGAAAAAGAATTGAAACGTGTCGCTAAGTCAGGTTCCTTCTTCTGCTATTGTGCCGGTGTTGCCAGTTATATGTTGGAATGGTATAAGGTAGGTGGCGTTCGTATTAGGATTACTGATATGACTTTACCGATGAAGAGTGGATTGTCTTCTTCGGCAGCTATCTGTGTCTTGGTCGCGCGTGCGTTCAATTTATTATATAACCTCAACCTCAATACGTTGGGTGAGATGAATATTGCCTATGTGGGTGAGTTGCGTACTTCCTCTCGTTGCGGTCGTCTGGATCAGGCGTGTGCTTTCGGCGTGAAACCTAACCTGATGACTTTTGATGGCGATGAGATTGAAGTCCGTTCCCTGAACGTGAAGAAACCTTTATATTGGGTCTTTGCGGATTTGTGTGCTGCAAAGGATACGATTAAGATTCTTTCCGACCTGAACAAATCATATCCCTTTGCAACGACAGAAGAGGAGAAGAACTTACAAAAAGCATTGGGTGAATGGAACCATGATATTGTCAATCGTGCCATCAAGTATATGGCAGAGGGTAAGGTGGAGGCTCTTGGTAAGTTGATGACGGAGGCAGAGGATATGTTTGACAAATATGTCGCTCCGATGTCGCCTGCCTTATGGGCTCCCAAGCTCCATCAGGTATTACAGGATCCTCAGATTCACCCGATGGTATATGGCGGCAAGGGTGTCGGTTCTCATGGTGACGGCAGTGTACAGTTCCTGACTCGTTCAGAGGAAGACCAGCGTCACTTGGTGGAATATCTGAATGCACAAGGGATGCGTGCATATCAGTTGACATTAAATCCTGTTCATACGGTGCGCCGTGCCATCATCCCTGTAGCTGGCTTCGGAACCCGTCTATATCCTGCCACACGAGGTTTGAAGAAAGACTTCTTCCCGATACCATGTCCTGATGGTATGGTCCGTCCGGTTATCCTTATCTTGTTAGAGGAACTGGTGAAGAGCGGTGTCGAAGAGATTTGTCTTGTTCTCGGTTCAGAGGAAGAGCGCATCCAGTATACGGACTTCTTCGAACGACAGTTGTCTGAGGAACACTTACGTAAGTTGAACAAGGAAGCACAGGAGTATGAAAACCGTATTCTCGATATCGGCAAGCGCTTACGCTATGTCTACCAGCATGAGAAGCGCGGTTTTGGACATGCTGTTTATCAGGCTGCAGAATTTGCCAACAACGAGCCAGTGCTGTTGCTGTTGGGCGACACGATTTATCATAGCAAGTCCAACAAACCTTGTGCTTTGCAGATGATAGAAGAGTATGAACGGTATAACTCGTTGATGGTAAGTATTCATCCTGTACCCCTCTCGAAAGTCAGTCATTACGGCATTCTGAGTGGCGTATGGGAGGATAAAGACCATACCATACTCAATGTCTCTTGTATGAATGAGAAACCCAAATCCAGTTATGCAGAGGATTTTTTGGGTGTGCGTAACAAGGATGGCGAGAAAGAATATTATAGTGTTTTCGGTCAGTATATTTTGACACCAGATGTTTTCACTCAGTTGGAGAAAGATATCGAACAGGCAGATGCTGATGGGGACAACCAACGGGAAATCGAGTTGACATCTGCCTTGGAAGCTGTCCGTCAGAAGAGTGGTATGATGGGCGTCCGATTGGATGGCGTCATGTATGACATGGGTAATCCGAGGGCTTTGTGTAAGTGTGTGGAACAATACTCTAAATAAAAAGAACAGCGGCGAGAGAATCGCCGCTGTTTCTTATTTTGCCAACTGTAATAAGTATTTTCCGTAATCATTCTTTGCCATGGGCTCGGCAATGGTTCGGAGTTGTTCTTTCGTAATCCAGCCGCGTTTGAAGGCGATCTCTTCTAAACAGGCGACTTTCAAGCCTTGTCGCTTCTCGATGACTTCGATGAATGTAGAGGCTTCTGAAAGTGAATCGTGCGTTCCTGTATCGAGCCAGGCAAAGCCACGCTGCAAGGTCTGTACCTTCAGGTTCTTCTGTTTGAGGTATTCCTGATTAACGGTTGTGATCTCTAATTCACCACGTGCACTGGGTTTGATATGCTTGGCTATATCCACCACACTGTTGGGATAGAAATAGAGTCCTACTACCGCATAGTTGGATTTTGGCTTGGCGGGCTTCTCCTCGATACTCAAGCAATTACCTTCCGCATCAAACTCAGCAACGCCATATCGCTCTGGGTCGTTTACATAATAGCCGAAGACCGTTGCCTGTCCGTATTTCTCAGCATTCTCCACACTCTGCTTGAGTAGTCCAGAGAAACCGCTTCCGTAGAAAATGTTGTCGCCTAATACAAGGCATGCACAGTCGTCACCGATAAACTGCTCTCCGATGATGAAAGCTTGTGCGAGACCATCGGGTGAAGGTTGCTCGGCATATTCGAAGTGAACACCCAACTCTGAACCGTCGCCTAAGAGTCTCTTGAATCCAGGCAAATCGTATGGTGTTGAGATAATCAGAATTTCACGGATACCCGCCAGCATCAAAGCCGAGATGGGGTAGTAAATCATGGGCTTGTCAAAAATTGGAATGAGTTGCTTGCTGATTCCTTTGGTGATAGGGTAGAGGCGCGTACCACTACCGCCGGCTAATACAATACCTTTCATCATATTCGTTTTTAAATATATTTTCGTTGCAAAGATAGTAAATAATTGATAATTGACAATTGATAATTGATAATTATTTTGTAATTTTGCAGCGCTAAAATATAATGACTATGGGAATTTTTTCAAAATTATTCGGTCGGAAAAACGACGAAGAAAAACAGAAAGCGGGCGGTATGGAGGATTTTATGACCCTCGTCCGTGTATATTTTCAGGCAGTAATGGCTGCGGATCTTGGTATCACAAATCTGGCTGCAATGCCTGATCTGCGTATGTTCAAGGCAACGCTTCACGTGCCCACTCAGAATAACAAGCTGGGATTGGCAGAGAAGTCGCGTTGTAAGAAAATGCTCATGGGACTCTATGGCATGGACGAGAACTTTACGAAGGAGATTGATCAGAGCATTCGCAAGCGTTGCAAGAAGCCACAGGATATTCAGGTTTATATGGTCCAGTTCTCTGCTTTCTCACAGGACCTGATGATGCTGGCTGGCAATCTGATGAAGTTCAAACTCCGTGTTCCGAGTTTCTTCAAAAAGGCGATTTATTCGATGACGGAGAAAACCGTGAACGATATCTTCAACAAGAACGACTTCAAAGATGCGGGCGTGATGAAAACCGTTGTCGCCATACGCCAGTATGATCAGAAATTAGGTTTCTCCCAGCAGTGGGTAACGGATTTCGTTTATCGTGTTGTGATGCTTGCAAAGAAGGAAAAACGCACCGCTAATACTGATACGAAATAAAAAAACGTTAAATATATACTTGAAGCAAAGGTAATTAGAAAAATATATACTACCTTTGTAAAACAAAGTGAACTGTTATGACGCCTAATGAGAAAACCATCGCTACGTTTGAGACCCGTATGAGGCAATTGATTCTCCGTTTTCAAGAGCTGAAAAAGGAGAATGAAGAACTTTCTGCGGTCATCGAAAAGAACTCGCAGGACATCAAGCAACTGCAGGAGAGGTTGGAACAAGGGCAGAATGACTATAACTCACTTAAGATGGCCAAGATGATTGAGATTACCGATGGTGACCTGGACGGTGCCAAGGAGCGATTGTCGAAGCTGATACGTGACGTCAATAAATGCATTGCAATCCTCAGTGACGAAAAGCAATAAGGAAAACAGGCAAGATGGCAGATCAGAACAAACTACATATCAGGTTGCATGTATATGACGAGGAGATAGAAGTCGTCATAAATCGAGAGGACGAGGAATTCTATCGTTCTGCAGCCAAGCTCATCACCGAGCGCTATAATGCTTATGCACAGGCATACAAAGGGCGCAAGAGTGAGCATACAATATCGTTGATGACGCTTGTCGACATCGCTTTGTTGTATCAGAAAGAGCGTACCCATAATGATACTGCCCCTTATGATAATGTTCTTGCCCGCTTGACCGCTGAGATTGAGGATGCTCTCGGCGAGCACAAGTGATGGTGTAAGAACATTAACTCAATATATATATTTATGCTTATTGTACTTATCACAGCCGTTGTAGCACTCATTATCGGAGGGCTCATCGGATTTTTGATTTTCCGCTTTGTCATTAAGGGAAAATATAATGAGATGGTAAAGGCTGCCAATAAGGAAGCCGAGGTTATCAAAGAAAAGAAACTTCTGGAGGTAAAGGAGAAATTCCTGAACAAAAAGAGTGAGTTGGAGAAGGAAGTGCAGCAGCGCAACCATGCTATCCAGCAGAATGAGAACAAACTGAAGCAGAGGGAGATCTCCCTGAACCAGCGTCAGGAGGAACTGGGTCGCCGCAAGAACGAACTCGACAACCTGCAGAATCGTATTGACAACGAGAAGAAACTGCTTGTCATCAAGACCGAGGAACTGGAGAAGATGCAGATGCAGGAGCGTACGAAGTTGGAAGAACTCTCTGGACTGAGTGCCGAGGAGGCCAAGGCCCGTTTGGTGGAAACCATGAAGGATGAGGCTAAGACTGCCGCTGCCAGCTACATCAATGAGATTATGGATGAGGCAAAGCTAAATGCCAATGCCCAGGCCAAGAAGATTGTGATCCAGACCATTCAGCGTGTGGCTACGGAAACGGCCATAGAGAACTCTGTCAGTGTCTTCCATATCGACAACGACGATGTGAAGGGTCGTATCATCGGTCGTGAGGGTCGTAACATTCGTGCTTTGGAGGCTGCCTGCGGTGTGGAGATTGTCGTTGACGATACCCCTGAGGCCATTGTTATCTCCGCCTTTGATCCTATCCGTCGTGAGACCTGCCGTCTTGCCCTTCACCAGTTGGTAGCTGATGGCCGTATCCACCCTGCCCGTATTGAGGAAGTGGTAGCTAAGGTAAAGAAGCAGTTGGAGAACGAGGTCATTGAGACGGGTAAGCGTACGGCTATCGACCTCGGTATTCATGGCTTGCATCCTGAACTGATTCGTATCATCGGTAAGATGAAATACCGTTCTTCTTACGGTCAGAATCTGTTGCAGCATGCTCGTGAGACTGCCAATCTTTGTGCAGTGATGGCTGCTGAGTTGGGATTGAACCCGAAGAAGGCTAAGCGTGCCGGACTGTTGCATGATATTGGTAAGGTGCCCGATGAGGACACGGAGGATCCACACGCACTCTACGGTGCCAAGATCGCCGAGAAGTTTAAGGAGAAACCTGATATCTGTAATGCCATTGGTGCTCACCACGACGAGATGGAGATGCAGACGCTGCTGGCTCCTATCGTACAGATTTGTGATGCTATCAGTGGTGCCCGTCCTGGTGCCCGTCGTGAGATTGTTGAGGCTTATATCAAGCGTCTGAACGATTTGGAAGCTATTGCCATGAGTTATCCAGGTGTCACCAAAACCTATGCTATCCAGGCTGGTCGTGAACTCCGTGTGATTGTGGGAGCTGACAAGATGGATGATGCCGAGACCGAGGCTTTGAGCGGTGAGATAGCTACGAAGATTCAGAACGAGATGACGTATCCTGGACAGGTGAAGATCACCGTCATTCGAGAGACGCGCTCTGTGGCTTATGCAAAATAAAAAGAAAAGGCTTGGATTTTTCCAAGCCTTTTTCCTTTCCATTTATCTTTTGTCCATCGGATAATAGACGCCCCATGAATAACGCAGGTCGTCCATCATCTTCATGATATACAGCGTCTCGTCCAGTGGCATTGCAGGTGCTTCCGTCCATCCGTTGTTGATGGCTTCCTTACAAGCCAAGAACTGGTATTCATAACCTGTAATCTGCTGAGGTACCTTGATTTCCTCCACGAAGATACGGTCGCGCTTATACACCTTGACCGTCTGTGGATTGTTGATATTGTCCACGATGAGATAGCCCTCTGTGCCGCAGATGGTTCCTTGGTTGTCGTTCACGCAGCAGGCGGACGACTGGATATTCGCCATGATACCACCTTTCATATTAAAGGAAATGGTGTTGGTGAGATCCATACCTGTTTCGGACTTCATACATTGTGACTCGATATGCTCAATCTCCGCATCACAGAACATCCTGACGAAATTAATGCCATAGACGCCGAGGTCCAACAGGGCACCACCGCAAAGGTCAGCCCGCATGATACGCGGCTTGTCGCCCATGCTGTAGCCGATACTTGCCGTCAGCAGGCGTAACTCACCCAGTCGTCCCTCCTTGATGATGTTACGGATGGTCTGTACGATGGGTTGATAGCGCGTCCATATCGCTTCTGCTAAGAAGACCTTCTTTTCCCGTGCTGCATTGACGATAGCAATGCTCTGCTCATAGTTCGCCATGAAAGCCTTCTCTACCAGACAGGGCTTCCCGTGCTGTATCGCTTCCATCGTCACGTCGAAATGGTGAGAGTGGGGTGTACCCACATAAATCAGGTCGATATCCTCTGCTGCAATCAGTTCGGCGTAGGAGCCATAGGCGCAAGGGATGTCCCACTGCTTAGCGAAAGCCTCCGCGCGCTCTAACGAACGTGACGCTACCGCCCGACAAGTCACGCCCTCCAGTCGTTGTAGGGTATACGCAGCCTTTTCGGCAATCCATCCTGTGGCAATGATGCCTACTCTTAAATCTGTTTGTTCCATAGTTTTAGTGTTGTTTGTTAGTTCGTTATGTTGTTATTCTGCTGCGAAGATACAAATAAAAAATGAAAAAGGAGTTGTTTGGTTCCTATTTTTTTACAGATTCTTTTGGTATTTCGTCCGCTTATTGGTATCTTTGCATTGTCCAAAAGACGTAATTTTATTTTTTTTGAATCCATGTTTTCGAAGAACTGTTGACAGAGCAATATATGGAAACAATTGAATTTTTAGGCTTTAGCCTGTACGCTTGGATTACTATTGTTACGGTGTTCACAATGTTCACCGTGCTGTTGTTTACGAAGCTGCGCGCTGACTTGGTGTTTCTGGGTGCCATCGGTATCCTCTATGTGACAGGAGTATTGGATGCCAAAGAAGCTTTCTCGGGCTTCAGCAGTACCTCCGTCATCGTGATAGGTGTGCTGTTCGTGGTTGTGGCTGGTCTGACGCATACGGGTGTTTTACAGTGGATTGTGAAAAACCTGCTGGGTCAGCCGAAGACGTACGCCAAGGCCGTTGCCCGCCTGATGTTGCCAGTGGCAGGTCTCAGTTCGTTTCTCAGCAACACGACGGTAGTGGCACTTTTCGTAGGCATCGTCAAGATGTGGTCCAAGAAACTGGGTGTATCCCCTTCCAAACTGCTGATACCGTTGAGTTATGCCTCGGGCATGGGAGGTGTCTGTACGCTGATCGGTACGCCACCGAACCTGATTATCTCGGGACTCTATGCCGACCATACGGGTACAGCGATGAACGTGCTGGCAACGACGATACCGGGTTTGTTCTGTCTGGCTATTGGTGTGCTGAGTATCATCGCCATGCGCCGACTCTTGCCCGACCGTAAGGCTCCTGAATCCAATTTCGAGGACACGGTAGAGTATACCGTTGAAATGCTAGTGCCGTCAAACAACAAGTATATCGGTGAGACACTCGGTTATGCCGGACTGCTTGATGTCAAAGGTGGCAGACTCATCAAGATGCACCACTTCGACAATGTGCCAGTACCCATCAACGAAGGCGAGTTCATCATGGGTGGCGACCATCTGGTGTTTGCAGGAAGTATCAAGGATATCCTGGAACTGCAGAACACTCACGGACTGGTAAAAGGCGAAGAGGTCATCAATGTAGGCAGTAAGACGCTGATATCCACCATCATCATGATAGCGATGGTAGTGCTGTCGGCACTCAATGTGATGCCGCTGTTGCAGTGTGCTTTCATCGCCGCTGCCGCCATGCTGCTGTTCCGTTGCTGTAGTCCGAATCAGGCTATGAAAGCCATCAACTGGGATATCCTCATGGTATTTGCCGGCTCGGTTGTGCTGGGACTCGCCATCCAGAAGACGGGCATTGCCGAGCGATTGGCATTTGGTATCCTTGATGTCTGTGGCAGTAATCCCATTGTGGTGATGACTGCCATCTGCTTTGTCGGCACGTTTATCACCGAGTTCATCTCGAATACGGCGGCGGGTGCCATGTTCTTCCCCATCATGTACGATGCTGCTGAGAAACTGGGCTATGAGCCTTATCCCTTCCTCATCGCCCTGATGATCAGCGTCAGCAGCAGTTTTGCCACACCTATTGGCTCACCCACCCACATGTTGGTCTATGGTCCTGGTGGCTACCGCTTCAGCGACTTCATGCGCATCGGTCTGCTGATGAATCTCATCATCCTTGCCGCTAACATCTTCATCGTCAATATCGTGTATCCATTAACACCATTGCAATGAAACTAAATTTTTAGAATCCATGTTTCTCGAACAAATATCATCTGAGGTTATACTGTTTTTCATCCTCTATGGCATAACAGGAGTGGTGCCACTCATTGCTGCCGTTTACCTGCTGCTGCGCCGAGGCAATGCTATTGCGCCAGGCGTTACACCGCCGGTGCGGTTGCGCCGCTGGACGGCGGCGTTCTTTGCCGTCGTGTCATTGGCGCACGTGTGGTGGCTGCTGTTCTACATCTACTCCGGCGACCTGCATTCCGTAAGCTATTTGGTGCTTGCCATGCTTGACTACGTGTTGCTGTTCGTCACCTTTTCCGGCATGCTGTTTGCCATGTTGCAGGATCGTCGCCGCCCCGTGTGGCCTGCCCTGGTGGCCATGATACCGTTCGTTTTGCTTGTGGGAGCGTACATGGCCTATCCTAATAGTCAGCTCGATCATATCGCCGCTGCTTACATTGTGTTGCTCGGCTTGATCTTTACCGGATATATGATATTTTCCATCAGACGGTACGAACGGTGGCTGAACGACAACTATGCCGATCTGGAGAACAAGAAGGTATGGCTGTGTCAGGCAGTCTCGCTCATCTGCATGCTACTGTTCATGATTTATGCACTCGCTACTGACATGGTCTTTATCTGGCTCATCCATATCTTCGAGCTTGTGCTTGTCGTTCTGCTGTTGTGGCGTGTGGAGACACTACCGCTGTTGGCGGAGAAAAACGTCTTGGAGCAAACGGATACATCATCTGAGCCAGAGGACTCTAATCCCACACCGATCATTTCCAATATCGACCTTATCCAAATTGAACAACTGTTGAAAGAGCGTTGCCAGGACACGCAGCTTTACCTGCAGCATGACCTAACCCTTCAGCAACTGGCACAAACCATTGGTACCAACCGTTTCTATCTCAGCCAGTATTTCTCCCGTCAGAGCATCACTTACAATACTTATATTAATAATTTGCGCATCAACCACTTCATCAACCTCTACCAAGAGGTCGCATCTACTGGACAGACCGTCGTCGCCCAGCGACTGGCGAGTGAAAGCGGCTATCGCAGTTATAGCACCTTCAGCCTCGCCTTCAAGCAGCGCATGGGTCAGTCCGTAACGGCTTGGATGCGCAGTGTGGAAAAGTAACTTAAAACATTTAGAGCCCCTTGATAAGGGGCGGCTATAATGCAGGGATACATAATAAAACGACAAACAACGATGAAAAAGAAGATTTTCTATTGGGTGATAACCGCCACCTTAATTTGCGGCATGACGGCCTGCAAAACAACAAAAACGCTTGGTGACGACATTAAGTCGGTGCAAAGCACAGAACTGATACGTACCGACAAGAGCTGGGACGGCGTGGAACTGCCCGACTACCTGCAGGGACGCCCCGAGCTGGTGGCCGTGAAATATGTGTTCCCCGTGGGCCAGAAGCTGGGCTGGCACCACCACCCGGTAATGAATTACGGCGTGCTGATGCAGGGCGAGCTGACCATCATCGGACAGGATGGCAAGAAGAAGGTGGTGCATGAGGGCGAGCCCGTCGTCGAGATGGTGAACACCATCCACCACGGCGAGAACACTGGCTCCGTACCCGTCATCCTCTACATGTTCTACCTCTCGCAGAAGGACATGCCACTGGCCGTGCAGCATCCAGAGATTCCGTTGGAGTAAAACAACGAAAAAAAACATTATGCAAAAGATGATGAAAAGGGTGCTCGCAGCCATCCTCGGACAATTAGTACTCACTATTGTCTTTTGTGGTGCAAGCGTGCTTAGCTCCTGCTCCAACGACGATAATGCGTTGGAACCGCAGGAGTATACGGGTGTGCCGCTCATCATATACGACACCGACATCGGGTCATCGACCGATGACCTCTTTGCCTTGGAGATGCTCTATCGCTACGAGGATGAGGGGCGTTGCCGTCTGCTGGTCACACAGCCCGACCACTCAGTGAGCATCGTGAGCGAGGGCTTCGTCACTTGTCTGGCACAGTTGCTGGCATCCGGGGCCGACGAGTATTCATCGCTTTCAGGCGTGGAACTAGTGCGCCGCAAGGTGAAATGTATCTATCTGCAGGGCGGCGTGTTCGGTGAGGCCGAGGAGCCTGATTTCAACTTTGCCCAAGGCATCACGTTCGCCAAGACCTTCTTCCAGAACTGGCCGCAGGAGGTCGATATGGTGTTCTCACCGATGGAGGCAGGACAGGATGTGGAATATACGCCTGAGCAGGTCATTGCCGACGTCTCGTGGACCGATGCACATCCTATCAAGCAGGTTTATATGCAGTGCGACTGCAACACGGGACAGCGCATGTGGGATGTGATGCCCGTCGTACAGGCCGTGGAGGGCGATGCCCTGTTCTCTCTCTCCGGACGTGGCACGGTAACCTTCACTGACAAGGCCCAGACGATCTTCGCACCCTCAGTCACAGGTAATTGCCGCTACCAACTGCCCGGCACCAAAGAGTGGGCAGCGCAAATGCTGGAGAAGATACGCAGAGCAAACAAAATTTACTCCTCTCTCCTTGATAAATAACCTCGACTTGCAAAATATGCAATAATTGTTTCAAAATATGCAAAATCTGCATGTAGTGCAGGTTTTGCTATTGTTTTTTGGAGATTTTGTTTTATATTTGCAACTAAAGCAACAAAGCTGCGAAAACCTAGCAAAAAGAAATAACTTAAAACGATAACTAACGATGAAACAAGCGATTATTCTTGGCAACATCATCACGATGGATGAAAAGCGACCCTTTGCCAAGGCCGCATTAGTGAAGAACGGTGTATTTGCCTATATCGGCAGTGTAGAAGAAGCGAAGAAGCTTGCAGGCACGGATGCGCAGGTGCTGGATTACGGTGAGAACTTCATCTATCCTGGTTTCCTCGAGTCCCATTGTCACGGCTATTTTGCCGGTGATCGCTTTATCGGACAGGCAAACCTCATGCAGGTGGGCTTGACCGACTACGCCAAATACCGCAAAATCATCAAGGAATTCATTGCTAACAACCCACAGCGCGAGCTCTACCTTGCAGCAGGATGGGTGGAAAGTGAGGAATACGTCACCAAGGCGTATTTGGATGAGATATGCTCTGATAAGCCACTCCTCATGCAAACAGGCGGCGGACACTCCATGCTACTCAACACCAAGGCACTGGAATGGGCAGGTATCGATGCGGCATACGCCAAGAGAATCGGCTATGACATGGTACACGTTGATGCCAATGGCGAACCTGACGGCTATATCTGTGAAAATCCGGTGATGGAAATCATGCCCAAGCTTCCCACTTCATTGGAGTATGCCAAAAACTATCTGCTGGCATGGCAGGATTTTGCCCTCAGCAGCGGCTTTACCGGAGTCGCTGACGCCGGTGTGGAGATTTTCTTCAAGGATTGTGGCAAAGCGTACCATGAGTTGGAAAAGGAAGGCAAGTTGAAAATGCGCACCTATGCCTATATGCTGGTGCCCGACAATGTTGCCGACCCGAAGGCAGAGGTGGCCCGTGTTGCCGCAGAGCGTGCCGAGTATAACGGTGAATATTTCCAGATTGTCGGCCTGAAGGCATTCCTCGACGGTGTGACCGAGGCACATACAGGTTGGCAGAATCAGGACTATCTCGACCAGCCCGGTTATCATGGTGTGGAGCGCTTTAACGACCACGATAAGATGGTTCAACTGATTGTTGAGGCCGACAAGGAGGGACTCGCTGTCCATGTCCACTCTGAAGGAGGCGGCGCTACCCATTTCATGCTAGGCTGCATCGAGGATGCTGAAAAGATTACCGGCGACAAGGACCAGCGCAACGTGCTGGCGCACCTGCACTTCGTCACCGATGAGGATATCCGCCGTATGGGAGCGACAGGCTCCGTTCCGGCGGTTGCACCACTTTGGACTGCGAAGATTTCTGGAGGTCCTTACGAACAGGAAGTTTCTTACGTTGGTAAGGAACTGACAGATCAGGCCTATCCCATCAAGTCGTTCTATGATGCAGGTGCCAACGTGGTGTTCCATTCCGACTTCCCCGTTTCCCCGATGATGAATGTCAAATACAGCATTTACATGGCAGAAAAACGCACGACTCCAAAGGATTTGTATGGCGATCTGTGCCAACCGCGTAATGTCAAGGAGGCCATTACCCGCGAACAGTCGTTGCGTGCGATGACCATCAATGTGGCTCGTCAGTGGCATCAGGAGCATCGCATTGGTTCCATCGAGTTCGGTAAGATTGCCAATATGACGGTGTTTGATTGCGACTTCCTGCACGACGACATCGAGAAGGTTGCCCAGGCCAATATCGTTGCCACCATCGTTGATGGCAAAGAGGTTTATAAAGCGTAAGAAACAACTTAAAACATAACTAATAATGAAAAAGAAGATTTATTCTTTTTTCATCATTCTTTCTCTAGTTGTCGTAGCCGTTCTTCTGCTACTATGGGGCGGTACTGATTGGCTGCAAGGCATCTATCTATGGATTGCTGAGTTGGAAAACTCAGCACGGGGTATTGATGGCATTACTGAAGCATCACGGGTAAAGGTAATGGACGATGCTGTGCGTCATTTCCCTATTCTCAAAAAGGTATGCCTCGCAGTCCTCTTTGTAGCCCTGTTACTTTTCTGCCTTTACGGGAAACGTCGATTATACAAAAAGAAATAACTTAAAACATAGCTAACGATGAAAATAAGCCAATGGCTGTTCGCCGCCATCGTTTGCAGTGCAATTGCGTTAACGGCGTGTACGTCGAACGAGGATAACGGCGGGACGAAGGACGATGGCCATGCCAAGAAGGCGCTGCTGATTATTCTCGACGGCTGGGGCATCGGGGACAAGGGTCAGGGGGATGTGATAGCACAGACAGCCACGCCTTACATAGACTACCTGAAAACGAACTATCCGCACACCGAGTTGCAGGCCTCGGGCGAGTACGTGGGGCTGCCCGACGGACAGATGGGCAACTCGGAGACAGGCCACCTGAATATCGGTGCCGGGCGCATCGTCTATCAGGACCTGGTGAAGATCAACCATGCCTGTGCCGACAACTCCATCTTGGAGAATCCAGAGATTAAGGCGGCTTACAGCTATGCCAAGACCAGCGGCAAGAGCCTGCACCTGATGGGCCTGACCTCCACGGGCGGCGTCCACTCC
Source organism: Prevotella sp. (assembly GCA_017554145.1). Lineage (GTDB taxonomy): Bacteria > Bacteroidota > Bacteroidia > Bacteroidales > Bacteroidaceae > Prevotella. The sequence goes on along the minus strand of JAFZIZ010000005.1, from coordinate 179,214 downwards.
TCGCTTGACCACCTGTTGAAGCTCATTGACATCGCCAAGATGTACGACATCCAGAACTGCTACGTACACTGCTTCATGGACGGCCGTGACACCGACCCAAGAGCGGGCAAGGGCTTTATTGCTGACGTGCAGCAGCACATCGACAAGGTGGGCACAGGTGCCATTGCCTCTGTCATCGGACGCTTCTACGCCATGGACCGCGACAAGAACTGGGACCGTATCAAGCTGGCCTACGACCTGCTTGTCGGCGGCAAGGGGCGCGAGGTGACCGACATGGTGGCGGGCGTACAGTCTTGCTACGACAGCCATACCGAGGAGCACAAGAACACCGACGAGTTCATGGAGCCGCTGGTCAATAGCACGGTCGATGGTCGCATCAAGGAGGGCGACGTGGTCATCTTCTTCAACTTCCGCAGCGACCGCGCCAAGGAACTGACCATCGTGCTCACGCAGCAGGACATGCCGGAGCAGGGCATGACGACCATCCCCAACCTGCAGTACTACTGCATGACGCCCTACGACGACACTTTCACGGGCGTACACATCATCTTCCCCAAGGATAACCTGGAAAATACCCTCGGCGAATACATCGCCAGCAAGGGTCTGAAGCAGTTACACATCGCCGAGACGGAGAAATATGCCCACGTCACCTCCTTCATCAATGGCGGCCTTGAGGAGCCGTTCTCGGGCGAGGACCGCATCCTGGTTGCCTCGCCCAAGGTGGCCACCTACGACCTGAAGCCCGAGATGTCGGCCTACGAGGTGAAGGACAAGCTCATCGAGGCGCTCAAAACCGACAAGTACGACTGGATCGTGGTGAATTTCGCCAACGCCGACATGGTGGGTCACACGGGCGTCTATACCGCCATCGAACAGGCCGTGATAGTGATCGACCAATGCCTGAACGAGGTCGTGGAAACGGCCAAGGCGATGGGCTATGAGACCATCATCACCGCCGACCACGGCAACGCCGACCATGCCATCAATGCCGACGGTTCGCCCAACACGGCACACTCCGTCAACCCCGTCCCTTTCATCTACGTGACCGCGAACAAGAACGCGACGGTGCGCAGCGGCATCCTGGCCGACGTGGCTCCTTCCATCCTCCACATCATGGGCCTGCAACAGCCCAAGGAAATGACCGGCCAGTGCCTCATAAACGAATAAAACAATATATTATGAAGACTTACGAAACCATTGATTTGAACGACTATGTTCAGACAGGCGAGGGTGGAACAGCCCTTACCTACACACACAAGACGCGCCCCACGATGGCCAAACTCTTCAATCCTGGTAACGAGGCTGAGTTGGCAAAAAAGGAATTCCTGACCGCCCGCGCTGTCTTCGAGATGGGCATACCAACGCCTGAACCTCTCCAGTTAGTAACCGACGGTCAGCGCCAAGGAGTAGAATACGAACTGATTAGGAACAAGCGCTCGTTTACGCGCATCATCTCGCAAGAACCGGAAAGACTGGAGGAGATTTCGCTGGCTTTCGCCCGCATGGCGCGGGAACTGCACGACATCAAGGCAAATACCTTGCGTTTCACGTCCATCAAGGAGACGCTCCGCCGCTTCTATCAGGAGAAAGGCGACAAGGTGACGGAAGAGTACAAGGAGCGTGCGTTGAACTTCATCGACAAGACGCCCGATGCTGACACCTGTCTGCACGGCGACCTGCATATCGGCAACGTCATCACCGACGGACAGCGCAACCTCTGGATTGACCTGGGGCAGTTCAGTTATGGTGAGCCAGAGTGGGACTTGGGGTGGATGTGGACTATCTGCAACCGGATGGACGGCAAACGGACCGACTTCATCCTCCATGTCACCCCCGAGACGCTCAAAGCCCACTGGAACATCTTCCTCGCTGCCTACTTGGGAACGGACGACAAAGCGGCGATTGGCGATTACACCAGACGACTCATGGCCTACTATGCCGTCAGACTGCCCTATATGGTAGACATGCAGGTTCAGGGCCGCCTCCCCGAAGAAGCGCTCCAGCAACTGCCGAAGGTCATCGGATAAACGTATAAGATATGCAAAAGAAGATTTTCTTTTGGATGCTCGCCATCCTGACAACCTGCGGTGTAAATGTATTCACAGCATGTTCGTCGAGTGACGTTGAAAAAGCAGCGGACAACCAGCAGCATTACAAATACCTATATGCTGCTGAGGAACGTGAGAATGTCACCAAGGAGCAACGGGAAGAATATGCCCCCTATGCCTGGCGGCTGGAATTTGAGAACAAGACGGGGATGCCCCTCAACTGGAGAACCTCAATGAGCGAGTTCGTGGAGCGGGATTTGCTGAACGGATACGACCCTGATTATGAGCCTTCGAGAAAAGGGTTGGACAAGTTGAAAACCAGTGCCAGTTCCGACTTCAGCGCTCTTCAGCTGGACACACTCGTCAAAGAAATCAGGAAACTGCACTCCGGCCCGATAACCATCGTTGACCTCCGCAATGAGACGCATGGCCTGATAAACGGCAATCATGTGTCGATCTATGGCAAGCAGAACTGGGCCAACATCGGTCTGAGCCATGAGACAATCATTGCCGAGGAGGCTGAACAGATTCACAACACCCTGGGACAGCAGCTATCAACAGTCATCCTAGGCAGTGCCAACGGCTACCAGTCCTCTGATTCCATCAAAATTGACGTTACGACGGCCGAAACCGAGGCCGAAGCCTGTGCTAAACGCGGTTTGGGCTATGTGCGACTGACAGTACTTGACCACTGTTTCACCGACCCTCGCAGCCTTGACGATTTTATCGCCTTTGTCCAGCAATTGCCCGCCGACACCTGGCTGCACTTCCACTGCCTGGCGGGTAGGGGTCGAACAACAATGTATCTGGTGTTCTTCGATTTTATGCGTAACCCTGACGTATCGGAGAAGGATGTCATTTACCGCCATTACAAACTGGGTGGCAACTTCATGTACTATCAGGGCGATAAACCCAATGAGGATCCCTTCAAGGTGTCCCTCGCTAAGGAGAAAGCCGAGATGATTCCGCTCGTCTACAAATACATCCAGGAAAACCAACCCAAGGGTTTTCGGATGTCCTGGGCGCAGTGGAAGACGCAATTCAAATGAATAATGCCTCATAGGGGAACTGATTCCCGCTAACGCGTTTGCATTGTCTTTGATGACAAATTTACGGGTACGTGTACTAGTAATTTCTCCTACGTGTACTAGTAATTTTTCCTACGTGTACTAGGAAATACTCCAACGTGTAACCCCAGGCGCAACCTTTTTCCCCCCTCGACTTTGCAATTTTCTTGCGAAGTCGCTCTCGCTTAGCAGACTGAAAACGAGTTTTCGTCTGCGTTCGCTTACCCTCGACTTTCAAAATATGCAATAATTGTTTCAAAATATGCAAAATCTGCATGTAGGGGGTATTTTGCTATTGTTTTTTTTGAGATTTTGTTTTATCTTTGTTTTCATAAATAGATGAAACCTAAAAAAATATTTGTAACCTATGCAAACAAGATTTAAGAAAAACGCTAAGATTTTTGATATTGTCATCACTGCCGTGGCAGCGATGGTGTCGGTTGGTGTCATGCTCTATGGCATCGCCTATTTCGGATTGAAAGAGGCTTGGCCCGAACTAGTGCTTAATTTGTTCTATATCGCTTGTCTGGTGATGATCTGGATGTACTTCTTCAACCGACTTGACACTCACCGGTTCAACTACTGGTGTTCTATCTCAGTGGGTATCACGGTGTTGCTGCGCGACATTCTTTTCCCTCCGCAGTTGCCCTTTTATGCACTCCACCTGTCGTGTCTCACCCTCGCGGTGCTGCTGCTCTGTATGCTCACCTATTTCTATGCGCGCAAGAACTGGAAGAGTTACACCAAGCGTAACCTGTGGTTGATCTGCATCATCGACATGCTTATTGCCGCGCTCTACAACTGGGCCATCTTCCTGCAGCCCGACAGCGAGTACACCAACTACATGCTTACCGAGATATGGATTCGTCCCACCATCACCTACGGTCTGGTGGCGTGTTTCGTGACAGAATCGGAGAAGGCATAGCAATAAACTGAAAGTTACTAAAATTATAAATAAAAACTAATCAATATGAAACAAACTACTAACATCTATCGAGGGCGGCCGTGGCTCATGATGCTACTGGCGCTCTTCGCATGGCTACTGCCACGGACGGCGGCGGCTGACGACGGCTTCGAGACATTCGTTGACCAGTCGTATTTGTACAACGTCTTTGTGAGCGGAACGAACACCGTCACGATTACCGTGCCCTGCTACGACCAGGAGGGTGCCGACGCGTGGATTCAAGACGCTGTCCTCTATGCCTCATGGGAAGGCCAATCAGAGAAGATTCTCTTATCTTGGGGAGTCGGCGAATCCAGTATCAGTAATGACCAGAGTTCCTGCCCTGTCAAATTCTTATCGGAAGTGCCGGGTCACTTACAGATATCCTCAGGCACCAATACGACCTCATATTACACAGTGAAGCCTAATACCGGTTTTCAAAAATACAACATCGTTCGCAACGCTGATGGCTGCACTTTCAATGCCAATGTCATTTGGGTGTTTCCACAAGAGCTGCTGGGAAAGACCATCAAGCTGAGATGGCGCGTGCTGCGCAACGGTACAGGCCGTAAAAAGGTATATTTGGACGAAGTTGGTGGTCTCAAGAACCCCGACCCAATCACCCTGCCAGAGGCAAATGCAGTGACACCGCCCTTCGTCAGCCTTGCCACACCGAGCAACGACAGCAAGGGTAAGATCGAAGTGCCCTGGACCATGATTCCGGAGAAGATCAGCAAGCTCCGCTATGAATATACCGACGCTAACAACAAACTTGTCAGCGTGGATATGCCAACCACCGCGAACAGCGGCTCTATCAAACTCAACGCCTACGAGCCTCACCGTAACTTCCGCATCATTGCCGATTACTATGAGGCACAGACCGTAGGAGAGTATCTTATCAAGGACGCTGCGTCAGAGCTGCAAGACTTGACCATGATACACGCGCCCCACGGACTCACCGTCACTCCCTTGGGTGGCGCCAATTCGAAGGTGGAGGTAAAGTGGAACATCGGCAGCACCACCGATGAGGATATTTCAGAGATTGACTTCTTCGAGATTCAGCGCTCGCTGACGGGTAAGGAAGAAGACTTCGTCGCCATCGGTCAGGTACCATTCGCCCGTATCGGCAGTACCGCCAAGACGGTCTATACCTTCGTTGACAGCACCTTTGTGGATGCCATCGCCGAGCCTATGCTGGCGGATGGTTATAACTTAGAGAACCTGACCTACCGCGTGCGCCGCACCATGACGCAGGCTTGGGGATGGGGTTTGGACAACCCCTGTGCCAGCACTGCCAAGTGCGTGTTGGACAACTTGCACCTGCTGCGTATTGCCGACTACTCTGCCAAGTTGGAGGACGATGCCTATAACGTCCGCGTGTCATGGCAGTATGCCGACGAACCTAATGGCGTATGGGACGACCGCGCCAAGATGAAGATACATATCACTTCGATGAACGCAGCCGGTGAGGTGGTGGAGGAGAAAGATGTCGAACTAAACAAGGAAGATCGCGAACTGTGCTATAAGGTGATCAACCTCAGCCGTCCTTGTCTGAAGTATGACATCAAACTATACGTGGATCGCGACAAGTCGCCCCTCAACCTCTATGACGCGGAAAAGATGAAGGACTACTACTTCTCCATCCGCACGTACGACGACTGGGTGTCGTTCGCCAACAAAGTGGAAGCAGCAAAGGGTGAGTACGATGTAAATGCCCGCCTTTATACCGACATTGAGACCTATAAGTCAATCGGCTATGAATCATTTCCTTTCCGAGGCATGTTCGATGGTAACGGTCATACGTTGACCTACAAATCTCCTCATGCCGATGAGAAATATTCGGCACCATTCTGTTATGTGGGCAATGCTACTATCAAGAACCTGCACACGGCTGGCAACATCAAAACCGAAGAACAATATGCGAGTGGTCTGATAGCCTATATAATCAATGGCAGCGATGTCACTATTGAGAACTGCCGGTCATCGGTGACCATCAATTCGACGAACCTTACTAACGGTGGTATCGTCTCCCGTTTGGGCGATAATTCCAAACTCTTGATCCGTAACTGTAAGTTCGACGGCAACTTTGAGGGAGAAAATAGCTACGAAAACGGCGGTTTCATCGGTTGGGTAGCCAAGGACAGCAAGGTCGTCATCGATAACTGCCTCTTCGCCCCCGACCACATCACTACCAAGGGTATAGGATGTGAAACATGGGCACGTGTGGACAAGTCGGAAGACGCAAACATCATGTTAACGGTGATGAACAGCTATGCCACGATGGAGTATTCGTCAGCTCTCACCATCCGCACTGCCGACGACTGGCACAAGTTCGCTGTGATGGTGAATGAAGCCGTGAACAAGTACGACGTGAACGCCGTCCTTGAAGCCGACATCACGACCAGTGAGCACGTGGGTGTAACCGAAGGAGCCATGTATCGTGGCACCTTCAATGGCAATGGCCATACGATAACTTTCAACAAGAACTGGACATCAAACGAGAGGTTCATTGCTCTCTTCCGACATGTAGGCAATGCCACTATCAAGAACTTGCACGTGGCCGGTACCGTTACGTCCGGTAAAATGTATCCTGCTGGTATCGCTGCACAAGTCAAAGATGGTACGGCAACCATTGAGAACTGCCAATCGTCGGTCACCCTGAAAGGTACTATGAATGGCGAAGGTACTCTCGCCGGTATCGTTGGACGCGTATCCAAATCCAATGTCACGATACGCAACTGTAAGTTCGACGGAAGCTTTGAGGGTGCCAATAGTATCGGCAACGGTGGCTTCATCAGCTGGGTTGATGAAGAGAGCAAGGCAACCATTGAGAACTGTCTCTTTGCGCCAACGGCTATCAACACCAAGCTTGATAAATGTGAAACGTGGGCACGCAAGGATAGTAGAGGCACAGTGACGGTAACCAACTGTCATGCCACCAGAGAGTATGGTACGTGCGATATCAGGACCATCGATGGCAAGACCTTCATGGTGTTGCGCAGCAATGCTGACTGGATGAGGTTCAAGGAAGCCCTGAAGACCAACGACTATACCAACGCCATCATGGCTGCCGACTTTACGGTTACCGAATGTGTCGCTTGGAATGGCGAGGGTACCTTCCGTGGCATCTTCGACGGCAACGGCCATACGCTGAATGCCAATCTCAATGAGGCTGGTGCTGATGTTTCACCTTTTGCTCTGTTCAAATATACGAAAGGTTGCACGATCAAGAATCTGCACCTAACTGGCAAAATCAAGGGCGGTGCCCACGTGGCAGGTCTCATCGGTCAAGCCGATGACTGGAACGGAAGCAGTAAAATCTTGAACTGCCGTGTTTCGGCCAATATCGAGAGTGTCGGTAATCTTACAGGTGGTTTCGTAGGACGCGGAAATGGGGCCGATATCGTGAACTGCCGCTTCGACGGCTCCCTCAAGACCCCACGATATGCTGGCTATATAGGAGCTTTCTATGGTTTCGTAGATGGCGACGTTGCCTGCGCAGTACAAAACTGTCTGGAACAAGGAAGTTATTCCAACATTGAAAATCTTGGTTTCAACATCAAGCCATGGACATGGTGGGGTAATGGCGAGAACGAATGGACAAAAAACAACTGGAGTTATAAAGGCATGTCAGGAGCCACCAGCACCGCCAGTCTGTCATTAGCGCAATTGGTAAAGAAACTGGGCAGCGACAACTGGGAGGTTTCCGGCGGAATTGCTGTTCCCAAGATGTCTGTGACCACGATTCCCGCAAATCCTTGGGCTACCATGTCGGCCAGCGAGATGGTCAGCCTCCTGGGCAAAGACTACTGGGAGGTCGTTGACGGCAAGGCCGTTCCCAAGATGCGGACTGCATCGGCGGCAACCTCAGATGGCGACGTGCTGGCTAACCTTGGCACTTGGACCAAGGATGGCGACACTGTCGTTCCCACCACCACGACGGTTACCGAAACCACAGTGACCATCAATACACCCACTCTGCCCGACTTCTACCATACGAGCACGGGTAAGATTGACAAGACCCTGATCACGGAGACCCATCAGAGCAGCGTCGTGCTGACATGGGATACCGATGGCAACCCCATCGACTACTTCACCGTGCTGCGCCGCGAAGTGGGTCAGGGCGATGACGCTTGGGAGCAGGTGGCTACCAACATCGACCAAATGACCTACGAGGACAAGACGGTGTCGCCTCTGAAGCAATATGAATATAAGGTACGCGCGACTTCCGACTGCGAAGGTAAGTATTATACTGAGACTGACGTGAAGGCTGGTGCATGTAAGAATACAGGTCGTCTGGAGGGCTATGTGCGTTTCAATGACGGTACAGGTATTCCCGGCGTAACGGTGAACATCGTAGGTGGAAGCATACAGACCAGTGCAACCACCGACGAGAGCGGTCATTACGTCGCCGACGAGCTGTCCTACCAGGGAAAGACGAGCATCACATACGAGGTGACTGCCGGAAGCAAGGTAGAAGCCGAGGTACAGCAGTATGCTGTGACTTTTGATGCCAAGACCAACGACGTGACGGTGCATGAGTTCACTGCCATCAACGGCAAGCGCTTCTCGGGCTACGTGATGTACGAAGGCACGAGCATCCCCGTGAAGGGTGCCAACTTCCTCCTGAACGGTAAGAAACTGCACAATGCTACAGGCAAATACGTGGAGACCGACGAGGAAGGTCAATTCTCGTTCCGTGTGCTGCCCGACGACAACACCATCCAGGTGGTCATGGACGGTCACCAGTTCGTGAACGGCGGCTCGTACTCGAAGCATTTCACCGGCGATGTGGCAGGTATCTACTTCTACGACGATACGAAGGTGAAGCTGATAGGCCGCATCGTCGGCGGTAACGATCAGGGCAACCTGCCATTGGGCAACAACCTGTCGAAGAACAATCTGGGTGACAACCTGCAGATGGTGCTCGCCTTGGAGGGCGACGACAAGTCGTGGCTGGTGTATGACAACCTGAATAAGGAGCGCACCGAGCGCGAGGAGTCGTATCAGCATGCCGGCGACGGCGGTCACCAGACAAAGGTGAAGACCCTGCGCAAGCGTATGGAGGTGACACCCGACCCAGCTACCGGTGAGTATGTGCTGAAACTGCCGCCCGTGCGTTGGAAGGTGGAACAAGTATATTGCCAGGGTTATCCCACCCTGTTCCAGGAGGGACAGGCGAGTGAGGTCATCGACCTGACCGACTGCCTCGCCCCGAAGGACACCACCTACGAAGGCAGCTTCATGGATGTAGACGGCAATACCATTTATAAGCCCACAGCAAACTACAATGCTGTCTATAACCGCATCTATCACAACCCCGTGGAGCTGACCTATAAGCAGCTGAGTTACGACTCGTTCGACTACTTAGGCGACAAGAACTACAACTCCACCACGATGAGTGGCGACAAGGTGCAGTTGCCGTTGGCTTACAAGAACCCTGAAAACCCAACAACAGCCACCTACACCTTCGGCTTCCCTGTATTCAGTCTGGAACGTAAGTACTATATCCAGTTGCAGGTAGCAGAGCGCTATCCGTACAACAATGACTTGTCATCCGAGAAGATTGACTATGTGAAAGTTGGCGGCGGACTCGCCACCATGCACAACGGCTTTAAGAACGGTGTGGTGAAGGATACGCTGAGCTTAGACGCTAACGGACAGTGCACCTTCATGCTGCAAGCCGACCAGGTTGCACAACCGGTAGGCATTGAGAACGCGCTTAGGACGGTGACCTTCAGCGTAGAGCAGGACGGTACCCACTTCGAGGCAGCGCCTCTGCATGGCTACATACTCAACATGTACCCCATCGGTAAGGGTAAGGATCTGCTGACCGATGGTCAGCCGCTGTTGTTTGACATCCTGCGCGACCCGCCTGGAGCCTACAGCTCATCGACACTTGCCAAGGGTGCTACGCTCAACAACAGCTACGCCATGAACCTGTCGATGTCAGGCGGTGTGATGTTCAACTTCTCGCTGGCCGACAAGCTCACCTGGTTCCAAGGCTATGTAGATGGCGATACTCAATTCCTGACCGACACATTTGATGGCATATTCGACGGTGTCGAGCATGCTGCAGAGAAGGTAGATATCTCATACACAGACCTGGTATTCAACTATAACGGTAGCAAGGCATGGTCGCATACGATGGTGCTCTCTAACGCTGTCAGCACCAGTGGCGACCCATCCATGGTGGGTGCCGATGCCGACCTCTATATCGGTATGGTGCAGAACGTGCAGATAAAGCCGTTATCATCTATCTGCGTGATTCCCGACAGTGTATATAAAGCCCGAATGGCAGCAGGCGGTATTGGTCAGCTCAACACGACTGGTGATGTGACCCAATATGCTAAATACGGCACGATGGCACATATTGCCGCGGGTGTGGGTGCCGATGGTAAGATATATCATCTGGTACGCGACATCTCGATAGGCTACGGTCCGAAGCTGAAGCAGCAGTTCATCTACTCGCAGAAGCAGATACTCGAGGAGATTATCCCCGGATTGGCGAAGCAGATTATGGACCTGATGTTCTTAGGTACGCAGGAAGAAGCCAAGCGGGCTGCCAACTCATCGGGTAAGGCCATCTATCGCTCGCTGCGCGAGCCTTCCGACTCGAAGTTCGGTTATAAGAACAAGGAATATAATACGGAAAAAATGACGGCCGACGAATATACCCATTATGTCATCGTGCTGCCAGACGGAAAGACGCCGGCCGACTGTCCTGACGAGATCGCTGAAAAGAGCGAGATTATATATGCATGGTCAAAGATGATCACGCAGAATGAACGCGAGAAACTGAACGCCACCGACCTGGTGAACAGCTTCGACATTGCCGGCGCTGCAGGCGTGAACTATAGCGAGACGTTCAGCAGCAGCTACTCTAACGCTACGTCGATGTACTTCCCCTATGGCGTACAGCCCGACTACTTCAGTAGGGGCAGTGGCGTCGGTACTACGGTAGCCGCTCTTGTTGTCAACTATGTTGGCGGTGGCATCTTTGGCTATCTGGAATCCCTGAAGAAACTCGACCCGACGGTTAAAGGTGGAGTGAAGAATCAAGAATCGTCCCTCAAATTTAGCGGTACATACTTCAGGTGGTCTCTGACCCCCGTGCTTACCTCGACGACCATCGGCACCAACAGCATTGCCAACGAGTACAACCGTTCGATAGCATTCACTATCGCCGCTGCGCCGACAAGCCGCCTGGCTGTGGACGTCTATCGTGTGCCGATGGCAGATGCCACCAATGGCAAAGGCAAGTACGACCCAGAGGATGTGTTCAGCAACTACAATTTCCAGCAGCTGAACGACACGACACTGCACTATCTGAAGAAGGAGAGTAACCTTCCTGATCATGGTGAACCTTGCAGCTTCGTGTTCCGCACCCGTGGCGGTTATACCTCCAATCCTTGGGAGGACGAGCGCAAGACGCACTTCTACAATGCCGGCTCACTGCTTGACGAGCGTACGCTGAAGATTGACAACCCGACGATCAGCCTCGACAAGCATAGCGTAAGCGGTGTATCCATCAACGACCCCGCCCGCTTCACGATATTCCTCGCCAACGAGAGCGAGAAGCCTGAGGCTACGCTTGGCTTGAGCGCCATGCAGCTGTTTGCTGCCGACCAGGCGAATCCGAACGGTGCGAAGATCAGTGTGAACGGACAGACGCTGACCACCGCCGGCATGACCGTGAGCCTCGTGCCGGGTGTGACAACCCAGTTGGAAATGGAGGTGCGTGCTGGCAAGGGCTTCGACTATGAAGGTCTGACCATCGGTCTGATGTCGCCTGGTGACGCTGAACACGCCATCGCAACCACTACGTTCGACGTGCACTTCCTGCGTGAGGCTGGAGCGGTGAATATCTCGGTTCCATCCGACAAGTGGGTGCTGAACACCAATGCCCAGCAAGACCCGAAGCGCGGCTGGTACATCCCTGTTACCATCAGCGACTTCGACCGTCACCAGCATAACTTCGACCACATCGAGTTCCAATACAAGGAATCGCAGCGTGGCGACGACGCTTGGACGAACCTCTGTTCGTACTATACCGACTCACTGCTGATGGCGAATGCCAATGGTGTATGTGAGATGATTCCTGAGAACGGCAACATCATCACCGAGTTCTACGGTGAAGGCTGGACGATAGAGCGCAGCTACGACCTGAGGGCCGTGCTCTTCTGCCGCAACGGTGGCACGTTCCTTACCTCACCGTCGAAGGTCATTAGCGGTATCAAAGATACGCGCCGTCCGCAACTGTTCGGTACACCCGAACCGAAGAGCGGCCTACTAACCTCGGGCGACGACATCGTGTTCAACTTCTCGGAGGACATTGAATACAATAACCTCTCTGCCATCAGCAACTTCGAGGTGAAGGGCGAGGTGAATAACAACGAACTCTCCGAAATGGTGAGCCTGCAGTTTGAAGGCAAGGCCAGCGTGGAAAGCGAGGCTAAGCGTAACTTCAGCGGTAAGGACCTGACTATCGACCTGAGAATAAAGCCTGCCGAGACGGGACGCGATATGCCGCTGTTCTCGCACGGCACCAACGGACAGGAGCTGCAGCTGTGGCTGACCTCTGATATGTATCTAAAGGCTGTTATCAACGATCAGGCCTTCACGTCAACGAAGGCCATTAAGCCAGGCGCCTTCCGTCAGGTGGCTGTCAGCATCAATCAGAAGGACAGCACACTGATGTTCTACTGCGACGGTGAGGTTATCGGCAAGGGCTACAAACTCAAAGCCCTATATACGGGTACTGGTCCGCTTATCTTCGGTCGCACCAACGAAGTCGACCGCAACGAGAGCCAGTACTACGAGGGCCGCATGATGGAGGCTCGTCTGTGGTATCGCGCTTTGGATGTAGGACTCTTCAGTACCTATGGCCTGCACCGACTGACAGGCTACGAGAAGGACCTCGTGGACTACTACCCGATGAATGAAGGCTCGGGTGACTATGCTACCGACCATACCCAAGGTGCCAACGCCAAGCTGATGGGTGCTTCGTGGGCTATGCCACACGGTATGTCCCTGCATTTGGAGAAGGCCGACAAGGGTCTGGAACTGACGCAGGATGCCCTGAACCGCACCGCCGAGCAGGACTACACACTGATGTTCTGGTTCAAGACGGATGCCGACGGTCGCGGCACGCTGCTGAGCAACGGCAACGGTCTGAAGGAGGACAGCGATTCCAAGAACCGGTTCAACATCGGATTCGATGGCGATAAGCTGCTGTACCGCTCGAATGGCTTCGAGACCGAGGTGGCCGGCGACTGGAGCGACGGACAGTGGCACCACTTCGCCATGACGATGAACCGTGCCCGTAACGTGGCAAACATCTATTTGGATAAGGAACAGGTGACGACCTTCGAGGTCGACAGCCTTGGCGGCATGAGCGGCAACTCGTTCATCGGTGCAACAGAAGGTGGCAACACACCACTGAAGGGTAACATCGACGAACTGATTCTCTTCGGTCAGGCACTGCCGCAGACGCTCATCAACACCTATGCGACGAAGAGTCCTAACGGTGATGAGAAGGGTCTGATTACCTACTTAGGCTTCGACCACCAGGAGCGCAATGATAAGAACGAGATTGTCATGACGCCATACGCCTACAGCAAGAAGATATACTTAGACGCCGACGGCAATATGCGCTATCAGGAAGATCCCGTGACGCATGAACCTACGAACATTCCTGCACGCGACTATGTGTTCGTCAATTCCGTTGACGAAATCCTGTCGCACATCGATGCCACTATGGCTGCTCCCGTAGTGCCGTATGAGGAAGTGACGAACCTGAACTTCTCGTTCATCGGCAGGGACAACCAGATCATGGTAGAGCTCGACGAGCCTGCTGCCAAATTGAACCACCGCAACATCTATGTGACGCTGCGTGACGTGGAGGACAGGAATGGTAATACGATGGCATCGCCGCAGACGGCCTGCTACTATGTGACCAACAGCAGCCTGCAGTGGTTAGTGAACAAACTGGACGTTACAATCAAGTATGGTAGCGGCGAGAGCTGTGAACTGCCGTTCTACAACAACGGTGCTTCGAGCCATACCTACACGATTGAGAATTGCCCGCGCTGGCTGACGCTCAACAAGTACACCGATGTGGTGGCACCGCAGTCGATGGATTATGTCAATGCGACGGTCAGCAAGGACCTGAACATCGGTACATATAATGAGATTATCTATCTGACCGATGAGGAGGGCATCGTGGAGCCGTTCTACCTGAACCTGACGGTAGAGGGCGAGCAGCCCGACTGGGCAAATACTATTAGTGGCGACCTCTTGAAGAACTCGATGAGTATCTCCGGTCTGGTTTATCTGTATGACGAGCTTGACACCGATTCCCGTGACATCGTGGGTGTCTTCGACAACGCGAACTTATGTCATGGCTATGCTAACATCAGTCACAATGCTCAGACGGGCGAGACAGGTCTGTACCTGACCGTCTACGACAGTCAGACCAGCGGTCGCGAATTAAACTTCCGCCTGTGGCAGTATAGCACAGGACGTGAGATTGTGCTGACACCAAATCAAAAAATCAAGTTCGATAAGTCGGCTGTCCTGGGTACAGACAAACCGGTACGCTTCGACGGCGGTGACAGTTTCGTACAGAACTTCAGTCTGAAGAAGGGATGGAACTGGGTATCGTTCAACGTACAGAGCGAGGAACTGAGTGACGTGAACAAACTACTCAGTAACATGCCATGGAAGGAAGGCGACATGCTGACCGACCTGGGCAGCAACCTGACGCTGACCTATAAGAACAAGAAGTGGCTGGCATCAGGCAACACGAAGAACGTGGTCATCTCACCGAAGAATTCGTATGCCATCAAGGTGCAGAAGGATTGCACATTCCCCATCGGTGGCACCGTCATCAAGAAGGAAGAGGCACGCACCATCGAACTGAAGAAGGGCTGGAACGCCATCGGCTACACACCGATGACGAACCTGACCGTGGAGACTGCCCTGAGCGACTACTTCGATCAGGCTGAGGAGGGTGACGTCATCAAGAGTCACACCGAGTTTGCCTACTTCACCAAGTCGGGTAATACTGGACGCTGGCGCGGTAGCTTACAGTACATGAAACCTGGTGAGGGTTACATGATGTTGTGCAAGGCCGACACGGCGTCGTTCACCTATCCGTACTACGAGTTGGGTAGCAACTTCAGTGAGGACGAGACACAAAGCACGAACCGTGGCGCCGCAGAGTCGCGCAGCACGATGTCCGTGAGCGCTATCGTGGAAGGCTTCGAGCCTGAGGAGGGCGACCTGCTGGTGGCTTACGTCGACGGAGAGGTAATGGGTGAGAGCCTCACTCCTGCCGACGAGGAGAGCATCTTCTACCTGAGCATCGCCGGTGAGACCGAACAGCCCATCTGTTTCGCTATCGAGCGTGATGGTGAGATGGTGGCTATTACCGGTGAGATCATGACCTTCAAGAAGAATGCCGTTGTCGGTAGTCCTGACAATCCGACGACCATCAACTTCTCACGCACTGCCTACGAGGACGGTAAGTGGTACACCATCGGCGGTATCCAGCTACAGCAGAAGCCGACGAAGAAGGGTCTGTATATCTTCAACGGCCGCAAGGTAGTTGTTAAGTAACTTGTAATAACGTGATAACGGAATAACGTCATAACGAAAATATATGAAGATTATGAATAAGACAAAGTTAATGTTCGTTTTGCTGGCAAGCCTCTTCCTGGGGGCTTGCAGCAGCGACGATGACAACAACGGCGGCAATGGCGGCAATGGTGGCGGAGCTACCTATACGGAGACCGAAGTCAGTGAGGCTCCCGTGTGGCAGATAGACTGGACCAACAACCAGGAGCGTCCGAACTGGTCGGAGCCAGACGGATCGCTCTATGAGAACTGGACCACGCTGATGGTTCAGATTGAGGAGACGCTGCAACCCTATGCTTCCGAGGACGACCTGCTGGCACTGTTTGTGAACGACGAGTTGCGCGGCTTGGCAAGTCCAGCCGTCATCGTTGATGGTGAGCAGTCGGGTAACACCCAGTTCCTGATGAAGGCCTGGGGCAATGAGACGGGCACGGAAAAGGTGAATGTTTCGCTGAGATACTACAACCAGAAGTTGAAGCATATCTTCACGCTGTCTGATGACATCGTGTTGAACTCGGACGAGACGACCGGCATTGAAGAGGACTTCATCCCGGAGTTCACACTCGGCTCTGCCAAGTATCCCGTGGTGAAAACTGTGGGTGTGGAGAGTATCCTGACAAAGGTGGGTATCACGGCTGGACAGACCGGCTTGGCAGGTGCCTTCGTAGATGAAGAGTGCCGTGGCACGGCGACGCTCTCAGCGTCTGGCGGTACGTCACTTACCATCTATGGTCGTAGCGCAGGGGAGTCGATTACGCTGAAGTACTATGATGCTGCAAAAGGTGTCTTATATACCATCCCCAATGCAGTGAAACTCAACTAAAATAATAGCGAGTGCAGAAATCAAGAAAATTTGAATTCTGCACTCGCTGCTATAATACCACGTAGTCTAAAATGCCTTTAAAGAGGGATTCTGTATTTTGCGAACAGCCATACATTCCATTTCTACGAGCCAACCAGAACGGCAGACAGGGGCGTGGACAATGACGTAGGGATAGCCTGGGAAGCGCTCCTCAAAGAGCTGACGGACTACCTGATAGTCTGCCAAGTCACGCAGATAGACTATCATATAACCAACATCCTCGTAGCTGCAGTCGGCTTCTGCTAACAGTGTCTCGACATTCTCCCACATACGTTGGGTCTGCTTGCGAATGTCTTTCGGATACATGATCTCACCCTTGTTGTTGATGCTGGCTGTACCGGAGATATACACCTGACGGCGGTCGGCATAGTCGATATACGTGCCACGCTCAAAACTCACACCATAGTCACTGGTGCGGTTGAGGTGGGTGGGTGCATAGAGATAGTGTATCTGCTCCTGTTGGATACCTGCGATAGCGTAGTTGTCCATCTGCGACAGCACGTTGGGGTCGGCTTGTCTGCCACCGATGCCCGTTGAGGCGATGAAGTGGGTATTGACGGTCAATCCCTGAGTGAAGAAGAACTGGTTGCGGGCACGCACCACACCACCATAGTTCAAATCGACGTCGTTCACGAAAATCCAAGTGCGGATGCAGTTGTCCTTCAATGTGCATTCCTCTTCCAACAGTTGCATACTATATTCATTGAAGAGCAAACGCATCTGATATTCTGAGTTGGCAGCCATATTATGGGCACTGCCGTTCCACAAGTGGCGGAAGTCGCCGTGGCTCACCTCATAGAGTCCACTCTTACCAAGACGGGTCTGTACATTGGTCATCAGATAGACCCAGAGAGCCACCTTTGTACCGTCGAGCGGTGCCTGCTGGATGATGCTCTTGGCGCAGTCGGTGACATCGTTCACGATAATCTCGTCTGCCTGATTGGCAGCATCGCTGAGGAAATAGCGTTTGAAGACGCTACGTGCTCCTTTCAGTTCTCCGTCCAGAAGAGCATTGTATGTCTTGATGATAGCGTCTAATTGTTCCGAAAAGGTCAGTGTGGCGTCATCCACATGAATCATCACATGATACTCTTTCACCTCTGTGCCGTTGTCGAAACAAGAGACTTCAGCACGGGCGTTTTCAAAGGGTAATGTTTTCAATTGAAGGTTCATAATCTTTAAATTTGGGTGCAAAGATACGAAAAGTCGAGCGCAAAACAAAGAAACTTGTTTCTTTTTTTTGCCGAGACGAAGTATCTTCACGAACTATATCTTGTTGATGTCCACGTAACCGTGCATCACGGCATAGATGGTGAGGGCGGAAACGCTCTTCAAACCGAGTTTATCCATGATATTCTTGCGATGGGTGATAACAGTGGCAAGTCCGATGTTCAGCTGGTCGGCAATTTCTTTATTGATAAACCCCTGTACGATGAGCGACATGACCTCTATCTCGCGATTGGTCAGTATTTTCTGCTGGAGTACTTGTGGCATCGGTGGCAGGTGTTTACCTTCTCCGTGTGCGTATTGGGCAAGCCCCAATAGTTGACGGATGAGTTGTGATTCAGGTTGGTTGATGCAAAGGCTATGGAAGTCGGGTAGTTGTGCCGTATCTTCTAATTGCAGTGTCAGCACAATGGTCTTGCGTTGTCGCTCTTGGAAGAACTGGCGATTTTGCAGTACAATGTTCATGGAGACAAAGTAGTGGAAATAACAGTCGGGATGATTCGCCGATAGTTCAGCGAAAGAGCCGTAGGTGTCTACTGTCATAATGGGCATGACGTTCTGCAATAACTGCCTAAGTCCCAACACCGCTAAGGTGTTAGCATCGACGATAGCGATTTTGGGGCGATGTTGTGGCTTCTGCTCCATGGGCAATTATTGGTTCATGAAGGAGAGTTTCGCTGCCTGTTGCATCACCATCTCCGCCATAATAGCATTCTGTTCTGAAGCACCATTGATGATGTCAAACATCTTGCGTAGTCCTAGCATTCCTTCACCAGCTTTTAAAATACGGACGATACATAGGTTCTGTAAACCAATGTTGGAGGAGAGAATGTCAATGTCGGTAGATCCCAACTGGAAGAGCGCCAACTGATAAGCGTCATCGTAGTTCTCATCCATCATGCGTTCTACGTCACCTAACGTATTCATACCAAGCGAACGGAGAAGCGGTAGATAGGGCATCGGCGAGGTTTGATGCAATTCGGCCTGCGTGATGGCAGCTATCTGGCGGTTCAACTTGTCGAAGGGTTGCATGTCGATGTAGGAACGGAATGTGTCACCGTCGAGCGATACTTCCTCTAACTTACCGTCCTGTACCAGACTCTGTATGCGTCGTCGATAGTCGCTGATGTCAGCACGGATACGGCTGAACTCATTGTCGGCGAGTTCCAACATACCAGCCAGACGACTGAGGTCGCGGTGATACTCCATTGGAGTCTCAATCTCGCTCTTGTAGCCGATGTCGTGTTGGATAGCAGACCATACATGCTGCAATGCTGTACGCATCTGCAACTCGAAGGCTATCTCGTTGAGCTCAGGATGCTTTTCATCGTAATATAGTGATTTGGGCAGGCGGCAGATGTAGTGCAACGAGTTATAGCCGAAACTGTCGAACTGGTGCATCTTGCGCTTGTCGATGGAGTTAGGCCAGTCAACATCGAAAAGGTTCTCGGCCAGCGAAGCTATACGGTCTACATCTTCGTTATAGAACGTAATGATGCGAGCCCCGAAGATATCGGTGATATCCATGATGGACTGATACTTGGAACCCTTCCGCTCCAGTTTACCAGCCAACGAAGCCTCGCCCTTGATGCGTGACTCCATGGAGTTCAGTTCAATACCGGCCTGCTTAACCAATTCGGCAAGCTTCTTCATCACAACCTGCTGAAGAAGACGATATACGGGAAGTTTCTCCCGATAGTCTTCTATCAGCAGTGTGCAGTGCATATCCAGTCCGTAGTCTTCCATCGTTTACTTAATCTCAAAGAGATTGTAGAAACCGGTCATCATGAAGACCTTCTTGATTTCATCATTGATGTTCTCAATGATAACTTTACCACCCTTAGCGGAAGTCTCTTTGCGGAGACTCAGGAAGAGACGGAGACCGGAACTGCTGATATATTCCAACTTGGTGCAGTCGAGAGTGATTTCCTTGTCTGCATTGTCCATCAAGGGTTGCATGTCCTTTGCTGCCTGTACGGAAGCAGGAGTGTCGAGACGACCATCCATCAAAGCGATGAGACCGCCATTCTGTTCTTTAATTTCAATTGTCATAATGCTAAATATTATTGGTTTTTAATATCAAATAATGAAATGAATCCAGTCAACTGGAATACTTTTCTAATTTCGTCGTTGATGTTCATGAGAGTAACCTTGCTGTGATTGGCAGCGGCATTCTTGCGTATGTTCAGCAGAATACGCAAACCAGAACTGCTGATATATTCAAGTTTGGTACAATCGATCACGATGTCGTGACCCATACAGTCATCAAGTACTGACAACTCTTTTGCGGTCTGCTCGGAGGCAACTGTATCCAGTCGCCCCT
This sequence comes from Prevotella sp., assembly GCA_017554145.1. Taxonomy (GTDB): domain Bacteria; phylum Bacteroidota; class Bacteroidia; order Bacteroidales; family Bacteroidaceae; genus Prevotella. The sequence goes on along the minus strand of JAFZIZ010000005.1, from coordinate 159,104 downwards.
CCAATGTGGCAATGTATTTGCCGTTCTCCTCACGGAATGTAGTTTTCATAAGCCTGTTATTTTGTTTATATGATTACAATGGATAAACAATGTTTACTATCAGCAGGTTGGCGGCCAACAGGAAGAGGTGCATCCATAGACCGATCTTCATGAAGTCAGTGAATTTAAAACCACCAGGACCGTAGATGAGCATGTGGGTACTGGAACCGATGGGCGAGGCGAAACTCGTCGTTACGGCAAGCATCAGTGAGATGACAAACGGCATCGGGTTGCACCCCAGGTCTATCGCTGCCTGATAAGCAATAGGGAAGAACACACCACTCGCACCGACATCGCTGACCAATTCACTGACCAATGAAGCGAGGATACACAACACCGCCATAATTAGTAGCGGATGATGGCCGCAGATATCCAAGACACCCGTAGCAATGACAGCCGCGATACCCGTCTTGGTGATGGCGGTACTGAATACCACCGTTGCACCGAGTATCAAGAGGAGGTCCCATTCAATATATCGCGTCACGTTCTGTGCACGACAGCATTTGAGGATTAGCATCGCACCAGCAGCTAGCATCGTAGTAGCCATCAGCGGCAGGATATGTAACATCGATAGGAGGAACATCACGATGAGGATGACAGAGGAATAGATGGTCTTCTTGCCCAACTGCGGAATGAAGTGGGAATCGAAGAAGGTCAGACTGCCTTTCGTCATCTGGGCAATCTCTGTGTCGTCCTTAGGCGGACATTCCAACAGCAACGTATCACCGGCCTCCAACTCTACTTCACGAGGTTGTTCGTCAACACGCTTTCCCTGACGGGCAACGGCTACCAGCGTGATATCCGTGCGACGCTCAAACTCATTGCTACTCATGCGTGAACCAATCAGGTCGCTGCCAAAGCCCACATAGGCAGTACGCATCTTGCGGTTGTTGTCTATCTCGCTGATACTGTAGACATGATGGTCGGCAGCCACCAGTCCATGCGTGCGCTTCAGTTCCAGAATCTCATTGATCTGTCCGGAATAGATGAGGCGGTCACCTCCAAGAATGAACTCATCTTTGGGAACGGGTGCGATAATTTCCTTATCGAAACGGACAATTTCAATGAGTGATCCGCCTCGTACGTTACGCAGCCCTGCCTCGTCAGTAGTCAGTCCTACGGCTTCGTTCTCGGTGGGTACCAATAGTTCGACGGTATAATCACTGGTCGATTCGAAGGAGGTTTCGGGTGACTCTCTGCGTGGTATCATATTACGGAACAGAATGACGAGAATGGTTCCGACGATGGTACAGAACAGACCGGGAATCAATGGGTCAAAGAAATTCAATGCTTTTCCCGTCTGGTCGGCATACAAGCCGGAAATCACCAGATTGGAAGAGTTACCCAGCAACGTACACGTACCACCCAAAGTGGCAGCATAGCTCAAGGGTATCAGCAGGCGCGAGGGCTGTGTACTGAGTTTACGGGCCCATATCTTCACTACGTCGATGAACAATGCCACGACATTGACGGAATTCAGGAAGGCTGCTAACGACGCGATAGGTACCATCAGCTTGACGATGGCCTGTTGGTAGTTCTTGGGGGTGCCTAACAAATGCTTGGTTAACCAGTAGAGCACACCTGTCTGCATCAGTCCCGCCATGACGACGAAGAAGGCAGCATGTACGACAACTGGCTCACTGCCGAATCCTGCCAGACCTTCTGCCTCAGTGACGATACCTGTAACTAACAGAACTGTCAGGGCACCAAGGAATGCCACTACGGCAGGAATACGGGTACGCGCCATCACGATGAAGATGCTCATCACCGTAACGAGGGTTATCCATCCCTGCAGGCTGATTCCTATGAAAAAGATCTGATCCATTTTCTTATTCTAAACTATAGTTTCTTGATGAGGGTTAGAATATTCTTGCCGTCAATTCTCTCGTAGTTGACAGAGTCCATAATCTGTCTGACGAGATGGATGCCCAGTCCGCCAATCGGACGTTCTTCCGCACTCAGAGTCGTATCTGCCTCTTCCTTCTTGGTCGGGTCGAAGGCAATACCACTGTCTGTGAGGATGAATCTGAGTTGTTTGTCGGTGATGACAGCATCGATATCCACGGTTCCCTCTCCACCTTCATAGGCATAGAGTACGACATTGGTGACGGCCTCTTCTACAGCAAGATTTAGACTGGCAATCAGTGCCATGTCAACACCAGCCTCTTCGCAGACAGTATCGATGAACTCAGGTAGTTTCGTGAGTTCTTCAACATTGTTTTTCAAAGTGAGACGGCGAGACTTTGCATCTTCGTCTTGCTGATGGAGATACCTGATGCTCAATATGGTTAAATCATCACTTTGCTCAGCACCGTTGGCATGCTCTGTCACGACTTTAGCCATGAGACTAATCTGTTCTCTGGAAGAAAGGGTAGTCATTTGTTGGGCGACTTCTAAAATTTTCTCATCACCCAATTGTGCGTGATTAATATCCTCTGCCTCGTTGAGTCCATCTGTATAGAGGAAGATAGAGGCTCCATGAGGTATCTGTACCTCCTGTTCCTCAAAATGGAAATCAGCCAAAATACCCAAGGGCAGGTTGGGGATGATATCAAGGAAATGTGCATTCTCATGCGTGATGGCAATGGGAGCATTATGTCCTGCATTACAATATCTCAGTCGTCCTGTAGGCAAATCGAGCACTCCGACAAAGAACGTGACAAACATATTGGAGTCGTTGCTCTCCGACATGGCTCCATTGATAGCATTGACAATCTTTGCAGGTTGGTTCTCATGAGCGGAAACGGTACGGAACATCGCACGTGTCATCGCCATCACCAACGAGGCAGGAACGCCCTTGCCACTTACGTCACCGATACAGAAGAACAGCTTTTCATCGCGGATATAGAAATCATAGAGGTCGCCACCGACTTCCTTGGCAGGAGTCAGTTGTCCGAAGATGTCAATATCATTACGGTCAGGGTAGGGAGGGAATATCTTAGGTAACATCGACATCTGGATATTGCTTGCAATCTGCAACTCTCCTTCTATCAACGCCTTTGATGCTGTGGTCTCTTTCAGTTCCTCTATATAATTATTCAGTGACTGCTGCATGTTACTGAAGGATTGACTAAGCTTTCCTATCTCATCAGTCCTATTGGTCGGTGGGAGTGTTTCGTTAAATTGTCCTGAAGCAATGGCTTCTGCCTCATGTGCCAGTTGTTGGAGTGGATTCAGTTCTTTGGTAATCACACGACTGCATACATAGAGCATGATACCTAGTCCGATGACGATAATGGCAATAACGATGTTCACCAATCGGTGGTAACCTCCGAAGATATCACTCTCTGTACAAACGATGGCAACGCTCCATCCCGTAGTTCCCAATGGTTTGTAGAATACGTAACAGTCTTTGCCATCCATCACCATCTGACGCATACCTTCCTCGCCAGCCTGCATCGCATGTCCGAGGTTGGTCATAGCGGTATCAGGCTTTTCCAATGTCTCGGTAAAGATAGTCTGATAGAATAGTTTCGTCGTGTCAGGATGCACGAAGAATGTACCACTTTGTCCAATCATGATACTATAGGAATTGGGGTAGGGCTTCACGGCCGAAATAGTATTTGAAAGCCAGTCTAACGAAAGGTCGACGGAGATGGTGCCGACATACTTTCCCTGACCGTCTTTCAACGGCTTACAATAGGAGATAATCCTATCGGCAGAATAGATACCTTCTGGATTGTAGTCACTGAAGGGCTCCGTCCAACAAGGGCGATCCAACAGTTTCGGCAATTGATACCAGTCAAAGGAGAAATATTCGTAGTGCTCATTACCTTCCTGTATCGTCTTGATTTCACCGTGATCGTTCAGAGAGTAGGCAGAGAAATAACGCCCACGGTCTTTGAAGAAATAAGGTTCAAAAGCAATAGAGCAACCATTCAGGTCGGGATTGTTCTTCAGGATGCGCTTGGTGTAGACAAACATAGAGTCAGGGGCATCCAGATGACGTGCAGCGAGCCAGTCGGTATTGTTCGTTGCTACTTCTACTTTTGTGAGAATAGTATTTACGCGCTCTGCAGTATTGTCCAATATCTGGGTAGCATGATTGATGGCTTCCTTGCGTATCGCTTCACGTGACTCATAGAACAAGAAACCCATAGCAATGAGGAAGATGAGGGCTGCAAATATAACGATCCATAGGCTGAGCCTGGTGGATAGTGAGTTCCGGATATGTTTTGTCAGATTCATCATATCATTATTTCGCTATAATTTCCTGATAAGTTATTTCACGTCCCAACATCATATGTTCTACCATCAGTTTGCTGGCTTGCTTCACCATATCTGGGCGCAGACGGAATTCACGTTTCTTGGACTCACGATCTATTTGTAGTCTAAGAATATCTTCAAGCATCAGTTTCTGCAGGATGCGGTTGGTGGCGATACGTTCCTTTTGTACATATTGCATGACGATTTCCAATGTCTCTTCTGGATGAGCGGCAGCCCATTCCCATCCTTTTTTGCTCGCAGCGGCAAAGCGGCGTGCCTGATCTTTGTGCTTATTGTAGTAATCACGCGTCATATATACACCGTCTTCTTGAACATTATAACCATGATCACAGAAGCGGTACACATTGTCTTTCGTCAAATTGATTCCTGTTTGCTTCAATTGGTAGTACTCATTATAACTCATGGCCAAGGTAGCGTCGATAGCACCTGATACAAAAAGGTTGATGTTGCTGGCATAGGGTATCCATTCATATTCGAGTCCTTCTTTGATGCTCATACAGATGGCGAGTTGTCCGAATCCAGCATTCCAAATACCAACCTTTGCCCCTTTCTGCGTTAAGGGGTTTTTGTTGCGGCGCGATACAATGACCAAGGCATTATTCATAGAGGTTTGCAGAATGTTAACCAGAGGAATGCCATTGTCAATGATGTCCATTGCTTGAACCAACTGCAAAGTGGTTGCGTGACTCTCGTTATTGCGGATACGTCCCATGGCAGACTGGGTGACAGACGGATGGACAATTTCCACATTAATCCCTGCTTCCTTGTAGAAGCCTTTTTCCTGTGCCACATAATAACCGGCAAACTGAGCTTGTGCCGTCCATTGCGGCGTGAAAATCAGTTTGTCCTGTGCATAGGCTATTGTACAGGAGAGAAACAACAAATATGTCAAGATGCGTTTCATATGATAGTTTTATTTTTTAGTTGGTTTCAGTTTCTTAATGAGTGTCAGCACGTTCTTGCCGTCGATCCTCTCGTAGTTGACAGAATCCATGATTTGTCTGACAAGATGGATGCCCAGGCCGCCAATCGGGCGTTCTTCCGCACTCAAAGTCGTATCAGCCTCTTCCTTCTTGGTCGGGTCGAAGGCGATACCGCTATCTGTGATGATGAATCTCAGATACTTATTTGTGTAGACAGCATCGATATCCACGGTTCCCTCTCCACCTTCATAGGCGTAGAGTACAACATTGGTAACAGCTTCTTCCAAAGCGAGGTTCAGACTGGCAATCAATGCCATGTCAACACCAGCCTCTTCGCAGACGGTATCGACAAACTCAGGAAGTTTCGTGAGTTCTTCCACATCGTTCTTCAACGTGAGACGGCGCGTTTTGGCATCTTCATCTTGTTGATGGAGATACTTGATGCTCAACATCGTCAGGTCGTCACTTTGTTCTGCACCGTTGATATGTTCCTCTACCGCCTTCGTCATTAGATTGGTTTGTTCCTCTGCAGAGAGTGATGCCATTTGTTGGGCAACCTCCAAAACCTTATCATCGCCCAGTTGCTCATGTTCTCTATTCTCTGCTTCGTTAAGTCCGTCGGTATAGAGGAAGATAGAGGCTCCCTGAGGCATGATGGTCTCTTGCTCTTTAAAGTCGAAAGACTTGACAATGCCAATCGGCAGGTTGGGAATCACATCAAAGAAACGGATGCGATCTTGATAGATGGTAATAGGAGCGTTATGTCCGCCATTACAATATCTGAGTCGTCCTGTGGGTAGGTCAAGTACTCCGACAAAGAACGTAACAAACATACTGGAGTCGTTGTTATCCGACATGGCATCGTTGATGATATTTAATATCTTAGAAGGACGATTCTCATGTGCGGAGATTGTACGGAACATGGCACGTGTCATCGCCATGACCAACGAGGCGGGAACGCCCTTTCCACTCACGTCACCGATACAGAAAAACAGTTTCTCGTCACGGATAAAGAAATCATAGAGGTCTCCACCGACTTCCTTAGCAGGAGTCAGCTGTCCATAGATATCAATATCATTACGGTCGGGGTAGGGAGGATAGACCTTTGGCAGCATTGCCATCTGAATATTACGGGCAATGGTGAGTTCTCCCTCAATACGACCTTTTTCTTCATTGACCGTCTTCAGTTCTTCGATACGCTCAACCAGTGAGAACTGCATAAGTTTGAATGAGTCATGCAGGCGACGCATTTCGTCCTTGCTTCTGATGACAGGCAACGGTGCATCAAAGTTTCCTTTGGCTATCTCGTCGGCTGATACTGCAAAGCGTTGTATTGGCTTGGTAATATTACGGATGACTTTCCGACAGATGAGTGCAATGATGAAAAGTCCTACCACCATCAATAAGATAAGAACGCCTAAGAAATAGAGGATAGGCTTCATGATGTTCCTTGTAGGAACGATAATTCCCATGGTCCATCCAGTATGTTCGATAGGTGCATAGAACAATGTGTATAAACGGCCGTTCTTGTCAGAAAAGGAAAATACACTATCTTCTTTTGAATTCAGTACAGCGTGAACGATGCTGTCATTTTTGTTGGTGTTTTTCTTGAAGAAGGTGTAGAGACTCTCTTTGAGTACCATATCCTTGTCAGGATGTACCACAAAGGTACCTTTACGAGAAACAATGAAACTATAGGCATTGTTGACAAGGTCTTCATCCAAAGACAGATTGAAATCCTCATTGAAGGCACTGTCCATTTTCTGGGTAAGGTCTGTCAGCCAGTCTAATGAGATATCTGCTGTCTGGACGGCGTATATCTCTCCTTTGCTGTTAGTGAGTGGTAATGAATAGGTAATCATTGGGATTTCTCCGCCACCCTTATCAATATAAGGCTCAGACCAGACACCCTTTCCTTGTTCGATAGGTTGCAGATACCATTCCTGATGGAGATAGTCGTATGACTGGTCGTTCAATTGTTTAGTGTGGATGCCTGTGCTATCGCGATAAGCATAAGGTGAGAATAGTTCTCCTTTCTTTGGTTCATAGTCAGGATTATAAGCTACTGCAGCTCCCACGATATTGGGATTCAGTTTTAACAGATTCTCTTGAGCGAAATACAGACGATGGTCGTTACCGATATTCTCCTCAACTTCTGGAATATTATTAGAAACGGCTGTCTCGACAGTAACGAAGACATTGTTGATTTTCTCGTTGGAGACTTCCATAGCGGTACTGTTCAGTCCCAAGAGAATATAGAAAGCCACTGCCCAAATGATAAAGAGGATAAAAGCCAGGATGATAGTAAATATAACAGTCATAGATAGGATGACACGCCATGTCAGCCTATCAGCAATGGAACTGTTATGTCTGAAAATGTGAGGCAGTTTCATGCTTTTTCCTTTAAATAACCCTGCAAAGATACAAAAAAAATGGCAATCCGTTAAAAGATTGCCATTTTTTTTATATTGGTTGCTTTTATGATAGGAAGCCGAGCAGAGCACCAGCTGCTACTGCAGAGCCGATGACACCAGCCACATTCGGTCCCATCGCATGCATCAGCAGGAAGTTATGGCGATCGTATTCCAAACCGAGGTTGTTGGAGATACGGGCTGCCATAGGAACGGCACTTACACCGGCGTTACCAATCAGCGGATTGAGTTTCTTGTCTTTCGGCAGGAAGAGGTTCATCACCTTCACGAAACATACTCCACTCATGGTGGCAATGATGAAGGCACCTGCACCGATAGCAAAGATATAGATTGTGTTAATCGTCAGGAACTCTGATGCCTGTGTGGAACAGCCTACTGTCAATCCAAGCAGCATAACCACGATATCATTCAGGGCAGCACCAGCAGTCTTGGCAAGACGGGTTGTCTTACCTGACTCCTTCAACAGATTACCAAAGAACAACATACCCAGCAAAGGCAGACCAGAAGGAACGATGAAGGTTGTCAGCAACAGTCCGATAATCGGGAACAAGATACGTTCTGTCTGTGATACCTCACGGGCAGGTTTCATCTTGATGACGCGTTCTTTCTTGGTGGTCAACAGGCGCATCAATGGTGGTTGAATCAATGGTACCAGTGCCATATATGAATAGGCACAGACGGCAATCGCTCCCATTAGGTTGGGAGAGAGCTTACTGCTCAGGAAGATAGCAGTAGGACCATCGGCACCTCCGATGATGGCAATACCTGCTGCCTGATTAGGTTCAAAACCAAGGGCAAGTGCAAACATATAGGCACCGAAGATACCGAACTGGGCTGCTGCACCAATCAGCATCAACTTCGGATTAGCAAGCAGAGCCGAGAAGTCTGTCATGGCTCCGATTCCTAAGAAAATCAGAGGAGGATACCATCCTTGACGAACACCCTGATAGAAGATGTTTAGTACTGAATTGTCTTCATAAAGACCTATTTCCAGACCGGCATCGGCACGGAAGGGAATGTTTCCCAGAATGATACCTAAGCCTATGGGGACAAGTAGCAGTGGCTCAAAGTCTTTCTTGATGGCAAGCCAGATGAAGAGCGCACCAACCGCTATCATAATGAGGTTTCCTGCTGTGGCATTGGCAAAGCCTGTGTATGTCAGGAACTCATTGAAATTTTCGATGATAAAATTCGTAAATCCCATAATAGTCAATTATCCTATCGTTAACATAACAGCTCCTTCCATGACGGAGTCACCGACATTGACAGTGATAGAGGTGATAGTTCCAGCGTATTCTGCCTCGATGTTGTTCTGCATCTTCATGGCCTCCAATACAATGACCACATCGCCGACGGCAACGGTGTCACCGACCTTTACGTTGATACTCGTAATTGTTCCAGGCAGCGGTGCTTTCTGTGCATTTCCAGCACCTGCAGGGGCAGCTGGAGCAGGTGCAGCTGCTGCAACGGGTGCGCTTGCTGCGGGAGCAGGTTTCGGAGCCTCAACCTTGGGCTTGACAATATTGGGATGCTTTGCCGCATTGATGGGCTGTTGCAGTTCTACCTCAAATGGGATACCATTGACATTCACTTTGGCGATGTTGCCTTCTACTTCCTCGATTTCTACTTCGTAGTCAACACCTTGTACTTTATATTGATACTTGTTCATATCTCTAAACTTTAATCTCTATACTCTAAACTTTATTTTAACTCAGGTCCTGTAGGGATATTAGGAGCAGTGTGTGTGGTCGGTACGACAGGGTCGTGGAACTGGGTCATCTGAGAATACTCATCGTCCCAACCCGTATCTTTTGACTTGATGGTGATAACGCCACTCTCCACGTCGTGGACATCATCCTCATACTGTTTGAGTGCCATACCGATGACAGCCATATATACCTCTTTGTCGATACCTTTTGTGTTAAGACCTTCTTTCAGCATCACACCAGTCTTATGTCCAACCTCCATCGTCTTCTCTACCGTCTTGGTAATCGGCTTGATAGGTTGGGTATTGATGACTTTCTTTGCTGTTTCACGATGGCGCATAATCATGCCGAAGATCGTAAAGAAAATCCATAACAAGGCAAGGCAAAGGAAGACGATACCCATCGCCATGATGGCCATTGCGAAACCATGTGGGTCCTCACGCTTAAACTTATCAATCTTCGATTCGCTGACGGTAGTCACATTGGCAATACCAGGGGTTACACGGTCGCCAGACTTTACTTCCCAGTCTTTTGTGTTGCCGTTGTTGGCAATACGTGCAAATGATTGGTTGGCAGCCAAAACGGGGATGGTAACGGAATCAATGAGTTGAGTAGCGTTGCCATTGTAGAGAGCTACCCATACAGGCTTTGCGGGGTCAACGGGAACGGAGAGATGCAATGCACCCAGGTTGGGTTGGCTATTGCAGAAAAGAACGAGATGCTGCCGTCCACTCAGGTTTGTACGTGCATCACCATTAGGGATGATGCTCATACGTTTGATGCGTTCGGGTACACTCATCGATTTGTCGAGAACGGAACGGTCGGTGGTGATATACATCCCACGGATATTGTACGTAGAGTGAGAGATATTCTCAATCTCTATCCACGCCTTGTGTTGTCCGTATTCGTCCTGCAGGCTGGCGTCGTTATTGGTCATCACCTCGTTCAGTTTGATGCTTGCATCCATTTGTGCTCGCATCGTAGAGGTGCCAGTCAGTAGTGTGACGCCTAACAGTAATCCGAATTTGTTCATAAATCTAACTGTACGTGTATTATGTTTGTTTTTATGTCTTATTATCCACAGAAGAAGAGCACAACAAGTTGTGCCGTAAAGATACGGAGGAACATAGACAACGGATAGACCGTCGAATAGCCTACGGCAGGTGCTTCCTTGGAGCAAACACTATTGGCATAGGCGAGTGCTGGCGGATCGGTATAGGTACCTGCTATCATACCCATCATCGTGAAGTAATTGAGTTTGTATCTGATACGTGCAATGGGACCTACAATCAGGATGGGGATAATCGTGATAAGGAATCCTGTCAGCACGTAAAGCAGTCCTCCGCCGTCTACCACCGTCGAGAAGAACGAGGCTCCCGCCTTAATGCCTACTGATGCGAGGAAGAGTACCAGTCCGATTTCACGCAGCATCATATTGGCGGAGGTAGTTGTGTAGGTCACGAGGTGTATCTTATATCCGTAACGTCCAATGAGGATGGCGATGATGAGGGGACCGCCTGCGATACCCAGTTTCAAAGGAACAGGCATGCCAGGAATGGCAATGGGCAGGGAACCGAAGATGATACCGATGATAATACCCACGAAAATCGTAGCGATATTAGGGGCATCCAGACGACGTATGGAGTTGCCCATCTTGTTAGCAACACGGTCTACGGCATCCTCAGGACCTACTACCATGATTCTGTCACCTACTTGCAGGGGAAGACTTGCTGTAGCAAAGAGGTCCATACCATGACGAGTCACACGCGTTACGTTGACTCCATGAACACTGGAGAAGTGCATGGATGCCAATGTCTTACCGTTGATGTTCGGATTGGTGACTAAGATACGTTTCGATACCAATGGCTGATCCTGTTGCTCAAAGTCGATATCAAGTTTAGGACCAATGAAGGCGGTAATTGCCTCTTGGTCTGCCTCAGCACATACGATGAGCATTTGGTCACCTAAATGGAAAATTGTGTCGCGGTTGGGAATCGACAACTCACCGTCATGTACGATGCGGGATACGACGAAATCACGGTTCAGGAAGTCGTGCACCTGTAATAGTGTCTTGCCTTCCAAGTATTTGTTCGTGACCTCTAAGTGCATCTTGTACGGTTTTTTGTCGGCGGAAGTCTCTTCCATGGCTTTCAGCCTTGCTTCCTCTCTTTCCAGTTTGATGTTACAGAGATACCTTATTAATATAGTAGCACCGATGATACCTAACACACCGAGCGGATAGGCACAGGCGTATGCAGAGGCAATTTGGGGAGGATTACAACTAAACACGGAACCTAATGCCTCGTTGGCAGCACCAAGACCTGGCGTATTGGTGACGGCACCGTACAAAGTACCCACCATCATTGGAAGACTGGTGACGTCAGAAGTGTCGAAGAAAATAAAGTAGCAGGCAAACATCACCAAGATGTTCAGCAGGACGATGATAGCGGCAAGCCCGTTGAGTTTGATGCCTGCTGTACCGAAACTCTCGAAGAAACCAGGTCCGACCTGCATACCAATCATAAACACGAAGAGTATCAGTCCGAAGTCTTGAATAAAGGTCAGAATAGGGAGAGGTGCCGTAAAACCGATGTGTCCTGCCACGATTCCAGCAAACAACACAAAGGTGACACCCAGCGAGATGCCTCCTATCTTCAGTTTTCCTAAGTAGACTCCTACGGCAATGACTATGGCGTAGAGCAATGTGATATGCGCTACGGAGTCAGTTGTTAGAAACAAGTCTTTTAGCCATTGAAGCGATTCCATAACATACTTTTCTCTTTACGGCTTGCAAAGTTAGTCAAAAATTGCGCAATAAAATAATTTTTGTGCAACTATTTTTCATAAATATGAAAATATTATTAAAATCTTCGGTAGTTGAGAAAATATTGTTATCTTTGTAGGCTGTAACGGGGCGTGTCCCAATGTAAGACGTGAACTTAAAACAACTTATATAATAAAACATCATTTATGGCAAACAAAGAAAAACTCTTCGCCGAGTTCCAAGCGCCAACCACTCAGGAATGGTTGGACAAGATTGAAGTGGACCTGAAAGGTGCCGACTTCCAGAAACGACTCGTGTGGAGAACCAATGAAGGCTTCAATGTACAGCCTTTCTATCGCCGAGAAGATTTGGCGAACCTGAAAACCCCAGATGCATTGCCGGGCGAGTTCCCCTTTGTGCGTGGTAACAAAAAAGACTCTAATGAGTGGTATGTTCGTCAGAACATCAAGGTTGACGACCCTGCTGAGGCAAACAAGAAGGCACTCGATATTCTGAACAAGGGTGTTGACTCACTGGGCTTCCGTTTTGGTGGTGACAAGGTAAGTGCTGAGTTTATTGAGACACTGCTCAAGGATATCCGCCTCGATATTGTGGAGGTAAGTTATCGCACTTGTCCGAAGCATGCTGTCGAATTGGCAGAATTGCTGGTTAAGTATTTTGAGAAGCAGGGTTACGACAAGGAGAAGATTGTCGGTGGTGTGGGTTTTGACCCTATTGACGCCATGCTTCAGAAGGGCAAGGACGCTGGCGCTTTGTTGGCTGATCTGCCCAAGATTGTTGAGACACTGAAGGACTATCCCAACCTGCGTTGTGTGATGGTGCATTCCGACACATTGAACAACAGTGGTGCGTACATCGTACAGGAACTGGGTTACGCTCTTGCTTGGGGTAATGAGTATCTGCAACAACTCGTTGATGCAGGTGTGGATGTCGACCTTGCTGCTAAGAGCATCAAGTTCTATATGGGTATTTCGGAGAATTATTTCATGGAGATTGCGAAGTTCCGTGCTGCTCGTCTGCTTTGGGCACAGATTGTGAAACAGTATGAACCAAAGTGTGACTGTGCCTGTAAGATGGTGATCAATGCCAGCACGTCAACGTATAATCAAACATTATTTGACTCTTATGTAAATCTGCTACGCTCTCAGACGGAAGCGATGAGTGCAGCCCTTGGTGGTGTTCATTCGATGGTGGTAACACCATTTGATGCTCCATACGAGAAAGCTACTGACTTCAGTGAGCGTATTGCCCGTAACCAACAGTTGTTGATTAAGGAAGAGAGCCATTTCGACCGTATCGTTGACCCATCAGCAGGTTCTTATTATATTGAACACCTGACGGATGCACTAGCTCAGGAAGGCTGGAAACTCTTCCTCAAGATAGAAGAGGAGGGCGGTTTCCTCGCTGCTGTCAAGGCTGGTACTGTTCAGGACGACATCAATGCTACGAATGTGAAGCGTCATGGTGATGCTGCCAAGCGCAAGGAGTTTCTGCTAGGCACCAACCAGTTCCCCAACTTCACTGAGAAGAGTGAAGGCAAGCGCGCTGTAAGTTGTGCTTGTTGCTGTGGCACAGCAACAAACGAAACGGCTCCCTTCAAGAAGCTCGAGACCACTCGCCTCGCTGCTGACTTTGAAGATTTGCGCATTCATACCGAAGAGACGAAGGTGCCTACTGCCTTCATGCTGACCATTGGTAATCTCGCCATGCGTCAGGCTCGTGCGCAGTTCTCTTGCAACTTCCTGGCTTGCGCTGGATACAAGGTGATTGATAACCTCGGCTTCAAGACCGTCGAGGAGGGTGTTGATGCAGCACTCGAGGCTAAGGCCGATATCGTAGTCATCTGCTCTTCCGACGACGAGTATGCGGAGTATGCCATCCCTGCCTTCAAGTATTTGAATGGTCGTGCGATGTTCGTTGTCGCTGGTGCACCTGCTTGTATGGAGGATCTGAAGGCTGCTGGCATCGAGAACTTTGTTCACGTGAAGTGTAACGTACTTGAGACTTTGAAAGAATATAATCAGAAACTTGGTATTTAAAGAATAGGAGACTTGAATTATGCGTAAACAATTTAAAGATATTGATATCTATGCAGGCATCAAGGCTCAAGATGGTGCCAAGTGGATTAAAGACAATGGAATCGTAGAAAACTGGAAGACCCCCGAGCATATTGAGGTTCGTCCTGTTTATACAAAAGAAGACCTCGAAGGTATGGAGCACCTCGATTATACTGCTGGTATTCCTCCTTATCTCCGTGGTCCGTATTCCATGATGTATCCCTTCCGTCCATGGACAATCCGTCAGTATGCTGGATTCTCTACGGCTGAGGAATCGAATGCATTCTATCGTCGTAACCTCGCTTCTGGTCAGAAAGGTCTTTCTGTAGCCTTCGACCTGCCGACACACCGTGGTTATGACCCTGACAACGCCCGTGTGGTGGGTGATGTAGGTAAGGCAGGTGTGTCTATCTGTAACGAGGAGAATATGAAGGTGCTCTTCTCTGGTATTCCCTTGAACAAGATGTCTGTATCAATGACCATGAACGGTGCAGTATTGCCTATCCTTGCTTTCTACATTGTAGCAGGTCTGGAGCAGGGTGCTCAGTTGGAGGAGATGGCTGGTACTATCCAGAACGATATTCTGAAGGAGTTCATGGTGCGTAATACCTATATCTATCCACCTGCATTCTCCATGAAGATCATCGCCGATATCTTCGAGTACACCTCTCAGAAGATGCCGAAGTTCAACAGTATCTCTATTTCGGGTTACCACATGCAGGAGGCTGGTGCTACGGCTGATATTGAGTTGGCTTACACCCTCGCCGATGGTATGGACTACCTGCGTACTGGTGTTAATGCTGGCATTGATGTGGATGCTTTTGCTCCTCGTCTGTCTTTCTTCTGGGCGATTGGTATGAACCACTTCATGGAGATTGCCAAGATGCGTGCTGGTCGTCTGCTTTGGGCTAAGATTGTGAAGAGTTTTGGCGCTAAGAATCCTAAGTCGCTGGCTCTGCGTACCCACTCTCAGACCTCTGGTTGGTCGCTCACCGAGCAGGATCCATTCAACAATGTAGGTCGTACTTGTATCGAGGCCATGGCTGCTGTATTGGGTCACACCCAGTCGCTGCATACCAATGCGCTTGATGAGGCTATCGCTCTGCCTACCGACTTCTCGGCTCGTATCGCTCGTAACACCCAGATTTATATCCAGAATGAGACGAAGGTCTGCAAGCAAATCGACCCATGGGCTGGTAGCTACTATGTTGAGACTCTGACCAATGAGCTGGTACACAAGGCTTGGGAGCATATCCAGGAGATTGAGAAACTGGGCGGTATGGCTAAGGCTATCGAGACGGGTCTTCCAAAGATGCGTATCGAGGAGGCTGCAGCACGTACTCAGGCTCGTATCGACTCAGGCGTTCAGACCATTGTCGGTACCAACAAGTATCGTCTGGAACACGAGGATCCTATCGATATCCTCGAGGTCGACAACACTGCTGTACGTAAGCAGCAGGAGGAGAGTCTGAAGGAAGTTCGTAGCAAACGCGATGAGGCTGCTTGTCAGGCAGCACTTAAAGCAATCACAGATTGTGTACGTGACTTCAACGAGGGTAAGAAGAGCGAGAATAACTTACTCGACCTTGCCGTGAAGGCTGCTCAGTTGCGTTGTACGTTGGGTGAGATATCAGATGCCTGCGAGGAAATCGTAGGTCGTTATAAAGCAGTAATCAGAACAATTTCAGGCGTGTATTCATCAGAAAGTAAGAACGACACAGACTTTGAGAAAGCCTGTGCGTTGACAGAAGAGTTTGCTAAACGTGAGGGTCGTCGTCCGCGTATCTTCGTAGCGAAGATGGGTCAGGATGGTCATGACCGTGGTGCAAAGGTCGTAGCAACAGGTTATGCTGACTGCGGTTTCGACGTGGATATGGGACCGCTGTTCCAGACTCCTGCCGAGGCAGCACGTGAGGCTGTGGAGAATGACGTGCATATCGTCGGTGCCTCCAGTCTCGCTGCTGGTCACAAGACGCTGATTCCACAACTCATCGAAGAGTTGAAGAAACTCGGTCGTGAGGATATTATGGTCATCGCTGGCGGTGTCATCCCCGCCCAAGACTACGACTTCCTTTACAAGGCTGGTGTGGCTGCCATCTTCGGTCCTGGTACCAGTGTGGCAAAAGCAGCCTGTGAGATGATGAAGATACTGCTTGACGAATAGTAGTATGATATAACTGGCATCGTCCCTTGCATCGATAGCGGTGTGGGGGACGATGATTCTAAAAACCAATATATGCTATACATTACACTGCCCGACAAACAAGTCAGACGACTCTCTTTCTATTTAGCCATGGAGGAATACGTGGCGAGACACGTGAAAGAAGATGAATGCTTCTTCATGTGGCAGGTGGAACCCAGCGTTATCTTTGGGCGTAACCAACTCATCGAGAACGAGGTGAATCTTGATTTCTGTCGTAAGCATCATATTCAGACTTATCGACGGAAGAGCGGGGGCGGTTGCGTGTATGCAGACATGAACAATGTAATGTTCTCTTATATTACCAGCGAAGAACAGGTGGGATTCACCTTTAATCGCTATATTAATATGGTAGTACTGGTATTGCATAAACTGGGAGTCGATGCATCGGCATCCGGACGTAATGATGTGATGATCGGCAATAAAAAAGTATCGGGTAATGCTTTCTATAAAATTCCTGGTCGCAGCATCGTACATGGTACTATGCTTTATGATACGGATATGCTGAATATGGCAGGATCCATTACGCCACCGACTACCAAACTGATTTCGAAAGGAGTAAAAAGCATCCATCAGCATGTGGACTTCTTGAAGAACTATATTAATCTTAGCCTACCAGAATTCATGGACTTTGTTCATCGTCAACTTTGTGACGAGGATTATATGCTTGGCGAGAAAGATATTCAGGAGATAGAACAGATAGAGAAAGGATACCTTTCCGATGAGTTTATTTATGGTAAAAATCCCCGTTCTACGCTTGTCAAGAAGCGCCGCATTGAGGGTGTGGGGGAGTTTGAAGCACATATAGAACAGAAAAACGGTATCATCAAAAATATCAATTTGATGGGTGACTTTTTCTTGATAGGCGATCTTGATAAAGGTCTGCTCGATAAACTGAAGGATGTTCCTTTGGAAGTAGGCGCTCTCAATCGTATCCTGCCCGACCGAATTGATGATATCATCATGAACCTTATGAAAGCGGATTTTATTGATTTACTGACAGAATAAGCAAACTATATGGAAATTAAAAAGACTTGTCTTTATGACAAACACGTAGCCTTGGGAGCCTTTATCTCTCCTTTTGGCGGTTTTGATATGCCTATATATTATACGGACATTGTAGACGAACATCTTGCAGTACGGTATTATTGTGGCGTTTTCGATGTCAGTCACATGGGCGAAGTACTCATCACAGGTAAGGATGCTGAACGCTATGTGAACCATATTTTCACGAATGATGTGCGAGGTATCCCTGTTGGTAAGATCCTTTATGGCATGATGTGTTATGAGGACGGTGGCGTAGTGGACGATCTTTTAGTTTACAAGATGGCTGATGATCGTTTCTTCCTCGTGATCAATGCTTCGAACATTGACAAGGACTGGGCGTGGATTCAGCAACAGGCATTAGACTTTGATGTGACTTTAGAAAATCAGAGTGACCAATATGGTGAGATTGCCGTCCAAGGTCCTGAGTCTGAAAAAATGATGGAGCAGGTATTATCCATTCCTTGTAATGAACTAACGTTTTACACGTTTAAGACTATCGGGGATGTGATTGTGTCAAGGACAGGTTATACGGGTGAGGACGGTTTTGAGATTTATGCTTCAGCCGACTATATCAATGCTTGCTGGGACAAACTGATAGCGGCAGGTGTAAAACCCTGTGGACTTGGTTGTCGTGATACGTTGCGTTTCGAAGTGGGACTGCCTCTTTATGGTGATGAACTATCTGATCAGATTACACCGTTGATGGCAGGACTGGGTGCCTTTGTCAAACTTGATAAAGAAGAGTTTATTGGTAAAGAGGCATTGGCTGAGCAGAAAGCAAAGGGACCTGCAAAGAAACTGGTAGGTATTGAACTGCGCGATAAGGCGATCCCCCGACATGGCTATCCCGTGTTGAAAGACGGAGAGGTGATTGGTGAAGTGACGACAGGTTATCATACGATTTCTACGGATAAGAGTGTGTGTATGGCTCTTATCGATACGAAATATAGTGATTTGTTGACTGAGGTACAGATTCAGATTCGTAAGAAGATATTCCCTGGTTTTGTTTGCAAGAAACAGTTCTATAACAAGAAATACAAGAAATAAAACTATTAAATATTATGGCAAAAGTGATTGAAGGACTCTATTACAGTGAGTCGCATGAGTATGTGAGAGTAGAAGGTGATTTTGGTTTCATCGGCATTACAGATTATGCCCAGAATGCGTTGGGTAATGTGGTGTATGTTGATCTGCCTGAGGTAGACGATGAAGTAACGGCTGGTGAGGAGTTTGGCGCTGTGGAGAGTGTCAAGGCTGCCAGCGACCTGATGTCACCTGTCAGTGGTACTATCGTAGAAGTAAATGATGCCCTTGACGATCAACCGGAATTGGTTAACCAAGATGCCTTCGCCAATTGGATTATCAAGGTGGAGATGAGCGACAAGAGTGAACTCGACAATCTTATGGATGCCAAAGCCTACGCAGCCTTCTGCGAGAAATAATATGGACTACAAGTATTTTCCGCATACTCAGGATGACCTGAAGGCGATGCTAAAAACTGTGGGTGTCGATTCTATCGATGCCCTCTATGCTCAGATACCTGAGAGCATCCGCTTCCGTGGCGATTACAAGATTCCTTTGGAAATGAGTGAGATGGAGGTGCGTGATGTCTTTGCAAAACTGGGCTCACAAAACAAACAACTCACTTGCTTCGCAGGTTATGGCGTCTATGACCACTATACGCCGTCTGTCATTCCGCAACTGTTACAGCGTTCAGAGTTTCTGACTTCCTACACCCCATATCAGGCAGAGATATCGCAGGGTACGCTACATTATATCTTCGAGTATCAGAGTATGATGGCAGAACTCACAGGCATGGACGTCTCTAATGCTTCAATGTATGATGGTACGACAGCTTGTGCCGAGGCGATGATGATGGCTGTTGCGGCTGGTAAGAAACAAAACAAGGTGCTGGTATCAGAAACCTTGAATAGTAACACAAGGAAGGTGCTTGATACCTATGCCCTGTATCATGGTATCGAACTGGTGACAATTCCTACAGAGGATGGTGTGACTAAACTCTCAACTGTCAACTCTCAACTGTCAACTCTCGAAGGTGTTGCTGGTGTTATCGTGCAGCAGCCTAATGTTTATGGAATCGTAGAAGACTTTACCGGTTTTGCTAAGGCTTGCCATGAACAGAAGGCGCTCTTCATCATAGACAGCATCGCTGCTGACCTTGCCGTATTGAAAACACCAGGTGAGTGGGGTGCTGATATCGCTGTAGGTGATGGTCAGTCGTTGGGTATTCCCATGCAATGGGGTGGTCCGTATGTGGGATATATGTGTTGCACGGAGAAACTGATTCGTAAGATGCCGGGTCGTATCGTGGGAATGACGAAGGATAATCGCGACCAACGTGCCTTCGTGTTGACGCTTCAGGCTCGTGAACAGCATATCCGTCGCCAGAAGGCTACGTCAAATATCTGTAGTAATCAGTCGTTGATGGCACTCTTCGTCACCATCTATTGCTCGTTGATGGGTAAACAAGGACTAAAAGAGGCTGCCCAGTTGTCTTACGCTGGTGCCCACTATCTTTGCGACGAACTCTTGAAGACAGGTAAGTTCCATCTTGTTTATGACAAACCTTTCTTTAATGAGTTCTACGTGAAGTACGACGGTGATGCCATGATGCTCTACTATAAACTTCTCGATAATGGTATTTTGGGTGGTTTCCCCCTTGGATTCGATAACAACATCCTGTTTGCCGTTACTGAGAAACGTACGAAAGAAGAAATTGATAACCTCGTAAAGATTGCTGCCCTATGAATAATCGATTATATGGAAATTTGATTTTCGAACTCTCGAAAGAGGGACGTAAAGGCTATAGTCTGCCGAGGAATAATTATGGTACTTACGAGATACCACAGGAACTTTGTCGTCAGGAGGATGCACAGTTACCCGAATGTGATGAACTGACAGTGGTACGTCATTATACCAATCTTTCGAATAATAACTTTGGTGTGGATACAGGCTTCTATCCTTTGGGCTCATGTACGATGAAGTACAATCCCAAGATCAATGAGGAGATGGCTGCCTTACCGCAATTCCAGAATCTGCATCCGAGTCAACCCCAAGAGACTGTAGTGGGTGCCCAAGCTCTGGTCGATATGCTGGAGAACTATTTGAAAGAACTAACGGGTATGTCTGCTTTTACCTTCAAGCCCTATGCTGGTGCTCATGGTGAACTTACCGGTTTAATGATTATCAAAGATTATCACCGAGACCCTCGCCATAATGGGTTAAGTCGCACGAAGGTCATTGTCCCCGATAGCGCTCATGGTACCAATCCGGCTTCTGCGGCAATGTGTGGCTTTGAGATTATCGAGGTGAAGTCAGGTGCTGATGGTCTCGTGGATATAGAGGATCTAAAACGTATAGTTTCTTTAGAAGGTCCAAATATCGCCGCCATGATGATGACCAATCCTAATACTCTTGGACTTTTTGAGACTCAAATCCCTGTGATTACTAAACTCATCCATGACTGTGGTGGTCTGATGTACTACGACGGAGCCAACCTGAATCCGATGCTTGGGGTTTGCCGTCCTGCTGATATGGGCTTTGATGTGATGCACATCAATCTGCATAAGACATTCTCTACCCCGCATGGTGGTGGTGGTCCTGGTAGTGGTCCTGTGGGGGTGCGTGATGGCATACAGTTGTATCTCCGAAAAGACGTATCTCCCTATAACGGTAATTTCGCCGTGATGATGCGTGCCTTAGCCTATATCCTCTCATTGGGGCGTGAGCATATCAAGGAGGTAGGTCCGTTGGCTGTGCTCAACGCTAACTATATCAAAGAGAGTCTGAAGGATGTCTACGAACTGCCCATCGACACCATCTGTTGTCATGAGTTTGTGTTTGATGGCTTGAAGGATAAGAGTGCGGGTGTCACCACGATGGATGTGGCAAAGCGGTTGCTCGACTACGGCTATCATGCACCCACGATATATTTCCCGTTACTCTTCCACGAGAGTCTGATGATTGAGCCTACGGAGAACGAATCGAAGGAAACGCTCGACGGTTTTATCGCTGTGATGCGAAAGATTGCTGAAGAGGCTAAGACCAATCCTGATGAAGTGAAGTCTGCACCCCATACGACACCTATCGGACGTGTCGATGATGTGCTCGCCGCCAAGCATCCCGTTGTGACATATCGCCAAATGCTAACAGCCAATAGCCAATGAAAGAAACTGATCTCATCATCATCGGTGCGGGACCTGGTGGGTATCGCGCTGCTGAATATGCTGCACAGCAAGGTTTGAAGGTTGTCATCTTCGAAGACGCAGAGGTAGGTGGTACTTGTCTGAATGTAGGTTGTATCCCTACAAAGACCTATGTCCACAGTGCCACTTTTGCTGAGGCGCGCGAACGTATGGCAACCGTAGTCTCTCAATTACGGAGTGGGGTAGAGAGTATTCTTTCGCATCCTAATATCACGTTGGTTCGCGAAAAGGCAAAGTTTATTGACAGTCACACAGTGTGTTCTCTCACCTCTCACCTCTCACCCCTCACCTCTAATAATATCATTATCGCTACAGGCTCTGAAACCAAGTGGCTACCCATCAAGGGTATTGATGACCCTCGTGTAGTTGATTCTACAGGCTTGTTAAACCTTGAGACTCTTCCAAAGCGTCTTGCTATCATTGGTGCAGGTGTGATTGGTATGGAGTTTGCCTCGGTGTTCAATCGTTTTGGCTCAGAGGTAACTGTCATCGAGTATCTTAAGGAGTGTCTTCCTGCTCTCGATAGTGATATTGCCAAGCGTCTGCGTAAATATCTCGAAAGGCAGGGCATTACCTTTAAGATGAAGACTGCCGTAGAGAATGTCGCCGACCTTGATGCCGATGTTATTCTGATGGCAACGGGTAGAAAGCCCCGTGTACAGCCAGACTTTGCAAATGCTGGCTTTGAGTATGATGAACGCAAGGGTATCACTGCCGATGCCAATTTCGAGACTACCGTCAAAGGAATCTATGCCATCGGTGATGTCAACGGCAAACAGATGTTAGCCCATGCAGCAGAGATGCAGGCAGTACGAGCCGTGAATCATATTTTGGGTAAGAAGGATGGTATTCGTTTCGATATCATGCCTGCTGCTATCTTCACGGAGCCAGAGGCTGCTTGTGTGGGTCCTACGGAAGATCAGTTGAAAGAGCAAGGCATTGCCTATGAGTGCCACAAGTCTTTCTGGCGTGCTAACGGTAAGGCGCAGGCGATGGGTGCAACGGAAGGAATGCTGAAACTGTTTACTTATTCAGAGGGTTTGATTCTCGGCTGCCATGCTTATGGTGCCCATAGTGCCGATATCGTACAGGAAGTCAGCGTACTGATGTGTAGGAATACCACGCTCAGTGAGTTACGCGACATGGTGCATATCCATCCCACGTTAGGCGAGATACTGATATCCGTTTAGTATCTTCGTATCTTCTTTTTCTCTGCACAAACGGGGCAGATGCCTTTGACGATGTATTCCGTCTCTTCCTGTATAAAACCAGCAGGCAGGGGGACGGCAGGAATGCGTACGTCGGTAAGACAATAGGTACGATGGCATTCGCTACAGGTGAGATGAACATGTCCCTGACACTGACGCGTGTCGTCTAAGTGGCAGACACAGTATTTCTGTGAACCTGAGCCGTCATCAATGTCATGCAACAGGTGGGCATCAGTCAGCAATGTGAGTGTACGGAACAAGGTTGAGCGATCTACCGTCGGCATCTTTGCTTCAAGGTCGCCTAAACTAAAGGCGTCATTGAAACCATGGCGTATCTGTCGCCAGATCATCAGTCGCACTGCCGTTACGCGAATGCCCGCATTGTCGAGTACTTGTTCATCGGAAATATTCAAATGCATTGTCATCTATTGTTTTTATTTTAGTCTTTTCTTAGGTGTCGAGGTAGATGAGTGAACTCATGATATAGTCGCTGACGAAGAGTCCCTTTCTCGTAAGATGGAGATGGGAACCGTCGAGTGCCAACAGTCCGTCATCGATGAAACGCTGAGCCTCTCGCTTGCAATAGGTTCGATACTGGGAGGAGAAAGTATTTAGGTCGAGACCTTCCCGAGTACGTAGTGCCACGGTGATGCGATCGTTATAGTGCGTATTGTCATCAAGTGTTTCTCGTTCACAGGGAATCTCGCCCCTCTCGATAGCATCCATATACTGGCGGATATCACTGACGTTCCATGAACGGCTCTGTCCGTCATACGAGTGAGCGGCAGCACCGAGTCCGATATAGGGAACGTCTTGCCAATAACTGCTGTTATGGCGAGAACGGAAACCTGGCTTGGCGAAGTTTGATATCTCGTAATGCTCATAGCCAGCAGCAGTAAGACGGTCAATGAGCATTTCATACATCTGTCGCTCTAGTTCCTCATCCATGGACCTTAGACCTTTGTCCTTAGACATCTGTTTATGGAGTGGAGTCCCTTCCTCTATGGAGAGGCAGTAAGCAGACAGATGCTCTACGTCGAGGGCGAGGGCAGTCTCAATGTCGTATTCCCAGTCTTTTAATGTCTCATGGGGAAAACCGTACATCAGGTCGACGCTGATATTCTGGATACCAGCATCGCGCAGCCGTTTGACGGCAAGAGGTACTTGTTCTGCTGTATGGCGGCGACGCAGGAAACGGAGTCGCTCGTTATCAAACGTCTGTGCCCCCATGGAGACACGGTCGATGGGAAGTTGCGACAGAGTCGCAGCAAACTCAACGGTGACATCATCAGGGTTGCATTCAATGGTCACCTCTGCATTTTCAGCCACCTTATTATATATATATACAGCCTCGAAGAGTTGCCGCAGTTGCCCACCTGTTAATTGCGAGGGCGTACCACCGCCTAAGTAAATGGTGTCGATGGTCATTCCACATTCCTCATTCCTCATTCCCCATTCCTTACACACCGCATCTACATACCCTTGACGCCACTCCAGCATGGTGGTGGAGTAGAATCCGCAATAGATACAACGGCTCGCACAAAAGGGAATATGGATGTAAATACCTGCCATTTCGTTGACAAAAGTACTAATAAAGTTTAATATTTAAAAGGTTTTTTAGGTTTTTCGCATGAAAATGTCTACCTTTAGCGTCGCTTATAAAAAAGTACACCTAAAACATTACAGATATGAAAGTATATCAAACAAACGAAATCAAAAACATCGCACTGCTTGGCAGTGCGGGTAGCGGCAAGACGACTCTTGCCGAAGCAATGGTCTACGAAGCAGGCATCATCAAGCGCCGCGGTAGCGTAGAGAGTAAGAACACCATGAGCGATTATTTCCCTGTTGAACAGGAATATGGCTACTCGGTGTTCTCAACTGTTTTTCATGTAGAGTGGAACAACAAGAAACTCAACATCATCGACTGTCCGGGTTCTGATGACTTCGTGGGTGGTGCCATCACTGCTCTGAACGTTACGGATCAGGCTGTCATCCTCGTCAACGGACAGTATGGTCCCGAGGTGGGTACGATGAATGCGTTCCGCAACACAGAGAAACTGAAGAAGCCCGTGATCTTCCTGGTTAACCAGTTGGATCGTGACAACTGCGACTTTGATTCTATCCTGAATCAGTTGAAGGAGGTTTACGGTAACAACTGTGTTCCCGTTCAGTATCCTATCGCTACTGGTGCTGGCTTCAATAGCGTTATCGACGTGCTGCTGATGAAGAAGTACTCTTGGAAGCCCGAAGGTGGTGCTCCTATCATCGAGGATATTCCTGCCGACCAGTTGGACAAGGCAAAGGAGATGAAGGCTGCCCTTGTAGAGGCTGCTGCCGCTGGTGATGACACACTGATGGAGAAGTTCTTCGAGACCGAAGACCTTACCGAAGACGAGATGCGTGAGGGTATCCGTAAGGGACTCGTTACACGTTCTATCTTCCCCGTATTCTGCGTTTGCGCAGGTCGTGATATGGGTGTTCGTCGTCTGATGGAGTTCTTGGGCAACGTTGTTCCTTTCGTCAGCGAGATGCCTGTTGTTAAGAATGCTGCCGGTAAGGAAGTTCCTGCCGATGCCAGTGCTCCCACATCACTCTACTTCTTCAAGACGGGTGTTGAGCCCCATATCGGTGAGGTACAGTATTTCAAGGTGATGAGTGGTGTCGTGAAGAGCGGCGACGATCTGACCAATGCCGACCGTGGTTCGAAGGAGCGCATGGGTACACTCTATGCTTGCGCTGGTGCTAACCGTATCCAGGTTGACGAACTCCGTGCTGGTGATATCGGTTGTACCGTGAAACTGAAGGACGTGAAGACAGGTAACACCTTGAATGGCAAGGATGTTGACTATAAGTTCGACTTCATCAAATATCCTAACTCTAAGTTCTCTCGTGCTATCAAGGCTGTCAATGAGGCTGAGACCGAGAAGATGATGGCTGCCCTGCAGAAGATGCGTCAGGAGGATCCTACATGGGTTGTTGAGCAGTCTAAGGAGTTGCGTCAGATTATCGTTCACGGACAGGGTGAGTTCCACCTGCGTACGTTGAAGTGGCGCATGGAGAACAATGAGAAGATTCAGATTGAGTATCTTGAGCCGAAGATTCCATATCGTGAGACCATCACGAAGATGGCTCGTGCCGACTATCGTCATAAGAAACAGTCTGGTGGTGCCGGACAGTTTGGTGAGGTACACCTGATTCTGGAGCCTTACACAGAGGGTATGCCTGATCCTACATCATTCAAGATCAACGGTCAGGAGTTCAAGATGAACATCAAGGGTAAGGAAGAAGTCGACCTCGAGTGGGGTGGTAAACTCGTCTTCATCAACTCTGTTGTCGGTGGTGCTATCGATACTCGCTTCATGCCTGCTATCCTGAAGGGTATCATGGAGCGCATGGAGCAGGGACCGTTGACAGGTTCTTATGCCCGTGACGTCCGCGTCATCGTTTACGATGGTAAGATGCACCCAGTAGACTCTAACGAGTTGTCATTCATGTTGGCAGCTCGTAACGCCTTCTCTGCAGCCTTCAAGGAGGCAGGTCCAAAGGTGTTGGAGCCTATCTATGATCTGGAAGTTCTTGTTCCTGCTGACTATATGGGTGATGTGATGTCAGACCTGCAAGGTCGTCGCGCCATCATCATGGGTATGGACAGCGAGGCTGGTTATCAGAAACTGTCTGCCAAGATTCCTTTGAAGGAACTCAGCAGTTACAGTATCGCACTGAGTTCTCTGACTGGTGGACGTGCTTCATTCACAACTACCTTCTCCAGTTACGAACTCGTTCCGAACGACATCCAGCAGGAGTTGATCAAGCAGCATGAGGCAGAGATGAAGGAAGAGGATTAATCCTCTCTCATCTGCTAAATACTATGAAAGGGAGTCCAAATGGACTCCCTTTCTTTAATATATGACTTAGGTTTGCTAAACATATAGTTTAGGCCTGCTTAATATATAACTTTTGATGGCTAAGTATATGACTTTTTGAGGAAAGAATTCTAGTTCTCCCTATGAGATGGTTTTGAAACAAAAACAAAGAAGGAGGTCATGACCTCCTTCTTTTCTGTATATGAATCAAGTACTTTATGATTACTCGCCCTTGATGGCTGCTACGCCTGGGAGTACCTTACCCTCGATAGCCTCGAGCAGAGCACCACCACCAGTAGAGATATAAGATACCTTGTCGGCAAGACCGAACTTGTTGACACATGCGACAGAGTCACCACCACCAATCAGTGAGAAGGCACCCTCAGCAGTAGCCTCGGCAATAGCCTCACCGATAGCACGGCTACCAGCAGTGAAATTGTCGCACTCAAAGACACCTGCAGGACCGTTCCACAGAATAGTCTTGGCACCCTTGATAGCCTTGCGGAAGTCTTCCTGAGAAGCAGGACCAGCATCAACACCCTCGAAACCAGCAGGAACCTTGTTGGCAGGGCAGGTGATAATCTCAGCACCTTCCTTCACAGTCATTGTACCAAAGTCGAGACCATTGGTTGCAGTGCAGTCAGAACCGAGAACGAGTTCTACGCCGTTCTTCTTAGCCAGTTCTTCAACGCCCAGTGCTACATCGAGTTTGTCGAGTTCAACGATAGAATCACCAATCTCACCATTGTGGGCCTTAGCGAAGGTGTAGGTCATACCACCGCAGAGGATCAGCTTATCAACCTTACCGAGCAGGTTCTCAATGATACCAATCTTAGAAGATACCTTAGAACCACCCATGATGGCAACGAAAGGACGCTTGATGTTAGAGAGGACAGCGTCAACAGCCTGTACTTCCTTCTCCATCAGCAGACCCAACATCTTGTTGTCAGCATCAAAGTAGTCAGCGATAACAGCAGTAGAGGCGTGCTTGCGGTGAGCAGTACCGAAGGCATCCATCACGTAGCAGTCAGCATAAGAAGCCAGTGTCTTAGCAAACTCTTTCTGAGAAGCCTTCATAGCCTTCTTAGCCTCGTCGTAAGCGGGATCTTCCTTGTCAATACCTACGGGCTTACCTTCCTCCTCAGGATAGAAGCGGAGGTTCTCGAGCAACAGAGCCTCACCCATCTTCAGAGCCTTGGCAGCATCAGCAGCCTTGGCACAGTCAGGTGCAAAAGCAACGGGAACACCGAGAGCCTTCTCTACAGCCTCACGGATCTGACCGAGTGACTTCTTAGCATCTACCTTTCCTTTGGGTTTGCCCATGTGTGACATGATGATGGTAGCACCACCGTCAGCAAGAATCTTCTTCAGAGTGGGCAGAGCACCACGGATACGGGTGTCGTCAGTAATCTTACCGTTCTCATCCAGGGGTACGTTGAAATCTACACGTACGATTGCCTTCTTACCGGCAAAGTTGAATTCGTTAATTGTCATAATGTTATAAATTTATGAATTGTGATACTTTCTACTTTTTGAGGACGCAAAGGTACGAAAAAAACTCTAATGTTTAATGTTTAATGTTTTTTTGCGTACTATATAAAATAATGTAAGGCAGAGTTTACAAAATCATCTTCAAACCTCCCGTTATCCAACAACCGGGTTGTGGAACATTGCCGTAGTCCACATAGCGATGTCCTGTCAGGTTGTTGCCCTGAAGGTAGATGGAATAGTGCTCTTGGTTCCAGTCGATGCGTACATCAATCACAGAATAGGGATGGTAGTCGCAGACGTTTCCGTTGATGTCGGTATAACTGCCCATACGGTCTTGCCAACGGTAGTTGACAGTGAGGTCGAGTGTCGGGCAAAGATGCCATCGCAGCGAGGCAGTCAGTTTGTGGCGCAGATACTCCAAGGCGTATTGCGACTGGATGTTCGGCTGCTCATCCTTCTGCTGGTTCATGTAGCAGTAGGATAATTGACAATTGACAGTTGATAATTGACAGTTGGATGATACTTCGAAGCCTGTGGTATTGATCTTCGTATGATTCACACTTTGCCAGACAGCATCGGGGTCGGTGGTGTCCATAATCCAGTCAATCATATTCCTTCCGTGATGGTGGAAGATGCTTACCCGTGCCGTAACGATAGGCGAGAAGTATTTGATACCACCCTCTACGGCATGCAACTCTTCGGGCTTTAGGTATTTGTCTGCCTTGTGTCCTCCTACACTGTAATATAGTTCGGTGAACGATGGCATACGCAGGGAAGAGTTATAACTGGCATAGACTTTCCAGTTGTCACTGATACGATAACTGGCGTCAATGCCTGGGTAAATTCTTAGCTTTTGGCTTTTGGCTTTTAGCTCTTGGCATGTGCTCCAGGTGGCAATGAAACCAGCGGAGAGTGTGAAGCGCTTCAACAGGATGTTATGTTCCAGATGGAAACTGAGATTTGTACGATTGAGTCCTACCTTATAATGACTGAACGGGTCATTGAGCGGTTCTCCAAGGTTGGTGCTGACGATATCCTCATTGCGAAACTCGGCTCCCAAGGCAGTACGTCCTAACAGCCAATCAAACCAACTATTTAGGTTGATGCCGAAGACATCCGAGCGGTGATAGTTGAACGGCACTTTCTCTTCCGAACCACGAATCAGTTCGAAGCGGTCATAACTGCGGTTCCAGTAGATAGCAGGGCGGAAGTGCAGTTTTCCAGTTGTTATCTCTCCCTGAAGAGCCGTATTGAGTTTGGTGGTGCGTTCGTATTGCTCGTCAAATTTCGCACTATAAAAAGTGTTTGAGCCAAAGCCCTTCGTGCTGAGTCCTGCGTACCAATGAATGGTTAATGGTGAGTGGTCAGTGGTCAGTGGTGAATAGTTGCCTTGGTAGAAGGCTTTGAAACCCTCGTAGTCAGCATTAAGGGCACCTGATTTAGCACGACTATAGCCGTCAGAGCGAGCGTAGTTCGTTGAGAGTTGAGAGTTGAGAGGTGAGTGGTGAGTGGTGAGCGAAATGCGTCCTGCCCCTGACAGATAACCGAAGGAACCACCTTCTACTCTTCCTTCAAACTTTATCCTTCTTCCTTCTTCTTTCAGCCCTCTTCCTTCCCTCGTCACGATATTAATCGCACCCACCAGAGATGAAGTACCGTAGATACGACCGGCAGGACCTTCGAGAACTTCGATGCGCTCGATGTCACTGATGTCGCAAGGGAAGTCGAAGGTGTTGTGTCCCGTCTGTGGGTCACAGATATTGATGCCATTGAGCAAGATGGTGATTTGCTCTTGGGTACCACCTCGGATACTGACATCCGTCTGGGCACCAATCGGTCCACGCTGACGGACGTCAACGCCTACGGCTAACTTCAAAAGATCGTTAATACTTTGTACTGGCGCCGCCTGAATATCCTCACGGCTCAGTACAGTGACCATTCTCGCTGCTTGCCTTAATGCAAGCGGTGCGCGTGACCCCGTGACTTCCACATCATCGAGGGTCGCTTCCTTGTCTGTTTGGTCATCGGGGGTGTTGATGGCGGAACCGCCAGCCACGGAGAAGGATTTCGTCGTGGTGACGGCTGCTGCGTGTAGTGTCGATACGCTCAGCACACCAATGGTGACCACCCGTCCCAAACAGGCAAAGAGGGCATATCTCTTCCGAGAGAACTGACGGAAGCGGAGTGCCTTGCGCTGGTTGAAAATCGGTTTGTACATGATGATAAATGATGAAAAACGGTGCAAAGGTAAGAAATTATTCTGAAAAATGATTATCTTTGCAGGCGATAGAGAGAAAGAATCATGAATTGGAAAGAGAAATACAAGCATTTTCGGAAGTGGCAGGAGACACCTTATCAGGTAGCCCCGATGGCAACGGAGGAACATGAATGTCCCACCTGTCATACCCAGTTTCAAGGAAATTACTGTCCACGTTGTGGTCAGTCGGCACGAATCGGTCGTTATTCCTTCAAGGCGGCATTCCTCCTTTTCCTCGACGTATGGGGAGTGGGTAATAGAGGTATGTTCCGTACGTTGCGTGACCTTCTTCTACGCCCGGGCTATATGATTCGTGACTATCTGAGTGGTATGCAGATGGCCTACTTCCCACCGTTCAAGATGCTGTTTCTCTTGACGGCACTAAGTCTCATCGTTGCGCACGGAGTGAATATCAAGGGAAAGACGATGGAGGACCAACAGCAGGAGATATTATCCTCTGTACATCAAACTCAAGGTGAAGGGGCGGATGTGGTGAATGGTATGGCTAACAACTATGTCAACTGGATTTTCGAGATACAAGAGCGTTTCCCGAACAGTTTCACCCTGTTGACAGTATTGTTACTAACGAGTTTCTATTATATCTTCTTCCGAAAGGCGAAGACCGTCGACCATCTACGCTTCTCAGAATTTCTGATAGCGATGATTTATGTTGTCAATATGCTGACTATTTATGAGACGGTATTTGCATTCTTCGGTGCTAGTACCACGGTGATTACATGTCTGTCGGCACTGACAGTGATACCACTGAAACAATTGTCGGGATTCAGTTGGTTGCGCACCATTTTGAGCATGGTGGCAGCCTTCATACTATTGTGGCTCGTTATTCTCGTTGTCGGTTCGCTGACAGTTGGTGTGCTGTTTGCCACAGGCATTTTATCCAAATAGGGCACGGAGCGCTTCTTCCACTTTGCGGACAGGCACCAGTTCGATGTTGAACTTCTTGCGGTTCAGTCCCGAGAGATTATATTTCGGGATGATGATATGCTGAAAGCCCAGTTTCTCTGCTTCTGAGATACGTTGCTCGATGCGGGAAACGGGACGCACCTCACCACTCAATCCTACCTCACCTGCCATGCACCAGCCTTCCTCAATGGGCGTATCAACATTCGACGAGAGGACAGCAGCGATGACACTGAGGTCCATTGCCATATCCGTGACACGCAGACCACCAGCGATATTCAGGAACACGTCCTTCTGCATCAGTTTGAAACCCACGCGTTTCTCTAATACTGCTAATAGCATGTTCAGTCGACGTTGGTCGAAACCTGTAGCCGAGCGTTGCGGTGTACCATAGGCAGCACTGCTGACCAACGCCTGTGTCTCTAAAAGGAACGGACGGACACCCTCGATAGCACTACTGATAGCGACGCCACTAAGCCCCTCATGGTCTTGTGTCAGCAACAGTTCAGAAGGATTGCTCACTTGTCGCAGTCCAGTCTGCTGCATCTCGTAGATACCCAGTTCCGACGTGGAACCGAAACGATTCTTAATGGAGCGCAGGATACGGTACATATAATGTTGGTCGCCCTCAAACTGAATAACGGTATCTACGATATGTTCCAGAATCTTCGGACCAGCCAGTGTTCCTTCCTTTGTGATATGACCAATCAGGATGACAGGTACACTACAGGTCTTGGCAAA
The DNA here is from genome assembly GCA_017554145.1 of Prevotella sp. GTDB lineage: Bacteria > Bacteroidota > Bacteroidia > Bacteroidales > Bacteroidaceae > Prevotella. The sequence goes on along the minus strand of JAFZIZ010000005.1, from coordinate 126,978 downwards.
ACGGAGTAGGGCAGAGGCACATTCGCGTACTTGCGCAATACTTCCTGCCGAACTCTCTACGTCTTCTGTCGAGATGGTCTGGATAGAGTCTACTACCACGAGATCAGGTTGTACCTCTTTGATATGTTCGAAGATGGCCTCAAGGGAGTTCTCGCAAAGGATGAGGAAATTATCTTGGCTGTTAGCTATTGGCTTTTTGCCATTGGCAATCAATCTCTCTGCGCGCATTTTCAGTTGATGGGCACTCTCTTCACCGCTGACATAGAGCACTTTCTTTTCTGGCAGGTTGAGCATCGTCTGAAGCGAGAGGGTTGACTTGCCGATGCCAGGTTCGCCACCTAGAAGCACGATGCTGCCAGGCACGAGTCCGCCACCCAGTACACGGTTCAGTTCCTCGTCGTGCATATCAATACGTGGGTCGTCGTGGGCAGAGATGTCTTTCAGTCGTAGTACCTTATTGTTCCTCAACTGATGTCCTGCCGAAGCTGCTGCAGATGTAGCAGCCTGCTGCCGTGTGTCGGCTACCTTTATTTCCTTAAACGTGTTCCACTGTCCACAAGCGGGGCACTTGCCAATCCACTTTGCCGACTCCTGTCCACAGTTGGAACAAACAAACATTGTCTTGTCTTTTGCCATAATGGTGCAAAAATACGAAAATATTTGCACTTCTGCAAGATTTTCAGTATTTTTGCATCCGCAATGAAGAAGATAGTTTTTGCAATAATAGGATTGATGCTCCTTGTGGCGTGTGGACAGTCGTATGAGGAAACGAAACGACAGAACCGTCAACAGCGACGAGAGGCAATAAGAAAAGACTCGGCGGCGCTGAAGGTGGCTGTGATGCCTACACTGGATTGTCTACCAATGTACGTGGCCGAGTATTATCAACTGTTCGATACGCTGAACGGTGGGGTGCGTCTAAAACACTTCATGGCGCAGATAGACTGTGACACAGCGATGGAACGCAATCGTGTGGAGGGAACGGTGACCGATCTGGTCAGGGCGTTGCGGATGACAAAGCGAGGTATCCCCCTACGCTATGTGGCCGCGACGAATACATACTGGCAACTGATTACCAACCGCCATTCACGTGTGCATCAACTGAAACAGTTGGACGACAAGATGATTGCGATGGCACGTTTTTCGGTGACGGACATGTTGAGCGACCTCATTGTCGACTCGCTGAAACTGAGGGAGGAACATGTATTCCGCGTTCAGATTAACGACCTGAGTGTCCGTATGCAGATGTTACAGAACAACGAGATGGATGCACTCTTCTTCCCAGAGCCTTGGGCAACAAAAGCACGGATGGGGAAGAACATCGTGGTATTTGATACCAGAAAACCCGATATGCAGATGGGTGTGATTGCCTTCCGTGACAAAGAGATGCGTCGACCGGAACGCCACAAGCAATTAGAACTCTTTGTGAAGGCATATAATGCGGCTTGCGACTCCATCAATAAATATGGTTTCAGACACTATCGCGACCTGATTGTGAAGAACTGTGGTGTGGAGGCTGCAGTGGTCGATTCACTTCCGAAGGATATCAAGTATCAGCACGCGATTGGTCCCAGACAGAAGGATATCGAGCGTGCCCAGAACTGGCTTAGTAAGAAATAAACAGGATGACAGGAACACAAATGCAGTTGGATAGAGTGGCAGTAGCGTTGCATACAGGTAACGCAGGACTTGCCATTGCTGAGATGGAAACCTATCTCGCTGCCTATCCGCAACAGCAGACCTTAGAACGATTGAATGGTATCAAGGCGGAATACGAATTGATGGTGGACTACTGGCGGCGTGGCGTGCCAGATCCGCAGATGGACCAACTCTATCAACATATCTTGCAGCGTGTGTATGTACTCTATGCGAACGTGGCAACATTCAGTCGCATGCAGTCTTTTCCTACGCTGGCAGGTATCTACAGCAGGGCACGGCAGGAACATCATGACCGGTCGTTGTCGGAAATCCGTCAGGAGATGGAAGACTTTGTTAGCAATGTAGCTATGCTGGAACTGGAACCGGAACAGCAGCGTCAGGAGAAAAGTGAGGCACTCTATAAGGACCATCAGACACAGATGAGCAGTCTTTTCTCATATGTCCTGACTTCCCGTATGTGGACGGATGGAGTGGGGAATGATTTCGAGGAGATACTGATATCACCGACCATTGACAGTATAGACCAACAGTTGCTGGTCGCTGCCATTACATTGTCATTACTGAACCAATATGATATCGTTAAGTTTCGTGTACTGGTGAACGTCTATTGCCGTGCACAGGAAGAGACTGTACGCCAGCGTGCGCTGGTGGGTTGGGTATTAGCACTCAAGGAAGAGGTGCGACAGGTCTATCCCGAACAGGAACAGATAGTGTTGTCACTTCTCTCGTCGGAGAAAGTATGTGAGGAACTTACAGAGTTGCAGATGCAATTGGTATTCTGCGTGAATGCAGAGCGTGACACTCATACTATCCAACAGGAAATCATGCCAGACTTACTGAAGAATAATTCCTTTAAGATAGGACCTTTCAGTATTGAAGAGAAGGAGGATGACCCGATGGAGGACATCCTGCATCCAGAGGCTTCCGAAGAGCGTATGGAGAAAATGGAGGCTACCTTCGGTCGTATGATGGACATGCAGAAGCAGGGGTCGGACATTTATTTCGGTGGTTTCTCGCAGATGAAGCGTTTCCCCTTCTTCTATGATATCAGCAACTGGCTAGTGCCGTTTTATATGCAACATCCGGACATCGCTCATTTCGTCCGCAGGATGGACGGCAACAAGTTTATGGAGAAGATGCTGACGATAGGTCCTTTCTGCAATAGCGACAAGTATTCGTTTATCATCGCTTTCCAACAGGTGATAGACCGTATTCCAGAAAACCTGCGCAACATGTTGAATCAAGGTGAGGCATCAATGGGAGGGGAGATTGCCGAGGAGGAGTTGAATTCACCGGCTTTTATCCGCCGTATCTATCTGATGGACTTGTATCGTTTCTATCGCCTGTATCCCAGTCGTCATGAGTTCCAAAATCCGTTTGATGTTACTCTCAGTCAGTTAGGATCCTGTGAGTTCTTCAGCGCATGGCTGTTTAAAGGTTCTCCGTTGGAACCTTATAAGGATAAGATTGTGCGACTGTTGAAACGCCAGAAAATGGAAGAGAGTGCTCAGCGTTTGTTAGATACCTACAGTGAAGATCATCATACCCTTCAGTATTATCTCTGGTCTGGACTCTATGCGAAGGCATTGGACATAGATCCACATAACGAGCAAGCCATGAGAGGTTATGCCCGTGAGTGCTTCGAATTGGGAAGTTACGAAGAGGCTGTTGAGATGTATGACGACCTACTTTTGCTTCATCCTGAGAATACCAACTATCTGTTAAACAAGTCGGTTTGTCTTGTTAATATGAAGGACTATGAAGAGGCTCTGAAACTGTTGTATAAGTTGAACTACGACCATCCGGAAGATGATCGTATCAATCGTGTGTTGGCTTGGACGCATCTCTGTAGTGGAAAGATAGAGCAGGCGGAGAAAATTTACCAGCAGTTGACGGTAGCAGAAAAGCCTTCGGCAGAAGACTGGCAGAATTATGGCTATTGCTGTTGGTTGTTAGGAAGGATTGATGAGGCTGCCCATAGTTTCCGTCAATTCATATCCATTGTAGGACCAGAAGACGGTCGTCTGTATGTGTTGGATGAAAGTTTTCTGAGAGAGCGAGGCATCAGCGATACCCAAATTAGGCTGATGCGGGCTTTAGTCGCTTCTTGATGCGTTGATAGCACCACGTCCATCCCAACGGAATACCGACACCGGCAATAGTATATAATACCCAGAACCAATCTTCCTTGGCGTGCTCATGAATCACCATGTGGCATCCTATCTGTGCGAAGTCCATATCATAATACCATATCTTCAGCAGGCTTACTACCTTATAACTGATGATATGGAAGACAAAGATGGGTAGGGTGTTGTCACCACAGAACACGAGAAAACGTTTCACCCATCCGTCGTGGCCATCCAACCAGCGTGCGATATTATACGTCATCAGGAAACCGCAGATGGCAGGAATGGGGAGTGAGAGGAACTGAACATAGGTGGAGCGCCAGTTCATGTTGGCAGTGAGATACTTAGAGAAGAGGTAGACAATGATGGCAAAGAGAATGGTCATCCACCACGTAGCACGATAGTGTTGTTCGCCTTTTCGGAATAGGAAACCGATACCGAAAAAGAATGTGCCCATGATTTCACGGTAACCACCTTGGATGAGCGTGATGATGCGCAGTCCTTCGGATGTCTTCCAGGCGGCAATCAGCAGCATCAGCACACAGACACCAATCGGTGTGATGGTCTCGCGATAGCCAGACCATTTCTCCGACTTCCTCACCAGATAGTCTATACCTTTATATATAATAAGGTAGGCGATACTGGCTACCAAGAGACCACGGAAAAACCAGAAGGCACCGCATAGGAACTGGTCGTAACCACCCATCGCTGTCACCATGTTCCAGAAGTTCTGTTGCATCTGATGCCAAGAGTAGGGGTGAGTGACACCGCCTGACCAGTTGCCATATTGCTCGTTGAGGATGCCCAAGTCAAACATCCAGTTGTGGATAAGCAGGAAGAATACTGCCCATGTAAGGAAAGGGACGTATAGCCCTTTGAATCTCTTCTTTACAAACGTTGCCTCGTCGTTGAGATAACGCAAGGAAAAGAAATAACCTGCGGTGATGAAGAATACGGGCATGTGGAATTCATAGAGGAACGCGCTGAGCACGTCTGGTGCATCGGCATGTCCAATGACCATCAGGATGATGGCGAGTGCCTTACAGATAGAGATGACAGTATTGCGTTGCATGTACTATAGGAAGGGGGCTAACAGATGGGCGAACCAGCCGCGGAACTTCTGCCAACCAGTACGGAACTCATCCCATGATTCGGGTGTCAGCAGGAAACTCTTTTGTGTGTCACGGGCAAACATATCATCCAGTTCCTTGGTGGTTGCCTTATCGATAATCACGGCATTCTCTTCAAAGTCGCATTTCAGACTGCGTGCATCAAGGTTCGTACTCCCGACAGTACAGTAGAGTCCATCGACCATCATAATCTTGGAATGATGGAAACCGGGTTTATACATCCAAACGATAGCACCTCGCTTCATAAGTTTGTGTGCCTGGTAATAGGCGCAGTCGGGTGTCAGAGGGATATCACTCTTGGCAGACAGCATAATCTCTACTTTCACGCCACGGCGAATGGCACGTGTCAGGGCACGTGTCACTTTAGGTATCAGCGTGAAGTAGGGGTTGATAATCTTGATGGAGTCTTGTGCCTGATCAATGGCATTGATATAGAAATCGCGCATGATTGCTGGTGTGTAGTGAGGTTCACGGTTGATGATACCCACCATCTTTTGCCCTGCCGTAGACGTCGTATCGGGTTTGAGTCCCTCAAACTTCGTCAACGTTCCTCCGCGATAGTATTTCATACCGCTGACATTCTCGCCTGTCACACGGTTCCATATTCTTATGAATATCTTCTGGAGTTCGTTGACGGCATCGCCTTCAATGCGGCAATGCATATCACGCCACTCACCGACCTGTTCAGTACCTTTGATATAATAGTCAGCGACATTCATTCCACCTGTATAGGCTATTTGTCCGTCGATGACGACAATCTTACGGTGATCACGACCGAATATCTTATTAACCCAAGGGAAACGGATAGGGTCGTATTCCACAATGTCGATACTGTCGTCACGCAGTGCCTTCAGATGATACTTCTTTAAAGGCTGGTTGTTGGAGTCGTTACCAAAACCGTCAAACATTGCTCTTACCTCTACTCCTTCTTTCCGTTTCTCCCGAAGTAGGTCGAAGAGCAAAGAGGCGATGGAGTCGTTGCGGAAGTTAAAGTACTCGAGATGGATACTGCTCTTGGCCTGTCGGATGGCACAAAACATATCATCGAATTTGGCTTGTCCGGATAGTAAGAGTGTCACCTTATTATCATTTGAAAAAGTGATACCTTTGGCACGTAATGTACGAACAATCAGCGAGTCGCTCGTTTGAGGGCTCGCTGATTGTGATATAATTGCCAGTAATGCGATGATAAAGACTCGCAGCATATTACTTTTTATTCTTAAGACGATACTCAAGCGGTGTCATGCCAAATTTCTCCTTGAAGATATTGATGAAGTTCTCCGCGGTAGAGAATCCAATATTGATGGCAAGCTCACTCATGTTAATATTCGTCTTGGTTAGGAGTATGCATGCATGTTTCAGTCTAATCTCACGTACAATCTCTGCAGGCGTCTTTGTCGTGATATTGCGAATCTTATGGAAGAACGGAACACGACCCATACCCATCGCCGATGCCATCTCTTCCAAACTAATCTGTCCACGACTCATATTCTGCAGGACATACTGCTCAACGTTTTTCATCAGACGCTGATCCATCATGTTACTCATAGAGTAATTGCCAACGGTCTCGTCTTCTCCATAGAACTGGGTTGCCAGCATATCGCCTTGTGTGGTTGGTGCGTTTTCAACAGGTTGTTGTTCCTGCTGTTGCTCTTCTTGCTGAAGCTCTTCAGTATTGTTGTCTACCACCTTAGCACCCTCGTCGTCATAGACCATCGTAGCAGTCGTCATACTTGCGTTATGACCTTCCAACTTACGTGTCTCATGACCTTCAATAACATTCTGCTCTACATCAACAGGACCTAATCCCATCAGTTTGTTGAAACGCATAACAGCTTCTTGGACATTGAAAGGTTTAGCCAGATAGTCATCAGCAGCCATCGTGATATTCAAGTCTGTCATCATCTCAGGGGTTAATACGGTATCGGTCATTAGGACAAACTTGATCTTCTCAGTCCTTGGGTTGGACTTGAGTTTGTTACACAGGTCACTACCTGTCATGCGTTTCATGACCTGTTTACAAATGACGAGGTCAGCCATCATAGACTCAATGTCTTCGAGGGCAATCTTGACATCGTTGTAGACGTGGAAATCATAAATCTCACGCAAGTGGGCATTCATGAAGTTACAGAATTCCTGATTGTCGTCGATAAATACGACGTTGAACTTCTGTGTCTTCTTGTCCAAACGCAACGGCTGGATATCTGCAGAAAGCTCTGCACTGGCAATGGCAGGAAGAGTGATTTCTCCTTGGTCGTTGAGTTCCAGACGGTCTTTTGCCGTTGATTCCGCCTTTGCTTCTGGATTTTCCAAAATAGTCTGCATCTCAGAGATTCGGGTGATGATCTGTAGCATCTGGAAGTGTAATGAGTTCAATTGCTCACGTCCTTCCAAGTCATTTTCTTTCTCTGCAAGGTTTCCGATAATTGTTGTCATACGAGCCATCGGCTGGCGCAACTCATCACTGGTCAGTTTGATTTCCTCACGTTGACGTTTTAGTTCGTTGACAACAGTACGCTTTCTGGTCATGAAATTCTTGAATCTCTTATAACCATAACGCCAGAGGATTAAGATAACAATGGCGATTAATACATACGCAGAGAGCATCCACCAGGTCAGCCACCATGGGCGTTCAATAAAAATATCCAGTGTACGTTCCTGATTACTTACTGCGCCGTCGGCACTGACAGCCTTCACGTGAAGGGTATAATTGCCACTGCTTAAGTTGCGGAACCTGACACCATGCAATAGAGCGTCTCCATTACGCCAGTCATGATCCCTTCCTTCCATCCAGTACATGAAGAGCAATCGTTCTCCCTGATTGTAGTTTCCAGCGGCAAATTTGATGGTGAAGGAGTTCTGATTGTTATTCAGTTCTATCTTTCTGCTTTCATTGAGTGCCTGTGGTAGGATGACATTTCCGTCATATTCATGCCCGGTCATAATCTCTTCTTCTCCAATGAATAGTTGGGTTAGCATTACACGAGGCAAAGAAGACTGTTCCACTTTACCTGCATTTCGTACCCAGTTAACACCATAGAGTCCTCCAAAGATTACATCACCATCGGTTTTCCTCAAAATGGCACCAGTGTTGAACTCGTTACTTTGTAGTCCATCACTGATGTTATAGTTATACAGACCATATCCGAAACTGCCATCTTCTTCATCTCGGGCTCGTTGGATGACAATACGGCTGACTCCATTACTTGTAGTCACCCAGATATTATTGTTTTTGTCTTCGGTAATACCGCAGATGGAGTTACTGCATAATCCGTCCTTCTCCGTGATATAGTTCAGAGCATCACTCATGATATTCAGAACATTCAATCCTTCTCGTGTGCCAATCCAAATAAGACCACGGGAGTCTTCATAGATTTGAGTGATATAGTTGTTGGTAAATGTGTTAATGTTAGTGGAATTACCTGTCAGCACGGTCTTTTCCCGGTTAGAGAGGTTTAACATGACCATTCCTTCTGATGTACCGACATATAACATGTTATTTTTCCCATAGAAGAGACAGGTGATATTATTGGTATTCAGCATTCCGTTTTCTCTGGTGTAAGAAGAGAACGTGTTCATTTTAGGATTGTAGACTTGCAGACCACCATTGGTTGCAATCCATAGGTTTCCAGCTCGGTCGTGGGTGAGGGCGTTGATATGATCGTCAATCAGCGTCTTCATACTGTCTCTTGCAGCAGAAAAGATTTGTGAAGAACCACCTTTGATTCGTGTCAGACCATTCTGGCGAGACCCTACCCAAATGCTTCCGTCCGTAGTTGCCGTCATACAAGAAACTTTCTGGCTGGCAAGAGGCCCCTCATAGCCAACAACTCCCTTGTCACTGGTTCCATACCAGATTTTACCTTCTGTGTCTTGTGCGAGGGCGGTGACATCACCATAGAACGATGCCTCGAACTTATAGATGTTATTACCATAGAAAGCGACACCAGATTTCTCTGTTCCTACCCATAAAAGGTCTGTATCATCCACATAGACGCTTTGTATTCCGATGGTCTCCTGAGTTTGTTGCTTGTTATCACTAATTGGTTGTACAAACTCCATCTCATGCGTTTCAGAATTCATACGGATTAGTCCCATACGGTCGGTACCAATCCAGATGTTTCCATTGCTGTCACTTACCATGCCGTTGACACTATGGTCTACGGCAATGCTTGTCAGACCTAACGAATTACCGATTGTTGTGTCCCACTGGTTAGTACTTTTATTATACATCATGAGGGTTCCCTGTCCGTACAACCATATATTGTCCTTCTGGTCAGCAAAGACTTTTAAGGAAGGACTCTTGCGAAGCTTGTTTTGGGAGATATGCTCTGTTGCCCAGACGGTATGCTGCTGGTGTATGATATCACAGCAGATCATTCTTCCGTCATCATAGACAATGATGGCACCATCACGACACTCACTAATAGAACAGATGTTTCCTTGAGGGACGCCATGACTGTCGTCGGTATAACCGAATTCATAAAGTAATTGTTGTTGCATGTTATAGGCAACAACACCTTTGTTCGGAATAGCTGCCCATAAGTTCTTATGGCGGTCAATATAAACGACATTAGGTTGTCCTTCAATACCCATACGGGCATAGACCTGCTTCATGTCACGTTCAAAGGTTTCTGTCTGTGGGTGGTAGACGCAATAGCCTGCTGATGTCAGTACCCATAGGTTGCCGTCTAGCGATTCTTGTAAACTCAGAATGTAGCTGTCAGGAAGAGAGGAACCGTCTTTTGAGTTACTTTGGAAGTTCCTGAAGGTATAGCCGTCATAACGGTAAAGTCCAGAAGGTGTTCCAAACCAGACATATCCACGTGCATCTTTGAGAATGCAGTTGATCTGACTACTGGAAAGTCCGTTCTTGATATCCAGTGTTTTAAACAGATAGACACCTGCTACTGCCAGTGGAAGTGCCAGCATCACCATTAATAATATTTTCTTCAGTCCTTTCATATCCTGTGTAGTTTTCTGTTTTTATGTTTTATAGGATACATGCATATCGGTCGACAATACCCAGTAGCTTGTGGGTGTCGTCCGTCACCAATACATTATGTATTTTGTATTTGTTCATCATCTTCTGTATCTCAGAGATTTTCGTCTGAGGAGTGACCGTCTTGGGCGTACGTGTCATGATGTCGTCTACTATACGGTTGAAGAAATCGGCTTGCCATTGCTCCATGGCACGACGGATATCTCCGTCCGTAATCATTCCAGCGATACGGTCTTCCTTAACGGCAACTCCAAGTCCCAGTTTCCCCTTGCTGACCAAGATAATGGCTTCTCCTAAATGCATTTCCGGAGATAGCAATGGCAAATTCTCTGTAATCATGACATCCTGAGCAGTGGTGAGCAGGCGCTTTCCAATTTCTCCGCCAGGATGGAACATGGCAAAGTCCTGTGGCTGGAAATGACGCTTTTCCATTAATGCTACTGCTAATGCATCGCCCATCGCCAGTGTTGCAGTAGTACTGCTTGTCGGGGCAAGGTTAAGCGGACATGCCTCTTTCTTTACGCTGACATTCAAATGACAGGTAGAGTACTTCGCCAGCAGAGACTGTGGATTGCCACTCATGGCAATGATAGGAATCTCCATGTGGAGTACCATCGGGATGAAACGGAGCAGTTCGTCCGTCTGTCCTGAGTTAGAGATGGCAATAACGACGTCTCCTTTGGACATCACCCCTAAGTCACCATGGAACACGTCCAATGGATTGATGAAGAATGAAGGGGTTCCTGTGGATGCAAGAGTGGCGGCAATTTTAGCACCGATATGTCCGCTCTTCCCCACACCCGTCACAATGACCTTACCCTGACAATTCATCATCAGGTCGATGGCACGATCAAAATTATCGTCAATCTTTGGTATGAGGTCAAGTACTGCTTGTGCCTCATCCTTGATACATTGTATGGCGTATTCTCTTGCAGTCATTCCTTTAGGATTCTCTCTATCAGTCCTTCCAGTTTATCTAGTTCTAACATGTTGGCAGCATCACTGAGTCCTTGGTCGGGATTCGGATGAACTTCAAAGAACCAACCGGTAGCCCCGAAAGCCTTAGCAGCTAATGCCATCTGTGGTACGAAGCGACGGTCGCCTCCTGTCTTCCCGTCTGCACCTCCAGGACGTTGGACACTATGCGTACAATCCATAATGACGGTAGGAACAATCTCCAGCATGTCAGGAATATTACGGAAGTCTACCACGAGGTTGTTATACCCCATCATATTACCGCGTTCTGTCAGCCATACGTCAGCAGCACCAACGTCTCTTGCTTTTTCTACAGGATAACGCATGTCACTGCCACTGAGGAACTGCGCTTTCTTGATATTGACCGTCTTGCCTGTCTTGGCTGCAGCAATCAGCAAATCAGTCTGTCGGCAGAGGAAGGCAGGTATCTGAAGAATGTCTACTACTTGACCTGCCGGCTCAGCCTGCCATGCCTCGTGGATATCAGTCAGTATTTTAAGACCATATTTCTGTTTTACATCACTCAGCATCAGCAATCCATGGTCAATACCAGGTCCGCGGAAAGAACTGATTGACGTGCGGTTAGCCTTGTCGAAAGAGGCTTTGAATATGATGTCAGTTCCAAGTTTCTTGTTGATTTCCACCAGTTTGGCTGCTACGGTATTGAGCAGTTCTGTGGATTCAATGACACATGGTCCTGCAATAAACGTACTTTTCATATTTTATAAAGAGGTACATAATTCCTTGCAAAGATAGAGAAAATCTTCGATATTTGCAAGAAATCAACATTTTTTTGTATTAAAATAATAAAAGTGTCAATAAAATTTGGTCGTATCAGTTTTTTTGTCTATCTTTGACACGTTGAAATTAAACATTTATTTTTTTTAAATAACATTTTATTCACTAAAAATTTAAAATTATGAAGAAAGTTATTTTATTGGCAATCGCAATGATTGCAACGTTGACAGTAAGTGCACAGCGTTCAGTAGGTGGCTTGACTTTAAAGCCGATGGTTGGTATGACCCTTTCTACTATTACTGGTGGTAATTTGGACATGAAAGTAGGCTTGGCTGCAGGTGCTGAGGTTGAGTATGTATTAGCTCCTCAGTTTGCTTTGACTGGTGGCCTTATTTATTCTATGCAGGGTGCTAAAGGCTCTTCAAATAGTGTTGATGTTACTTATAATCTAGATTATCTGAACATCCCCGTTTTGGCTAACTATTATGTCATCCCAGGTCTTGCTATTAAGGCAGGTTTGCAGCCAGGTTTCAAACTTCGTGGAAAATATAAGGAGGAAGCTGGAGGTCAGAAGCATGAGGCTGATATCAATGGTGGAAAGTCAGTTGACCTCTCTATTCCTTTCGGAATCTCCTATGAGTTCTCAGACTTCGTAATTGACGCTCGTTATCAGTTGGGTCTGACCAATATCTTCGATGGTGGTAGCAGCAAGAACAGCGTATTCTTGTTCTCTGTAGGTTACAAGTTCGATCTCTAAATCAGGTCGCAAAAATAAAAAAGGAGCGCAACTGCGCTCCTTTTTTTATTGTTTGATATGTACATCCTGTTGTGGGAAAGGGATGACGATATTGTTCTGGTTGAGTGTGTTGTATATGGTGTCCAGCACATCACTGATGACGTATGCTTGTTTGGGAGCATCTGCCCAGACGAACATTTTGAGGTTGACGCCAGAATCAGCCAGTTCTCCTACTACTGATTTCGCTTTCTTTGAACGGTCAATCCACTTATGCTTCATTTGGTTGACAGCAGTGTCAACCAAGTCGATAACTTGTTGCAGATTGCTACCATAAGCTACACTATAGTTGACAACGGCAAGTACATAGCCGTGATTGCGGGTCAGGTTTTTGTAGTTTTTCGTGAACAGTTGTGAGTTCTGGAAGGTGATAACCTCTCCGTAGAGCGATTCTACAACGGTAGAGGTATAGCTGATTTTTGTGACTTTACCCATCGTACCGTCTACTTGAATCCAATCGCCCACCTTGATGCGTCCTGCCATCAGGGTAATACCATAGTAGATGTTCTCGATAATGTCTTTCGAAGCAAAACCGATACCAGTAGACAAGCCACCAGAGACAACCAACAGCCATTGTAACGACACGCCCAGAATACCCAAGGTAATGAGGAACCAAGCACCCCAAATGATGACTTGTATGACGTTTCGTCCCATCACCTCACGGCTGGCTGCCGTAGAGGGATCACTAATCTGATAGTGCATTCGCATCAGTTGCAGGATGGTTTTGCTGGCATACGAGAACAGGAACCACAAGCTAACCACGATAGCCAGCGTCAGGATGCTGAGTTTCAAGTTCTTGAGGTCGATATATTTGGTTTTGAAGATTTTCCAGCAGAGGTCACTGAGATTGAAGACGTCGGCAGCCCAATAGATGCTGACCATGACGGAGATAACGCCTGCAATAGGTAAGATAACCTGATAGAGTAGGTCGTACGCCCACGTTTGAGTGATAGGCTTCTCCGCAAGATGGTGTCTGATACCATAGTATTTCAGGTATTGCAGTGCACAGGTAATCGTCAGTATGCAGGTCAACTGCATGGTCCACCAGATAAGCATCTGTACTGCCATCAGCGTGTAGCCAATCCATGAGCAGATGACGGAAGCGATAAAGACAATCAGGGAGATGTAACTGTAGAACACGTCCGAGCGTGGGATGTTCTGGTTATGTCGACCGATGACGCTCCATTGCCACAATGCACAAATAAGCAGAATTGGCGGGAAAAGCATGTTTACCAGTTCGTTCGGTATCAGGATGATGCGAAAGACGATGACCAGAAAACTCACAGTCAGTAATGGCGTATAAATACGGAAAGCACTTTTGATCTGATCGCCTTTGACACGTAACAACAAGGATATTAGGATGACACCCATCAGCCAGGCAAAGTTCACCAATAGGTTACTTGCCATGATAATGAAGTGCTGTTTTGCCAGTGCCAATGCGATACCGAGGATGATGGCAAAAGTGACAGTAGTGGTTGCCAGCGTGATGCAGGTGCGTTTTTTCATGAATTCTTCCGTACGGAATCGTTTCGGGACAACATAGCGGATGGCGGTGAAATTGATGATGGAGGCGATGATGGCATAGATAATGATGGAGATGAGTAGTCCGAATATCCACCGGCTGTCCCATTGTGAATGTGCGTTGGGCTTGTACTTCTTTTGGACTGTCCGAACCATCAATTGCCATTGGTTCTTCCAATTTTTTAAGATACTGAGATAACTATCGCCTCCGTTCTTGAAGATACTGGTCTGAATGTCGTTATATCGCTTCTGCGCATAGTCGTTTAGGTGCGAAAGCCGCGTCTCGGTCATGTTATAGACACGGATATAGTCCTGCATCGTAGAACGGTTCTCGTCCAACGAGTTCCTAATGTTAGTTGCCAATGTCAGGCAGACGTTACGGTCGATTTGTGCTTGCTCGTCCAAAGAGCGGGTAGGCATGGACTTCAAGGAGCCAATCAGGGAGTCATAGCGGGCGATGTCTATATCGGCTTTAGTCAGGAAGTTCTTGAAGGGAATTTTCTGTCGCTGGAAGGCATGAAACTGTTCCGTCGCTTCATGGCACGCATAGGTAAGGTCAAACACATAGTCCTGCTTTTGAGAATAAAGCATCAGTGAGTTTTGGTTAGCCAACCTCATGGTGGCTATCATCTGGTTTCTCACATTTTCGCTTTGCTTCTTGTTCATTTCCAGCATTTGTGTTAACTCACGATGATATGTCGTCAGTTCAGAACGCAGGATATGCAAAGTCTGAGGGAGGTCTTTCTCTTTCAATACGGCATGTGCATGGAGTGTACCCATCAGCATGCCTAATATAATGAGCAGTTTCTTCATTGTCGTTTTTTCTAATTTGGGCACAAAGATAAAAAATAATTATCAATTACCAATTGTCATTTTCAATTATTTAGTACCTTTGCAGAAAATTATAAGAATTATGATACTAATTGCAGATAGCGGAAGCACTAAAACAGATTGGACATTGCTCCATGACTCGGGTCAGCGCACAGATCAGGTTTTCATGGCAACTTTCAAGACACAGGGTATTTCCCCGATACACCAGTCTCCAGCGGATATTCGACAGATATTGGCACAGGAGTTGATGTCCCAGTTGTCCACTTTTTCTCGTGCCCAACTTGTCAATTCGAAAATTCTTGAAAGTCCGTTACTCACTAATATCCAGATTTTCTTCTATGGAAGTGGCTGTACCCCTGCGCATGTTCCCATGATGAAACAGATGCTGGGTGAGGTCTTCTCATCGCAGAAAGTGGAGGTTTATAGTGATTTGATGGCGGCGGCACGTGCATTATGCGGAAAGGAAGAGGGAATAGCATGTATCCTTGGAACGGGTGCCAACTCTTGTCTGTATGACGGTGAAAAAATCATACAGAATACACCACCACTCGGCTATATCTTAGGTGATGAGGGAAGTGGTGCTGTCTTGGGACGTCTCTTTATCAATGTTATCTTTAAGAATCCTCAGTTTGCGGATATTCGTGATGCATATCTGCAGGAAACAGGGCTTACGATGCCTATTATTATAAATAAGGTGTATAGGGAACCACTTGCCAACCGCTTCCTTGCCTCCACTTCTTCTTTCATCTGTCAGCATCTTGACCATCCGTTATTGCGGCAATTAGTGATTAACAATTTCCGTACTTTCTTCCAACATAACATCGTGCAATATCAGCGACCAGACCTGCCTATTCATGCTGTAGGAAGTGTCGCTTGGTATTATAAAGACGAACTGCATGAGGCAGCAGAACTGGAAGGATTTCACATGGGACAGATACTCCGAACTCCTATGGAAGGATTGATTCAGTACCATCAGTAAATCATCACGAATGATACTTTGATGATTATTTGTGATACTATTGTTGCTAGTCTTGATTTTTTTTTGATTATTTATTTGCAAGTATAATTTTTTTTGCTTATTTTTGCAATCAAATAAAGCTCTCATACTAATTAGGGGGCATAACAGTAAAGTAAAATCACTACTAATTTAATAATTTTATGAACAAAGCTTTCAAAACAGTAAGCTATGCATGTGGTAAAATCAGATGCATAGTCCTCTTTTTGACGATGTTCCCACTATGTGCCTTAGCACAGAACGTGAACATCTCAGGAACAGTGACGGATGCCAATACTGGCGAGGAAGTCATTGGTGCAACGGTAAAGGTAAAAGGTGCCGAAGGTGGTACGATTACCGATGCCATGGGTAATTACAAGATGTCAGTAATGCCTGGTGCTACTATTGAGGTCTCGTATGTAGGTTATCAGACCAAGCAAATCAAGGTGACGACGGGCGGTCAGCTCGACATTCAGATTGCTGAGGATGTCAATATGCTGGAGCAAGTCGTTGTCGTTGGCTATGGTACGATGAAGAAGAGTGATATCTCTGGAGCCTCTGTCTCACTCGGTGAGAGCGCTGTGAAGGGCTCGATCATCACTTCTCTCGACCAGTCACTGCAAGGACGTGCAGCAGGTGTGACCGCTGTAACGACTTCAGGTGCCCCCGGTTCTTCATCTAGTATCCGCGTTCGTGGTACCGCAACCATCAATGCTAACGCTGAACCGTTGTATGTGATTGATGGTGTGCCCATCCAGAGTGGTGGCAAGTCTGGTGCTGACTATGGTTTGGGTGATGCGCTGGGTAATGGTACGAACTCTACTATTTCTCCATTGTCTACTATCGATCCTTCTGACATCGTTAGTATGGAGATATTGAAGGATGCCTCTGCCACCGCTATTTATGGTGCACAGGGTGCTAATGGTGTCGTGCTGATTACTACCAAGCGTGGTAAGGCTGGTGATGCCAAGTTTAACTATAACGGTATGTTTGCCTTGAACCGTCAGGCCAAGCGACTGGATTTGATGAACCTGCGTGAGTATGCAGAGTATTACAACTCCTATGCAGCAGTGGGTGAAGCACAGTATACAGGTGCCCTCTCTGATCCCTCCCTGTTGGGTAAGGGTACAAATTGGCAGGACGCTGTGTTCCAGACAGCCCTCCAGCACTCTCACCAAGTCAGTGCACAAGGTGGTTCTGACAAGATACAGTATTATGTCAGTGGAAGCTATATGGATCAGGAAGGTACTATTATCGGTTCTGAGTTCAAGCGTATGTCCTTCCGTACAAACCTTGATGCCCAGTTGAAGAAATGGTTGAAGATGAGTGTGAGTGTCACCTATTCTGATACCAAGGATGACCTGAAGCTGGCTGACTCTGATGAGGGTCTGATTGGATATTCTCTGACTACAATCCCTTCTATACCTATTTATAATATAGACGGTACCTATTCTTCTGTATCACAGGAGGGTTATACTAATCCGAACCCCATTGCCATGGCAATGATGGACGATATCCTGTTGAAACGTCAGAAACTGAATGGTAACGTATACTTCGAGGTCACACCTATCCAGAACCTCGTATGGCATACCGAGCTTGGTTTCGACTTCGGTTGGAACAGGGCTGAGACCTATGAGCCGATGGTAGACCTCGGTACATGGAAGCGCGCTAGCAACGAGAGCCGCATCCAGAAGAATAGTAGCACTTTCTGGCAGTTGAAGAACTACCTGACCTATAGTCGTACCTTCGGCAAGCACTCTGCTACAGCCATGATCGGACAGGAGTGCTGGGAGTCTAAGTACGACTATACCTCTATATATAATACAGGACTGCCCTCAGATGAGGTACACAACCCTTCACTGGGTACTGGTACTCCACAAATCGGCGCAGGTTTTGGTAGCAGCTCCATGGCTTCGTTCTTCACCCGTTGGACATATAGCTATGACAATCGCTATAACGCCACCTACACCTATCGTTATGATGGTAGTTCTAACTTCGGTCCCAATAAGCGTTGGGCAGGATTCCACTCTTTTGCTGCCTCTTGGCGCTTCTCCAATGAGAATTTCATTGAAAGCTGGGCTGGTAAGTGGTTGAGCAATGGTAAGCTCCGTGTCGGTTGGGGTCAGACAGGTAATGCCTCTATCGGTGGTTACAAGTGGGGCTCTCCTCTGTCCCGTATGGAGACAGCGCTGGGTATGAGCTATCGTCCAGCACAGATTGCCAACAAGGATATCAAGTGGGAGAGTCAGGAACAGTGGAACATTGGTTTGGACCTCGGCTTCCTGAACGACCGTATCAACCTGACAGTCGATTGGTATAACAAAGAGTCTAGGGACATGCTGATGCAGATGCAGCTTCCTTCCTATATGGGTACTAGCGGTAACGGCTCTTCAGCGCTTGCCGCACCTTGGGGTAACTTCGGACACATCCGCAATACGGGTGTCGAGATCACTTTGAATACCCATCCGCTTGTTGGTAAGTTCCAGTGGGATTCTGAACTCCAGTTCTCTATCAATAGGAACAAGCTGGTAGCCCTCTCAGACGGTTCTGATACAGGACAGCTGATTGGCTATGGACAGTGGACGGATGTTGTCAGCCGTACTTTGGTCGGTGAGAGCCTCTTCAACTTCTATGGATATGTATGCGACGGAGTCTACACCTCTCTGGAAGATATCGAGAGCTCACCAAAGCCCAGCGCCTATCCTTCTAACGGTGTGTTCACCAAGAACTCTACTGTCTATGTAGGCGACATCAAGTATAAGGACCTGAATGGTGACGGTGTCATCGACGAGAAAGACCGTACCAACATCGGTTCTCCACTGCCTAAGTGGACCTTCGGTTGGAACAATACTTTCCGTTGGAATAACTTTGATCTGAATATCTTCATTAACGGTTCTATCGGTAACAAGGTAGGTAACTATCTGAAGATGAAGATGACCCATATGAATTCTACATGGACCAACCAGTTGGTGGATGTCAACAATCGTGCCATCCTGGAGCCTATTGATCCTAATAAGGATTATTCTGGCGGTATCGACCGTGGTGACGGACAGTTGATTTATAACTGGTACGACGATATTCATAATGTACGCTTGAAGAATCCAGAGACAACCATGCCTCGTGCATCTATCAACGACCCGAACGACAACGACCGCTGGAGCGACCGTTATATCGAAGACGGATCATACGTACGTCTGAAGAATATCTCATTAGGATATACATTCCCCAAAAAATGGATCACCAAATGGGGTCTGGAGAGTCTGCGCGTCTATGCCAATTTCCAGAATCTTTTAACCATCACCAAGTATGACGGTTATGATCCTGAAATCGGTGCCTCTACGCAGAGTGCTAACGTGATGGGACTGGACAACGCCCGTTATCCTTCTCCAACTACTTATTCATTCGGTCTTAACGTATCATTCTAAACCAACTAAAGATTTCAAATTATGAAACTATCAAATATCAAATACATGGCAGTTGCGACGTTGTTGGGATTCACCATGGCATCATGCTCTGATTTTCTGGAGAGACCGAATGAGGATGCTTACAACGTTGACAACTATTACAAGACAGACGACCAGTGCTACTCTGGTGTCAACTATCTATATAACTCACCATGGTATGACTTCCAGCGTGGATTCATCAAGGTTGGTGAGGTCTTCTCTGGCAACTATTACTGGGGTTCTTCTCCTTATCTGAACTTCTCGGTAAATGGTTCTGACCAGGATTTGGTGAACATGTCATACTCTCTTTGGGCAGTGATTGGCCATGCCAATACGGTCTACGAGAACCTGAAGGGCGCTTCTGCATCGCAGGCTGCCATCAACCAGTGTATGGGTGAGTGTCTGACATGGAAAGCCTTTGCCTATTTCTTCCTGGTTCGTTCCTTCGGTGATGTTCCCATCATCCATAATACGGCGGAAGAACTGAACTCTGGTGCCTATACCTCCACTTTGAAGGTGAAACGCTCGGATGTCTATGAGTATATCATCATGACCTTGGAGAAAGCCATGGAGCTGTTGATGAAGGAAGCTCCGCAGAAGGGCCGTATCGACTATTACTGTGCTGAAGCCTTGCTGGCAAAGGTTTATCTGACCAAAGCAGGCGTGACGGGTTCGCTGAACGCCAGTGATCTTGCCAAGGCTGCTTCATATGCCAAGGATGTCATGGTTAACTCTGGACGTAAACTGACAGAGAACTATGGAGACATCTGGAAACTGACAGAAGGACTTGCTGATGAGAGCCTGATAGCTTGG
The DNA here is from genome assembly GCA_017554145.1 of Prevotella sp. GTDB lineage: Bacteria > Bacteroidota > Bacteroidia > Bacteroidales > Bacteroidaceae > Prevotella. The sequence continues at coordinate 106,953 of JAFZIZ010000005.1, read as the reverse complement.
CGCTGGACTGTAGGTGCCAACTGGACCTGCCAGAATACCCTTCAGAGCGACCTTGCCATGGAAGGTATGGATGAGTTCGGTGACGACTGGGGTGGCTGGAATGGTTGCTCTGTAGACTTGCAGGAGGCCTTCGGCATCAAGTTGTTGGAGAACACACCGGATGCATGGCTGAATAACGTGGATACCCGTTTGAAGGCTACGATGTTTCTGCCAGGCTATACCTATGACTATCTGTGGAAAGACCATGGTGGATATGACTATCTGAAATTCATCTATGACAATACTTATAATGAGGCTGCTACTGGTTCTTTACAGGCTCCTACAGGTGCCAACTGTGCGAAACACCTCTATGGTAACACAGCTGACCATAAGGATGCTTTGAATATTGCACCAGCCCGTATGTCATACGCCTTGCCGACTCACATCCTGCGCCTTGCTGATGTCTATTTGATCTATGCAGAGGCAATGTTGGGAACTGGTCGTACCACTTCTACCAATGCCGAGGTGCTGGATGCATTCTATGCTGTTCACCACCGTGCAGTACCTACTAGCACCTATCCAACAAGTGTCTCTTGGGATGACATTTGGAAAGAGCGTCGTCTGGAGTTTGCCATGGAGGGTGACCGTTGGTATGACTATGTACGTGTGAGCTACTATGATCCAGACTATTGCGTGAAGGAATTAACTGCTCAGAAACGTAATGCTTTTTGGGGACTGGATGCCCTCTATAAGGCTTATTTCCAGAGTGGAACTTGGAGCGTTGATCCTTCTAAGCAAGGTTATGACGGCTCTGTAGCTGCTCCTAATGTGAACGTGATGCTACGCACAGATTCTGAGGTTTCCAACAAGGGTTACTTCGCATTGCCAATGTCTGCAGAGGATGTCCTTTTCAATCCGAATTTAGGTTCCAATGTAGAGGGTGTGCATGTGGATATTCGTAATACCTATAGTTATTAATCATCTAAAGAAGATTATCATATGAATAAGATGAATCAATATACAAAAGGGTTGCTTTTCATGGCATTTGCCGTGGCAGGACTGACAATGACTTCCTGTAAAGACCAGCCAGACAAATACGAGGTGGCTGATGGTACTCCTTCCGTCAACTATGTCCGCTGCCTCTCTACTGAGATTAAGAACAACAATGATGCAAGCGATACCCATTACACCAACGGTGAATTGGTGGAGAGCGCATCACCACAGAGCACTTTGTGTCTGGTAGGTGAGAACCTGCGCAGCGTCTATGAGCTTTATTTCAACGATTGTAAGGCAGTGTTGAATACTAGCTATATTACTGATAACACCCTGATAGTGGATGTGCCAAAGAGTGTTCCCAAGCAGGTGACCAATAAGATTTATCTGGTTACGCGTGATGGTGAGACTGTAGAGCACGACTTCCGTGTTGAGATACCTGCTCCTAATATCTCTGAAATGTCTTGTGAGTATGCGGCCATTGGTGACCGAGTCACATTCTCTGGTGACTATTTCGTGAATTATGAGGATTCGCCATTGGAGGTGTTCTTTACGAATGCTAGTGGTAATCAGATTCCAGCAGAGATTGTCAGCATTGCTGATGATTACACCTCTGTGGAGGTAACAATCCCAGAGGGTGCAGCTAAGGGCCCGATTGCCATGACTTCTATTTATGGCTCTTCAACCTCTGCATTCTACTATCTTGACGATCGTGGTTTGATGTTTGATTTCGACAACGGTCGTGACGTACAAGGTTGGCACAAGTCAGCTTATGCTATCGGTTCAGAAGGTGGTATCAAGGGTAACTACTATCAGCTTGGAGATGGTTCTGCCACGATGTCGGAAGATGGTGGTTGGGATGACAATAACTTCTCCTTCGAGTACTGGTGTGGTGACTGGAAAACTCCGCAGACCTACCCAGATCCACAAGGTATCCGTTTGTTCGATATCGATGGCGTTGACTTGTCGAAACCTGAAAAGATGATTCTCAAGTTTGAGATGTTTATCCCTTCAAGCAATGCTTGGAAGGCAGGTGCTATGCAGATTATCTTTGCTCCGACTGATTATGTGACGTTGAGCGGTAATTCTCCAGACACCTATGGTGAAAAAGTGCATGGCGCCAACAACATCTTCTTCCGTGGTCCTGGTATATCTGACTGGGATGGCGATGATTATTTCAAAGATAAAGAACCATTGCCACGTGCCCTCTATCGCCCATGGACAACCACAGGCTCTTATGATACTGGTGGTAAATGGCAGACAGTTACCATACCTATTGCATCTAGCTTCGTCTACGCTTTCGATGGTTCTGGTCTGACCTTCAATCTGAAAGAAAGAGATTTTGCCAGTCTGACGATTTTCGTCATTGGCGGTGGTGTCAACGGTACTGAATGTCAGCCTATCATCAAGATTGACAATATCCGTGTAATTCCGAATAAATAAAAATGTATACAGATATGAAAAAAATAAAGAATATATTCGCTTTGTTAGTGGTAGCCCTTGTTGGGCTATCCCTGACAGCGTGCAGCAATGATGACTTAGGCACTAATCAGTATCAAGGCGGTGTCAGTCTCAATGCTTATGGTCCAAACCCAGTGATGCGTGGTGGACAGTTGCGCTTCGTGGGTAGCAATCTTGACCAGATCGCCAGTATCACCATTCCTGGTGTGGGTGAGATTACAAACTTCGATGTGCTTAAGGCGGGTGTTCCCAGTGAGATTCGTATTACAGTTCCAAAGGATGGTCCTAAGGTGGGTTATGTTACCCTGAAGACCAAAACCGACCAGACCATTACGACCAAGACTCAGTTGGAGTACATCGAGGGTGTTGAGGTTACAAAGATTCCTGAGGAGACGGTAATGCCAGGTGAGACTATCAAGATTGAGGGTGACTATTTGGACTTAATCAACTCTATGGCTTTTGCCGATGGTGTACTCGTTTCTTTCAATGATTTCGTATCACAGGATCGTTACTACATCGAAGTGAAGGTTCCTGAGGAAGCTAAGACGGGTAAACTGGAGTTCTATACTGCTGACCTGACTATCCAGCGTACTGCTAAAGAGGAGGATGAGTTAACCTATCAAACTATCGTTTCTGAGAAGGCTCTGAGTGTTGGTCTTCCCTCTATCAGTAAGATTGTGTCTCCACGCGGAGAGGCAGAGGCAGAAGGTGAAATCACGGTGAAATCAGGTGAGGAGATTACCCTCAATGGTGATTACTTTAATGTTGTAAGCGCCATCAAGTTCGGTGACGTTGAGGTGACAGACTTCTCGATGAGTGAGGATGGAACAGCCTTGAAGTTTAAGTTGCCAGCAGAGGCACCTGCAGGAGTATTCAACCTCGTCTGCAAGTCTGGAGAAGAGGTGCCTGTTGCCTCATTGGTTACAGTGAAGCCAAGTGAGTGTGTTGCTGCTCCTAATCCTGTAAAAGCTCTTGGTAAACTGACCATTACGGGTAAAGATATGGATCTGGTAACAGCTGTTCAGTTTGAAGGTGCCGATGCTGTTACAGGTGATAATCTTAATGTGGCTGCCGACAAGGTGGTCGTTGCACTTGTACCTGAAACAGCAACGGAGGGAACTCTGAAGCTTGTCATGGCTAATGGTGAGACCGTTGAGGTAGCATTCACATTGGTGAAGCCTGTTGCTACCGCTTATAATGCCAATCCTGTCAGTGCAGGTGCAGAATTGAAGATTACAGGTACGAACCTCGACCTCGTGAAGAGTGTTACTTTCGGTGAAGCTACAGCCACATTGGAGGAGGGCGCTGTCTCTGCAGATGGTACGACTCTTACAGTTACCGTTCCGATGGAGGCTACTTCTGGCAAACCTAAACTGGATCTTGCCAATGGTACTTCTGTTGAAGCTCCAGAGCTGACAATCAATGAGGCCGTATTCTGTTATATCACCCAAATGCCTGATTTCGAAATTGAGGACAATATTCCTGCTGCAGGTGATGTCTTTACTGTCCCTGTTAAGAATGCAGACAAACTGACCAATGTCTATGTCAATGATATTGAGGTGAAATATGTATATTCAGAGAAAAACTCAAATCTGACTTTTGGTATACCTGAAAAAGCTAAGGCCAAATCTGTAGTGAAATTGGTCTCTTCTAATGGTGAGATATCTTACAATATAACAGTTAAACCTTCAACTTCTATATCGAAGGTTATCTTTACTGGTCCAGCTAGTGTTGGCTCGTGGACAAATAACTTGACCATTCCTGTTGATGCCTTCAAGGATCTGCCAGAAGGAGAGGTTACTATGGTTATTTCTTATGCTGTTGAGGCTGCTGTTGCAAAGGTTAAGTTTAATGATGGTCACTGGAAGAATATAAAACTAGCAGGATGTGTTGGAGAAAGTGAATACTTCTTCGAGTTTGATCCTAACGAGACAAAGGCATACATACCACTTTCGACTGCAGATATTAATCATCTGACTGATCCGTCAATTCTTGATTGGGGTGGAAGTATGTTCATCAATGGTCAGAACGTTACATTAAATAAGATTGAACTGGTCATAGAAATACCTCAAGAAATAGATATCGCAACTTTCGCTAAGACTAATAATGGCGATGCAATTACTTATCCTTTCACCTTTACTTGGAGTGCAGTTGGACAGATAAACTTGACAAAGGCAATGCTTAATGAGATTGGTGTTAAGAAGGGGTCTAAGTTCTTGGTTTACAAAGATGCTTCTAATAAAGGACAAGTTCAAATCAACAATTCTTCATGGGTTCAAGTTTATACTATAGCAGACTGGGCACCTGATAAAGAAGTTCTTGAACAAGTCTTTGATGATGCTATGATAGAAGCTCTCAATGGGGGTGGTTTCTGGATACAAAGCGACTTGGCTGGAGTAAAGAAAATTGCTATTCTACCATAAAGATTTTTTAAAAATTATTGAATATGAAACTGAATAAGATATTTAATACACTGTCGATAGCAGCTGTGGCATTCTTTGCCACAGCCTGCCAAGACACGGATGCCCAGTATAGCATTCCAGAGGTGGGTGCTCCAGAGTATGTCTCAATCACACCCGCGGAGAGTGACGTGTTGCTCTTTGGAGACAAGGTCATTAAGGTGAAGTTTGACAAGAAGGTCAACTTCATGACAAAAAATACCAGCAAAATTACACTGAATGGTGTACCTGTGAAGAAAGCATTGGTTTTGGGTGCTGACTCCGTGCTGACCATCTATGCTGATGTGTCTTTCAGCAAAACGCAGAACCTGGTGATTCCTGCAGGACTTATTACTGGTTCTCAGGGTGATCCCTATGATAAGGACATCAATGTAACTTGGGTTGTCAAGGATCTGCCTGCCAACAAGGCTACAGAGATGACTCAGAAGTTGGGATGGGGATGGAACTTAGGTAACCACTTCGATACCAGTAACATGGATTATGGCTACTGGGACGGTGCGACACCAACAGCCGCAACCTTTGAAGCTCTTGCTGCAGCAGGTGCTAAGACAGTACGTATTCCTGTGACATGGACTATCCATATGGATGAGAACAATGTGATAGACGCAGCTTACCTTGACGAGGTGGCCGGTGTCGTTGACTTAGCAATTGCTGCTGGTCTGAATGTCATTCTGAATACGCATCATGACTCTTTCGAGACAGAAATTGGCAGTGCTGCTTTGATTCCTGATAAAGCAGAAGAATATGCTGCTTTGATTACAACTCTTTGGACACAGGTTGCCACTAAGTTTGCTAACTATGGAGACCAACTGATATTTGAGACCTTCAACGAGGTTCATTCAGGAGACGACTGGAGCACGGGTTCTGATCCCCAATTTGCAATGCTGAACAACTGGAATCAGCTTGCCATTGATGCCATCCGTAGTACTGGTGGTAACAATGCTACCCGTTGGATTGGTATCAGTGGTTATGCAGCCAATATTGATTTGACCATTGCTCATCTGACAATTCCTGCTGACGACCATGTGATGGTAGCTGTTCACTGCTACGACCCGTATGCTTTCTGTTTGCATCCAATGAATGATGATGGCTCTGTGGCTGTTAATAGTTGGGGACATAATGCAGATCCTAAAAAGTCAATATCGGGTGCCAATGAGGAGTATGTCCTCGCCCAACTCTATAAACTGCGTACTGCCTATATAGAAAAGGGAATCCCTTGCTATCTGGGTGAGTATGGTTGCGTATGGCAGAGTACAGAGAGTGCTAACGCCTTCCGTAAGTATTATCTGGAGTACTACTGCCGTGCTGCACACTTGGCAGGCATCCCCATGTTCGTCTGGGATAATAACGCAAAGGGTAGCGGAAACGAGGCTAATGGTTTTATTGACCATGCCAATGGTGCTTGGTTGAATGACAGTGAGACCGTTGTTCCTATGATGGTTAAGGCATGTACGGATGATTCCTACTATGATTTTGAAACTATTTGGACACACTCACCAGAAACACCAGCAACTGAAGAAGAGTAGAACTAAAGAATTGGATAATTGAAAAATTTGAAATTCATCATGATTATTGCCACCACACTGGTTCTTGCCTCGTGTGGTGGCAATCAACGTAAAGCGGACGATCCGCTTGCAGACACTGGCCGTACTCAACGTACAGAGAATCTGTTGACTAATCTGAAAGTGTTGGGCGACAGTGGTGTATATCTGTTTGGGCACCAAGACGACACCGTATATGGAGTTGGATGGGAATACGAAGATGATCATTCCGATGTGAAGGGCGTATGTAATGACTATCCTGCCTTGTTGGGTTTTGATCTTGGAAATATTGAAAAAGGTGACTCTGTCAATATCGATGGTGTGCCCTTTGAACGTATTCGTCAAGAGGTTATCCGACAATATGACCATGGAGGCATGGTGTCGCTGTCTTGGACTATTGATGATGGTATACAAGGGGATGTCGACCTTGTGGCAGACTTCCTGAACTCCCTGGAGACGCCTTACGGAGTGAAAGTACCTGTTGTGCTGCGACTGCGAAAAGATCAGACCAAGGAACTTTGGGCCATGGTGGTTGACCGAATGAAAGAGAAAAGGGTGAACAATGTGCTCTACGCTTACTCTGCAGAGGCAAATGCTGAAGGCAACGAAGCGGAGTTTTTGGCTCAATACCCTGGGGATGATATTATCGACCTCATTGGCGTTGAATGCTATTGTGATGCACTGGAGGCAGACTCGACGCAGATTGCGGGATATGCTACTTTGTTGGACAAGAACCTTGCGATGTTGAGTGCAGTAGCAAAGAAACGCCAGAAAGCACTGGCTCTGACAGAAACGGGCTATGAACGTATCAAAACCAAAGATTGGTGGACGAAGACCTTGGCTCCTGTATTGGCAAAATACCCCATTTGTTATGTCATGGTATGGCGTAATGCCCATAACCAACAAGAATATTATTTTGCTCCCTATCCAGGACAACAGTCTTCTTCCGATTTTGTGCGTTTCTACAACGACAAGAAGACGTTGTTCCTGCATGATGTCAATGGGCTGTATCACGTTCGATGATAATGGCAACATCTGGGCAACGGAATTTGTCTCTTTTTATATCATAATAGGTTCCTCCTGTCTGAAATTATAGGTCCATTCGACAGAAATTTAAGAGAAAACAGTTGTTTATATGTTAAATGTTACAAAAAAGAAAGTTTTTGGGATGATTTCTAAACCGTATTTCAAAGAAACCCCTTATCTTTGCATCGGATTATTGAAAATCTGAATCTTTATATTAATTAATTAAATTCATATTATTAACCAAAAAAACAAATTAAAGCGTATGAAAAAGTTTTTTACTTTAATCGCAACGGTATTTATGGCTATTGGTGCTAATGCACAGGCCGTAGAGATTGACTACAGTACGTTTGCTCCTTGGGACAACTGTACTCTGGATGGAAACACCTTCACTTTCGGAGCAGGTTGGAAAGGTGGCGGTATTAATGTCAAAGGACAGGACTGGTACGGAAAAGAGTATCTGTGGATTGTAGTTGAGTCTATTGAAACAACACCAGAGGAAGTAGTAGATCCTGACACTGGTGAAACTACCCAAAAGCCAAGGGCTAACAACGTAACCTTCACCATCAATTATAATGACTGGAAAGAGACCGGTCAGTGGGGTGAAGTATACCAAAGCCAGAGCAAGACAATTGATGATAAGGGTATTATTGCCATCGAGCTTGATCAGGATGCTACCGTTGAGAATGGTGAGTTGACAGCCAAAGACGACGACGGTAATATGACTTTTGATGATTCTTTTGTTGGCGATTTCTGGATTGAGCATCCAAGAGAGATTACCATTCAGGAAATGTCTGGCGCAGGTGGTACTATGACTATCAAGAGCATTGCTGTTGGTACACTGGATGATCTGAAGGCTGCTTATGAAGCTGAGGGAATTGCTTGGACAGAGTTAGGCGAGTTCACGGATCAGTTAGAGGGTCAGGATCCTTCTACTTCTTTCAAGTGTTCTGCGACAGGTGCTACTCTTGAGTTTGATGAGTCTGAAGGTGCATACAAGGTTGACATTGATCCGGCAAGTGCAGGTGGACCCGAGGATTGGCAACTTCAGTTCTTTATCGCCTTTGAAAATGCACTCGGCAAGGGTGATCAGGTTTATTGGGTATGGGACTGGAAGGCTAAAGTAGAGCAGGCAGCAAGCATGCAGCCCCAAATTGGACAGGGTGGCTGGTGCGGTATCGGAGCAAGTCTTCCTAATGTTACAACAGAATGGAATACTATCACGACCGAGACATATGAGAAAGAGAGCGTGGATCATATCGCTATCTGCTTGAACAATGGCGAGTTCCAGAACACCATCTACTTCAAGGACATGTTTGCTATGGTAGCAAGAATGGAGACTGGTATCGTAGAGACTTACAAACTGACTAAGAATGGTTGGGTACGTTACAACCTCGCTGGTCAGAAGGTTGACAAGTCTTACAAGGGTCTCGTTATCGAGAACGGTAAGAAGTTCATCCAGAAGTAATCCAAGACTTAAGGTTTAAACTATTATAAGAGTGGCTGCCCGATAGAGCAGCCATTCTTTTTCTCATCAACAAATGAAAAAAATATTATTTCTACTAACTATCATGGCTGCCTTCTTTGTGGCATGCCAACAACAAAACGATACTTCCGACTTTATCCGCGTAGAGAATGGACACTTCGTGCGCGCAGGCGTACCTTATTATTATGTAGGTACTAACTTCTGGTATGGCGCCATTTTAGGTTCTGAAGGACAGGGTGGCAATCGCGAACGCTTAGGTCGCGAACTGGATGAGATGAAGCGCATGGGTATTGATAACCTGCGTATCCTCGTTGGCTCGGATGGAGAACGTGGCGTAAAGACCAAGGTAGAGCCTACGCTACAGATAGCACCTGGTGTCTATAACGATACCATCCTTGCAGGTCTCGATTATCTGCTGATGGAGATGGGGAAACGCGAGATGGTGGCTGTGCTCTACCTGAACAATTCATGGGAATGGAGTGGTGGCTATGGCTTCTATTTGGAACAGGCAGGTGCTGGTAAGCAGCCTCGCCCTGACGACGTTGGTTATCCTGCCTTTATGGAGGCGATGTCGAAATATGCCACCAACGAGAAGGCACATCAGTTGTTCTATGACTATGTGCGCTTCATCATTGGTCGTACCAATCGCTATACAGGCAAGAAATATACGGAAGACCCGACCATCATGTCGTGGCAGATAGGCAATGAGCCGCGTGCTTTCTCTAAAGAGGCACTGCCTGCTTTCGAGAAATGGCTTGCAGAGACTTCTGCCCTGATTCGCTCACTCGATAAGAATCACTTGATCTCTGTAGGCAGTGAAGGCTCATGGGGTTGTGAGAACGACAATGAGAGTTATGAACGCATCTGTGCTGACAAGAATATCGACTATTGTAATGTACACTTGTGGCCCTATAACTGGGGATGGGCTAAGCCTGACTCGTTGATAGAGCATTTAGAGCGTTCCTGTCAGAATACGAAGGAGTATATCGACAAGCATCTTGCCATCTGCGACAAACTGAACAAGCCGCTTGTGATGGAAGAGTTCGGTTATCCCCGTGATGGCTTTAAGTTCGAGATAGGTACTCCCACCAAGGGGCGCGATGGCTATTATGAATATGTATTCTCCCTTGTGGCAGACAATGCAGAGCAGGGAGGCAAGTTCGCTGGCTGTAATTTCTGGGGCTGGGGAGGCTTTGCGGTTCCCAAGCATGAGCAATGGCAAGTTGGCGATGACTATACCAATGATCCTGCCCAGGAAGCACAGGGACTAAACTCTGTTTTTGCTAGCGATACCTCTACATTGGCTGTGATTCGTAGTCAGGTAGATAGGATGAGCCACGTAAAGTGATAATTGTATTAGAAAGTATGTGAGATAGGCAATAAAGTATTATAGTTTTCAGAAAAATAGTGCTACCTTTGCAAGCGGATATTAATACTGACTATTGCATACAATATGATAAGACGTAAAGGATTCATCGGGCTATTGCTCACGCTTGTCTGCGTGTTGCCTTTGCAAGCTCAGATTAGAGGCAGTGAGATACAGGTGAATGTAGTGCCTGACCACCAAGACTGGAACTATCAAGTGGGTGAGACGGCTACCTTCAAGATCAGTGTGACGCGTTCAGCCACGCTGATAGACAACGTAACTATCGACTATGAGGCAGGTCCCGAGATGTATCAGGACGTCAAGAAGCAGGGCGTGGTACTCAAAGATGGCACGATGACGTTGAAGGGCAAGATGATGAAGCCCGGCTTCTATCGTGTCGATGTCAAGGCATATGTTGGTGGTAAAGAATATAAGGGCGCTTGTGGCGCTGCCTTCTCGCCAGAGAAATTGGTGCCGACAACGGTTATGCCTAACGATTTTGAGAGTTTCTGGAAGAATGCCATTGCCGAGGCACGCAAGATAGACTTGAATCCTACCAAGCGCCTGTTGCCTGAGCGTTGCACAAAAGACGTGAATGTCTATGAGGTGTCGTTCCAGAATATGCAGCAGGACTATCGTACATATGGTATTCTCTGTGTACCTGTAAAAGAGGGGAAATATCCTGCCTTGCTTCGTGTGCCAGGTGCAGGTGTGCGTCCTTATGGGGGTGACATCTATACGGCATCACAAGGTGCCATCACCTTGGAAATCGGTATTCATGGCATTCCTGTGACAATGGAACAGAAAGTCTATGATGATATCTTCCATGGTGCGTTGAACTGGTATTGGGAGTTCTATACTGACGATCGTGATAAGAACTACTATAAGCGAGTCGTCTTGGGATGTATCCGTGCTCTCGACTATATCGAGGAATATACGCCATGGAACCATCAGGAGATGGGAGTATCTGGTTCAAGTCAGGGAGGTTTCCTAACCCTTGTCACAGCAGGACTCGATAAACGCATTACCTACTATGCACCCGTACATGCCGCCCTTTGCGACCATACGGCATCCCTTCAGGGTATTGCCTGCGGATGGCCTCATTACTTCTATTATAATAAAGGTAAGGGACAAGAGAAACAGATTGAAGTATCTCGCTACTATGACGGTGTGAACTTCGCACGCCTGATTACGGACAAACAGACTGGCTGGTTCTCTTTTGGCTATAACGATGACGTCGTTCCTCCCACTACTGCGTGGGCTACGTATAATATAGTGAAAGGTCCGAAGACCATCCAGCCCTATCAAGCCACTTGGCACTTCTGGTTTCAGGAGCAATGGGACGAATGGGAAGAGTGGATGCTCAGACAGATGCACTTGAGAAACTAAAACCATTATTAGCATATATGAAGAAAGTATTAGTATTGACAGCAGTCGCAATGATAACGGTTGCATGCACCTCAAAACAGGCAGAGCCTCAGAAGACAGTGGCTCAGAAGTTGTTAGAGCGTTTAGATTCTCTCCGTCAGAAGGGTATCATGTACGGACATCAGGATGATCCGATGTATGGATTGACATGGGAGTATGACAAAGATTCCAGCGATGTGAAGAATGTCTGTGGCGACTATCCTGCTATCATGGGCTTTGACTTAGGTGGTATAGAGATGGGCGATGCCAAAAATCTGGACAGCGTTCCCTTTACCCGTATGACGCAAGAGATCAAGAACCATTATCGTCGTGGCGGTATCATCACTATCAGTTGGCATCCGCGTAACCCTGTGTCCACCATCGAAGGTGGTGGCAATGCAGGACAGAAGTTCCCGGAGGGAACAGCATGGGATGTCACCGACTCTACCATTGTGAAGAAGATACTGGCTAGCGGAGCATATCATGAGAAGTTTGAGGTATGGATGCAGCGTGTATCCGACTTCCTTGCTACATTGACTGATGATGACGGAGAGAAGATTCCTGTTATCTTCCGTCCTTGGCATGAGAACTCCGGTTCTTGGTTCTGGTGGGGTGAGAAACTATGTACCGTTGAGGAGTATAAAGCACTATGGAATATGCTGCAAGACAAATTGAGGGCAGACGGCTTTGATAATCTGGTATGGTCATATTCCCCTGGTATGCAGGACAACCTGACGGCAGAGCAACTGCTGGTGCGCTATCCTGGTGACGACCGTGTGGACATGATAGGTCTTGACGGCTATCAATGGGTGCCTGAAGAGAAAGACCAGTTTATCGTGCGATGCAAACAGAACCTGACTGTCCTTTGTGAGGTAGCAAAGGCGCATAACCTGATTCCTGCACTGACAGAGTGTGGTATGAAGAATCTGACAGAGCCTACATGGTGGACATCTACGCTGTATCCTGCAGTAGAAGGATTCCCCATCAGTTATCTGTTGACATGGCGTAACTATAAGGAAGAGTGGTTCGGACCATCTCCTGTCAAACCCGATGCTCCCTATTTCAAGGAGATGTATCAAAAAAAGAATATCCTGTTTTTGAAAGAGATAACGGACAGATAAATACTAAAACCATACATAATATATGATGAGCGACTATCAGAAAAAACTATCAGCATTACGTGTTCGCCACGAGGAACTGCTGAGTCGTAAAAATGAACCCAAAGAGTGGGGCAATGGTATCTATGAGAAATGGAAGAATCCTGTTTTGACTGCTGAGCATACTCCCTTAGAGTGGCGTTATGACTTCAATGAGCAGGACAACCCCTACCTAATGCAGCGTATCATGATGAATGCTACACTGAACTCAGGGGCAATCAAATGGAACGGTAAATATGTGCTGATTGTTCGTGTGGAAGGCGCAGACAGGAAATCATTCTTTGCAGTGGCAGAGAGTCCCAATGGTGTAGATAACTTCCGCTTTTGGGAAGAACCTATCACCATGCCTGACGATGTGATTCCTGCGACGAATATCTACGATATGCGCATCACGGCGCATGAGGACGGCTGGATCTATGGCGTGTTCTGCGCAGAGCGTCATGATGACTCACAACCTGGTAACCTCAGTGCTGCTACTGCTACTGCTGGTATCGCTCGTACGAAAGACTTGAAAACTTGGGAGCGTCTGCCTGATCTGAAAACGAAGTCGCAACAGCGTAACGTAGTGCTGCATCCAGAATTTGTCGATGGCAAGTATGCTCTCTATACGCGTCCGCAGGACGGATTTATCGATACCGGTTCTGGTGGAGGTATCGGCTGGGCACTGGTGGATGATATCACGAATGCGGAGGTGAAGGACGAGAGGATTATCAATCCCCGTCACTATCACACTATCACGGAGGTAAAGAACGGGGAAGGTCCTCATCCTATCAAAACGCATAAGGGATGGTTGCATCTTGCTCATGGTGTTCGTGCTACAGCAGACGGATTGCGATATGTATTATATATGTATATGACAGCTCTGGAGGATCCGAAAAAGGTCATTGCGCAACCAGGCGGATACTTCCTTGTGCCTGAGGGTGACGAGTATCTTGGCGATGTGATGAATGTGGCTTTTGCCAATGGTTGGATTGCTGATGCGGACGGCAAGGTGTTCATCTACTATGCGTCAGCAGATACTCGGATGCATGTAGCTACCTCTACTATCGATAGACTTATCGACTATTGCATGAATACCCCAGAGGACAGGCTGACAACGGCAGCCTCTGTAGAGACGATTAAGAAACTCATTCATAAAAATAAGAAAAATGGCTAAAACAAAACTATCAGAGAAAATCGGCTACGCATTAGGTGATGCAGCGGCTGGAGGTATTACGTGGAAGGTGATGTCTATTGCTTTTCCTGTGTTCTTTACCAATATCTTTGGTTTGACGGTGGCAGACACAGCGTTACTAATGCTGATTGCCCGTATGTTCGACGTGGTGACTGACCCGTTGATGGGTTCATTGGCAGACAGAACACAGTCGCGTTTCGGTACTTATCGTCCTTGGCTTATCTATGGTGCTATTCCCTTTGGACTGATCTTTGCTCTGTTGCTCTACACACCTGACTTCGGTCCTGTAGGCAAGCGCATCTGGGCGTATTCCTTCTATCTACTCATGATGGTTGTCTATACTGCTGTCAATGTACCATATGGTTCATTGCTGGGTGTGATGACAGATGATGACAACGAAAAGAATCAGTTCTCCTCTTTCCGTATGGTAGGTGCTTATGCAATGGGATTTATCACCCTATTGTCATTCCCTTATCTGCAGAAGATGGTGGGAGGAACGGAGCAGCATCAGTATGCTGTCCTTGGTGCCTTCTTTGGTATATTGGCAGCAGCAGGAACACTTGCCTGTGGCTTGCTGACCAAGGAACGCCAGAAACCAGTACGTGCAGAGAAATTCTCGTTTAAACCTTTTGCCGATTTGTTTAAGAACAAACCATGGATATACCTGACGCTGATTGGTATCTGCACGAACTTCTTCAACGGATTCCGCTATGCTGTTGCCGCCTATATGTTCGATTATATCTTAGGTAAGGAGATTACGATTAGTGGACTGATCATCAATTATACGGTATTCATGACTTTTGGTGAGGTGACCTGTATGATCTTTGGTGGCTTGTCACCTAAGTTCACCCAATGGATGGGCTCCAAGCGTAAGGCTTTCATGGTGGCTGCATTGATTTGCGTTATCTTCTCCATCCTCTTCTTTTTCATGCCTCAGGATGCCGCCTATATCTGGGCATTGATTGGTATTGTGATACTCACCTCTGTGGGCATCGGTCTTTATTCTCCGCTACTGTGGTCAATGTATGCCGATGTGGCAGACTATGCTACAGAGAAGAATGGTACTTCCTCTACAGGTCTGATCTTCTCGTCAGGAACGATGGCACAGAAGTTTGGTACGGCTATCTCTGGTTCACTCGTAGCATTGCTGTTGGGTGCTGCTGGCTTTATATCAGGAACGGACCCGAATACGGGTGAGACCATAGTGACTATCACAGATATGGAGGCTGTGAAGAATATGGTATGGTCGATCTTCTCGATCTTCCCCGCTATTATTGCCGGTATCATCATTCTTCTTACTTATATCTATCCGATTAAGAAATGAATGAGCGTATAAGGCTGATGAAACAGGAAATGCAGGATGTTCTTGAAAACAACATCCTGCGTTTTTGGCTGGATAAGATGGTTGACCATGAGCATGGTGGCTTTTATGGGCGTATAGATGGGCACGGAGTGTTGCATTCTGAGGCAGAAAAAGGCGCTATCCTCAATGCCCGTATTCTTTGGTCGTTCTCTGCTGCCTATCGGGTATTGAGGAATCCTAAATACCTGAAAATAGCGACATATGCCAAAGACTATTTTATAGCGCACTTTTTCGATCCAGAATATGGAGGTGTGTATTGGAGTGTCGATGACAAGGGTAATCCTTTGAATACCCGTAAGCAGTTCTACGCCATTGGCTTTGCTATCTATGGATTGTCGGAATATGCTCGTGCTACAGGTAATCGGGAAGCATTGGAGTATGCCTTGCAACTTTATGATTGTATAGAGGAACATGCGCTGGATAGAAAGTATAACGGCTATATTGAGGCCTGTACGCGAGAATGGGATGAGATAGCGGATATGAGATTATCGGAGTTGGATGCTAATTATCCCAAGTCGCAAAATACTCATCTGCATATAATAGAACCTTATACCAATCTGCTAAGGTGTCTGAAAGAACTGCATGCTCAGGAATCATGTGACTATGTACCCACTATCGGGTCGGTATTACCCGTGGGTGTTACTATTCCTGCAGAGACCATCGTTGCCGTAGAGGCTTCGTTGCGTAATCTGATAGATATTTTTACAGACCGCATATTGAATCCAGAAACGCATCACCTCGACCTCTTCTTTGAGATGGACTGGACACGTGGGGCAGGACAATTAGAGAGTTACGGGCATGATATCGAATGCTCATGGCTGATGCATGAGGCAGCTTTGGTACTAAATGACGCAGAGATTCTAAAAAAGATGGAGCCGATAGTACAGATGGTCGCCAAGGCTTCAGAGAAAGGACTCAATGCTGATGGCTCAATGATTCATGAGGCAAATCTGGATACAGGACATGTGGATGATGACTTACACTGGTGGGTACAGGCTGAGGCAGTAGTGGGCTTTGCCAATATCTATCAGTATTTCGGAGATGATAATGCTCTTGACAAATCTCTGTGTTGTTGGGACTATATTAAACGAAACTTGATAGACCATGAGAATGGTGAGTGGTATTGGAGTCGCCATGCTGACGGAACCTTGAATATGGTTGATGATAAGGCTGGTTTCTGGAAGTGTCCTTATCATAATAGCCGTATGTGTTTGGAGATAATTGAGAGATTTACGTGATTTTCTTTCATTTTATAGCATATTGAGTAAACATATTCTACAATAATGTACTGATATATTGGATTTTATTGTGTACCTTTGCCAACGATAAATTAAAAGTTTGATAAACCAACACTAACGAAACGATGAATATTGGTAAGCACATTGAAGAAATTCTAAGGAAGCAGGGTAAGTCTGCTGCCTGGTTAGCAACTCAGATTCCCTGTGAGCGTACAAATGTTTATAACATTTTTAAGCGTAAGAGTCTGGATGTACGATTGTTAATGCGTATTAGTACAATTTTACAGTATGATTTCTTTAAGGAATTGTCCGAAGAAGCATTTCCTAAGAACAAATAAATTAAAGCCGTTGCTTCAGAGGTAACGGCTTTTTTTGTGCAAAGTTTTTGATATTTATACCATTTCTTTGCTATTTTTTTTGTACCTTTGCACTCGCTTAAGCATATTAAAATAATAATAGTATATAACTTTATGAACTTTACTTTGTTAATTACCGTCTTGTTGACGGCTATTACATTGGTAGCAGGAGCATATGTTGTTGCAAAACTGATAGGACCACGGTCCTATAACAAGGTAAAGGGCGAACCCTACGAGTGTGGTATTCCTACTCATGGTACGTCATGGATCCCTGTTGGCATCGGATTCTATCTGTTTGCAATCCTGTTTCTCATGTTTGATGTGGAGACGGTGTTCCTGTATCCTTGGGCTGTCGTCGTAAAAGACTTCGGTGTGATGGCATTGTTGAGCATCGGCTTTTTCTTGGTAGTTCTGGTATTAGGCTTGGCATATGCCTGGCGGAAAGGAGACTTAGAATGGGAATAAAGCCGAAAATCAAGAGTATTCCCTACGAGGAGTGGAATGATAACGCCTCGTTGGAAAAGATTGTTGATGAACTTCACAAGGGTGGTGTCAATGTGGTGACGGGCTCGTTGGATCAGCTCATCAACTGGGGACGTGCCAACTCCCTGTGGTCGTTGACGTTTGCCACATCGTGTTGTGGTATTGAGTTTATGGCATGCGGTTGCTCCCGTTATGACTTTGCCCGTTTTGGTTTTGAAGTGACTCGTAACTCTCCTCGTCAGGCAGACCTGATTATGTGTGCTGGTACGATAACCCATAAGATGGCACCAGCCTTGAAGCGTTTGTATGATGAGATGGCAGAGCCGAAGTATGTGATTGCCGTAGGTGGTTGTGCCATCAGTGGTGGTCCTTTCAAATCGAGTTACCATGTCGTAAAGGGTATCGAGGAGATTGTTCCTGTTGATGTATTCATTCCTGGTTGTCCTCCTCGTCCTGAGGCTATCATGTATGGTATGATGCAGTTGCAGCGTAAGGTGAAGATTGAGAAGTTCTTCGGTGGGGCTAACCACAAGCAGACGGCCGCAGAGAAAGAGTTGGGCGTTTCGAATGAAGAACTGACATTCCGTAATAAGTTGGGTGACCATCGTAGAGAAAGGCCACGGGTAGGCGACGGAACGTCGGGAATGCCTATTGTGGTAACAGATGTTCCTAAAGAGTTTACAGAAGAGCTAGAGGCTAACAGCCAACAGCCAACAGCTAAAGAAGAGGAGGCCGCCGTATGAAATTAGAGTTCTTATCATTTGATTTTGACAAGTTTACTGCTGAGATGCAGAACTTGAAGGACAAGAAAGGTTTTGACTATCTTGTAACGATTGTTGGCGAGGACTTCGGCGAAGAAGGATTAGGCTGTATCTATATCCTTGAGAATACCAACACCCATGAGCGTTGCTCTGTAAAGATGATAGCCAAGACACAGGTCTGCGGTGACGGTATCGCTATCAATGGTACAGGAGAGACTGATGGTCAGGTTATTCCGTATCTTCCAACTGTATCAAAGATTTGGCGTGTTGCCGATTTGTTGGAGCGTGAGGTTTATGACTTCTATGGTATTGTGTTCTTGGGGCATCCAGATATGCGCCGACTCTTCCTGCGTAGTGACTTCAAGGGATTCCCTTTCCGCAAGAACTGGGAGTTCAATGATTCCTATACTCTGGAAGATGACGTTGAGCCTGATTATGGCTTAGAGTACTATATAGATAAATATGGTAACCTGCAGTCAAAGCGTAATAAGTTGTTTACCTCTGACGAATATGTTATCAATATCGGTCCTCAGCATCCTTCTACTCATGGTGTACTCCGTTTGCAGACCGTTCTTGACGGAGAGATTGTGAAACGTGTTTATCCGCACCTTGGCTATATCCATCGTGGTATTGAGAAGATGTGTGAGTCGTTGACTTATCCACAGTCGTTGGCTCTGACCGATCGTCTGAACTACCTCTCGGCGATGATGCATCGTCATGCATTGGTAGGTGTCATCGAGGAAGGACTGGGTGTAGAGTTGACTGACCGTATCAAGTATATCCGTACTATTATGGATGAGTTGCAACGTATCGACTCTCACTTGCTATATGTTGGTTGCTGTGCTCAGGATATGGGCGCCCTGACGGCATTCCTCTATTCGATGCGTGACCGTGAGCATGTGCTCAACTGTATGGAGGAAACTACTGGCGGTCGACTGATTCAGAATTATTATAGAATAGGCGGACTACAGGATGATATCGATCCGAACTTCGTAAAGAATGTCAAGAATCTGGTGAAGTATATGAAGCCTATCATCCAAGAATATGTGGATGTCTTTGGTGACAATATTATCACTCACAAGCGTTTCGAGAAAGTCGGACCGATGAATCTGGAGGATTGTATCAGCTATGCCGTTACAGGTCCTGCCGGACGTGCTTCTGGTTGGCAGAATGATGTACGTAAGAATCATCCTTATGATATGTATGACAAGGTAGAGTGGGAGCAGATTACAATGACTGGTTGTGATACGATGGACCGCTATACCTGCCATATCAACGAGATGTATCAGAGTCTGCATATTATCGAACAGCTCATTGACAATATCCCAGAGGGTGATTTCTATGTGAAGCAGAAACCGATTATCAAGGTACCTGAAGGACAGTGGTACTTCTCTGTCGAAGGCGCCAGCGGTGAGTTCGGTGTTTATCTTGACTCTCGTGGTGACAAGAGCCCATATCGTCTGAAGATGCGTCCGATGGGACTCTCTCTTACAGGTGCGCTTGATCCGATGTTGCGTGGTCAGAAGATTGCCGACCTCGTGGCTACGGGTGCTGCTATTGATTTTGTAATTCCTGATATTGACAGATAAAAGCGAAGGATTATGTTTGATTTTAGTATAGTTACACAATGGTTCGACGCTCTCCTTCGCGATACGCTCGGTTTAGGAGATTTCTGGTCGATATTGATAGAGTGTATATTGGTTGGTGTTGGTATCCTTGTAGGATATGCACTGATTGCTATAGCACTGATATTCATGGAGCGTAAAGTATGTGCTTATTTCCAGTGTCGTTTAGGCCCTATGCGTGTTGGATACTGGGGGTTGCTACAGGTGTTTGCTGATGTCTTGAAGATGCTCATCAAAGAGATTTTCTTCGTTGATAAGGCGGATAAATTCCTCTATATTGTGGCTCCATTATTGGTGATTATCGGTTCTGTTGGTGCTTTCTCCTTCCTTCCTTGGAACAATGGTGCTACAGTACTTGATTTCAATGTGGGCGTATTCCTGCTTACTGCCATCTCTTCGATAGGCGTAATAGGTATCTTTCTCGCAGGTTGGGGCTCTAACAACAAGTACTCTGTGGTTTCGGCCATGCGTGCTGCTGTGCAGATGATTTCTTATGAGATGTCACTTTGTCTGTGCTTGATTACTGCTGTAATCCTGACAGGTACGATGCAGATGAGTGGTATCGTTGAGGCTCAGACGGGTCCATGGAAATGGCTCATTTTCCAAGGTCATATTCCTGCTATCATTGCTTTCTTGGTATTCCTCGTTGCAGGTAATGCAGAGGCTAACCGTGGTCCGTTCGATATGGCAGAGGCTGAGAGTGAGTTGACGGCAGGTCATCATACGGAGTATTCTGGTATGGGCTTTGGTTTCTTCTACCTTGCAGAGTTCTTGAATCTCTTTATCATCGCAGGTATTGCCGCTACGGTATTTCTTGGTGGTTGGGCTCCTGTGAACATCGGCATTGAGGCTTTTGATGAGGTGATGAATTACATCCCAGGTATTGTATGGTTTATGGGTAAGGCTTTCTTCTTGGTATGGATTCTGATGTGGATTAAATGGACATTCCCCCGTTTGCGTATTGACCAGATCCTGAAACTGGAGTGGAAGTACTTGATGCCACTAGGTCTCATTAATCTCGTATTGATGACGGTGATAGTGGCTTTGGGCTTATATATTAAATAAGGTGTAGCAATGGAAGATAATAAATCATATTTCGGAGAAATAGGACATGGTCTGAAGACGCTGGCTACAGGTATGAAGATTACTTGGAAGGAATATTTCAAAGATTTCTTTACCAACAAGTCGACAGAGCAATATCCTGAGAACCGCAAGACGACACTTCATGTGGCAAAGCGTCATCGTGGACGTTTGGTTTTCAAGCGTAATGAGGATGGTAGTTATAAGTGTACGGCTTGTACATTGTGCGAGAAAACTTGTCCGAATGGCACTATTAAGATTACTTCCCACATGGAAGAGGATCCTGAGACTGGTAAGAAAAAGAAAGTACTCGATGACTATCAGTACGACTTGGGCGACTGTATGTTCTGCCAGCTCTGTACGAATGCCTGCAACTTTGATGCCATTGAGTTCACTAACGATTTTGAAAACAGTGTTTTTGATCGTGGTGCCTTGGTGCTTCATCTTGACAAGGAGATTTACAAGGGTGGTTCACTGCCTCATCTGATTGACGGTGGTGCTCCTCAGGAAATCGGTAAGTTTAATACTAAAACGAAGTAAACAGTTATGGGTAATATAGTAATGTTTACGATTTTTGCAGCAGTCATTGTTATATCGGCGTTGCTTTGTGTGACGACGACACGAATCATGCGTGCTGCGACATATATGTTGTTTGTACTCTTAGGAGTAGCAGGCATTTATTTCTTGTTAGACTATACCTTCTTAGGTGCTGCTCAGATAGCCGTTTATGCTGGAGGTGTGACGATGATTTTCGTCTTTGCCATCCAGTTAGTGAGCAAACGTTCACTCCAGGGAATGGAAGAAAGAGTGAAAGCCAGTAAGATGATTACGGGTGGTCTGGCTGCCTTAGCAGGACTGGTAGTTGTCGGTTTGATTCTGTTGAAGACTGGTTTTGTCACTCAGGAGATTTCCAATACGGAACTTCCTATGAAGGAGATTGGTATGGCGCTAGTAGGTAGTGGAAAGTATCAATATGTACTTCCCTTTGAGTTTATCTCAGTGTTCCTACTGGCATGTATTATTGGTGGTTTGGTTATAGCAAGAAAGGAGGAGAAACAATGATACCTATTGAATGTTATTTCGCGCTGAGTGCGCTGTTGTTCTTCATTGGCGTCTATGGCTTTGTGACTCGTCGCAACTTAATCGCTATGCTCATCTCTGTAGAGTTAGTTCTCAATGCAGTGGACATCAATTTCGCTGCTATCAACCGTCTGCTTTATCCCAACGGGATGGAAGGTATGTTTATGACCCTCTTTGTGATAGGTGTAGCAGCGGCAGAATCGGCAGTAGCTATTGCAATTATCATCAATGTCTATCGTAACTTCCGGAGCGATAGCGTTGACAGTATTAAGAATATGAAATGGTAAATGGTTATGGAGATATATAGTTATTCATTTCTGATTCTTCTGCTGCCTGCGCTTTCCTTTGTGATTCTTGCGTTGGCGGGTATGAAGATGTCCCATAAGACGGCAGGTCTTATCGGCACTACATCATTGGGACTGGTAACGGCATTGTCCTACCTGACGGCATTCGCTTATTTCACAGCCGACCGTCTGGCTGATGGTACTTATGCCACATTAGTTCCTTATAACTACACATGGTTGCCGTTGGGTAATCTGCATTTCGATATGGGTATCCTGCTGGATCCTATCTCAGTGATGATGCTGATTGTCATCTCGACGGTATCGTTTATGGTACATATCTATTCATTCGGCTATATGCATGGCGAGAAAGGCTTCCAGCGTTACTACGCATTCCTGAGTCTCTTCACCATGTCAATGCTTGGATTAGTATTAGCTACGAATATCTTCCAGATGTATACTTTTTGGGAGTTGGTAGGTGTTTCTTCCTATCTGCTGATTGGATTCTACTATCCGTTGAAGCCAGCTATCGCCGCCTCTAAGAAGGCTTTCATCGTGACGCGCTTTGCGGATATGTTCTTCCTGATTGGTATTCTGCTCTTCGGCTATTATACTGATTCGTTCAGTTTCTCGTTTGCCGGTGAAATCGTGATGGGCGAGGGCACAACTCCGTTTATTGCAGGTAATGCAGCCAAGGCAATGTCATTCGGTGCGATGATTATTCCTACTGCATTGGTGCTGATGTTCATTGGTGGTGCTGGTAAGAGTGCGATGTTCCCCTTGCACATTTGGTTGCCTGATGCTATGGAGGGTCCAACACCTGTATCGGCCTTGATCCACGCTGCAACGATGGTGGTAGCTGGTGTGTTCCAAATTGCCCGTATGTTCCCTCTTTGGGTAGAATATGCACAACCACAGTTGAGTATTGTGGTTTGGGTGGGTGTGTTCACCGCTTTTTATGCCGCTGCTGTAGCATGTGCACAGAGTGATATCAAACGTGTGTTGGCCTTCTCGACGATTTCGCAAATTGCCTTCATGATGGTAGCACTGGGTGTTTCATTGCCAGGTGAGCATGGTGTTCTTGATAATCATGCACAACTTGGTTTCATGGCTGGTATGTTCCACCTGTTTACCCACGCTATGTTCAAGGCTTGCCTGTTCTTGGGTGCTGGTTGTATCATCCATGCTGTCCACAGCAATGAAATGGCAATGATGGGAGGTCTGCGTAAATATATGCCGATTACGAATATCACATTCTTGATTTCTTGTTTCGCCATCGCAGGTATTCCGTTCTTCTCAGGCTTCAGCTCGAAGGATGAGATCATCACAGCTTGCTTTGCCTACAGCCCAGTGGTCGGTTGGATCATGACGGGTATCGCTGCTATGACTGCTTTCTATATGTTCCGCCTGTATTACGGAATCTTCTGGGGTACGGAGAACAAAGAGGCTCATGCACACCATACTCCTCATGAGGCTCCTGCTACGATGACTGTTCCTCTGATTGTGCTTTGTGTTATCACGATGGGTGTAGGTATATACTCTACCATTGCTGGCTTTGCAGGATGGGGAGGCTCTTTCGGTCAGTTTGTCAATGCCGAAAGTACCAATTACACCATTCATTTTGATACACAGATTGCTTTGACTTCTACGATTATCGCTATCCTGAGCATCTGTCTCGCCACCTATATCTATAAAGGTGAGCGTCAGCCTATTGCTGATCGTCTGTATAAGACGTTCCCGAAGTTGCATCAGGCAGCTTATAAGCGTTTCTATCAGGATGAGATATGGCAGTATGTCACCCATCGCATCATTTTCCGTTGCATTTCTAAGCCCGTTGCTTGGTTCGACCGTCATGTGGTTGACGGTACGTTCAACTTCATGGCATGGAGCGCTAACGAGGCCGGTGAGAGTATTCGTCCCTGGCAGAGTGGTGATATCCGTCAGTATGCTGTCTGGTTCCTGACGGGTTCTGTGGCCATCACTTTAATCCTGCTTGCAATCTAAAATAGAAAGATACAATTATGAGTATATTAACATTATTCGTAGTAATCCCCGCCCTAATGCTTCTTGGCCTTTGGTTGGCCAAGAGTCTCAATCAGGTGCGTGGTGTGATGGTGGCTGGCGCTTCTTGTTTGCTGGCCCTGTCAGTATGGCTGACCATCTATTTCGTTCAGCAACGTGCGGCAGGTAATACTGATGTGATGTTGTTGACGGCTTCAATGCCTTGGTTCAAGCCTCTTAATATCGCATATTCAGTAGGTGTAGACGGTATATCCGTCGTGATGTTATTGCTGTCGAGCATCATCGTTTTCACGGGAACGTTTGCCTCTTGGCAACTCAAACCGTTGACGAAGGAGTACTTCCTTTGGTTCACCCTTCTTTCTACGGGGGTCTATGGCTTCTTCATCTGCACTGATATGTTCACTATGTTCATGTTCTATGAGGTAGCCCTTATTCCCATGTACCTGTTGATTGGTGTGTGGGGTAGTGGTAATAAGGAATATGCCGCCATGAAGTTGACGTTGATGCTGATGGGAGGTTCCGCCCTCTTGATAATCGGTATCTTAGGCATCTATTATTATAGTGGTGCCACCACGATGAATGTCATTGAGATTGCCTCCCTGAATAATATCCCTGTAGAGACACAGAAGGTGTTCTTCCCCTTCATCTTCATTGGTTTCGGAGTGTTGGGTGCGCTGTTCCCTTTCCACACATGGTCACCCGATGGTCATGCTTCAGCGCCTACGGCTGTATCAATGCTTCACGCTGGTGTGTTGATGAAACTGGGAGGCTATGGCTGTTTCCGTGTGGCTATGTATCTGTTGCCTGACGCTGCCAATGAGTTAGCTTGGATATTTCTGATTCTCACTACCATCTCGGTAGTCTATGGTGCCTTCTCCGCTTGTGTACAAACAGACTTGAAGTACATCAACGCTTACTCGTCGGTGTCTCACTGCGGCTTGGTGCTCTTTGCACTGTTGATGATGACCAAGACATCTTGTACAGGTGCTATCCTTCAGATGTTGTCTCATGGTTTGATGACGGCTCTCTTCTTTGCCCTCATCGGTATGATCTATGGTCGTACCCATACTCGTGATATCCGCTATTTGGATGGTTTGATGAAGATTATGCCTTTCCTTGCTGTGGGTTATGTCGTAGCAGGTTTGGCCAACCTCGGCTTGCCTGGCTTCTCAGGTTTCATTGCTGAGATGACTATCTTTGTGGGCTCTTTCGAGAATCCCGACAATTTCCATCGTGTGGCAACAATCATTGCTTGTACCTCTATCGTTGTGACGGCAGTCTATATCCTCCGCGTTGTAGGTAAGATACTGTATGGCGAGGTGAAGAACAAGCATTATCTTGAGTTGACCGATGCGACATGGGACGAGCGCGTTGCTGTCATCTGCCTCATCGCTTGTGTGGCAGGTCTCGGTTTATTCCCCTTGTGGGCAAGCAATGTCATCAGTGATGCCGTAGGACCTATTCTTGCTAATATCATTTAATAAAGGAGGACGAAAGATATGAATTACGGACAATTCTTAAATATGATTCCCGAGTTTTATCTCGTTATCATCTTGTTAGCTGTTTTCGTAGTAGACTTCATCGCACATCGTAGTGAGAAGAAGCATGATGTCCTCTTTGCAGTGACTGTTGCTCTGATGGTTGTGTTGCCAGTCCGCATCGCTTTGCTGTCCGAACCTGCTGAGGCTTTCGGAGGTATGTATGTTGCATCTCAGGCTTCTAATGTCATGAAGATCATCCTGAGTGTCGGTACGCTCATTGTGCTGATTATGGCAGAGCCTTGGCTGAAGAACGAGGTCAAAAGGAATGAGGGCGAGTTTTATATGCTTGTACTCTCCACGTTGCTGGGTATGTTTATTATGACTTCCAGCGGTAACTTCCTGATGTTCTTCTTGGGATTGGAGATGGCTAGTGTGCCGATGGCTTGCTTGGTAGCACTTGATAAGTGGAAAAAGAATTCTGCTGAGGCTGGAGCCAAGTATGTGCTCATTGCCACATTCTCAAGTGGTATAATGCTCTTTGGTCTTTCCTTTGTCTATGCCGCTGCGGGCACGCTCTATTTCAATGATGTCGCTCAGGTACTCACCGTGAGTCCTCTAGCCATCATGGGACTGGTATTCTTCTTTAGCGGACTGGGCTTCAAGCTCTCGCTCGTTCCGTTCCATTTCTGGACGGCTGATACTTACGAGGGAGCCCCGACGCCCGTCACGGGTTATCTGAGTGTCTGCTCGAAGGGTGCCGCTGCTTTTGCGCTGATGGTTATCTTGGCGAAGGCCTTCACACCGCTGGTGGCCTATGGAGAGTATATGCTCTATATCGTCATCGTGTTGAGCATCACGATTGCCAACCTGTTTGCTATCCGACAGTCGGAGTTGAAGCGCTTCATGGCGTTCAGTTCTATCTCTCAGGCAGGTTATATCATGTTGGCAGTCATCGGTGTTTCGCAGACGGGTATGACGGCACTGATGTACTATATACTGGTATATGTCGTAGCTAATATGGCAGTCTTCACCGTCATTAGTGCGGTAGAACAGAAGAGTGGTTCGACACTGATGTCAACCTACAATGGTCTTTATCAGACCAATCCCAAGCTGTCGTTTCTGATGACGCTGGCACTCTTCTCATTGGCAGGTATTCCTCCGTTCGCTGGTATGTTCTCGAAGTTCTTCGTGTTCATGGCCGCTGCCGAGCAAGGTTCATTCTGGGCTTACTTCGTAGTATTCGTGGCATTGATTAATACAGTGGTGTCACTCTACTACTATCTGCTGATAGTGAAGGCGATGTATATCAAACCGTCCGACAGTCCGCTGCCTGCATTCCGCACTGAGATGACCACTCGTGTAGCGTTGGCAGTCTGCACTGTGGGTATTGCCCTCTTCGGCATCTGCTCCTGCATCTATGATTGGCTTTTCGCAGCCTCTGCGTTGTAGGAAACAGCATATATCTAAAACAAAAAGGGCATCCAAACGGATGCCCTTTTGTTTTTTAGAATTCTCTTTTGAGGAATTTGGGCGTATAGCCTTTTTTCGATTTCGCAATCTCTTCAGGAGTACCAGTAGAAAGGATGGTACCGCCCTTGCGACCGCCTTCAGGCCCCATGTCGATAATGTAGTCGGCGAGCTTGATGACGTCGAGGTTATGCTCGATGACGATGACGGTATTGCCTCGATCTACGAGTTTCTGAAGTACATCCATCAGGATGCGGATGTCCTCAAAATGTAGCCCCGTGGTAGGTTCGTCGAGGATATACAATGTCTTACCGGTATCTTTCTTGGCGAGTTCAGTGGCGAGTTTCACACGCTGACTCTCTCCACCCGAAAGTGTCGTAGAAGGTTGTCCGAGTTTCACGTATCCCAGACCTACGTCCTGTAGGGTCTTGATTCTCCGCAGGATATCAGGCACGTTCTCGAAGAACTCTACCGCCTGATTGATGGTCATATCAAGCACATCGGCAATGGATTTTCCTTTGAAACGAACTTCCAGCGTCTCACGGTTATAGCGCTTGCCGTGACATTCCTCACAAGGCACCTGGATATCGGGTAGGAAGTTCATCTCAATCGTCTTATAACCGTTGCCGCCACATGTCTCACAGCGACCTCCTTTCACGTTGAACGAGAAGCGACCGGGCTTATAGCCGCGAATCTGAGCCTCTGGCAAATGGACGAATAGGTTTCGGATATCCGAGAATACACCCGTATAGGTGGCAGGGTTTGAACGCGGTGTGCGACCGATAGGACTCTGATCAACATTTACTACCTTATCTATATATTCCAGTCCCTCTATCGAGTCATACGGCATCGGTTGTTGCAGGGAACGGTAGAAATGCTTCGAGAGGATAGGGTAGAGCGTCTCGTTGATGAGTGTCGATTTTCCTGATCCTGACACACCCGTCACTACGATGAGTTTGCCTAATGGGAATTCCACATCGATATTCTTCAGGTTATTACCCTTGCAGCCTTTCAGAACGAGGCTCTGTGTGTTGCCTTTGCGTCGTTTGGAAGGAATCTCGATTTTGAGTCTGCCGTTCAGATATTGTGCCGTGATAGTATCCGTTTTCAGCATCTCTTCGGGTGTCCCTTGGAACACTACTTCACCGCCTTTGCGTCCCGCTTTCGGACCGATATCCACGATATAGTCGGCATTCACCATCATATCGCGGTCATGTTCCACCACGATGACGGTATTCCCCAAGTCGCGCAACTCCTTCAACGAATGAATCAGTCGTTCGTTATCCCGTTGATGCAGCCCGATGCTCGGTTCGTCGAGGATATACAACACGTTGACAAGTTGTGAACCGATCTGTGTGGCCAGACGGATGCGCTGACTCTCACCTCCCGACAGTGAAGCCGACGGACGGTTTAGAGCGAGGTAGTCGAGACCGACATCCAACAGGAAGTCCAAGCGTGTCCTGATTTCCTTTAGAATCTCCGTAGCAATCTGCCGTTGCTGGTTCTCTAAATGCTTTTCGGCCTCATCCAGCCATTCCCTCAACTCCGACAAATCCATTGAAGCCAACTCCGAGATATTCTTGTTCCATATCTTATACGAAAGGGCCTCGCGGTTTAGTCGTTGCCCCTTGCATTCCGGGCAGAAACATTCTGCCAGAAACTGGTCGGCCCATTTCTGTCCGCTACTGCTATCATCGTTCTCCATGACGTTACGCAAGTACTTCACGATACCGTCGAAACTCACGAAATAGTCACTTGATGTGTGTACCAGTTCCTTGTCGATACGCACATTGTCCAGTGAGCCATAGAGTA
This sequence comes from Prevotella sp., assembly GCA_017554145.1. Lineage (GTDB taxonomy): Bacteria > Bacteroidota > Bacteroidia > Bacteroidales > Bacteroidaceae > Prevotella. The sequence goes on along the minus strand of JAFZIZ010000005.1, from coordinate 77,858 downwards.
TCTCGTTCAGCGCTTCGTCGGGAATCTCGTCAATAGGTGTTTTGATATCAAAGTCATATTTCTTCAGGATAGCATCAATCTGCCAGAAAATCATCTGGTTCTTGTATTTTCCCAGTGGCACGATAGCACCATCGTGAATACTCAGTTTGCGATTCGGAATCACCTTTTCTAGGTCTATCTCGTTGATATAGCCCAAGCCCTTGCAACGAGGACAGGCACCTTGAGGCGAGTTAAATGAGAAGGTGTTCGGGGCAGGGTCGCCATACGAGATACCTGTTGTCGGACACATCAATCGTCTGGAGAAATGCTTCACCGCTCCTGTCTCATAGTCCATAATCATCAACAGTCCCTCACCCTGCTTCATCGCCATCTGCACGCTTTTCTTTAGTCGTTCGGAAGGAACCATCATCCTATCTACCACCACCTCAATATCATGCGTCTTATAGCGGTCCACCTTCATGCCCTGTGTGATTTCCTGTACCTCACCGTCCACACGGACATGCAGGAAGCCTTTGCGACGCAGGCTCTCGAAGAGATCACGGTAATGACCTTTACGTCCCCTTACCACTGGTGCGAGAATCAGTATCTTCCGTCCGGCATAGTCGTGCTGGATCATGTCAATCACCTTCTCTTCGGTGTATTTCACCATCGGCTCGCCCGTCATATAACTATATGCCTTACCGGCACGGGCAAAAAGCAGACGCATATAGTCGTAGATCTCCGTTGTCGTACCTACGGTAGAACGGGGATTTTTGTTCGTCGTCTTCTGTTCGATGCTGATGACTGGTGAGAGTCCAGTAATCTTATCCACGTCGGGGCGCTCCATACCACCAAGGAAGTTACGGGCGTAGGCCGAGAAGGTCTCGATATACCGCCGTTGCCCCTCTGCGAAGATGGTGTCGAAGGCCAACGACGACTTACCGCTGCCACTCAGACCGGTCATCACGGTGAGTGAATGGCGTGGTATCGTCACGTCCACGTTTTTCAGGTTGTGGACCCTTGCCCCCCATACGTGGATGTGCTGGTCACTGCTCATAGGTGGTATTGGTGATCTCGTTGAATTTCCGCAGCAGGTTCACGTCTCTTTTGATGTCAAACTCCTTGCCGTCACCGCCCTTTGCCCTTACTCTGACAAAGTAGACGCCGTCCTTCACGGGTTTGCCTTTATATGTACCGTCCCATCCGTTCTTCTCGTCCGTCCATTCTGTCCACGTATAGAGACACTGCCCCCAGCGATTGAAGATCATCGCTCTGAACTCAGTGATGTTCTGGTAGTCTGATTTCGCCTGATACCAGTCGTTGATACCGTCACCGTTGGGTGAGAAGGCATTGGGCATCTCCAATCGGCTGGCCTGCAAGGCTGTGGTGTCCGTCTGCTCCTCTTCATCGGTATCGTCATCGTCGGCATAGGATGTCGTTGGTACTGCCATGAAGACAAACAGAAGCAGAAATGTATATAAAAAAGCTTTCATACAATTATAACGTAATTATCTTTGCAAAATTACTAAAAGTCGAGCGCAAAACAAAGAAACTCGTTTCTTTTTTTGCCGAGACAAAGTAATTTCGCCATCTTTGATGACAAAATTACGATAATTATTTGTAATTTTGCAAACAGAATGACTAAAAAATGAATTATGAAGCGATTATTCAGATATGTGCTACTACTGACGTTGATGGTCTTTGTCGCTGAGACGGCATTGGCGCAGAAACAGAACATTCGCCAACAGCATGAGGTGAAACGTAAGGAGACGATCTTCGGTATCTCCCGTATGTATGGCATCACCATACAGGAACTCATCAATGCCAACCCCGTGATGAATACCCCAGGCTATGAGCTGAAGAAGGGCGATGTCATCAACATCCCTTGGCCAGCCAACCAACCGCAGTCCGACCAGCCCCAACAGCCGACAGCCGTCACCGAGCAGCCAACGCCCAGCAGCCAAACGACAAAAGTCGAGAAAACCGATGTGCGCAATCGTGAGATTCGTGTAGGAATTATGTTGCCGCTTCATAAAGTCAATGGCGACGGCAAGCGTATGATAGAGTATTACCGTGGTGTTCTCATGGCGTGTGACAGTTTGCGTGCCAATGGCATCTCCACTGATATCCGTGCTTGGAATGTGGCAGAGGATAGCGATATCCGTACTTTCCTCGAAGACCCGAAGGCTGCCGAGTGTGACGTCATCATCGGTCCCCTCTATTCGAAGATGGTGAAGCCTCTCAGCGATTTCGCCACCGACAACGACATCCGTTTGTTCATACCTTTCTCTATTAATACGCACGAGACACTTGTCAATCGTAATATTTTCCAAGTCTATCAGGCACATTCCGAACAAAACGAGTTGTTCATCAGTCATTTTATGGATAGTTTCAGTGATACGCATCCTGTGTTCATTGACTGCAACGACACCACCAGTCAGAAAGGTATCTTCACCTTCGGACTGCGTCGTCGCCTGGAGGCAAAGGACATCGCCTATAAGATTACCAACCTCAATTCCAGTGAAGCAGCGTTCTTCAAGTCGTTCGATGTCAACAAGCGTAACATGGTGATTCTCAATACTGCCCGTTCCAAGGAACTTAATGCTGCCATGGCGAAACTCAATGGGCTCCGCCTTTCACATCCTGAACTCCAAATCAGTGTCTTTGGCTATACCGAATGGATGCTCCTTACGCGTCATCAGTTGGAGAACTTCTATAAGTTCGACACCTATATCCCTGCCACGTTCCATACCGACCTTCAGTCGCCGCGTACCAAGCGTTTCCAGACGAAATACCGTTGGAACTTCCATTCCGACTTGATGAATTCACTACCGCGCTTTGCCATCACTGGTTTCGACCATGCCTATTTCCTTTTGAAAGGACTGCATATCTACGGCAAGAACTTCACGGGGGCTGCTGGTATTGTGGGCTATAAACCGATACAGACGCCCCTTCATTTCGAGCGTCTCGGCAATGGAGGACTGCAAAACCGTGCCGTTGTCTTTGTCCACTACCTGCCGGAAAAGAAAACAGAAACGATCACGTTTTAATTGACAATTGATAATTGATAATGATGCGTCGATTACTTATCCTTTTCACCTTTTTACCTTTACTGAGTTTTGCCCAGGTCGGTGAATACCGTACTGATTTTGCCGTAGGTGTCAATGGCGGATATATGCTTAGCAATGTTGGTTTTCAGCCTTCTGTCCCTCAGAAAATGTTGGGTGGTTTTACGGGTGGTATCACGTTGCGCTATACCTGTGAAAAGTATTTCAAGAGTATCTGCGCCATCGTTGCCGAGGTGAACATCGCACAGACTGGATGGAAGGAAAAGATTCTCGATAGCAAAAACGAACCTGTGTATTATACCGACGATGCCTCTGATGCCCTGCGTTATGAGCGTCATGCTACCTATCTCCAGATTCCCCTCTTGGCCCGTATGGGATGGGGTAGGGAGCGTCGTGGCGTGCAGGGCTTTATTCAGGTAGGCCCCCAGATCGGTATCTATATGAATGAGTCTACCACTACTAATATCGTTGCTGGTAAGGCGACTGTTACGCCGCGCACTTCGAATATCGTTGCCCAGGAGTTGATGCCCATTGAGAAGAAGTTTGACTATGGTATCACTGGTGGTGCGGGTGTCGAGTTCTCCATCCCCAACGCAGGACATATCCTGCTTGAAGGTCGTTACTATTATGGCCTCGGCAATATCTATGGTAATACGAAGAGCGACTATTTCGGCAAGTCTAACTACGGACAGATTGTTATCAAAATGTCTTACCTCTTCGACATCGTGAAAACCAAAAACGACAAGATCAAATAGTTGTCTTTAAACGCTAAACTTTAAACTTTACAAAGATATGTTCAAGAATCATCCTAAAGGTCTTTTGCAGGCCGCTCTGAGTAACATGGGCGAGCGTTTCGGCTATTATATTATGAATGCCGTCCTCGTATTGTTCCTCTGTTCTAAGTTCGGACTCTCCGACGAAACCAGTGGTATCATCTATTCCTGCTTCTATGCAGGTATTTATGTGTTGAGTCTGGTAGGCGGTATCATTGCCGACCGTTCACAGAACTACAAGGGCACCATCATGACGGGACTTATCATCATGGCTGCAGGCTATGTCATCCTGTCCGTACCCATCCTCGCCACCGCAGGTAATATCTCATGGCTGCTGCCACTGACCTGTCTGGCATTGTTCCTCATAGCTTTTGGTAACGGCCTCTTCAAGGGCAACCTACAGGCTATCGTTGGACAGATGTACGACAATTTCGAGGCAGAGGCCGCCAAGCAAGGCGAGGAAGCGTTGCGTAAGGTACAAGGCAAGCGCGATTCTGGTTTCCAGATATTCTATGTCTTCATCAATATCGGTGGACTCATCGCTCCTTTCATCGCTCCACTGCTACGTGGTTGGTGGCTCAAGGTCAACGGCCTTACCTACGATGCCTCGCTACCAGCTCTCTGTCATAAGTATATCAATGAGGGTGCCGCCATCTCTGCTGACGCCCTGCAGAACCTCAACGAACTCGCTACGAAGGTAGGAGGCAGCACTGCCGACCTCTCCGCTTTCTGTTCTCAGTATCTCGATATTTTCAATACCGGTATCCATTATTCGTTCATTGCCTCTGTGGTGGCCATGCTCATCTCATTGATTATCTTTGTCTTCTCACGTAAGATGTTCCCCACACCGGGTAAGAAAGAAGCCGTTGTGTCAGAGAGTTACACCGAAGAAGAGAAGAAGGCAATGGCTACCGAGATTAAGCAGCGTATGTATGCCCTCTTTGCCGTCCTCGGTATTGCTGTGTTCTTCTGGTGGTCGTTCCATCAGAACGGTACCTCGATGTCACTCTTCGCGCGTGACTTCGTCAACACCTCTATCTTCCCACCTGAGATATGGCAGGCCGTCAATCCGTTCTTTGTCATCGTCCTCACACCGATTATCATGTGGATATTCTCCACGCTGGAACGTGCAGGACGTGCCATTTCTACGCCTCGTAAGATAGCCTATGGTATGGGTATTGCAGGTATCGCCTACCTCTTTATGACATTCTTCTGCTATACGCAGTCCTATCCTTCTGCAGAGGTCTTCACTGCCCTTGATACCAATGTTGCCGCAGGCATGAAGTCTGGTGCATGGGTACTTATCATCTACTATTTCTTCATGACGGTTGCCGAGTTGTTCATCTCGCCGCTCGGACTCTCCTTCGTGTCGAAGGTAGCCCCCAAGAACCTGCAGGGACTCTGTCAGGGCTTGTGGCTCGGAGCCACTGCTGTCGGCAATGGCCTGTTGTGGATTGGTCCGTTGATGTATAACAAATGGTCTATCTGGGAGTGTTGGGCAGTGTTCTTTGCCGTCTGCCTCATTTCCATGGGCATCATGTTCGGCATGGTGAAGTGGCTCGAAAGAGTGACGAAGTAATAATATAATAAGGTACGAATGATTCTCAGCCTTGTTCTTTCGAGTTTCCTGACATTGGTGGAACTCAACTGTGAGAATCTGTTCGACTGTAAACATGATAGTCTGAAGCAGGATTCCGAATGGACTCCTGCTTCAGTTCGTCATTGGACGCCCGACCGCTATTGGCGTAAGGTGAATCATATCGGGCAGACCATCCTCTCCTGTCAGGAAGAGAGTGTTCCTGACCTTGTTGCTTTGGTAGAGGTAGAGAATGACTCTTGCCTCTTCGACCTGACGCGACGCTCCTTGTTGTGCCATGCCGGCTATCAGTATCTAATGACCGAGTCGCCCGATGAGCGTGGCATTGATGTGGCGCTACTCTATCAGCCGATGTCATTCCGTCCTTTGTGTTACGAGACGTTCCGCATCACGCCCATGGAGGGCATGCGCCCTACCCGTGACATCCTCTATGTGAAGGGAGAAATCCTTCATGGCGATACGTTGCATGTCTTCGTGGTCCATGCTCCCAGCCGCTATGGCGGAGAGCGGCAGACGCGCCCTTTTCGCCAGTTAGTGGCCGATAGATTGGCACAGGCCGTTGACTCCATCCGCTGCGAAGCTCCCGAGGCTCAGATCATCATTGTCGGTGATTTCAACGACGAGGCAACCAGTCCCGCCCTGCTATTCCTTGCCAATCACGACCTGCATAACGTCACAGCCGACACCCGTGGTTCACATGGTGCCGAGGGCACCTACTATTATCAGGGCGAGTGGGGTAGCATCGACCATGTGCTGGTCAGCCGTCCGTTGGTTCCCTTCGTCGAGCATAGTTTCGTGAACGATTCCCCCTTCCTATTGGAAGAAGATAATAAATACGGAGGAGTCAAGCCCCTCCGTACCTATCGTGGCATGCGCTACCAGCCTGGTTTCAGCGACCACCTCCCGTTGGTCGTCCAGTTCCGTCTTCCACCTATTCTGCGATGATAACGGTTATCGGTTAATGAGAAAAAATATTTTTACAGCAAGGACAAATTTACGGGTACGTGTACTAGTAATTTCTCCTACGTGTACTAGTAATTTCTCCTACGTGTACTAGGAAATATCTATCATTTTTAATTCAACAGCATGTTGAAAACTTGGAGATATTCGTCGGCGGCGACTTTCTCGGAGTAGCCGTCACCAATCTCTTCGGCATTGCTGAGACGCTCGATGCAGCGGCCGTTCTCGTCGAAATAGTAACGCCACTCACGCTCCGTGCCTTCCTCGCGACCACGGCTGTAGGAGAAACTGAGGTCGTGGGTCTTCGGGTCGAAGAGATATTCGTCGTAGTCGTCGAACATCATGCTGTTCTTGTGGTAGGAGATGAAGTAGCATTTCGACTTCTCACCCTGGTCAAAATAGTAGTTGAGCTCGATGGTCTCAGGCGCATAGTTCTCTATTATCTGGTCGTGGCGGACAATCTGGATGTAGTGGGCTGTCTCGCCCTTCTTGTCTTGTTCTATCTTCTTCTTAGCATCGGCATAGGTGCTGCGGATGTATTTCAGGCGGTCGGCCTTCGAAGCAGTGGGGCGGTGGGTCTCATTGGAGGTGCCAAGGAGTCCCTGCGACTTCATCAGGCGGTTGAAGATTTCCAGATAGATGATATACTGGGCGCGCTCAGTGTCACTGTTGTTCCACGTATGGCTGTCGGGACCAGTCTCGTTGAGTCCGAACTCCTCATTGCCTGTCTTGTGGATCTGGTGGATGAGGTTGCCCTTGGCATCGTAGTAGTAACGTGTCTCGACGACGAAACCGCCATCGGTCTCACCTCTCATATAGGCAAAGAGCAGATGACCGTCTTCGGGATCGAGGAGGAACTCGCGGGAACGGTCATGACCGTGTGATGTCCAGTACTCAGTGATGAGATAGCACGAGAACTCTTCTAAGAAGTCGGTGTCGGCCTCCTTCTTCGAGCGTGTGAAATAGTAGTTGACACTGGTGTCATCGTCGAGGACGAAGTCTTCCGACACCTCACTGGGATTGCTTACGTGGATATGCATGTCGAGGGGTGCCCGACCGTCCTTACCATTGTCGGTAACCTGCTGTTTCGCCTGAGCATAGATACCACGGATGCGCTTTAGCTGCTCATCCTTCGTCTGTCCCATTGCCACGCTACTGATTAGCGTCAGGCAGCATATTGAAAAAAGGATTCTCTTCATAACGATCAGCTCTTAACTATTAACTTTTAACTATCAACTACTTAATGTTCGGTTCCTCCAATCCAATGCCTTTCTTCTTGTCGACAGCCTTCAGGACGAAGCCGAGCAACAGGGCTGCAACACCTAAGCAGGCGAGCATCACGAGCGGAGCGGTATAGTCGAACTTCGTAGGATCGGTGACTCCCGGATTAGTGGCATCCAAGACCTTACCGATCAACAGTGGGAAGAGCCAGAGACCGATGTTCTGAATCCAGAAAATCAACGCATAGGCGGAACCAATGACCTTCGCATCGACGAGCTTAGGAACGCTCGGCCACAGGGAGGCGGGTACCAACGAGAACGAGGAACCCAGCACGAGGATGGTGGCGTAGGCGATGACGATGCCGCCCACAGCATTACCTTTAAACATCGGGAGGATGAAGGCAAACGTGAGGTGGCAGGCTATCAGCAACAGGGAACCGAGAATCAGCATCGAGGCGGCCTTACCCTTATGGTCGACATACGAGCCGAGAATCGGCGTGATAAGTACGGCGAGGAGGGGGAAGACAGCGAAGATACTCTCTGCCGACTGACGCATATAACCCATATAACAGTAGGTGATGAGGGCAAGGATAGAGAATGCCAACAAACCATACTGGCGACTTTTCTTCTTTTGGAAGTTGCTGGCGAAACCTGCGGCGGCAACGACGAGCATGATAACATACTGTACGATGGTGACAGATTCAGTAGCCCAGTAGGAATCTGCGGCGGGTGCGGTCAACGTGAGGTTGCACTGCAACATATTGACGGCATACTTCTGGAAGGGGAAGATAGCACTATAGTAGAGCACGCACAACAGGGCAACGAGCCAGAAACCACTGGAGGTGAGTATCTGTCCGAGGTCCTTGATGCGGAAGGGGTCGTCTTTCTCTTCTGCCTCACCCGTCTGACTATCGAGTTTTTTATCCATGAAGAAATAGACGATGGTCATGATGAGTGCGATACACATCAGTACGACACCGAAGGCCACACTGCGGCTGACACTGACGGAGCCACCGAGCTTGGCGAAGAACGGCGAGAAAATCATACACGTAGCGACACCGAGGCGAGCCAAAGCCATCTCCGAACCCATCGCCAACGCCATCTCACGTCCCTTGAACCACTTCACGATACCACGAGACACCGTGATACCTGCCATCTCACAGCCGCATCCGAAAATCATAAAGCCACAGGCTGCAAACTTCGCGGAGGCAGGCATGCCCTGATAGAAGGGCGACACACCCAACTCATCGAAGATAGGGATGTAGTTGAGGTTGTTGGTGAACCATGTCTCTAAACCGCTGCCCATGAACGATTCTGTGACGGCATACCACTTGATGACGGCTCCGACGAGCATCACAGCTGCGGAGAGTATCGCCGTGAAACGTACGCCCATCTTGTCGAGGATGATACCGGCAAAGATGAGGAAGAATACGAAGACGTTAAGGAAGACCTCGGAGCCTTGCATCGTACCGAAGGCGGTGGAGTCCCAGTCGCGTGTCTCTTGCATGAGGTCTTTGATGGGGGAGAGTATATCCATGAAGATATACGAACAGAACATGGCGAAGGCTAAGAGTGTCAACGCCGTCCACCGCATTGCGGCAGAGTCTCTAAGTGTTTTTTGAATTGCTTCTGTCATATTATTTTTATTTTTTTACCTTTTTTTCTTTCATTTCAGCCATTTGCCGAGGAAATCGAAGAACGTGCGCTGCCATAGAATGCCGTTCTGAGGTTTCAGCACCCAGTGGTTCTCATCGGGGAAGATGAGCAGCTCGGCAGGAATGCCACGCAGACGGGCGGCATTATAGGCGCCCATACCCTGGTTGTAGACGATACGATAGTCCTTCTCGCCATGAATGCAGAGGATGGGAGTGTCCCACTTGTCAACGAATTTATGGGGAGAGTTCTCGTAGGTTCTCTTGGCGCGCTCTGTGCCATTCTTGTCCCAATAGGCGTTATCATACTCCCAGTTGGAGAAGAACACCTCTTCGGTATCGGTGTACATCGACTCGAGGTTGAAAGCACCGTCGTGGGCGATGAATGCCTTGAAGCGTTTGTTATGATGACCTGCAAGCCAGTAGACGGAGAAGCCACCAAACGAGGCACCGACGGCACCGAGGCGGTCTTTGTCGACAAACGGCATCTTCTCAACGGCAAAATCAATGGCTGAGAGATAGTCGTCCATACACTGTCCTGTCCAGTCACCGCTGACCTCTTCCTTCCATTCCTGACCGAAGCCCGGAACACCGTGGCGGTTAGGTGCAACGATGACATAGCCGTGGGCTGCCATAATCTGGAAGTTCCAACGGTATGACCAGAACTGGCTGACGGCACTCTGAGGACCACCCTCGCAGAAGAGCAGGGTGGGGTATTTCTTTCCTTCCTCGTAGTTGGGGGGAAGGATGAACCATGTGAGCATGTTCTTGCCGTCTGTGGTCTTCACCCAGCGTAGCTGCACCTCCGACTTATCGAGTTGATTGAGGATATGCTCGTTCTCACGGGTGAGTTGACTGACGACGGTATTCGCAGGTTCCTTGACATTAGGAGTAACCACGTAGAGATCGGCAGGTGCCGTAAACGAGTGGCGTTCCATCAGCAATTGACGACCGTTGTTCATCAGACGGATAGCCCCGAAGTCTGCCCATGTATTTTTCTCCTGACCACCACTGCCTGACTGAGGTAACAAGTACGTGGAGAGTTGTTTCACCTCGAGGTTAGAGGTGACGGCATAGAGGTTCTCGGTGGCATCCCATACACTGATGAAATAGAGCAGCGCATCCTTCGAATCGCTCCAGACGAAGTCCTCGACATCGCTCTTCCAGTTGACATAGCGCTTGGTGCCGTCGGCAAGGGTATAGATGCACAGACGGTTGAGGTCTGCTTCATAGCCGTCGCGCTCCATGGAGAGCCATGCGATATACTTGCCATCGGGGGAGTATTGCGGGTTGACATCGTAGCCCAGATTACCTGGCTTACAGATATTCGTAGTCTGTCGCGTACCTATATTATATAAGAAGATATCAGAATCGGTGGAAGTGGCGTAGTCGATACCTTTCTTCTTGCGACAGGTATAAGCTATGGTCTTCGAATCAGGGCTCCACGTCAGTTGCTCGATACCACCGAAGGGTTCCATCGGGCATTCGTATGGCTCGCCCTTGAGGATGTCGGTCATGTCTGTGGCGATACAATCGCCACTTACTGAACAAACAAATGGATGCTGGATGGACTCGACATAGTGGTCCCAGTGGCGATACATGAGGTCGGTAACGCGGCGACCAGTAGCTTTGGGAAGGTCATCGGGGTTCTTCTGGATGATCTCATTGAAAGGTATCGACTGAAGGAGGATGACCTTCGTGCGGTCGGGAGAGAACTTAAAACCCTCAACCTTGCCGTCGGTCTTGCTCACCTGATGGCGCTCCGTTCCGTCGGGCTTCATCGTCCATATCTCACCATCGCAGAGAAAGGCGATGGTCTCTTTATCGAGCCATGTTGGGTCGGTCTCGTTCTTACTGCCCGTAGTGAGCTGGCGTTGGTTCTTGCCATCGGCATCGATGATGCAGAGCACCTGATGGCCTTTGTTGGCTTTCACACTATAATAGCCTACCTGATAGACTACCTGCTTGCCGTCGGGCGACACTTCGTAAGTGCCGATACGTCCCATCGCCCAAAGGGCTTCGGGGGTCATTAAACGGCTCGACAGTTTAATCTTACTTTTTCCAATCACGTCTTCTTGTGCGTTGCTTGTGGCGGGCATGAGTGTCAATGCCAATGCCACAATAGTCAGTAATTTCTTCATAATGTGTGCAAAGGTAGTGCAAACCGAGCGAAATGCAAAATAAATCTGGATTTATTTTCATTTCTGAGGTGCAGCCTACTTTCGGCGAAGCCAAAGTAGAAAAAATCGGTCGAAAATAGTTGGAAAAAAGAAAAAAATCGTATCTTTGCACGAGAAAGCTACCTAAACACCTAATGAATAAAGCAAAACAATTTGTATTTCTAACCCTGTGCATAGCGCTGACGATGTCGTCGTGTCATGAAGTAAAGAACAAAGAGATACGTTCCGGACATGCCGACAGCGTCTTGTTTGATGTAGGTTCGGTGATGAATTATGCACGCATGGAAGTACTCATTGACAGTTTTGAGCAAACAGGTGATCTCAACGAGATGGATGTGAACCGATGGCGAGGAACTCTTGCCTACCACCGGAAACAATTTAATGCCTCGGAGAAGTACTACCGTCAGGCACTGGATTGTAAGGTGACGACCAACCAAGATCAGAAGAACTATAACAAATGTGCCCGTCGTCTCTCGGAGTTGCTGTTGGTAAGAGGCGACTATGAGGGTTCCTTGAAGGTAGCCGTTCCTGCCGTGAAGAAGATAGATGATACGAAGATAGGCTCAGACATTGACTATGCCATCCTGTTGAATAATATCGGATGCTGTCAGCTGAATCTCGGTCGTGACGAAGAGGCGAAGGAGAGTTTTGAGGAAGCCCGTGGACATTATGAAAACCGATGGAAGACCGATACGACGAGTCGTGGTTTCCAAGAGGCCGTTTTAGGAACAGTATATACTAGTCAGGCTTATATCAATACGCATCACTATGCCGATGCTATCTATTGGATCAATCGCACGGAAATGCTGTTGAACATGTATCGCCAGTGTAAGGATGCCCGTACGGAATATTTCGATGAGTATCAGGGACGTATCGAGATTATGCGTGCTGTGGCGATGGAGAGTCTGGACAGCACGAAGAAAGCTGGTGACGCCTATGAGCGATTCCAGAAGACCGCTTATTCGAAGACTCCTGCAGGTCGCATCAACGGTAACGACTATCTGATGCTGGCAGAGCGCTATCAGGAGGCTGCTGACAACTACCGTTACTTAGACCAAGCCCTTGCCGACTGGGGTACAGACCTCTCGTTGGATAATATCCAACTCTATATGTTGCCGAAATACATGGCAAACTCGAAAATAGGGCGTACTGACTCGACGATGATGATTGGACAGCGCATCATCTTCATGCTCGACTCGGCCATTAGCGGACAGAAGATCAATGCAACTGCAGAGCTTGCCACCATTTACGATACGCAAGGCAAAGAGGCGGAGATAGCCCAGAAGGAGATGAAGCTCACGCAGCAGCGACTGTGGAGTACGGGTATTGCCCTCGTCTTGATTATCGTCTTCTTCATGATATATATCTTCCATAAGCGTAAGGCTGCCCTAAAACTCGCAGCCGCCCACCAGCGACTGGAGGATGCGCACGATAAGTTGAAGGTTGCATACGACCAGTTGGAAGAGACGACGCAGATCAAAGAGCGTATCCAGAGTGAGTTGCGTATCGCCCGTGACATCCAGATGTCGATGGTGCCGAATGTCTTCCCCGAAAGGAATGATGTAGATATGTATGCCGCCATGATACCCGCTAAGGAAGTGGGCGGTGACCTTTACGGCTATCAGTTGTTAGGTGATGAACTCTATTTCTGTGTGGGTGATGTAGCAGGCAAGGGCGTACCTGCCTCACTGTTTATGGCACAGGCCAACCGTATGTTCCGTACCCTCGGTTCGGAGCACATGAAACCTGCCGCTATTGCCACGCGTATGAATAATGCGCTGACGGAGAATAACGAACAGGGTATGTTCGTCACGATGTTTATGGGACTGGTTGATCTGAAAACGGGACGAATGGACTATTGTAACGCGGGACATAACCCTCCCGTATTTGGCAATCCTCCCCAGTTCATGGAGGTAGAGTCAAATGCACCCATCGGCTTGTGGCCTGGTTTGGATTTTGTGGGTGAGACTATCGAGGATATCAGAGGCATCCCGTTGTTCCTCTATACTGACGGACTCAACGAGGCGGAGAATAAGGAGCAGGAACAGTTCAGCGACGAACGTATCATTGAGATATTGAACGACCAATCGTTAGACAGTGCCAAGAAAGTTGTCCTGAGACTGATGGAAGAGGTGAATAAACATCGTAACGGAGCTGAACCGAACGATGACATGACGATGATGTGCTTGATGATCAGTTAATGGTTATAGAAAAAAGCCTGAGCGATTGCTCAGGCTTTTTGTTTACTTTTTCTTTATTGGATCGCATGTGAGGTTGCAACCGAGTTTCTTGAAAATCTTACGGTCTACTTCACCGAGCATAATAGTGGTGTGTACCTGACAGCCACGAAGGTGAGGCAGTTGCTCCAAGGCACGGCGACACTGGTCGTCGTTCTGTGAGAGTACACTTAATGCCACAAGGACTTCGTCGGTATGCAGTCGGGGATTGTTACCACCGAGATACTCTATCTTCGTTTTCTGTATCGGTTCTATCATGCTTTGTGGGATGAGTTTCACATCATGACTAATGCCTGCAAGATGCTTGATGACATTAAGAATCAAAGCGGCACTGCATCCTAAGAGTGTGGTGGTCTTGGCAGTGATAATCGTACCATCTTCCAGTTCCATAGCAGAAGCAGGCTGCCCTGTCTCTACCTTGCGCTCATTAGCGGCAACGGTGGTGCGACGGTCGGCAGTGGTAATTTTCGCCTGATTAAACAGCATGAGAATCTTGTTGATCTCATTATCGTTGTCGGCCCCATTAGCGAGTTTGTTGGTGGCATCATAGTAGCGGCGTATAATCTCGTCGCGACTGGCCTTACAGCATACCTCGTCGTCGCTGATGCAGAAGCCGACCATATTCACACCCATATCCGTTGGTGACTTATAGGGATTCTCACCATAGATACCTTCGAAGAGGGCATTAAGCACAGGGAATATCTCGATATCACGGTTATAGTTGATGGCGGTCTTGCCGTAGGCCTCCAGATGGAACGGGTCAATCATGTTCACATCATTCAGATCGGCAGTGGCAGCCTCGTAGGCGATATTCACAGGATGTTTCAAGGGAAGGTTCCATACGGGGAAGGTCTCGAACTTCGCATATCCTGCACGGATGCCTCGTTTGTTCTCGTTATAGAGTTGGGAGAGACAAACTGCCATCTTACCACTTCCAGGACCTGGGGCAGTGACGATGACCAACTCACGAGAGGTCTCCACATAGTCGTTCTTACCGAAGCCTTCATCGCTGGCGATGAGTTCGACATTATGGGGATAGCCGTCAATGATATAATGGAAATAGGACTTAATGCCCATACGCTCCAAGCGGCGACGGAACTGGTCGGCAGCCTGTTGACCGTTGTAATGGGTGATGACAACGGAGCCTACCATGAAGTCACGACTCATAAACTCGTCGCGCAGGCGCAGCACATCCTCGTCGTAAGTGATACCGAGGTCGGCACGTACCTTGTTACGCTCGATATCCTCAGCATTGACGACAATGATAATCTCTATACTGTCGCGCAACTGGGCGAACATTCGTAATTTAGAGTCGGGCTTGAAACCTGGCAACACACGCGAGGCGTGATGGTCGTCGAAGAGTTTACCTCCTAACTCCAGATAGAGTTTACCGTCAAACTGGGCGATGCGCTCTTTGATATGCTCTGACTGTATCTTCAGATATTTTTCGTTATCAAAACCTATTCTCACAATTGTAAAGTTTAAAGTTTAACGTTTAAAGGTTAAAGAATTACTTTTTGTATCCATTTTGTCGCTGGCGCTTCAAGTCATCTGCTTGTTTCTGCATAGCCTCAAGGCGAGCAGCAAGACCACTCTGCTTCTTCGGGTTGTTCTTATTCGCCTGATAGTTGGCTTCGAGGATGGCGAGCAACTTCTCATCATTGGTTGTCTTACGGAGTGTCCACATGATGGCAGCGGAGAAGAAGAGAGAGATGAAATAATAGAAGTTCAAGCCTGAACTGTAGTCGTTGAAGATAAAGAAGAACATCAACGGCATGATATACATCATATACTGCATTACCTTCATCTGCTCTGCCTGTGCACCGATCATCTGGTCTTTCTGCTGACGCATGGAGATCCATGTGTAGATCAACTGGGCGGCACAGAAGAGGATACAGGTCAACGACAGATGGTCGCCAATACCCCAGATGTTCTTCGTCCACTCAATGATGGGATCGTAGGTAGAAAGGTCGTCCATCCAGAGGAATGACTGGCCACGTAACTGGATGGCATTCGGCACAAACCAAAACATCGCAATCCAGATAGGCATCTGTATAAGCATCGGTAGACAACCGCCCATCGGACTTACACCGTATTTCGAATAGAGTGACATCATTTCCTGTTGTTTCTTCATCTGGTCCTCAGGCTTGTCATACTGTTTCGTTGCCTCCATGAGTTTTGGTTTGAGAACGCGCATCTTGGCAGATGACATATATGACTTCTTCACCATCGGGAAGGTGATGACCTTCAAGAGGATGGTAATAAGAATCAAAACGATACCCATGCTGAAGCCGAAGCTGGCAAGCCAGTCGAAGACATAGAGGGTGAACCAGCGGTTGATGAGTCGGAAGAGCCACCAGCCGAGGTTGACGAGTTGTTCGAGGTCGAGATCTTTACCGAACTTGCTCTGCTGCTCCACGTCTTGGATGAGTCGGAAGTTGTTAGGACCGATATACATCTCGAACTCTGAGGGTGTAGCACCCGTTGGGTCGAAGGCAGTCTTGAGTTTGGCGTCAAACTGTTTCAGATAGCCAGATCCTTTCTCTTCGAGGATACTTGACAAGGCGGCATTCTTGGCGAAATTGTCTTTCGAGATCAGGGCGACACTGAAGAACTGATTACGGAAAGCAACCCAGTCGAGCTCTTCCTCTACGCTCTCGCTCTTGTCGGCAGACTCACTGAGATTGTCGGTGCTACCTTTAGACTCCTTATAGAATATAGAGGTATAGCGGTTCTCGAACGAGAAACCCTTCTCGTGCTGACGGCAATGGTCGCTCCATGCAATCTCCACTTCCTTATAAGAAGGAGCAAAGGCATTGGCAAGTCCTTTCGCCTGAAGACTGAAGCTGAGCATATAGTCCTTGCCCAACTGATAGCGCAGGATGACTTGTCCGCCATTACCTGCCGTTGCCGTCATCGTGACGGTAGAGTCGGTCTGCTCAGAAGGGGTGAAGAAAAGGTCGGCAGTGACGATATTATCCTGCTTGCCAGTTAACATGAAGTTAAGGTTCTGGTCTTGCTCGTCAAACAAGGTGAGGTCTTTCTCATCGTTGAGATCTTTGAAGTCAAGAATCTTCGCCTTTTTGATGACACCGCCTTTGGTATCGAGGGTGAGTTCCAATTTCTGATTCTTCAGGACAACCTTCTGGGAAGTACCATTGAGAGCGCCATAGAAGAGGGCAGTGGTGTCGGCCTTGACAGTATCTGCCTCAACCTTCTTAGCTTCTGCTTCTTGTTGGGCAGCTTTCTTGGCCTCGTTTTGCAAGGCTGTGGCGACTGAATCTTGTTGACGGGCGGCTTCTATCTCCTCTTTCGAAGGACTGTTGTACCAACTGAATCCAATCAGTACTACTGCGATGAGGACAAAGCCGATAATAGTGTCTCTATTCATATATTTTTCTTTATTTTATGGTTTCCTAATTGCAATACAAGGTGCAAAGTTACAAAATTATTATGAACTATGGACAAAGAATAATGAATTATTTCTTATCTTTGCAAGCAAAAACGACAAGATGATGAGATATAGAACACTGATATCACTGGCGATTGCCTTGATGACAATGCAGAACATAAGTGCCCAAAACAGCAGGCAGAATACCCTAAAAGTGCTGAAAAACTACGCCGACTCATTGACGATTCTGCGTCATCGTCTCGATTCCGTCAAGCAGGAAAACGACTCATTGCAGAAAGAATTGAGCGACGGACGTTATTATCGTCTGTTTGCCCCGACCACCTATTATCGTTCGGGTGCCAATAAGTCTTTGTCGCTTTCACCAGAGACAGGTGATGAGGTGACTAATGCCGTTGACGAGGCGATGATGAATGTCTATCTGAATCGTCCTGACTTGGTGACGAATACTGAGAGTCAATTAGACCAGGTCGGCTCCGTTCGTGATGATGTGAACCAAGAAGTGAAGCAGGATGTGGAACTGGTGGAGCAGACGGTTCCTGTGCCCGATGAGCCCGAGGTGGTACCGGTGGGTATCGTGGTGACGAAACCTAACTTCTGGAAGTTCAAGTTCGACGGTTTCCTACAGTTTATGCAAAACTATGTCTCTAACAACTGGCATAAGGGCGGTGAGAGTAACTACTCGGCTGTTGGCGCGATGACGTTGGAAATGAACTATAACGACAAAGACCGTATTCTCTTTGAGAACAAATTGGAGATGAAACTGGGCTTCCAGACATCACGTTCCGATACGATTCATAAGGTGAAAGCGAACAACGATCTGTTGCGTTTCACGAGTAAGTTGGGCTTGCAGGCGTTCAGGGATTCGAAGAAATGGTATTATAGTTTACAGTTACTTGCCTTCACGCAGATGGCACAAGGTTTGAAAGCGAATGATCCCTTTGTGTATTCCGACTTTTTTTCTCCTTTTGACCTGAACATCGGTCTTGGTATGGAGTACAGGCTAAATGCATTCAACGGCAAACTGACGGGTACGCTGAACTTCCTGCCGCTGGCGTATAATTTCCGCTATGTAGGACGTTCCGACCTGTTTGATGCTAATGGTATGAAGGGTAAACACTCACTTCACGAACTTGGTGCACAGTTTACGGGAGATATCAAATGGGCATTGACCGACCATGTGACGTGGAAGAGTCGCCTTTATGCCTATACCTCCTATAAGCGTGCTCTGATAGAGTGGGAAAACCAGATTGAGTTCAAGGTGACGAAGTATATCTCAGCCAACCTGTTCCTTTATCCTCGTTTCGACGATGCTGCCGTTCGTGACGTCGATCATGGCTATTGGCAGTTTATGGAGTATAGTTCGCTGGGTTTGAGTTACTCGTTCTAAAACAAAAAAAGCATCGCCGCAAAGCGATGCTTTTTTGTTTCTCATTTCTTTTATTTTTCTTTTGCTTCCGTCATATCTCCCTCGATATAGAGGCGGGTCATTTCCACAGCGCCATTGGTGCGCACGGTGATAGACTTCTTGAAGTGACCAGGGAACTTACCACTACCGTTGTAGGTGACTTTGATCTCGCCCTTCTCACCAGGCTGGATGGGAGTTTTGGTGTACTCGGGCACGGTGCATCCGCAACTTGCCACAGCCTGATTGATGACCAAAGGCTGTTCACCGACGTTGGTGAAAGTAAAGGAACATGTTACCTTCGGCTCGCTCTCTGAGAAAGTGCCGAAGTTATGGGTTGTCTTGTCGAACTTGATTTGTGCAGGCTTCTGGGCGAAGGTCGCCGTGATTCCACCTACCAGCATCAGAGTCATGAGAATGATCTTTTTCATCTTGTTTAGTTTTGATTTTTAATCTTTACCGCTGCAAAAGTAAGGCATTTTCTTCATAATTGTATCATTTCCTATAGGATTTTTAATAAATTTAATACTTATTTATATCGCTTCTTCGAAGGATTTATGTATCTTTGCCCCCAACTATAAAGCTTAAATAACAAACTATAAAACTTAAAATAACAGAATTATGATGAAAAAACTATTATTGATGTTGCTTGTGCTCTTTGCCTTTGTTGCAAATGTTGATGCACAGAATTGGTTGAACAGAGCCAAGGACAGACTCAAGTACAAAGTGGAGAGCAGAGTCGACAATGCTATTGACAGAGCAATGGATAAAGGACTCGACAAAACCGAGGAAGAGGCCACGGATGCCGTAAAGGGCAAAAAGAGCAAGAAGAGTAAGAAGTCAAAAGACGAAGATGAGGATGACGATGCTGCTGAAGAGGCGACAGAAGATGGACCTATTGACTTTGCCCAGATTCAAGCTAAGAGCGACTTTAAGCGTGGTGGTACCGTGTTTTTCAATGATGACCTATCTGGCGAGCAGATAGGGGAGTTCCCCTCTAAGTGGGATTTGATTGGAGGTACAGAATGCGAAGTGGTAAGTATCAAAGGAAAGAAGGCAATCAAGATTGAGGGAACACAAATCAAACCCTTGATGAAGGAATTGAAATACTTGCCAGAAGAATTCACTATAGAATTTGATGTACTGTCCCAGCCTGCAAAAGAAGGTTCCGGATGGGATGCCACGTTAGATATCTTTCTCTTTGGAGAAGAATATGCCGGCAATGGAGAAGACAGAGTCTTTGACATAAGAACAAGCGTTGAGACTGCGAATTGCTGTGGTAATGAGGGAAAATACGCTGCCATTGAATGGGGCTGGGGATCTTGGAATCCCAGTGGAAATAAAATTGATGGAGCTGCAACTAGAGAGGCAATTAGAAAGGTATTTAAGAAGAATGACTGGAACCACATCGCATTCTCATTTAACAAGCGGGCGCTCAAGGTTTATCTCAATTATTCCCGCATTGTGAATATACCTAATCAGAAACAACCACGTGCGTGGAGTATGGAGGGTAGTTCGGACAGTGACAAAGGCGTTTATATCACAAACATCGTGATGGCTAAGGGTGCTGTGGAACTCTATGACCGCAACAGTACTGATTATGCATCTGCCATTGAGAAGTCGATTCAGGAGACTGGTAAGTTCGTTACGAACAATATCCTGTTTGATACGGGCAAGGCTTCGCTGAAGCAGGAGTCGATGATCGAGATTATGAGAGTGGCCGAGTACATGAAGAAGAATCCGACGGTTCGCTTTGAGGTGCAGGGCCATACCGACAACCAGGGCTCCGACAAGATTAACGACCCATTGTCGCAGCAGCGTGCCGAGGCTATTGTCAAGGCTTTGGAAGGCTTAGGCGTTGACGGCTTCAACCTGAAGGCTGTGGGTAAAGGTTCTCACGAGCCTGTGGCCGACAACTCTACCGAGGCAGGTCGTGCACAAAACCGCCGTGTAGTATTCGTTAAGAAGTAATAACCAACATAAACAATCACATTATGGAACAGAATCAAGAGACTTTACAGGAAAAGCTGGAATCCTTTAACAATACGAAGGACACCACACAGGAGTATGATCCACAGGACATCGACAAAAACAAGGTGATGGCTATCCTTGCCTATTTCGGAATCCTCGTTATTATCCCTATCCTTGCTGCCAAGGATTCGAAGTTTGCACGCTTCCACTCTAATCAGGGACTGATTCTTCTTATCGCGGCAATCCTCTATTATATTGCCTATACTATTCTATGTAGCATCATCCTGGCTATCTCATGGCGCCTTATCTGGCTGACGAGTATCATTGGTATCATTGGGCTCGTTTTCTTCGTATGGTTTATCATCGGTATCGTCAATGCCGCACAGGGCAAGGCCAAGGAACTTCCGTTTATCGGACATTTCAAACTCTTGAAAGTATAGTGCTAGGTAAAGTATAAGTTTTAAGGGAGCCCCAAGGGCTCCTTTTTTGCATTATTTAGGGGCTAAAATTTTCAATTATCTAATCGTTTTTTATAAAAAAACGCTTATTCCTTTAGGTATAAGAATTAAAATTAGTACCTTTGCAGTCCGAAAGATTAATATATATAATATAATGTATAGGACAAAGACATGTGGTGAGTTGAGACTCACGGATTGCGGCATGGTGGTGACACTTGCCGGATGGGTGCAGAAAACCCGTAAGATGGGAGGCATGACATTCGTTGACCTGCGCGACCGTTACGGTATTACGCAGTTGGTGTTCGACGAGTCGAAAGATGCTACCCTTTGCGAACAGGCTAACCGTCTGGGTCGCGAATGGTGTATTCAGGTGAAAGGCACGGTCAACGAGCGTGAGAGTAAGAACAAGAATATCCCGACGGGAGAGATTGAGATCATCGCCCAGCAACTGAACGTGCTGAGTGAGAGTCTGACGCCCCCCTTCACAATAGAGGACAATACCGACGGCGGCGATGATATCCGCATGAAGTACCGTTATCTGGATTTACGTCGTAATTGCGTGCGTAAGAATCTGGAACTGCGTCACCGTATGACCATCCTTATCCGTAACTTCCTCGACAACCTGAATTTCATCGAGGTGGAGACACCAATCCTTATCGGTTCAACACCCGAGGGAGCACGTGACTTCGTAGTGCCCAGTCGTATGAATCCAGGTCAGTTCTATGCGTTACCGCAGAGTCCGCAGACGTTGAAGCAGTTGCTGATGGTATCTGGTTTCGACCGTTATTTCCAGATTGCGAAATGTTTCCGTGACGAAGACCTGCGTGCTGATCGTCAGCCAGAGTTTACGCAGATAGACTGTGAGATGTCATTTGCCGATCAAGAGGACGTGCTGAATATCTTCGAAGACCTTGCCCGTCATCTTTTCAAGGAGGTGCGTGGTGTGGAGTTGCCTAAGTTACAGCGTATGACATGGCATGATGCGATGCGTCGTTTCGGTAGTGATAAGCCTGACCTTCGTTTTGGTATGGAGTTCGTGGAACTGATGGATGTGCTGAAAGGCACGGGCGAGTTCCCTGTATTCAATGAGGCAGAATATATCGGTGGTATCGTAGTTCCCGGTTGTGCTGACTATACCCGTAAGCAACTCGACCAGTTGACCGACTTCGTGAAGCGTCCACAGGTGGGTGCCAAGGGTCTGGTTTACGTGAAGTTCAATAACGATGGAACGGTTAAGACGTCTATTGATAAGTTCTATACCCCCGAAGTATGGCAGAAACTGAAAGAGAAGACAGGTGCCAAGGATGGTGACCTCGTGCTGATACTCAGTGGCGACAAGGCGAACAAGACACGTACACAACTCTGTACCCTACGTCTTGAAATGGGTGACCGTCTCGGTCTGCGCGATAAGGATAAGTTTGAGTGCCTTTGGATTGTAGACTTCCCTCTCTTCGAATGGAGTGACGAGGAGCAGCGTTTGATGGCTACCCACCATCCGTTTACATTGCCTAATCCCGATGATATACCCTTGCTGGATACGGCTCCAGAGAAGGTGCGTGCTGTGGCTTACGACTTCGTATGTAACGGTGTTGAAGTGGGTGGCGGTTCTCTGCGTATCCATGATGGTAAGTTACAGGAGAAGATGTTCCAGATTCTGGGCTTCACCCCTGAAAGAGCCATGGCACAGTTCGGTTTCCTCATCAATGCCTTCAAGTATGGTGCACCCCCTCATGCAGGTCTCGCCTTCGGTCTCGACCGTTTCGTAAGTCTGATGGCAGGACTGGATTCTATCCGTGACTGTATCGCCTTCCCGAAGAACAATTCCGGTCGTGATGTGATGCTTGACGCACCAGGTGAGTTAGACGCTAAACAATTGGAAGAGTTGCAGTTACAAATTGACCTACATCAAGAATAAATCATAAAACGCAAAAAAGGAACTGTGTACGATAACAACAAATCTGGAAAGTTCTTAACTTTGCACTCGAAAATAAAAAAGAGATTTGTTTCACAATTCAATAGCGTATTAATTTTATACAATTATGGCAGAAAAGAAGACTACAAAGAAGGCCGCTGCTCCTGTTAAGGCAGCTGAGCCCAAGAAGGCAGCCGTAAAGAAGGCCGCTGCTCCTAAGAAGGTTGCAGCTCCTAAGGCAGCCGTTGTAAATGCAGAGAACGCTGGTTTCAAGGCTGGTGATGTTTATCAGGCACTGGCAGCAGCTGGCAAGGCTCTGACAGTTAAGGAAATCGCCAAGGCAGCTAAGATCAGCGAAGAGGAGACTCTGCTCGGTCTGGGTTGGCTCTTCAAAGAGGGCAAACTCGCAGCCGCTGACGAGAAGATTACACTTGCTTAATCAATTAATGAAAGCATAAAAGGGCCGGTATACCTTGAAGGCGTACCGGTCTTTTTTATCATGACATACGACCAACAGATACTGAAAGTTCTCACCGAGGCAGGGGAGCATGGCGTAAGCGTGCAGGCAGTTGCCAAGCATGTTTACAATATGAATTGTACCTTCTTCACCCAGCCCGACTATGAGGAGATTCGTTCGTATGTACAACAGTTTCTGCTTCGTAACAGTAAGTCAAGTCTCTCTATTATAGAGAACACGGGGCGTCGCGGCTATTATCGTCTGAATACAGAAGGCTCTGCCGATGCCCGTCAGATGATGCTTCAGTTCCGTGAAGAGAAGATAGAAGAAAAAGAAGAGGAGAAGCCCCAACAAGACCTCTCCCTTGATTTATTTGCTTAGTTCTTGATATACCTCTTGGTAGAGTTGGAGCAGTTGCGTTGCTGTATTCTTCCAAGAAAACAACTTGGCACGTTCCAACCCGATTTCCTTTTGTTGCTTATAGAAAGTTTCGTCGGCCTCCAGACGAAGCATTGATGCTGCAATCTCGTCACTGCTTTCAGGATTGACAAGAATCGCATCTGGTCCGCCAATCTCTGGCATAGAGGATGTATTGCTGGTAATTACAGGAGTAGAGCATGCCATTGCCTCCAAGAGTGGGATGCCGAAACTCTCCCGTAGGGAAGTATAGAGGAAGGCAAAGGCATTATTGTAGATATAAGGCAGGTCACTATTGACGATGTAACCAGGCATGACAATTTGGTAGCGAATGTTCTCAATACCGTTGCGGGTGATGATATCGTTGAGGTAATTGGTATCAAGGTCGGCCATGAGAAGTTTACGCTTGACGGCAGATTTCTCAAGATATTTGGAATAGGCAATAAGTGTCCGCTCAGTGTTCTTCTTAGGGTCTGTGTTGCCGAGAAAAAAGAAATAGTTGTTGGCTGTTAGTTTTTGGATAATGGCATTTGGCAAACTACAGTTGTCTATTGGTTTAAACCATTCGTTATATCCATTATAAATCATTGCCATCCGATGCTCGGGAATATTCAGCTTGGAGATGATATTCTTCTCTTCGAAATGAGAGACAGTAATGATTCGTCGACACTTATTCAAAATTCGTGGTACGTCCATTCGACGATAGAGCCAACCCATATTCTGATAGAGTGACTTGTTCTGCTTGTCACGTGGCTCCAAAAAGATGATGTCATGCAGAGTCAGTATCAAGGGAATATCACACCAAATAGGAGCAGTATTACTCGTACAGTGTAGTATCTCTACTTTAGCTTTCTTAGCGGCACGAGGCAATGCCCATTGTTCCCAAAGAGGGTAGGAGGGGCAATCGATTTCCACGACATGCACATTATTAGAACTCTCTACGCATCGGTCTTCTCCAGGTTTGACAAAGACGAAATATTCATTCTCTTTATCCATCTTCTGAATCTCAAGTATCTCCTGTAACACCACATAGTCCATGCCGTGTTTGTTCTTGCGGAAGATACGTTGCGCTTCTATACCAATTCTCATACTATCTGTGAATTAAGGTCTTTGAGCTTTTTTGCAGGAACACCACCAACGATACAGTTGTCAGGCACATCTTTGGTAACGACAGCACCAGCCGCTACTACAACATGTTTGCCGATGGTTACTCCTGGAAGAATGACAGCATTGGCACCAATCCATACATCATCACTGATAGTAATGGGCTTAGTGGATATCCCTTGTTCATCAATACGCAGAGTGGTGTCCTTGAAATGATGATTCAATGCTGTTACAACAATCCCTTGGGCAAGGTTAACATGGTTACCAATAGTCACAGGACCAATCATCGTACAATGAATGCCAATACGGGTATAGTCGCCTATGATGACATCGCCTACAGCATTGTTGATGCAACAGAAAGACTCAATCACACTACGCTTTCCTAAAGAGAAATTCCGATACGGTGGCGTGTCCATCCTCACGCTTCTGTAAATCTTTGAACCGACTCCTCTTTGCTGGTAAATCGGAGCCAGCAATCGGATATACCATCGTGGTCTAGCATCACGTTGATTCATGATAAGATAGTCAAGCCATCGCTTCATTTTCGGATTGGCTTTTAGTCCTTGGCGTAACTGTTCTTTGTCTTTCATGTGGACAAAAGTACAGAATATTCTTCATTATTCCAAATTATTTCATTACTTTTGCACAAAATTTGCAAGATGAAGATACTGTTTCTTGTTTATCACGGCTTTTCAGACCATAGTGGTATCTCGAAGAAAATTCACTATCAAGTGAAGGGACTCAAAGAGAATGGTTATGATGTACGTCTCTGTTACTATGGTTTTGCAGAGAATGGACATCGTTGCCGTTTTGTTGATGATGAGATCATTAAAGACTATGGGAAGGGGAAATGGGCAGGCATTCGTCAACGGTTGGACTATGACTGTATATATAACTATTGTATTCGAGAGGGTATTGAGTTCGTCTATGCCCGTTCTTTCATGAATGCTAATCCGTGGCTAATCAGTTTCTTTAAAAAAACACATAAAGCAGGTATCCATGCGGTAACAGAGATCCCAACGTATCCTTATGACAAGGAGTTTAATCACAACATGAATTGGGATATGTTGATGGGTCTCTGGATAGATAAGCGTTTCCGCCGCAATCTATATAGATATATGGATGCGATGGTTACGTTCTCTGATGCCAAAGAGATTTTCGGACAAAAAACTATCAATATCAGTAATGGTGTCGACTTCGATAGTATCCCTCTTCACCATTGCCAACAGCCAATAGCTAATGGCCAATTGCATCTAATTGGTGTTGCCGAAGTACATCCTTGGCATGCTTTTGATCGTGTGATAGCTGGTATCGGAGAATATTATAGCCAACAGCGCAAAGCGAATAGCCAACAGCACAAAGTATACTTCCATGTTGTCGGTGGCGTACATCCTAACCATATGAGAGTTTATTTTGAACCCCTTATAGAAAAATATCAGATACGAGATAAAATCATCTTCCACGGTACGATGTTTGGTAAAGAACTGGATGATGTCTTCAATCAATGTCAGTTTGCTATAGGTTCCTTGGGGCGTCATCGCAGTGGAATTACGGTGATTAAGACACTCAAGAACCGTGAATATGCCACACGTGGTATTCCCTTTATCTATAGTGAACAAGACAGCGACTTTGACCATCAGCAATACGTGTTGAAGGCTCCTGCAGATGAGACGCCTATTGATATTCAGAAGATAATTGATTTTGTGAATAGTCGTTCATGGAATCCAGAAGAGATACGTAAGACAGTGGAACCACTTCAATGGAAGTATCAGATGAAGAAAGTGGTGGATGCTGTGTTTACTCCTCAATGAGTTGTTTCCACTGATCAATAATAGCGTTGAGATCAAACTTCTTGGCAATCTCATAGGCTTCTTTTGATTTCTTTTGCCAATCAAGGCGAGTCGCCTCTTCTAATCTTTGGGCAAGTTGTTCAATATTCCCGTTTTCAAAATAGAGTCCGAAATCACCCATGATCTCTTGACTGGTAGGTAGGTCAGAAGAGACAACGGGCAATCCGTGTGCCATCGCTTCTACTAAAACTAATCCGAAACCTTCCCAACGGGAACTTAACACATAGACTTGTGCATTGGAATAGTATGATTGGATATCGTTAGTAAATGGATGAATGGTGACTCTGTCCTGTAAACCGTAATCCACAATCATTTGCTTATATAGTGGCTCTTCTACACCTTCCCCTACAATATCCAAAGCCCATTCTTTATTCTTCTCGACAAACAGATGAAAAGCCTGAATAAGTAGATCAAAGCCTTTGTGCAGGTGAGAGAATCGTCCGACAGCAAGGAATTTCTTGGATTTTCCTATTGCTGGAGATCCTGGCTTTAAAGTCAGAGGATTATAAATGACATTGGTTGGGAAATGGTATTGTTGGGCATCATATTGACAGAGTACCACAGTATGATGCAATTTCTCGAGTTGATATTCATAATGCATTCGCAGTTCTTCACCTATATATAGAGATTGCTTTCCAAAGAGTGCTTCGTAGGAGTTATGAATCCAGCCGATTAATTGTGTCTTTCCTAATTGTGACTTACAAGTTGCTAAACGGGTGGAAAGAGGGGCGTGTACCCCGATAATCACATCATAGTGTCCACTTTTAAGTTCTTTTGCCAGTGCATTCCGTTTTTCTGAAGGAAAAGAACTATGGCTATACCACTCTGAGGTAAGTCTTGTTTGAGGCAATACCTTTCGATAGAGGGCACTATATACTTTGCATAAGAAATATTTCCATGAGTTTGTTTCTGGATAACGGAAGAAATGGAAATGAATGTCCATTTCATGCAATTCATATAATGAAGTATCTTTGTCAGAGGGCTTGTCCAAAGTGACAATAGTTACATCATAGTCTTTTGCCAAAGCTTTAGAAATGACCGCTGTTACACGTTGTACACCTCCAATGGAGAAGATGGAGTCTATTAAGAAACATATTTTCTTCATATCGTTGCAAAAATACGATAAAAACTTGATAGTTCCAAATATTTATTGTAAATTTGCGACATAAAATACAGAAAATGCAAAAGGTTGAATTAAACGGAAAGACCATTTTTGTGACGGGAGCCGCTGGCTTTATTGGTAGTAATTTAGTAAAGCGTTTGTTACAAGAAGTCAAGGATGCTACTATTATCGGAATCGATAATATGAATGGTTACTATGATGTAAGTTTGAAAGATTTTAGGCTCAAGGAAATAGAAAATATTAATTGTCAAATATCAACTGTCAATTATCAATTCATCAAAGGGGATATTGCTGAAAAGTCGGCCATTGATGATGTTTTTGAGAAATATCATCCTGCAGTAGTAGTGAATCTTGCAGCGCAGGCAGGTGTCCGTTATTCTATCACCAATCCTGATGCTTATATCCAATCAAACCTGATTGGTTTCTATAATATTTTGGAGGCTTGTCGTCATCATCCAGTAGAACATCTGGTATATGCTTCATCATCCAGTGTATACGGTGCTAATAAGAAGATACCTTATTCTACAGAAGACAAAGTAGATAATCCGGTATCGCTTTATGCTGCAACGAAAAAGAGTAATGAATTGATGGCGCATGCCTATTCTAAACTATATAATATCCCGTCAACAGGTTTACGTTTCTTTACGGTCTATGGTCCTGCTGGTCGTCCTGATATGGCATATTTCGGATTTACTAATAAACTGGTAAAAGGCGAAACCATCCAGATATTCAATTTTGGAAACTGTAAGCGTGATTTTACATATGTTGATGATATCGTTGAGGGTATCATTCGAGTGATGCAGGGAGCTCCTGAGAAGAAGGTTGGGGAGGATGGATTG
The DNA here is from genome assembly GCA_017554145.1 of Prevotella sp. Classification (GTDB taxonomy): domain Bacteria; phylum Bacteroidota; class Bacteroidia; order Bacteroidales; family Bacteroidaceae; genus Prevotella. The sequence continues at coordinate 49,247 of JAFZIZ010000005.1, read as the reverse complement.
CCGATTTCTCCGTATGCGGTCTATAATATCGGTAATAACCAACCTGAGAACCTATTGACTTTTGTGGAAGTTCTTCAACAAGAATTGGTACGTGCGAGAGTTCTTCCCGCAGATTATGATTTTGAGGCACATAAGCAACTGGTTCCGATGCAGCCAGGTGATGTGCCAGTGACTTATGCAGATACGAGTGCCTTAGAAAGAGATTACGGTTATAAACCTTTCACTTCTCTCCGTGATGGTCTTCGCGCCTTTGCTGAATGGTATGCTGTTTTCTATCAAAGATAATAATACAATGGACAATAAGCCGCTAAAAATAGTTTATTGTACGCCAGCTCTTTATTTGGCTGGTGGTATGGAACGCGTTGTAACTCTCAAGGTAAACTATTTTGTAGAGCATTATGGCTATGATGTCACGATAATTATAACAGAAGGAAAAGGAAAACCGTTCTTCTATCCGTTGTCGAATAAAATAAAAGTCGTCAATCTGGATATTAATTTTGAGAAATTATGGAATTGTAGCTTTCTTAAGAAGATTTTTTTGTATATTCCGAAACAATACAAATATAAAAAGTTGTTGACAAAAGAATTGCTTCGCATTCGTCCAGATATAACTGTCAGTATGCTTCGACGGGAGATTAATTTTATTAATGACATCAAGGATGGTAGCAAGAAAATAGGAGAACTGCATATTAATCGTGCGAACTACCGTAACTTCGAGAAAAAGGATTCCAATATCGTCAAGAAAATCTTTGCCAAGTTCTGGTCTAATGGTTTGGTGTGCCATTTAAAAAGATTAGACCGATTGGTGGTGTTGACAGAAAAAGATCGTGAGGCTTGGGTTGAATTGGATAATGTTGATGTTATTCCTAATCCATCTCCATTCATGCCTTCTACTGTTAGTCCCTTGACAGAGAAGCGTGTCATTGCAGTAGCACGATATTCCCATGAGAAAGGTATTGATCTTTTACTTCAGGCATGGGCTGAAGTGGAAAAGAAAATACCAGAATGGCGGCTGGATGTCTATGGTGATGGTGAAACATCTTCTTACGAGAAAATGATGGATGAGTTGTATATCGACCGCAACCGTTGTAGATTGAATGGACGTACCAATGAGGTGGAACGTGAATATTGCAATAGCAGTGTTTTTGTGTTGAGTTCTCGTTTTGAGGGTTTTGGCATGGTTATTGTGGAGGCAATGGCTTGTGGCTTACCTGTAGTGGCATTTGATTGTCCATGGGGACCACGTTCCATTATTCAAGATGGTGAGGATGGATTGTTGGCAGAAAATGGTAATCCTTCGGCATTAGCCCAAAAGCTCATAGATGTAATGAGTTCTTCAGATAAAAGATCTTCGATGGCTGTTTCGGCTCATCGAAATGCACAGCGTTTTAATATCAATCAAATAGCTTTAGAATGGAAGCATATATTTGATAAAATAAGGGAGAGTTAGCATGAAATATGAAGTAACCATAGGTATTCCTGTTTATCATGTGGAGAAATATATTCGTCAAACGATGGATTCTGCATTGGCACAATCATTTGATAGTATTGAATTCTTAATTTGTGATGACTGTGGAACAGATTCGTCTATAGAAATCGTTCATGAGTATCAAGAAAATCATCCACGTGGCAAGGATATTCATATAGTCAGACAACCTCATAATATGGGCATTGGTGCAGCGAGGAATCGTATGATGGCAGAGGCTCAAGGTCGGTATTTCTATTCTTTAGATGCAGATGACATGATAAGTCCCAATGCGATAGAACTATTGTATAATGCAGCTAAGAAATATGATGCGGAGATTGTTTATGGCAGTTATGAACGTTTGTATGATAATGGTAATCAGCGTCGTACGGTGCCATATCAGTATCCGATGAAGGTATTCATGGAACCAAATGAATATGCAGAATATGTGTATAATGTTGGTATTCAAGGGATGAACTGGAACTATTTGATAGCCCTTGATGTGGTTCGCAGGAATCATCTAAAGGTTACTCCTGTTGGGCATGGGTATGGAGAAGATTTTACTTATACAGTAGACCTTCCCACTTATATTACCCGTGCCGTATTACTTCCAGTTATTACCTATCAGTATTACATTGAAGAGAATGTCTTTAAGAATAAAAGAGAGAAAGTAATATCACGCGTGCAGATGGACATAGCGATAGAGGCATTGGAAACAAAAAAATGGCGTAACGAGTTGAAAGGGAAGCCATATTATGCCCAACGTTGTTTGAAGATTCTAATGTATGAGTTTTCTTTTGCATGTCAAATGGTTCTGCGTAAGCGACAGACGATTCCTCCATATACAAATAGGGAAATCAGTAACATATTGAAATCCCCCATGACTTTTGGGGAAATCATGCGGTTAAAACAAGGAAGGATGAAAAGCCTGTATTACTATCTGATTGGAATTTTGCCACCAGCAATTTCCGTCTTGTGGTTAAAACTCTTTGCAAGAAAGTATAGTTTTAAAGGGGAATAAAGTATGGCATATCAAGTTACAATAGGCATACCTGTCTATAATGCGGAGAACTATATTCGTCAGGCTATAGAATCCGCATTGGCACAGACTTTTGAAAGTATCGAATTTTTGATACTGGATGACTGTGGAACAGACTCCTCTATGTCTATTGTTTGTGAGTACCAACAGAGCCATTCGCGTGGTAAGGATATACGCATCCTGAGTCCATCTTATAATATGGGTGTTGGTGTTGCCCGTAATGAAATCGTAAAAGAGACGCAAGGACGCTATCTCTTTTTTATGGATGCTGACGATACGATAGACCCAAATACCATAGAATTATTATACGAACATGCTATTCGTTATCAGGCAGATATCGTGTTTGGGTCGTATGAGAGAATAATTCAAATGGGTGAGAATGAGACAAAAGAACTTTTTCAATATCCGTTTATGTTTTTTCAGAAGGAGGATGAATTCCCGAATTATGTATATAGAAAGTATGCTGGAATACAGGCTACTACGTGGAATTTCCTAATAGATATAGATATTCTAAGAAATAACCATATTTGTTATAGCCCAATCAATTATTGGGAGGATTTTTCCCTGATGATAGATTTACCGACATACATTACCCGTGCAGTGCTTTTACCGAATATTACCTATCATTATTATTGTCGTGTGGGATCTGCTTCTAACGATCAAAGTAGGGATTATATATCTAAAGAAGAGATCAACAAGGTCATGGACGCGATAATCAGGGTTAAGGCTAATAGTGATAGAACCAAAGGGCATGCTTATTTCCCTAAACGAATGTTTAAGGTGATGATGACTTTTTTTTATATGATATGTTCTGTTCTTGAAAAAGGTGAGAATATTCATCCGTCTTTTTCCAACAGAGAATTACGTGATTTAATGAAGTATCCCCTTTCTATGATGGAAATACTAAAGATGAAGACGTGGAGAGCAAAGAACCTCATGCTTTCCTTATTGGGCTTTCTTCCTCCTATGCTCTCTGTGTTTTTGATGAAAAGAATGGGTAAGATGAAAGGGCTTATAGAATGAAGATAGTCTATCTATATCCCTCATTGGCTATCTGGGGCGGTATTGAACGTATCCTGGTGGAGAAAATGAACTATATGATTCGTCAGTATGGTTATGAGGTGTATATGATTACTTCTGACCAAGGGCAACATCCGATTCCTTATGATATCGATGAACGGGTTCATCTGATAGATTTGAATATTCGTTTTCATTCCCGTTATCAGTACAAGAGATGGCGGAGAGAGATAGAATATTACAAGTTGTCTCGGATATATCATGCCAGACTCAAGAATCTTCTAAAAGAAATCCAGCCAGATGTGTTGGCATGTACTTCTTCACAGCATATAAGACCGTTGTTAAATATAAAGGGGATTATTCCGTTGATAGTGGAATCACATATTAATTTTTCTCATCCTGATACGTGGATACATCGTATTCAGACTTATCTCAATAATTATTGGATTGGTAAGGCGGAAGCAGTGGTGACACTGACTAATGGAGATGCGGAGAACTGGTCACGAGTCAGTAAACATGTTCATGTGATTCCAAATGTAGTTCATTTGAATAACATTTCTCAATATAGTGACTGTACAGCCAAGCGGGTCCTTTTTGTTGGTAGGTTTGAAGAACAGAAAAGTATTGGAGATTTGTTTGCTATCTGGAAATTAGTACATCCGCAATACCCTGACTGGCAATTAGACTTATATGGAGAGGGAATGTTGTGGAATCACTATAAGGAAGAGGCAGATACATTGGACATCAATATAAAGGTGCATCAACCGACTCGTCAGATTATGGATGTTTATCGTAGTTGCAGCATACTGGTACTGACCTCTGTGTATGAGCCATTTGGACTTGTACTTCCTGAAAGTATGAGTTGTGGCTTGCCTGTCGTCTCTTTTGATAGTCCCTATGGTCCTGCCACGATTATAACTGATAGAGAAGAAGGTTTTCTGATTCCCAATCGTGATCAGCGGGTGTTTGCAAATCGTTTGGGATTATTGATGAATGACTTAGACTTGCGTCAGCAAATGGGTATGAAAGCCATTATTTCTTCCCAGCGTTTCTTAGCAGACAAGATTATGCCGATGTGGAAAGAGCTTATAGAGCATTTATCTTCTCTTTCCTAACATCCAAGGCATCTTGGCTTGGAAGAAAAGAATCATCGGATAGAGTAGGAGGGTGACTACTAATCCTAAAGCGTATGCTTCTATAGGAGAGTAGATATAATCCCCTGATACATGGAAAAAAGGTTTGAGGATGCCATAACGAATGCAGCCGACAATCATCCAATGCATGCCGATGAATACCATGGTACCATTGGAATAATTCACAATAATCTTGGAATGGACTCCGTCCAGCATTTTACAGAAGAAGATGAAGGCAAGTAGTCCAAAGAGCACAGCAGGGAAGTAGGATAGCATGTGCAATGGGAAATAAGTCTCATTCGCATGATAGGCAAAGAGAACGATACTTAAGATGAAGGTGATGATAAACCATCCTGCGTCTTTCTTGAAATTGCAAGTCTTGAAGATTCCATATTGGCGACACAGATATCCCATATAGTAAAAGATTAGGGATTTAAAGATGCCTACGAATACAAGATGGTTAGTGAATATATGGTATTTATTAACGACATACAAGATCATACCCAGTATGCAGAGTCCTGTCATCCACCAGTTCCCGTGTTTCAGATTATTGCAGATATCTAAGAGAATATGCATGATGACCAAAGCAGCGATAAACCATGTAACAGGATTCAATTCATAGGCATAACTGTTGTGTGCCTGAAGGAGAAACATACCGACGAATGGTTTGATATATACAAATAGGTGGGAGGGCATAAACCCATGGATGAGATAGTACCTGACCAGCCAGAAAGGATAGAATAGTATATTGTATATCAGATAAGGGATTACCAAAGAATACCAGTATTTACTAAGGTTATCTCGCCAGTTGGCACGTTTTTTTTTCAAATATCCAGAATTGAACATGAGACAGGCAAGAAGGAATACCATGAAATAAGTCACTGGCTGATCTCCTCGAGTCTGTGGGATGTGGCATGGTACTGTTAGCGCCACTGCCAGAAACTTTGACCAGTCTATCCAATTGATTCTTTCATTCATCGCGTCAAAGGTACGAAATAATAAGCAAAAAAACAAATAATATTTGGAGATTTGCAGAAGAATATTTATCTTTGCATAATGAATCCAAATACATTGACGTTATGGCAGAATGGTATGAGAAGTATCTGAGCATTTACGAAAAACCTTTTAGCGAGGTGCCTCAAGAAATGATTGACGGTACCCGTAAACGTTTGGAAAGATTGCAAAGTCAAGAACCTGTTGCCTCAATAGTGGTGATTGCTTATAATGAGGAGAAACATTTGCCTGCTTGTCTTTGGTCAATCAGTGAAATCCAGTGCAAGTACCCTGTAGAGATTATTGGTGTGGATAATGAGTCAAAAGACAAGACTGCTGAAATCTTTGAGAAAATGGGTGTTACCTATTATACTGAGCATCAGCATTCTTGTGGTTATGCCCGCCAGTGTGGTTTGAATCAATCTAAAGGGAAGTACTATATGTGTATTGATTCTGATACGATATATCCTCCTCATTATTTTGAAATAATGATAGACGAGCTGGAGAAGCCAGGGGTGTCTGCAGTAGCATCGCTGTGGAGTTTTTATCCTAATGAGCACTTTTCCAAGCTGAAATTAAGAGTCTATGAGTTCTGTCGTGATATTTATCTGAAGTTGCAGAGTATTAATCGTCCAGAATTGAGTGTTCGTGGTATGGCTTTTGCCTTTGTCGCAGAATATGCCAAAAAGGAGGGCTTTCGTGTAGAAATTCTCCGTGGTGAGGATGGATCTATGGCATTGGCAATGAAAAAATATGGTAAGATAAAATTTGTCAATGACAAACGTTGTCGTGTCGTTACCAGTTACAGTTCCTTCAAGGAAGGAACGTTATGTAAAGCCATGTGGAATCGCTTCAAGTTGCACGGTATAACCCGTCTTTTTTCCAAGACGGATTATTATGAGGATGCAAGGGACAATCTCTTAAAGAAATAAGAACCTCTTCAGTACTTTCTCTACGATAGGTGCCATGTCGTAGTATTTGTATTCAGCAAGTCTACCACCAAAAATGACGTTGGTCTCTTGCTGAGCCAATGCCTCGTATTGTTGGTACAACTGGTTATTCCTATCGTTATTGATGGGATAATAGGGCTCCATACCTTCCTCCCATTCCACGGAATACTCACGGCTGATAACTGTCTGAGGGTTCTTGTCAATCTCAGCGGCAAATGATTCGAAATGTTTGTGCTCGATGATACGGGTATAGGGAATCTCTGCGTCTGTATAGTTAATTTGAGCCAGTCCCTGATAGTTGGAAGTAGGAAGCGTTTCGGTCTCAAACCTGATAGTTCGGTAATCCAGTTTACCATATCTGAAATCATAGAACTCATCAATTCTTCCTGTAAAGACAATGTTGTCTGCTATTGCTTTCAATTCCTTTTTGTTGGAAAAGAAATTAGTATTTACCTGACAATCAATATTTTCTAACAGTCCGTTAATGAGTTTATTATATCCTCCGATGGGTACTCCCTGATAGGAGTCATTGAAATAGTTATTGTCGTAAACGAATCTGACAGGTATGCGTTTGATGATGAAAGGAGGTAATTCGGTGCATTTACGTCCCCATTGTTTCTCAGTATATCCTTTGATGAGGCGTTCGTAAATATCTCTTCCTACTAAAGAAATTGCCTGTTCCTCCAGATTGGTGATTTCCTTCCCTTCCATCTCTTTGCGTTGTTCTTCTATCTTCTTTTTAGCCTCGTCAGGAGTGATGACTCCCCACATTTGCGAGAAGGTGTTCATGTTGAATGGCAGGTTGTATGCCTTTCCTTTGTAGATGGCAACAGGTGATTCTGTAAATCTATTAAACTCCACGATAGAGTTGACGAAGTCCCACACTTTCTTATTGGAGGTATGGAAAATATGTGGACCGTATTTGTGAACATTGATATTGGCAATGTTCTCACAATATAGATTACCGCCCAGTTGTGGACGTTTGTCAATGACCAGGCATTTCTTTCCTTGTTGTTTTGCGCAATATGCAAAAGTGGAACCATATAATCCTGCTCCAACAATTAGATAATCATATTTTGCCATCTAGATATTATTTTGGTTACTGTTTGCAAATATACGAATTATTTGCCAAATAATTCGTATATTTGCAGAAAATATGGCAAAGGAACGTATACAATACATTGATGCGATGCGAGGACTTACAATGATTCTCGTAGTCTATTCCCATGTCTGTATCTTCTGTTTTAAGGAGTATTTCATGGCATATAATGATATTTTATTCTTGTTGCGTTTGCCTTGTTTCTTTATGATTAGTGGCTGGTTGTTTAATAAGATAGGTCGAATCTGGGATTCGTCCACAGTTCGTCAGGTGGTCAGTAATAAGTTCATGGTACAAATTATCCCAACTGTTATTTTTTTGGCATTACATGAGCGTTCTAATTTCTTTCATCAATTAGGTGCATTCAAAGGTGGCTATTGGTTTACGTTTGGGCTATTTGTCTTTTTTGTGCTTTATATTCTGTCTTCTTTGGCTTTCCGTCAATGTAAGTATAAAGACGGATGGATGCTATTGGCTACACTCGTCATTTCAATGGCTGCTTATTGGTATGATATGAATTACAGTATGGTCTCTTCTCAGTTAGGGTGGGAACGTGAAATATTAGGATTCTTAGGCTTTGTCACTTGGCGATATTATTTATTTTTCTTCTTAGGAACGTTGATAAAAAAGTACTTTGACCAGTTCCAATGTTTGACAAACCGTCATATGATACAGATTGCTGTTGTGGGTGTATTCTGCCTGATGGCAGCTTTTCCTGTTACCAATGATTGGTTGTGGGCATATACCCGATTTGCGATAAGTGGTATTTGCGGTATGGTGATGGTTTTTACTTTCTTCCGTAAGTTTTCCTCTTGGTTTACCAAGGAGAAACCGCTTGGTCGCGGTCTTCAGTATATCGGTACACGGACTTTGGATATATACCTATTGCATTTCTTCTTTCTGCCAGAGTCGATACTTTATTATAATCGGCAGATTCTTGCCTACCATAATACATTGATGGAAGTCGGGGTGGTCTTAATAGAAGCACTTTTGGTGGTGGGAGCCTGTTTGGTTACCAGTTACATCCTTCGGTTCTGTCCTTTCCTTGCCCGCTATTTGTTTGGGGTTAAAGATAAATAATGGCAAAGAAGGAAAGTACCCAGCCTACAATACATATTTGAATAAAACGGTCTTTTACCAATACTTTAGTAGGACTGCCACTACGTTGGTACACTAGCATATTTTGCAGATAACGCAATAGTCCTGCCAGTACCCAGAAGTTAGTAAGGTAGATATAGGGTGAATTGAATCGCTCAATGACATTCTCGTTCATGGTATAAATAATGTAGCACACCATCGTGATAGTGCCTACTATAGTTACGCTTAAATCGATAAATTGGGCATTATAGCCTGTAATACTCTTACGGGGCATCGTACCAGTCAGCTCATAGATGCGGTAGTCATCCTTCCGCTTGGCAAAAGCAAGGAAGAGAGCAAGCAAGAAGGTCATTAAGGCAAGCCAACCCGACACGAAGATATCGGTGGTGAAACCACCTATCAATACCCTCATCACAAAACCCACGGCAATGATGGCTACGTCGAGGATAGCATATTGTTTCAGTCGGACGCAATAGGCAATATTCATTGCCCAATAACCCAACAAGAGCGCATAGAGAATGGGCATGTTGATACTGTGGGAGAGAGTAACAAGAAGGAGAGATCCCATCAAGCACAAGAGCATGATGAAATAGCCTTCCCATGTACTGACTTTTCCTGCGGCAATAGGACGTAGTTTCTTCTTAGGGTGTAGTCGGTCACTCTCCACGTCGTGGATGTCGTTAAAGCAATAGATGCTGCTGGATACTAAACAGAAAGCGAAGAATGTCCATAGTGTTTGCATAAAGTATTCCTTGTTCAGCAAGTTGTTGCTGAAGAACAATGGAGCAAATACAAAAGCGTTTTTAAACCATTGCAAAGGGCGTAAAAGCATCAATGCGTCCTTCATCTTTAGCCTTTTCAATTGCAAATGTATGAAAAAACATGGTAAAAGACAAATATATTATATAAAAAAGTGTATCTTTGTGGCTAAAAAAGGCAGAAATACGAATGCTTGACTTCATACATAGGTACGAATGGAAGATGGAATTCAGCAAGGAAGGACAGGACCTTTCTCTTGATTTCGTCAAGGGAATTTGTATCTTGTTGGTCGTGATGAATCATTCTATTGATGAAGCTGCCTGTCGAACTACTTTGTTTTGGCTATGGGGATTTCCTGCTGTTCCTCTCTTTCTATTAATACAGGTTTTCCATTCTTATAAGAAAGGTTATGGCACCATAAGGCTAAACCTGATGAAAATATTGAAAAGAGCAGTTCTTCCTTTTCTGATAGTAGAGATTCTGATTTTTGTCTGTTACTTTGCGATGAATCCAGGCATATCAGTACATACAAAACTGATGGGTTCGTTGTATTGGGGTGGGCGGGGTCCTGGTTCTTATTATCCTTTGATTTATATTCAATTCGCTATATTACTACCTTTGTTTAAACCAATGTTCCGGCGTTTTAGTGTCACATGGTTAGGAATCCTTTTCTTATTGTTATCGGTTGGTGCCGAATTACTTTGTAGTTTGATAGACATACCGCATTGGTTGTACCGACTTCTTTTCCTGCGTTATATCTTCCTGATTTACCTAGGCTATCTGTTGGTGGAGAAAGGCATAGTGATGAATGCGATCACATTGATCCTCTCTGTGGTGAGTCTGGTGGCGGCATATTGCTTTGAAATTCGAGGTGTAGATTGGTCTCCGTGGTTCTTCCATACGGAAGATTGGCGGACGTTCCACTGGATATGTTATTTCTATATGGCGTTCCTGATATTCTATTTCTTGTGTAAGTTTTTCTATTGGCTGTCTGTTAATAGTCTAATAGAGAATGTTGTCTGCAGACTGGGAACTCATTCCTATGCCATTTATATTTTTCAGCTATTCTATTTCTCCACGATAGCACCTTCTATTAGCGATCTGCTCTTATATGTAGGCAATCCAATAGTGAAGACCTTTCTCTATATCGTTATCTCCGTTGTGTTATGCTCCGTACCTGTCATTCGTTTTGTGAAAGGGGTTGGTAACAAGATGATTTTAGGTAGGGTTGTTCTGTTGACACTATCGACAGCAGGTGTGTTGACGACGGCGATATGGCTGATGCGTCCGTTTTACATGCCTCCGTATCCTTTCAAACCCTATGAAGTGACACAGCACAACGATGACACATTACGAGTAGTTATGATAGGTGACAGCTGGGTGTATTTCCATGAGACGTTGCGCCGTGACTCCACATTTGAGGCGGAGTTGAAAAGGGTACTGAAGAGCCATAAGGTAAAGGTCATTGCCAAAGGGAAAGGTGGTGCCGTCAGTGGTGAGATATATGAGCGGATGAGTGCAGAGCGTATGTTGGCTACAGAATTTGATTTGAACAATTGCTCCCAGCCAATCTTGGAGCAGGGGGCTGACTATTGTGTCATCTCTGCTGGTATCAATGATGCCCGTCAACGAAGGGGGAAACATTATTATGTGACAAATTACTTCCATATCATTCGTCTGTTGTTGTCCATGGGCATTCGGCCTGTTGTGATGGAAATTCCTGATGTAGAGGTTGACGAGGCATTTGCAGGTAATACTCTTTTCTATCGATTACGGTCAAGATTGGCCATGAGTGTTTTGAAAACTGACCTTTATGGTACACATGACTATCGTCAAGCTCTAAAGGATTCGTTGATTGCCCATCAGCTTGTGGACAGTATTATTTATGTTTCATACGACAAATGGAATCCCGAAGGCTGGCGTGACAAACGAGAGATTTATACTGACGATCATTTCCATCTGAATTTGTTGGGCTATGCCATCCTTGACTCTACTTTTGCAGCAGAGATTGTCAAGGACTATCGTCTTCGAAAGAAGAGATAGTATATGCATATACTAAACACAGATCTATCTGATATACAGTTTTCTCAAAGGTATCGCCCATAGATACTTCATTTGCCTTAAGGTCTGCACCAGTAATCTGGTAAAGTCATAATCTTCGAATGTCTTATCATAATGGACTTCTACGCCTGGTGGATATTGATGCATAATATTGATAATCTCTTGTTACAACCGAGGAATGATGAGTCGTTCACCATTCTTGTAGGATAGTAAGTACCCTTACTGCCGAGAGTCCCTGTGAGTCTATAGCGTATCAGGGTACAGCCTACCTTAGACAAAGTCAAGGCTACAAAATAATAGATGAAATAGTCTTGAAGAAGTTCTCTGCGTAGCGTTCCTTACTGAATAGTTGAGCATGTTCCAATGCTGCACGACCCATGACTTCTCGTTTCTCAGGATGCTGATAGAGATCCAGAATAGCGGCAGCAAGATTGTTAGCGAAATGCTCATCAGTATCAAGAAGAATGGCTGTCTCATCTGTCACTTCTTCTGGAATTCCCCCACGATGGGTAGATATGACAGGAAGTCCTATCGCTTGAGCCTCTAATACTGTAGTGGGAAAGGGATCATCCCACACAGAAGGGATGACGGCAATATCAGCCATACTTACGTATTGAGGCATTTGGTCATAAGGCACAAAACCTGTGAAGATAATACGGTCGTTGAGATTCTCTGCTCTCTTTTTGAGTTTCTCGAAGAATTCATTCTTATTATCTGCATTGCCATAGAAAGAACTGCCGATAACTAACAATTTTATTTGAGGATGGCCTTTGAGCAGGATCATGGCGTCAATGAGTTCCATAATGCCTTTTTCTGGGGTGACACGCCCGCTGAAGACGATTACGAAATCATCGGGGGACAAATGTAAACTCTTTCTTTCATGAGGATAGACATGCTCTCTGTTAAATCGTTGTAATTCAATACCGCTGTAAACAGTGATGCATTTATTGGCGTAGTCGTTGATGGTCTTTACCCTGTCTGTTATATAGTTGGATGTTGAGATAATTAGAGAGGCTCCATCATAGATAAGTTGGTGTTTTCTGGTCTGGGAATTAAGTTTATCGTTATATAATGTATAGACAAGTTTTGAAGAGGTTTTCCCGATAAGAACTTCTGCATATCCAGGTCGGTTGTGAAGAACGATCATATCATATTCATTCTTCAAAATGTGTTTCAGGGATTGATGCAAAAAGTATTCGATGGAATAATGATGATGTGTGTCTTTGTGTATATACCCAAAGAGATGTTTCCTGACTTTTGCAAAGAAACTGGATACATCGATGTAATGATAGTGATTTACAGAAGATGATAACGCCGGATGGTTTTCGACGTTAGGATGGTAAACGCTGTAAACAGTTATATTATGGAGTTGATGCTGATGGTTATACTCCAGAAAATAGTCGAGAAAATTCTCTACGGCTCCTCCTTGTACGGCAGGAACAGGCAGTATACCTGATGTTAAAATAGCGATTTTCATAAGTACGATGATTTACCAGTCATAGATATCTTTACCGTTTTCGAAATGGAAAAAGTCGACAATTTTGGAGAAACTGTCTTTTGTGAATTGCTGGCCCTTGCTCTCAAGGAAACAGAGAGGTACCTGACCAATAAAGGAAGCCCAACGGCTGTAACTGCTAAAGGGTCCAGTGATGCAATCACATAGACTCAACGTATAGAGATCGAGGATAGCCCCTGACGGCTCTTTACCAAACCGCTTGCAGGTATATCCCTCAAAGATACCAAGTGAGAAGTCTTCATTACTACTGATGAAGAAGCCTACTTTCTGGTCAGAATAGCATTGTTGAATACGGTGCATGAACTGATGATATTCCTCTAATTCATAGAAAAATCTTCCATCGTTCCAAGTTGCATAATCACCTCGACGGATATGAACACCTACAACAATATCACATTGTTGTCGCAAATCTGTAATCATCGCTTCTGCCTTTTGCATAATCTCATCTTTTGGACGGAATACTTGTTGTAATTGGGGCATCGTGGATGCGAGATAACGAGTATCTGTACGGGTCTGCCATCCTTTAGTAAATCTCAGGAACTTAAAAATACGATCCCACACTTTGTTATGGGTTACTTTCCATGTTAGGTGCTTATACCATCCCCATCCTTTAGGCAGACGCAGAAACCAAGGTTGCCATAAAGGGTAATAGATGAAAGGTGCATGAAGTAGGTTGGGGAAGTCCTCAATGGTCCAGTCGTAGAAGATAATCATCATCTTCTTTCGTTCTGCAATACATTGGGCTACGGAAGCTACATAGGTCCATAGCCTGTTGCATGTCTGTCCAGGTGCGTCACAAATGACTCTCATAATCTGTGATAAATACGTTTAAATAGATTATAAAATGCTGGCTTGCGTGCCACAAAATATTTCATTCCTTTGGTAAGAAGGAACATTGTCATGAAATAGAAAAGTATCAAAGGAATATAGGTAACCAAACCATAACCAGTCAAACGTAGTAGGGTGGTGGCTTCTGGTTCAATCAGATGATAGCGGATGAAAAGTGTGATAACGGTAAAGAGGGTGAAGATGAGATAGTATAGCATCATGCCTCGCCAATAGACAGAGACGTTCTCATGTAGTCCTTTAGAGAAGAGAAAATAGGGCTTCCAGAACATCGCGATGAAGAAAACACTGATTATCTTACCCATCAGAATACCTACAATACCAAAGAATGGTGCCAAACAGATGGTTATGGTAAGATTGACAATCAATTCCGTCCATGCTGCCCATACGTCGGAAAAGAGACCATGGGCAGAGATATACATCTCGACAACACCACGGGAAAGCATGATAAAAATGTTGAAAACTAATAGATAGACTATCAAGTCGCTTAGTCGATATTGGGTACCAAACCAACAGGAAATAAACGGTTGGATAAACAATAACAATCCGAAAATGACAATGCCGACGATCAGGAAACGGATAGCTGTCAGTTCCCAAAAGACTTTCATCGTATTCTGGTCGTTGCCTTCTGCTATCAGATTGCCGATTCCTGCATTCATACCATCACTAAGGATATTGACGAGAAAGTTGAGTTTGTTGACAATAATTGTGTAGTTTCCATAAAAAGCAACCTGTATAACAGACACAAATGAACCAACAAGAATCTCGTCACTGCGGTAAAGAATGAAATTCTTGATACGTTGTACAAAAATCTGTCGGGTCTTTTTTAAGACTTCTGGATATTTCTTGAGATTGGCTTTCCCTTCTTTTAGACTGATACGCAACCAAGGATATTCTTTGCGGATACGATAGTTGAAAGCGATACAACCGATAATGGTAAAGATTAAGCCTACTACCACCCAAAGATAGAGGTTACGGTAATAATATGCAAGAATAATCTGAACAATGCTCTGTATAATGGATATCGACTGGAAATAGGCATTCACCACGTATTGTCTCTGGTTGGCGCTGACCAGTAATTGACGGTAGTTGAAGAGATAACCTACCATTGAAGTGGCAAGGAAAGAGTAGAACGCAAAGTAAACCAAGGGGAGTCCCGTTGTGAGATGACCGAACCACCAAGGGAAGAACAGACTGACGATGAGTCCACTGATACCCATGACACCTCCAATACAACGGTAGAGATAGGCAAGCATTGACATCACTTCGTTGATCTTCTCATGGTTGTCTTCTTGAAGTGGCTTATATAAGAAATAGACAATACTGGTTCCGATACCTAATTCCGCAACACTGAGGAAACTCATGATATTCATGAGCATACCTGTCAGTCCGATGAATTCTGCACCCAGACAATCGAGGAATACTTTACGGGAAAAGAAAGCAATAAAGAGTGAGATGACATAGAAAAACATGCCAACTTTCATATTCATGACACTTCTGTGTACTCGTTCACTCATACTCTATATTCTAATGTTTAACTATCCTTCGTGGGTTGTATGAAAGAACTCCTTGTTGTTTTTGTCTATATGTAATATGTTTCTTAGCATTCGTATTACTAATTTAGGCAGGCTAATCAGTTTTCTGAACACAGTACTGGTACGCATTTGTGATGGAATAGCGATGAAAAGGGAAATGCATAGAAGCAAGAAGAGTCCCCACCACTTGATACTCCATATTGGTGATAGAATTAAAATTATAAAGGCCAAAAAAGGAATAATGACAAGAAGAATTGAGCGCGGAATCAATGCCTGCTGTATAGTCTTGTCGATATAGTTAATGTTCAAGGTGGCAATGGCTTTTGGAATATAGGGTAGCATCAACAAAAGTGTCTGTATCTGCCCGTTCAACCAACGCTGTCTTTGACGCTCAAAATTTTCATGATTGCTGACCTTTTCGTCGAATACATGGATATTTTCTTCAAACTTGATATAAATATTCTCTTTCATGAGTGCGGCTTCCATCTCACGGTCCTCGACTGCAGACTCCAACTTGTTCACATGTTGTTTAAACCATTGGTATGTGAAACACATGCCAGAACCAATCAAGGCAGACGATAGTCCAATGGTATTATGAGCCTTGCGGAAGATAGTGTTGTTGATTTCCTCGCTGGCACCGTCAAGTATGGCAACATCATTATCACTGTTCTTGGCACAACGATGGCATTGAATGGCTTGATAACCCTGTTGACAGGAGGCATTCAGTTGTTCCAGAAAGTTAGTAAGAACCACATTGTCAGCATCCAAAATGACGACATAATCATAATTCTTTTGGATATGCTCTATGGTATATTGCAGTGCCTTTGCCTTGCTGCTTTTCTCAAACTGGGGAGTCAGTAAGGTGATAGGCAGTTCCTTGAGTTTCTGGTTGGTGATGTCTTTCATGTGATCGGATACAACAGCAACATGATATTGTTCCTGAGAATAAGACTGTTCGAGAAATTGTTTCACCGAATTTACTATAACGGCATCTTCCCGATAAGCAGGAAAGATAATAAGAAATGATGACTGTTGGATGTTGGTGGTAGGATAATCTTTTCTCTTACGGTGGAAGAGGGATGCAAAGGCATAGATAGATACATAAATCACAGACACTGCTATGAGAACCCATAGCAGTATATCAATGATATGTATGGTTGTCCACATTTACTTACGCTTGTTCTTTTTTTTCTTTTCTTTATCTTTTTTATTCTTCTTAAATTCCTGACGATCCAGATAGTTTGCAATTTTCGAAAGTCCTGGTATAGACTTCATTAATATTAATGGAGACTTATAGAAGGTGGTATCCCATTTGTCATCTACCAAATAATCTGGTGTTGCCATAGCAAAGATGAGTAGAACCGCAGCAAACATCGCCCACCATTTGAAAACCATCGATGTATAGATGATAGGAAGGATAATACCCATAGCAACAATGATGATCATCAGGATGATTCGTGGTAGCAGCATCCATTGGATAATTTTGTCAATCCAGTTGTAATGCTGGTTAAAGAGAGCTGATGGTAGAAATCTGATATTACGTAATGCTGCAAAAAATTGCGCCTTCATCCAACGTCCTCGTTCTTGGTTGAATTTCTTTGCTTCGCGAGTCTTCTCTTCGAAAACAAAAATATGGTCAAAATAGTCGATAAAAATATGTTGTCGCATGAGTAGGGCTTCCAGTTCTTTACCTTCCCATGATGTCTTTACCTTGAATATATTGCTCTTGAACCATTCAAAGTCGAAAGCACATCCACTGCCAGTAAGACCTGCAGACAACCCTAATGTGATATGGCCACGACGGAAGATGGAATTATTGATTTCCTCGAAAATAGCTCCCAATCGGGCTGCTGTGGTATCTCTGTTTCTTGAAAGACTGTGTGCTTGGATTGCTTTTGTTCCTGCTGACTCAAAAGCTTCGTTCATTTGTTCTAAAAAATCTGTTTCTACAATGTTCCCACCATCTAAAATGACGACAATATCATAGATTTTGAACTGGGGAAGGTTGTTGATAGCGAGTTGCAATGCCTTTGCTTTAGTGCTCTTTTCAAAGTTAGGAGTTAACAACGTTATAGGCTCTTGTGCCAATCGGAAGTTGGTCATTTCGTCGTTGTGATCAGAGATGACGGTGATATCGAATTTGCGCTGAGGGTAGGATTGTCCTAAGACAGATTTAACTGTATGGACAACTCCGGGGTTGTTATAAGATGGTATTAGGACAATGAAACTATTCTGATGTTTTGTCTTAGGAATATCACTCTTATGGAAAAACAGTGATGCAACAGAAAAAATGAGCATATAGAGAACTGTCAGCGCAATAACACCGAACAATACCCAGTCTATGATGTATAATATGAGCCAAAAATCCATATCCTTATAATTTAATATAATGTATTATTCCTTTAATAGTTGCCTTGATTAAGTCGAATCGTCCTATACATAAATACTTAATGAGGTCTCTGGTAGTTACTATTCCTATCAGATAACCGTATGTCAGAAACCGAATACCTCCTTGAATATTACGCAGAGCGAATAACAACCGATTACGGGTAATATAGTAAGTCTTTAGAGGTGACTGTCTTCCTGTTGTCTGACTCTCTTTATGATAGATACTACAAGTAGGCTCATACCAGATCTCATAACTGGCACGGCGTATCATTTCTGACCAGTCGAGCTCCTCATAATAGAGAAAATAGCATTCTGGCATCATACCAGCCTTTTCTATCACTTCCCGTTTCACCATCATGGCAGCACCATGAGCATATGGAGTAGGATGAGGAGTGTCGTATTGTCCTCGGTCTTCTTCCCCATAGCCTATAGATAGATTACGCAAAGTAATTCGGGAGAGGGGAGTATATCCTGCATACTGAATGGGCTGATTTCCCCAAGTAAACCTTATCTTTGGACTCACCATCCCTATCTTTGGAGAACTTTCCAATCGATTGATGAGATGTCTGAGGTCTGATGTCTGAGGTTTGAGAATGGTGTCGTTATTCAAGAAGAGGAGGTACTTGCCATGGGCAGCTTGTATTCCCAAATTGTTACCTCCTGCGAAACCGAGATTCTTGTTACTTCTGATGACAATGACCTGCGAATAACGCTTTTCGATTTCTGTAACTTCATCTTGAGTAGAGCCATTATCTACTACAATTACCTCTAATGATTCATTGTCAAGAGGTAATGTGTCAATCAATTCACAGGTATCTTTCAACCCGTTGAAATTGATGGTAATGATAGATAATTCAAACTCTGGATGCAAGCTTCTTCTCTAATTTTAGACGCTCCTTTTCCCGTTGCTTTGCCAATCGTTTTTCTTCCAATTTGATCCAGTCTTCTTCAATGAATGGAAGGATATAGACGATAGAGAGTCCTCCATAGTAAATCAGACAATTGGGGAACTGCATCAAGATTTGGTTAGCATATCCTCCTAATTGTATTGCGACAAAAGCAGAACATAATCCCGCCCCAACTCCCATCAACGAACGACTCTTGAGTCTGAACATAGAAATCCAACAAGCACCTCCTAACATCATCAGCATCGTGATGATAAAGGTGGTAATTCCGATTGGCCCTGCATGTACCCATATATAGACGTACTCGGAATCTGGAGGGATAACTGATAGTTTTCGGAATTTGTTGTTAGCTGGCACATTGTCATAATTGGTGCCTATACCAATGCCCCATGGCGCATCTTGGATATACTTGCGAATTGCTGCCTGATTGATAGTACGTACATTTGCTGAAGCATCGTCCTTGTTGAATGCAGAACGCATACGACGTATCTGGGAATTGCCTTGTCCTATATCTGTAAAGGCAAGGAAGAAGTATGCGAAGCCAGCCAAGAGAAAGACTGGGACTGCAATCTTGACGGATTTAGAAAGGATGACATAGACTAAGATACCAGCAAACAGACATACGATAGCAGTACGTGTACCAGAAGCAAACATTTCCGTTATTACAATTACTGTAGTAATAAGGAAAAATAACCTATCTTTCTTGATTTTCGTAGTAATACCGAAAACAAAGAAAGCAACTGCCGCTGCCGCCGCATTACAACCATATGTAGCGGCATCATTGAAAGTTGAGAAATAACGAATGATACCGTTTACCATATGGGTTTTTTTACCCACGGTTTCCATCCAGATATTCTCAGCATGTGTGAATCCCATTTTTTGTTGTTTCCACGTCCAAAAAGCAGAGAACAGACAGAACAATGCCCATACCCATAGGTACTTAACTAGTATCTCTGGGGTGGAGATATATAACGAGAATACAATAAAAATATAGAGTATCTGGAAAGCCATCAAACGGGCTCCACTATACCAGTTTCCCACATTAATCCCCAAATCGCAGGTGTCATTAAGCACTTGCAAGGTACAATATCCACACCAGGCAATCAAGGCATAGAGCATTAAATTGGCTGTTCGTTCAAAACGAGGAGATTCCCGTGAATCCACAATGGCAATTCCTATCAGTAATAGTTCCAGCATCTCATTATAGAGAGAAATAGGAATACCATTCGGAAGGAGGTGTTGCTTGCTAAAGAACATGACAGTGTAGTTAATAGCAAACAATGCCCAAAAAGCTAACATTTTCCATGTAAATGCAGCATAGACCGCCAATACGATGAAAGGCGACATGCAAATCATTGCAAAGGCGCTGAAGCCTGCATTGATGAATTGATATATTGCAAGTGAAAACAGAAGAAAGAGCAATAATGCTCTTCCTCTGTATTCATTGGCATATGTCAATACATTATTTGTCATTATTTAGCGTGACTATTTTCTGTTGCTGTCAGACCTAATTGTGACATACGATATACAAAATTATTGAACTTCGTATAAGGTGGTAACTGTCCGACGAACTCTTCTACTGCATAGCGACTTGCTTCTGTCAGATACATGAACAGAGTGTCCTTGTGCTCCTCATCTAACATAGCCTCTACTTCCTTCAATGCCTTTTGGTCAACATCCTTCCATGTACGATTAGCACGTGTCACCATCATATTGACAGTTGCCATGTTTAACAAGGCTGGTGAGATAGAGTTCTCATCCAGATTCGGATACTCAATAATGGCAATCTCTTCAGGAAGAATATCAGGACACAGATCCTTGATACCATTAGCCAGAATAAACTTGCTATCTTCAGCGAGGAAGTCTTCATCATAGGTCAAACGACGTACTTGTAAACCAATGGAAATCCAATAGTTCTCTAGTTCTTGTGCAAGGAAACTCTTACCATTGCCAGAGTCTGTGGATAATAAGTTCAGAACGTTTTGTTGCCCTTCTTTGAATTTTGGCAGCAATGTTTTGCTGAGTTGACGGAGCGACATGTCTGCAATCGTCTTGTTGAAGCGACGATAACGCAGGTTACTCTCTTTTGGATAGCAACCCAAGACGGGCACCTTGGTGATACGCTCTGAACGCATACGGTCACGCAATGTGCGGTCGAGTAATTCGATAATGAAGAAGTAGAGTGCTGTCAAGAGGAATGTCAACATGAATGCACCTAACAAAATCATCAAACGGTTCGTAGGTTGAGCATTCAATGGGAACATCGGGGGATTCAGCACACGTAAGGTAGCTGTTGACATTTGCAGATTCTTTTGACGCAGACGGGCTGCGTTCAAAGCTTTTAGCATTTCCATGTAATTGCCTTCCACAAAGCTGATGTGACGGTCTTTACGATCCAAAGTAGCTCCAATAGGAGAATAGAACAAATACTGCTTGTCCAGATTCTGGCGCATGATATCTGTAGCCGACATCTCAGCTCTTGCTTTTTCCATCATTAACATCTGCTCCAGCCATTTGTCAATCATGTCTTTTGCCTTAACACCTGTCTCAGTACTATAAGTGCCAGCCTCAATTTCGTGAGTTAGGTCTTTGACGCTATTGGTAGTAGCTTGCAACTCTCGTTGTGCTTTTTGCATCTCTTCCTGTGCCTCATTGTTGAGGTCACCACCTTCACCACTCATCAAACGGAGATTGGATAGGCGTGACTGGAGACGAGAGATATCTTTAATCTTATCAGTGAATTGCTTGTTGGCACGAATCACACGGGCACGGTCACCTAATTGACGCTCCAAATAATCCATTAACGCTTTAGAGGTCGTATAGTCCATTAACTGTTGGTTCTGGAAATTCTGCTGCTGCATCTCCAGTACCGTCAATTGCTTGGTCTGCTCTGCATAGTTAATAATACGCTTGGATATATTATAACGAATCAAGTCATCCTCAGCACCTGTCAGAATTCTGTAAAGACGAGCCACCTCACGTTCAAAGAACTTGATAACATTACTGGTTTCACCAAAGCGAATCTGCTGGTAATGACGGGCAAATACTTCATTCAAAATATCCAGTGTATTATAAGCTATACCTGCATCATTGGCAGAATAGCCGATATCTATGATATCACTTCTTTCAAGTTGTAAAACCTTCAGTCTTGATGTGATGTTGTTAATGCCGAAATAGGGATGATAGTTAAGAATACCAAAGATGTAATTGTCTTGTGACGGTTTCTCGTATGCTTTTAGATTGGCATAGGTGGCTGATTCGCTATTGTGGTTAATCAAAGCCTTTACATCAGCAGGAACGCTAGCATTTAAAGCACGGAAATGTTCTGCAGAGATGTAGTTATTATCCTTATTCGGATTACCATACATCATACAACGGGCAAACAGACGAAGAGATACTTCATGAATAGTATTCTCTGTCGTGATAATCAACATCAGGTTAGTGATGTTGGTCTGTGAGTTACCGCCAGCAGCACCTGTTCCTCCTTCAATATTATATCCGGTAATCATACCCGTATAGATGGTCGTATTAGTGTCGTAGACACGATCCATGTGACGAGTCATAAACCAGGCGACGATCAGCGCTATTAATGGCAAGATAACAAGATACCAACGGATCTTGTATAAAAACCTAACGATATATCTGAATAAATCCATAATCTTATATATTTAACGTTTTCTACTACTTTTCTCGTATGCTCTTGCTGCTTTTGCAGATTTAGATGCTTCAAGGGCATCAATGCGAGAGGCTTTCTCTTTAGCGTTTTTTTCTGCTTTTTCTAATTGCATGTAGCGTTTCTCATCAGCCTTTGCCTCTTTGGCAATTCGCTTCTCCAACGCTTTGTTTTCTTTGCGAATCTGGCTTTCTGATTTCTGGATGGTACCATCCAATGTTACCTCTGTTGTGGCATTGGTAATAATTGGCGTGCGAGAGAGAATCTCCAATGTGAGAATATCTGTCATAATATCAGTTTGGAGAGTTTGATATTGCTTGACAATATCCAACTCATGTAACTTTGTCCATGCATAATCCTCAATAGTCATATTACCTTGGTGGAAATCTTCTTGGTTCAGAGCACCTGCTCCCTGATAGGCTGCAGAACCTTCACTGGCAGTCTTCAAAGTAACAAGTGAATTAGTAATCTTTGCGTATAAAGTACTAATTTGGAGTTTTAAATCCTCATACTTAATGTCTTTTTCCAATCGTGCTTTGTCAGCTTCTAAACGTTTACGTTTAATAGAAGGTGCCCAGTCAAGGATATCTTCTAATGGAATGTTCAGATTAACACCCACATTCCAATATGCCTGTTCACTCCCGTCTTTGGACTCAAAAATAGGGGTGAAATTCATCGTTCCAGTCTGGTTGTTGGTTAACTGGCTGTATACATCCGTCTTACCGTAACTATAACTAGCGTGCGCGCGTACATAAGAGAAAATGTGGCGTTTTTGCTGAGCAACTTCAGCTTTGGCAAGTTGTTCGGCTTTCTCCATCGAAAGAATGGTCGGGTTCTGTTTGGCATTTTCGAAGAGAACGGACAATGGGGGCAGGTGGAAAGTCGAGAAATTTAATGTACTTTCTTCACTTGAATCAAAGAATCCTGCACTGATACCACTATTCTCAAGCTGTGCATAAGAAAAAGAACTTATGCATATTGCAGCTATGAATAGTGTTAAACGTTTTATTATATTCATATTGTTATGTATTTATTCATATTATACGTTTTCTTTTTGTACGAATGCAAAGAGAGTACGGAAGATTATCTTCATGTCAAGCATAAAGTTATAAGTCTGCCCGTACGTTATATCCAATTGTTTGCGCTCCTCTGCAGACATATTACCACTTTTTCCACGTTCTTCCACTTGCCAGAGACCTGTGAGTCCTGCAGGTGCCATGAAACGGTCAATGCTAGAGTCTGCAGTCAGCCTTTCTGCTTCATAGAGTGGGAGAGGACGATTGCCTACGATAGACATGTCACCCTTTAGAATGTTAAAGAGTTGTGGTAGTTCATCGATACTATACTTCCTGATGAATCGTCCGACCTTCGTGACACGAGGGTCGTTCTCAATCTTCACAAATGCGTTATTAATATCCTCTTCCTTCTTCTTGTTGAAGTCGCTTTCAGCTACTACGAAGTCATCGCCAATCAACATGGTTTCCTCGTCACTAATCACCATGTCGGATTCCATGCCTAAATCAATCATGTCTTGTTCAGCCTCGTCACCGAGAGGAGCTGTGATGGTTCTATGCTCATCTTCCTCCTCCTTGTCAGCATATTGGTTATGTCCTTTGCTTACTTCTTTGAGTCTTTGTTCTGCATCGATATACATACTGCGGAACTTCAGGAAATCAAAGATGGTGTAGTTAGTTCCTACACGTTTTGATTTAAACATGATGGGACCTTTACTTTCTAATCTGATAGCAATCGCTGTCAGAATGAAAATCGGTGATAAAATAATAATAGCAAGACCAGAGAAGAAAATATCGAAGAGTCGCTTCCATACAGGAATCTTGAATTTAAGGATCTTGTATTTAGGAGCCTCATCATCAAACAAGATATTCTCGCGGTCAGAAATAAATTGGATTTTTTTGTTTAATACCGTTACAGAGGCATCGCGAATAATGGTGTCATTAATACCACATTTCATATATATCTGCCTTTCTTCTGATGACATATTGTCAGTAAGCAGGATGATATATACGTTTCGGCATTTTTTGCGAAGATAGGTGATGGCTGTAATATCCTCACTACGGACATTACGTTCAAAGAAAACGATGAAATGCTCATTAGATACGTGAGGGGTACATATCTGAGCGGCATCCTTATAGGCACTGGTCATACGGACTAACTGCCCTGGGATGTATTTTAATCGTTCCTGTGTTTTAGGATTGTTGCCTAAATAAACAACACCTATCATAATATATTATAATAATATGATTAATTCGGTAGTATTTTTTTGACGCGAATCTTTAACTCCATAGGATTAAACGGCTTGACAATATAGTCTACGGCCCCAATCTCTAATAGACGGATACGCTCACTGGTAGAATCCTCGCTGGAAAGCATGATGACTGGAATGTGACGGAATAACTCATTCTGCTTAATCCATTCCAGGAAGTCGTCTCCACGCATACCTGGCATACGGATGTCAGAAATAATAAGGTCTGGCGTATTGCCTGCTTGAAGCCACTTTACACCTTGCAAACCATCTGGGAGCCATTGCACGTCATAGTCACTCATCAGATAGATGGAAAGAACCTTTGCGATAGTCTCTTTGTCATCCAATATTAATATTTTTTTCTTCATATATGAATATAATTTTAGCTCTTAATTATGTTATTCTAATGTGCAAAGGTAAAAAAATATTTTTAATTGTAGTCAAATAATGATAAAAAAATGCCGAAAAAGCGTTAAAAAGTTGGTTTTTCGAAAATTTTTAAGGAAATTTGTGGTGTTAAATGTGAAATTTGTTTAGAATATACAATATTTTATTATGGCAAATAGATATCTTTTAGGTTTCGATGTCGGCAGTTCATCTGTGAAGGCATCTCTTGTGAATGTAGACTCAGGAAAGTGTGTAGCAACTGCTTTTTATCCAGAAAAAGAAGCACCTATTATGGCTGTTAAGACTGGATGGGCAGAGCAAGATCCACAAATGTGGTGGGATAATGCGAAATTGGCATTGAAGAAAATTATGGTTGATGCCGGTGCTACGGCTGAGGATATTAAGGCTATTGGTATTTCTTACCAGATGCATGGCTTAGTTTGTGTTGACAAAAATTTGAAGGCATTACGTCCTTCCATTATCTGGTGTGACTCCCGAGCTGTTCCGTATGGTGAGAAGGCATTCAAAGAATTAGGTTCAGATCAGTGTTTGAATCATCTGCTGAATTCTCCAGGTAACTTCACGGCTGCCAAGTTGGCATGGGTGAAAGAGAACGAACCTGAGTTGTATGACCGGATATACAAGATTATGTTGCCGGGAGACTATATTGCTATGCGTCTCTCTGGAGTGGCTAATACTACTGTTAGTGGACTCTCAGAAGGTATGTTCTGGGACTTTAAGAAAAATCAGGTGGCAGATTTCCTCATGAAGTATTATGGTTTTGATGCTTCTTTGATAGCAGACATCGTACCGACGTTCAGTGTACAAAGTGAAGTGAGTGCAGAAGCTGCTGCTGAATTAGGATTGAAAGCTGGTACACCTATTACATATAGAGGCGGTGACCAACCAAACAATGCATTGTCTCTGAATGTGCTCAATCCTGGTGAGATTGCTGCCACAGCAGGAACATCTGGTGTAGTATATGGCGTTCTTGGTGAGGTGAATTACGATAAGCAGAGCCGCGTCAATACGTTTGCTCATGTTAATCACACAAAGGACCAAACCCGTCTCGGAGTGTTGCTGTGTATCAATGGAACCGGTATCCTCAATGCGTGGACACACCGTAATATCACACCGGAAATCGGCTATGCCGAAATGAATGACCTTGCTGCATCTGTACCTATTGGTAGCGAAGGCGTAACAGTTATTCCATTTGGAAATGGTGCTGAGCGTGTGTTGGAGAATAAGGAAATCGGATGTTCTATCAATGGTTTGAATTTCAATAAGCACAACAAGGCACATCTTGTACGTGCCGCCCAAGAGGGTATCGTCTTCTCGTTCTGCTATGGTATGGAAATTATGCAGCAGATGGGTATGGACATTCAGAAGATTCACGCTGGCAAGGCTAACATGTTCCTTAGCCCATTATTCCGCAATACACTGGCTGGTGTCAGCGGAGCAACTATTGAACTCTATGATACTGATGGTTCTGTGGGCGCAGCTAAGGGTGCAGGTATCGGTGCTGGTATTTACAAAGATAATAATGAGGCATTTGCCACTTTGGACAAGTTAGAGGTAATAGAGCCAGATGCTGCTAAGAGAAGTGAGTATCTGTCGGCTTATGCCACATGGAAAGAGACTTTGAATAAGAACTTATAATCACTAACAAACAAACATAAATTATGGCAAAAGAGTATTTTCCGTTTACCGGTAAAATTCCTTTCGAAGGAAAGGACAGTAAGAATGTAATGGCCTTCCACTATTACGAGCCCGAGAAGGTTGTAATGGGCAAAAAGATGAAGGACTGGTTGAAGTTTGCTATGGCTTGGTGGCATACACTGGGTGGCGCAAGTGCAGACCAGTTTGGCGGTCAGACACGTTCTTATGAGTGGGATAAAGCTGGTGATGCAGTTCAGCGTGCCAAGGATAAGATGGACGCAGGTTTTGAGATTATGGACAAGCTCGGTATCGAGTATTTCTGCTTCCATGATGTAGACCTCGTTGAAGAGGGTGCTACCATCCCTGAGTATGAGGCTCGCATGAAGGCTATCACTGACTATGCACAGGAGAAGATGAAGCAGTTCCCCAACATCAAGCTGTTGTGGGGTACCGCTAACGTTTTTGGTAACAAGCGCTATGCTAATGGTGCTTCAACCAATCCTGATTTTGACGTAGTAGCCCGTGCTATTGTTCAAATTAAGAACTCTATCGATGCTACTATCAAACTCGGTGGTACCAACTATGTGTTCTGGGGTGGTCGTGAGGGCTATATGAGTCTGTTGAACACTGACCAAAAGCGTGAGAAGGAGCACATGGCTACCATGCTTGGCATGGCTCGTGACTATGCTCGTGCTAAGGGCTTCAAGGGTACTTTCCTGATTGAGCCGAAGCCGATGGAGCCTTCTAAGCATCAGTATGATGTCGACACAGAGACCGTTATCGGTTTCTTGAAGGCACATGGTCTAGACAAGGACTTCAAGGTGAATATTGAGGTTAACCATGCTACTCTCGCAGGTCATACCTTCGAGCATGAGTTGGCTTGTGCTGTTGATGCCGGTATGCTTGGCTCTATTGACGCTAACCGTGGTGATGCACAGAACGGTTGGGATACCGACCAGTTCCCCATCGATAACTTCGAACTGACTCAGGCCATGATGGAAATCATCCGCAATGGCGGTCTGGGCAATGGCGGTACTAACTTCGATGCTAAGATCCGTCGTAATTCTACCGACCTCGAGGATCTGTTTATTGCTCACATCAGTGGTATGGACGCTATGGCTCGTGCCTTGATGAATGCTGCCGACATTCTGGAGAATTCTGAACTGCCCGCTATGAAGAAGGCTCGCTATGCAAGCTTCGACAGCGGTATTGGTAAGGACTTCGAGGATGGCAAACTGACTTTCGAGCAGGCTTACGAGTATGGTAAGAAGGTGGAAGAGCCAAAGCAAACTTCTGGAAAGCAGGAGAAGTACGAGACCATCGTTGCTCTCTATGCAAAATAAGTATATGACTTAGGTTATATAAACTATATGTTTAGCCCCCGTAAACTATATGTTTGCGGGGGCTAATCTATATACTTATTTTAGTGAGTCCTTATACCATTGGAAAAGCCTTTCCACACCATCCTCTATTTCTACCTTATGTGTCCATCCAAGACTATGTAGTTTAGAAACATCAATGAGTTTACGCATGGTACCATCAGGCTTAGAAGTATCGAATTCTACTGTACCTTCGAAGCCGACAGCCTTGACTACGAGTTCTGATAGTTCACGGATTGTCAGTTCCTTGCCCGTACCGACATTGATATGGCAGTTGCGAATCTCTCCCAAGGAAGGGATTGCTCCACCACGACCAGCCGAGTGGTTACGGTCTACAGCGCCATCTGTTGAGGCTCCGAAATGAACGCTCGAATACTTCTCAATGCCAATAATATCACTGAAGTTGACGTTTAGCAATACGTGTACGCTGGCATCTGCCATATCCTCACTCCATAGGAACTCGCGGAGTGGTGTACCCGTTCCCCAGAGTACCACCTTATTATTATATATACCGTATTTTGCCAAAACCTCTTCGATAGCTTCATTGTCGGCAGAGCCATCTACACCTTCAACGGGGCGCTTATCCATATCCTTGCGGATAGCCTCCCAAGCACCGTCGTGAATCAGTTTTGCCAGATATATCTTGCGCATCATGGCAGGCATGACATGTGAGTTCTCCAAATGGAAATTGTCGTTTGGACCATAGAGATTGGTGGGCATCACGGCAATATAGTTGGTACCATATTGCAGATTGTAGGACTCACACATCTTCAATCCCGCAATCTTCGCAATGGCATATTCCTCATTAGTGTACTCCAATGGCGAGGTTAACAAACAATCCTCCTTCATCGGTTGAGGCGCATTCTTGGGATAAATGCAGGTAGAACCGAGAAATAGCAGTTTCTTCACTCCATGGGCATATGCTTCGCTGATGACATTGCACTGTATCTTCATGTTCATCATGATGAAGTCTGCACGGTAGAGAGAGTTTGCCATAATACCGCCAACAAAGGCAGCGGCAAGGACAACGGCATCAGGTCGCTCTTCGTCAAAGAATTTCTTCACGGCAACTTGATCGGTTAAGTCGAGTTCCTTATGGGTTCTGCCCACAAGGTTAGTATATCCTCGTTGTTGGAGATTGTTCCAAATAGCGGAACCTACCAATCCGTGGTGTCCCGCTACATATATCTTACTGTCTTTACTCAGCATCTTCTTTATCCATTTGTGCTTTTATGAAGAGCTTTTTTACGAACTTCATATCATGACGAACCATGATCTTGACGAGATCTTCGAAAGAAGTCTTATGGGGATTCCAGCCCAACTTGCTCTTGGCTTTCGAAGGATTGCCCAATAACTGGTCAACTTCAGCAGGACGGAAATACTTAGGATCCACTTCGACAAGTGAACGTCCTGTAGCTTTATCATAGCCTTTTTCGTCAATACCATCGCCACGCCATTCAAGTTCAATACCAACCTCTTTGAAGGCGAGGGTAGCAAACTCACGAACGGTATGATATTCGCCTGTGGCAATCACGAAGTCATCAGGCTCTGGTTGCTGCAGAATAAGCCACATACATTCGATGTAATCCTTGGCATATCCCCAGTCGCGTAAGGAATTGAGGTTTCCTAAATAGAGTTTGTCTTGATATCCCTGTGCGATACGAGCAGCAGCTAAAGTGATCTTTCGAGTAACGAAGGTCTCGCCACGACGCTCACTCTCATGATTGAAGAGAATACCGTTGCAGCAGTACATGCCGTATGATTCACGATAATTCTTCATAATCCAGAAACCGTAGAGCTTTGCAACTGCATATGGACTGCGAGGATAGAATGGGGTGGTTTCCGATTGAGGAACTTCCTGCACTTTACCATACAATTCTGATGTAGAAGCCTGATAAATACGACAAGTCTTTTCTAGTCCACAGATTCTGACGGCCTCCAACAGACGCAAAACGCCATTAGCATCGGTATCGGCAGTATATTCAGGAACTTCGAAACTTACCTTTACGTGGCTCTGTGCTGCCAGATTGTAGATTTCTGTAGGTTTTACTTCACTGATGATGCGAATCAGTGATGAAGAATCAGTCATATCAGCATAGTGCAGGTTCACCAGACGCTTTTTCTTCATATCGCGTACCCATTCATCAAGATATAGGTGTTCTATCCTTCCTGTATTGAAAGAGGAAGAACGGCGAAGAAGTCCATGAACCTCATAGCCTTTTTCAATTAGAAACTCTGCAAGATATGATCCGTCTTGCCCGGTAATACCCGTGATTAATGCTACATTATTGTTTTCCATATGTGATAAAACTGTTAATCTTGTTCTGAGAATTGTTTGATACGCTGTTCTTCTGAGAGTTTACAAATCAGGAGGGTGTCATTATTTTCAGCGACAATATATCCTTCTAGTCCCTGAATAACCACCTTCTTCTCCTGTGTCGTATGTATCATGCAGTTGTGGGTTTCAACTACGGTGATATTTTGTCCGATGCAAGCATTACCATAGAGGTCTTTTTTCGTATTCTGTTGCAGGGAACCCCAGGTGCCGAGATCACTCCATCCGAAGTCGGCAGGATAAACGAAGATCTCCTCTGCTTTCTCCATGATGGCATAGTCAACGGAGATATTCTCACATTCAGGGAACAGACGGTCAATCTCAGGTTGTTCTTTTTCAGTACCGTAGATAGGCAATAACGACTCGAAGATTTTTGCCATCGTAGGCTGGTAGATACGGAAGGCATTAACGATGGTGTTAACGTTCCAGATGAAAATACCGGCATTCCAGAAATAATTGTTCTTGCTAATATACTGCTTGGCAGTCTCTAAATCTGGCTTTTCACGGAAAGAGTCTACGCGGAATATTTCTTTGTTGCGCAAGGAATTGCTGGAGAGAGCAGCCTGTATATAACCATAGCCCGTCTCTGGCCGTGAGGGCTTCATGCCTAAGGTGACAATAGCATCGCTGTCGCTGGTGAAATCCATGCTCTCCGAGATGACACGGCGGAATTCGTTTACGTTCATGACAATATGGTCACTGGGCGTCACGACAATGTTGGCTTTTGGGTCGGATGATTTGATTCGCCAACTGACATAAGCGATACAGGGTGCTGTATTACGGCGGCATGGCTCACAAAGGATATGGCTATGGGGCATGTCGGGCAGTTGAGTGCTGACAATATCGGCATATTTCTGATTGGTAACTACCCAAACATTCTCTTTCGGGATAATGGATTCAAAGCGGTCAACGGTCAGTTGCAACAATGTTCTGCCAACGCCCAGCACGTCAATAAACTGCTTGGGATGCTCTGCTGTGCTCATCGGCCAAAAGCGGCTACCGACACCACCTGCCATAATCACCAAATGATTATTGATTCTTGCCATAATGATTTACTTTTTAAAATATGTGGCAAAAATACGAAAAATATCCGACACAAACGAATATTATTTGCTTTTTCTTTTGAGGAAGTGACGAACAGTAAAGTATCCGATAGCAATCAAAACCAGTCCGATGATAATGATTTTGATATATTCAGCATATTCAGAAATTTTGTCGTTGAGTTGATCTTCAGGTACAATGGCATGCAGATACCAACCCAAAGCAGCGAGAATAGAGTGCCATACGCCAGCTCCGATGGTGGTGTAGAGCAGGAATTTCCAGTAGTTCATTTTTGCCAGTCCAGCAGGAATGGAGATGAGGTGACGGATTCCGGGTATCAGTCTTCCTGTCAGAGTTGCTACAATGCCATGGTCATCGAAGTATTTCTCGCTTTTCTCTACCTTTTCTTGATTCAATAAACACATCTTACCCCATTTACTGTTGGCGAATCGATAAATGACAGGCCTGCCGACATAATAGGCAACGACATAGTTGATGGAGGCTCCCAAGTCTGCTCCTATCGTGGCAAAGAAGATTACCAGAAAAACATCCAGATTTCCACCTGCGGCATGATAGGCGGCAGGTGTCACGACGAATTCTGAAGGAACAGGGACTACAGTACTTTCGAGAAGCATTAGAAACAGAATAGTACCGTAATTAAGATTGGAGAGTAGGGATGAGATGATATTCATTTCTTCAGTTTGTTTTGCATGTAATGATAATAGTCTTTTGTCTCCATGTCTTTCGGAAACAAATGCTTGAGTACGATATGTGCTTCATAAGGATTACGGTCAACAGCGATACGTAAGTATGTCATGAATTCCTCTGTATAGCCAAGGTCCCAACAACAGAGTGCCATATATGCATGACCTTCGTTGAAGTTCTCGTCGACCATCGTAAAGAATTTCTTGAACATCGAATAGCTTGCCGTGAGATATTTGTTATCATAAAGCGAAACGATGATTCGTAGCAAGACAAAGGGAGCATTATCAGAACGGATAATAGCATCTTTGAATGCCTTCTCTGCTTCACGGATATGGTCGTTCTCCAGATAGATATGTCCTTTCAAGACGAGTAGGTCTGTCATATCACATTCTAAAGCCTTTGTCTTGTCAAGATAATCTATCGCTTTATCGAGTTGATGTAGTGAACTATAGCATAAAGCAAGTTCTTGATAGACTTGTACGAGTATATGGGATTCGGGTTCACATACTTTCTCATAGCGTTCGTAATATTGAATAGCTTCTTCAAAGTTGCCCAATCGGTAAAGCCCATTCGCTTTGCTGAGCAGTCCTTCCGGGTCTTCGGGGTCAATGGCAATTGCATATTCGCTACTGGTGACTGATCCGCTGAAGTCCTCGTTCATGAACTGTGCACTCGCTAGGGCGTTCCAATAACGCTTGGAATAGGGATTACGGTCCAACAGCTCATTGAAGATACGTTCGCTGTCTTTGTATTTCCCTAGGCCGAAAAGGGTACGAGCCATCAATTCCATAAAATCGTTGCTGTTGTCTCCTTTGGAACGCATAATCCATTCATATGCCTTATCGTTCACTCCATAGTCCATATAGATATTTGAGACATCCATCACGAAATCCTGATACTCTTCTGGAGGGATGGTTGCAAAGTACTGACGTAAATATTCGTCGGCTTCATCAATCCGGTTTTGTGCTATCAGCAATTCTGCCTGCATATATTGATAATCCGGATCGTCTTTGTTATCAATTTGTTCTACATACTGTTGCGCCGTGTCAATGTCGCCTTCTGTCAAAGCCTCGCGAGCCTTAAATACATTGGGTTGGGTGGCATTAGGGTATAGCGACAGGGCATAGTCTATGGTTTCATCGGCTTGTTGGGGGTTATTCATGAAGTGG
This sequence comes from Prevotella sp., assembly GCA_017554145.1. Taxonomy (GTDB): domain Bacteria; phylum Bacteroidota; class Bacteroidia; order Bacteroidales; family Bacteroidaceae; genus Prevotella. Next base: position 15,832 of record JAFZIZ010000005.1, on the reverse strand, counting down.
TAATAATCAGCAATATCTGCCAAGTCATCGGCATCCATGAAGAGCGGATGCCCTGACTTGACAGATTCTTCGTAGTTGTCCAGCATTTCTCTGAACTCCTTACTGTCGAAATAATCGTCGCCAGTTTGCTTCATTTATTTATTGATCTTCGCCCATGTGTCTTTCAGACCGACCGTCTTATTGAAGACAAGTTGTCCGTCCTTAGAGTCTTCGTCAAGGGTGAAGTAGCCGATGCGCTGGAATTGCAGGAAGTCGCCTGGCTTTTTCTCTTTCAGGTACTGTTCCACGTAGCAGTTATTCAGAACTGTCAAGGATTCTGGATTCAGCAACTCGCGGAAGTCACGCTCATCAGCACCAGGATTCTCGACAGAGAACAGACGGTCGTAGAGACGTACCTCTGCAGGCAGACAGTGTTGAGTACTCAGCCAGTGCAGTGTTCCCTTTACCTTACGGTCAGCACCAGCCATACCGCTCTTACTCTCTGGGTCGTATTCTGCATATATCTCCTCAACCTCACCAGCCTCGTTCTTCTTACAGCCAGTACACATAATGATATAGGCATTCTTCAGTCGTACTTCTTTACCGGGAGTCATACGGAAGAACTTCTTCGGAGCATCCTCCATGAAGTCATCACGCTCTATCCACAGTTCACGGCTGAAAGTGATGGTATGTGTACCGTCTGCCTCGTTCTCTGGGTTATTGATGGCAGTGAGTTCTTCTGTCTTACCTTCTGGATAGTTGGTGATAATCAGTTTGACAGGATTCAGGACGGCAGACACGCGGCATGCTTTCTTGTTCAGGTCTTCACGAACGGCAGCCTCCAACAAGGCGTAGTCGTTTAGGGCATCAAACTTCGTGTAACCGATAGAATCGATGAAGTTTCGGATGCTCTGTGCAGAATAACCGCGACGGCGCATACCACAGACGGTCGGCATACGGGGATCGTCCCATCCACTGACCAGTCCTTCGTCAACTAAAGCTTTCAACTTACGCTTCGACATCACCGTATACGTCAGGTTTAGGCGGTTGAACTCAATCTGGCGGGGGCGGTAGTCCTGCTGACCATCCTTCTCTTGCAGGAAGTCCACGAACTTGTCGTACAACGGACGGTGAGGTACGAACTCCAAAGTACAGATAGAGTGGGTGACACCTTCAAAATAGTCGCTTTGTCCGTGAGCGAAGTCATACATCGGATAGGCGTGCCATTTGGTACCTGTACGGTGATGAGGGATATGGATGATACGATAGATAATTGGATCACGGAAGTGCATGTTGGGGTTGGCCATATCGAGTTTAGCACGTAATACCATCGAACCCTCTACGGCTTCTGGAGTATTCATCTGCTCAAATAGACGGAGGTTTTCCTCAATGGGACGGTCACGGAAAGGACTGGGTTTTCCTGGTTGTGTCGGTGTTCCCTTCTGTTCTGCTATCTGTTCTGAAGTCTGTTCGTCAACGTATGCGAGTCCCTTCTTAATCAGCCAGATGGCGAAGTCCCAAAGTTTCTCAAAGTAGTCGGAGGCATAGTAGACGTTTCCCCATTGGAATCCGAGCCATTTGATATCATTCATGATATTCTCCACGTATTCGGTATTCTCCTTCGTGGGGTTGGTGTCATCGAAACGGAGATTACAGATCCCTCCGAACTTCTCGGCAACACCGAAGTCCATACAAATAGCCTTAGCATGTCCGATATGTATATATCCGTTGGGCTCTGGCGGAAAACGGGTCTGTATTCTTCCATCGTTTTTACCTGCGGCAAGGTCGCCTTCTACCATTTGCTCTACAAAACTGAGGCTTTTCTTCTCTTCACCCTCAGTTAGATTCTTCTCTATTGTCATGATAGTCTTAAACGTTTAATTTGGGTTGCAAAGTTACGAATAAGTGAGTAAAATACAAAAGGAAAACCTGTTTTTCTAGTAATAGGATTAAAAATATGTTATTTAACATACAAATATATTTGCATAATTGTTAAAAATGCTGTACCTTTGCAAACGTTATCCTGAATACAATCTTTTTACCTTAAGAAGGACTAATACCGATTAAGATGCTCCCTGCTGAGAAGCAAGGAGTATTTTTTATTTGATTCCCCTCTCGTTGAGAGCTTTCGTGTACTTGGCAGCGTTCTGTAGATGCTCTGCGTAGGTCTTGGCGAAGTTATGAGTGCCGGAGAAGTCCTCCTTGGCACACATGTAGAGGAAGTCGTGCTGCACATAGTTCAGCACGGCATCGATACCCTTGATAGAGGCAATCTTAATGGGGCCTGGTGGCAATCCTTCGTGAAGATAGGTGTTATAGGGACTCTCGGTCCTGAGCAGTCTGTTGTAGATTCTCTTGAGTCCGAAGTCTTTCAGTGCGAATTTAATAGTGGGGTCCGCCTGTAGAGGCATGCCTTGCTTCAGTCGGTTGATATACATACCGGCTATCATGGGCTTCTCCGCAGTGTTAGCGGTCTCTTCGTCGATGATGGAAGCGAGAGTTGCCACTTCGTTCGGGGTCAGCGGAATGGCGGTGGCTTTAGCTGTGCGGTTACCGTTCCAGAAGTGGTCATGCTCTTTCTGCATGCGCTCCAGGAGTCCTTCGATGCTGATATTCCAATAGATGTCGTAGGTGTTAGGGATGAACATTGCACTGATGGTGCAGGTGTCGTAGCCGTATTTCTCGCATGTCTCTTGTGAACAGAGTGCCGAAGCAATGGTGGCAGAATCGAGCATCAGTTTCTTGCCGAGGAGGGCAGCCAATCTTTCCATTGTGCGTGCCTCGGGGATGGTGAGGTTCATGCTGGTCTGCTGTCCGTTCTTCAGTTTCCGATAGACGGTGATCACTCCCTCGTTTGGCTTGATGGCATAGCGTCCTGTCTTAATATGGTCACCATAGCCACTATGTCGCAAGAGTGTTTGCAGGCTTGCCATACCCACCGTTGAGGCGTTGGGCTTGATTTTTGCTATCACGCTGTCTTGCGTATCGTCCCCGTCTATATATATATATAATGTATCACTTTTCGTCGATATTGACGAGAAAAAGAAGTAGACGATGATGCTGATTATCAGTACCAGTGCGATGGCGGCTGGGTAGAGATATCGTTTGGAAGTTTTGATCTTCATATCTATTTTGTTTTATTTTGCTGCAAAGATACAAATATTTTTATTATCTTTGCACAAAACTTGAATATTATGAAACTAAAGTTCAGCATTAGATATCGGACGGCATGGGGCGAAAGTCTGTATGTCTGTATGGAGTGCCACAGCCAGGACGGAACGATGAAGCAGCACCATCTTGTGATGCAGACCGATGATGGCGATTTGTGGACGTTAGAGACGGCAGTTTTGGAGTCGCGCCAGCATCCGTTGTCACACATCATCTACATCTATCAGGTTGAGAATGCCGACGGCGACATCATCCGTCGCGAATGGGACTTGGTCCCCCGTATCTATCATTTCGATTCATCGAAGGACTATGTCTTCCCCGACCAATGGCGTGACATGCCGTTACCCGCCCATCTTTATACCAATGCCTACCTGACGACGGTTCATGGACGGACGAACGAGCATGTGGAGCCCATCCGCCTTCCGTTGTTCCGTCGCACTATCACTTTTCGCGTCTCCGCCCCGCAGTTACAGCCTGGTCAGGCGGTAGCCATCTGCGGCAGCCATCCTGCCATCGGCAGTTGGAACACGTCGCGCTATCTGCGGATGGAGTATGCTGGTCAACAGGAATGGATGCTGACGGTGAATGCTCTCGGTATGACGTTCCCACTGGAATATAAGTATGTGGTGGTGGACGATGAGACACATGCCTTCGTCTGCTGGGAGGAAGGTGAGAATAGAGTCATAGATAACAGCCAACAGCCAATAGCCAACAGCCAGGAGCTTGTTAGTGACGGACAAGTGCTGGTGCTCTATGGTGAGCAGTTGAGGCTTCGCGAACAACTCTGGCGCGCTGCCGGTGTGGCAGTACCCGTGTTCTCTCTGCGCAGTGAGCACTCCTATGGCGTGGGAGATTTCGGTGATTTGCGCCGACTGGTTGACTGGGCTGTGCTTACGGGCATGAAAGTGATTCAGGTGCTTCCCGTCAACGATACCACTGTCAGTCATGGTTGGCAGGATTCCTATCCTTATAACATCATCAGCGCGATGGCTCTCCATCCGCATTACGTCGATTTGGAGGCTGCCGGCACGTTGAAGTCGAAACAGAAGATGACGGTGTTCCGCCGCCGTCAGCAGGAGCTCAATGCCCTGTCGTATAGCGACTACGAGGCTGTGGACCGTGTGAAGGGCGAGTATCTGCAACTGCTCTTTGAGGAGAAGGGCAAGGCGGTGATGGATTCCAAGGAGTTCAAGGAGTGGTTCGCAGACAATGAGGATTGGCTGAAGACGTATGGCGAATGGCAGTTGGCTATTAGCCATTGGCCATTGGCTTTTACCTATTTCATTCAGTATCTTTTGCACGTGCAGCTGAAGGAGGCTGCCGACTATGCACGTTCGAAGGGTGTGGTACTGAAAGGTGACTTGCCGATTGGCGTCAACCGCGAGAGCGTGGAGACGAGAGAGCATCCCGAACTCTTCCATCTCGACTCGCAGACGGGCGCACCGCCCGACGCGTTCACCGCACAGGGGCAGAACTGGGGCTTCCCCACCTATAATTGGGCAGAAAACTCACCTCTCACCTCTCACCACTCACCTCTCACCACTCAAAGGCTACGGGTAGGCGCGCCAGCGGGAATCCACTCACCACTCATCGACTGGTTTCGAAAGCGCCTGCGCCACATGGAGCAGTATTTCGACGCCCTGCGTATCGACCACGTGCTGGGCTTCTTCCGCATTTGGGAGATTCCCGAGGATGCCGTCTATGGATTGTTGGGACATTTCTCGCCCGCCTTGCCGCTGACGGTAGCCGAGATAGAGTATTTCGGACTCTCGTTCCGCAAGGAGCTGTTTACGCGGCCGTTCATCAACGACCGCCTCATCGACCGCCTCTTCGGCATCCATGCGCAGTATGTGCGCGACCATTTCCTCGTTCGCAAGGCGTACAACCTCTACGACCTGAAGTCCGATTTCGACACGCAGCGCAAGGTGGCAGCCTATTTTGCCGACCGCCGCGACGAGAGCAGTCTGTGGATTCGTGATGGACTGATGCGCCTGCTCTGCGACGTGCTGTTTGTCGAGGATCCCCGCCAGGCGGAGATGTACCATCCGCGCATCGGCGTGCTGAACGAGCCCATCTTCGAGGCGCTGAGCAGTGAGGACAAGGATGCCTTCCTCCGTCTGTATAACAACTACTTCTACCAGCGCCATTCGATGTTCTGGGGACAGCAGGCACTGAAGCGACTGCCCGCCATCCTGAAGGACAGCCGCCTGCTGGTGTGTGCCGAAGACCTCGGTATGCTGCCCGACTGCGTGGAGCCCGTGCTCGACCAGTTGCGCATCCTCACGCTCGAGATACAGCAGATGCCGAAGCAGCAGGGCTTCGAGTTCGCCCATCTTGAGGCGAATCCCTACCGCTCCGTCTCGACCATCACCACCCACGACATGTCGCCCCTGCGCCTCTGGTGGCAGGAGAGTCCCGAGCGCCGCCAGCGCTACTATGTCACGATGTTGCAGAAGGAGGGCCGCGCCCCCGAGCAGTTGCCCGCCCATCTCGCCGAGGAGATCATTGCCCGCCACCTGTATTGTCCGTCGATGCTCTGCATCCTCTCCTTGCAAGACTGGCTGGCGATGGACGGCGAACTGCGTTCCCGCCAACCGCAAGACGAGCGCATCAACGTGCCGAGCGACCCCTTCAACCGCTGGAAGTGGCGCATGCACCTCACCATCGAGCAGCTCCTTGCCGCCGACCGCTATAACGGCAAGCTTCGCACGATGATTACGCGCAGCAAAAGATGATACAATAAACGGGAAACAATAAACAATAAACGATGAAGAAAAAGCTACTCTTTACTTTTGCCCTCCTGCTCACTACGGCAGAGACGGCGTACTGTGCACCCGATGAGCAACTATCGTAAGATGGTGCAGGACATGGACGACAGCCAGAAGCTGGAATTGATAACTATGCTCATTGAGAGTGTCAAGCCTATACAGACAAGATCCGTGTTCGACATGCCCCTCGAGGAGGACTTCCCCGACATGGACAAGGAACTGTACACGGCAGAAGAGGCGCCATCAAGGCTGCCAGCCTCGTTTGGGCGAAGGCGAGTGATGACGATAGCGACAATCCTGCGCCTACTCCCGACCCGACACCCGACCCAAGCAGTGGCGGGGATACCCCTAGCGGCGGCGACAATAACGGCACTGACCCCAGCGTGGGTGGCGACGACCATTAAACCAGTTAATAGTTGATAGATAATAGTTAAAAGTTAAAGGCATCCAAATCGGATGCCTTTTTACTTCAATTCTTCATTCACACCAGCGTGTGGTCGTCGAAATACTGCTGGACGGGCTCCTTGTAACTGTCGGAGATAGGAATGTAGTCTTCGCCGATGACGATGCGGAAACGGTCGATGGTCTGCGCCTTCGTCATGTGGACAATGTAACTGCGGTGGGTGCGCATGAATTCGGGGTGGGGCAGATAGTCGTCGAGTTTCCTCATGTTCATGAGACTGAGAATCTTGGTGCCGTCATTAAGCGTGATGCGTATGTAGTCCTTGAGACCCTCGATGTAGAGGATGTCATCGAGGTCGACGCGCAGCAGCTTGTAGTCGCTCTTCACGAACATGAAGCGGTCGCGCGAGTAGGCTTCCTGCTTCTGTCGGGTGAAGATGCTGTCGAGGGCCTTGTTGGCGACGCGGAGGAAGTCCTCGTAGCTGATGGGCTTGAGCAGATAGTCGAGGGCATTCACTTCATAGCTCTCGATGGCATACTGCTGGAAGGCGGTGGTGAACACGATTTTGGTCTCGGGTGGCAGTATTTTGGCGAATTCAATGCCGGAGAGCTCGGGCATCTGAATGTCGAGGAAGATGAGGTGGGCGGGGTTGGCCCTGAGTTCCTTCATCGCCTCGACGGCGCTACCGTAGGTGCCAGTGAGTTCGAGAAAGGGTGTCTTCTCTGCATAGCTCTTGAGCAGTCCTGCTGCCAAAGGCTCATCGTCGATAATAGCACATTTTAAAGTCATATATCAGTTTAGTATTTATTGATTAGCGTTTTCTTTTTTCAGATTCTTGTTCGCTTCCTTCCATCCGGTGATATGGATGCGTGAGTGGTATTCCTTGCCGTCGGCGGAGACTCCCTTGGTCCACGTGTAGTGCTCGAAATAGGCGAGTTCCAGTCGGCGCTCAACCTGTCGCAGTCCGATGCCGTGGCCACTGTCGTCGGTGGCGGACTTGGGATGGTTGGAGTTTCGGATGTCGCAGATGATGTTCTGCTCGTCGGCGAAGATGGAGATATGGATGAACGAGGGCTCCGTGGGGCTGACGCCGTGCTTGAAGGCATTCTCCACGAGCGAGATGAAGATCATCGGGGCGATGGAGACGTTGGGCTGCGTGACGTGCGGTTCGAAGACAATCTCGACGCTTTCGGGCAGACGTATCTTCATCAAACGGACATAGTTCTTCAGAAATTCCATCTCATCCTGTAGCGACACGGTAGGCTGCTGGTAGTCGTAGAGGATGTGGCGCATCATCTTCGAGAGCTCCTGAATGGCAGATTGTGCCTTAGGGGCATCGAAGGCGGTGAGCGCATAGATATTGTTCAACGTGTTGAGCAGGAAGTGCGGGTTGATTTGGTTGCGCAGGTTGCTCAGTTCGGCATCGGTGCGCGCTGCCTCGGCACGGTTGCGCGCCTGATCCGCCCAATACCATTGTTGTGACAGTGAGATGCAGGTGGCGGCGGTGGCGAAGATGATGAGGTTGATGATGTCGCGCAGGGTGTAGAGCACGTTCTCCAAAGTCGAGAATTCCATGCGCAGTGCCGGGTCGGGCTGAAACAGCACCTGTGCATAATCCATCCAGTAGTGGGTCGCCAGACCGAGGCTCACCACCATCACCGCATTGATCATCAGGAAGTAGCGCTGTTTGCCTGCCACGAAGTATTTGTAGGTCAGCCAGTGATAGTCAGCGTAGAACACCACCATCGTCAGCAGCGGCGACACACAGTTCACGAGATATGCCAGCATGCCCATCCCTCGCGTGTAAGCCAGTGGCGAGAGGAACATATACGTCCAGAAGGCGATATGCAGGAATATCTTCAGGCGCTTATTCATGACGGATGGCTTCTATAGGATCCATATTGGCGGCCTTCTGGGCAGGGATATAGCCGAAGAGCACGCCGATGAAGACACAGACGAAGAACGATACCCAGATCGACCATGCCGGCACGCTCGACGGCATGCCGAAAGAGCCGAGGAAGGCACTCGCCGAACAGCCCACGAGGATGCCGATTAGTCCGCCAGTGACGGATATCAGTACCGACTCGATGAGGAACTGCAGCGAGATGACAGGTCCCGTGGCACCTACTGCCATGCGCAGTCCGATCTCCTTGGTGCGCTCGGTGACGCTCACCAGCATGATGTTCATAATACCGATACCGGCGACGAGCAACGAGAAGGCGGCGGCGACAACAAGAATCAGCGTCACCGTGTCCATCGTCGATGACATCGTTTCCATCATCTCGGCTTGCGAGCGGATGGTGAAATCATCGTCGGCATCGCCCTTCAACTTATGGTTGTCGCGCAGCATCTGCGTCAGTTCCTCGATGGCGGCATCCGACAGTTCCTCGGTCACGGCGGAACAGACGATGCTCGAGAAATAGGTCTGGGCGGCAATACGCTTCATGACGGTGGTGTAGGGGGCAATCATCACGTTGTCTTGGTCCATGCCCCACGAGTTATAGCCCTTTGCCTTCAGCACACCTACGATGCGCATCGGGATGGACTTGAAGCGGATGGTCTTGCCGATACAGTCGGCTCCCTCGCCAAACAGTTCCTTGACAATGGTCTGACCGACAACAACCACCTTAGCGGCTTTCTTGATATCCTCCTCCGTAAAACAGTCGCCATCTTCAACAGGCCATTGCTTGATGTCAAGATAGTCAGTCGACTCTCCGTACAAGGACGTATTGGTATTGTTGTTTCCATAGATAGCCTGACCGCTGGCGGTGACCTCGGGTGATACCTTCGTCACGAACTTCTTCTCACGCATGATGCGCTCATAGTCTGCCATCTTCAGCGTCTGCATCGCCGACGGGTCTTGGCGCACACCGCCACGCATGTCGGCTCCAGGACGGATAGTCAGCAGGTTGGTGCCCATCGTCGACAGTTCCTGACGGATGCTCTCCTTCGAGCCCTGTCCGATGGACATCATGATGATGACCGCCGCCACGCCGATGATGATACCGAGCATGGAGAGGAAGGAGCGCATCTTGTTGCTGGCTACTGCCTTCAGACTTACCTTAAATAAGTTTAGTATATTCATATCATTAATCGTCTTGTTTAGGCAAGTTGGCAAGCGCCTCTGCTGCCGACTTGATATTCGTATTGATGGTGTCCTCGCGAATCTTACCGTCGCGCAAGTAGATATTACGGCTCGAATATTCGGCAATTTCGGGGTTGTGGGTCACGAAGATGATGGTGTGTCCCTGTTTGTAGAGTTCCTGGAAGAGCACCAGCATCTCGAACGACGTGCGGGTGTCGAGGTTACCGGTGGCCTCGTCGGCGAGCAATACGGCAGGCTCGTTCACCAGTGCACGGGCAATGGCCACACGTTGCATCTGTCCGCCGGACATCTGGTTGGACTTATGTTCCAAACGGTCGCCCAGTCCTACCGCCTGCAAGGCTTTGACGGCGGCCTCACGGCGCTGCTTCGCATCATATTTGTTGTTGTACATCAGCGGCAGTTCCACGTTCTCTACAGCGGTGGTCTTCGCAAGCAGGTTGTAGTTCTGGAACACAAAACCAATCTTCTGGTTGCGCAGGTGGGCACGCTGCGTCTTTGACATGGTGCGCACGGGCACACCATCGAGGAAGTACTCGCCCGAGGTGGGGGTGTCGAGACAGCCCAACTGGTTGAGCAGTGTCGATTTGCCGGAACCGGAAGTACCCTGAATGGTGACGAACTCGCCCTCGTAAATCTTGAACGAGACGCCGCGCAGAGCCTTCACGGTCTCGCTACCCACCTGGAAGTAGCGCTTCACGTTCTGCAACTCGATGACGACTTTCTTGTTGTCTTCTTCCATAGCCTCTTATTGTCTTGGGGGAGCAGCGTTGCCACTCTGACCGCTCTTGTTATTGTTGCTTCTGTTATTATTACGCGGACGTGGCATGAAGGGGTTGCTGGCCTGCTGTTCACCGCTGGCTTCACTCATGCCGCCGGAGATGGTGAAGTCTACCAAAACCTCTGTGCCTTCCTTGATACCGCTAACAATTTCAGTCAACACGCCGTTGGTGGTTCCAATTTCAACTTTGTGGGCCTTGAAGGTATTACCCTCCATCGTCCATACCTTATGATCACCATCGCAGTCCTCGATGTGCTGGCTCTTGGTGAGCAGTACTTCATTGGGAATAAAGCGCAGAGCCTTTGAGGGAACAGCCATCACACCGTTCTTCTCCAATGTATAAATGGTGACGTTGGCGGTTAGACCGGGCTTCAGTTTCAAGTCATTGTTGCGGGCGGAAATCACTACCTCGTAGGTCACCACGTTGCTCTCAGTAGTAGCCTGCTGGCGTACCTGAGTCACCTCGCCTTCGAACGAGTCGTCGGGGAAAGCATCAACGGTGAATGAGACGCGTTGTCCTTCCTTTACGCCACCGATGTCAGCCTCGTCGATGTTGGCAATCACGCGCATATCGGTGAGGTCCTTGGCAATGGTGAACAGTTCAGGGGTGTTGAACGAGGCGGCAACAGTCTGACCTTCCTCAACAGCCTTCGAGAGCACTACGCCATCGATGGGAGAGGTGATGGTGGCATAGCCGAGGTTAGTCTGTGCCTTCTGTACGCTCTCACGCGAAGTGGATACCGACTGACGGGCCTTGTCGTAGGAGAGCTTGGCATTCTCGTAGTCGTCAGCACTGACCAGTCCCTTCTCGTAAAGGGTCTTGTAGCGGTTGTAGTTGGCAAGCTCGTAGTTCAGCGTGCTCTGGGCAGACGACAAATTGGCCTTCGCCGTGTTGAGCTCACTGATCAGGTTGGTCTTGTCGAGTTCGGCAATGACCTGTCCCTTCTTGACGACACTGTTATAGTCGACATAGAGTTTTGACACGATACCTGACACCTGAGTACCTACCGTCACAGAGGTGACAGGCTCGATGGTACCTGTAGCGGTGATACTGGTACTGATGTTCTGTTTCTCAACCTTTGCGGTCTCAAACGATACTTTCTCTTCTTTTTTACCGCCTGACATCAGGAAGTAAATAATGGCTATCAAGGCAATGATGCCTACGCCAATCCAGATCTTCTTGTTCTTCATATTTATTGTTTTATCTCTAAACTCTAAACTGTAAACTGTAAACTGTAAACTTTATAGTCCCAACTCTTCTCCTTGATAGAACTTCAACAATTGCTGGTTGAGGATGGTCATATACTTGCTTTGCAGCTTGTTTTGCTGGGCATTGAGCAGTTTGTCCTTGCCTGTCATCAGTTCCACGATGTTCTTCAGTCCGAGGTTGAATTGTTCGGAGAGAAGGTCGTAGCTGGCCTGCTCGCTCTCCACGGTGCTACACGAAGAGATGAACTTCTGTTGGTTGGTGTTGGCATCCAACCAATACCCTTCGATAGTAGAGTAGAGCTGCTTCTCTTGGTTCTGAATATCAAGTAACGCCTGTTCGCGCTGTATCTGTGCCTTGTTGATAGCAGTACGCGTCTTGCGGTTGTCAAAGATAGGGATATTCAGGGAGGCACCGAGAGAGGCATCGAAATTGGTCTTCATCTGACTTCCCCAGTTGGTGCCGCTCATAGAACCAGTATTGGTGCCTAAACCGCCCGTCATACTGAGTGTCGGCAGGTGGCCGGCTTTGGCGATCTTCATCTGTAGGTCGCTGGACTGGAGATCGAGTTTCGAATTCTGTATCTCCGGACGAATCGTGAGGGCTTTCTCATAGACGCTGGCCAATGAAGGTATGGCTGCAAGGGCCTGCTCGTCAGTAGCGGTGGGAATCTCAATATCGAAAGGTTCATCACTGGTAATCTCCAACAATTGCTTGAGTTGGAGTTTGTAGTTGGCGAGGTTGCTTTCTGCCTCTACAATATTATATTCATCCGCTGACCGCTGGGCGGTGAGTTGTGCAAGGTCAGCCTTAGACATCTTACCGACTTCAAGAATCTGTTTGCCTCGCTCCTCATTCTTCTTACTGGTCTCCAGACTCTCCTTGTTGACACGGATGGCTTCGTTCATGTATAGGATTTGTACATAAAGTTGGGCAATCTTCTCTTGAATGGAATTAGCGGTCTCGGCAATTGACAGTTCGGCTTGCTCTTCGGAAACCTTGTTGAGTTTCACTTGATTGCGGTTCTGATTACCATTCCATACGGTCCACGAAGCATTAAGACCATAGGTGCCGTTATAATAAGTCTTGTTTACTTTGGTATTTACCGTACCATTGGTGACTGTCGTCATACCTGATGACAACCAAGGACGATAACCTACACTCTGATTGGTGGAGGCGGAAAGCGAAGGCAATAACGCTGCTTGCGATTGTTTCCTGTCTTCGGTGGCTGACCGCTTCTGCAATCGTGCCTGTTGCAGTGTGATATTGTTCTGCATGGCATAGTCGATGCAGTCTTTCAGCGACCATTTCTTCTGACTTGATGCCGATAGTGTGGAAACCAAAACCAGCATCATGATAATACTTCTTTTCATATTCTTTGATAATTTCATATTCTTTTAAGTTCTCTTTTGACGGTACAAAAGTAGAAAGATTATTTGAAAGAAAAGAATGAGATAGATATTTTTTAAGAGTTTGTAGGAATAATTAGCCAAAACTTCGATAAGATTTTAGGATTTAACAATTATTTGACACGACATGTATATCAACGAAAATCTGACAAAAATTTCCTTATGTCAATAAAAAGCAGTATATTTGCATCGCCGAAAACAAAAGTCTTCTGGAATGAGAAAGATATTCGTACATGTTTTATGGGCACTGTTGGGCGCTTCTGTCCTGACAGCGATATTAGCTTTCTGGGCTATTTCCAACGGATGGATTGGATATATGCCTCCCATTGATGAACTGCAGAATCCGATTAATAGATATGCCACTCAGGTCTATAGTGCTGATGGAAAAATCATGGGTACGTGGAACTATAACAGAGAGAATCGTATCTTGGTAGATTATACCCAATTGTCTCCTTCTTTGATACAGGCTTTGGTGGCTACGGAGGACGTCCGTTTCTATGATCATTCAGGAATAGATTTCTTTGCATTAGGACGTGCCATCGTTAAGAGAGGTCTCTTCGGACAGAAAAGTGCGGGTGGTGGTTCTACTATCACTCAACAGTTGGCGAAGCAGCTCTATTCTGGGACAGCACACAGTGTGACAGAACGCTTGTTGCAGAAACCAATCGAGTGGGTGATTGCCGTACAACTCGAACGTAATTATACGAAAGACGAGATTATCACCATGTATCTGAACTATTTTGATTTCCTGCATAATGCTGTGGGAATCAAAACAGCATCGAATACTTATTTCGGAAAAGACCCAAAGGATCTGACAGTCAATGAGGCTGCTACGTTGGTGGGACTCTGTAAGAATCCGTCTTATTACAATCCTGTACGCCATCTTGACAGAAGTCAGGAACGCCGTAATGTGGTGTTGGGTCAGATGCTGAAGGCTGGTTATCTGACAGAGTCACAATTTGAACAGTATTCGGCAGAACCATTGAAACTGAATTTCCACGTCGCTGATCATAAGGACGGTGTGGCTGTCTATTTCCGTGATTTCCTCCGTCGCTATATGATGGCAAAAAAGCCAGTGCGTTCCGATTATCCTTCATGGAATATGGTGAAGTATCATCAGGATTCTATCAATTGGGAAACAGACCCTCTTTATGGATGGTGTAATAAAAACACAAAGCGAAATGGCGATAACTATAATGTATATACGGATGGCTTAAAGGTGTATACTACAATAGATTCTCGAATGCAATTGTATGCTGAGCAGGCTGTTCGTGAACATATCGTGAAATATCTGCAACCTGCTTTCGATAAGGAAAACCGTGGACGTAAGAGTGCACCTTATTCTGGAAAATTGTCAGCGGAACAGGTGCATAAAATCCTTATGCGTTCTGTTCGTCAGTGTGAACGGTATAGGGTGTTGAAAGAGTCGGGTGCATCAGAGGAAGAAATCATGCGTTCGTTCAATACAAAGACAGAGATGTCGGTCTTCACTTATCATGGAGAGGTCGACACGGTCATGACACCATTGGATTCCATTCGTTATTATAAGTCTTTCTTGCGTTGTGGATTTATGAGTATGTGTCCTCAGAATGGTGCTGTGAAAGCCTATGTGGGAGGCTTGGATTTCATCCATTTTGCCTATGATATGTGTATGGAAGGACGCCGTCAGGTGGGTTCTACTATAAAACCTTTCCTGTATTCACTGGCAATGGAGAATGGCTTCTCACCATGTGATTTGGCACCAAACGTACAAGAGACATATATTGTTGGTGGACGCGCTTGGACTCCTCGTAATGGTAGTCGTGCCAGATATGGTGAGATGGTGACTTTGAAATGGGGACTGCAACAATCTAACAACTGGATTTCTGCGTACTTGATGAGTAAATTGAATCCACAGGCCTTTGTAACGCTATTACGTGCATATGGAATTAATAATCCAGAGATACATCCGTCTATGTCTCTCTGTCTTGGTCCGTGTGATATTACAGTGGGAGAGATGGTGAGTGCTTATACGGCTTTTGTGAATCATGGTATTCGTACGGCTCCTTTGTTTGTGACGAAGATAGCAGACAATGAAGGAAATGTGATAGCAGAATTCCAGCCCCGTATGAATGAGGTTATTAGTGAAGAGAGCGCTCATAAGATGTTATATATGCTTAAGGCGGTTGTCGAGGGTGGAACTGCAGGACGTTTGCGTTACAAATACAATATTCCAGGATCTATTGGCGGAAAAACAGGTACAACCAACAATAATAGTGATGCGTGGTTTATGGGTTTGACACCAACTCTGGTTAGTGGCTGTTGGGTTGGTGGTGAGGACCGTGATATCCATTTTACAATGACCAGTATGGGACAAGGTGCCGCAGGAGCCTTACCTGTATGGGCCTATTATATGAAGAGGGTCTATGCGGATAAGCAGTTGGGATATAATAGTAATGCAGTGTTTGATTTGCCTGCTGGCTATAATCCTTGCCAATATGATGAGTCAGGATTGGATGCAATAGGTGGTACTGACGAGATAGGAGAAATCTTCGAGTAGCAAAGTTTCTATATATTATATAATAAGGTATAAGTTTTCGCTTTTTGTCATGAAATGCGAAAACTTTTCTTTTTTAATAAAATTTTTCCTTGAAAAAGTTTGCAGTATTGGAAATTCTTCGTACCTTTGCATCCGCTTTCGCGCATTTTTTTGCGTGTTGAGGCTAAGAGAAGGAGTTCTTTGAAAGGATTACATAAAAGACAGAAGTAGTACAAGAAGCGAGTACTTTTTAAGTACTTGGGTAACAAGAAACGAACCGTCAATCCCTGTAAGGTCGCACAAGCAACCTTGTAGAAATATAATGTCGCGCAAGCAACCTTTACAGGGTAATTAGACAAAGAGGTGCTTTTAACTTGATACAAAAGGAACAGTCGTTTTGAGACAGATTACTCCTAGAGTATCCCGGGTTTATTTCGGGTTATTCTGGAAACGATAAAGAATTTATACGATGGAGAGTTTGATCCTGGCTCAGGAT
>JAFZIZ010000004.1 GCA_017554145.1 Prevotella sp. | reverse complement strand
TGAACAGATCATTGTTACCCCTGTCTCGATGTGGTCGTTCATCCTCGCAAAACTCATTCCCTATTGGATCATCGGCCTCGTGGTGCTCACTCTCTGCCTCGTGCTCTCGTGGCTTGTTTATGGCATCACCTGCCAAGGACCGCTGCTGTTGGTCTATCTGTTGGCGGTTTTGCTGGCGCTGTTCTTCTCGTCGTTCGGACTCATCGTCTCCAACTATAGCGACACCTTGCAGCAGGCCATGCTCGTTATGTGGTTCTTTGTGGTGTGTCTGATGCTGCTCTCAGGACTCTTTACTCCTGCGCGCTCCATGCCCGATTGGGCCTATCTGACCACCTACGTCAACCCCATGCACTACTTTGTCGATGCCATCCGTACCGTCTTTGTGCGTGGTGGTACGTTCCAAAGCATTGCCCATCAGGTATTTGCTTTACTGTGCATTTCTTCCTTGATGGGCGTCTGGGCTGTCCAGAGTTATAAGAAGAATAGTTAAAAGGCTGGAAATCATCTCCTCAGCGAACTTCCTGGCATTCCCGTCCGTGCCTGTGTACCTCAGATATATATCACCACAGCCAATCTTCTTGCTCTCCGTCGTAGTTGATGGGACCTTGCCAGCCATTGGTGCGGCAGGTTTCCAGAATTTGCTGTTGCTGCTCAGGGGTAATGAGACGCTCACCTTTGCGCATCTCGAAATATTGTTTGCGACCAAAAAGGAGGATGAGCCACCTACGGATGTTATGCTCCATATAGCCAGGCATCTCGTGATACATGTTTTTGAAACCACGCTTCATAATTGCCTTACGGTTGGGGCGGAACATACCACAATGCTCATTGCCATAATGAGGATTATGAGGATTGATGGAACTGTAAACCACACGGGTTGGGTCGACATACTGACCAACCAACCAACGGAGGCATTGCTCTCTAAGTGGGCAATGATTCAAGAAACAAACGATATAGTGATCTGTCTTATCGCGGAAAACTTCTTCCTGCGTTCTTGTCTTATTATCTTCTTCCATGGGTGCAAAGGTACATAAAATATTTGGTAAAAATGTTGAACTATTAAAAAAATTATCCTGAATCATATTTCAAAATATTGCCAAACCCGACACTTTCATTACTAAACATTTGATATACATATGTTTAAGTAGTGTAGGTTGGGTGCACTTTTCTACACGATGCCTACACTTTTTATTGTTTTAAGGTGTTTTTGAGGCTTAAAATAACGGAATAATACTAATAAGCGATTGGATTTCAAGCAGTTCCTCAATAGTTCCCTTCAAGAGAACTGGAAGTTTTCCAGAAGGGAACAAATAGTTCCCATAGTAGGAACTATTAGTTCCCACCTGTTAAACTTGCTGAAACTACCAAACAAGTTGTTGTGAAACTATTTTACAAATGTAGAAATACAGCCATTTTGTGTAGAGAGCGTGTAGGAAAGTGTACCCTGTCTACACTATATATCTTGCTGATTTTCAGCGAATAACCTCTCAGAGTGTAGGGTGTACCCCTTTTTCATCATTTTTTCACTAAAAAAATACTTGCACATTTCGATGGGAAATAGTACCTTTGCAGTCAATTTGCAAAAAACTAGAAAAGATGGAAAACAGGATAACCGTTATCAAGAATTACAGGAATAAGGAAACACTGCGATTGGCTAATCTACAGGAGGTTGCCGATATGATTCGCGGAGGAGAGTATCAGGAACAGGTAAGCGAGTTCAGAAGTGTGTACCCGCTTGCCAACTTCAAGAGTCGTAACATGGATGGCACGTTCGATTCCCTGTCTAACTGGACAAGGAATCTGCCTCGTATTTGCTTTGCTTTGGAAAAGGAGAACCGTATGCACGAGCGGATTATCAAGAGTTATACAGGACTGGTATTGCTCGAAGTAAACAATCTCACGGGTCATGATGAAGCGAGTGCCGTTCGTCGAGGTGCTGCCGAGATGCCCCAGACACTGATGGCATTTGTAGGAGCCGAGGGTCAGTCGGTCAAAATCGTTTGTCGAGGAGAGTTGTTTCCAACGGCAGACAAATCCCGTACCACCGAGTCTCCGCTCCCCCATTTTTCTGATGATATTGCCCTCTTTCATGAAAATCTCTACGAGCGCGCACGAATCATCTATAATGGTCAACTTGGTGTTACCATAGAGAAACTGGAGCCAACCACTCATCGCATCTGCTACATGAGTTACGACCCAGAATTATTCTACAATCCTCTTGCGACAGCCATCTACGCCAAGACCGAGAAGCCAACGGACAGTATCGCCCACCAGTCGTCATCGATGGAGCAGACTGAGGGACACCTGGGTATGGACCGCTATAAAAGCATGCATACCGTCTTCGAGTTCAACCTCTCTAAGGCATTCGACAAGACAGAGGGAATCCGCGATAAAGACGAACGCCGGCATGCAGCACTCTCGCTCTTGGCGCAATACTGCATGGAAACGGGGCTCTCTATGGCTCCCGCCATGCGTCAGACATTGATGAAATCGGTATTCTGGGACGAAAAGGAATTGGTGACAAAAGTGTTTGAGAATGCCTATCGCGAAGAGTTGGTAGAGAAGTATATGGAGCGGAAAGGTATTCAGCGTACCAAGACGATTCCCCAGGAGACGCTATTGACGATGAAGGTGAACATCTTCCTGAACAGCAATTATGAACTTCGCAAGAACGTCATGCGAGGAGTGGCAGAATATCGCATGAGAACAGGCATCGGATTCTCTTTTCAGGATCTTACCGAAGAGGCGAGGAACTCCATCACCATGAGGGCGATGGAACAGGGAATCAAATGCTGGGATAAGGACATCCGCCGCTATGTAAATTCGGATGACATTGAACGCTACGACCCCATTAACGACTATCTGGAGCATCTGCCTCGATGGGACGGAAAAGACCGAGTGACGTCATTGGCGCTACGAGTTCCTACAGAATGGAAAGAATGGACACTCCTATTTCATATATGGATGCGATCGATGGTGGCTATGTGGCAGGGAAAAGGTCAGTTGACGGGAAATGCCCTCGTACCACTACTGATAGGTCGGCAAGGTTGTGGAAAGTCATCGTTCTGCAGGATCCTGCTACCTCGTGACCTACAGGATTATTACAACGACCGCATCAACTTCAAGAATGAGCAGGACCTGAATCTGGGGCTTTCTTCCTTCGGACTTATCAACCTTGACGAGTTTGACAAAATCACCCAGCGTCAACAGATTGTACTCAAATATCTGGTATCCACTGCAGACTTGAAATACCGTCCTCCATACGGCAAGGCCTATACATCAAATCGCCGTTATGCCTCATTCATAGGCACCACCAACGAGCAGACACCACTCACCGATCCTTCAGGTTCGCGCCGGTTCCTCTGTGTTACCATCGATGGCGATATAGACTTCGAGACACCAGTTAACCACGCCCAACTCTATGCCCAACTGGTACACGAGATTCGTGAAGGTGAGCGCTACTGGCTGTCGAAGGACGAAGAACACCAGTTGATGAAGCACAACCTGGCTTATCAGCGCCTTAACGGACTTGGCGAGATGCTGATGAGCCTGATACAGAAGCCAAGAAGCGATGCAGACGGTGAATGGATAAGTCTGAGGGACCTCTCAACACTGCTGATGAGCCACTTCAAGGGCTATAAGGAAGACGTATCATCCATCCAGAAGATAGCCGCCTATCTGCATCGTCCTGAATACAAGTTCCAGACCAAGCGTTCCAACGCTGGCATGCTATACCTTGTTAAAAGAAGGGTTTAATTATTCTTTTTTCCTTCGTTCGTATCAGATGACGACGGCTGTTCCGCTCATCATGGGAGTGGCATGATGCTTGTCGATGGCTTCTATATATTATAGTTTCTCCACCAATGCCTGAATCTTGCTCAGTGTGGCATCTGTCTTCTGCTCATCTATCTTGGCACTGACATAACCCATATTTTCCACGCCCCAGTAGTTGCAGATGTCGCGTACCTCAGCGACAGCACCGTCATAGACGTTAGGCGAATAGGATGACATCAGCAGAGCTATCTTCTTCACCTTGGCAGGTTTGTTCACACAGTACATGCGCTGGATGGGAAGCTGAATCTGGGCTGAGAGCGTGAAGTAGTAGATGGGTGCGGCCAATACCAGCACCTCTGCCTCTGCCATCAGCGGATATAATTCCTGCATATCATCCTTCTGGATGCAGGCACCATTGCCCTTATTATGACAGTACTCACAAGCCAGACAGCCTGCAATCTTCTTTCTCGACACGTTGACCAGTGTTACTTGATGACCTGCTGCCTCAGCAGCCTTTTTGTACTCTTCCACCATCCATGCGGTGTTTCCGTTGGCTCGTGGAGAGCCTTGTAAAATAAGAATCTGCATAATCTGATAGTTTTTGTTTTAGAAATTGGCTGTAAAGATACAAAAATTCCTCCATATTTGAGTTATACAGAGGATTCTTTTGTGATAAATTAAATCTATACGAGCTCTTTACCGAAGGGTGACAAGGCCAGCTTTTCCAGACGGAAGTGAATCTTTCCGAAGGGTATGCCGATGATGGTCATCATTCACAAAATGGTTTCCATTGTTGTTTTCCGCACCTTCATTCCCATGTTCTTATAGAACTGTAACAGAGACAGGAGATTTCCGAAATTTTACGCGCCTTTCGTTTGGTCGTTTCAGAAATTCTTCGTATCTTCGCAGGCAGAAAACTATAAACAATAAAAACTAAAACAGAGATATGAAAATTTCGATTAAGAGAGAGCAAAGCTCAAAATCATCTATAATCGTTAAACTATTACCTTTAAACTTTACAACGATGATGAAGCAGTATATAAAACCTCAGATAAAGGTCATTGAGTTAAAGACTCGCAGTAGTATGCTGGCAGGCAGTCCTAACCCCCCAGAATGGGCTGGTGAAGGCAGCCGTAAATATGAGTGGGAAGAATAAATAAATATAACTAACCATTACATAATTGATTCTTATGAAGAAATTACAACTCTTTACTATTGCCCTCCTACTGACGGTAGCGACGGGTGCGTGGGCCACCGACTGGTACAAGATTCAGGTTACGGTGTCAGATAAGACTTTTACCCAATATTCAACGTTGCCATACTCGAAGAAAGTTGGAGAGTGTTACCAGACTGTTACAGGCTATAATCCACCTGAGGGTATTACAGTTACGAATGTAACCAAGGAAAACGGAACTAACGTTACGATAGGGACACTCAGCAACTGGGACACCTCTATCACCATTACTGCTGGCGGCAGTGCGACCGTCAATGCAACGCTTAGTGCAACAGGAGAAGATATCGCTGGAATAGTTATCTTTGAAATCGCTGTGACGCAAATATCATCATGGGAGAGTGGCGACTGCACAGTGATGCTGGACGGCGGAAAACTCATTGTAAAGAAGACTGACCCCAGTAGTGCTACGGGCGCCATGGCGGATTACCAGACTAACAATATACCATGGAATGATTATATAGGAGACATTACGAAAATCGTCATTGATGACGGTGTAACGAGAATTGGAAATCTTGCCTTCGCTAGTTGCAACAATGCAAGCCTGACCTCCGTCACTATCCCAGCTAGCGTGACAAGTATCGGCGAGTATGCCTTCGATGAGTGTTCAAAGTTGGCTACGGTCACTTTTGCTGACGGATCGCAGTTGACGACCATCGGCGATGCTGCCTTCAATAGATGCGCTGCTCTGACGTCGGTCACTATCCCCGCCAGCGTGACAAGTATCGGCGAAGGTGCATTCCTTGATTGCACTAATCTGGCTACGGTCACTCTTAAAAGTAACCCACATATTGATGGTGGCGCCTTCTTGGATATTAAAGACGGTGCGACAGTGAAGATGGAGTTGACTGCCCATGAAGGAGCGACGGGCGAATACTGGATGACGTTCTACAATTTTGGCTACAACTTCGAGGCTGATGCGAACACGCAGATTTTCAAGGCGTTGTTCGATGGTTCAAGATTATTTCTGACGGAACTGACAACGGACAAGATTGTGAAATACAGTAAACCTGTCATTATGAAATCGACATCAGCCACCATCACAATGACGCTTGTATCGGATGAGGGCAGCAACAACTTCAGCAGTAACTATCTGAGTGGCGTAAAGGATCCAGCAGGAAAAGATGCTGACGGCTATACCTACGTGCTGAACAAGGGTGCGAACGGTGTAGGCTTCTACAAGTTGGCTGATGGTAAGACGCTCGGTGTGGGCAAGGTGTATCTGTACACTGGCGGCGTCGAGAGCAACTTCTTCGGCTTCGATGATGAGACAACGGAACTGAACGAAGTAAAATGTAAGATGTCAGAAGTAAGAGGCGATATCTTCTTTGATTTAAGTGGGCGTAGGGTGACCAATCCGAAGAAGGGAATATTCATTCATAATGGCAAGAAATTCTTTAACCGTTAAACGATAACC
This sequence comes from Prevotella sp., assembly GCA_017554145.1. Taxonomy (GTDB): domain Bacteria; phylum Bacteroidota; class Bacteroidia; order Bacteroidales; family Bacteroidaceae; genus Prevotella. The sequence goes on along the minus strand of JAFZIZ010000004.1, from coordinate 156,254 downwards.
TTTAAACTTTATGAAAATGCAAAAGAAGATATACGAGAAGCCAACGATGGAGGTTGTGAAGCTGCAACAGCAGTGCGTGATACTGGCTGGCAGCGACTACGGCATGAACGAAGAACTGCAAAACGAAATCGTCAACGAAGGTTGGTAAACGACAAGATTATATATTCTCTATTCAGGGAGCCTTCGGACTCCCTTTTTTATGCCCGATTCTTGGTCGTTTCAAGAAAAAGTAGTACCTCCGCGCCCGCTTTCAAAAAAATGAAGAACAATGTTACACCTTAACCCAGGTTCCCTCTGTTGGGCAGCCTTCTTAAAAATGGACGCATTGCGCGAAAACGATCCGACAGGATACAATAAACAAGAAACGTGAAACAATAAACTGTCTTACCCACGATAAAAGTTAATAATTAATAATTAGGAGCCTAATGGCTCCTTTTTTCATTTATTATTTGTATATTTGTCAACGCTATTTCACAAATACAACTTAAAACAAATAAATGTATGAGAAAGATCTTGATGACAGCAGCGGCCTTAATGCTGACATTGACAATAACAGTATTCACCTCCTGCACCAGTGACAATGACGACAATCCTGTGCCTCCACCAGCACCAGAGCAACTGGCAGAGTACACCATCATGTATTATGGTAATGGTGGTGCCGATGCGGACCAATTCCTTCTTCCCATGATATCAAACCTCTATAAAGCCAGTCCTGAAGCCTATGAGAAGGTGAACGTAGTGGCACAGTACAAATTCTCTACCGCCGAGAATCTGAAGAACCAAAACATCATATTCGACACAAATACCTGTGAGACGTTTGGCAGTAAGAATGTCCGCTGGGTCGTTGACCCCACGAAGACATTCCAAGAACAGGTTTTCTCTCGGAACAGCATCTATGGTGCCGACAATGCTGACTTCACCTGTCCCGATTCGCTGACTAACTTCATCGACTGGGCTGCCAAGGTATATCCCGCCAAGAAATATATGCTCATCGTCAACGACCACGGACACGGTTACCAACCTAATGAAGAATTACCGGAGACAACTCCTGCCTCCAACCGCGGAATGCTCTTCGACGACGGCCATCTCATATTAGATCAAAAAAAGCACTTCACCGTAAAGTCCTTCCACCGAGCCGTGGAAGCCGCCAGTGTCCGCTTTGAGACCATCTATATATGGGCATGCTTGATGAACAATCTAGAGTATCAGTTTGAGCTGCAGGATCTCTGCGACTACATCATCGCCTCCACCTATAACATGCCTGCTTATGGTGGTGCCTTCAACGAACTGCCTGAAATGCTTAGCCAGCCCAATGTGGACATAGAAAGAGTCTTGGACGCATACTGCAAGACCGACGTGGCAAGCTGGGACAAGACCTACGCTGATGGAGGAGCCTCCGATGATACTCCAATTTATACCGACATGACCGTCACTCGCACTGCTAGCATTGCTCACTTGGGCAAAATGATGCGTGAATTCACTGATCGCCTGTGCAACACCTACCAGAATGGCACTGAGGCCCAACGGCAGGCCATCGACTATTGCACAGCCAGTGCCGTAAAAGTGAAAATAGAACTTCCATACTATGATATGGCCAAATACATGGCCAGCCTCATGACAGCCCTGCCTGAAGTCTATGACGACGAATTCTACAGCCAGATGGAGGAAGCCTTCAACAGTTGCATCGTGGCACAGTACTTTAGCAAATACCTCACTACCCACAACTACATGGTGGACTACAGTGCTCTGATTGGAGCCGAAGGTGCCTACTCCAACATAGCATGGCTAAAAGACCCACAGACTGGAAACCAGGTTCCCGTCGCCGAAATTCGCTATTGTGCCGATGGTAGAAAAGAAATCTATAAGATAGTAACCACAGACGATCCCTACTACTACGAGATGACATTCGTACAAGAGAATACCCCCTGGGGGGCCACCCTGGCCGACACATACGAGCAACTGGTCTTTGACCGCACCGTCGGTTGGAGCCGCTGGCTACGTCTCAACCGCCAGGAGCCAAACATATTCTGCCCGAGTGACATGCGATTCGAGCTGCCCATGCCCTAAACAGGTTACTAGGACTAAAGACAACATTATATGAATAACAAACCATTTTTATTAACTACTTAAAACAACAAAAGTATGAAAAAGTTTATGATGACGCTCGCAGCCGTCCTTTGCTGCGCAATGACAACCGCGGTGTTTACCTCCTGCGGAGGAGGCGACGATAATAGCTACACTCCTCCCGAGCCCAAGCTTGTAGGATGTCAGATTGACTATCGCATTGACATCCCGAAAGAAGAATACCAAAATAACGTAGGTAACTGTGGCAACGTCTTCCTTCTTTTTGATAAGATTGAAGTTGGCTATCTTGACGAGAACGGACAGGAACAAAGAGAAGTGGTCAATAACGGAAAATGGTCCAAGTCAGTTATCTACAAAAAGGACATGGAATGCAATCTCAAACTCTATCTGACAAAACCAGCGAGCATTGATGTAGAGAGTCTCCCCTACGAGTATTACACCTCGCTTCTTACGTTTAACCCGTATGAGGTAACGGAGATAATGGGAGTCTATAGTGACGGCACATTGAAAGATCCCACTTTTAGTAGTTGCAAGTTTACTCCGCATCAAGTTCGACATCTTACCTTTAAAAAATCTAACGTTACAAAGTATATTGAGGACATCTCCAAACAGGAGAATATACTTATGACCATCACTTTCCGCTTATAATCCTTCTCTCAGCAATAATATCAGGGAGCCTTCGGGCTCCCTGATCATTTATTCTGGCCTACCAGGCGTACATGGATTATCGTAAGTAGTTTCCTTTCGGCTTAGCTAAAAAACTTCGTAAAGGCCTTGACACAATAGATGTGGTCGGCTGTGCTGCCCGTTTCTCTGCAGCTATGCATGGCGAGGATGGCATTACCCATATCGACACCTCTCAGTGGAATCGATGAAGCAAGGATATTTCCTAATGTGCTGCCTCCTGCCACGTCGGAGTGGTTGACGAAACGCTGACAAGGCACACCAGCTTCCCTACAGATCTCTGCAAAGACAGCTGCCGACACGGCATCACTGGCATACTTCTGGGCTGCATTGAACTTGATGACAGGGCCACCACCGAGAACGGGATGGTTCGTGGAGTCGTACTTCTCACTGTAGTTGGGGTGCCAGGCATGGGCATTGTCTGCCGATATCATGAACGCCCGCTCAACGGCCTGATAGAAGGCTTCCCTCGTACCGCTCTGAGCCAATGAAATGCGTTTGAGCATCATCGATAGGAACGGACTGCCGGCACCCTGCTTGGTCTGTGAGCCAGTCTCTTCATTGTCGAAGATGGCCAGTACCTTAGTCACGTCTGTGGTTTCTGTAGCAATCATTGCCTCCAAACCTGCAAAGCACATCGAGAGATCATCCAATCGTCCTGATGACAAGAACTCATCGTGTACACCGAAGGTACAGGCGGGTGTGGCATCAGCCAGATAGAGGTCGAAGTCAAGGATGCTCTCCTGCTTGATGTTCAGTTCATCGCAAATGACGTTCATCAACAGATTGCCTCGCTCTAGTTCATTGGTGACGATGCCCAGTATGGGCAGCATATCCTTTTGTTTGCTCAGCTTCACACCATCATTTACCTCACGGTTGAAATGGATGGCGAGGTTGCTGATTTGCAGCAGTGGGCGTTTGACGTGCAGTAGTAGCGTCTTGGGATGGAGGGCATCCTCTCCCTTGACGATGACACGTCCTGCTATCGTCAGCGGACGGTCGAACCACGTCGACATAATCGGACCTCCATAGACTTCCGTATTCAACTTCACGATGCCACCCTCACACGTCATCTCGGCATTGGGTTTGATACGGAACGTGGGCGAGTCGCAGTGGGCACAGATCATGCGGAAGCCGGCATCGCCCAGCGGTTTCCGTCCGATGTGGAAGGCATAGATGGACGAGTCGTTCTTCGTCACGTAGAGTTTGTCACTTGCCTTGACCTCTCCGATGGGCATCTGAGGGTCTAAGCGACGATAGCCAGCCTGCTCCAGATAGGTGGCGATGTTCTTTACAGCCAGAAAATTCACTGGCGAAGCATCCATGAAATCCAATAGTCTCTTAATCATATTGCAGATACAGATAATAAACAGCTATTCTTTTGTTAGTTTCATCTTATTGTATTACACCTTAATCATTCGTTTACGAAGCCTTTGGCCTTCAGCCACTGAATCATCTGAGTGCTCCAAGTCTCTGTCGTTGTCTCGCCAGTTTCTGGCATCAACTCGTATGGACCTTTGCCGTCGCCATACATGTGCAGTTCAGCGTTTGCACCTGCTTTCTTCCACTCCATAAAAAGAGCTACAAGACCTGCAGCTACGTTGGGATGGTCAACACGCGTCATGATCAACAAAGGAGGCGCATTCTTAGGCACATTAACGGGCATCAATGAAGGACCGAAATTGGTGCAAAGGAAGATGGGACGCTCGGTATCGTCTGCTGACATCGTAGCAGCAATGGCTACACCGCCACCAGCCGAAAAGCCCAGAAAGCCGATCTTATCTTTACTGATGCGCCATTCGTCAGCATACTCTCTCACCATACGGATGGCAGCCTTGGCATCCTCTGCTGCCAGTCGGATGATAGAGTCGCCATAGGCAAAGTGCATAGGATTGGCATCAGCCTGTGGAAAGGTTTCTGGATGCGTCACATCCACCATCGGTGGCATCTGCATTCCCTGTGGTATCTGACCACCACCCTTATTCAGATGATAACGTAATCCAATAGCGGCAATACCACGTTCATTCAGAAACGAGGCCATCTTGATGACATCGCTCTCCCACGACAGCCACCTCATGGCACCGCCAGGACACAACACAATGGCACAGCCATTAGCTAATTCCTGTTTAGGAAGATAGACCTCGATAAGAGGCCTTTCCTTCTCGTCCATCGAACTGTCGCCAGTAGGAAGGAAGTACTGCTTCTGTGCCGCTATTGTCATGGGCATAAACAGCATACAGGACAATGCAAAATGCTTCATAATAACTCCCAAATTCATATAAAATCAACTTTTGTTAATAATTAGGAGCCAAATGGCTCTTTTTTTTACTATGCATTCACGGCATCCTGCACCACCAATCCTGCCAGCATGAAGCCGAAAATGGCGGTGATGTGGGCAATAGTGCCATTACCCTTGTCGTCGGGGTCAATGGGTTTCTTGTTCTCTAAAAGTTCGTCGGAGAAAACGCACAGGAACTTACGCTTGGGGAACTGCTTGTCACGTTTGAAACGGTTGCGGAGAGCACGAGCCAGTGGATCGCCCTTCACCTTCCAGAACTCAGCCACTTGAATCTTGGTGGGGTCAAGCTTCAGGGCGGCACCCATTGACGAGAAGAACTTCGCCTTAGTCTGGCAAGCCATGAGGATGAGCAGGGCTTTATCCTTTAGCGAGTCAATGGCGTCGATGATATAGTCGTATTCCTCTAAGCAAAACTTATAAGCACTTTCTGCCGTAAAGATTTGTTGCAGGGCAGTAATTTCAGCCGAGGGGTTGATGGTGAGCAATCGCTCCTTGAGGGCATCCACCTTCACCTGACCTACGGTCTTTGTTGTCGCCATCAACTGGCGATTGATATTCGTGATACATACACGGTCGGAATCGACAATGGTCAACTTCATGATACCTGAACGAATCAGACTCTCAGCGCACCAAGAGCCAACGCCTCCCACACCGAAGATAATCACACGTTTCTCAGCGATGCGGCTCATCGCCTCTTCGCCTAATAGGAGTTCCGACCTGCGGAATATTGCTTCGTCCAATGCCATCTGTATCTATCTAACTTCTGCCACGACTTCTATCTCTACCAAGGCACCCTTAGGCAGGGTCTTGACGGCAACGGCTGAACGTGCAGGATAAGGCTCTGTGAAAAACTCTGCATAAATGCTGTTCATATCAGCGAAGTCGTTCATGTCGGCCATGAATACGGTGGTCTTTACGACATTGCTCATGCTGAGACCAGCCTCTTCCAGTATAGCCTTTACGTTGGTGAGCGATTGATGGGTATGTTCCTTGATACCGCCCTCGACGAATGTTCCTGTAGTAGGGTCTATGGGTATCTGCCCAGAGGTGTAGACGAGATTTCCGACTTGGATAGCCTGACTATAAGGCCCGATGGCAGCAGGTGCCTGTTTTGTACTGATTGCTTTCATTGTATATAATATTTGGGTACAAAGATAGTAAATAATCAACAAACTGCCGTCTCTTTAAATGAAAAAGCGATGCCTCACGCATAAACTTAGTTTATTCTATTCTTTTATTATATTTTCTAAAGGTACGGAGTTTGGAAATATCCTCCAAAAAACTTGCACAATTCAGAAATATTCCCTATATTTGCAACGGCAAAAGAATATTCATCCAAAACAAAAACTTCAATATTCACTTAACAGAATAAAATTCCAAAAAACTATATGATGAGAACTACTAAAATGGTACTGACCGCAATATTGACGGTCGTTTGCTGCACTCAGGCGGCAGCGCAGGGAGAACGTAACATAGGTAATGCTAAGTTTACTGTAAAGATAGACTATGTTGTGCCTGTGACCAACGTAAACATGATGAATGGACCGAAGCTGTTGAATGACAACAGCGTAGAGTTCACAGTAAAAGCTCCCGAAGCACAGAAGGTGCAGGTGGATATTGGTGGCACGAAGTACGATATGAAGAAGGACGAGCGTGACATGTGGACCGTCACTACCAAACCACAGGTGCCTGGATTCCACTACTATTCGTTGATTATTGATGGTGTATCAGTCGCTGATCCTGCCAGTCAGTCGTTCTACGGCTGTAGCCGTTGGTCGAGTGCCATTGAGATTCCAGAGGCAGGGATGGATGACTTCGAAGTGCAACGGGTGGCACACGGCGAGGTACGCACGGTATACTACTACTCGAAGGTAGACGAGGCATGGCGTCCGTTAATGATTTATACACCAGCCAACTATCATGCGGTGAAGGCAGACCTTCCTGTAGTGTATATCCAGCACGGAGGCGGTGAGGACCATCGTGGATGGATGGAACAGGGACGCACTGCCCAGATTATGGATAATCTAATTGCTAAAGGCAAAGCGAGACCGATGGTGATTGTGAGTTCGAATAGTAATGTCCGCTCTCGCAACGGTGGTTTTGGTGGCGGCTATAGTTGGGAGGGCATGCAGGCTTTTCGCAAGGAGCTATTGGAGAACATCATCCCGTTTGTGGAAAAGAACTATAAGGTGAGGAAAGACCGTAAGGGCCGTGCCATGTGTGGACTGTCGATGGGAGGCGGTCAATCGTTCTACATCGGTCTACGTGATCCAGAAGTATTTGCCAACGTAGGAGTATTCTCAACGGGTATGTTCGGCGGCATCCAAGGTGCTTCTAACTTCGATTTGGAGAAGGAAGTTCCTGGCATCCTGACAGATACACATACGTTCAATAAGAACTTCGACGTGTTCTTCATGACTTGCGGAGAGCAAGACCCACGTATCGAATACACCCGTAATATCGTGAAACAGATGCGCAACAAGAGTGTCAACGTGCGCTTCAACTCCTATCCTGGTGACCACGAATGGCAGGTGTGGCGTAAGTCGCTCCACGAGTTCGTACAGTATCTGTTCAAATAATCCGTCTATCGTAACATGAAAACAAGAATGCTACTAACAGCCCTGTTGGCCATGATGGCGGGTAGGATGGCGGCACAATATGAAGTACAAGCACCGCAGAACGTATATGCCAGACCGAGCATATCGCTGAACGGTGACTGGAACTATTTTGCCGACCCACAAGAACAGGGATACTATGACTACCGCATGAATCCTACGCAATGGGGATACTTCCTTAACGCCAAACCACAACGACCGTCGGATTTAGTGGAATATGACTTCGATGCATGTCCAACGATGCGTGTGCCAGGCGACTGGAATACGCAAGATAATCAGTTGTTCCTTTACGAAGGTACAGTGTGGTTTAAGCGCGATTTCGACTACACTCCAGGCGAAGGTCGGCGTGCGCTACTCTATTTCGGAGCGGTGAACTACGAGGCTATCGTCTATGTGAACGGCAAGAAGGCTGGACGACACATAGGAGGTTTTACGCCTTTCTGCTTTGACGTAACCGAACTAGTGAAGGAAGGTAAGAACTTCGTCATCGTGAAGGTGGACAACAAACGCCATCAAGACAATGTACCCACTCAGATTTTCGACTGGTGGAACTACGGTGGCATCACCCGTGACGTACTGCTGCTGACCGTCGGCAATACGTATATCGACGACTATACGCTGTGTCTCAAAAAGCAAGAAATTAATTTTTCATTGAAGCTAAATTGCCCAGAGGCTGGTCAGGAGGTGACGCTCAGCATCCCTGAACTAAAGCTGAAGCAGAAGTTCACAACAGATGCTGATGGAAAAATCAACTCTAAACTACTATCTCTCAACTCTAAACTAGAGTTATGGTCGCCCGAGAACCCTAAGTTATACAAGGTGGAGATTTGCCGTGGCGACGAGCGCATCGAGGATGAAATCGGTTTCCGCACCATTGAGACCCGTGGCAAGCAATTGCTGTTGAACGGCAAGCCTATCTTCCTACGCGGTGTCTGCTCGCATGAGGAAACCGCCTATACCAGTCGTCGTTGCAATAGTGCTGAGGATGCCGACACGCTACTCTCGTGGGCGCGCCAGTTGGGATGCAACTTCATCCGTCTCGCCCATTATCCGCACAACGAACATGCCATTCGCGATGCGGAGCGACAGGGTTTCCTGCTGTGGTCGGAGATTCCCGTCTACTGGACCATCTCGTGGAAAAACGAAAAGACCTATGCTAATGCTGAGCAACAGTTGCGCGACATGATTCGTCGCGACCATAACCGCGCTGCTATCATCATCTGGTCGCTCGCCAACGAAACGCCGCACAGCGATGCCCGTGACCAGTTCCTAGGTCGGCTGGCCACGACGGCACGCAGTCTGGACAACACCCGTCTGCTCTCGATGGCGATGGAGGTAACTGGCGCCTCGAACTACGTGAACCGCCTTCAAGACAATATGAATAAATATGTCGATGTAGTGAGCTTCAACCAGTATATCGGTTGGTATCGCGACGTGAACGACGCACCGAAAATGAAGTGGGAGATTCCCTACGAGAAGCCCGTCATCATCAGCGAGTTCGGCGGTGGTGCCAAGGCAGGGCTACACGGCGACAAGGAGCAACGCTGGACGGAAGAGTTCCAGGAGAACCTCTATCGCGAGAATCTGGTGATGCTCGACAAGATAGAAGGACTTGCCGGCACCTGTCCATGGGTGCTGAAGGACTTCCGTTCGCCCCGTCGTCCGTTGCCTGGCATCCAAGACGGCTTCAACCGCAAAGGGCTTTTCTCTGATCAGGGAAAGCGTAAGAAAGCTTTCTATGTGTTGCGCGAATGGTATGAAGAAAAGAAAAACGCTCAAAAATAAATGATATGGCAACATTAGATGACATTGACTTGCAGATTCTGAAAACGCTGCAAAAGAACGCGAAATTGACTACAAAAGAGTTGGCAGATGCTGTGCATCTGACCCCTACCCCCGTCTTCGAACGTCAGAAGCGATTGGAGAAGCGTGGGTATATCAAGAAGTATGTGGCTATCCTCGACCCAGAGAAGCTGAATCAGGGCTTGCTGGTGTTTTGTAAAGTGAAACTCACACAGATTAACCACGAGATTGCTGACGCCTTCGTGCGTCGCATCCAGCGCATCCCTGAGGTAACGGAGTGCTATAATACTTCGGGCTCGTACGACTACCTTTTAAAGGTACGCGCCAAGGATATGAAACAGTATCAGGAGTTCGTATTGACAAAACTCGGTGACATTGAGAATGTGGGTGCCATCGAGAGTACCTTCGTGATGAGTGAGGTAAAACAGAACTACGGCATCAACATATAGAATATGAAAAAAGTATATATATAATAGAATTATGATGAAAAAAACTATTTTTCAATTAGCAGCTTTAACACTGGCAATGATATATAGCCAGCAGGCAACAGCAGGTGTTCCAGTGATCAAGAACAATGGCGATGCCAAGTACAGTATCCAGACAGGCGACATCACGATGACCATCGACTCTAACGGAGGGAAGATTCTGTCGCTGAAGTACAAAGACACAGAGAGTATCTCACAGTTACGCTTCCCGGAATCCTTCGGTAGCACATTCTGGACGAGTCCGCAGAAGGAATGGTACTGGCCACCTATCCCTGAGTATGATAAGCAACCGTACACCGTTGAGGAGAAAGGTACTTCGCTGGTGATGAAGAGCAAGGTATCGCCCCGTCTTCATTTCAGCATCATGAAAGAGTTCTCCGTCGATTCGAAAGACGATGCCATCGTGATCAACTACACAATTACCAATGAGGGAGATGCTGCCCGTAAGGTAGCACCATGGGAAATCACTCGTGTACAAAACGATAACGGATTGATCTTCTTTGATGCTGATGTCAACAAGATTACGCCTGCCGGACTAATGGACTTCAAGGCTGAGTTCGGTGCCGTATGGTATCAGACGGACGTCACCAACGAGAACCGTAAGATCAATGCCGACGGCAAAGGATGGCTGGCATACTTTAACAACGGTCTGGTGCTGGTGAAGAAATTCCAGGACTTAGACACTACGCAGCCTGCTCCCGACGAGGCTGAGATTCAGGTATATGTGAATCGCGGAAAGGCACATATCGAACTGGAGAGCCAGGGTGCCTATACCGAACTGGAGCCCGGCAAGTCATTGACATGGACCGTACGCTGGTATCTCATTCCCTTCGATGGTCCTGCTACTCCTTCCAAAGCGTTGCTAAAGAAAGTGAAGAAGTTGGTGAAGTAAGAAAAACAAATAAAGGAAGTCGTCTGACTTCCTTTATTTTTGCGGAGAGAGAGGGATTCGAACCCCCGGTACCTCTCGGTACGGTAGTTTTCAAGACTACTGTAATCGACCACTCTACCATCTCTCCAGTGCTCGAATGTCTCAAAAGCGGGTGCAAAGGTAATGGTATTTTTCTAAATCTGCAAATTTTTGATATACTTTTTTGCTTGGCAAAGGTAAATTTTGTACCTTTGTCGCATGATTTATCCAAAGAACTTCGAAGCGAAGATTGGTTTCGATGAGATACGCACACTCTTGAAAGCCCAATGTCTGAGTACATTGGGTAAGGAGAAGGTGGATGAGATAGCCTTCTCCGATGATGCATCGACCATTAACGAATGGTTGGAACAGGTGCGTGAGTTCCGTCGAGTACAACAAGAGGAAGAGAATTTCCCCCTCAACTATTTCTTCGATGTGCGAGAATCGGTGGCCCGTATCCGTCTGGAAAATACTCATCTGGAAGAGGATGAGTTGTTTGACCTTCGTCGTTCATTGGAAACCATTAGCAACATCGTGAAGTTTCTCAACGATGCTGAAGAGGATATCACCGATCCTATTGCCCACATGGCTATTGTAGAATATAAATATCCTGCATTACATCGCTTAGCAGAAGATGTACAGACCTTCCCTGCCATTCTTCGTCGCATTGACTCGATACTGGATAAATTCGGCAAAATCAAAGACTCTGCCACGATGACACTGGCAGGTATCCGTCATGAGATGGCACAGACGGAAGGAAGTATCTCACGAGCTCTTTATACGATTCTGCATGCTGCACAGCGCGACGGACTGGTAGACAAGGATGCAGCACCTACCATGCGTGACGGTAGACTGATGATTCCTGTGGCACCAGGACTGAAACGCCGTATCAAGGGTATTGTGCACGACGAGAGTGCGACGGGTAAGACCGTTTTCATTGAACCTGCTGAGGTAGTAGAAGCAAATAATAAAGTACGTGAACTGGAGGCAGCAGAACGTCGCGAGATTATCCGTATCCTGACAGTCTTCTCCGATGAGTTACGTCCTCATGTACAGGATATCCTCGACTCTTATCAATTCTTGGCACAGATAGATCTCATTCGTGCCAAGGCAGAGATGGCAGAGCAGATGCAAGCATACGAGCCGCAAGCCATGGGAGTACCATATATCGATTGGATTCGTGCTATCCATCCCCTACTCCAACGCTCATTGGCGAAACAGGAAAAGAAGGTGGTGCCGTTGGATATTCGCTTAGAAGGCGGAAGTATGATGGAAGATGGAAGAAGTAAGAACTCTGGGCGACTCTTAATTATATCTGGTCCTAATGCCGGTGGAAAGTCTGTATGTTTGAAGACAGTGGGACTTTTACAATATATGCTGCAATGTGGACTCTCTATTCCCGTTGGCGACAGAAGTATCGTGGGTGTCTTCCAACATATCATGATAGATATCGGTGACGAACAGTCAATAGCCGACGACCTGAGTACCTATTCCAGTCATCTGCTGAACATGAAGAACATGATGAAGCAGTCGAACGAGCGCACCTTGCTGCTGATAGACGAATTTGGAGGTGGTACGGAACCGACAATCGGCGGTGCCATTGCAGAAGCCGTCCTGAAACAATTCTGGGAAAAACAGGCTTTTGGTGTCATTACCACCCACTACCAGAACCTGAAACACTTTGCAGAAGACCATGAAGGTGTGGTGAATGGTGCGATGCTCTATGACCGTCACCAGATGCAGGCACTCTTCCAACTCGCCATCGGACAACCCGGTTCCTCGTTTGCCATTGAGATTGCACGTAAGACGGGGATTCCTGAAGAGGTGATCAAAGATGCTTCCGATATCGTTGGTTCGGAATATATCCAAAGTGATAAATACCTGCAGGACATCGTACGCGACAAACGCTATTGGGAAGGCAAACGTCAGACGATTCATCAGCATGAGAAATCGCTGGAAGGACATATCCAACGTTATGAGAGTAATCTGGAAGAGATAGAGCGTGAACGTAAAGCTATCCTCCGTCGTGCACAGGAACAGGCTGATGAACTATTGCGCGAGGCGAATCGTCAGATAGAGAACACCATCCGTGAAATCAAGGAGGCACAGGCAGAAAAAGAACGTACACGTATCGCCCGTGAAGAACTCAAGGAGTTCCGTGAACAGGTGGTCAACGACGACCATCAACAAGGACTGATGAGCGAAGAGGACTTTGCCAAGAAACTGCGTCAGATGGAAGAGCGGAAGGCACGCAAAGCCCAACGTAAGGAAAAGAAGGATAAGGAACAAAAGAGAGCCAGCGAGAAACTGGCAGCCAGAGCCAAAGAGAATCTGCATGCAGAAAACCGTCCGTTGGAGAAAGGAGACACTGTCCGCATCAAAGGAACCAATAGCATCGGTGAAATCGAGAGTATACAGGGCAAACAGGCTACCGTCATCTTTGGTGACCTGCGTTCAAAGGTGAAGTTAGAACAGTTAGAAAGAAGTCAAAGGTCGAAGGCCGAAGGTCAAAATTCTTCTGTCAATAAACATGCCGACCTTGCCATCCATACCTCTAAGATGACACGCTCCACGATGGAAGACCGCAGACAGAACTTCCATCAGGACATTGATGTTCGGGGAATGCGTGGCGATGAGGCAATAGATGCCGTCATGCACTTCATCGACGATGCTATCCTGATTGGTATGAGTCGTGTGCGCATCCTTCACGGTACAGGTACGGGTATCCTCCGCCAACTCATTCGCCAATATCTCGCCACTGTTCCCAATGTCAAAAAGGCCAAAGACGAACATGTCCAGTTTGGCGGAGCAGGAATTACGGTAGTAGACTTAGAATAACAAATCATTGAAAATATAATAACCAATATCTTTACAGTATGAAACAACGAGTATTTCTTTTTCTGACCGTGATGATGTTTCTGGGTTGTGGTTCTATGCAAGCACAATCCAAGAGTTTCGCAACATTGATGAACAATGCCAAATGGGTTAGTACACATTATGGATTCAGGCATCCTGACTTCATGGCTGAAAGTCCAGAGGTCTTTGTGGATGACATTCCTGCCTCTGTCAACAAATGGAGTTATAATGATGTCACGATGGCGTGTTGGCCTTTGATCGGAGCATGGGCTGTCGATGATTTTCCCGCTATTGGCTCCTACCTGACAGAGAAAGTGACCATCAAAAACATCACGTATAAAAACAGTAAAGGTTCTATCTTCTCCGGCTATACCAATGACGACAGGATATGGTATATGCACAAATGCCTCGTGTATGGACAGGACGTGACACACGTAAAGGCTTTAGTGGTCATCTATCCGAAGTCAAAGCAAGCGAATATCAAGAAACTGATTAACGTAGTGAAGAACTGGAGATAAAAAAAGCGTCTTGTCGGATTGGATATCCGAAAGCCCTGCTGGGGGCAGAATGCCGGATTAGATATCCGTTTCCCTGCCGGGAGGGCAGGCAAACAAAGAAAAGGCCTTCATTTGTAATCTGAAAGCTAGCTTTCGCCAACAAATGAAGGTCTTTCCTTTGAGCCTCTTGTCGGATTCGAACCAACGACCCCGAGATTACAAATCACGTGCTCTGGCCAACTGAGCTAAAGAGGCGGGTGGGCAAGCTGACTGTATCGCGCCGCTACAACCAAGTACCTTTGCTACGTTCCCGTCCTGGAGGATTCCGAGGGAGCTGGCCGTACAGGACTTGCCCGTTTTGCGGCTGCAAAGGTACAAAGAAAAAAGAGAAACACAAAGAAAAACGACTTTTTTCTTTGCATTTCAATGGATTTGCACTACCTTTGCACCCGTAATGACACCACAGGAATATATACAACTGAAAGCATTTGCACGACAAGATGGTGCATTGTTGTCACTCATGTGGATAGGAGCCCTCGTATGTTATATCCAAGGGCTTACCTATCCGATGTTGGGGATGGCAGCAATGATATTCATTTTCGGGTCACCCTTCTTCGCTGCCAGCAGACTACGTCATTTCCGAGACTATGCCCGTGAAGGCATCATCTCTTTTTCGCGTAGTTACGCCTATACGGTATTAATCTTCTTCTATGCCGGCATTTTGTTTGCTGTGGCTGTCTTCCTCTATTTTGCCTTCTTGGACCATGGGTTCCTTTTGAGTAAGATTATGGAGACCGTTCAGTCGGCAGAAGGACGACAGATGATACAGATGTATGGAATGGAAAAAGATGTCAACGACAGTTTGAAGACACTGTCGGAACTGCGTCCGATAGACTATGCCTTGAATATGCTCACCCTCAATATTATCACAGGTTTTATCCTGGGGTTACCTATCGCGGCAGTGATGCAGAAAAACGTAAAAACATTGAAGAATTGAAATATTGAAAAACTGAAATATTATGGATATATCAGTAGTCATACCTTTATATAACGAAGACGAGTCGCTACCAGAACTCTACGACTGGATAGAGCGTGTGATGTCACAGAATGCCTTCTCGTTTGAGGTAATTTTCGTCAACGATGGTTCTACCGACCATTCTTGGGATGTCATTACTGAGTTGGCTGCCCGTTCGGAACATGTGAAAGGTATCAAGTTCCGTCGTAACTACGGCAAAAGCCCTGCCCTTTATTGTGGTTTCAAGGAGGCACAAGGTGATGTTGTCATCACGATGGATGCTGACTTGCAAGACTCTCCCGACGAGATTCCTGAACTCTACAAGATGATCAAGGAAGAGAAATACGACATGGTAAGCGGCTATAAGCAGAAGCGTCACGACCCGTTGTCGAAGACGTTGCCAACCAAGCTCTTCAATGCCACTGCCCGTAAGGTGAGCGGTATCAAGAACCTTCACGACTTCAACTGCGGACTGAAAGCCTATCGTCGTGAGGTGGTGAAGAATATCGAAGTATTCGGAGAGATGCACCGTTTCATTCCCTATCTGGCGAAGAATGCTGGTTTCAGCAAGATTGGCGAGAAGGTAGTTCACCATCAGAAGCGCCAGTATGGTAAATCTAAGTTCATGGGATGGAATCGTTTCGTAAACGGCTATCTCGACCTGTTGACACTGTGGTTCTTGGGAACATTTGGCAAGAAGCCCATGCACGTCTTCGGCTTCTTAGGTACCATCGTCTTTATTATCGGTTTCTTTGCTGCTTTGTGGCTGGGTATTGATAAGGCATGGGCACTCTATCACCATATCCCCATGCGACTGGTTACAGACTCTCCCTACTTCTATATCGCCCTGACCATGATGATGATTGGTACGCAACTGTTCCTTGCAGGATTCTTAGGCGACCTCATCAGCCGCAACAGTGCAGGACGTAACGAATACCAAATCGAAGAGAATATCAGATGCGGAAAATAGTATTGTTCGTCTTCACGGCTATCGTCATTGGTGCCTGCACCTCTGTTGACTGTCCTGTACAGAACAGCGTATATACTGTGTATGGGCTACTAAAGGCTAATGGCACCACGGATACGCTGACGGTCGATACACTGAGTGTTATCACACGACGTACCAACCAAACATTAGACACCTTATTGGATAAGTTGACTGGTAAGTCAACCTTTGACCTCCCCATCAGTTATACCCAACCAGAAGACACGCTCTTCTTCACCCTGCGAGACACACTGGGTAACACCTATCGTGATACCGTTTACTTGAAAAAGGACAACTATCCTCATTTCGAGTCTGTCGACTGTCAGGCATCCTATTTCCACAGATTGACCGATGTGCGTAGCACTCATCATATCATCGATTCTATCGTAATCAACAACCCTACTGTCAATTATGAAGCAACGTCCGAACATTTCTTCCTCTATCTCAAGACTCGTTATTAGTCTTGCATTGCTCGTGGTAGCCTCATCGGCCCATGCGCAACTGAAGATATTCCGCATGGAGAAAGACTCGATACCTTTGTTCCGAGGCTTCGCAGTATCGTTCGACCTTGTAGGACCTGCCATGTTGATGCTCAGCGACCATGGCGAATATGAAGGAGCGTTGCGACTGAACCTACACGACCAATGGTTTCCGATTGTAGAAATCGGTATCGGTAAGGCGAATCACGAGAACGACGAGGTAACAGAAATCACTTACAAGACAACTGCCCCCTACTTCCGTATTGGTGCCGACCTAAACCTGATGAAGAACAAACATGCTGCCAACCGTCTGTATGGCGGACTGCGCTATGCTTTCACTTCCTATAAGGTAGACATCCTACGTAATGGTCTGAAAGATCCCGTATGGCTCACAACATCTGATTTTGGCGTAGAGGGTATGAAATGTTCTATGCATTGGTTTGAAGTCGTCTTCGGCATCGATGCTAAGATTTTCGGACCGCTACATCTCGGATGGAACGTACGCTATAAACGGCGCATCCATCACAAAGAGGGAGATATCGGACAGACTTGGTATGTACCTGGCTTCGGTATTAACGATAAAGACCAGATTGCAGCTAACTTCAACGTAATCATTGATATATAACGTAACGTTATCACGCAATAACAACATAACTAAAACTATGGATCAAAACCGAAAGAAACAATTGATATGGCAGGTGCCTTTTCTCCTGCTACTTATCATAGGTACTATACTCATCATCCGCCAACAACAAGACACCCCTTATAAGACGGCCCACGGACTCATCTTCGGGACATCGTATAAACTGACCTATGAGGCAGATGCTGAACTCCAGAAAGAAATAGAAGAATCCCTCAAAGAAGTGGATTCTGCCCTCTCTATGTTCAACGAACAGTCTGTCATCTCACGTATCAACCGTGAGAACGGTGGAGAAGCGAATGAGATGTTCATGGAGGTGTTCAACAAAGCGATGGAGATATCCAAAGAGACTAATGGGGCCTTCGATATTACTGTTGCCCCATTGGTGAATGCCTGGGGCTTTGGATTTAAGAGCGGAGAAACACCCACTCGTCATCAAGTAGATTCTATCTTACATTTCGTTGGATGGAACAAGGTTTGGGCAGAGGGGAATACCATCAAGAAGAAAGACCGTCGTGTGATGCTCGACTGCTCCGCCATTGCCAAAGGCTATGGTGTGGATATAGTAGCACGGTTGCTAAAGTCCAAGGGTATTCAGAATTTCATGGTGGAGATTGGAGGCGAAATAGTCATCTCAGGTATCAGTCCTAAGCGAGTACCCTGGAAGATTGGTGTCATCAAACCCAACGACGACTCGCTGTCGATAGACAATGAATACCAGACCTGTCTGAATGTTACCGATAAGGCGATGGCAACCAGTGGCAACTACCGCCGTTTCTATTATAAAGGTGGAAAGCGCTATGCACATACCATTGATCCGAAGACAGGTTATCCTGTGCAGCATAACATCCTCTCTGCCACTGTTCTGGCAAATGATTGTGCTACTGCCGATGCCTATGCCACTTCGTTTATGGTGATGGGACTCGAGAAGGCGAAAGCCATACTCGAAAAACATCCTGAACTAATGGCGTATATCATCTATAACGATGACAACAACAAGTCGGCTGTTTGGTACTCACCTTCACTCAAAAACAAAATAGAAGAATAATGTCTACCCTTCACCTCTACGATAAACTCTTACAGTTCACGCTCTTTCAGGGCATGAGCCATGCGGATTTGATGGAGGTCGTGACACATACTAAGATTGGTTTCCATAAGTATCCGGCTGGTAAACGGCTCATCAACGCAGGAGATCCTTGCAATCGTCTTACCTTCTTAATCAATGGCATCCTACAAACGGAGCGATATGGTGATAATAAAGCATATTCCGTTACAGAGCGTCTATCGGCACCCCATCTTCCGGAACCCGAACGACTGTTTGGTATCCGTCAGATATATAAATGTACCTATACCACTTTGACAGATGTCAACCTCATCACTATCGACAAGCAGGAAGTAATGCTTCTGTTAGAGACGCAACTGGTGTTCCGCCTGAACATGCTTAACCTCATGGCGACAGAAATACAAAGACTGGCGCGCCATCCTTGGCGCACCAGTCCTAAATCATTGCGTGACCGCATTATTTATTTCTTCTTCACTCATTGCCAGTATCCCGCTGGTCCGAAGACATTCTATATTCTCATGCAGCAACTGGCTGATCAGTTGAACGACAGTCGTCTAGATGTCTCTCAGGTTCTCAATCAACTGCAAGAGGAGGGGTTACTCTCACTCTATCGCGGGCGCATCGAGATACCCATGCTTGAGCGACTCCTGATGTAACTCTTTATTTGAACATCAACTGAGCAAACTGATACAGACTACGACGCCAAGTGTGCCACTCGTGGGCAGTACCAGGTGACTCGTAACCTACAGCATTCATACCGAGTTGTTCCTTGATGTTCTTGGCGGCCTCAACACAACCCATGTTCTCCTTGCCGCCACCACTCATGAAAAGCAGTTTGACATTCTTGGCGAAACCTTCAGAAGCCTTTACCTGGTCAACACTCCATGGACCACTGCTGAAAGAACCTACATAGGCGAATTTCTCTGGATTAGCAAGTGTAATCTCACGAGCCTGCATACCACCCATTGACAGACCGGCATAAGCACGATGCTGAGGATCGGCAATCACACGATAGTTCTTCTCAACCATTGGGATGATATCATTGAAGAGCACATTCTTGAATCCTTCAGAGAAACCGCCAAAGCCACCGAAGCCACCAGGACGGGGACCACCCTGTGGACGTTGTCCCTGAGGCATACCCTGTGGACGAGGACCACCCTGAGGACGAGGACCACCAAA
This sequence comes from Prevotella sp., assembly GCA_017554145.1. Lineage (GTDB taxonomy): Bacteria > Bacteroidota > Bacteroidia > Bacteroidales > Bacteroidaceae > Prevotella. The sequence goes on along the minus strand of JAFZIZ010000004.1, from coordinate 136,659 downwards.
GCCCATCGGCTGCTCACCTGGACGACGAGCATTCAGACCATTATCCATCACGATGATACAAGGAACGGCCTTACCCTCTGCAATCAGGTTATCCATAATCTGAGCGGTATGCCCCTGTTCTGCCCATCCGTACTCGTTCTCACCCATACCGTGCTGCAGATACAGAACGGGGAATTTCTTAGTGGGATTGGTAAAATACTCAGCGGGCAGATATACATGACAGCGACGCATCTTCTCCGTGTAGGTTGACCAATAGAACACCTCGCTCATGGTACCCTGCGGCACGTTCTTTACTTGCCAGAAATCCTGGTCAGCAGAAGGAATCTCGATACCACTTCCCCAACGGCTGGCACCATAATAGTAGAGGCTACCTGGATCGGGCACAGAAGCACCGTCGATATTCAACTGATAGTAGTGAAAACCTTCGTCCTGAGGTTCAGAAGTACCAGTCCATACACCATTCTCATCTTTGGTCATCTCATAGATCTTACCAGCAATGTCGAGGCCTACAAAAGTAGCCTTAGGTGCCGTAATCTGTGCACGGACCATACGCTGTGAATTGACCATTGGGTACTGTTTGTTGTCCTGATTGGTTGATGCGGGTTTGAAGTCCTCAACAACGTTTTCAGTAACTGAAGGAACAATGGGGTTCTGTCTGGGTGCACCAAACTGAGCAAATGCCGTCAGACTTGTGAACGCCATCAATGAAAGAATAATTTTTTTCATAAAATAAATATTTAATGTTTAAGAGTTAGTTTTCGTTTTTGACGATTGTCCAAGAAAAAAGTAAAAAGTCGCACGCTTTTTGTTATGAAAGATTAACAAATCCTTCTTCGTTTTGCTGTTTCAAGAAATATCTGTATCTTTGTGATAAAATCACGAAGTTACTCCGTCTTGGCAAAAAAAGAAACAAGTTTCTTTGTTTTGCGCTCGACTTTTCGTAACTTTGCCATTAAATACAAGAAGGCAGAATATGAAGCATCCAGATATCTATAGTCAGGCACAGTTGATGGAACTGATTCAAGAGATAGGCTTTCTGCCGCTGTTAGACAGTGGTATCAAAGGCTATTCGGCAGAAGAGATGGTCAGCGACGACTGTCGTTATGTGATGCTCCCTGACGGAGGATGGGACTGGCCGTTATGGAAGTGGAAAGGGCCTATCGTGACGGAGGGTAATGTCGTCTATGGTAAGTTCTTTGATAAAAAGGCAGGTTTCATCAGTCGCCTGTGGTGGCAGGACTTCTATAACTATCGTCGTAGCCAGCATCCCCTGCCTCAAGAAGGCTCTATCGAAGAAGCCATCCTGCTTACTCTGCAAGAGCATGGCAGTCTGATTACACGTGAACTCCGTGCTGCCTGTGGCTTCACGGGTCCTAAGATGCGCAGCAAGTTCGATGGTTATATCACCCGCTTGCAGATGGGCTGCTACATCGTAACGGAGGATTTTGTTTACCCTACCGATAAACACGGAAGACAATACGGATGGGGTTGGTCGTTGCTTACCACCCCCGAACAACTCTATGGTCGTGAGGCATGCCAGTGTCCACGCACGCCAGAAGAATCATTTAATCGACTCTTCTCACACTTCAAGCGTCTGCTTCCCGATGCTACCGATAAGCAGATTCTGAAACTTATCAAATAAGAAGAAATGAAGAAGATCATATTCCTTCACGGGTTCTATGCCAGTGGGCAATGTGTACCAGCAATGGCATTACGAGAAGCATTCAAGGATAAGGTAGAAGTACTGACACCCGACCTGCCGATGCATCCGCAGGAGGCAGTTCGTTTTATCAAGGAACTATGCGACCGTGAAAAGCCCGATCTGTTGGTGGGCAACAGTTGTGGTTCGTTCTATGCTCAGATGATTGCCCCAAAGATCGGCATCCCCGCCTTGTTGGGCAATCCGCATTTCCAGATGACGGAGTTCCTGAAGTCGAGAATAGGAGCGCATCAATACAAATCCCCTCGTCAAGACGGTCATCAAGACTTCATCATTGACAAACAACTGATTTCAGAATTCGCTGAGATGGAACAACATCAGTTTGAAAACTGTACGCCGTTTGGTAAAGAACATATATGGGGACTCTTTGGCGAACAGGACACACTTGCCCATTTCGAACCGTTATTCCTTGAACATTACACCCATTCCTTTCACTTCCCTGGCGGTCATACCCCAACAGCCGATGAAGTCCGCATCTGGTACGTTCCATTGATTGAGAAAATTCTTTCAGTTTGAAAGTCAAAAAGATATTGTTATTCAAAGAAAATATGTAATTTTGTGGTCAAATTATTTATTTAACAAAAGGAAAGATTATGGCAAGGAACAAACGATTTGTCTGGGAGAAAGTCCAGTCGGGAATTATGAAGCAGACAAGTATCATCATTGATACGGAAACAGGTATTAACTATTTATTTGCACAGGAAGGCTATGCAGGCGGTCTTACTCCGTTACTCGACAAGGACGGAAAGCCCATCATTACTCCACCCAGTGAAATCATAGACTAAAAAGGAGAAAATGCTATATTACGAAATCCCTGCCAGCGCATTGCCAGCAGGGATTCTATGTATCTATTTATCACAAGAGGAATCCTCTTTATTCATCGACCAAAAGTGATGAAATAACAAAAATTTAACCACTAACCCTGCGATTGTGCTCTTAGAATGCTATTATTTCCAAAATAAAAGAAGCCACTTTTTGAAGTGAAAGTGGCTTACATTCTATGTAAAAAAAGACAATTGTGACTTGTTGACAATTAGTATGACAGGTACATGGTACTCCAGTTTTCTTTATATTATAATCTTACGCTTTCTAGTTACTTAATTATAATTTTTTGAGTTTCAACAGCTTTTCCAATTTGTTTCCTAGCTACAATATACATTCCAGGATTTCTATTAACTGTCAATTGGGTGTTTTTCTCACCAGCAGGTACACTCTGCTGTTGCATTTGGTTCCCAGTAGTTGAATATACAATAATATCAGATCCTTTGCTGTTGTCATCACCAAAAGTAATATTAATTGGAGTACTCTTGTCTGCAATAGTAGGAGAAACGATGAAACTGCCACGAGCCATACTGGCTTTTCGGATTTCCGAAGTCTGACGATTCACCTCATAAAAAGCTGTGTAGTTTTTACCATCCTGATAGCCACTAAATGCCAGATACGTTTTGCTTCCAATCGTTATGACATATACTTTATTGGGTGTTCCTGAACCTATAAAGTCAGGATCAAAGTTTAAATCACGAATGACAGTACCATTTGAAGACATTACTTGGAAACCTGCAAGAACTACATGCGATTTTTCCGATATAGTAATTGTTCTATTTGTTATAATATAATCATCAGGAACGACTTCTTGAGATGATTCAGATTCCCCTGAAGAAGAAAGAACATATTTTGGAACAATATATTCGAATGCTTCATCATTGTTAAATAATGTCTGTGATGCTTCGAAATAGTAATTAGCTTGTCCGTCTCCTTGGTTTAAATTAATATTGCAGAGATACAATCTATTGTAGGTATAATGTTCGTCTACAGTGCGTGTGCCAGATACTTTCCACTCGCCATAGCTAACAGAATAGGTTGCCCTATATTGATACATCACATCTTTTTTGCAACGAAAATATACTCTTGGGTATTTTGCACCAAAAGTAGAATATCCATAATAAAATTGATCAAGATAGTAGCTGTAATAACTGTCTGATGCATAATCGTATACTATTAATTTATCACCATTTACCTCTTCTGTAATCGTTAATTTTGATTCATCGAATGATGGATTCACCATTTTTTCACGTGCAACAAAATCTTCGTAAGAAAGATTAAGATTATCCTCCGTCTCTTGTTTTATCGTAACACTTTCCACGTCCCTCACTTCATCTTGATAGGTAATTTGGTAATCGAAAGTTCTGTTTCCTCCAATCTTGAGAGTTTCTTTTAGTTTCAAATTCTCGTCATAAATCAATAAATTTCTATCTTGCGAAGATGCATTTTCATTATCATACATCTGTATCATTGGAGCATTGTTATAACAGAATTCTTTTGGAATTGACAAAGAAAGGCGACTTGGATTTCCCATGTCCAATTTACCATCAGTCTTCACTTGGGCTGTGCTTCCTAATGAGAAGCATACAAAAGAAATGCATAAATAAAGTTTTTTCATGATTTAAAATTTATAATAATTAATATTTGATTATCAATAAAACGTGGACTAATTACTTCGTCTACGTCATCTTGGTATCGGCAAACACCATGTAATCTTAAACGAGTAAAAGCCCACGCCATCAGGCGCGAACCTCCTACTTTGTTCTTGATTACGTTTTGAAATTTTGCCGATTTCAGATGACAAGAATCAAAAGTGGATGTTCATCCTATATATCCATGTATGTTATCTCAGCCCATAGGCATTCAATGTTTTTAGTGTTCAACTTCAATTATTACATTGGCAAAGATAAAGAATAAATCTGAAAGTCGCAAGGATTTCGATAGAAAAATTAAAAGTATCTTTTTTCTGAATATGTAGAAACAGGGAGAAAGGTTCGTTCTAACAGGGAGAAAGATACGATGTAACAGGGAGAGAAACGGCAGTTTGCCTGATTTGGGCGGCCGCCCGCATATATTGGGGCGGGCGCCCTGATATCTTGGAGCGCTCGCCCTAATATGTCCGAGCGGGCGGGCGGAACCGAGTTTTAATCCATAGAGTACCGTTTCTTCTATTCCTACTTTTAGAAAAACTACATGTTTAGCACTCGTAAGTATAGTATTAAGCAGGCATAAACTATATACTTAGCACTCGAAAGTAATATACTTTTCACTGAATAAATGTGGCAGTTCGCTGAATCTTTTTTGTGGATAGGATGTTTCCTTATTATATTTGCAGTATCTAATCTGAGTATTAACGACTAAATTATTAAAATATCAAGAATATGAAAAGAATGAAGACGATGACCATCATGCTCATGGCAGCCATGACGATGATGACAATGACAATGGCATGCTCGTCGGATGACCCACTGAGCAATGACAACCCTAACAATGGCAACGATAACTTGAGTGATGAAGGCGGTGAGGAAACAATCACCTCTACCTATGCCGATATAACGACTTTCAGCGTTGCCATCGACAAGGCAACGGCGGAACCTGCTACTGCTGCTTCCGCTACTTATCCTGAGGCGAGCGACGATATCAGCAAAAACACCTTCGAAACGATTGTCAATATCGATATGGCAAACCCCATTGCCTCTACAGAGAACGGCGTGACCATCACTGTTGACGGCAGCGACGTAACAGCCGACCACGGCAAGACCGAGGGTGTCTGCTATGTAGTCAGCGGCACTACTACTGATGGCTCGTTGACCATTGAGGGAAAGACGGATTATGAGTTGAACCTCAAAGATGCTGACATCACTAATACCAGAAGTACTGCTATCGACCTACAAAGCAAGATGAAGGCTTTCATCGTGTTGACAGGCGACAACAAACTAACGGACGGCATCACAGCAGATGATAGTCATAAGGGAGCTATCTTTGGCAAGGGTAAGATGCTGTTCAGCGGCACTGGCTCTTTGGAAGTCTATGGCAACTATAATAACGGCATTCACGGCAAGAGCAATATCGTGTTCGACAAAGGCGTCAACATCTACGTAAAGTCTACTGCCAATCACGGTATCAAGTCGGGCGACGACCTTTATATCAATGGTGGTATCCTGAATGTGGAGGTCTCTGCTGCTGGCGCAAAAGGTATCAACAGCGACATAGATGTTACGATTAACGGTGGACGCACTACGGTTATCAGTACGAGTAATGGTAAGTGGGATACTGACGACTTAGAAACGAAGGCATCGGCTGGTATTGCCTGTGACTCTATTCTGACCATCAACGGCGGAGAAATCTATTTGCAGTCTTCCGGTAGTGGAGGCAAGGGACTGAAAGCTGACTGGGAAGCGTATATCAACGGAGGTAAGATCCGTATCATCACCACAGGAGGACTCTACTATAGCAACGGTACGACGGAGAATCATAACTACACAGGTAATACCGATAATCTGGCAGATGAGTACACCTCTTCGCCCAAAGGCATCAAGATTGGTACGAAGAACGAGCATGGTGTACTGACCATCAAAGGTGGTGACATCATGGTACGCACCAGTGGCAACAATGCTGAGGGTATTGAGAGCAAGGGAACACTGGATATCACAGACGGCACCATATTGGTATATGCCTACGATGACGCCATCAACTCTTCTGGCGACCTGACCATCAGTGGTGGAACAGTGGTCGTTGTCGGCACTAATAATGACGGTATCGATTCAAACGGTGATATGTATCTGAAAGGTGGAACACTGATTGCTGTAGGTGCTGGTGGCGCAGAGGCTGGCATTGACATCAACGAACAGAAGAAGCTCTATATCAGTGGTGGTAATATCTTCGGTATCGGTGGACGTTTCGACGGTTCTTTAGGCAGTACTTCACAGGGTATTATCAGCACGACAGGTTCTATCACCGCCAATGGTACTGTAACGGTCAGCAGCGATGGAAAGACACTCGTCACCTTCAATATGCCGCCCGTCTCTTACAATAGCGGTACGATGATGGTTAGTACCCCTAACCTCACAAGTGGCAACAGTTATACGTTAGTGGCAGGCAACAAGTCACAGACCGTTACTGCCTCAAATACCATCAGCGGTGGTATGGGTGGACCTGGTGGAGGTCCTGGCGGACCCGGGGGACCTGGTGGTTGGTAATACGCAATAAACAACTTAAAGTTGCGTTATATGAAATGGATGCAAGAACAAAAGAAACATGAGAATCTGACCTATCTAGCACTGTGGGGCATGCTCTTCGCAGTGCCGGTGCTCAGTCTCTATGTGAGATCCATCAACGATACCTCTTTCTCTTTCCAATGGAATGAAGTATTGATGATATGGAGGCGATTTGCCATCTATCTCGCCATCTTCCTGTTGCACAATTTCTTGTTGGCACCCCTATTGGTCTACAAACAACGTCGCGCCTTGTATTTCAGTATCATCGCTGTGATACTCGGAGCGTTCATCGCCTACCAGTGTAGCAATCGCCCACCAGAGCGCAGGGCATTCCATCATGATCCACCACCCTTTGAACAGATGGATCAGTCTCACAGACAGCGTCCGCCCATGCCTCAGGAATTTAAAAACCACAGACCGCATAGGCCTCCTGTGATGGTAGGACAGCATGATGTCGTTGCCCTCATCATCCTCATCCTGATGCTGGGTATGAATATCGGCATCAAACTCTATTTCAAGTCACGCCATGATGCCAAGCAACTGATGGCTCTGGAGAAGGAGAATCTGGAACAGCAATTGGAATACCTGCGCTACCAGATTAATCCCCATTTCTTCATGAACACCCTCAACAATATTCATGCACTGGTGGACATCGATCCCGAAAAGGCAAAGGAAACCATTCTGGAACTCTCGAAGATGATGCGCTTCGTACTCTATGAGGGCGATAAGAAAGGGGTTACCTTGAGCCGTGAATTTGACTTCATCCGCCATTATGTCACACTGATGCAACTGCGCTATACGGAGAAGGTAGATGTGAAGGTCGACCTGCCCACAGAGGTGCCCGACTATGAATTGCCGCCCCTGATGCTCATCACCTTCATCGAGAACGCCTTCAAGCATGGCATTAGTTACGAACAAGACTCGTTCATCCATATCAAAGCAAGCATCAACAACGCTTGTCTGCATTTCGAATGCAGCAATAGCAAGGCACAAAAATCTAACCAAGAGAAAGGTGGTGTAGGACTTGCCAATGTTAAACAACGATTAAACTTACTTTATGGTGAAAACTATACGCTGAATATACAAGACGAACCCGATAGTTATAACGTTAAACTTGAAATACCTCTCACATGATCAGATGTTTGGCAATAGATGATGAGCCGTTGGCACTGCAACAGTTGGTAACCTATATTAGTAAAGTGCCTGACCTCGAACTGGCAGCCCAGTGCCAAAGTGCCTTAGAGGCTCGGAAGTATCTGGAACAGAATGTGGTGGATGCCATCTTCTGCGACATCAATATGCCCGACCTCAATGGCATGGACTTTGTAAAGTCGTTGCAGGCACCACCCCTCATTGTCTTTACCACCGCCTATAGTGAATATGCTGTCGAGGGTTTTAAAGTCAATGCTGTCGATTATCTGCTGAAGCCCTTCGGACTGCAAGACTTCCAACGGGCAGCATCGAGAATCAAAGAAAGATTAGAAGGTCCATCAGCCAATAGCCAACAGCTAATAGCCAATAGCCAAGCCGACACCATCTTCGTCAAGACCGACTATCGTATCGTAAAGATTGCTATTTCTGACATCCGTTATATCGAGGGCATGAGTGAATATCTGAAGATTTATGTGGAGGGCGAATCAAAGCCTATCATCACCCTGCTCTCTATGAAGAAAATAGAGACGAAGTTGCCAGATACGTTTATGCGCATCCATCGCTCGTATATCGTCAACCTCACGAAGATTCAAGAGGTAAACAAAAACCGCATCATCATGGATGCCGATACTTACCTGCCCATCGGTGATCTATATAAAGAAGCCTTCCAAAACTATCTCGATACGCGCTTCTTAGGCAAATAATGCTCTTCGAAAACTAAAATAAATACAAATTATTTTGTATTTTACTCGCTTCTTCGTACCTTTGCACGATTAAATGCACGATTAAAGTGAGAACGTTAGTATGAGTGAGCATAGAAATCCCTTTTTAGAACCTTACGGAACACTGCATGACACAGTGCCGTTTGACCGTATCCGACTGGAAGACTTCGAAGAGGCTTTCATGGAGGGTATACGACGGGATAACGAATACCTCGACAAGACGATCAACAACCCTGAGAAGCCGACCTTCGACAATACGATATTGAATCCCTTTGACGATGAGAAAGGCTACTATGACCTGTTGGACAGGGTGTCGACGGTATTCTTCAACCTGCTCAGTGCGGAGACGAACGACGAGATGGATGCGCTGGCTCAGAAGATGCAACCCATCCTAACGAAACATGCCAACGATATGCGGTTGAACCCACAACTGTTTGAGCGCATCAAACGCGTTCACCTGCATCACCGTCGACTGACACCTGAAGAGAAAATGCTTTTGGATAACTGCTACGAGGGATTTGTCAGGAGTGGTGCCCTACTCGACGAGGCTGGTAAGGAACGTCTTCGCCAACTGACAGAGGAGGCATCGATGCTCTCATTGCAATTCTCACAAAATCTGTTGAAGGAGAATAAGGCATTCACACTGCAAATCACAGACGAAAAGCAGTTGGACGGTCTGCCTGATACTGCCAAGGAGGCTGCTGCATTGGCATGGAAAGAAGCCAATAGCAAAGAGCCAAATGCTAACAGCACAAAAGGTTGGCTGTTCACACTCGACATGCCGAGTTATTCGCCCTTCATGACTTACTCTACCCAAAGAGACCTACGCCAACAGATGTATATGGCTCGCAATACGGTTTGTACGCACGACAACAGCGAGAACAATATCGAGATTTGTAAGCGCCTCATCAACCTTCGTAGGGAGATAGCGCAACTGTTGGGCTTCAAGACCTATGCTGATTATGTATTGAAACACCGTATGGCTTCCAATGTCCGTAATGTGTATCGACTCTTGGACAATCTGATTGACGCCTATAAGCCCACTGCACTGAAGGAAAGGGAAGAGTTGAAGAAACTGGCAGCCCATTCCTCATTCTCCATTCCTCATTCCTCATTTAAAATGATGCCTTGGGACACTGGCTTCTACACCCACAAGTTGCAGATGAAGAAATACAACTTGGATGCAGAGATGTTACGCCCCTACTTCGAATTGTCGAAGGTCATTGATGGTGTCTTCGGACTCGCCAACAGACTGTATGGCATCACCTTCAAGGAGAATAAGGACATCCCCGTTTACCATCCTGATGTGAAAGCCTACGAGGTCTTCGATAAAGACGGCAGTTATCTGGCTGTGTTCTATGCCGACTTCCATCCTCGTAAGGGAAAACAAGGCGGTGCCTGGATGACGGAGTATCAAGGTCAATGGATCACGAAGAAGGGCGAGAATGTCCGTCCGCATGTCTCTGTAGTAATGAATCTCACCAAACCTACAGACGAGAAACCTGCCCTGCTGACGCTCGGTGAGGTAGAGACATTCCTGCATGAGTTCGGACACTCGCTGCATGGCATGTTTGCCAACACCCGTTTCGAGTCGCTGAGTGGTACGAATGTATGGTGGGACTTCGTGGAACTGCCCTCGCAGTTCATGGAGAACTTCGCCATCGAGAAAGAGTTTCTGCGCACCTTCGCCTTCCACTATCAGACAGGTGAGCCTTTGCCCGACGAACTCATTCGCCGCATCGTCAAGAGCCGTAACTTCATGGCGGCAAGCGCATGTCTTAGACAAGTATCGTTTGGATTGCTCGATATGGCGTACTATACGAAGAAAGATGCGTTTACGGATGATATCATCCCCTTCGAGAAGAAAGCATGGAAGAAAGCCATTCTGGGCGAACAACTGCCCGACACCTGTATGACCGTGCAGTTCTCACATATCATGGCAGGCGGTTATGCTGCCGGCTACTACAGTTATAAATGGGCAGAAGTGCTCGACGCCGATGCATTCAGCGTATTCAAGAAGCACGGTATCTTCAACCAGAAGACGGCACAGAGTTTTAGAGACAATATCCTCTCGCGAGGCGGAACGGAGCATCCGATGACGCTTTACAAGCGCTTCCGTGGCGGAGAACCAACAATAGACGCATTATTAAAGCGAAATGGTATCAAAAGAGAAACAAAGAAATCTTGACCTGCGCTATCTGCGCATGGCCCGTATTTGGGCAGAGAACAGTTACTGCCAGCGCCGAAAGGTGGGTGCACTGGTAGTAAAAGACGGCATGATTATCAGTGACGGCTATAACGGCACACCCAGTGGTTTCGAGAATATCTGCGAGGATGAGAACAACGTAACGAAACCTTATGTGCTGCATGCTGAGGCAAATGCCATCACCAAACTCGCCCGTTCGAACAACAACAGTGACGGCGCTACAATCTATATCACGGCATCACCTTGTATTGAGTGTGCCAAACTGATTATCCAGGCAGGCTTCAAACGGGTCGTCTATGGAGAACAATATCGTCTGACGGACGGTATCGACCTACTGAAACGTGCCGGTATTGAAACTATCTACATAAATCCTGACGAAGAATGAACGAGAAAAAGACCAACCGCTTCATGCCCCTGCTGATGGCTATCAGCGTGATTGTGGGAATCCTGATTGGCACCTTCTATGCCAACCACTTCTCTGGCAACCGACTGAGCATCATCAATTCCAGCAGCAATAAGCTGAACAACCTGTTGCGACTGATTGACGACCAGTATGTGGACACGGTGAATGTGAACGACCTCGTGGAGAAAGCGATGCCGCAGATATTGGCAGAACTCGACCCCCACTCCGTCTATATCGCTGCCAAGGACATGCAGATAGCCAACGACGACCTGAAAGGTTCGTTCTCTGGTGTCGGTATTGAGTTCACAATCCGCCAAGATACCCTGCACGTGCAGCAGGTCATCGGTAATGGTCCTGCAGAAAGGGCTGGTGTCATCGCTGGTGATAAGATTGTGAAAGTAGACGACAAGCCCTTCACTGGTAAGACGCTAACGAATGAGGAGGCGATGCATCGTCTGAAGGGTCCGAAGGATACGAAGGTGAAACTCGGTATCCTGCGATATGGCGAGAAGAAGATTCGTGAGATTATCGTGACGCGTGGTGATATCCCCACAAAGAGTGTGACAGCCACTTATATGCTTGACGATAAGACTGGATATATCCGTATCAAGAACTTCGGAGAGAATACTTACCCAGAATTGCTTATCGCACTGGCTAAACTTTCGCAACAGGGATTCGAGAACCTGACCATCGACCTGAGAGGAAATACAGGCGGATATCTGGAGTCTGCCGTACAGATTGCCAATGAGTTCCTGTCGAAAGGTAACCTCATCGTCTATACGGAGGGACGTAAGTCGTCGAGACAGGAATATCGCAGTGACGGTCGTGGCTCGTATCAACAGATACCTCTGGTCGTACTCATTGATGAAGGCTCAGCCTCAGCGAGTGAGATTCTGGCAGGTGCTATCCAAGATAATGACCGTGGTACGATTATCGGACGCCGTTCCTTTGGTAAGGGACTCGTACAGAAGCCGATGGCTTTCAACGACGGTTCGATGATCCGTCTGACCATTGCCCGTTATTACTCTCCCTCTGGCCGTTGCATCCAGAAGCCCTACGTCTCTGGCGATAACAAGGACTACGAGGAAGACCTGCTGACACGTTACCAGCATGGAGAGTTCTTCTCACAAGACAGTATCAAGCATACAGGTCCTGCCTATAAGACACGTATCGGACGTGAGGTATTCGGCGGTGGTGGTATCACCCCTGATATCTTTGTTGCCGAGGACACGACGGATGTCACTTCCTACTATAAGCAGGCTTCAATGAGTGGACTGATTCTGCAGTTTGCCTTCGACTATACAGACGAGAATCGTCAGAAACTCAACGAGTTCAAGACGGTGAAGGAGTTGGAGAAATATCTACTCAAGCAGAACACCGTTGAGAAATTTGCCACCTATGCAGAGAAAAATGGACTGAAACGTCGTAACCTCATGATACAACGGTCGCATAAACTGTTGGAACGCTATATCAATAGCCGTATCATCTATAACATGATGAGTGAGCAGGCTTGGTTGGAATACCTGAATGCAGACGATCCTGCTATCAAGGAAACCATCAAACTCTTCCATAACAAGCAGGCTTTCCCACAGGCACCACAGCCGAAGCAAGAATACAAGAAGGCGGCAAGACTGAATGGTTTCGACTATTACGGTCCACATACAAAAGCCACCTATAGGGCTTGTCTCTCATGACCACAAAGAAAGAACTCAGACGGATGCTTCGGCAACGGAAACAACAACATTCTGCTGCCGAGGCATCTACTGTTATCAGCAGGTTAAAAGAGAATCCGCATTTCCAACAAGCCCATTTCCTTTTATTGTATAGTGCCCTACCTGATGAAGTGTCCACACAGACACTACTGGACGAACTCGTAGCCGAAGGTAAGACCGTACTGTTACCTCGCGTCACCAGCGATACAGAAATGGAACTACGGAGATATACAGGTACAAACGATCTGCAAACAGGTGCTTTCGGTATTCTGGAACCTACAGGCGAGAGGTTTACTGACTACGAAACGATTGAGGTGGCTGTTGTTCCTGGTATGGCTTTCGATATCCAAGGGCATCGTTTAGGAAGAGGTAAAGGCTATTACGACCGTTTCCTGACGAAGATACCCCATGCCTATAAGATAGGTATCTGCTATCCATCCCGTCTGCTCGACCTCGTGCCGACAGACGATAACGATATCTTAATGAATGAAGTAATCAGTTAAAGCGGATATCCGTAATCACCTGTTCGCCCACTTCCGCATTCAGTTTATTGACCAATTCCTGTCGCATCATAGAGAGATCAGAGCGCAAGGCAGGATTCGACAAACGGACAAACAGCGTCTGGTTGTAGATATAGGTATTCAGCGTATAACGGGTAATCACTGGACCTGCCACTCTCGGCCACGCCTCTACAAGCCGTTTCTGGTTCAACGGGGTTTCCAGTCCTTGCTCACGCAGGTTACGCAGCAAGACGTCTTTAAGTGATTCTATTTTCCGCTTAAACATCCTTTTCTGTGATTTCTCCGTTATCTACATAGAATATCTTATAGTCGAGAGCACTGTTCTGGAGTATCTGATCCAGATGGTCACGATTCGTGTCCGTAATGAATATCTGTCCGAAAGCCTCGCCAGACACCAGTCGTACAATCTGCTCTACCCTTTCCGCATCCAGTTTATCGAAGATATCATCCAACAGCAACAATGGAGTCGTCTTCGATGCCGTACGTTTCAGGAAGTCAAACTGCGCGAGTTTCAAAGCAATGACAAATGTCTTGTTCTGTCCCTGTGAACCCTCCCTTTTCATCAGATGACCGTCAATGGTAAACTCCAGATCATCCCGATGAATACCATGCAAGGAAAAGCCTACCGCCAAGTCTTTCGCACGGTCACGTTGGATGACATCCAGTAACGGACCCCGTTGACAATGAGAGACATAATGGAGTCCTACTGTCTCGCGTCCCATGGATATCTGGTCATGATATTGTTGGAATACAGGCACAAGTTCCTGCACAAACGCATCACGCTTACGATAGATCTCTTCGCCCGACTCCGCCATCTGCTCTTCCCATATCTGCAACAACATCGGATCAGGTGCCGGGTCTTCCTGCTTCAACAAGGTGTTACGTTGTTGGTGGGCATTATTATAGCGGGCTAGCGCATCAATATAGGAATGGTCATACTGCGAGATGACCATATCCATCAGTCTGCGGCGTTCCTCACTACCACCTTCAATCAGGAAAGTATCAGAGGGAGAAACAACCACCAAGGGAATCAGTCCGATATGTTCGGAAAGTCGTTTGTATTCTTTCTTATTCCGTTTAAAGTGCTTCTTCACTCCCCGTTTGATACCACAGGAGATAAACTCAGAGGACTCTGAGTGATCAGAATATTCACCTTCTATCAAGCAGAACGGTTCATCATGACGAATCACCTGTGAATCAATAGGATTAGAGGCAGAACGACAGAATGAGAGATAATAGACGGCATCCAATATATTCGTCTTACCCACCCCATTATGGCCGATAAAACAATTCATCTTCGGCGACAAATCCAGTGTCGCCTCACGAATGTTCTTATAGTTGAGTATGGAAAGCCTTTCGAGTATCATCTGCCCGCAAAGGTACGAAAAAATCATTAAAAACAAAAAATTATCAATTGTCTAATCGTTTTTTTTAAACGCTTTGCACTTTTTAAGTCAAAGAATTATCAATTATCAATTAAAATTACTACCTTTGCACCCGATTTGTGTACGAACAATAAAAAATAACTAAAATAATGGCAAACAAAAACCCAAAAGCCGCTTCTGAGATTCAGGAGCAGGTCAGTAAGACAGAAGCCTTCTTCGAGAAGTATAAGAAGGCCATCATCATCGGCGTTGCAGCAGTGATTATCGTTGTTGTAGGCGCTATTCTCCTTCACAACTACTATTTCGTTCCTCGTGCAAATGAGGCAAGTACAGAACTCGCCAAGAGTCAGGAGCTCTTCAATCAGGAGCAGTACGACAAGGCACTTGTTGGTTTCCAGAAGGTAGCCAACGAGTATGGTTCTACCGATGCAGGTAACCTCGCTCAGCTCTATATTGGTCTCTGTCAGGCAAACCTCGGCAAGTGGCAGGAGGCTGTCAATGCTTTGGAGAGTTTCAGTAGCAAGGGTGATGCTATGATTTCACCTGCTGCAGAAGGTGCCTTAGGCAACGCCTATGCTAATCTGAACCAACTCGACAAGGCTGTTGATCATCTGAAGAATGCTGCTAAGATGGCTGATAACAACTCCCTCTCTCCCACCTTCCTCATTCAGGCTGGTGAGATTCTTGAGAGCCAGGGTAAGAAAGACGAGGCTCTGAAACTGTATCAGGAAGTCAAAGAGAAGTACTACCAGTCTATGCAGTATCAGACCATCGACGAGTATATTGAACGCGCATCTGCAAAATAATGGCGACAAAGAACCTCTCAGAATACAACGTTGAGAAAGTACCCGATGCCTCGAATATGATTTTCGGCATTGTGGTAGCAGAATGGAATCCTGAGATTACTGGAGCATTGTTAGACGGCTGTGTCAGCACATTGGAGAAACACGGTGCACTACCTGAGAATATCCATGTGAAGACTGTCCCTGGTTCTTTCGAACTGATTTATGGAGCACGCCAGATGACACTTAACGACGGCTATGACGCTGTGATTATTTTGGGTTGTGTCATTCGTGGAGAGACGCCCCATTTCGACTATATCTGTCAGGGTGTCACACAAGGTATCACTCGTCTCAATGCTACCAACAACATTCCCGTTATCTATGGTCTGCTGACCACCAACGACTTACAACAAGCAAAGGACCGTGCTGGTGGTCGACTGGGCAATAAGGGTGATGAATGTGCGGTTGTCGCTATCAAGATGGCGAAATTCTAAAGGATTATTCACTAATAACGCAGAATACAAAAACAACGGTGGATTTCTCTTGATGGGAAGTCCGCTGTTTTTTTTATCTCTCTCATCATTTTTCTTCTCAGAAAAGTTGTTATTGAAAAATATTTTGTACCTTTGTCACGAAATGATAAATTATCTACATTAATTTTCAATCGACTAAAAACAAATGATTATGAAACTGACCTCAAAGAAGATGATGGCTGTCATCTGTCTAACAGCCGCTTTCCTGATGGCTCCTGTATTGGAAGCCAACGCACAAGACATTCCTTCCATCCCTCGTACGAAAACCACTAAAACGGTGAAAATTAAGAAAAGGAATCCCAACGTGGTTTGGGGCACAGAGTTTGACTATCTCTCTACCCGTTACATCAGCTATGATGATATCAAGGATTACGACAGTGGGCAGATTCGTGTATTGAAAAACTCTATCTATGCTCGTCATGGACGTATCTTCAAGGACGCTGCCCTGCGTGAGTATTTCAATCAGCAGAGTTGGTATCACGGAACGCGTGAGGAGATTCCTGCCAAAGAGTTTAATAAATATGAGAATGCGAATATCGCCTTTCTGTTGAAATACGAAAAAGAATTCCTCTTATAATGAAGAAATCACAGAAGATGACAATTGCACTGACGGCATTCGTCAGTGTAATTGTCGTATTTTGCACATCGATTCCCGCATCTGCACAACAAAGTATTCCCAGAGGTGCACAGATACTGAAGAAGGTCTATCCCAACTTTGTCAAAGGCTATGAGAACGGTTATCTGCTGATGGCCGACGGCACGAAGATGTTATATGATGACGGAAAAGAAAAGTCCTTTACAGAGAAGCTGGACAACGGAGATCCAGAAGACATGTTTGCCTTCAAATACGACAGGCGTTCGTGGACGCCAGAGTATCTGCAGGACGCAGGGCGAAGCCGTTGTGAACAACTGTTCAAAAAGATGTATGGTGCTTCGGAAGCACAGGTGAGGAAAAACCTCATCAGTGTACCTTGGTTTGGTGGCAAGGTGTTGTTCACCACTGTCAACGGAGCAGCCGACAGTCTTCGCGCTGTAGCCAAAGAACTGGAGAAGCACCCGGAACTACGTTCCTATCTCAAGTCATCGGGCTCGTTCTATTGGCGTAAGGTCAGAGGTGCCAACCGCCTGAGTGCCCACTCCTATGGTATGACTATCGACATCGCTGTGGCAAAGAGCGACTACTGGCTGTGGAAGAATCCTGGTAAGGGAGAGACGGAGCGTATCACCTATGCCAACCATATTCCCAAGGAACTGGTACTGATCTTTGAAAAGCACGGCTTTATCTGGGGTGGTCGCTGGTATCACTACGACACGATGCACTTTGAGTTCCGTCCAGAGATACTTGCTGCCAATCCGTAAGACTATACCTTTATAATATATATAAGTATGAAATTCATCAGTTGGAACGTTAACGGACTGAGGGCTTGCGAGGGCAAGGGCTTCAGTGACATCTTCAGAGAATTGGATGCTGACTTCTTCTGCCTACAGGAGACGAAGATGCAGGCTGGACAACTCGACTTGCAGTTTGAAGGCTACGACTCCTATTGGAACTATGCCGACAAAAAAGGCTATTCGGGTACTGCCATCTTCACCAAGTATAAACCCCTGTCTGTAGAATATGGTATCGGCATTGACTTGCACGACCACGAAGGACGTGTCATCACACTGGAGATGCCCGACTTCTATCTCATCACCTGTTATACGCCCAACTCACAAGACGGACTGAAACGACTGGAATACCGTATGTCGTGGGAAGATGCTTTCCGTGCCTATCTGAAACGTCTTGACCAACAGAAACCCATCATCCTTTGTGGTGACTTAAACGTTGCCCACGAAGAGATTGACCTGAAGAACCCCAAGACCAACCGCATGAATGCTGGCTTTACAGACGAGGAGCGCGAGAAGTTCAGCGACTTGCTCGCCTGTGGCTTTATTGATACCTTCCGCACACTCTATCCTGAACAGGTGACCTACTCATGGTGGTCGTATCGCTTTCAGGCACGTCAGAAGAATGCAGGATGGCGTATCGATTACTTCGTCACCTCCGAGCGTCTGCTTCCACAGATAGCCGATGCGAAGATACATACGGAGATCTTTGGCAGCGACCATTGCCCTGTGGAACTTACATTGAAAGATTAAAAAAAGTAAAAAGAATAAGACGTTTGATATAACGTAATCAAAAAAGGCGTATTTTTGCCAACGGTTTTCAAACCACTAAACATGTTTTACTAAAAAGAGAAAGTTATGAAAAAGATTCTTTTAGCAGTGATGGCTGTAGCTGCCATCGGTTTCACATCATGTAACAACAAGACCCAGCAGGGCGAGGCTACTGACAGCACTGAGGTTGTCATCAATGTAGACGAAGAGGCTAATGCTACTATCGCTGCCCTCACAGAACAGATTGAGGCTAAAGATGCCAGCAAGTTGCAGGAAGTTCTTGCTACTGTAAAGGAGAAGATTGCCGAGTTGATCAAGGCTAATCCTGAGACTGCAAAGGAGTATGTTGCTAAAGTTCAGGGCTTCTTGAAAGAGAATGCTGACAAGATTAAGGCTTTCGCTGGTGACAATGCTGCCGTTGCAACTGCTGTTGCAGCTATCACAGACGTTGAGCCCGCTGCTGTTGTCAATGGTCTGCTGGAGCAGGTTGGCGATGCTGCTGAGGGTGCTAAGGACGCTGCCGTTGACGCTGTTACCGATCAGGTAGACGCTGCCAAGGGTGCTGTTGAGGATGCCGCACAGGGTGCAAAGGACGCTGCCAAGGAGAAGGCTAACGAGGCCATCGACGGTGCTGCCGACGCTGCCAAAAAAGGACTTGGACTGTAAATTGATAATTATTAGTTAGTTCAAATTTACTGAATAAAAGAGCCAGTTCGTTTCTTGCGAACTGGCTCTTTCCTTGTGTAAAGATAAAGGGATAAGTGTCTATTCAACATTATTTAATTTATCTTAAATGTGCAAAGATATTTACCCATGTTTGCAAAATAAACATTATCTTTGGGGAGAAAAGTTTAAAAAACAAACTATTATTACTAACAACACCAATAATTATGTCTATGAAGAAAAAACTACTTAAATTTCTATGCACATCCCTCTTTGCATTGGTGTGCTTGAGTGTGAATGCCACAGTTTACAATGGCAATTGTGGAGATAGTGAAGGTGATGAGCCCACTTCTGCTGTCACATGGTCATATGATACAGAAACGAGTACGCTTACGCTCACAGGTACAGGAGCCATTAAAACCTTTGGTTCAAGTCCAGGAGCATACCCTTGGAACGATCAAGACGGTCCTGCAGCAACGTTCAATCCCAAAAGTGAAGAAACGTGGACGGGTATTCAAACGTTAATCGTTGGCGAAGGTATTACCAACATCCCCGCTTACGCTTTTCATATGCAAGAGAACTTAATGTCAGTCTCACTACCCAGTACATTGAAGTCTATTGGCAACAGTGCTATGGGAGAAACAGCAATTTGGAATATTTGTCTTCCTGAAGGACTGGAGACAATAGGTGCATATGCATTCATCATGAGCACATTTGAATCGATAAGTATTCCGAGCACTGTTACCGAAATTGGAGAAGCAGCTTTTGCATATGGTGCATTAACTTCCATCGGTTGTTACGCTTCTACACCTCCAACTCTTGGAAATGACGCATTTGGCGATGATGTTAGTGGCATAACAGCCATATATGTACCATCGGCAAAAGTTCAAGCCTATAAAGATGATGAAAATTGGAGCATCTTTGGAGATAATATTCAGAGTCCTGCAGGCGACTGTGGAACAGATGCTACATGGTCATACGAGATGGTGACACGGACATTAACTATCTCAGGAACTGGAGCAATTGAAGATTATAGTGGCTGGGATGGCACTATGGGTGGTGCCGTTGGTAGTTTTAACCCGAATAATTTCAATGGCTATCCTTGCGGTATTAAACGCGTAGTAATCGGTGAAGGTATCACAGAGATTCCTGGAGGTGCTTTCTACATGGAAGTTGGAATTACCTCCGTTTCACTCCCAAGTACATTAAATTCTATAAGCACGGATGCTTTTGGTGAATGTAATGGATTGGAAACAATAACGTGTAATGCAGCAGATCCACCTACACTTGGTGATGGAGCTCCTGGCAACGAAGACTATGTTTTCTATGAGAATGATTATACAGATCCTGATAATCCTGTTCGAAAAAACATTGAAACCCTCACTGCCATTTGCGTACCTATTACAAAAATAGGCGACTACAAGGATGCTGCAGGCTGGAGTACCTATGCAGATCTGATTCAGATGCCAAACACAACCGTCGGCGATGAGCATTGGGCAACCTTCTATGATGAGGATAATAATTACAAAGTAGAAGATGAAAATACGTCAGTATGGATTGCTTGGGTAGATGATGATAAAGTATATATGGGAATGATTCCTGACGGTATTATTCCAGCAGGAAGTGCGGTCATCATCAGATCAACAGGCATTCCTGTTTTGAATATAACTACTGATGATAGCGATGGCGAATATGGGGCAAACGAATTATTAGGCAGTGAAGATGACAAGGGCGACTTTGAGAATTACAACTATTATGCCCTTGCAAATGCCGGAGCTGGTCTTGGATTCTATAAAGTTGGTAATGGAACGACAATTCCTGCAGGAAAGGCATATCTGAAGATAGAAAAATCTGCTGGTAGTAACTTCTACGGTATTGATCCTGATGACAATACTACAGCGATTAAGAACATGAAGATAGGTAAAGACAGTAATGTTTACTATGACCTCAGCGGTCGCCGCGTACTCTATCCAAAGAAGGGTCTGTATATCATGAACGGTAAAAAGGTCATCATTAAATAGATAAGGAGGAACCATTATGAAGAAGAGATATATCATTCCAGAGACAGACATCGTAGAACTGGACGAGAGATTACCTTTGCTGGCAGGTAGTATTAATGAGAGTTTGCAGGATGAAGAAGAAATCGTTGACCCAACTCTGATTATCTAATACACAAAGACGTGCAAATATAAACAAGTTAATAGAGCTCTGCGGAATTCTGCAGGGCTCTTTTATTTGGAAAACAAGATTTAATCATTCATCTCTTATTCACCTTCCACTACATAAAAGGCTCGCATTCAGTCCGTCGTGTTCAAACTCTCAGTCCGTCCCTAACGAACTTGCAGTCCGTCGTGACGGACTAATGCGGTTTCTGTAGAGAAAAATGCAAATATATTTGCATTTTCGCTCACTTAATTGTACCTTTGCAAGTTGAGATGACGACGAACGAAGAATTAGACCTAATCACTCGGATAAGGGGTGAGGTTATAAGCAGTAAAGAACCAACGGGCGAGAATCTTTTTCTGGCTTGGGGTTATCCTACTGCTTTCTTCTTGCTCGTGGAGTTTGCTGCACTGATGTTGTGGAACGAGAACTGGTGCGAATGGATCTGGATGGGTATCCCTTTGGTAGGTGCTCCCCTGATGATCTACTTCCTGAACAAGGACTATGAGCGCACGCACCAGCGTACCCTCGAAGCGAACGTCATTCTGAAGATGTGGATATTCGTGGGCTTCGTCAGTTGTATCGGAGGGGCGACAATGGGCTTTGCTGGAGTCTTTGAAATGCTCTATTGCATGTTTCAGGGACTACTCATCAGCATAGGTTGTTTCATGACAGGCCTTATCCTGCGTTTTCGTCCAAAGACGGTATGTGGTCTTATCGGCACCGCCCTGTCGTTTACCTGTCTCTTCTTCCAAGGAGACGTATGGTATTGGCAGTTGCTGATGATAGCCTTTGTCACGATGATCACCCTCATCATTCCAGGGCATCTGTTCAAACAATATGTGAAGAAGTTAAGGAGTTAAATAATAAGATATGAGCGAATTTAAGTTTCCTGTTATCAATCCACTGCTTCATAGCGAACTGCGATTGAAAATCATGGTGGCACTCGACAGTCTGGAAAGTGCTGACTTCGTGTACCTCTGTAAGATTACAGATTCCACAAGAGGTAACATGAGTGTGCAGATCAAGACGCTACAGGAGGCTGGCTATTTGGAAGTAACAAAATCAGGAGTAGGCAAATTCTCTCGTACCGTCTGTTGTATTACACACAAAGGAATGGAAGCCCTCCATGCCTACGAGAAAGGTATCCAACGGATGTTCAAAGAAAAGGTACCTGCCAAAGAAGTAAAAGAAGCGTGAGAAAGATACATATCATATTATATCTGTTACTGTTTGTGTGCTCAGCGAGTGCGCAGATGGCTGACCCTGTACACTTCACAACGCAATTAAAAGAACTCGGTAACGACGAGGCAGAGATTATCTTCACGGCGAAGATTGACCAAGGATGGCGTGTTTATTCCACCGACCTGACGGGAGGACCCATCACGGCTACCTTCAGCGTTGTGAAGATGGAGGGTGTGGAGAAAGTAGGCAAGCTAAGAGCTCGTGGCAACGAGCAGAAGAAATTTGACAAACTCTTCGACATGGAGGTGCGCTACTTCGAACATGCTGCCACCTTCGTACAGAAGGTGAAATTCACCAAACCCCAATACACCATCGACTGCTATCTGGAGTATGGTGCCTGCAACGACGAGATGTGTATGCCACCCTCCGAGATAGCATTTAAAAAGAGTGGGACCCTCCCCCCTACCCCCTCCAAAGAGAGGGGGAGTTCCGAGGAGCTGACAGACAGTCTGTCCACAGACACCACTCACCACTCACCTCTCACCACTCACCACTCAGAGAATCTCTGGCACCCCGTCACAAAAGAGTTACAGGCAATGGACGACACGCCCTCTGCCGATCATTCTTTATGGTATATCTTCTTAGCAGGACTATTGGGAGGATTCCTTGCCTTACTCACACCCTGTGTATGGCCTATCATCCCGATGACGGTATCGTTCTTTCTCAAACGCAACAAAGAACGCTCGAAGGCTATCCGTGAGGCATTCACCTACGGACTGAGCATCATCGTAATCTATGTGGCACTGGGACTCTTGGTGACAGCACTGTTTGGTGCCAACGCCCTCAATGCGATGAGTACCAACGCCTGGTTTAATATCTTCTTCGCCCTGTTGCTCATAGTCTTCGCTGCCTCCTTCCTTGGAGCCTTCGAACTGACGTTACCTTCCTCATGGTCGAACAAGATAGACCAGAAAGTAGATAGTTTAGAGAAAACCACTCACCACTCACCTCTCACCTCTCACCTCTCAATCTTCCTGATGGCATTCACCCTTGCACTAGTATCCTTCTCCTGCACGGGACCTATCATCGGTTTCCTGTTGGTAGCAGTATCCACACAAGGTAACATCCTCGGACCTACACTCGGTATGTTGGGCTTCGCCATCGGACTCGCCATTCCGTTTGCATTCTTCGCCCTCTTCCCCTCCCTATTGAAGTCGGTACCGAAGTCAGGCGGATGGATGAATACAATTAAGGTGGTATTGGGATTCATCGAACTCGCCTTTGCCCTGAAATTCTTGAGTGTGGCCGACCTTGCCTATGGTTGGCGACTGCTTGACAGAGAGGTGTTCCTCGCCATCTGGATAGCCCTCTTCGGACTCTTGGGTGCCTACCTGATGGGGTGGATTAAATTTCAACACGACGAGCCAGAACATCGCATCAACGTGCCCCGTTTCTTCCTTGGACTCATCTCCTTCACCTTCACTATCTATATGATACCAGGACTATGGGGAGCACCGCTGAAAGCCATCAGTGCCTTTACACCACCGATGTACACACAAGACTACAAGATTGTACAAACCACTGTGGTGGAAGCACCCTTCAGGGACTACGAACAGGGAATGGCGTTTGCACAAGAACAGCACAAGCCCGTCATGATTGACTTCACAGGCTTCGGCTGTGTCAACTGTCGTAAGATGGAAGCCGCCGTCTGGACGGATGCGGAGGTAGCCCGTCGACTGACGGATGACTACGTGCTCATCTCCCTCTATGTAGATGACAAGACACCTCTACAAGAGCCCATTGAGGTGGAAATCAACGGACAGAAGCGCACACTCCATACCGTTGGCGACAAGTGGAGCTATCTGCAAGCCACCAAGTTCGGAGCCAACACCCAGCCGTTCTACGTCCTGCTTAACAACGACGGACAGCCCCTCGGTCCCTCCCGTTCCTACGACGAGGACATTCAGGAATATATCCACTGGCTCGATGCCGGTCTAACAAAGTATCAACAATAAAACAGAAATACAATGAAAAGAATTATCACATTTGTTTTAGTAACTATCTTGACCATTCCTGCTTTTGCACAGTTTGAGAAACCCAGAAGCCGTTTTAACCATCAGGATACGCAATACTATTTAGGTCTGCGTTTGGGGTTGAATGTCGCCACGATGAGTAGTGATACCCCTGCACACGACACGGATTCCCGTTCCGGATTTGCCATAGGTGGTGTCTACGGACTACAACTTTCTAAGAGTGCCCCACTCTGGTTAGAGGCAGGACTGATGTATTCAGAGAAGGGAGGTAAGGTATATATCAATGATGACAAGATTACCTACCGTATGTGTTACTTGCAACTGCCTATCGTTGTGAAATACAATTTCGACGTTGACGACGACTTCTTCGTGCAGCCTTTCTTCGGAGGTTATCTTGCCCTCGGACTGGGTGGTAAGACCAAGGATTATAAGGAGATGAAATCCTATGGGACCTTTGACGACATGAACCGCTTCGACGGCGGTCTCCGTTTGGGTTGTGGTGTGGAATATAAGATGATGTATGCCGAACTGGGTTATGACCTCGGTCTTGCCAATATTGCGGACAACGATTTCAATTCCACCCGTACCCGTAGCTTCTTCTTCAATGTCGGAGTCAATTTTTAACTCTAAACTGTTATCTATTATCTCTTAACTCATAACTAAGAAGATGACGCTCTATCCCCAGATGATTATCGATGCCTTGCAGACGGTGACGTATGCAGGCACTAAGAAGAATATTATTGAGAGTGGTATGCTCGCCGACCAGCCTGCCGTTGCTGCTCCACAGAACGAGGGCGACCCATGGTGCGTCAGTGTCGTACTGGAGTTTCCTCGCGACACCGACCCTTTTCTGAAATCTACTGTCAAGGCTGCCGAGGCTGCCATCAAATACCATTGTGGCAAAGATGTTGAAGTAAATATCCAAACCGAGTTTAAATCAAAGCCCCGCCCAGAGGTAGGTAAAATGCTGCCACAGGTAAAGAATATCGTGGCTGTCAGCAGTGGAAAAGGAGGTGTTGGCAAGAGCACCGTCTCAGCCAATCTAGCCATCGCCCTCGCACGCTTGGGCTACAAGGTAGGACTGCTCGACACGGATATCTTCGGTCCCTCGATGCCTAAGATGTTCAAGGCAGAGGATGCACGTCCCTACGCTGTCAATGTTGATGGACGTGACCTGATAGAACCTATTGAGGTCTATGGTGTGAAACTGCTCAGCATCGGTTTCTTTGTCAGTCCTGAGACGGCAACGCTCTGGCGTGGCGGTATGGCATCGAATGCCCTCAAACAACTCATCGCCGATGCCAACTGGGGCGAACTCGACTATCTCATTCTCGACACGCCTCCCGGCACTTCCGATATCCACCTGACACTCCTTCAGACCCTTGCCATCACGGGTGCTATCATCGTCTCTACGCCCCAGCAAGTAGCCCTTGCCGATGCCCGTAAAGGTATCGATATGTATCGCAATGAGAAGGTGAACGTCCCCATCCTCGGACTCGTGGAGAATATGGCATGGTTTACACCTGCCGAACTCCCCGAGAACCGTTATTATATCTTCGGCAAGGAAGGTTGTAAGCAACTCGCTGAGGAGATGAACGTCCCTCTACTCGCCCAGATACCTCTGGTACAGGGCATCTGCGACAGTGGCGACCAAGGTACACCTGCTGCCCTCAATAGTGATACGGCTACAGGTCTCGCCTTCATCAATCTCGCCCAATCCGTCGTCACGGTGGTCAACAAACGTAATCGGGAACTACCCAAAACCCAGATTGTGGGAACGAAATAAATACGAGAGATCGATGAATAAGAAGCTGTTATTAGCCGTAGTCACTATAACGGCTGTCATAGGCGTACACGCTCAGAAGTTTCCTGTAGGCATCGTCAGCGTGCAGGACTCAGTAAAGAGTGTGCAGTTGGGTATCATCTCGTCAGTGGCAGCAGACGGTGGTCATGGTGTACAGTTCTCCGGCATCTCAGGTATGTCGGCACACACATTTAACGGTCTGCAGTTCAGTGGTATCAGTAATATCACGAATGGTATGAACCGTGGCTTGCAGTTGTCGGGTATCTTGAATGTATCCTCGTCCATGATGCGCGGTTGGCAGATGGGTGGTATTAACTATGCCGACTCGCTCAACGGTGCACAAATTGGTGCATTCAATATCGCCCGCAAGCGCCCCAAGGGTTGGCAGATAGGACTGGTGAATGTGTCGTACGACACCATCGGACATAAGATCGGTTTCATCAATATCAATCCGTTGACCAATATCGACCTCATGGTCTATGGCGGAACATCGAGCAAGACGAACATTGCTATGCGCTACCGCAACAACAGCACATATAATATTTTCGGTATAGGAACGCACTTCATGGGTCTCGACTCGAAATTCTCAGGAGCCTTGTTCTATCGCCTTGGACAGTACATACAACTGTCGCCGAAATGGAGCCTGAGCGCTGATCTCGGCTACTACCATGTGGAGACCTTCGAGAAGAACAGCGACGATAAGCCTGAACGTCTATATTCCTTGCAGGCTCGCTTCAACGTCGATTACCAAATTAGCAGGAGAATCGGTGCCTTTGCCTCTGTGGGCTGGGGCATTACACGCTATTATGACCGCAACGAGACCTACCGCAACCGTCCGTTGTTCGAAATGGGTATGACGCTCCACCAGCCCCGTGATCAGCGCGACACATGGAGACCGGCATGGGAAGAGAAGAGAGCGTCCATCGTTTATGGTGACTCCACGATGGCATTGCCTGTGAAGAAGCGCTACTGGCAGGCCGCTGCCGAAGTGACGGGCATCAATGTGGGTGTGCAATTGTTCGACCGCTGGGTGCTTAAGTCTGACTTTGCACAGACGACGCTACGCAGCATCCGCCATAATTTTGAAACAGGTTTCGTGTGGGACAACGACTTCTTCATTACCAATTTGTTTGCCCACCCCTATCACGGCAACCTCTACTTCAATGCTGCACGTACCAACGGGCTGTCATTCTGGGAATCAGGACTCTATGCCCTAGGCGGTTCGCTCATGTGGGAGTTCTTAGGTGAGACGGAGCCGCCAGCCATCAATGACGTCATAGCAACCAGTTGTGGAGGTATGGCTATTGGTGAGATGGCACATCGACTGAGCCGTACCATACTCGACGATCGTGAACGAGGTTTCCGTCGCTTCCTGCGTGAGGCTGCCGCTGCCATCGCCAACCCCATTCAGGGCTTGCACCGTATCTTCAGTGGTGATGCCTGGCGCATACGTCACGATCATTATCGCTATCATAACTTCCAAGAGATACCCATCGACATATCCTTCTCCCTCGGTTGGCGTTATCTTGCTGACGATGGAGCCTTGTTCCGTGGAATCCATGCTCCCTATCTCAACATGACGCTGACGTATGGTACGTCGGTAGATGGTGAGCGTCATACTACACCTTACGACTTTTTCGATGTGGATGGAACCATCGGTATGGGTGGCGGACAGCCGCTGGTGAACTCGCTCCAGATTGTAGGACGCCTGTGGAGTACGCCTATTCTCGACAAGAAGGACATGGCGGGTGAGTTTGGTATCTACCAGCATTTCAACTACTATGATGCCAAACCTATCGAGGACGGTTCAGAACTGACACCTTACCGCATCAGTGAGGCTGCCGGCTTTGGTCCTGGTTTCATCATATCCCTGCCTCAGATGGGCGCGCTGTCAAGACTGGAACAGCGTGTATTCCTCAGCGGTATCCTGCTGGGTGGTACCAAAAGTGACTACTTTAACGTCATTGAGCGCGACTATAATATGGGTAGCGGTTTCAGCCTTAAGTCGAAGACGCAACTTGACTTCGGACGTTTCGGGCGCTTCATCCTCAATGCCAAGTACTTCCGTCTCTATACGTGGAAGGGGTACGAAGACATCGATCTGCAACCCTATATCGACGGCACTGGCGACTTACACTATCTGAACGTGCAAGGCGATCATAGCAATGCAGCCCTGTTGGTTGTCAATCCCATCATGGAGGTGCACCTTGCCAAGCAATGGTCCCTCAACTTCTCGCTAGCCTACTACTCACGTCGTACGCACTACAACTATTACTATGACCAAGACCAGATCTTGCGTGAGAACAGTACGGTGCGCGCCAACACCTTTGAAACCAAGATAGGATTGACATGTCGTCTATGAAAATCCGTTCTTTCATATTAGTTGTCATGCTGTTGACAGGGACGCTGCAAGTCTCTGCCCAGAAGGTCTATAAGCTCAACCGTTTCGTGGACAGCGTACTGACGGTGAGATACTGGCGTGCCAATATCGACACAAATTACATCACTCGTCCACAGACGAAATGGACACTGGTAGGACGCTTCAATGTATCGGGAGCACGAATCAGGTCGATGGGAACAGACACCGGACAGCATTTCGAGACAAAACTCCAGGCAGACTATAAATCGACGGTCAGTGTGGGTGTAAGTTATCTGGGAATATCCCTCAACCTGTCGCTCAACCCAGGCAAGATGCTGGGTAAATATCACGACTATGAGTTAGGCTTCCGTTCGTATGGCAAACGTTTTGGCTTCGACGTCACCTATCAGGATGCCAGTAACTTCAAGGGATGGCACGAGGTAGAAGGCGTACGACGGGACATCACCACGTCGGAAGATATGTTCAAGTTACGGACACTGAACGTCAATGCTTACTATGTGTTCAACCACCGCCGCTTCTCTTATCCTGCTGCCTTTGCTCACAGTTATATCCAGCGTCGCTCTGTAGGCAGTTTCATGCTTGCCGTCTCGGGACAGGGACAACATGGCAAGGTGAACGAGAAAGGCAGTCAGCCGATGGACTTCAAGATGACCAATATCGGCATTGGTGCCGGCTATGGCTATAATTACGTGCCAGGCAAGGGTTGGTTGATCCATATCTCGGCGTTGCCTACCTTCATTGTCTATAGTAATACATCGCTTACGACGGGCGACAATAATATCCCCTTGCGCTATCGCTTCCCTGAGGTGATTATCACTGCCCGTAGTGCCGTAGTCAAGCAAATAGGAAAAAACAAGTTTGCCGGTTTTTCCTTCGTCTACAACTACTGTAGAATTGGCGACAAGGAGAGCCTGAACGTCCGTAATTCGAAATGGCTTTCCCGCCTCTATTTCGGTTTCAGACTGTAGTCCCACCAGATAGAATTGTAATAATAAACTAAAAATAAAACTATGAATAGGCGAATAAATATCTATGAGGAAGCCAGCCGTTGTTTGCTGTGCCAGGATGCTCCATGTACCAAAGCCTGCAAAACGGGCGACCCTGCACGGGCTATTCGTGCCATCCGTTTTGACAACCATAAACCCGCCCTGCGTTGGGTGAAGGACTGTAGCGATGCTGATTTAGAGCGGGCAGAACAGGCCTGCATCCACTACAACTGGCCTATTCGTATCAAGGAGATACTGCGTAGCATCAGTAAGGATGATGTGGACGATAGCCATTATCCTACACTCGATATCACGTTCTGCGGCATCAAGTGTGAGAACCCGTTTTTCCTCGCCTCTTCGGCGGTATGTACCAACTACGAGATGGTGGCACGTGCCTTTGATGCCGGCTGGGCAGGAGTGTTTTACAAGACCATCTGCATGCAGGAGATACGTGAGGTTTCGCCTCGCTTCGATGCCATGCATAACAATGCCACGCACGGTGACTTCTACGGTTTCCGTAACATGGAACAGTTGAGCGAGAATCCTATAGAGATGGACTTCGACATCCTGCACCGTCTGAAGCAGGACTATCCCACGAAGGTGGTCATCGCCTCCATCATGGGACAGACCGAGGAAGAGTGGATCCGTCTGGCGAAGATGGCCGAGAAGGCAGGCTGCGACGCTGTAGAGCTGAACTTCTCGTGCCCGCAGATGAAGCACGAGGGCATGGGCAGCGATGTCGGTCAGAGTCCTGAATTAGTAAAAACCTATACGGCCTGTGTGAAGCAGAGCGTAAAAATTCCCGTCATTCCTAAGATGACGCCTAACATCACGCATATCACGGAACCTGCCGCTGCCTGCGTAGAGGCCGGTGCCGACGCCATCTCGGCCATCAACACCATCAAGAGTGTGACGATGACCTTCGACTCGGAGGTGTCAGGACAGCGTACCATTTCCGGCTACTCTGGCCGTGCCGTCCGCCCTATTGCCTTGCGTCACATCCTGGAACTCGCCCAAATGCAAACTCTAAATTCTAAACTCTCCACTCTAAACTTTCAATTGAGTGGTATAGGAGGTATCGAGACGTGGCGCGATGCATTGGAGTTCATTCAGTTAGGTTGTAGTAACGTACAGGTATGTACCGCCGTGATGCAGTACGGCTATCGCATCATCGACGACCTCACACTTGGACTCCAGCGTTATATGGCCAAACGCAACATCACTCACCTGCAGGAGTTGGTAGGTGAGCAGTTGCCGTCGTTTATGAAACCCGACCATCTGGATCGTGACACCATTATCTATCCAAAGATAGACAAAGAACTGTGTATCGGTTGTGGACGTTGTGAGGTATCATGTAACGATGGTGGACATCAAGCGATTGTTTTCGACCATGAGACGCGTCAACCCCGTATTGTAGGTACCAAGTGTGTCGGTTGTCACCTCTGCCGCCTCGTCTGCCCGTCAGGCGCCATCGGCGTAACGAAGCGTATTCATAAGAAATAAAAAAATGATGATTGGGGGTAGTTGACATTTCTAACGAATCGGGAGCCAAATGGCTCCCGATTCGTTATTATAAGTACCTTACTTATGCTTCTGATAATACTCCAAGCCGCGCTTGATATTCTCCTTGACAGCATCGGAAGAGAGAGTAGCACCCGTAACACCATCTACTTGTGCCTTCAGTGCTTCCTTGACGGTCTTACCATTCCACTTGTCGAGTAACTGTTTCTTGATTTTGGCGAAGTATTTAGGCGTCTCCTTGTTGGGAAGGGCCTCAATCTTCTCAATCTTATTGTTCCTGATATAAATCTTCAGGGGAGTGGCTCCGATATAGCCATCCACATCAGCAGCAAGCGTGGAGGTATTCACCACATACATACCATTTTCCTTGGTGATGACACCATCATCTTTCTTGGCACTTATCAACAGTACGACCAGTGCCATACACATTGTTAAACTAAAAATAATCTTTTTCATTTTCAATATATTATTTTCTTCTTTAACCTTTAAACTTTAACCTTTATCTTCTGCCACTTCCGCCATCTTCGAAGCCTTCTTATGTTTCAGGAACTCCAAACGCTCCAAGGCATGCAAGCGTGCCTGAGCAATCTGATAACGATAGACCAGGAAGGCGATGACGAAATAAACAAATGCCTGTATCCACAATATGCGGTATTCGAGCATGATATCACTCAACGTGGCTCCCATGGAGTTCAAACGTACATAGCCACGAACGCCGAAGGTGGAAGGGAAGAGCCACGACACTCCCTGCCAAAAGCCTGGGATATTCGACTGCGGCCATGACACACCCGTCATGAAGAGCAACGGCAGGGACACGAAGACTACCAGCAGCATCACATTCTCACGATAGCGTATTAGACAGGATACGGTGATACCGAAGAAGATACATGCCAACAGGTAAGGGAACATCAATGCCAATAAATCCTGCCAGTGGGCGAGGCATGGGAAATGGAACAGGCGGGGTACGACTACCGTCAGATAGGCTGCCATCACGGCATAGATCATGAAATAGCACATCGACTTACCGAGTACGATACGGAACGTGCCATGATAGTGCTTTTGAATAGGTACTAAGTCCTGATAGCGGTTGGACTCTCGTGAGGTACCTGCCGACAGACCGATACCCAATACCAACGTCTGTTGCAGGATAAGTACTAATACTGCAGGAAGGACAAAGGAGCCATAGCCTCCAGCGGGATTGAAGATGGGTTGAGCGTCATAGTCCAGCGGACGCGTCTGTATCTGTTCCTCCCGTTGCGTATAATGACCAGAGAGTTTCACCTGTATCTCACTATTCATCTCCTGCGTAGCTGCCACTGCCGCCATATACGCTGCCTTATAGGTCAGCATTAGACTCATGTCGCAATAGACACTCATCACCGTCTGCTCCATACGGTTCAGTCTCGTCTGGAAATCAGAAGGGATATAATAGATGGCCTTCACCACCTGACGACTAATCAGCATCTTTGCCTCGTCCATATCGGAGGCATAATAGGCAATCTTCACGTCAGGGGCGGCATCGCATTTCTGTATCAGTTGACGACTCATGGCAGTATGGCTGTCGTCAACAACGACAACGGGCACCTCATGGATGACCTCATTATTGTATATCCACGAATAAAGCAACGGATAGACCAGCGGCACCAAGATAAAGAAGATGAGCACGCCCTCGTCCTTGATGGTCTGGCGCATCTCTTCTCTCCAGATGTAGCAAGCATCGTAGATGCCCTCGATTATCGTCTGTAACAGTCCGTCTTTCTTCATCTTTTACGGAATATATACATAAGTCAGCATCGCATTGCGAATCTTCCTGACCACCATGATGGGCAACAGGGCAAAGCCTGCCAATGCCGCAAAATGGAACCAGGCATCCAGCAACGGATTACCGTTAAACACACATATCTGATAAATCATATAGTAATGGCGCAGTGGGAACAGCCACGACAAAGACTGCAAGGGTGCATCCATACCCATCACGGGGAAGGCAGAGCCTACCATGGAGAAACTCAACACCGCCCAGAGGGAACAGATACTCATCGACATGCGTAGGGAAGGCATCAGACCGAAAGCGAAGATGCCAAAGCCCATGGACGAGAACACCTGCATAAACGCCAGCAACACGATTTTCGTTACACCTCCCGGATGGGGGAATCCCAAAATGCCATAGACATAATACGCATAACCCAATGTCATGATCAGGTATATCAAGGTATGAGGCAAGAACTTTCCTATGAGTGCGACACTAATGCGGTTGTCAGCAAGGGAAAGCCACTCCTTCGAACGATTGAACTTCAACTCCGTACCGATAGCATAAGCAGTAATCAGGAAAATGAACAACATCATCACACCGGGTACCATCATCGTAGAGAGATAGACATTATAGTCGGTGGCAGGGTTGTTGATCTGATGTAAGTTCACAGCAATAGGCTGTAGGAAGGAACGTATCTGCTGGTCGGTAAAGCCCTTTGCACGCATCGTTGCCTGTCCTACAGAGGCAGACCCTAACATCGAGATAGTCTTCAGGTCGCGATAGAGCAGTGAACCGCTCAGCACAGAGGTCATCGAATAGTAGAAGGAAATCTTCGGCTGTCGACTGGACAAAAGATCATCGGTGGTTCCTTTGGGGATATACAGGAACGCATAGATCTGATTCTGCTGGATGGCCGAACGCGCCTCGTTAACTGACGGATAGCGTGCCACGACATGACTCGTCTGAAACGCATCCAGATTACGGACAATTCGTCTGGAAGTAGAGGTATTGTCAAGGTCGACGATACCTATCGGCAATTCTGTTGGTTGTCCAGAGCCCATCATTGACGTGAAGAAGAACATCACGGCAAGGGGGAAGATCACCATGCAGAAAAGGTACATGGGGTTATGGCGAATGATGTCACATTCGCGCAAAGCAATCTCATATATTTGCCTTATCGCCTTCAACTTCAAACTTTAAACAGTCAACTGTAAACTATTTAATCACCAGCGACATTCCAGGACGTAAGCCTTCCAGTTTCTCTACAGGACGGGCTTTCACCTCGAACGTCTTCAGGTCATACTGACCGTTCGCCTTCGTGGCTTTCCAGACAGCATACGAGCCCTGGTCCTTCATATAATAGACCTTCATCTGGATGGTCTTGTTGAAAGCAGGAACAAAAGCCTCAAACGTCTTACCGACGGCCAATCCGTTGAGTTGGTCCTCACGGACATTGAACGTGCCCCACATATCCTTCATGACAGAAATATTCATAATCGGAGAACCAGTGCCAACCAACTCACCTACCTTCGGATAGACATCACTGACCTCACCCTCCATCTGGGCAATCTGTACCGTCTCGTTGATATAGGAGTTTACTTCCTGAACGGCACCACGGGCACGACCTACCATCGCAGCAGCAGCCATCTTCTCTTCACGACGAGCACCATTGCGAGCCATCTGATACTGACTCTCGGCAGCCTTTGCCTGTGCCTCCATCGCCTTGTAGTTGGCATAAGCCTCATCACGCTTCTGGGCACTCATCACACCTTCGTCATACAGACGCTGTACACGATGGTATGACTTCTCAGCAATCTCCAAACCAGCCTTTGCCTGCATCATCAACTGATAGGCACCCTGTATCTGTTCCTGACGGGCACCATTGCGAGCCATCTCTTCCTGAGCGGCAGCGGCATTCTCTGCACTCTGTGCCTGTTCCATCTTCGCACGAACTTCTGGGGCATCGAGAATAGCGAGGGTATCACCTACCTTCACGAAGTCGCCTTCCTTCACACGGAGTTCCAGAATACGTCCAGGTACTTTACTTGATACACGATACTCACTGACTTCCACCTGACCCTGAATCAACTCAGGATCACGTCCGAAGGCAAAGAAACCTATTACAGCCACCAAGGCTACTACTGCCACAAAACCTAAGATGGCGAGCAGGATGTTGTTATGTTGACTTTTTGCACTCATATTCTTATTACGTAATTACGGTATAACGATTAATTATTCTAATGTTCCCAAAGCTTTCTGCAAGTTCACCTGACTGAGTTTCACGTCTATTTCCGCATCAATCTTCTGCGACTGAGCTTTTAGCCAAGCCGTCTGTGCCTCCATCACGGTAGTAGGCGAGATGACACCCTCCCGGAATCCGAGATTAGCCGTACGAAGGTTTTCTTCAGCACTCTTGGTACTTGCCATTGCCAGTTGCAGGTTCTTATTGGCCTCGTTCACACGGAACGTGCTTTGATTGACTTGCAGTTCTATCTTCTCACGAGCCTCATCAAGTTCGAGGTTGGCAATCGTCGTGGCTCCCTTCGAAGCACGTACCTTATAGGTCACATCGCCCCAGTTCCATACAGGAATGGTAACCATCACACCGACATTCCATACACCAGTGAACTTTTTCTGGAAGCCATTATACAGATTAGGATTGCTGACAGCATAGCCACCAATCAAGGATACCTGAGGGAGATTACCAGCCTTCAATAGATTCGTCGTCTGCTTACTCAGATCCACTGCATTCTGCAGCATCTTCAGTTCGGGACGATTACTTACAGCAGATTCCACATTCAACTGTGGTGTCAGTTCCACCGTAGCGAGATTCTCCGTATCCTCATCGGCAAGTATGATAGTCTCGTTCATCGGAAGTCCACATATCTGAGCCAGATACATCTTCGAAAGCGAAAGACCGTCGTTTACCTTTGCCAACGTCATCTCTGCCTCATTCACCTTTACGCTGACGCTCAGACCTTCAGAACGGGTAGCGACACCCTCTTCTATCATTTTCTGGACATCACCATCCAGTTTCTTGATTAATTCAAGGTAACTCTCTGCCAGTTTCTGTTTATGTTTCAGGGAAACCACCTGCCAATAGGCTTGGTCTATCTCATACAAGGTAGCCTGACGCTTTGCCTCCATACTGTTGCATGCCAGTTCCTCCTTGATATCAGCCATCTTGTTCAAAGCAATAATACTACCACCCATAAAGACGGGTTGAGTCACTACGATGGCACCGGTAAACATATTACGCGTATCGGAACGAAACGCATCGACAACGCCCTGACCGAATCCATTCAGAGGGGTAGCAATCGCATTAGAGAGATGAGCCACGTTGGCTGCAATACTCTCTTGGGTAATACCCATCGCGCCTAACATATCCCAGACAGCAGACGGTACCTGTGACATTAACTGTCCCACCTTTCCTTCTATACCTGTAGCCAGCGAACTTCCCATGTTTGAAAGTTTCTCTTTCTGCTCGTCATTGAGCAGTGAGATTTCCTTGCTGGTCCACATATAGCCGCCAACAGCACTCACATGCGGCAGGTATTTAGTACGTGCCGACTTGCGCAGATTAACTGCCACGTCCTGTTGGACGCGTGAAATGCTCAACTGCTTGTTGTTACGCAAAGCCATTGCCCGACAACTGTCCAGCGTCAATAACTGTTGCGCCCCAACAGGTAGCGTCACACATGTCAACAGGAAAATAACTAATTTCTTATTCATGGGCTATTTTTCAAGTTCTATAGAACGGGTGCCTATCTCATGTCCATCGACAATCACTTGGACTCTATAGGTTCCCGGTATCAGTGTATCTTTCTTAGAAACATATAACTCCATCGGCATTTCCTCGCCCGTGTACTCTATCGTTTTCTTCACCGTAAAGTCGACTTCCTTATCCTCAAAAGGACACTGACCTGCGGCATTCAAGACATTACCCGTAGGGGTGAGAATCCTGACATACACTGTACGCATACCATTGGATGCCGTCACATTACGAGAGAGGACAAAGCGTACCTTCATCTCGTTGGTAGAACCGCCAATCTTATGAGGATGCTTCACACGCTCTTTTGTCTTAGATGAAAGGGCGGCCTTGTAAATCATCATGATATCGATATTCACAGCATTCAATTGAGCGGCAATAGCCACCTTCTCAGAAAGTGTCGCATTATCAGAGGTCAACGCCTGATTCTGCTGATTACTCTCTTCCAACTCGCTACGCACTCTGTCGTTTTCATTCTGCAATGCCAGATTCAAACGATTCAAAGAATCAATCTCCAACACATAACTGCGTAACACGGCACGAACGGTAGCCAGTTCCTTCTTTAAACGAGTGATTTCTGCCGCATTGGTAGCCTTCGTGTTCTTCAACTCCTCTAACAACTGCTGTGTGCGCTCCTGTTCACGAGTCAACTGAGCGATAATAGAGTCATTATTGATGCGGGTCTTCATCTCACTATACTGGTCGGCAAACTGCTGGTATTCATTTTCCATCTCCTGTTTGTCCAGTACAGCCAACTGTTCCATATCCTTATTAGCTTGTGTCTGCTGGTTCAGGTTATAGGCGAGATAGGCCACTCCTGCAATCAATAGAGCAATCACAACACTAAGGATGATTATAATCTTCTTATCCATATAATAAATACTATACAGTATCTCGTCCTTTATTTATTAAAACGGTGCAAAGGTAGAATTTTTTCCATAAATCTACAAAGAAAAATTGGCAGTTTTGAATTTATTTACTATATTTGCATCAATATTAACGAAAAAAGAGGACAACTTATGAAGAAACAAGGCTTCTGGTATAAGGTCTTTCACCTCTATTATGATGGTTTCCGCAATATGCGGATAGGGCGTACCTTGTGGGCTATCATCCTCATCAAGTTGTTTATTATCTTTGTGATTCTAAAACTATTTTTCTTTCCTGATTTTCTCAAAAGCCACACCAACGAGGGCGAAGAACCTGACTATGTGGCAACAGAGATGATAGAACGGGCTAATCACTAACTTAAATCATACGAATATGAATGACTTTCTATTGAGCATCGATGCCGGCTCCATCAACTGGGCGAGAGCACAGTTTGCACTGACAGCCATCTATCACTGGCTGTTTGTCCCGCTGACATTGGGACTGGCAGTTATCATGGGCATCGCAGAGACTTGCTACTATCGTACTAAAAAGCCTTTCTGGAAAGACACGGCAAAGTTCTGGCAGAAACTCTTCGGTGTCAATTTCGCGATGGGTGTTGCCACTGGTATCATCCTCGAGTTTGAGTTTGGTACCAACTGGTCGAACTACTCATGGTTTGTGGGGGATATCTTCGGAGCACCACTTGCCGTAGAGGGTATTGTCGCCTTCTTTATGGAATCTACCTTCGTCGCTGTGATGTTCTTCGGATGGAACAAAGTTTCCAAAGGGTTCCATTTGGCTTCTACTTGGCTGACAGGTTTAGGAGCCACCATCTCTGCCTGGTGGATTTTGGTGGCCAATGCTTGGATGCAGTATCCAGTAGGCTGTGAATTCAATCCTGAAACGATGCGCAATGAGATGGTGTCGTTCTTAGATGTAGCCCTTTCTCCCTTTGCTATCGACAAGTTCTGTCACACCGTTATCTCCGCATGGATCATCGGTGCTATCTTCGTCGTGGCTGTTTCCTGTTGGTACCTCATGAAAAAACGGGACATAGAACTCGCCAAGGAGAGTATCAAGATTGGTGCTATCGTGGGACTGATAGCCTCTGTAGGTGCTGCATGCACAGGACATAAGTCGGCCCAAAGCGTTGGTGAGGTACAACCGATGAAACTGGCGGCTATGGAAGCTCTCTATAACGGTGGTACCGACCAAGGACTGACTGCCATCGCGTGGGTGAACCCTATAGCACAACCAGACTATGCCAACGAAGAGTCGGCTCCACTGAAACTGGAAATGCCCTATGCACTCTCGTTTATGGCAACGAACGATATTCATGGTTACGTGCCTGGCATCAACGACATCCTGAACGGTTATACTAAACCCGACGGTACCAAAGAGCCTTCTGTGGACGAGAAGATAGAGCGAGGCAAGAAAGCCATTACAGCCCTTGCAGCCTATCGCAAGGCAAAGAAAGAAGATGCCAGCGAAGCAGAACTCTCCGCTCACCTCTCACTACTCACCGCTAATATGAAGTATTTCGGCTATGGCTACGTGAAGGACAAAAACGATATCGTACCCTATATCCCCGTCAATTTCTGGGCATTCCGTATCATGGTGGGACTGGGTTGTATCTTCATCCTGTTCTTCAGTGTCATCCTACTGATGGTCTTCAAGATCCCGTTCTTCTCCATTGTGACACGGAGACTGCTCGCTACCATAGGAGTGATACCTGAGACGGAAGCCGACTCGAACGATATTGCAGGACTTCCCAAATGGCATTATATCGCAGCCATCGCGCTCGTTCCCCTTGCCTATATCGCTTCAGAAAGCGGTTGGCTCGTTGCAGAATTCGGTCGTCAACCCTGGACCATTCAGGACATGCTGCCAACATGGGTGGCTGTGAGTGATATCAACAGCAGTGCTGTTGCCCTCACCTTCTTTATCTTCCTGTTCCTCTTCACGCTGATGCTTGCCGTAGAGATCAGTATCCTGCTGAAACAAATCAAAAAAGGACCAGAGTATTCGGATAAAGTTTAGAGTTTAAAGGTTAAAGTTTAAAGATATAAGGATATGACATACGAATTCTTACAGCAATATTGGTGGTTCATCGTATCACTATTGGGTGCCATCCTCGTTTTCCTGATGTTCGTACAAGGAGCCAATTCCTTGATAGGTTCTTTAGGATATACACCTGAAGGCAAACGACTTGTTATCAATTCCACAGGACGGAAATGGGAGTTCACCTTCACCACCCTCGTGACGTTTGGTGGAGCGTTCTTTGCCTCGTTCCCACTTTTCTATAGTACCAGTTTCGGAGGAGCCTATTGGTTGTGGATGATTATCCTGTTTA
Source organism: Prevotella sp. (assembly GCA_017554145.1). Taxonomy (GTDB): domain Bacteria; phylum Bacteroidota; class Bacteroidia; order Bacteroidales; family Bacteroidaceae; genus Prevotella. Next base: position 96,853 of record JAFZIZ010000004.1, on the reverse strand, counting down.
CCTTTGTCTTACAGGCTGTCAGCTATGAGTTCCAAAACAAACTTGGCAATTTCCTAGGGCCTAAGACCTTCCAATGGTTCCTGATTCTCAATGGTATTATAGGTCCGTTGCTTTTAGGCGGTGCAGTGGCCACCTTCTTTGAGGGTTCAAACTTCCTCATCGCCAAAGACAATATGATTGACGCAGGTTCTTTCACACCGATCATCAGTCGTTGGGCTAATGCTTCCCATGGATTGGATGCCCTGCTTAACCCCTGGGTACTGATTCTCGGACTGGCAGTCGTCTTCTTGGCTCGTACCTTAGGTATTCTCTATGTGATGAACAATGTCGATGATGAGGACATCCGCTCGCGTGGCAGTGTACGACTAATAGGTGCTGCCATCCCGTTCTTGATTCTCTTCGTTGCCTACCTCATCCATCTGCTGGTGAAAGACGGCTATGCCTACACGGCAGAAGGAACCATCATCATAGAGCCTTATAAGTATCTCACGAACTTCCTGTCGATGTGGTACCTACTCATCCTGTTACTGATAGGTGTAGTACTGGTGCTCTTCGGTATTGGCAAGACCATCTTCTCTAAAAACTATAATGGTGGTATCTGGCCTGCTGGCATCGGCACTGTCCTCGTTGTCCTCGCCCTGCTGCTCTGTGCTGGATGGAATGGAACGGCCTACTATCCATCAACGGCCGACTTACAGTCGTCGCTGACCATCGCCAATTCCTGCAGCAGCGAGTTCACACTGAAAACGATGTTCTATGTCAGTTTCCTAGTACCCTTCGTCCTTGCCTATATCGTCTACGCATGGTGGTCGATTGACAAAAAGAAACTCGACAAACAGGAGATTACTGACGAACACGCCTATTAAGGTATGATAATACTGATTGCCATCTTGGCCTATTTCGGACTGCTATTTTTAGTCAGTCGCACCACAGGTCGGAAGGCTACTAATGAGACATTCTATCGCGCAGACCGACGCTCACCATGGTATATGGTCGCTTTCGGCATGGTAGGCGCATCCATATCGGGCATCACCTTCGTGTCGGTGCCCGGTATGGTGGTTCATTCCCAGATGACCTACCTTCAGACTTGCATGGGTTTCATCTTTGGTTACGTTCTCGTAGCCTTTGTATTGCTACCTCTCTTCTATCGACTGAACCTTACCTCTATCTACACTTATCTTCACAAACGATTGGGTTACCGTTCATACAAGACGGGATCATGGTTTTTCCTATTGTCTAAGATGACGGGGGCAGCAGTCAGATTCTATGTGGTATGCATCATCTTAGAGCATTTTGTCTTCCAACCATTAGGTTTTCCTTTTATTGTAACAGCCCTGCTATTGGTATTCCTCATATGGCTCTATACCCGTCAAGGCGGTATCAAGACATTGGTATGGACAGACTCCCTGCAGACGGTATTTCTCTTTACGTCATTGGTTCTTATCCTCTGTCAAGTGGCTGGCGACCTTCATCTGTCGTTCAGCGATGCTATCAAAACAATTCATCATCATGAACTCTCACGCGTCTTCGTATGGGACGACTGGGAATCGACGCAATTGTTCTGGAAACAATTCTTCAGCGGTATATTCATCGTCATCGTGATGACTGGAATCGACCAAGATATGATGCAAAAGAACCTGACATGCAAAACCCTGCGTGGCGCTCAAAAAGACATGTGCAGTTATGGTGTGGCATTCCTGCCCGCAAATCTGCTATTCCTCTCATTAGGAGTGTTGTTGGTTCTGTGGTATCAACAACAAGGCATCGCCCTTCCTGCTATGAGTGATGATATATTGCCTCAGTACGTGGAACACTCTTCGTCCTTCCTGTCTCTTGTATTCGTGCTGGGTATTGTGGCAGCTGCATTCTCCAGTGCCGACTCTGCACTGACATCACTCACCACCATCTATTGCGTTGATATCTGTGAACGAACTGATGATGAACCGTTACGACGTCGTACTCATCTGATGATTTGCATGGTCTTCGTACTGATCATTTTGTTGTTCCGTGCCGTCAACTCCACCAGTCTCATCGATGCCATCTATATCATCGCCTCCTATACTTATGGTCCTCTGTTGGGTATGTTCGCTTACGGTCTGCTCACTCATCGCCCCGTCAACGACCGCTGCATACCTTATGTCGCCATCGCCTCACCTCTACTTTGCTATGCACTCGAGTGGGTTGTCAGCAATACCACAGGCTATCATTTCGGCTATGAGTTGCTGATGCTCAACGGACTGCTCACCTTCGTGGGAATGTGGCTGACATCTCTTGCAAAAAAGTAAAAAAAGTACGATTGCCGTTCATCATATTCGCTTAATTTTGTACCTTTGCATTCGAAATAAAACAAACTGAACATGACACCAACAGAACAACGCAACCAACGTTTAGGCGAAAAGATGATACAACATCTACAGCGTCGCCACTTCGAAGCATATTATTGTGAGACGGGTAAAGAAGCTGTCCAGAAAGTCAACGAACTGATTCCTGACGGGAGTAGTGTAACGTGGGGAGGAACAATGACCGTACGCGACCTGAATATTCCCCAGATACTGAAAGACCGTGGCACCCTTGACGTATGGGACCGTGACCTCGTAGAAACACCCGAGGAGAAGCAGGAGATGTATTTCCGCGCCTTTCATGCCGACTACTATCTGTCATCTGCCAATGCCATTTCGGAAGACGGTGTCATCGTGAATATCGATGGCAACGGCAATCGCGTGGCAGCCATCACGTGGGGACCCAAACACGTCATTTTCGTGGTGGGAATGAACAAGGTAGCACAGGATGTGGAGGCCGCATTGAAGAGAGCCAGGAGCACGGCATCACCCATCAATGCCTCCCGTTTTGACATCAAGACACCCTGCCAAGTAGACGGTCAGTGCCATAACTGCAATTCACCCCAAAGCATCTGCAACTACGTCCATTTCCTTCGTAACAGCAGCAAACCAGGACGTATCATCGTCATTCTTGTCGGTGATAATTTAGGATATTAACGATGATAGTCTGTATTGCAGAAAAGCCCAGTGTTGCCAAAGACATTGCCCGCATCATCGGAGCAACGAGTGCCCACGATGGTTATATGGAAGGCAACGGCTATCAGGTGACATGGACCTTCGGACATCTTTGTACGTTGAAAGAGCCCCACGACTATACCCCAGTGTGGAAAGCGTGGAGTCTGTCATCATTGCCCATGATTCCTGAGCGTTTCGGTATCAAACTCATCGACCAACCAAGTATCAAAAAACAATTTGCCATCATCGAGAGCCTCATGCAAAAGGCTGACCGCATTGTGAACTGCGGTGATGCCGGACAGGAGGGTGAACTCATCCAACGTTGGGTGATGCAGAAGGCTGGAGCCAAATGTCCTGTCAGTCGTCTGTGGATTTCCTCTATGACCGATGAAGCAATTAGTGAGGGGTTCTCACAACTCAAAGACCAAGCCGACTATCAGCCGTTGTATATGGCTGGACTCAGTCGTGCCATTGGTGACTGGCTTTTAGGTATGAACGCTACGCGTCTCTATACACTGAAATACGGTCAGAACAGACAGGTGTTGAGTATCGGTCGTGTACAGACTCCTACCCTCGCTCTGATTGTCAATCGTCAGAAAGAGATAGAGAATTTCAAGCCTGAGCCCTATTGGGTGCTTGCCACCGTCTATCGCGATACGACATTTACGGCTACGAAAGGAAAGTTCACCTCGAAGGAAGAGGGTGAACAGGCTTTCGCTACCATTGAGGGCAAACCCTTCACAGTGACGAAGGTAGAGAAGAAAGAAGGCAAGGAACAGCCCCCTCAACTCTACGACCTTACCTCTCTACAAGTAGATTGCAACCGTAAGTTCGGTTATTCTGCCGAAATGACACTCAATCTCATCCAGTCACTCTATGAGAAGAAGTTCACCACTTATCCCCGTGTTGACACACAGTATCTTTCCGATGATATCTATCCCAAATGTCCTGCTACACTAAACGGTCTCTATCAGACGAAGTTCGGTGGCGTTGCTCCTTATGCCGAGTTTATCAAACCCATTGGCGGCAAGGCATTGAAGAAAACAAAGCGTGTCTTCGACACCTCAAAGGTGACCGACCACCATGCCATCATCCCCACGGGCGTCGTTCCTCAGAATATCAGTGATGCCGAGCGTAACGTCTTCGACCTCGTGGCTCGTCGTTTCATCGGCGTCTTTCTGCCCGATTGTAAGTTCTCCACCACCACTGTCCTGGGCGAAGTCGACGAGATAGAGTTCAAAGTGACAGGTAAGGAGATTCTTGAACCTGGGTGGAGAATCGTGAGAGAAGAGGTTAGAAATAAGAAGGAAGACGATGGTGAGCACCAATCGTCTGGCGATGACGATGAAAAGAAGCAGGACGATGAAGAACGCACCCTACCCACCTTCGTCAAGGGAGAGACAGGCAACCATCAGCCTACTCTCACAGAGAAATGGACTACGCCACCACCCTATTATAATGAAGCCTCTTTGCTTCGTGCAATGGAGACCGCGGGTAAGTTTGTAGAGGATGAAACGCTGCGTGCTGCCATGAAGGAAAACGGCATCGGACGTCCTTCAAGTCGCGCGAGTATCATCGAGACTCTCTTCAAACGGCATTATATCAAGCGCGAACGCAAGCGTCTCATTGCTACCCCTACAGGCATTGAGCTTATCGACTTGATTCGTGAGGAACTGCTCAAGAGTTGTGAACTAACGGGTATCTGGGAGAAGAAACTCCGCGACATCGAGCACCAGCAATACGATGCCCAACAGTTTATCGAGGAGCTGAAACAGCAGGTAACGGATATCGTCCGTGAGGTGATGCAGGATAGTAGCAACCGCCGTGTCACCGTCCTTACTGATGCAGAACTCAAAAAAGTCAAGGCACCCAAGACCGAACAGGCTCCCAAAGCCAAGACCTCACGAAAGTCCAAAGCCCTGAAACCCGACGACAGCATCATCGGTAAACCCTGTCCTCTCTGTGGCAAGGGACATATCATCAAGGGTAAGACCGCCTACGGTTGTTCTGACTATCACAACTGCTCTTGGCGCCTTCCGTTTAAGGAATAAAAAACGGTAAGTATTTTTATTCAAGATTTCTAAAATTACGAGAATAATTTGTAAATTTGCAACGATAAAAACTAAAAATATGAAAAAGAGTATTTTTGCATTTCTGCTCCTTGCTGTCTGTTGGCAGACAGTAATGGCACAGAATACCGTAGAGAGCATCAGGGAGCGCTATCAGGCGATGAAGGAGTATGTTGCCACTCATCAGGGTGTCAACAAATGGGACGGAGCCGACTTCGGTCTGTTTTATCATCTGCATGGTCGCCAGTGGCTGCCAGCTACAGGCGGTCATATCGAAGACACCTTCTTGTATTATGATGAAGTGGAGAGCGACGATGATGTCATCTATGCTCCGCACTACGTGAAATTCGTCACAAAAAAATACAACTACGCTGCCCGTGAATTCTATGAAGAGTATCTGTATGACGAAGACGGACAGGTGGCGTTTATCTATGCCTACGATCCAATGACACGTTTTGAGGATGAAGCAGAAGACCAGCAATATGAGTTCCGTTTCTATTTCAACAAAGGCAAGTTGTTGAAAGCGGTTATCAAGTGCAAGAAATATGATGAACAGGAGTTCAAAGAGGTGTGGAACGCCAAGACCGTCAATCCTATTTATTCCAAGATCTACGATAACTACAAGGGTGTTGCCAAACAGATGAGACAACTTTTCATCGACATTGAGAAAGAGGCATACAATATGTAGGAATAACTCTCGGAGGCAATAAATCCGAGAGTTTTCCGTTTTAATGATTGTATGCGCAAGACCTTATATATATTATCCATCTACCTCTGTGCCCTACTCCTTGTAGGATGCGGAGCAGACCAAGCCCTGAAGAAGGGAGAGAAGTATTATGCACTGGGCGAATATTTCGACGCAGCGACACAATATAAGAAGGCATATGCACAAACACCTGTCAAGGAGAAGGCTGCAAGAGGACAGCGAGCCTTGAAGATGGCAGACTGCTACCGTCGCATCAACTACACCCAACGAGCCATTGCCGCCTATCGCAATGCTATCCGTTATGGACAGCGTGACTCAATGACTTATCTCTATCTGGGACAACAGTTACTGAAGGCAGGCAGTTATAAGGAAGCCGGCAAGGTGTTTGAAGATATGCTCCACGATACTCTCTTCTCCTACGATGCTCCTACGCTGCAACTTGTCAAGAGCGGACTGCACTCTGCACAACTAGCACCACAATGGAAGAAGGAGGGGTCACGCTATACTGTCAAGCGAGAGAATACTTTCAATTCACGACGTTCCGACTACTCGCCCGTTTTCGGAGGAGATGCCAACGATCGTCTTTACTTCACCTCTACCCGCAATGAGGCTGCAGGCGATGAACTGAGCGGTATCACGGGTACGAAGAATGCCGATATCTTCGTTTCGCAAAAGGACGAAAAAGGTAAATGGCAACGACCACAAGTAATCGACTCCGAACTGAACTCCGCAGAGGATGAAGGTGCATGTAGTATCACGCCTGATGGACATACGATGTATCTCACCGTCTGCAAGACTGATAACAACTACCCTCGCTATGCACAGATTGCCACGTCGCGACGCTCGGATGCCGCATGGAGCAAACCACAGGTTTTGGAACTCGTCCGCGATACACTATCGCTCTACGCCCATCCTGCCGTCAGTCCCGATGGCAAATGGCTCTACTTCGTCAGTGACATGCCTGGTGGAATGGGTGGCAAGGATATCTGGCGCGTACGTATCTCCGACACGTCGATGGGTGGTGTAGAGAATCTTGGAGCACCTATCAATACACCTGGTGACGAGATGTTTCCTACGTTCCGTCCCAATGGCGACCTCTATTTCTCCAGTAACGGACATGAGGGGATGGGTGGATTGGATATCTTTATCGCATCACCCAATGCTTTCGGATGGAAGATTGAGCATCCAGGATTCCCTTTGAACTCACAAGGTGATGACTTTGGTATGACCTTCGAGGGCATGAAGAATCAGGGATTCTTCTCCTCTAATCGAGGCGATGCCCACGGATGGGACCATATCTATTCGTTTGAGAATCCTGAAATCATCCAGACAATCAAAGGTTGGGTATATGAACAAGAGGGATATGAATTGCCACAGGCAGTGGTTTACCTCGTAGGTAACGACGGTACCAACCTGAGACTGAGTGTAAAAGGCGACGGCTCGTTTACCCAACAAATCAAACCGAATGTCGATTATGTACTATTAGGTACTTGTGCTGGTTATCTTAACCATAAGGAAGAACTGCGCGTAGAACCTGTCACCGACTCAGAGGAATACGTATTACAATTCCCGTTGGCAAGTATTACGGCACCCGTTTTGATAGACAATATCTTCTATGATTTCGACCGTGCTACCCTAAGACCTGAATCTACCGAAGCTCTCGATAAACTCGTTGTATTGCTGAATGAGAATCCGCATACCGCCATTGAGTTGGCAGCACATTGCGACTATAAAGGCAGTGAGGAGTATAATATCCGACTTTCACAGCGTCGTGCCGAATCGGTAGTGAACTATCTCATCAGTAAGGGCATCAAGAAAGACCGCCTTACTCCTAAGGGTTACGGCAAGGGCAGCCCTAAGAAGATTCGTAAGAAGTTGACGGAGAAATATCCTTACCTGAAAGAAAATGACGTTCTGACAGAGGAATATGTCAGAACGTTCACACCAGAGCAGCAGGAAGAGTGTAACCAACTCAACCGTCGTACGGAATTCAAGGTGACCACCACAACCTACGGCATGTTCGATAAGCAGGGAAATCTTATCGAATCACCCGCTCATAACTGAGCAGCTCGTAGATGCCTATCATCATCAGACAGAACAATGTGAACACCACCATGAGCGGATTGACATGGGGCGGTTCTGCGATGGAGGTACGTATGAACACCTCGAACTGAACCAAAAGCAGTTCCCATCCGTGGAATATTGTGAAAAGTGCAGCAGCAAAGAGCACACAGAATATCGTCCAGATACGCGTGTATCTCTTGACTCTGACAGGCAGACGGTCCATCACCTTTTCCGTGAAGCCGTTGTCTTCTATCTTCTGTTCTGCTGCTTCGCTGAAGAACTGTCGAAGCAATTTCTCATTTTGTTCATCCATAACCGTTTTGTTTTAAATAGTTTGCCAGTTTTTCTTTTCCTCTGGAGAGATGCGATTTGACCGTTCCCTCCTTGATTTGTGTGATTTGTGCTATCTTCGATATGTCGTAGCCATCGACGAGTTGCAGCGTGATACACGTTCGTTCGTCAGGTTTCAATAGGGCGAGGGCGTGATAAAGGTCCATCTTCAATGAAGGCTGCACTTGCGATGTGGAGCGATCAGGTACAACGTCGATATCCTCTGTCTGTTTTCTCGACCTGGTATAATCGTAGAACACGTTATAGGCGATGCGCATCAGCCATGTCTGGAAGGAAGCCAGTCCCTTGAACTTACTGATATTCGTGTATGCCTTGATAAACGTATCTTGGGCAAGGTCGTCGCTCAACTGCTCATCCCCCAACGTCTGATGCAGGAAGAAACGTCGCACGGGCGACTGGTATCGGCGTACAAGCTCATCGAAAGCTTTGCGATTGCCGAGAACAGCCACCTGTGCTACAAGGGAGATGTCAGTGATCGATGCCATCAATTATAGTATTTTATTCTTTTCCGGCATGATGATCCACGCGACTATATAGAAGATGACTCCTGAGAAGCATGTACATATTGTCAAGAAAGTGTAAGCCAAACGAACAGCTACTGGGTCGAAGTCCAAATATTCTGCGATTCCTGAGCAGACACCGGCTATCACACGGTCGTCAGCGCGATACAATCTCTTTGTCATAATGCATTCGTTTTTAAAGGTTGTCAATTTCATTATTTAACTCTTTGTCCTTTTCATTCTTCTTGGCAGCGGTCTTGGCAGCGATGACTTTACCCAGTCCGATGCAGAAGACGAGAGCACCTATTCCGAATCCTATTGTTCCTGCGACAACGTAGAGGAAGATCATCAGTCCGATTCCTACGAAGCACTGGCGGAGTCCTTTCTGATACTCATCGTCAACTTCTGTAGGCTGTTCGTTCAAGAACTTATCTGGTATCGGCTGTCCTTTCTCCATTGCCATCTGTGCCAGTTTCATCTTATCCTTACGATTCTTATTGACGAAATAGAAGACGGCAATGATAATCAGTAGCGGTGCCAAGAGGAACATAACGATAATGGCAATGATGGGAACTATTACTGCCGCCCACATATTTTCATTATCCAGATGGTCGAAGACCGTTGAGATTCCTCTCTTTATTTGCTCATCCTCATCAAAATCTTCATCGTTGAAATAGTTCACGCCAGCAGTATCTGTCGTGTCAGAGAAAGCATCAACTGCACTGTTGTGCTTTGTAGTATCCACCAGTTCCGTTCCACGTGGGGTGTGGCGGTGCTTCTGAGCAGCGGCCTGTGCTCCCATTCCGAGGGTAAGCATCAGGGTTAAAACGATCAATACTTTTTTCATATTCGTATATGTTTTTTTGTTCTTTATTCACTCGTTAGACGTTACATATTTCTAATTAGTTGCAAAAGTACAAATTTTTTTTGTAACTTTGGCTTCGCCGAACTTAAACTGCACTCGGAAATGCCTAAATAAATTTGGCATTTCACTCGTTTTTGTTTAACTTTGCAAGCAAATGACGGAATTACCTGCTGAGTTCATCTCATATACGCGCCAACTGATGGGCGAAGAGCGCTTCAAACGATACTTGCAATCGTTCGAGGAAGAGGCTCCTGTGAGCATTCGTCTCAACCCGAAGAGGCCTGCAGGAGAACCGATTGACGGTGAACAAGTGCCTTGGTGCCGCCATGCCTACTATCTGAAGAAGCGTCCTAACTTCACGATGGATCCCCTCTTCCATGCCGGCTGCTACTATGTGCAAGAAGCCGCCTCGATGTTCCTTGATGAAGTCTTGCGTCAACTCTTAACTATTAACTCTCATCTCTTAACTTTAGATATGTGTGCCGCTCCTGGTGGAAAGTCTACTCTACTCCGCTCGGCTTTACCTGAAGACTGCGTGCTCTATAGCAACGAACCCATTCGCAACAGGGCGAATATTCTGTCGGAGAATATGCAGAAATGGGGCTGGGATAACAGTACCGTCACAAATAAATACCCCAAGGATTACAGAAAGTCAAAGTTACGCTTTGACGTCATCCTCTGCGATGTGCCTTGTTCTGGTGAGGGAATGTTCCGCAAAGACGAGGCAACTATCCGTGAATGGAGTCCTCAGAATGTCGAGAAGTGCTGGCGACTGCAACGCGAGATTGTCAGCGACGCTTGGGAATGTCTCAACGAGGGTGGTCTCTTTATATATAGTACGTGTACCTTTAATACAAAGGAGAACGAAGAGAACATCCGTTGGATGCTTGATAACTATGAGGCGGAAGTGCTAAAAGTGGAGACGAAACCCGAGTGGAATATTACTGGTTCCCTGCTCGAAGGATTCACAGAACCGGTCTACCGCTTCATTCCTGGCATTTCTCGTGGTGAAGGACTCTTTATGTGTGTATTGAAGAAAAGGAAAAAGAGTACAGAAAGTGCCAATTATTCCCACGTTGGGAACAAAATATTCCCACGTTGGGAACAAAACATTCCCACATTGGGAACAAATAACAAACCTGAAGTAAAGTTCTCTGTAGCCCTATCCTATCAACAAGCCATCGCCTATCTGCGGGGGGAAGCGCTCGTATTATCCGATGAGACCCCTTGCGGCATCATTGAGGTAACCTTTATGGGAATACCCTTAGGACAGGTGAAGAATATCGGCAATCGCGCCAACAACCTCTACCCCAAACCTTGGAGAATCAAAACAACTTATTTACCCAACGAATACGAACCTATACTTAAACAGATATGAAACAATATTTAGACATACTTAATCGCATCCTGACAGAAGGTACGCAAAAGGGCGACCGCACAGGAACTGGTACTATCAGCATCTTCGGAACACAGAGCCGTTATAACCTTGATGACGGTTTCCCCTTGCTGACCACCAAGAAACTACACTTGAAGTCCATCATCTACGAACTGCTTTGGTTCCTCCGTGGTGATACGAACATCCAGTATCTCAAGGACCATAAGGTGAGTATCTGGGACGAATGGGCAGATGAGAACGGTGACTTAGGACCCGTCTATGGACACCAATGGCGCTCATGGCCTGACTATAACGGTGGTACTATCGACCAGATTCAGTATGTGGTCGACCAGTTGAAGAGCAATCCTGACTCCCGTCGTATGATTGTATCGGCATGGAATGTGGCGGAGGTCAACAAGATGGCATTGCCCCCTTGTCATACGATCTTCCAGTTCTATGTCGCCGACGGACGCTTGTCGCTCCAACTCTATCAGCGCAGTGCAGACACTTTCCTCGGTGTTCCGTTCAATATCGCCTCGTATGCCCTCCTTCTGCAGATGATGGCACAGGTAACAGGCTATAAGGCTGGCGACTTCATCCATACTACGGGTGATACACACCTCTATCTGAATCATATCGAGCAGGCGAAGTTACAACTCACGCGTGAGCCTCGTCCACTGCCTACGATGAAGATCAATCCTGATGTAAAGAGCATCTTCGACTTCCAATATGAGGACTTCGAACTCGAAGGTTATGACCCTCATCCTCATATTAAGGCTGAAGTCTCGGTATAACCCATTAAACCCATCTTGCCCATTATGCCCATCATCAATATTATCGCCGCCGTAGCCAACAACCGTGCTATCGGATATAAGAACAAACTACTGTATTGGTTGCCTAATGATTTGAAGCGTTTCAAGGCACTTACCACTGGACATACCATCATCATGGGACGTAACACCTACCTGAGTTTGCCGAAGGGTGCACTGCCCAATCGCCGTAATGTGGTATTAAGTCGTACTGCCAAAGACTTCCCTGGCTGTGAGGTATTCCCTTCTTTAGAGAAAGCATTAAAGAGCTGCAAGGATGACGAACAGGTATATATCATCGGTGGTGCACGTGTCTATGAACAGGCGATTGCCTTGGCCAATAGACTCTGTCTGACGGAGATTGACGATACCCCCAAGGAAGCCGATGCTTTCTTCCCCGACTACAGCGACTGGCAGATAGAAACGAAAGAAGCGCATCCGAAGGATGAGAAACATGCCTTCGAATACGCCTTTGTAGATTATATCCGTTAAACGACTATTCTTCTTCCAACACTGGGGCATCCACAATCGGCAACTGACGATTGAAAGCCGAGTGGAAGGATATCAGCGTCTGACTGCTTGCCAATCCCAACGGTTGCAGTTTATCGTGAATGATAGTCAACAGATGATGGTTGTTCTGGGCATAGAGTTTGATGAACATATCAAAGTTACCCGTCGTATAATGGCATTCTGTCACCTCTGGAATCTTCTTCAACTCTTCCAGTACCTTGTCGAAGTCCTCAGGGTTCTTCAGGTTCAGTCCGATATACGCACAAGTCTCATAGCCAATCTTCTCTGGGTCAATCACAAACTGGGAACCCTTCAATACACCAAGGGCTGTCAGTTTCTGTATACGTTGATGGATAGCCGCTCCACTGACATTGCAGGCACGGGCTACTTCCAGGAATGGAACACGCGCATCTTCTGCTATCATGCGAAGAATTTGCTTGTCTAACCGATCTAGTTTTGGTATTGCCATAATATTATTGTTTTGAATTTTTATCCTTCTCTTTGTTGGTTGCTGAGTAATTGATATACAGGGCTCCAGCCTGTCGCAGTGCCTGTTTCACGTCATTAATCACACCCATATCGGTATTACGGTCGGCATGAATACTCACCGTCATGCGCATCCTGTCCTCACTCGACATCTCTTCGCGTGCCTGGGCAATGGCACCTGGTATCTCATGAACAGACACATAACGGTTGTTAATCTGAATACGAGTCTCGTCACTTGTTTCATTTCCTTCTTCATCCACAGGATGACCGATATACAGGTAAACCACACTACCTTTATGTCCCGTCTTCTCCAACTCTGTTCCCTGCGGCACCACATAGCGCACTTTCATTTCTGTCTGACGCATGTGGGTCACTATCATAAAGAAGAACAGAACGGTAAAGATCAAGTCTGGCATAGAAGCGAGATTCAATCCTGGTACCTCATGTTTACGACGACGGAAACGACTCATGGGCGACCTCCTTCCTGTGTGGGTTGTGCCTCACTGATTCGCAAGGGATATCGTTGAACAATCACAAAACGTTCCTCTTCCGTACACTGGGAAAAACTATGTCCATAACGCTGTCGTGCCATCTTCTCACGCAAAGCATGGAAAGCGGCAACGATCGTATTCTGCATCTCGAAATAAGCCTCATAACTGGTAGCACGGTCTGTCTGTACGCCCACCACATATCTTTCCGTTTGTCTGCTTGCCACAAACGACTCTACTTGTTGCTGTAAAGTCTCAAAGGCAACAGATTTGTCATCTACCCACAACGAATCCTTGCTGTCCAATCGTATCTGCATCACATTGTCGCGACTGATATCCACCTCCTTCTGGGGCGCATCATCCAAGGGTGGTAATTGTCTCGACAAGCCTTTGTCCGTATCCATCGACGAGGTCACCAAGAAGAACACCAACAACATAAAAGAGATGTCGGCAGTCGAAGTGGTGTTGAGTTCGGGTACGTCCCGATGTTTACGACGGAAGAACATATATTATTGCTTTTAGCAGTTAGCGATTGGCTATTAGCGTTTTATCTTTCTATTCATCCCTGAGATACCATACACTACAAAGCAGGCGGCAATCACAATAAGGATAAGCGACGAGGCTATCAGTCCGTCAGTGGTCTTTAACCAAAAACGATCCGTATAACTGATACCATTGATAATCAAAGGCTGTGAAGAGCCCAACAGACAAGTAATGACAAGTAGAAGAACGGTGAAGCCCACGATTCCCCATGCAATCCATTGGCGAGGTACCCTATTGCTCATGGCGATACTCTCTGAGCGCTGACGGAAAGAACGGACAGCAGATACAATGGCAGCAACAATGGCTGCCAACAAAGCAGCATACATCAGCCACAACATCACCTCTGCCAATAAGTAATCTCCGATATTTGCCATACTTCTTAACTCCTATTCTTATACTTTGTAACTGAGTCAATCAGCGTGATGGCACTCTCTTCCATCTGGGAGGTCAAGTGCTCAATCTTAGAGAGAATATAGTTATAGAAGAGTTGCAGTATCAACGCAACAATAATACCGAAGATGGTCGTAATCAAAGCCACCTTCATACCAGAAGCCACAATCGTAGGACTGATATCTCCTGCCGTCTGGATACGATCGAAAGCCATCACCATACCGATTACCGTTCCTAAGAATCCCAACGACGGTGCAACGGCAATGAACAAACGAATCCACGAACAGCCTTTCTCCATATTGGAAATCTGTACCGTTCCGTAGTTTGTCAACTGGCGGTCAATCTGTTCTATAGGCTCTTTGATATGCAATAGTCCCTGATAACAGATACTTGCCACAGGACCACGAGTATTCCGACAGAGTTCCTTCGCTCCCTCCACATCGTTTTGTTCCAACTTGCCATCAATGTCCTCCATCAGTTTCTTGGCGTTAATCTCTGATAGCGTCAGGTAAATGAGACGCTCAATACAGAAGGCTAGACCAATCACCAATGCAAGGGCTACCAGCGACATGAAGCCGGCAGTGCCTTCAATGAACTTCGACTTGAGAATCTTATGCAGACCGCCTTCGGCATTCGGATCCATCTCACTCAGGTCAGCATCAATCAATGCCATGGCAGAATCTGCCACAAGCGTATCACTACCCACTAATTCCGTTGAGTCTTTTGGCTGTTTTGTCTGTGCCACCATCGGCTGCACGCATGCAAACAAGCCGATAATTGCCAGAAATGCAATTAGTTTTTTCATACGTACATACTTTAGAAGAAAAAAGTTGCGGAGAGAACAGGATGACCTCGGCATTCTGCCTCGGAGCTTTGAACCTGTCCTTTATCCTGCGGAGAGAACAGGATTCGAACCTGCGAACCAGTTTTGCCGGTTACACGCTTTCCAGGCGTGCCTCTTCAACCACTCGAGCACCTCTCCTTCTCAAAAACCGACTGCAAAGATACGAATTAAATCTGAATCCCGAAAACTTTTTTCACATTTTCATTCGTTTGACGGCATATCTCTTCTTCACTGACTCCATACGCCTCAGCGAGACGGGTGATGATATGGCGGATGAAGGCGGGTTCGTTGCGCTGTCCTCTCATCGGGACAGGAGCCATATAAGGGGCATCGGTCTCCAACACGATACGGTCTAACGGGACACAGGCTGGCAACACTTCCGGCAGATGACTCTTCTTGAAGGTCGATACGCCCCCGATACCCAATACGAAGTTATCGAACTCCAACAGTTGGCGTGCCTCGATTTCGTTGCCTGTAAAACAATGGAACACACCGCCAGACTGTTCGCTTGCATATTTCTTCAATATCGCCACCATCTCGTTCTGTGCCTTCCTGCAGTGTATCATCAACGGCAGACGCATCTCTACCGACCAGCGTACCTGTTCCTCGAAAGCCTCCAACTGCTCTTGTTCAAACTCACGACTCCAATAATAGTCGAGACCGACTTCGCCGATGGCAAGGGGTGAGGGGTGAGGGGTGAGAGGTGAGTGGAGGATAGATTTAATCTGCATAAGTTGCTCGCGCCAATCAGCCTTGACCTCTTCAGGATGAAGACCGAGCATGGGATAAGCAAAGTCGGGATAACGGCGGCAGACATCCATCACCGTCTGGCACGACTTGAGGTCGATGGCCGGCACAAAGACTTTCGTACAGCCAGCCTCACGGGCCCGCTGCACAACGGCATCAAGGTCGTCGCGGAATTCCTCGCCGTCAAGATGGCAATGGGTGTCGATGTATTTGGCTATTGGCATTTGGCTATTGGCCATTAGCATTATTTATTTCGATGCAGCAGTTCGTCCATATACTCGCGGAGGGCCTGCTTGCGCTCTTCAGGCACGTTGACTTTTGCCAAACACTGGGCAGCCTGCTGGAAATAGTAGTTGATTTTCTCCTCACAAAGTTGACGGATGCCAATCTCATCGTAGAGACGAGTGACAGCAGCCACCTTCACTTCGCGATTGAACGTCGGCGCCTCTATCCACTTGGTCAGTTCTTTACGCTGTTTCTCATTAGCCCGGTTGTAAGCATTGATGAGCATATAGGTTTTCTTGTTCGAAGCGATATCTCCGCCGACAGCCTTACCGAAGACTTTCGGATCTCCATAGACATCGAGGAGGTCGTCCTGCAACTGGAAGGCGAGTCCCAACTGTTCGCCGAATTTATAAAGGGTTGTCACATCCTCCTCAGGAGCATCGGCAAGGATGGCACCAATCTTCGTGGCACATGCCAACAGAACAGAAGTCTTCAAACGAATCATCTCGATATACTCCTCCTCGCGGACATCACTGCGCGTCTCGAAAGACATGTCGTATTCCTGTCCCTCACCAATCTCCAGAGCCGTCTCCGTAAAGCAATCCAGCACACCCGCCAGTTTCTCCTTCGGAACCTGAGCAATACGCTGATAGGCCAGCACCAGCATCGAGTCGCCCGAGAGGATGGCGGTATTGGCCCCCCAACGCTTATGCACCGTCTCGTGACCGCGACGAAGGTCAGCCTTGTCCATCAGGTCGTCGTGCAACAGTGTGTAGTTGTGATAGGTCTCCAGTCCACACGCCGGCATCAGAATGCTTTCGGGATTGTCCTTGTAGAGGTTATACGCCATCAGCATCAGCACGGGGCGAATGCGCTTGCCACCGATAGACAGCACGTAGCGGATAGGGTCGTATAGGGACTGGGGCTTCCGTTCGTAAGGAAGCTGGTCTAAGAAATCGTTCACCAATTTCAGAATTTCATTGGATGTCTGTATCATAATCTTTTAATGTTTAATCTTTAATGTTTAATCTTCTATATCATAACTTAAAGACGATAGGAATACTTACTTTGGTGCGACAGGGCTTGCCGTTCTGCACACCCGGTTGCCACTTCGGCATCATTCGCAGCACGCGCAGTGCCTCTTGGTCACACTCCTTGGAGAGCGACTGAGCAATCTTCAGTCCCGTGATGCTTCCGTCTTTCTCCACATAGAAGTGAGCGATGACCTTGCCTTGCGTCTTCCGCGTCTGTGCCACCTTCGGATATTGCAGATTCTTGGTGAGCCACTTCATAAACTCCGTGGCACCGCCAGGATACTGAGGGAGGTCTTCTACGAGTCGAAACTGCAAGGGATTGTCTTCTGGATTGATACCCATCGGTGCCAGAGCCTTGGGTTCTTCCTCCTCCTGCAACTCCTTCAGCAACGTCTCGTCCTCACCTTCGCTCTCGTCTTCCGCTATCTGCTCGTCCTGTGGCAGAATCTCCACGTTGTCGTCTACGATATTCAGCTTCTCCGCCTCCTTAGGTTCCGACTTGTCGGGCTCCAACTTGGCGAGCTGCTCCTCTATCGACATGGGAATCATCTCGTCCTCGCGCACCAGCTCGTCCAAATCGAGCGTCGCGTCATCGTCCGACGAAGGGATGTCGTTCCATTCCAGTGCGACAAACAGCAGGGCCAACACCAGTATCACTCCCAGAAGGAATCCGGTAGTTCGCTGCTGTTCCAAATCAGCCTGTGGTGACTTCTTTTGTTCCATGCCGTCGGCAATAAATACAGGATTTGTCCGTTATTAATTGTGCAAAGTTACATAAAATCGAGAGCAGAACAAAAGAATTTGTTTCTTTTTTATGCCGAGATACAGTATCTTCGCGATTTCATCGCAAAGTTACGAAAAAAGCAGTATCTTTGCGCCGAATTTAGGATTTATTAGATGAAAAAAGTCGTTTTTGTCCTTATCTGCATCCTTTCCGCCCTCCGAGTGAACGCCCAGGAGAGTCAGGAGGTGTATAGCTTTCTGCGTTTGCCTGTAAGTGCCCACGCAGCGGCATTAGGTGGTGACAATGTGACCATCTGGGACGACGACCCCTCTATGATATTCCATAATCCTGCCCTCATCAGCAACGTGTCGGACAAGAGCATCAACCTCAACTTCATGACTTACATGGAGGGGGCCAAGACCGCTTCCGCCTCGTTCATCAAGGCGTGGGGCGAGCGTGCCACTTGGGGCGTCAGTGCCCAGTATATGGACTATGGAAGCATGAAGGAGACGACTGCCGACAATATTGAGCTCGGCACTTTCTCCGCCAAGGATATCGCCATCGCAGGCTCTTTTGCCTATCTGCTCGGCGACCGTTGGAGCGGCGGCATCTCTCTGCGCGTCATCTCCTCGTCCATCGCCGGCTATAGCTCGATGGCCATCGCCTCCGACCTCGGTCTGAACTACTACGACGAGGAGCGCGGCTGGTCGCTGTCGGCCGTTGCCAAGAACCTTGGCGGACAGGTGAAGGCCTATCAGGACACCTACGAGAAGATTCCCCTCGACCTGCAGGTGGGCTGCTCCAAACAGCTGGCAGCCGCGCCCCTGCGCTTCTCCGCCACCCTCTCGCGCCTCAACCGCTGGGACACCGATTTCATCCAGCACCTCGCCTTGGGTGCCGATATCTTTATCGGCGAGCGCGTCTATATCGGAGCCGGATATAACTTCCGCCGCAGCGAAGAGATGAAGATCAGCGACGGCGACGGCAGCGGCAGTCACGGTGCCGGCCTCTCCCTCGGAGCCGGTCTCACGCTCCAGCGCTTCAAGCTCAGCGTGGCGTATGCCAAATACCACGTGTCCGCCTCGTCACTTCTGATTAATGCCACCTACTCGTTATAACGAAACAACGTTATCACGTCATAAAAAGGAAAAGAATATGAAAAAGATTACGATAGCCATTGACGGCCACAGTTCGTGCGGCAAAAGCACGATGGCCAAGGACCTTGCCCGTGAAGTGGGCTATGTCTATGTCGATACCGGTGCCATGTATCGCAGTGTTACGCTCTTTGCCCTCCGCAACGGGTTGTTCCAAGAGGTGAGAGGTGAGAAGCAAGAGGTGAGTGATGTGATTATCAACGAAGAGGAGTTGCGCCGCCGCATGCCCGAGATACAGATATCCTTCCAGTTCAACCCCGAGACCGGTCGCCCAGACACCTATCTGAACGGCGAACTCGTCGAGAAGGACATCCGCACGATGGAGGTCAGCAACCGCGTCAGCCCTATTGCCGCCCTTGGCTTTGTCCGTGAGGCGATGGTGGCCCAACAGCAACAGATGGGTAAGGACAAGGGTGTTGTCATGGATGGTCGTGATATTGGCACCACCGTCTTCCCCGATGCCGAACTGAAAGTCTTCGTCACTGCCTCCGCCGAGGTACGTGCCCAGCGCCGCTACGACGAGTTGAAGGCCAAGGGCATGGAAGCCGACTACGACGACATCCTGAAGAACGTACAGGAACGTGACTATATCGACAGCCACCGCGAGGTATCCCCTCTCCGCAAGGCCGACGATGCCATCGAGCTCGACAACTCGCACATGACCATCCCCGAGCAGAAGCAATGGCTCCTCGAACGCTTTTATGAGAAAGTGAAGGAGTACTCATCCACATGAGTGGTCGTTTCGGCTGCGTCTTTGCCTAAACATTCCTCAAAGTTGTTCCTGTAAACGAAGTCTAAAACCTGCCTCGGCTTCAGTCCCATCATCCGAGCATAGTTTCTCCTGTCTTTTTGCATTTTGTTACCTGAAAACAATCATAAAAATGGGAGCCCGAAGGCTCCCCGTAGATTCAATTCGTCTATACTACTTAACGACTTTGAGCTTTGCTCGAACTCGTTCACGTTTGATAGAATTCAAGCTTGCTTGATTCTATTCTCACTTAATCACGACTTTCTTGCCGTTCAGGATATACACACCCTTCGTCGGATTCACGACGTGACGACCCTGCAGGTCGTAGTACTTCAGGCCTTCAACTTTTGAATTCTTCAATTCTTCGATGCCCGAAGGATCGCTGCCGGCATATTCCAACCAATCTTCTCCGTCGTAGTAATAAGGTGTCCAGCCCTTCGCCTTCGCGGCAGCCACCTGCACAGTAGTCATCACGTTCCCCTCGTTTTCGTTGTAAATGACATACATACTACTTTCACTTACATTCGGCAGACTCTCCACGAGTGCATCCATGCCGCTGCCTTTGATTTTGTTCTGATCGAACGACAAATACCACAATGCCGTATTCTTTGACACGTCGAGCGAGGCCAGTTGGTTGTCACTGCAGGCCAGATATATCAGCGCCGTGTTCTTCGATACATCGAGCGAGGTCAACTGGTTGTCTTGGCAGTACAACGCTTTCAGCGCCGTGTTCTTCGACACGTCGAGAGAGGTCAACTGGTTGTTGTAGCAGTACAACGATTTCAGCGCCGTGCTCTTCGACACGTCGAGAGAGGTCAACTGGTTGTTGTCGCAGGACAACTCTGTCAGCACCGTATTCTTCGATACGTCAAGCGAGGTCAGCTGGTTGGTGTAGCAGCGCAACGTTGTCAGCGCCGTATTCTTCGACATGTCGAGAGAGGTCAGTTGGTTGTCGCTGCAGTGCAACTCTGTCAGCGCCGTGTTCTTCGACACGTCGAGAGACGTCAGTTGGTTGTCGAAGCAGGACAAAACTGTCAGCGCCGTGTTCTTCGACACGTCGAGAGAGGTCAGTTGGTTGTTGTGGCACGCCAACTCTGTCAGCGCCGTGCTCTTCGACACGTCGAGCGAGGTCAACTGGTTGTTGAAGCAGTACAACCCTGTCAGCGCCGTAAAGAACTCTATACCCTTGAGGCTTGCGATGCTTGTATTAATTACATATATTTCTGTAATCCCCGCAATCTCATCATCGGTAATCACACCGTCACTGCCATAGTCCTGCACAAGCAGCCAGTTACGGAAATTCTCATCCGGGAAGTTTGTCGCGTTGATAGTCACGTCAGCCCTCGCCTGCATGATGCCGAGCAGGGCAACCAAAGTTAGAAGTAAAGTTCTTTGTTTCATAGTCGTAATATTTAAAAATTAGTAAACTGTCATAAGTATCGTCACAAAGATACAGCGAAATGTGGGAATCTTGAAGAAAAAAGCGGTAAGAAATGTTAAAGCCCAGGAAAAGGCGCGGAAACGGGACAAAAAAAAGGAGCCCGAAGGCTCCCGTTTAATGTTTATTGTCCTTGCAACGCATCGCGGCATTGCTCCATCAGCCACTTGGGCGTGCTGGTGGCCCCACAGATGCCAACGGTCTCGATGCCTTCAAGCCACGAGGGGTCGATCTCGGCAGGACCCTCTATCAGATGGCTGTTGGGATTGACACGCAGGCACTCGTTGAACAACACCTTGCCGTTAGAGCTCTTCCGTCCGCAGACGAAGAGTATCAGGTCGTGCTTGGTGGCGAAACTGGAGATGTTCGGCATGCGGTTGGCCACCTGTCGGCAGATGGTATCGAAACTCTTGAACGTGACATCGGGCGAGATATGCTGCTGGATGTACTCAATGATGCGGTGGAACTCGTCGAGACTCTTCGTGGTCTGCGAATAGAGATAGATGTCACGCGAAAAGTCCAGTTGCTTCACGTCCTCAAACTGCTCGATGACTATCGCCTTGCCACCCGTCTGACCGACCAGCCCCAGCACCTCGGCATGACCGTTCTTGCCGAAGATCACCACTTGGCTATTGGCTATTGGCTCTTCGCAATTGGCAATATGTTGTTTCTTGATGCGCTTCTGCAACTGCAACACCACGGGGCAGGTGGCATCGATAATCTCGATATGGTTACGACGGGCAAGGGCGTAGGTCTCAGGCGGCTCGCCATGAGCACGGAGCAGCACCTTCACATTGCGCAGATTGCGCATCTCGTCGTGATTAATCGTAATGAGTCCCATCTGGCGCAATCGCTCACACTCCATACCATTGTGCACGATATCACCCAGACAATAGAGCGCGTTGCCCTTGGCCAGTTCCTCCTCGGCTTTCTGAATCGCCGTGGTCACTCCAAAGCAGAAGCCGCTGCCGTTGTCTATCTCAACTGTCATTTCTTCAACTCCTCAAAATATAGATCCAACAGGTTCTGCGCTGCCGTAAACGACGTTTTCCGTCCGGCCAGAACGGTCTGCTCCGCCTCCTTCAACTGTTGTTGGATGAGCGGATTGTTGTAGAAGTTCAGGCGCAGGTGCTCGTTGATGCTCTCATACATCCAGTATTTCGACTGCTCGTTGCGACGATAGTCGAAATAGCCGTTCGCCTTCACGAAGTCGATATACTCATACACCATGTCCCATATCTCCTTGATGCCCAGTCCATAGAAACCGCTATAACAGAGCACCTTCGGCAGCCAGCCGCTCTCGGGCATG
Source organism: Prevotella sp. (assembly GCA_017554145.1). Taxonomy (GTDB): domain Bacteria; phylum Bacteroidota; class Bacteroidia; order Bacteroidales; family Bacteroidaceae; genus Prevotella. The sequence goes on along the minus strand of JAFZIZ010000004.1, from coordinate 74,460 downwards.
GGAAAGAAATGGAGGGCGTTGCGGAAGTTCGTGGCTGCCATCTGGGCCTTGTCGACATTCTCGCCGTCGCACTTGTTGATGACGATGCCGTCGGAAATCTCCATGATGCCGCGCTTGATGCCCTGCAACTCATCGCCCGTGCCGGCCAACTGGATGAGCAGGAAGAAATCTACCATCGAATGGCACGCCGTCTCGCTCTGTCCTACGCCGACAGTCTCCACGAAAATCTTATCGAAGCCGGCCGCCTCACAGAGAATAATCGTCTCACGCGTCTTACGGGCCACACCACCCAACGAGCCTGCCGTCGGACTGGGACGGATAAACGAGTCGGGATGGACGCTGAGCTTCTCCATGCGTGTCTTATCACCCAGGATACTACCCTTCGAACGCTCCGAACTGGGGTCGATGGCAAGAACGGCGAGTTTGCCGCCTTTCTCCTTCAGTACATGTGTGCCGAAGACATCGATGGAAGTCGACTTACCGGCACCAGGCACGCCACTGATACCCACGCGAATCGAGTTACCGCTATAGGGCAGACACTTGTTGATGACCTCCTGCGCCTTTGCCTGATGGTCGGGATTGACACTCTCCACCAGTGTGACAGCTTGCGAGAGGATGGTGACATCGCCCTTGACGATGCCCTCCACCATCTCTGCGGCAGACAACTCGCGCCGCTTGAAACGGTTGCGACTCAGGTAGGGATTGATGATAGCGGGCTGCTCTACCCCACTGTTCACCTGCAAGCCTACATATTCCGCACTATTCTCTGGATGTTCCATTTATTTTGCGTTTATCGTTATCACCACTTTCGACTTGTCGGGGTCGTTGGTAATCATCAGGATACGGGGCTGGGTACGTGCCTTCTTAATCTCGTCACGCTGCACCGTAATCTTCAGTTTCGTTGATTCACCGGGTTGGAGCGAGCTCTTACCGAGAGAGACCTGCAAGCCTGCGGTGAACATCTGCATGGAAGAGATGGACAATGCCGAACGCCCGGTATTGGTAATCAGTATCTCATCTTTCCGCTTCGACTTCCCGTCGAAAACAACACTCACCTGCTCCTTCGACAGTTGCAGACGAGGAGCATACTGCTTCTGCTGCTCCGTCATCTTCGTGAAGGCTGGCAGCAATACAGTAGATACACCAATCAGATTCTCCTGCGTTGCCTTGTCGCCAGGATTGGCAGCGAGATAGATCGACGACTGCGTCAGTCCGTAGTCACTGACATTCTGAGAGTTCAACGTCACGGTAATCGTAGCGGTACGTCCGGGACGTATCTCCTCAGGAGCCGTCGTTGCCGAGAGCCATGAAGGAAGATGCATCAAGTTCGGACGCATCACACTCGTACCATTATTATATACATGGATCTGTTCCATCGGCCGTTCGCCCTTATTGACATTATCGAACTCCAGTTCGTTCTTGTCAATACGCATCATCCCCATCTCTATCGGATAGTCGCCGGAGAAATTCTGATAGTCGGCCAGCACGACACCTTTCATACGGATATAGACAGGCGTCTTCGTGGCATTGGAGACCACCGCTGCCTGATAGTCAAAGTGTCCTAAGCGCTGGGCGTCGTAGGTCATCTTGATCTGGAAGGTCTCTCCCGTACCAATCACGTCTTTCGGATATTCCACTACGGTACAGTTGCAGTCGGGATTCACCGCCTCAATCCGCAAGCGCTTGACATTCTTGTTACGAAACTCAAAAGTGGCAGTGACAGGCTGTTGGAAACCAGTCTTACCCACATCAATCACAGTCTTCTCAGCAATCAATTTCTGTGCTGATGCTGGCAGTATGGCCAGCATCAGCAGCATGGTTATTATAGTTTTTTTATTCATATTCATTCGTTCACAATCAGTGTCTCAGACTTCGCAGTAGCACGATACTCGGGAGAATAAGCACACTGCACGGTGCATGTTCCAGTCTCGTAGGTACCGGCGCGGTCGATATAGTAATCAGTCTCCAGCACATGCTTACCCTTGGCAATACCATGATAGAAATAGTTGGTCGAGAAGTCCTTAGGCGAACAATAAGAACCATTGTTATAGCCAGAGAGTTGACGAACAGGTTCCATACAAGCGGCACGACGGTCGAATACCTGTACGAAGTCGAGGTCACGGGTAGACTGAATCGTGATGCGCACCTTAATGCGGTCACCGACCTTCAATGGAGCAGTCAGTGGTTTACCATTAGCCGCAAATATCTCACGCTTCACGGTGATACCACTTTCCGAGTTCTCTACCTCGGAGGTCTTCTGCATGAACTGAGCATAAAGAGCACCCCATGATGTTCCAGTGGAGGTCTTCGTGGCCGTGAACTCCTTGCCCTGTGGCTGCTGGATGGCTGTCTTCACATAACCGATACCTGCAGTCTCCTTCGAGAGTTCGATAGGCTGCTGGTCGATGGCAAGGATAGTCGGCTCCTGCTTGGCCAGCAAATTGGCATGGTCGAAGAGGAAGGCATAAATAGCATTCACACTGCTGATTGGTGTATCCCACATCTGCGTCTTTTTCTCCTGTAACAGCCAACGGCGCATCTCATCAATAGTCTGCGTATCGTCTGGAGCCGCATACTTGATAGCCTCAATGGCGGCTACCTCAGTCGGAATCTTATAACTATACCACGAATAGCCTGCACGTGGTGTATCATAGTAGCGTCCCATCTCCTCGGTGAAGACAGTGTATTCCTTCAGGCTCTGTACATATTCCTTTGCCTTCTGAGTATCTCCATTCTGCTGGAGGATAATGGTCGTCATCGCCTTTTCATAGATAGTCTGGTTCTTAATATCCTTCTTCAGCAACGGCATCAGATAAGCTTTCGCATCAGCTGCCTTGCGATCCAGATCACGCTTGACGATGGCATTGACATAGAGCCATTCAAGGGCCATGAAGGATGGGAACGACGGCTTGACGCCCTTCTTCTCCCATTTCTTCATCTCCGCTACCATATCTTCAATCTCTTTATCCATGTATCTCATGGCTCTCGTCTGGATGGAAGACGCAGAACCATAAGTACCTGACATGACATGCAGACGTGCCAGCATCTCTGCCACACTCATAGTGATATACGGACTCGTCGGCATACCAGGATACCATGAGAAACCTCCATCACTCTGTTGCAGTTTACCAAGTTTCTCCAAAGCTGAAGACAGACGGTTGTCGATGGTGTTCACGTCGAAGAAATCTGCAAGGCGCTGTTTCTGTTCTGCCTCACGGTCGGCATCATTCACCCAAGGTGTCTCGGCGAGAATGATATCCTTCAGCTCCTGGTTCTTCTCCAAATTACTCTGCAACGAAGTCTCATTTCCAGTCTCTCGCTTCCACTGCTCGAAGACATTCTTCGCATTCGGAGTCTGTCCGAGAATGGTCTTTGCCAACAGATTAGAATAGAAAGAAGCGGCTTGGTCGATAGCACTGGTCTCGCAGGGCTGTCCAAGAGTAGCCAATGACTGTACCATCAACCATGCAGGATTGTTGGTATATTCGACGGTCAGTTTCTGCTGTGCCATTCCTGCTGGGAAGAGTTTCGTAAGGTCAATCGTCTTCACGCCCGGCTCATGCTGGGTAAACGGAACACTCTTCGTCACGCGCTCCTTATCAGGCAGGATAGGCAAATAGTGCTGTTCTCCATCAGAGAAGTCGGCACCCTTGGCCGTCATTCTGCAAATCAGCAAGGAATACTCATCGGTAGGCTGATAGTCGAAAGTGACATGTCCTGTCTTACCAGCCTCAACCGTGAAGGTCTTCTGGTCGGTATAAACCACCTTCTCCGTCTCTGGGTCGAGCAGTTCCACATAAGCCGTTCCCTGCTGGGGCTGTTCACTAATATTAAAGATACGGGCAGAAATCTGTGCCTTGTCACCCATACGGATGAAGCGTGGCATATTCGGCTGTATCATCACATCCTTCTGGGCAACGGTCTCACCTCCCAAAGAACCTGTAAACATTTTCTTGGTATGGGCAATACTCATAAACTTCCAAGTGGTCAGGCTCTCCGGTAAGGTAAACTTCAACGTTACGTTTCCGTCTTGGTCTGCCAACAAAACAGGATAGAAGAAGGCGGTCTCGTTCATGTTCTCGCGCAACTGTACGGACTCCTCTTTCGGCTCTTCCGTTACTTCTGGCTCATCCTTCTTCTTGTCAGCGGCCGTTTCTTCAGTGACGACTTGTCGGGCAACAGCATTCTCCTCTGCTACAGCTCCAGGAGCCGCCGCCATCATCACAGGCGCCTCCTCAACGATCATCGCGTCGACTCCGGCACCTTTCATCAGAGCTCTTCCTGGCATAGACATCCTGCCAAAAGCATAATAACGGGCAGGATAGACACTATGGTCGAAATGGCTATACTCCAAATCGGGAACTGACGACAAAGAAGGATGCTGCTGACCATTTGCAATCATACCACCAAAGCTCATTGTGGTCCACGAACCGGATGGCAATGGAACCCACATGCTGGGATAGAGACCCCAGTAATGAGAGGCGAGCTGGTCGAGACTCTTGTCATAGAGAACTGCCAGCAACTGAGCTGGAGCCGGTTTTCCGTCCTTATCCTTGATACTCAGTTTCCATTCCTCCTGCTGACCTGGTTTCAGACGGTCACGGAAAGTCTCCCACTGCAACTTCAGATGTTTATCAGGAACGGGACGACTGATAGTCGTAGAATGTTTATAGGCAACACCGTTCTTTACCCATGCGAAGGTAAGCAGCAATCCGTTGCCATACTCTTCCTTATAGGTGAACTTCCTGTTCCACAGAGAACGGTTCTCACGGATGAAGCCTTCCTCCAACACCTTCGTACCAGAAATAATCTCATATGCGATATACAAATCAGGATCCGAAGAACCAACCTGTATGGTAATTGGTGTACCATCGTTCTGGAATCTTGAACCGCTCGTATAGAACCAGTCTTTCGTCTCGATAGCAGGTTTCTTATCATCAAGACTGAATATCACAAACTTCATATCAATAGAGTCACCCTCGCAGGCAGCCTCCAAACGATGCTCACCACTGGTAATCTTGCTGGAAAGGACATCAATCGGTGCATTCGCTTTAACCGTCTGCCACTGACCCTCGTCAAGACGATAGCGGACGGTTCCTTCAATTTCGCTACCTGCCGAATTACGACGATAGAAAGTAACAGGCTGTATCTGGTCACGACGGATACGCTGCGACAGACTGCAAGAAAGTGCTGTAGGACGAGTGCCCAACGGCAAACTCTTCGTTCCTGTATGTGTCTCACCAGCCTGATCGGTTACATTCGCCTCCACCACGAAGTTATAGAACATCGGAGACCTATTGTCATCATCGGGCAGAATCATTGGCATCTTCACATCGAAGGTTCCATCATCCTTGGTTGTCGTCTCACCTTCATAAATATCCTCTGTCTGATTGCCTCTGCCGAAATAGCCAGCTCCCCAATACCAAGAGTAACTCATCCACCAATAGGCGACACGGCGACGAACAGTATACTTCACCTTCGCATCCTGAACAGGAACACCTGCATAACTCAACGCCTTGCCCTGAACCGTTACAGTATCTCCTGCCTGATAGGATTCCTTATACTCTGAGAACGACAGCTCGAATGTCGGACGCTTGTATTCTTCTACTCGGAAAGACTCTGACGCACCATTCAAACGGATACTGAAATTACCATTACGAAGTCCTGTGGGCAATGTGAAGGTCGCAGAACAATTTCCAAACTCGTCGGTAGTCAGTTTTTGCTCTGCCACCAGTTTACTATTGGCATCGCGCAACTGCGCCGTCACAGCCTTGCCAGCAACGACAGAATGCTCAATATAGTTCTCCCTCGCATAAATGATAGCAGCCATGTGTACCTGCTGTCCCGGACGATAGATGGCACGATCAGTATATATCTGGGTATATTCCCTTCTACTATTGTCATCGTTGAAACTGAAATTATCACCAGAATTGATGGAAGGACAAGCCTTGTCATCATCTGTATAGACAAAAATACTATGCCATGTTCCCTTGGTGAAAGTATAAAATGTCTCACCAGCGGCATTCGTCGTCAAAGTCTTCCGGTTTTCCTTGTCGTCATAACGGTTAGCCTGTATCTTAACCTTAGCACCTTTCACAGGCTGACCCGTCATGGCATCGACAACCACATAGCGCATGTTTGCTTCCTGTCTGCCTGTGGCAAGTACCCGCAGATTGGTGACATAATAAAGGACACGATCAACACTTGTATTCGGTTCTGTGGAGAATTCCAGCATATAGACACCATTAGGCAAACCAATCAAAGGAATCGAGTCTTCAAACACATTGTATTCCTCATAGGGTGAGAAGGTACGCTTTTGGAAAGCCTCTTTCACCTCTACGGCATCTTTCATAACTTTTTCCAGGTCTTTCTTATAATTGATGCTCACATCATCGTCGCCCTGAAGTTTGGTACGATAGACTCGCATCGTGAGCGAAGACAGATGGCGCAGGCTTCTCAACTTTATCGTCTGCTCCTTTCCCGTCGTTTGAACGCGGTAGGGAATATCTGCGGTGAATTTAGAAGCTACCAATTGCTTTCGGTTATTCTTCAGCTGAGAGATTCTTTTCCAATTGCTCCACTTCTCTATCGCTTGGTTGAGATAGTCCATCTCTTCTGCGGGAGTGGCATTCGTATGATTTTTCATATATGCATAACGCTCCAAAGCCACCTCACCAGCTTCGTCTAAATCGCCATACTTGTTGATAAGGGAATCCAACTGACGTATATAACTACTCTCTTGGAGTTTCTCCATATCATCTCCTCTTTTCTCCTCCAATAATTCAAGAGCCGTCAAGCAAGCTGCCCGACGATTACCTGCCTTTTCATAATAATCATGCATCCACTGCCATGCACCAAACTCCATGCCAATAATATGAAGCAGGTCATCCTCATAGATATAACTGTCTTTTTCATGTTCCACAAAAGGTTCATATATGGCATTTTTCACTTTTGCCAGTGTCTCTGGAGATGACAATGCAATCACACGATACTCCTCACAAATCTTCTCCCAGTCGTCAGAAAGAGACCGATTATTCCTGTAGATAGAATAAAGAACTGTCGCATAGACTGAACGAAGCGCCACATCTTTTTCCTTTTTAGTCAACTGGACCAGTCTCTCCACAGCTGGCTGCAAGGAGTCTGGAGCAACGTTTGCCTGCATCTGTGCACGATATAACGTTGCTTTTAATAATTGTCCATAAACACCTTCCTTCCGTGCTTTCTCCTCAATAGAGGTAAGATGAGTGATGGCTGTCTGGGGAAGATCTTTCTCCTCAGCATCTTTCACCTTATTCCACAGTGCACGATAATCTTGTCCAAATATCCACATAGGTATAAACAGCATTACTGCAATAATGGTTAGAGTCTTCTTTTTCATATCGCATGCGTTTCAGTTATAATATGCAAAGATAGAAGAAATATATTGAACGACCAAGTCCTTTAACGAGATTTAGGGTTTCATAGAATAAGTTCGAGAATAAATAATGGTCTGAACAATGCCTCGAACAGCGAGATAAAGTATCATGGAAAGCCATAATCCATGGTTTCCCAACACACCTATCAGCGATATACATCCTACGAAAAATACTACTGCTGCTATGCAGGAAGATAGCAACATACCACGGGTAGCTGTGATACCGATAAAGATTCCGTCCCAGACAAAAGCAACGACACCAGCCAAGGGTATCAGATATGCCCACCAAACATAATCACGAGAGGCTTCTACCACTTGCGGTTCATCCGTCAATAAACGCAAAAAAGGCATACCGCCTATCACATATACCGTTGTGAACAAAAGCACCATGATGCCTCCCCATACGAACAAACAATTCACTACCTCACGAAACGCAGACCAGTTTCGTGCACCCCAGTATTTTCCTCCAAGAGCCTCACCCGCATAAGCAAAGCCATCTGTGAAATAAGAGAAAAATAAGAATAATTGCATCAATAGGGTGTTGACAGCAAGGATGACGGCACCCTGACGGGCTCCTGCAGAGGTGAAATACAGATTGACGGCGACCAAAAACAAAGTACGCAAGAATATATCACGGTTGACACGGAAGAAAGCAAGCCAATCGACAAGGCTGTCTTTCATGAACGAAATATCTTGTCTTAATAGTCTGCGATAATAACACATCCACATACCAATAGCAACAAATAGTCCAGCATATTGGGCAATAACGGTTCCTAAAGCTACACCCTCGACTTTCATGTCCAAACCATAGACCAACCAGAGTGAAACCATGATATTCGCTACATTCTGCATAATAGAGATGAACATCGGAATACGGGTATTCTGCATTCCGATAAACCAACCACTCATACTATAAAGTCCCAACATGGCTGGTGCTCCCCATATTACTATATTATAATAGGTAGTAGCCAATAACCTTACGTCAGCAGATGGTCCAATAAACCAGAGTATCAATTCCCTTAGAGGATATTGCAGGATGAGAAGAATCAGGGATATGGAAGATGACACCATCATGGAGCGCATCAACAGTCGTAGGACTTCCTTCACATCTCTTCTTCCCCAAGCCTGTGCCGTCATCCCGCTGGTTCCCATTCGCAAGAAAGCGAACACCCAATAGACCAAATTGAAAATCATAGAACCTACGGCAATAGCTCCTATATAAGCAGCATCACCCATGTGCCCCACAATGGCAGTGTCTACCAATCCCAACAGAGGAACAGTAATATTTGTCACGATGGCTGGCAAGGCAATCTTCAATATCTGTCTATCACATTTATTCATTTTCCTTGCAAAGTTAATGTTTTTTCAAGAAAATATATTATCTTTGCAACACAAATATATATTAAAACCGATAACTATGGAGCTCAAAAGCAAGAAATCAGCATGGGCAGCACTTGCTACCGTGGGAGTAACGGCAATCGCGGCGGGTGCTACTGCCATCGTGAAAATACGTCAGAAAAGGCAAGAACGCAAAAGACTATCCGAAATAGAGAAGGAAAAGGAGAAAGAGACCATGAGCACTAAACTCACTCCTGAACAGATGATGGTCTATAACGAAGCGGTCAGAAAATTCATCACTCTAAATAGTCGTGTCTATGAACTGCGGCACTACCAGAAAGAGTTGCAGCCACTGATTAAGATGCTAGCAACAGGAAAACCCATTGACGAGGATACAGTGACAGGAGTCGATGAGGTAGACTTATTATGCCATGATATCCGCCAATTCGTTACTAAGCAACTTCCATTCATCAATACTTGTATAGGCATCATCAGCGAGGGGGATGAATACGAGAGTTTTGTTCATGGTCCCATTAACGGAAAGTTTAATAAGAATCTGGATCGAGAGGAAAGCGGGGAAGACATTGCTGACGGCATGCCTATCAAACACGTTCTGAAACTGGGATTTTATTTCCCAGAATCTACTATTGCTCCTTATCCCGTTAAATCCATCGTTATCGTATGATTAACCGAGAACTACTGGACCCCAAGTCCATTGCAGTGATTGGTGGCTCCAATAATATCCACAAACCTGGTGGCGCTATCGTACGTAACATCCTGCAAGGAGGTTACAAGGGTGTATTACGTATTGTCAACCCAAGGGAAGACGAGGTTCAAGGCATCAAGGTATTCCACGATGCAAAAGAGTTACCACCAACGGAACTTGCCATCTTAGTCATTCCCGCAAAGCTGTGTCCAGACGCTGTAGAACTATTAGCGAAAGAAAAGCAAACAAAGGCATTCATCATTATCTCCGCAGGTTTCGGAGAAGAGACAAAGGCAGGAGCAGAGATGGAACAACGCATTCTCGATACTTGTAAAAAATATGGAGCATCGTTGATTGGTCCTAACTGCATTGGATTGTTAAATCGTCAACATCATAGTGTATTTACGCAACCCATCCCCAAACTTCATCCACAGGGAGTGGATTTTGTCAGTGGCTCAGGGGCAACGGCGGTCTTTATTTTAGAGAGTGCCGTCATCAAAGGTTTGCAGTTTAATTCCGTATGGTCGATAGGAAATGGAAAACAAATAGGCATCGAGGATGCACTGCAATATATGGATGAGCACTTCAACCCTGATACAGACTCTCATGTGAAGTTGCTCTACATAGAAAACATTTCCAATCCCGATAAATTGCTATTCCATGCGAGTTCCCTTATCCGTAAGGGGTGTCGTATCGCCGCTATCAAGGCAGGCTCCAGTGAGAGTGGCAGTCGTGCCGCATCAAGTCATACAGGTGCCATTGCTTCCAGCGATTCGGCAGTAGAAGCTTTGTTCCGTAAGGCTGGTATTGTACGATGCCATTCCAGAGAGGAACTGACAACGGTGGGATGTATCCTTACTCTTCCTCCGTTGACGGGTAAGCGTTTTGCGATTGTTACTCATGCTGGTGGACCTGGCGTGATGCTAACAGATGCCTTGTCGAAAGGAGGATTGGAAGTCCCCAAACTCGAAGGTGAGGTTGCAGACGAACTGAAGGCGCAGTTGTTACCAGGCTCCAGTGTGGCTAACCCTATTGACATCCTTGCTACAGGAACAGCCGAGATATTAGGGCTTGCTATCGACTATTGTGAGAACCGCTTCGATAATATTGATGCCATCGCTGTCATCTATGGAACACCAGGATTAACAACACTCTATGAAGCGTATGAGGTGCTGCATCAGAAAATGCTCACCTGCAAAAAACCTATCTTCCCTATCCTTCCGAGTCTCCATACAGCAGGTCCAGAGGTTGCAGAGTTTCTTGCCAAAGGTCATGTCAACTTCTCCGATGAGGTAACACTCGCCACAGCACTATCACAGATTATGCAAACACCGCCGCCAGCACCTCCTGAGATAGAACTCTTTGGAGTGGATGTGCCGAAGATAAGAGATATCATCTACCGAGAGACCAACCGACTGAAGTTTGAGGGCGTCACCAATGGTTATCTTACCCCTGATATCGTTCATGAGATTCTATCTTGTGCTGGCATACCGATGGTACCCGAATTAGTATCGGCAAACAAAGATACACTCATCGCCTTTGCTCAGAAAGTGGGCTATCCTGTTGTGGCAAAAGTCGTAGGACCAGTCCATAAGAGTGATGTAGGTGGTGTAACCTTGAATATCCGTACCCCAGAACATCTTGCACTGGAGTTTGATCGTATGATGCAAATTGAAGATGCCAATGCGGTGATGGTTCAGAAAATGTTGAAAGGTACAGAACTCTTTATAGGCGCAAAATATGAGGAGCGTTTCGGACATGTGGTGCTTTGCGGTCTTGGTGGTATCTTCGTAGAAGTATTAAAAGATGTACAGTCTGGACTGGCACCACTCTCCTATGCAGAAGCCTTCTCTATGATCCGCTCACTGCGTGGCTACAAAATATTAAAAGGTACACGCGGACAACAAGGCATCAACGAACAGAAGTATGCCGAGATTATTGTCCGTCTCTCTACCCTTCTCCGGTTTGCTACAGAAATCAAGGAAATGGACATCAACCCATTATTGGCTGACGAACAAGATGTGGTAGCTGTAGATGCCCGAATACTTATTGAGAAATAAACAATTATTAATAATAATCATAAAACAGAACTACTATGGACAATAAACGTTACGGTCATTTCGACGACCAGCATCGCGAGTATGTCATCACAGACCCGCAGACACCGTGGCCTTGGATTAACTATCTGGGCAATGAGGATTTCTTCTCACTCATCTCTAATACCGCAGGTGGCTACAGCTTCTACAAGGATGCAAAATTCCGCCGTATTACCCGTTATCGTTACAATAATGTACCAATGGATAACGGTGGCCGATACTTTTATATCAAGGATGGCGATACCGTATGGAATCCGGGATGGAAACCCTGCAAGACGCCACTCGACTTCTACGAGTGCCGCCACGGTATGAGCTACACCCGCATCACAGGTCGCAAAAATGGCGTAGAGGCCTCAGTGCTATTCTTTGTACCACTCAAAAAGTGGGCCGAGGTACAGAAACTCACACTTAAGAACGATTCAAACGAGACTAAGAGTCTCAAGCTCTTCTCGTTCGAGGAGTGGTGCCTCTGGAATGCCGCTACCGATATGGAGAATTTCCAGCGTAACTTCTCTACTGGCGAGGTGGAGATCGAAGGCAGCACCATCTACCACAAGACCGAGTATCGCGAGCGTCGTAACCACTACGCTTTCTATCATGTGAACACAGAAATACAAGGCTACGACACTGACCGTGAGACCTTCGTAGGTCTATATAATGAGTTTGCCAATCCTGATGCCGTGATGGAAGGTAAGCCCCGTAACAGTCACGCACATGGTTGGAGTCCTATTGCTTCCCATTATATAGAAGTAGAACTGAAACCTGGTGAGTCAAAAGACTTCATCTTCCTGCTGGGCTATGTAGAGAATGAACAGGATAAGAAGTTTATAGCGCCACAAGTCATTAACAAAGAGAAGGCGCTTGCTATCATTGAGAAACTCAATACGACAGAGAAGGTTGACAATTCTTTCGCTGAACTCTGCGAATATTGGGATGCACTGCTTAATATCTATAAGGTACACACAGGTAACGACAAGCTCGACCGTATGGTTAACATCTGGAACCAGTATCAGTGCATGGTTACCTTCAACTTCTCTCGTTCGGCTTCGTTCTTCGAGAGTGGTGTAGGCCGTGGCATGGGCTTCCGCGATTCTAACCAAGACCTCGTGGGCTTTGTTCATCAGATTCCACCTCGCGCACGTCAGCGCATCATCGATATCGCTTCTACCCAGTTCCCCGATGGTGGATGCTATCACCAGTATCAACCACTCACCAAGCGTGGTAACAACGACATTGGCGGTGGATTCAACGACGACCCATGCTGGCTTATCTTCGGTACCGTGGCTTATATCAAGGAGACGGGCGACTTCTCAATTCTCGACGAGATGGTTCCGTTCGACAATCAGCCTGGTTCTGAGGTAACACTCTTCGAGCACCTCAAGATCTCTATGGACCACGTCATCAAGAACCTTGGTCCTCACATGTTGCCACTCATTGGTCGTGCCGACTGGAACGACTGCTTGAACCTTAACTGCTTCTCGTGGGATCCTAACGAGAGTTTCCAAACCACCGAGAACGTTAGCGAGGGCACCAAGGCCGAGTCTCTGATGATTGCAGGTCTCTTCGTAGTTACAGGTAAAGATTACGTGGCTCTCTGCAAGAAGATTGGTAAGGACGCCGAAGCTGAGCGCATGCAGAAGGCTGTCGACGCTATGATCGAGGCCGTTAAGAAGCACGGTTGGGATGGCGAGTGGTATCTGCGCGCTTACGACTTCTATGGCCGCAAGATTGGTAGCAACGAGTGCGACGAAGCTAAGATTTTCATCGAGAGCCAGGGTTGGTGTACGATGGCTGAGATTGGTGCTGAAGATGGTATGGTTGCCAAGTCGCTTGACAGCTGTAAGAAGTATCTGGAGTGCGAACATGGTATGGTGCTCAACAACCCCGCCTTCACCAAGTACATCTACGAGTACGGTGAGATTTCTTCATATCCCGAGGGCTACAAGGAGAACGCAGGTATCTTCTGCCACAACAATCCTTGGGTCATCATTGGCGAATGTATCGCAGGTCGCGGTAACGATGCCTGGAGCCACTACGCTAAGATTCTGCCCTCTTACGTCGAGGAGAAGTATCAGACGCTGCACAAGGTTGAACCATACGTTAACTGCCAGATGGTAGCAGGTAAGGACGCCTACAAACCAGGTGAGGGTAAGAACTCATGGCTCACAGGTACTGCCGCATGGATGTGGTACACCGTCAGCGAGTTCATCCTCGGTATCAAGCCCGACTACGATGGTATCCGCATCGACCCATGTCTGCCTGAGACGGCTACCGATTATACCGTTCAGCGTAAGTTCCGCGATGCTGAGTACGAGATTACCATCCATCCTAACGGCAAGCAGAAGGGTGTTAAGACCATCACCCTCGATGGCAATCCTGTTGATGGAACCGTCATCCCCTACTCTGCCGGCAAGCACACCGTAGAAGTAACCATGTAAAGCAAGGAAAAGAGATGTTGCTGCACCTCATAACCTCGCTACCAATGATGACATGCGCATTTTTCTCAGTGCTCATTGCACTGGGAATATGCGATGTCAGACTTCGCGAGCAGAAATCGTTGCTATTTTATATGTTGACGGCAACGGTTCTCTATGTAGGTCACTACATCTTTTTCAATCGTGTATTATCTCTTATACCCATCAGTGATACCATCTATGTAACAGCAAACCTTGCGGTCTATCCTTTATACCTTATTTATATAATAAGACTGACGACACGCTTCCTACCACACTACTGGCTGCTGTTACTACCTGCTTTCATAGGAGGTATCATTACAGGTATCCTCTATACAAATATGCCGTCTGAGGAAATCGACCAATTCATTAATACGTTTCTCTATAAGAATAACAGGACAGAACTCATTGGTATTCCTTATATTTTGGCGATGACACATATCGTATGTAGGATTATTTTCGCCATAGAAGTAATCTTCACTGTCATTATTGGTATTCGTTATACCCGTCGTTACGACCGTATGGTAGACTCTTTCTATTCCGACACTGAAGAGAAATCCTCACGGAAAATACGCACCATCCTTTATCTCATCATCATCACAGCATCCCTTTCTTTCATCTTTAATATCATCGGGCGTTATCGTTTTATCGATTCCGTCTGGCTGCTGGCTGTTCCCTCGTTTATCTTCTCGTCATTATTATTCTATATTGGCTATGTGGGCATACATCGCTATTTCTCTTTTCAGGATTTGGAGTTTAATGAAAAAGAATTGGAAGAAGAAACCCTATCTGGCAGCATTTTACCACAAGAAGAGAATCTAAAGAACAACATTATCCAACGAGTTAAACAAGAAAGGATATATCTGCAACCCAATTTGAAGATTGAAGACCTTGCCAGGCTGATGAATACCAACCGTACCTACATCTATCAAGCCATCAATCAACAGATGGGTATCTCGTTCCATGAGTTTATCAACCGTCAACGTATCGAACATGCAGAAAGAATCATGGCTGAGAATCCCGGAATGCCTATCAACGACGTAGCACTGCATTCAGGCTACACATCACTCAGTTCTTTCTACCGAAACCTGAAGAAGTACCAACAAAAGAACAGCACTTGTTAATTGTCCCAAGGGATGGGACAAAATAAACCTCTTAATATAAAATAAAGACGTATATAATATTTTTCCCTACTAAAAAGTTCCTTTTTAGAAATATTATATGTATCTTTGCAACATCTATACCCTAATCTGTAACAAAAATATTACGTAATATGAAGAAGTTTACTTTAGTATTATTCACACTATTAGCCCTTTTGCCACAGGGATTGTGGGCAGCAGAAAAAACAATTAATGGCGTAACATATCGTTATGAGAGCGCAACTGCCACAGTCATTGGAGTCTCTGACAACACTGTCACTTCTATTACAATTCCCAGCATAATTACTGTTAGCGAAACTGATTATAATGTGACTGTCATTGGTGATAACGCATTCAAAGGATGTACACAACTAACGAATGTGATCTTTGAGGGCACCTCCTTCCCTACCACTTGGGGAACTAATGTCTTCAATGGTTTACGACCGAATCTTAAAATCACCTTTGATGGTATTGAGTACACCCACCAAGGGAGCACTTGGAACAATGGAGACATTTTTAAAGTTACGGGGCACACGGATTCTGGCAACTACACTATTATAAACGCTATTAATAATATTCCTGTCAGGGAAATCGCAAAAAATGCTCTTGGCGGATTGTCCAATAAGACGGTTACTATACCTGAGAATATAACTACTATTAGTAACCAAGCATTCACTAAATTCACAAATGGTTCGCTTGACAATGCCAACCGACTTTCAAATATCATCGTATCAAACGGGAATACCAAATTTTTCACTAAAAACGGTGCTTTATATTCTAAAGTGGATGATGAAATAGAATTAATTACCTGCCCTGTTAAGTCTAGTTATTCTAGTATCTGGGCTGATGGCATTACTTCTATTGGACCTAATGCTTTTCTCTGCCATAGGAATCTCTCTTCTATAACTATTCCGGCTACTGTAAAAACAATTGGCGAAAGCGCATTTAATTTGGCAGGTGCTGACGCATCTGCTCTTAACATCACTCTCGTTTCTGGCAGTAAGTTGGAGATTATCGGGAGAGCGGCCTTCCAACGTAGTGGTATCACCCATATAAATCTGGAAGAATCTAAATTGAAAGAAATTGGGGAACAAGGCTTTATGGAGTGCTTGCAGCTAACTTCTATCTCATTCCCTTCTTCTTTTGAGAAAATAGGAGCAAGTGCTTTTTCTGGTTGTAAATTATTAGAAAATCTTACTTTCAATGGTACATCATTAAAGACCATTTCTGGATACGCATTTTATAATTGTAAGTTATACTCTCCATTTAGAATACCAGATGGAGTTGTCACCATTCAGCAATATGCCTTCAATGTTAGCGACGACTTCAATTCTGAACTGAGTTATATCCCTGGTCATGTCAAGATTCCCGCTTCAGTCACAACAATTCATGAGACTGCCTTCCCTTATGGAGTTATTAAACAACACAAATTAAACATCGATTTTGAAGGAAAGGAATGGGCTACATATTATTCTATGGAAGATTTGGAATTACCTGACGGATTGGAAGCACATGCTATTACGGGGTTTAAGCCTGATGATCCAACCAAATTAAATCTTACTAAACTGAGTTATATTCATAAAGAAGAAGCTATACTGCTCCATAAAACAGGTAGTTTGCAAGAAGATCTTTGGTGTGGCGCGCCTACTGAAGATGCAAAAACGGAAGATAATGGAAAGAAATCCGATCCAAACATTTTCAAAGGTTCTGTTATAGGCATTAAAAACTTCTCTTCACTTAGTGGCAACAAATATGTATTGGAAAACGACCAGTTCGTAAAAGTACATCAAGGCTCTTTGCCTCCCTTCCGTTGCTATATAGTTACTGACGAAGAAGCAGTTCCTGCCTCCGTATTGTACATCAATGATGATAACAATACTATCATTATTCAAGAAGAGGGGAAATTGATTAACAAAAATAACACAGCAATCGGATCAGTAAGCCTTTCTGACACCGATGACGGAAAAAAGAAGTTGACCGTTATACCAGGAGAACTCTATTATGCTTACAAGAATGATATTACAATAAGAAAAAACACGACCGCAGCACATGGACGTGCACCATCACTTGATAACACCACATACAGTCTCACAATTGTAGGTAATGACCAAGACCCTGATCCAAGTAAGACCATAGAATACACCTTTGATCCTAAAGAATTTGATTCCAAAGGAGCAACTGCTTTTGAAATAACTGTCAACTTCCATAAATGTAAGAGTTTAAATAATACCAGCGTTGCGAAGAATGTCGAATTGTCACAATCATCATATACTTATGACGGCAAATCTCACAAGCCCAATGTAACACGTTTGAATTACGATAATGAGGAAGTTAACGCCAAGAACTATAATGTTGGCTGGGTGAATAACATCAATGCCGGTACAGGTATTGTACGCATCACAGGTGAGCGAGAATTCATAGGCACTCTCGACAAGACATTTTCTATTGGCAAGCGCGACATCAATTTAGTTTCTGTGAAAGACAGCAAAGGCAATCTTGTTGATAATAATTATGAAACTATTTATACGGGTAACCCTATATTTAGTAAAGACAACTTAACCATCGAAGATATCATAAACAGTAAAAACATTATCAAAGATGGTGAAAATGGTGATTATGATGTCTCTTTCGAAAACATAACAGACGTAAGCATAAAATCACAGAAAGCAAGAATCAATATCGTGAGTAAGGCGGCCTCTAATTACAAAGGCACAAAGGTTATCTACTTTACCATTAATCCTAAGGATCTTACAGGTATCAAAATTACTATCGATGAGCAGCCTTATACTGGTGACCCCATCACTCCGACTCTGGTCATCAAGGACGGAGAACTTACGGTAGATAAGAATAACTATGATGCCGTACACTCTAATAATATCAATGTAGGTACAGCAACCGTTGACGTCACCTTCAAAGGTAATTATACGGGGACCACCTCAGCGACATTCCAGATTGTGGATAATGAAATTGAACGTGGCCTCAATCTTATATTCAATGGTACAGAACAGTGGGCTACTTATTATGCTTCAGAGAACCTTAGACTCGTTGAGGGACAAGGATTAAACATCTTCGTCATCACAGGACTCGACGGCACCAATAAAGCCGTTGTCACCAAGAAAGTCAACTTCATCCCGAAGAACACAGCTGTGCTTTTGCAGCGCACTGGTACAAAGACGAAAGACTTCAAAGGAAAAACCATGTTTTCGAAAGATGCCACATTGCCAGCAGGAGTCACTCCCAACGACATCTTCCAAGGGACAGTAGAGGGCATTAATGACCTTAGCAAACTTAGCGGCAACAAGTTCGTACTCGTAGATGATAAGTTCGTACAAGCCGCAGGAGGTAAGTTAGAAGAAAACCGCTGCTATCTCAATCTTGGAGATGCTACTATTGAGGGTGTCATTCCACTCAACTCCGAAAAAGATCCTGAAGATGTGATTAAGTTGGAGGAAGGCAAGGAGAACAAAAATGCAGGTAAAGTTGAAATCTCTAAAAAAGATGGTATTGAGACTATTACTGTCACACCTATCAGCGTGCTCTATGCAGAGCTTAATAACATTACTGTTGTCAGAAGTGCCAAGACAACAAGTGCACGCGCACCTCAGTTCGACGATAGTAAAGTCACTGTGACTGCAGTGAACCCCAAGGCCGATCCAAGCGGTACGACACAATATAAATTTAATTATAAAGAAGGCTATAGTTATCAGATTACTGTCGACTTCCAAAAGCGTATTGATTTGCAGAAGGCTTCCTATAAGCCTGTCGTAACTTTGAAGAACACAAACTTCGAATATGACGGAACAGAACATAAGCCAGATATTAAATCTGTTACTGTCGAAGTTAATGGAAAGACAGAAACCGTTGACCCCAGCAACTACGAGATTACCTATGATAATAACGTCAATGCCGGTAAGGGTAAGGTCATTATAACGGGTAAGCGCTATTTCATGAATACGAAAGAAGCTACCTTCGATATCAAACAGCGTGACATCAGCAAAGTAAGTGTCACCCCTAATCCTATTCCCGACCAGACATATAGAGGCACTTCATACAACGCTGAGGATCTGAAGTTGACAATTACCGATATAGAGGGTGGGAAGAATATTATTAAAGAAAATGACTATACCATCAAATATATAGACAACAAAAATGCAGGTAAGGCAACAGTCGTTATAGAGAGCCAAAAGATAAATTACAAGGAAAGCAAAGACGTTTTCTTCAATATTCTACCAAAGGACATTACGGAGACAGCAAAGATTACGGAGATTGAGGACCAAGCCTATACAGGAAGTGCTATTAAACCTGACCTTGTCATCATGGATGGCGAATTCTTCGTAACCAAAGACGACTATGACGCTGTCTATTCTAACAATGTAGAGGCTGGTACAGCTACTATTAATATCACCTTCAAGAGGAACTACTCTGGTACGTCTTCGATAACATTCCAGATTAAAGACGCTGAACTGCCTCGTAAGATTCAAAATGTCTTTAATGGTGAAGAAGAATGGGCAACATATATTAGAAACGAGAATATTTCCATCCCCAAAGAAGAGGGATTAAAGATATTCGTAGTTACTGGATTTACAAACAACTCACTCGTTACTCAAGAAGTGAACTTTATCCCGAAGAATACAGCTGTTTTGCTACAACGTTCTGACAAATCAAAGAACACGTTCGAGGGACACACCATGCCTAAGGGCACCAAATTGGATGGAGTTACACCTAATACAGATTTGTTCATCGGAACTACTACAGGTATTAATGATTTGGCAGACATCAGTGGAAACAAGTTTGTGCTGTTCAACGACAAGTTTATGCGAGTTGCTAGTGGAACACTGTTACCATCACGTTGCTATCTCAATCTAGGAGATACAAAAATTGAAGGACTTGACACCCTTTTCATCGGGAAAGGACCAAACGATATAATTCTCTTAGAAGAAGGCAAAGAAATGAAAAACATCGGCACAGCAAGCCTTGCTGTAACAGGCGATTTGGCCACTATCACTGTCATACCGAATAACCTTCTCTACGCTACGGTAGATAATATCACTGTTGTACGGAACATCAGTGCTAAAAGCGCACGTGCTCCCAAATTCGATGACAATATAAAGATTACTGCAATTAGTCCAAATTCCGACCCGAGTGGAACGACCTATTATACTTTCAAATATGAGGAAGGATATAATTATCAAGTTATTGTTGACCTCCAAAAACGGAAGAGTTTCCAAAACAATAATGTTAAAAGAGTAATCAATCTGGAATCGAATAATTTTACATACGATGGAACAGAAAAGAGACCAAAAGTCATTTCTGTCACTTATGATGGGGAAATCGTTGATCCCAATAACTACACTATCAGCTACCAAAATAACGTAAATGCTGGATCAGGCGAAGTCCACATTACTGGAAAATGCATATTTACCAGCGATTTTCATAGTACATTTAGCATCAAGAAGCGTAGCATCAAACTGGCTACCATTGAGGCTATTCCTAATATGACATATAATGGAGAACCTATTAAACCCAATGTCGTTATCAAAGATATTATTGAGGGTAGTACTAATAATATCATTACAGACAATGACTACGAACTTGTTTATATTAACAACATCAATGTAGGTAATGCAACGGTTACTATAAAAAGTAAAGAGACCAACTACACCAGTCAGAGAGATGTCTTCTTTAATATTATCCCTAAGAATCTCTCACTAAAAGGCAACAAACCCACTATCGAGCCCATCAAAGTTCAGTACTATACAGGTGAGCCTATCAAGCCCGAATTAGTGATAAAAGACGGCAATCTAACCATTCCTGCAGACAACTACGATGTGGAATACAGCAATAACATCAACGAGGGAGAGGCTACTGTCAACATCACCTTCAAGGGTAACTATAAAGGTACTGCAAAGACCACATTCAAAATTGAATTCAAAGAAGAAAGAAAGACACTCAATGTTGACTTTGGCAATGATGAATGGATTACCTACTACTCTCCTATTGATTTGAAGAATGTGGAAGGACTGAATATTTTTGTAGTCACAGGACTTAACAAAGGGCAGGACATTGATCTCAAGACAGAAGCAATAAAATTTATACCCAAAAACATTGGTGTACTATTGCAACGTACTGACAATACCAAGACCACATTCACAGGTCTGACCATGCCAAGTAATACGACGTTGAAGAACGTGACGCCTGACACTGACCTATTCCGAGGCACCTCAATAGGTATCGAAGATATGAAGACCATAGACGGTATCAAATACATTCTTGTAAACGATCGCTTCATACAAACTATCGAAGGTCCACTGCCTGCTAACCGTTGTTACGTCTTCATAAGCAATGATGACGAAGAAGGGATCAATCATGTTGAGGGAGATGATGCCAATGGTATTATTATTCTGGAAGAGGGTGAGAGTAGCAAGACTGCCGGTACCGTTACCGTATCAAAGGTAGGTACCGATGGATATAAAACGATTACCATTACTCCTGCTTCAGTACTTTATGCTACTAAGGACGAAATCAGAGTGGTGCGCAGTATCAAGAATTCAGGTCAGGCATCTTCTCGCAACAGAGCTCCTGGCATAGAGAATACCCTGGTTGAAGTCATTCCTGTCAAAGCCACTGCCGATCCTAGCAAAAAGACACAATACAAGTTCAAGTATGATAAGAATTACAATTATCAAGTAACAGTAAACTTCAAAAAGCGTATTGATTTATCTAAGCCTGAAATCAGTAATCCTGTTGTCACCCTTAATGCTGAAGATATAAAGGACCTTGTCTATGACGGCAAAGCAAAGACACCAAGAGTAGACATAATCACTTGCAACGGTACTACGGTTTCCCCATCTTATTATACTGTCACTTATCAGAACAACACAAATGCTGGTAAGCCACGTGTTATCATCACAGGAAAGGGTTTCCTCATGGGTAGCACACATGCTGAGTTCTCTATTGGAAAGCGTGATTTCAGTAATGTCACTGTCAAGGAACCAATACCTGATCAGGAGTATACAGGTAATCCGATCATTCCTACTAACATTCTGATTACAGATATGGTTGATGGTGTGAATATCGTAAATGATACCGATTATGAACTCATCTGTGAAAATAACATTGAAGTGGGAACAGCAAAGGTTACTGTTAAACCCGTCAACAATTATTATGGTAGTTGGAGAGATTATCATTTCAATATCATTCCTGCTACTGGTATTGATCACATGACCATTGACGAACTGGAAGGACAATGGTTTGATTTGAATGGACAGCGTATTAACCGTCCTACACAGAAGCGTGTTTATATCCTACGTGATAAGAACAAGAAGATGAAGAAGGTTAGAGTCAAATAATCCTTTACATCGAATACTCATAAGACCGACAGAATGACATTTAAATCCGTCATTCTGTCGGTTTTTTATGATAGGCACAAAGTTTGTCCATCCATCAACAGATAATAATAAAAGAATAGGAGGACAAAACAATGACATTTGACAAATTCACTATCAAGGCGCAAGAGGCTGTCCAAGAGGCAGTCAACATAGCGCAACGTAATGGTCAACAGACCATACAGCCTACACACTTGCTGGCCGGTGTGATGGCAAAGGCAAAAGATGTTGTGAACTTTCTTTTTCAGAAACTCGGCATCAATGGTCAGCAAATAGATCTGCTTATTCAGCAGGAGCTACAACACCTGCCAAGAGTACAAGGTGGTGAACCTTACCTTTCAAGTGACACCAACAAAGTACTGCTGAAGGCACAGGATAATGCAAAGAAGATGGGCGATGAGTTCGTCAGCGTTGAACCTATCTTGTTAGCATTACTCACAGAAGGGGCAACAGCAGGACGTATCCTAAAAGATGCTGGTATTACGGAGAAAGACCTCCGTGCAGCTATCCAGAATCTGCGACAGGGACAAAAAGTACAGTCTCAATCTGCTGATGACAATTATCAGTCGTTGGAGAAATATGCCAAGAACCTCGTTGACCTTGCCCGTCAAGGTAAACTTGACCCTGTGATTGGCCGTGATGACGAGATTCGTCGTGTACTGCAAATCCTCTCCCGACGTACCAAGAACAATCCTATATTAATAGGTGAACCAGGTACTGGTAAGACAGCTATCGTTGAAGGACTTGCCCAGCGTATTGTTCGTGGTGACGTACCCGAGAATCTGAAGGACAAGCAACTCTACTCTTTGGATATGGGAGCACTGGTGGCTGGTGCGAAGTATAAGGGTGAGTTTGAGGAGCGACTGAAATCCGTTATCAATGAGGTGACAAAAAGTGATGGACGTATTATTCTCTTCATTGATGAGATTCACACCTTGGTAGGCGCTGGCGGTGGCGAAGGTGCTATGGATGCTGCAAACATCCTGAAACCTGCACTCGCCCGTGGAGAATTACGCTCTATTGGTGCCACTACACTGAATGAATACCAGAAATACTTCGAAAAGGATAAGGCACTAGAACGCCGATTCCAAACAGTGATGGTAGATGAACCAGACGAGCTATCAGCTATCTCGATCCTCCGTGGATTGAAAGAACGTTACGAGAATCACCATAAGGTACGTATTCAGGATGATGCTTGTATTGCTGCTGTACAACTCTCAGAACGGTATATCAGTGAGCGTTTCCTGCCAGATAAAGCGATTGATCTGATGGACGAGGCGGCTGCTAAGTTACGTATGGAACGTGACAGTGTACCAGAAGAACTTGATGAGGTCATGCGTAGACTCGCCCAACTCGAAATCGAGCGTGAGGCTATCAAGCGTGAAGGTGACGAGCCTAAGATTGCCCAATTGGACAAGGACATCGCTGAACTCAAGGAACAGGAACAGCAGTACCGTGCCAAATGGGAAGGAGAGCGACAACTCGTCAATAAGATTCAGCAGAACAAACAAGAGATGGAAAACCTGAAATACGAGGCTGAGCGTGCAGAACGTGAGGGCAACTATGGAAAGGTGGCAGAGATTCGCTACTCGAAACTGAAGGCTTTAGAAGATGATATCAAGAGCATCCAACAGCAACTTGCTTCTGCCCAAGATGGTAATGCTATGGTACGTGAGGAAGTCACTGCAGACGATATCGCTGAGGTTGTAAGTCGTTGGACTGGCATCCCCGTTACCCGTATGATGCAAAGTGAACGGGAGAAACTGCTGCACTTAGAGGAGGAACTCCACAAACGTGTCATCGGACAGGACGAGGCAATCGTTGCCGTTAGTGATGCCGTACGCCGTAGCCGTGCAGGTCTGCAAGACCCGAAACGCCCTATCGCCTCATTCATTTTCCTCGGCACTACAGGTGTCGGTAAGACAGAACTTGCCAAAGCCCTTGCCGAGTATCTCTTCAATGATGAAACGATGATGACGCGTATCGATATGTCAGAATATCAAGAGAAGCATACCGTTAGCCGTCTGGTTGGTGCGCCTCCAGGATATGTAGGATATGACGAGGGTGGACAATTGACAGAGGCTGTACGTCGTAAACCGTATTCCGTCGTTCTTTTCGACGAAATCGAGAAAGCACACCCTGATGTCTTTAACATCTTACTGCAAGTACTGGACGATGGTCGTTTGACGGATAACAAAGGAAGGACTGCCAACTTCAAAAACACGATTATCATCATGACCTCGAATGCCACACGTGAACAGTTGAAGATGACTATGCGTCCAGAATTCCTTAATCGTATCGACGAGACCATTACCTTCCAGCAACTGACACAGGAACAGATAGCCGATGTGGTACGATTGCAGATGAAGAAAGTAACGGATATGTTGGAGCCACAGGGAATCAAGCTGGAAATCACAGAAGCCGCCATCAAGTATCTTGCCCAAGAGGGTTATGATCCAGACTTCGGTGCCCGTCCTGTGAAGCGTGCTATCCAACATTTGGTATTGAACGATCTCTCGCGCAAGATACTTGCCGATGAGGTTGATCGTTCAAAACCGATCATCATAGATGAATTTGGTGAAGGATTGATTTTCAGAAACTAAGAAGAAAGTGATGAAGCTTAACGCTTCATCACTTTTTTCGTTTCTCCATTTGCATACTTTATTATATATATAGGACTAAAATCATAGAGAATCTTTGGCTGTCCCCATACTTTTTTTTCAGAGATTCCTGTAGAACCTCCCATGAAGTCAAACGAGGCCAATCCATCTATGACACTTATATTGGTCAGTGGCTTTGACATGCTCTGTGTAGCATCCACATTATCATGTAACAATGTGGCAGCAGGAGAACTCTCGTTTGTCAAAGCATTATTGTCTTCGTATGGATATGCCCAATCTGCCTGATTAGACGTACTTGTATTATCATTAGCAGGAATAATGGAATAGCGTTTACCAGTTAAAGTATTAGGATTGGAAAAACTCCAGACTTGCTCATCATAGTCAATATGGAAGATAACAATACCGCTACCAGGAAGAGAACTATCCCATCCTGTCTGCTGGCGATTCTCCACGATATAATACTCGTTAGCATAACCATCGTTACGAATCAAATAAGCTTCTTTCTGTCCATCGCTAAGTGATGCCATATTGGTAATAGTCCGAGGCTCCGAGAGTTCCGTTACATTCATCCATCCTAAATACATACGCTCATGGGCACTATAGCCAGGAGGACAGAAACCACCCTCATTATAGTTACCACAATCCATAATATCCCACGTACCTACAAAATTCGTGCTACCATAATAAAGATCAGGCAGTCCTAGACTATGAGAAAACTCATGACAGAGCGTACCAAAAGTACCATAAGTACCAGAACCTTCCAGTTCTGGAAAAACTCCATAATTATCTACAAAGTACTCCTTTTCTCCACTGGTGATAGCATACGGATGTCCCCACTCTCTGCAATAAGGTTCGTCAGCATGAGCACTAAGTGACCATTGGTGTGACCAAATAGTAGTGTTGTCCCCACCGTCATTCTGTCCTTTTCCTGCAAACAAGATAAGCACCTGTTCAATATCCCCATCTTTATCCCAGTCATAGACAGACCAGTCGGGAATCTCTTCCTTGTGTTGATCGAGGATTTCCGTAAGGAGCAATCCTGAACGAGTATCGTCATAATAGTCTATATCCCCACTCCGATACTCTGCATGTTCCTTGTCCATGTGCACATAGTACAAATCGAACTGAAGGTTAAACTGTCCAAAACTCTGGTCTCTAAAGTAGTCATAGACAGAACCCCGGAAAGGCTCCTCCTGAAAGTTCTCTTGATTGAATATCTTATTCCATAACGTCAAAGGTTCAGAATCCTGAAAATAAAGGTCACTGAAATCCACCAAGAATACCAATTGACGTTTTTCACCTATATACTCTTTGGTACGTTGAGACATATCACCTACGGAACGCATAGCAGTACCGACACGACTCGCTTTTACCACTGCATGATGAGGATGACGCCCTCTTGAACATTGAGGACGTTCATGCTCTGTCGCCATTGTTGCGATGGACATCAACAATAAGAGCAGTATGAATATATATCTTCTATTTCGCACCTACTTGAGTCTGTTTTCGAGTTGTTCCGTCTTTCTTACGGATAATATATACCTGTCCTGATGTCGGTGTTGGAACCAGACGACCTTGCAAATCATATATTCCTTCACTGTCATCATCAACAGACTGACGAATCGTATTTATTCCCGCCACTTCGTTAAACTCAAACGATACCGTGCCATCATCCGAAATCTGGATATTAGTAATGGGTTTCGACAGAAGTATTTCACCTTTTTCATTTTCCGTCTGCATTTGAGCCGCAGGGACAGAAGTATTAGTTAACTCCTCATTAGATTGATAGGGATAAGGAGATGTACTGAGATGAGTTCTATTCATCCGTTCACTATTCTGGTAAGGATATTTATCTTCCTTTATTTTATCTTCCCATCCATCATAAGTCAGATTGTCTGCATGGATGATCCTATAATGGAACTGCGACTCTTCCGAAAAACTATTGACTCTATTACTCGTCCAAGCCGACTCCTCGAAATTCACAGAATAAACAACAAGTCCTTTCCCTGGGATGCCCAAATCCCAGCCTTTCCATTGACGATTCTCTAAAAGAAGATACTCCGTATCCGTATGCTTAATCTGATAGACAGGTCCTCCATCCTCTATGGGTATCATTTCTGTAATGGTAGCCGCATCCTCCAGTTCTATAGGTGTCAACCAACCTAACAGCATCTTCTCCAATGGAGAAAAGTTAGGAGGACACCAACCGTAATTGGTAAAATTACCACCATCCATCAAATCCCATTCGTCAACAGCACTATAAGGCAAATTATTTCCTACAGGATAAATATCTGGCAGTCCCAAACTATGAGAGAACTCATGGCAAATGGTACCAAGACCACAATAACGTGGTGTTTTAGGTGACCATTGCTCACCGCTCGCGGTATAGTTGGATATTTTCATTCCATCAGGAGTCGTGATCGTTGAGAAACTCGCTGTGTTAGGCCAAATATACCCATAAGCTGAACCAGTATTTCCTGAATAACCAGCATACACATAGATTACCTGCTCTATCCTTCCATCACCATCCCAATCGTACTGAGAATAATCTACGTCAGGATTTGCCTCCAATATCAAATTGGTCGCCTCTTTTATCGGCTCCCTTCCGTAATTTCGTGTTTTATCATCAGGTTTAGGATCTTCATAAGGTTGTGCCTTACTGCTTACTTGTACTGGTCCATAGATATCAAACTCGAAATGGACAAGTCCAGCCGATTGTGCCAGATAATAGTCTGCCACACAACCAGGACCTAAACCATCATTGAAACCAGTTTCATTAAACAGTTTCTGATAATACGCCTTAGGATCGTTTTCAGAGAAATCCTGATCAGAGAAAGAGAAGAGAACCACCATCTGCTTATACGTCTTAGACGCATCCCAGTCAGTCTTTCGCTTATGCAAACGACGGGAAGCACGATGAGAGTCGCCATCATTAAAGATTTCTGGCATACAATCACCTTTTATGATTGTCAACTCCTCCCCCTGTGCCATTAAGCGCAGAGGCAGAAGTATCAACAACATTCCATATAAGAGTATTCTCTTCATCAATAATTATTTCGCGTTCGGGCACCACGGCTTCAACGTCTTGAAGAAGTCATTGCCCTTGTCATCAACGAGGATAAAGGCGGGGAAGTCTTCTACGTCAATCTTCCACACAGCCTCCATACCGAGTTCAGGATACTCTACGCACTCAATACTCTTGATACTACTTTGAGACAAAACTGCAGCAACACCTCCGATGGTTCCCAAATAGAAGCCGCCATGCTTCTTACAAGCCTCTGTTACCACATCGCTACGGTTACCCTTGGCAATCATCACGAGAGAAGCACCCACAGACTGGAACTCATCTACGTAGGGATCCATACGGTTAGCCGTGGTGGGACCCATTGAGCCGCAAGGATAACCCTCTGGCGTCTTAGCAGGACCTGCATAGAGCACGGGATACTTCTTGAAGTATTCAGGCATACCCTCACCAGCATCTAGACGAGCCTTCAGTTTAGCATGAGCAATGTCACGAGCCACTATAATAGTACCCTTCAGGTTCACACGTGTAGAAACAGGATACTTAGAGAGTTCCTTGCGAACAGCATCAATGCCCTCATTCAGGTCAATCTCAATACCCTTACCACCTTCACCTGGGCGACGCAGTTCTTCTGGAATTAACTCTGTGGGATTTGCATCCATCTTTTCCAACCAGATTCCATCACGATTAATCTTCGCCTTGATATTTCTGTCTGCAGAGCAAGATACACCCATACCGATAGGACAAGAAGCACCATGACGAGGCAGACGGATGACGCGAACATCATGAGCCAGATACTTACCACCGAACTGAGCACCCAGACCAATCTTCTGAGCCTCCTTAATCAGTTTCTGCTCCAAGTCAACATCACGGAAAGCACGACCTGTCTCATCACCAGTCGTAGGCAGACCATCGTAGAACTTAATGGAAGCGAGTTTTACTGTCAGCAGGTTCTTCTCAGCTGATGTACCACCAATCACGAAAGCAATATGATAAGGAGGACAAGCAGCAGTTCCCAGACTTTTCATCTTCTCCACGAGGAAAGGAATCAACGTACCTTCATTCTGGATAGTTGCCTTCGTCATCGGATAGAAGTAGGTCTTATTAGCAGAGCCACCACCTTTGGCCACCATCACAAAACGATACTCAGCACCTTCTGTTGCCTCGATATCAATCTGGGCAGGCAGATTACAACGGGTATTTACCTCGTCATACATATTCAGCGGTGCATTCTGAGAGTAACGCAGGTTGTCCTGGGTAAAAGTATTGAACACACCAAGGCTCAGGGCTTCTTCATCTTCAAAACCTGTCCAGACCTGCTGTCCTTTCTCGCCATGAATAATAGCCGTACCTGTATCCTGACAGAAAGGCAAGATACCCTTACATGCTACTTCTGCATTACGAAGGAACTGAAGAGCCACGTACTTATCATTCTCACTGGCCTCAGGGTCTTTGAGAATCTGTGCCACCTGCTCATTATGCTCACGGCGCAGCATAAACTCAACATCATGGAATGCTTGCTGAGCAAGCAATGTCAAAGCCTCTTTGGAAACCTTCACGATTTCCTTACCTTCAAACTCAGCTGTGCTGACTCCCTCTTTTGAGAGCAGTCTGTACTCTGTGTTGTCCTTGCCCATCTGGAACATCGGGGCATACTTGAATTCAACTGGATTTGCCATAATAATATTTATTCGGATTATTCTATGTTTTTTAATATCCAAAAACTTCCTCTGTTGTCAGACGCTTGATAGGACCAATCTTCTCCAGCGCCTTCATATCGAGTTCTTTCTCATCGCCAAGGATGATATAGCGATACGGCTTATTTGCCATGGTCGCCTTCTCAAAATTGACGATATCCTGAAGAGTTACCTTTGCCAGTTTTTTGTATATCAATTCGTTGGTACTGATATCAAGTCCCAACTTCTGAGCACTAAGATAAGCATAGAAGATACCCGTCTTCGTAGTACGTCCGCTGACAAGACGCTTGGTGACAGCATCCTTGGCTATCTGGAAAGCAGTCTCTCCGGCAGGCATATCATTAAGAATCTCATTGAAGTGAGTGATACAATCTACCATCTTGTCATTCTGAGTGATGATATGGGTCATCACTGACTCCTTACGATTCTTCCATTCGGGTTGATAGTAGTAGGCATAGGCGTTATATGCCAATCCACGAGCCTCACGCATCTCTTGGAATACTACACCGTTCATACCACCACCGAAATACTCGTTGAATACTTCTTGCACAGCAGCCTCATCAGGATTCCAACTACGACCCTCGTTATGATACATACGCATGTAGATATTCTTAGCATCATAAGGTGCAATCCATACCTCATTCTGATTGGCTATCTGCTCAAGGTAAGGCTTGTTCTCAGGAACATCAGTCAACTGTTTGGCAGTGTTGTGAACATTGTCTATAACACCCATTATCTCGTTCTCTTCCATTGGGCCATAATAAGCCACTCGATGTTTCAAATCGTTAAGTCCCTTCAACAAGTCAATCAACACCCGAGGATTAGTTTCCTTCAACTGTTGCTCGCTCATTACATCACGATAGCGGTTTCTCTCTCCTGCTGTAGCATAGTAATACAGATAACCAAAATAACCACCCTGATTCTTCTTGGCATCATCACGTCCTTTCAGAATCAGGTTCACCATATTGTCATATGCCTCTTGGTCGACCTTGGCATTCTGCAATAAATCCTCCAACAGGGCAAGAGCCTGAGACATGTTCTCGCTCAATCCTGACAAAGAAACAGCGATATTCTCAGGACCCACATTCACATTCCAATCACATGCCAACTCATAGAATTTCTGACGATAATCAGCGGCAGTCAGCTTATCCGTACCCAGATAGCTGATATAGTCCGCAGCAACATCGTAACGATTATCTGCACTCTGTCCGAAATCGTAATAGAATATCAGGTTAAACAGACCATTATCATTATTCTTCACATAGTAAAGTGGTAGCTGTTTCTTGGTCTTCAACGTTGTCAAATCCTTCTTGAAGTCTACGAACTTCGGCTGGATAGGCTCTACCTTTGCGTTCTGAATATCCTTCACGAACTGACTCATCTGATCACGATTCGTAGGAATCGGAGTGATGGCAGGCTTGTCAATCTTCTTCTGCGTAGTATCTATGCCTTGTTTCTTATAGACAACGATATAACCATCGGTAAAGAATTTGTTGGCAAAGTCAACAATCTCTTGTTTAGTAATCTTCGAAAGACGATCAATTTTTCCTACTTCCTGTTGCCATTCTACCTCATTGATGAAGGCATCCACAAACATATCAGCACGCCCTTCGTTACTCTCCAATACCTGATAATGACGACGCTTCTTATTATTGATAATGCTGGGAAGCAAGTTATCTGGGAAATCGCCCTTTTTCAATTTTTCAATTTCACCAAGCATCAATGCTTTGACTTCATCAAGACTCTGTCCCTGCTTGGGAGTACCCATCAACAAGAAACCGCCATGGTCATGCATCAGTTGACAACCACCATTGGCACGCTGTACCTTCATCGTCTGGTTCAGATCCAGATCAAAAAGCCCAGCACGTCCGTTGCTCAATACATCCTCCATCAGTTCGAGGGTATCAGCCTGCAAGGAGTTAGCCTGTTCAGCACGCCATGCTACCCATATCTGCTCAGCCTCCTGACCAATAACGGTCGTATCTCTTGGAGATGTCAATGGAGGTAATGCAGGGAATACGGGTTGACGTACATCGGCACCTGGCCTCCAATCAGAAAAATACTGGTCGATAATCGCAATAGTCTTGTCAAAATCCAAGTCACCAGCCATACAGATAGCTACGTTATTGGGACGATACCACTTATTGAAATAATTCTTGATATTCGTTATCGAAGGATTCTTCAGATGCTCCTGTGTACCAATAGTGGTCTGAACTCCGTATGGATGATTCGGCCAAAGCATCTTACTGGCTGTTGCATAGAGTTTGCGGAAATCACTTGTCAGACCGATGTTATACTCCTCATACACTGCCTCGAGTTCCGTATGGAAACCGCGGATTACCATATTCTGGAACCTGTCGCTCTGTATCTTCGCCCAGTTCTCTATTTCATTAGATGGGATATTCTCTGTATAGCAAGTCACATCGTTTGAAGTATAGGCATTGGTACCCTCGGCACCAATGGCCGCCATCAGCTTGTCGTACTCATTGGGAATAAAGTACTGGGCAGCCACCTGTGACACACTGTCTATCTCATGATAAGCCTGTTTACGGGCTATAGAGTCAGTCAACAGACGATACTTTTCGTAACGCTGCTCTATCTCTGCCAACAAAGGAGCCTCTGCCTGCATGTTATTTGTACCAAACTTATTGGTGCCCTTGAACATCAGATGCTCCAGATAGTGAGCCAGTCCTGTTGTCTCAGCAGGGTCGTTTTTCGAACCAGTACGCACAGCGATATAGGTCTGGATACGTGGTTTTTCTTTGTTGACACTGAGATATACCTTCAGTCCATTATCTAAAGTATAAATACGTGTCTTGGTCAAATCGCCATTGACGGTTTGATACTTGTAATCTTTGGCATGAACGCCATCAATAGCCAATAGCCAACAGCTAATAGCCAACAACAAAATAAACTTAATCTTCATAATCTATTTCATGATCTAATTTCGAGATAAAATCATCAAAGACGTCCTGCTCGACATCTCCCATGGCAAATTCCTTCTCCGCATCCTTGCGAATCTCAGCAATCCAAGCACGACGAGCTCGTACATAGTCTTCACGAATGCGATCCATGGCAGTCTCTGTCAACTCATCCAGTCCATAATAGTCGAGAATCATCCGATAAGTCCACGTCCACTGATATTCACGATAGTGAGAGTCTATCTCCTTGAAACGACTCAGGATATCCTTCACACTCTCGATATTACCACTCTTGATGTCTTCCAACAGGCGCTGTTCCTCTGAAGCTGGCAACAACAAGCCAGACAAATCGTTCCAATCACCAAGACCTACGTCAGAAGTTGGTTTACCCAAGAATCCTTCCTTGACGGCACGCTTCAAAACAGCACCCATATAGATACGCAGAGCGATATCGTAATACTTAATACCTTTACGGAGAGAAGTGGCATTGATGATATACTCATGATAGTTATACGATGATACATTGTCGCCACCAGCCTGACGCAAAGCTTCCAAAATCTTCTTTCCTTGAACAATCTCTCCAACAGTAAAAGGACTCAGCCAATCGAAGTTGATAATACTCTTTCGGGATGAAGCAGTACGCTTGTCACGTTTAGGCCATTTCTTGATATCACGATAGAGACCTACCGTTGTGATATTACGTCCTGGCACAATATACATCGTGTCGCCATAAGCCATCAGATAAGCAAAAGGCAGACAACGCATGTCTGGATGGTTCATCAGTTTTCCAAAACAGACAGAGAAAGCACCAATCTTTGCGGGCATCAGCACATACGCACCACTGGCAGTCTTCGAACCACGCTCCAGTATTCCATAGTGCATCGGACCCATCTTATAGGCGTGATTCGAGAAGTTCGTGTTCGAACCAGCGTTATAGAACGAGAACTCACCACCGATTAGTAAACTCGACTTATGGTGAGAAGCAGAGAAAGGTCCGCAAAAAGCTGCACATGCCTCACCATTTGCCATAAACGAGTTGGCAAAGAACACACTTGCCTCAGCAGTGAATCCATTAGTAATCTGACAAGCCTCACCTACAAAACAATCCTGCATCTTCACGGAGTTCGTAATGGAACAGCCATTCGAGATGATAGAGTTCTCACAGATAACACCAGTGCCGATATAGACGGAGGCATCCTTCGTACTCATGATCGTACAGTCGCTCAAGCGAGCGGCACCACTCACCTCACAATCGTCTTTGATGACCGTATTGGTAATCTCCTTGGTATTGATAATCTTCACGCCATTACCAATCGTACCACGCTCTGGCAATGTGAAGCGGATCTCCTCATTGATAAGTCTGGTGATATTATCTTTCAGCGTCTTGTCTTGGAAATGCTTCACCATAAAGGCAGCCAACTGAGAGTTCAGGTCATGGAATAGAATCACATTGCCATCACCCATTTCATTCAGTACAGATACCAAATGTCCCTCACCATAGGTAGCACCCTCTGTCGTCTCCAACGTGCAGATATTGGAAATATAGCAGTCGTCACCAATGGTATAGTTGTTGATGAAGTTGCCTATCTTCTCGATAAGGCAATCATTGCCCACTGTTACGTTACGCAACGTAGCATCGTTGATACCTGCATGCTTGGTGAAACCCTTGGTCACCTCCACCTGCTTATCAAAAGAACCGAGACGAATATCGCCATAGAATAGGACACGATGGAAACCGTATGGCTTGAAAGTCTCTGCCACCATTACATGCTCCCAATTCTCTGCCCAGCAACTATTACGCTCGAGCACCTCAATCTCGTCTTGTGTCAAATGTCTGTAATCTCTCATAAGTAATATGTGTTGTGTAAGTTTATTCTTCTACGTTATACAGAAAGTCGTTGTAAGGATACTTCTGTACATGCAATTCACGTACCTTCTGATAAAGCACCTCACGCAACTCGTCGATATTCTGCTTCTCTCTCGCTGAGATAAAAAGACAATCACCTTGCATTTTGGCCATCCATGTTTTCTTCAACTCCTCCAAAGAGATATTCTCCTTCGTTGGCTCCGTCAGGTCGTCTTCGTCTTGTGGTGTCCATGTATAGGCATCAATCTTGTTGAATACCAGCATCGAAGGCTTGTCTGCGCAGCCAAGGTCAGCAAGTGTCTTTTCTACTACTTTGATTTGGTCTTCAAAGCCAGGATGCGAAATATCCACAACATGTACCAACAAGTCTGCCTCTCTCACCTCATCAAGCGTTGACTTAAAAGAGTCGACCAAGTCAGTAGGTAACTTACGGATGAAACCTACGGTGTCAGCCAACAGGAAGGGCAGATTGTCTATCACCATCTTGCGTACGGTAGTGTCGAGGGTGGCAAAGAGTTTGTTCTCTGCAAACACCTCACTCTTGGCCAACAAATTCATCATCGTCGACTTACCCACATTAGTATAACCCACCAATGCCACACGAATCAACCTTCCGCGATTCTTCCGCTGGGTGGTTTTCTGCTTGTCAATCTCCTCCAAACGTTGTTT
Organism: Prevotella sp.; assembly: GCA_017554145.1. Taxonomy (GTDB): domain Bacteria; phylum Bacteroidota; class Bacteroidia; order Bacteroidales; family Bacteroidaceae; genus Prevotella. The sequence continues at coordinate 39,132 of JAFZIZ010000004.1, read as the reverse complement.
GAGCAAGGTGATACGATGCAGAATGATTCGGCGGTCCATTTCCAACTGCGTCTCACCAGGACCACGAAGACCTACGGAACCCTTTCCGCCACCACTACCTGAACCACCACCTTGGCGCTCCAAGTGAGTCCAAAGGCGTTGCAGACGAGGCAGCATATAACGATATTGTGCTAACTCCACCTGTGTCTTTGCTTCGGCAGTCTGGGCACGCATAGCAAAAATATCAAGGATCAGCGAGGTACGGTCGAGTATCTTCACCTTCAGTTCTGCCTCGATATTGCGAATCTGTTTAGCAGATAGTTCGTCGTCAAAGATGACCATACCTACAGGCTGTGTCTCACCCGTGGGGTCATCGTCTGCTGCATCTTCCTGCTGCTTAATATATTGTTTAATCTCATCGAGTTTGCCCTTTCCCACATAAGTCACCTGACTCGGTCCCTGTACTTTCTGCGTAAAGCGCTTCACTGTAACAGCTCCAGCAGTATCAGCGAGGAATTCCAACTCGTCGAGATATTCCTTTGTCTTGGCTTCATCCTGCTCCTGCGTGATTAAACCCACTAACACAGCAGTCTCTGCCTTGGCTTCGGATATCACAAATTCTTTCATTCAATCATTATAATTATAATGGGACAAAGATACTACAAAATTCCGAATTAGCAGAGAAAAATGTAAAAAAACGGAAACAATTTGCACTTTTTTCTTGAATTTTACTATCTTTGCACACACAAACAGACACAACTTAATTTATTTAACTTATGAGAGTAATTATCGAATCTGATTATCAGAAAATGTCTCAATGGGCTGCTGAGCATGTTATCGAGCGTATCAATGCCTTCCAGCCTACCAAGGAGAAACCCTTCGTTTTAGGTCTTCCCACCGGTTCATCACCTGAGGGTATGTATGCATGTTTGGTAAAAGCTAACAAAGAAGGTCGTGTATCCTTTAAGAATGTCCTGACATTCAATATGGACGAGTATGTCAATCTGCCAGAGGAGCATCCTGAAAGTTACCATTCTTTCATGGCTCGCAACCTGTTCGACCATATCGACTGTCCCAAAGAAAACATCCACATCCTCAACGGCAATGCCAAGGATCTCGCTGCCGAGTGTGCACACTATGAGGAGATGATCAAGGAGGCTGGTGGTATCGATCTCTTCATTGGAGGTATCGGACCTGATGGACATATCGCTTTCAACGAGCCGTACTCGTCTCTGACAAGCCGTACCCGTGTGAAGACTTTGACTACTGATACCATCATTGCTAACTCTCGTTTCTTCGACAATGATGTCAACAAGGTGCCCAAGTTGGCTCTTACTGTTGGTGTAAGTACAGTGATGGATGCCCGCGAGGTGATGATTCTTGTCAATGGCCATCATAAAGCACGTGCTCTAAAAGCCGCCATCGAAGGTGCTGTTACTCATGAGTGGACCATCTCTGCGCTTCAGATGCACCAGCATGGCATCATCGTTGCCGATGAGCCTGCAACTGATGAATTGAAGGTGGCCACCTACAAATACTTCAAGGATATCGAGAAGGACAATCTGCTCTAAGTCCCTCTACCCCATAAAAAGAAGCTTCCAACCATTCGGCTGGAAGCTTCTTTGTGTAAGTTATAATACTATTTTATTTTTTATTCTAAGAATTTTATGTTCATAACTTGTGAACTTATGTTCTCAGGCCGTGAACTTATGTTTTCAGGCCGTGAACTTATGTTCTCAGGCCGTGAACATAACTTTTCAATCGAGAAATAATCTTTTTCTCTTACTTCACGACAATGGGTCTGTATTTCGGTACGAGAGTCTTCATGATACACCAGCCTATGAGATAAGCTACAGAGCAGATACAAAAGACAACCATATAGGCGGCAGGCTTTCCTTCAAATCCGAAGAATGAAAAAGCTCCACCCTGAGCTTCTGCCCAATCGAAGAACTCACCAGAACTATAGTTGATACCAAAAGAAGCAAGACCACCAGCCATCGTACCGATACCTGTAATGGTACCAATGGTAGACTTGGGGAACATATCACCGATAGTAGAGTAAAGATTGGCACTCCATGCCTGATGTCCTGCGCCAAGGAAACCTATGAGAATAGCAGGCCACCATGCACTATAGGCACCGAGAGGCTGTGCGAAAAGACCTAACAGAGGGAAGCAGGCAAAAATAAACATCGCACGCATACGACCCAGATAGGGATTCATGCCTAACTTCTCGACAAAATAGGTAGGCAAGTAACCACCACCAATAGATACAACGGTCACTATCGCATAGAGTGTGAAGATGAGCAGGATACCCATCGTTGAGTCACTCGTGTACTTATACACATCACTGAAATAGGCAGGAGCCCAGAACAAGAAGAACCACCATACACCATCCGTCATAAACTTACCCACAATGAACGACCATGTCTGACGGAAAGTGAAACACTTCCAGAACGAAATAGTCTTCTCTTGTTTCGAGAAGGTACGATCCTGCACCTCTGCCAAATCGCAGTCTTGCTCAATATAGTTCAATTCAACCTGATTCACACGTTTGCTCCTAATGGGTTTGTCATACAGCCAAAGCCATAGTCCCATCCAGACGAAACCCAACACACCAATGATGATAAAGGCCAGTTCCCATCCATAGACACGTGCCAATAGAGGGATAGTGGCAGGAGCTGCAAGAGCACCTACAGAGGCACCACTATTGAAGATAGAGGTGGCAAAAGCACGGTCTTTCTTGGGGAAATACTCTGCCGTCACCTTGATGGCAGCAGGGAAGTTACCTGCCTCACCAAGGGCAAGAACCATACGACATGCCAGAAACAGATACATCGATACGGTGGCTATCATCACGGCAGCATCACCCGTCAACTGTCCGAGTTGGGCAATAGAGTCATAACCCTCCCACTCCATGGCTACCCAACCACATCCAGCATGCAAACAGGCACCGACCGACCATACGAAGATGGCGATAAGATAACCTTTCTTTGTTCCCATCCAGTCAATGAACTTACCAGCGAAGAGGTTAGCAATAGCATAAAAGACGGAGAAGTAGGCAGTGATCTTACCATAGTTGGCATCCGTCCAGTGAAACTCTGGAGCGATAAAGTCTTTCCACGTCAGCGACAATACCTGACGGTCCATATAGTTTATGGTAGTTGCCAGAAAAAGTAGTCCGCAGATTACCCAGCGGAAATTCGTCATCTTAAAGGTTCGTATAGGAGCCATTGTATTCTTTGTTTTTTAGGTTTTATATTAATCTTGATAATACACTTTCTTCACTCGGTTGCTAATACCTGTCATCACTTCGTATGGAATGGTACCAAGCACATCGGAAAGCACCGTGATAGGCAGATGCTCTCCGAAGATCTCCACCATATCACCCTCCTGACAGTCGATATCCGTGACGTCAATCATAGCAACATCCATACAGATATTTCCAACATAAGGGGCTTTCTGACCATTGACGAGACAATAACAAGCACCTCGTCCCAGATGACGATTCAGTCCGTCGGCATACCCAATCGGAATGGCGGCTATTACACTATCACGCATCAATACACCCTTACGGCTATACCCTACCGTCTCTTCCTTCGGCACATGACGCAACTGAAGAATGGTGGTCTTCAAGGTCGATACCGTTGACAACATCCGATTATCACGAGGATCAACGCCATAGAGTCCCAATCCCAAGCGACACATCTCCATCTGTCGCTCTGGGAAATGCTCAATAGCAGCAGAGTTATCCATGTGGCGCAGAATCTTATGCGTAAAGGCAGCCTGAAGTTTCTTGCTTGCCTTGTCGAACTTCTCAAACTGCATAGCAGAAAAATGATCGAAGTCATCACTGTCGGAACCTACGAAATGAGAGAATACGGAACGGGGGATAATTGCATTTTGTCGTTTCAGGCGGGCAATCACCTCGTCGATATCTTTCTCGGGATCGAAACCCAAACGATGCATGCCTGTATCGAGTTTGATATGTACAGGCCACCCCGTTATACCCTCTTTCTCGGCAGCATGTATCAACGCATCCATCAGTCGGAAGGAATAGACTTCAGGTTCCAAATCGTAATCGAACATCGTCTTGAAAGCCGTCATTTCAGGATTCATAATCATGATGTTCTGCGTGATACCATTGCGACGGAGCGTTACACCTTCATCGGCAACAGCTACAGCAAGATAATCTACTTGATGGTCCTGCAACGTCTTGGCCACCTCCACGGCACCAGCACCATAGGCATCTGCCTTCACCATACATACCAGTTTAGTTTCTGGCTTCAAGAAAGAGCGATAGAAATTCAGATTATCCACGACGGCATTTAGATTCACTTCCAGAATCGTCTCATGTACCTTCTGCTCCAAAAGTTCTGTCAGATGGTCGAAACCAAAAGCACGGGCACCCTTCAACAATATCACTTCATAATGAAGACTACGGAACGTGTCGCTCTCAATAAACTGTTCTACGCCAGGGAAGAACACCTTATCGGGAACGGCAATCACATCAGCATGCCGTTGGATAGATGTACCAATACCTATCAGGCGATCGATCCCTCTCTTCAAACAGAGGTCACTCACCTCCTTGTAAAGAGCCGATTTCTCCATGCCTGTCTGTTGGATATCACTGAGTATTAACGTACGTCGACGCCCCTGATGATCAGGACGACGGTTCATAAAGTCGAGGGCGATATCCAAGGAATTGATATCTGAGTTATAAGAGTCATTGATAAGTGTACAACCATGTTGTCCCTCCTTTACTTCCAGTCGCATGGCAACAGGTTCCAACTGCGACATACGGGCATCCAGATTTTCTGGTGTTACACCAACATAAAGAGCCACAGCAGCACAAGCAAAAGAACACTCAATAGAAGCCTCATCGATAAACGGCAGATGGTATTCGCCACGGGTTCCCTTATAGGTATAGGAAATACTTGAAGTACTAGATGAACTAGAGACAATAGAAATATATAATGGTGCCGACGGGTTCTCACGGCTCCATCCTATCTTCTCACCCTTATAACCTGAGCGACGGATGCAACGGCTGATGGTATCGTTATCACTATCATAGGCAACAACCTTTGCTCCGTGGAAGAGTTGCAGTTTCTCCATACATTTCTCATCCATCGAACGGAAATTTTTCTGATGGGCAGCACCCAAAGAGGTCAAGACACCGATAGTCGGTTGAATGATATCATGCAACGACTGCATCTCTCCAGGTTCACTGATACCAGCCTCGAAGACACCCACCTCTGTCTGTTCATTCAATAACCATACAGAGAGAGGTACACCTATCTGGGAATTATAACTCCGCGGAGAACGAGTCACTACCATCTGAGGTGCCAACAACTGGCAAAGCCACTCCTTCACCATCGTCTTACCATTCGAGCCCGTAATACCGACAATGGGTATGTCAAACTCATCACGATGGCGTTCAGCCAAGCGTTGCAAGGCTTCCAACGGAGAAGGGACTACAAGGAAGTTGGCATCTTCAAATTGAAAATTGAAAGATGAAAACTGAAAATTCTCTACTACGAAGTTTCTCACGCCTCGGCGATAGAGATCCTCAATATAGCGATGTCCGTCATTACGTTGTGAACGCAAGGCGAAAAACAAAGTCTCTTCAGGGAAACAGAGTGAACGACTGTCCGTCAACAGCCACCCTATTTTGGCGTCAGCATGACCAATGCGACGCGCTCCTATCAGTGTTGTGATTTTTTCAATCGTATATATCATAGTGCAAAGGTAGGATATTTCTTTTTTAACTCCTCCACTTTTAACATAGTTTTATCCATAAATGCCCTATATTCCTCCGAATCAGGATGGAAAGGCTTATGTTCAAGTGCCTGCCGGATAGGTTGCCACTCCTTTAAAAACTGTTTGGTCGCCTCACTGAAATAATGCTCTGAAAGGCGCTCCCAGATATAGTCAACCGTCTGAGCAGAGGGATGTAGCATATCTGCAGCATAGAAACGATAGTCTCTAAGTTCATCATTCACAATTTCGTAGGCAGGGAAATAGTGAAGGTGAGAAGAAAGAGGTAAGAAGGAAGAAGTAAGTTGAGAGACTGCCAGTAATAGGGTTGCCTTTGACAACTGACTAACATGAAAACCGTATTTCTGATAACGGATAGGGCTGACAGTCAGAACTATCTGCACCTCCGGATTACGACTGATAAGCAGTTCCACAGCCTTACGCAGATAATCCACACATTCCTCAACAGTCAGTTCCTCCTCCTGAAAAAGTCTCTGAGGACGCTTCTCACAGTTGTCGACAATCTCTCCAGTCTCTTTCAGTCGATAGACGTGATTGGTACCTAATGTCAGGAATACAATTCGAGGAATTTCCTCTATCCTTTCTATGGTATGAAGAATCGAGGCAGGATTATACATCACGCCAAAAGGATTGGCGACTGCACTGAATTTCTCTTTCTGGAAACGCTGTCCAATACTATCAGCAAAACAAGAGCCCACCAACAGAATCTGCGCCATCGGTTCTATCTGGAAACCAGGCTCCTCTATATCTACTATCGTTCTGAACTCCATATTAACTTCTACTGATTTGCAGTCCTTTTTTGCTTAGCGACATATCCACAAAACGGGCATTCGGGTTCTGTTCATGTTGCTGGATAATCTGTACGATACGTGCAGCTGCCACAGGATCTTTCGCCACCATATAAAGGAAACCGCCACCTCCTGCCCCAGGCAATTTATAGCCTAAGCATAGATCGTCTACCATATCCGTAATATGACGTACTGACTCAGGATTCGTTCCACTGTCTAATAATTGGTTCTGTTCCCATGTCTTACGTACTAACCGTCCCATCTCTATGAAGTCTTTCCGCTTGATAGCCTCATATAATTCCGACGAATGAGCCTTCATATCACGTAATAAAACCATTTGTTCGTGCTGACTGAGGAACATACGATGCACTATCTCAGCAAGAATCTTCTTCGCCGTACGAGTAATGCCTGTATAATAAAGCAGATGACAAGACTGGTATTCTGGTTGAGTAAAGAGGTCGTCAGGTAACCAATGCACCATCGGATTCTGCTCAAAACCCTTCGTGGTCTCCAAGAGTTTCACGCCACCCAGCACACCACCGAACTGGTCTTGCCAACCACCACCCGTCGTCAATAGTTGTTCCAATACCAACGTTCGTTTACCTATCTCATTCTTATCCCAACCTAAAGAACAGAAATCACTAACGGCACCCAATACTGTTGCTGCAAGGATACTACTGGTACCCAATCCGCTACCTGCTGGAACTGCTGACAACAACGTCAGTTCTATACCACATCCAAAAGCCTCCAACTGGGACTTCAGCGACGGATAGGTCTCTGCTGAGAACGAAGGAAGGAATCCTGCCAAGGCAAGAGCAACCTTTGGAATACTAAACGGTGAACCTACATGGATATAATCACCCAATTGCTCATAGGTCTCAACGACCTCCGAGGCACCCAAGTCTATACTTCGTAATATGATATGGTAGTCCTTCGAAGGTTTTACATAAACCTGCAAGGGTGGTTGTCCGTTCAGTTCGATGGCGATATTCACCACCCGACCGCCTTCCATCAGACAGAACGGAGGAGTATCTGTCCATCCACCGGCAAGGTCGATACGAACAGGAGAGCGTCCCCACACTATCTGGTCTTGATAGACAGACATACGAGGTAATTGTTTTTGAGCAATCACTTCTGCCGTCATTCCCTCACGTAACATAGAGAAAGCCTTGTCTTTATCATTATGCTCTACTGCCTCATGAATACGGGACATCAACCCCAAATGTTGCCACTTTCGAGCTCTCTCTTCCTCATTCTCCTTACGGAAAGCCTCTCGCTGGGCAAAGAGTCGTCGTAGATTAGCACGTTCAGCCACCTCATTACTATTCACAGCCTCATCCATACGATAACGGCGCACCTCATAGTCCTCTTCACCCACTGGTACTACATCAATACATTCACCAGGTTCGAGACGCAGTTCCCAATCATTCTTCGGAACACCCGTCACAATATTGTCATGAGTCAGCGTCCAATGCTCCCCTACCCAACTATTCTCTATCCAGATATTCTTATTCTCTTGTGTAAACGGACAGTGAACCACTGCATTCTGCGTGAAGACAGAAGAATGAGACTCGCTATTCTGTATTGCCAACGTAGAGGAAATCATCTCCCGAGAAGTACCGAAATGATAAAATTCACCACCTGGCAGCGGTATAACAGCCACCTTCAGGTCACGTAGTTCTGCATCTTCTATCGTAGGATGAGTACCTAACGTACAACCGAACTCACTATAGAGGTCGTATTCCTTGAGAGGAAAATCTAAGTTTTCTGAATTTTCAGAATGCTTTTTCAACAACTCCACCGCCTTATCACTCAACAGCCAGATACCAATGTCAGTCAGACAATAATGATCGTGCAACAGTTCGTTCAGTTTTTCTACTGACGGTTTTTGCAACATCTGTTTAAGGACGGTCGGAGTACGGCGGTCACTGACGAATACTCCATGATTCTTAGCAATAGAAGCATCGAGCCACAATCCATAACAAACCACATCAGCATCGGGAATAGGTCCGATGTTCTCTGACGCACGAATATAGACATCACCGCTGACAATCATAGTATGTAGTCGTTCTGGTGCTACCTCCATCATCTGTTCATAGAGAGGTAATTGTAATTCTAACAGAGTCTGAGAAAGTCGTTGTCCGCTTTCCCATCGGAAAACAGGAATAGGAGTAAGTATCTTACCGCTAGTAGCATAGGACGGCAATCGGCGACTCTGTCCACCTGCATGAAGAATGATGCGCTTCTCTTGCGACAGCCATTTCTCGAAAGAATGTTTGCTTTCTGCCTGATGACAAGACTCCAACAACCATACAGTGCCTCCCCCAGAACCCAGTCGGTGTCCTTTAGGGTCACACGTACAGAAGTATTCATCACGACTCAATCCCGTGATGTCGTGGAAACAATCCACCAGATTAGGAGGTAAGGACAGCAATTTTTTCATCGGTATCGACTGTTACGCTTTGCGACGAGTACGATAGGCCTGCACGAGTAATACGATGAGTACCAGCAACAGGATAGCAAGTGCGATATAGGCAATTGTTTCCGTCGTGGTGATACTCTTCGGGAAGAAACTAAGTACCACCTCATGCTTGCCAGGTTTTACCTGTAGAGCACGCAGTACATAATCAACGCGTCCCAGTTCCTGTTCCACGCCATCTACTGTTGCCGTCCATCCAGGATAATAGATTTCTGAGAAGACAACAACACCACCCTTTCCTGTCTCCACCTCATAGGCGAGTTGATTGGGTTCATAACTCTTGATACGTACCACACTCAGTGTATCTTGTTGCGTACTCTCACCTAATTGCTCCTTGAATTTGACATCAGCTACTGCCTCATGGCGCAGGTCAATCTTCGCGAGGCCATCCAGTTCCTGATTGGCATTGTCCACATATTTGATTTTATCTACCAACCAGGCATTACCATAAGTATATGGATTCTCCACAGGAACGGTCTGTCCGCCTTGTAACGGCAAGATAAAGTATTTCGTGTTCAACATATTGAGAACGGGACATACGGAGTCACCTTTTACCTGTGTCATGTCTCCTTGAGCCTCAGCAATAGCTTTGAATACCTGAGTCATTTCCTTTTCAATATAGGCATCAATCAGTTCCTGATAACGGCGCAATTTGGCAGCATGATAACCACCAATGCTCTTCAAATAGAAACTAGTCTCATTCTCGTTAAAGGTATTCGAGGCGAGATTCAGTACACGATAGTCAAGCGACTTGTCTTGCAGGATATGATCGATAGCTGTCGACTTCTGGATAGGTTCCTCGCGAACGGTTTTCGAAACAAACATCTCATCATTCAGGTAACGCTTGTTTACCTGCCACATATCAAACAGACAGAGCACTACTAAGATACCTGTGAGCCACTCGGCACGCAGTTTACGATATCTGTAGAGTAACAGACCTGCCGTTCCGACAACGATAATCCAGAACGAACGCCAACAGTCTGCCGTAAATACAGCGACACGCATCTCCGTCAGATTCTGTACCAACGGTGTCAATTGGTCGGCAGGAATTTGACTCATCGCCCGCATCTCACTCATACTGATATAGTCAGGGAAGAAGAGTTTTGGCATTAAAGCAAAGAGTAATGCCAATCCACCTGTCAGTCCAAAGGCAATCCAAACGTATTTCATCTTCTTCGTCAACAACTCCGGCTCATCCACCACTTTCTTTAACGCCAGCATCGCCAACAATGGAATGGTAAACTCAGCTATCACGAGAATGGAAGCTACTGTACGGAACTTCGCATACATCGGGACGTAGTCGAGGAAGAAATCCGTAAACGGCATGAAGTTACGACCCCATGACAACAGAACTGACAAAATAGTAACGACAAGCAATGCCCACTTCAGCGGTCCTTTGACAATAAACAGCCCTAAAAAGAAAAGCATCAATACGAAAGCACCCACATAAACAGGGCCAGAGGTCATCGGCTGATCACCCCAGTATTGTCCAATCTGCTCATAAATACCCAGATAATTATTATCTGCATGTGCCATCGCCGTCTTGTTGAGTACCATTGGCACAGAGGCACCGCCTTTTGTGTTAGGTACCAATAGCGTCCAAGTTTCATCAATACCATAACTCCACTGTGTGATATAGTCACGATCCAATCCACTCGATGTCTGATTAGCGGCATTTTCCTTTACCAGTTCACTCTTGCCGCGCATCGACTCCTTACCGTACTCCCATGTATGATAGAGGTTCGACATATTGATACTGATACCGATAGCGGCACCTACCAGACAGACGCCCGTTGCCTTCAACAGATGTTGCCACTCCTTCTTCATAGCTCCTTCGATGATAAAGGCGATGACCATTGCTAGGATAATAAACAGATAGTAATAAGTCATCTGTACGTGATTGGCGAGCACCTCCAAAGAACAGAACAAGGCGGTAATAATCAATCCCCAAGCATACTTCCCCCGATAGGCGAGTACGACACCTGCTATCATTGGTGGCAGATAGGCAAGGGCTATCACCTTCCAGATATGTCCAGCGGCAATGATAATAAAGAAATAGCTACTGAACGCCCACACGATGGCACCCAACGTGGCAAGATACCAACGGAAGTCGAAGGCTCTCAACAAAAGATAAAAACCCAACAAGTAGGCAAACACATACCATACGTTTTCGGGCAGCCACAGGTGATACGCCTTCTCCACCTTTGCCAACGTGTCTGTACTCTTATACGACGGAGATGTCTGATAGGTAGGCATACCACTGAACACCGCATTCGTCCAACGGGTACGTTCTCCCGTCCTCTGATAGTATTCCGAAGCCTCTTGTCCTGCCCCTCGTCCAGCCGATGAGTCATGCCGATAGAGGATACGTCCCTCAATGTCAGCAGGAAAGAAATAGGCAAACGATATCACTGCAAATAACACCACTACCAGAATATCCGGTAGCCATTGTTTTAAAGTTTTCATATTTTTTCTAATTTTTGGGTGCAAATATACGAATTTTATTTGTAACTTTGCCAATCATAACCACAAAACAACATGAAAATAGGTATTATCGTAGCAATGGATAAGGAACTGAAGCAGTTAAAAGAACTCTTCAGCGACAGTGATATAAGAATAGCAAAATGCGGTATCGGTAAGGTGAATGCCGCCCTTGGTACCCAGCGGATGATTAACGAGTTCCATCCCGACATCATCATTTCCAGCGGATGTGCAGGAGGCAATGGTGACGATATCAACATACAAGACGTCATCGTTAGCACAGAAGTCACCTACCATGATGTCTATTGCGGAACTGCTATCGACAACACCACCGTCTACGGACAAGTACAGGGTCTCCCTGTCCGCTATCCTGCCGACCCGTATCTGCTAAGCAAAGCGCAGCAATTGTCAATTATCAATTATCAATTATCAATTCATACAGGTCTCATCGTCACTGGCGACTGGTTTGTCGACACCAAGGAGAAGATGCGTAGCATCATCAATCTATTCCCCGAGGCAAAGGCAGTGGATATGGAATCATGTGCCATTGCCCAGACTTGTTATATTAACAAGGTTCCATTTATTTCCTTCCGTGTCATCAGTGACATTCCTCTTCGTGACACTGATGCTTCGCAGTATCATGATTTCTGGAATCAGATAGCCGACAATTCCTTCCAAGTCACCAAAACCTTTGTCGAATCCCTCTAACAGTTATTATTTATGCAGAGATTAAATTACATCCTGATTATCATATTCATAAGCCTCCTACCAACTATTACCACGGCACGCGTCTATGATGAGGAGCATCCATTGGTCTATGAGGATGCGTGGGATTTGTGGCCGTATTCATTTGTCAATGACATAGGTGAGCCCACTGGTTTCAATATCGACCTGCTAAAACTCATCTTCAGTGAGTTGGACATCCCCTATAGAATCAAACTGAAACCCACGCAGAACGCGCTGAACGACCTAAAGGATGGTCATGCCGACCTAATGTGCGGTATGGATGCACACTTTCATAACGAGTATGCGCAATATGGCAGAAGTGTTATCCAGATTTTCACCCATAGCATTGTTCACCGTAAGAACGAGCCCGTGCTCGTCAAGAGTGTCGATGACCTGGCCAAACAGCGGGTCATTGTTCACGATGGTAGTTTCAGCCACCACCTCATGGAAGAACGGGGCTGGGGAAAGAATGCCATACCTTATAATGATATGCAAGAAGCCGTGCAATATGTTCACAACCATAAAGGTAGTCAGATTGCATGGAACACACTATCGCTGAAATGGCTGCTCCACAAGTTCAGCTATGACGACCTAGAACTGACACCAGTCAATATTCCGCATGGAGAATACAAATTTATGTCGAACGATGAACGGCTGTTGGAGCAGGTAGATAGTGTCTTTGCCAAGCTGAACTCCGAAGGTCGACTTCAGCCCATCCAAAACAAGTGGTTCTATCCAGAACACACGGAGACGGGAATCCCATCATGGGTGTGGTACGTTGTCATCGCATTGCTGATAGTTATCGTTTCCTTCCTTATCTACTATGTCGCTTACCGACTCTACGAGCGCAGGATGACCAAAAACCTACGACACTCCAACAACCGTCTCTCGCTCATTCTGAATACGAGTAAGGTACATATCTGGCTGTATGAAATCTCTACCAAAATGCTTACCAGCATCGACCATAAAGGCAAGAAGGCTTCTATCCCGTTATCACCGGACTTTATCCAGTTCTATGTGCTTCCTGAAGACTTTGAACGGCTGTGCATCCTACTCAATGAGTTAGCAACCCGGAAAAAGGAACGCGAGACAATGGAGTTTCATGCTATCAAGAAAGATGACAAGACGTCACATATATTCTCCGTCGATTTCTCTGTGATGAGACGTGACAAGAGCGGAAATCCCAAGATTCTTATCGGTGCCACCACTGACATTACAAAAGCACATCTGCGTCAACAGCAACAGAAAGACACCATGCTACGCTACCAGCATATTTTCAATTCTGCCTTAGTCGACACAGTATTATACGACGAACACGGCATCATTGAAGACATGAATGATAAAGCCATCAAGGGTATCGGCGGTGATATCCAGCAAGTCATTGATAAACACATCTCGGTTCAGAACGTGATGGGAGATCCCAATCTCTCCCTCGAAGACCTAGATTATACCTACCTCACACAGGTATTCAAGTCGCCTGACGACAATCGCACTCTCAATCAGGTTTTGCAACGTGACGAGTTATACTACGAGTTACAGTTGGTACCTCTCCGTGACAATGACGGCAAACTGCTTGGGATTTTCGGTACGGGGCGCGACGTTACAGAGTTAGCAAAGTCCTACTCCAGTCTTCAGAAAAAGATTATTAAACTACAGGAGGCCACCGATGAGCTGCAAGACTACATGCGTAACATTGACTACGTGCTGAAAAACGGAGGCGTACGCATCGTTGATTATTCGCCAGACACCCATACCCTGACAATATTCAGCGAGATTGAGCATATCCAGCACCAACTGACACAGACACGTCTGTTATCACTGACCGCCGAGGAATCGAAGAGTACAGCCCAACGCATCATGAACACGATGGACAGTCTCACCCAACAGCCTGTCAAAGCCGTCGTCAAGTCCACCATCCGCATGAAAGGAGGCAAGCTGCTTTGTCTGTCATTCTCGTTTGTGCCTGTAACGGATGCCAATGGACATATCACCAATTACTTCGGCATGTGCCGTGACATCAGCGACATCAAGGCCACTGAGGAGCAACTAGCCCTTGAAACCAGAAAGGCACAGGAAGTGGAGGAGGTAAAGAACGCCTTCCTGCATAACATGTGCTACGAAATCCGTACTCCGCTCAATTCTGTAGTTGGCTTCGCTGAACTCATCGAGCAAAAACACAATGACGACGACGAACAGTTCTTCGTCCAGGAGATTAAGAAGAACTCACGTAGTTTGCTGAATCTGGTCAACAATATCCTCTTCCTCTCACGTCTTGATGCGGGTATGATAGAATTCAAGCCCGAACCTGTTGACTTTGCCGCCTTCTTTGAGGGGCGTTGCCAATCAGCATGGATGCACAACCAACGACCTGGTGTCAAATATATCGTTGATAAATCATACGAACACCTCACACTCGACATTGACTTGAACAATATGGGTGTCATCATCGACCAGATTGTTGCCAATGCCATACAATATACTTCCTCGGGCTATGTCCGTGCACACTTCGACTATAATGGTGAAGACCTCACCGTTGCCATTCAGGATACGGGTTGTGGTATCCCTTCCGACCTGTTAGATAGAATTTTCGAGCGTTTCGTCACCACCGATAGCAATAGCAGTGGACTGGGACTGCCCATCTGTCAGGAGGTTGTCAAGCTGATGAGAGGCAGAATACGCCTGAAGTCTGAGGTTGGCAAGGGTACCATCGTCTGGATTATCATCCCCTGCAGTACCAGCGAAGTGGTAAAGATATTGGATTGAAGTATGTATAGTTGAAAAATGAAAAAATAACGCCACATGATACGAGATATATTCCAAAACGGGAAAAGGTCAATCATTTTACTCTTCAACCTTTTTGCCTTGTTATCATCCCTCTCCGCTGCCAATAACTTTGGCTATACAGAGGAGAAACCATTGGTCATTGTTTGTGACTGGGATTTCCGCCCCTTTGAATTCGTCAATGCAGAAGGAAAGCCTGCTGGATACAACGTTGACGTACTCAACCAAATTCTCGACCAACTGAACATTCCTCATAAGTTCGTTATGCAGGAATGGCACGTAGCAACAGAGATGTTTAAGAAACGTGAGGCCGACCTCATCCACGCCCTGTACTATTTCTACAAAGACGCGCCCTACGTGTCTACCCACAAGTACATCAACTATTACAACCTGAAATTAGCACGTCGTACTAATGCCAAACCGCTGAATCGGATTGACAACCTTCTGCCGTCAGACACGCTCATCCTGAAAGAGGACGACTATGCGGCTTTGGCTCTTGCCCAAAGGGGGAAACTGCCGTTTACCATAGAGTACCACACGCCAAAGGATGGTCTTTCTGGCATCGTCCAAGGTAAATACAAATACTATATATGGGGAGAGATACCCCTTAGTCATAAGATTCAGGAACTTGGACTCGACGGCATCACCCTTGACGAGATAGACATCCCTGCCGGTGAACTTCGAATTATCGGTTACAACAAAGACCTGGTCAATATCATTGACGACCAATACACCCGTTTGGAACAAGCAGGCAAACTGCAGAAAGTCTACGACCGCTGGTTCCATCCAGAGCGTATTCACGATGATGCATCGCCAGTGGCACTCTATATCCTCATAGGACTGCTTCTGGCAACCATCATCGTACTGGTACTCATACGCATTGTACGCCAAAGGGTCAGACAGTCAGTACACGAGAGTTCTGACCTTGGGCAAATGATGAACCAAGTTCTCAATATGGGCGACTATTTCGTGGTGGAGTGGGACTTCAAAAGTAACACGCTACGCAATAGATATGGAGAGATGATACCAGAGGGAAAGTCATCGCCAGAGGATTTTCTCAAACGCATGCCTGATGAAGAGGCCCAGCTTTTGCACAACCTCAACGCACAACTGATTACTGGCGCCATCAATCATTTCGAAATGAATCTCAGATTCAATCAGGGAACTAGCGAGTCTCCCCTCTGGAGGAACTTCTACGGCAATGCCATCGCCGAGAAGGAAAACGGTAAGCTGCAATACATCGTCTACACCACAAAGGATATCACCGACGAGGTCAACGAAGACCGCCATATCAAGACTATTGTTAGCAAGTATAAGATGCTGTTTGATACCAACCTTGTCGCCATGTCATTCTACGATGCCAACGGTAACCTTCTCGATATTAACAAAAAAATGCTCGAATTTTGCCAAGTTAATAAAGAGAACGAGCAGTACTTCCGTACTACCTCACTCTTCGAATTTCCGAATATTAAGGGTGTTTATCTGCCTGGCTCGAGAGAGATTTTCCACGCTTGCCAACATATCTATTTCCCGAAACAAGGATTAAACAAATATACCGAATTCCGCGCCCTTCCCGTGATGGACGACGACGATAAACTGGTTTACTATATCGTTACCAATCGCGACATCAGCGCCGAGCGTAGCATGTATCGCGAGCAGCTTAATCACGACCGTCAGCTACATACCATCAACAAGGACGTGAAACGCTATGAGGCACAACTCTCCTACCTGTTGAAGGAAAGCCAGATGTATATCTGGAGCTATAGGCCGTCAGAGAATGTCGTCATTCTGACACGCACCCCTGGAGAGACAGAATTCACTGAAACCATTGAGGAGTACATACAAACTATCAATGCCGATGTCAGAGAGCAAGCCGCAGCCGACATTCAGAGAGCTATGAAACAAGGCAAACACTACAAAACGATACTGCCCTTCGACCGTACACCACTCGATGATGAGCCCACCTGGTACTCAGTCTCTGGTATACCCATTTTTAATAAGGATGGACAACTCACAGAATACTTTGGTCTCTCACGTAACATTACTGAGCTCATAGATGCACAGGAAAAACTGCGCATAGAGACGACACGTGCCAAGGACTCCGGACGCCTCAAAGCTGCTTTCCTCGCCAATATGACCCACGAGATACGTACGCCACTTAACGCCATCGTTGGATTCTCTGATGTGTTGCCTATGATTAGCGATGCCAGCGAGAAGCAGGAACTCATACGCATCATCCGCAATAACTGTGATATGCTCATCCGACTCATTAGCGACATTCTCGAGGCTTCCGACATTGAGTCTCAACCCATGACCATTGCACCCACTGACATTGACTTTGCACAAGCCTTCGACGACATCTGCCAAACACTTGAGCAGCGCGTACAGATTCCTGGTGTCCAGTTCATCAAAGACAATCCCTACGAGACGTTCAACACACGTCTTGACAAGGGACGTATACAGCAGGTCATCACCAATTTCGTGACCAATGCTGTCAAGTACACTACTCAGGGACATATCAAAGTAGGATACCGCTATTGTAAAGGCGAAGACGTCCTTACGCCTTCGTCCCCTCGCGCCACCGAATTAGGTCTCTATATTTACTGTGAAGACACTGGTGCCGGTATTCCCAAGGAGAAACAAGCCTCCGTCTTCGAGCGTTTTGTCAAACTCAATGAGTTCGTTCAGGGAACAGGCCTTGGATTAGCCATCAGCAAGAGCATTGTAGAACATTGCGGAGGCACAATCGGTGTTACCAGTGAAGGCGAAGGTCATGGTTCCACCTTCTGGTGCTGGATTCCCTGTAAACAGGATAAAGATTAAAGGTAAAAGAAAAATGGAAGTTATACAAAGTTTCACTATTGACCATACCCATTTGAAGCCGGGTATTTACGTTTCACGCGAGGATAAGGGTTTTACTACTTTCGACTTGCGCATCACAGAGCCGAATCAGGAACCTGCAGTAGCCCCAGCTGCTATGCATAGTCTGGAGCACTTGATGGCGACATGGTTCCGCAATAGTGAGGTGAAAGAGGATGTGGTCTATGTAGGTCCTATGGGATGTCTTACAGGCATGTATATCATCATGAAAGACAACGGGTCGGCGACCGAAGGTCGGGAATCGAGAGCATATACCGTAGAGGATATGCGTCGCCTCACCATCGAATGTCTTCAGTGGATTCTCACGCAGGATGAAGTGCCTGCTACACGGCCAGAGGCCTGTGGCAATTACTTGCTCCACGACCTCCCCATGTGTAAGTGGGAAAGCGCCCGCTATCTCAACCGCCTTCAGCACGATTTCCACTGCGAATATACCAAGCTCCAGATTACCCTCGACGACGGTAAAGTCTTTGCTGACGCATAAAGGAGTATGGCAAAATTCCAGTATATGGCTTTTGTCATCCACTAAGGCAAGAGCCATAAATCCTCCTTTCTTAAATCATCAATACTGCTCTTTCTTGTCTTGATGCTCTTTTTTGTTCCTTAGTTCATTCATATAACCGGCAGTGATGATACCTGAAGGAAGAGCGATGATAGCGATTCCAACCATCGAGGAAATGATACTAATCACTCGCCCAGTATCCGAAATGGGATAAAGGTCTCCATAACCCACTGTTGTCAAGGTACAGGCAGCCCAATAGAAAGCATCAAAGAAATTATCAAAGAGATACTTACCTGTCTCTGGATTGATATCCTCCTCAGCATTAAACATGATAAGGGCAGTAATGAAAATATAGAAGATTGCCAACGATAGGACAGTACATAGTATTTTACCTTGTTTACGGATAACAGATAGTATAATCCCTAATGGTGCGAAATACCTGATGAACTTGAATACACGGATAATCTTCAGGAATCGTGATACTCGAACAATCTTGAAGGATGGGGCGAGCAGATTGAAGACAGGCAGAATAGACAATAGGTCGATAATCGCCATCGGAGTAAAAGGATAGATTAAAAAAGCTGCCACCTTGCTTCTCTTGGAATTTAAGTCTGCTGTGATCCAGCGTAGGATATAATCTACGATGAAACATAAACCGGAAATCAAATCGAACCACCAGAACAGTTTGAATTGAGTGCGGAACATCAATGGGAATATACCAATAATGATTGCCAGAAGCATGATTGCATCATAAAGCCCTGCATAACGACCTTTCGTTCGAGGTTCTATGATTCGATAGATATTATTACGCATTTCCATTTCCACACAGACTTTATATAATTATTACACTTTATTCGCTTTCTTTCGTTGGTCGTGATCGAGGATGATCTTACGCATGCGCATAGACTTGGGAGTGACCTCTACCAATTCGTCTTCCTTAATATATTCTAAGCATTCTTCCAAGGACATGACGGTCTTGGGGATGATGCGAGCCTTCTCATCGGAGCCAGAGGCACGGACATTAGTCAACTGCTTTGCCTTGGTGACATTCACCACGAGATCGTTGTCATGCACGTGTTCTCCGACTACCTCACCATAATATACTTCTTCACCCGGATCGATGAAGAACTTACCACGGTCTTGCAACTTATCGATAGAATAAGCAAAGGCAGTACCCGTCTCCATCGCAATCATCGAACCATTAACACGACGCTCGATGTCGCCTTTGTACGGCTGGTACTCTTTGAAACGGTGCGCCATGATAGCCTCTCCCTGGGATGCCGTCAACACATTAGTACGCAAGCCGATGATACCACGAGAGGGGATATCAAACTCGATATTCGTACGCTCGCCTTGAGATTCCATTGAGGTCATTTCACCTTTACGACGCGTCACCATATCAATCATCTTCGAAGCGAACTCTTCAGGAACATTAATAGTGAGTTCCTCGATTGGCTCACAACGCTTCCCGTCAATCTCCTTATAGATCACCTGTGGCTGACCAACCTGCAACTCATAACCCTCGCGACGCATGGTCTCGATAAGTACGGAAAGATGCAATACGCCACGACCTGAAACAATCCACTTATCCGTAGAGTCCTCGAAAGGTTCGACACGCAAGGCAAGGTTTTTTTCCAATTCTTTCTCCAGACGGTCGTTGATATGACGACTGGTCACAAACTTACCTTCCTTACCAAAGAAAGGAGAGTCATTGATGGTGAAGAGCATCGACATCGTTGGCTCATCGATAGCGATAGGTGGCAAAGCCTCTGGATTCTCCGCATCACAGATGGTATCGCCAATTTCAAACTTCTCAAGTCCAATGACAGCACAGATATCGCCACAATCCACCTGATCGATACGGGAGTGTCCCATACCATCGAAGGTATGCAATTCCTTAATCTTCGTCTTCTCCATCGAACCATCACGATGGGCTATCGTTACCTGCTGACCATCCTTCAGATTGCCTCGATGCACACGGCCTACAGCAATACGACCCGTATAACTCGAATAGTCGAGTGAAGTTATCAGCATCTGGGGAGTGCCTTCCAACTGTTGGGGGGCAGGGATCACCTCGACAATCTTATCCAACAGGTAAGTGATGTCGTTGGTGGGCGTGTTATAGTCTTCACCCATCCATCCGTTCTTGGCAGAACCATAGACAACGGGGAAGTCCAACTGGTCTTCTGTTGCATCTAAGGAGAACATCAGGTCGAACACCATCTCATAGACTTCCTCGGGACGACAGTTAGGCTTGTCAACCTTGTTGACCACCACAATGGGTTTCAAACCAATCTGCAGGGCCTTCTGCAACACAAAACGCGTCTGTGGCATCGGACCCTCAAAGGCATCGACCAGCAACAGACAACCATCTGCCATATTCAGTACACGCTCTACTTCACCACCGAAGTCAGAGTGTCCTGGAGTATCAATGATATTGATTTTTGTGCCTTTCCAGTTAATACTTACATTCTTCGAAAGAATCGTGATGCCCCTCTCACGCTCCAAATCATTAGCGTCCAGCACTTGGCTGCTCAGGTTCTGACCCTCACGGAACAGATTGCCTGCGAGCATCATCTTGTCCACCAGCGTTGTCTTGCCGTGGTCTACGTGTGCGATAATCGCAATATTACGGATATCCTGCATAACTTTTTCTTTTTTCGGGTGCAAAGGTACGAATTTATCACGAAAAACTTTGCAGTATAAGAAAAAAGTTGTACCTTTGCAGCCGCATTTGACGATGTAACCCGTTTATGATGAAGGCGGTAAGCATCCGAAAGATGTATATTATTAATCATTTAATCATCAAAATTATGTATTTAGATTCAGCTAAAAAGAAAGAGATCTTTGAGAAGCATGGCAAGTCTGTAACAGACACTGGTTCTGCAGAAAGCCAGATTGCACTGTTCACTTACCGTATCAGTCACCTGACAGAGCACCTGAAGAAGAACCGCAAGGACTTCGGTACTGCTCGTAGCCTTACCAAGATGGTAGGTCAGCGTCGTAAGCTCTTGAAGTATCTCTACAACAAGGACATCAACCGCTACCGTTCTATCATTAAGGAACTCGGTCTGCGTAAATAAGATGTAGAAAGAAAAAGAAAGAGTCCCATTCCAATCGGAACGGGACTCTTTTTATTGTATCTCTTTTAAGGGAATCATGACGAAGTCACGCTCTTGCATCAGCGGATGCGGTATCTTCAAATCTGGCTCGTCAATTGTCAAGTCGCCATATAGCAGGATATCGATATCGATGGGGCGATCTTTGTAATGGCGAGTGGTGCGTGGTAAATGGTGAGTTTTCTTCTTACGCCCAAGTTCCCGTTCTATCTTCTGTGTAGCCTTCAATACCTCACGGGGGGTGAGGGTGGTCTCACAAAGGATAACGCCATTCAGGAAACGATTTGTAGATTCAAATCCCCAAGGCTCTGTCTCTATCAAGGAAGACTGTCGCACTACCTTTCCCACCAGACTATCAATCAAGGCAATAGCACGCCGTATATTCTCCTCACGGTTGCCCAGATTGGAGCCCAATCCCAGATAAACCTGAAACAAATCTTTAGTCATCGAGAATCAGCATGGCATCACCATAGCAGCCAAACATGAAACCGTTCTTCACAGCAGCCTCATAGGCCTCGTACACCAAATCATAACCACCAAAGGCAGCGGTTGCCATCATCATCGTTGACTCAGGATGATAGAAGTTGGTAATCATCGAATCAGCAAGTCCGAACTCATATGGCGGGAAGATAAACTTATTCGTCCAACCATCGAACTCCTTCAACAAGCCATCCGTACCTACAGCAGTTTCCGTAGCACGTAACGTGCTGACACCTACGGCACAGATATGATGTCCACTATTCTTTGCCTCGTTCACAACCTCACAAGCATCGGCTTTGACAAACATCTGTTCAGAACTCATCTTATGTTTTGTCAGGTCCTCTACCTCTATCGGGTCGAAGCAACCCAAACCACAATGAACGGTGATATAAGAGAAGTTCACACCATTAATCTCCAAACGTTTCATCAACTCACGACTGAAATGTAAACCGGAAGCAGGGGCGGTTACCGCTCCTTCGTTACGGGCATATATTGTCTGGAAGTTCTCCATATCATCAGGAGTTGCCTCGCGTCTGTTAACAATATAACGGGGCAGCGGAGAAGAACCCAAGGCAAACAACTCCTGCTTGAACTCCTCATGAGGACAGTCGTAGAGGAAGCGTAGTGTACGTCCACGACTGGTGGTATTGTCTATCACCTCAGCCACCATAGGTCCGTCCTCTTCGAAGAACAACTTGTTGCCAATACGTATCTTACGGGCAGGTTCCACCAGTACATCCCACAAGCGCAACTCTTCGTTAAGTTCACGCAGCAGGAATACTTCAATCTTGGCATCCGTCTTTTCCTTTGTACCATAAAGACGGGCAGGGAACACCTTCGTATCGTTGAGGACAATGGCATCGCCCTCTCCGAAATAGTTCACAAGGTCACGGAACAGCAAAGGCTGGTCAGTATCCTTACCATCAGCATCCTTCTGGAACATGTCTATCGTCCCACTCTTACGATGTACCACCATCAGACGGCACTCGTCACGACGATAGACTTTCTCCACTGTTCCATCTTCGTTCTCAAACACTTTGTGCGGTGGCTCTAAAGCCACCTGTGCCTCAGGCAACCTAAATTTGAATTGTGATAGTTTCATATATTATACTTCTTTCTTGTTGTCTTCTATGTCTTGTTGTTCCAGCCACGCAGGGAAAGCATCCATCTCGATACAGTCTTCGATGCATATATCCCCGACTTTTGTACGACAGAGTGCCGTCAGATAAGCTCCACTGCCTAATGCACGACCGATGTCACGTGCCAAAGAACGGATATAAGTACCTTTCCCACATACGACACGAATCGACAATTGTTGTTTGTCCACATCATAGGATGTCAGTTCTATCTCATCCACCCGTACCGTCTTGGGCTTCAGCTCTACCTCATTACCTTTGCGCTTCAACTTATAGGCACGCTTACCGTCTATCTTCACCGCAGAATACTGAGGGGGCACCTGTTGGATATCGCCCACGAACTGTGGAAGCGTCTCTTCAATTAATTCTCTCGTGATATGCTCCACTGGGTAGGTCTCATCCACCTCATGCTCCATGTCATAGCTCGGAGTGGTGGCTCCCAATTGCAGCGTTGCCGTATACTCTTTCGTATCATATTGCAGGCGCTCTATCTCTTTGGTCTTCTTACCCGTACAGAGAATCAATACCCCAGTGGCCAACGGATCCAACGTTCCTGCATGTCCAATCTTTACACGTTTTACCCCAATCTTCTTACAGATACGTGTACGAACGAATGCCAAAGCACCAAACGATGACATCCGGTAGGGCTTGTTGATATAAATGTATGCGCCTTCTTGAAAATTCATCGTCTTATAACAATGAGCATACAATGGTAATCGCACCTATGATGGCGCAGTAGATACCAAAATAAACCAACTTGCCTTTTTTGACAATATTGATCATCCATTTACAGGCGAGGCAGCCCGACAGGAAGGCGGCAACAAAACCTATGACGAGAGGCAGTACCTCAATACTCCCCAATACGTTTTCTCCCTTAATCATCTTCATCGTATCCAACAATGCCTCACCAAGAATAGGAGGAATCACCATCAGAAACGAGAACTGAGCAAGTTGCTCTTTCTTATCACCCAATAACAATCCTGTGGCAATGGTAGAGCCAGAACGCGAAAGACCCGGCAACACGGCACAAGCCTGAGCAATACCAATCACGAAGGCATCCCACAAAGAGATATTCTCCTTCTGACGAGGTTTGGCATAATATGAGAATATCAATAATGCTGCCGTAATCATCAGACAACAACCTACGATTAACAGGCCAGAACCAAAGATGGCTTCCACCTCGTCCTTAAAGAACACACCTACAATACCCACAGGTATCATTGACACCAGAATGTTCAAAACATAACGGGTACCTGCGTTCTTTTTCAAGTCAGCATCACCCATAGGAACATGGACGGCAAAATTAAACAATCCTTTCAGCATCCAGTTGACCTCTTTCCAAAGGATAACCAACGTTGACAATATAGTGGCAATATGGACAGCAACGGTAAACATCAGATTATCTTCACCGTTTTCCATTCCAAAAAGAGCTTGTCCAATGGCAAGATGGCCACTACTGCTGACTGGGAGATACTCTGTCAGTCCCTGGATAAGACCTAAGATTAACGCTTCTAACCAATCCATCTCTTATCCTTCTTTATCATTCAACTGCGTATCCTTGTCCTTGGATTTATACATCACACCAAAAATCATCGATACAAAACCTATCAGACAGACAACAGGAGCCACCTTGATACGACGGGCACTGAAGATATCGGGATTATAGGCTTCTGCAGAAGAACCCGATCCACTCATCAGAACAAAGCCCAATACAATCACGACCATTCCTATTGCCAATAGGATATAGTTGACACGACCAAACGCTAAATCTTTTCTTTCCATTCTTCGTTATGACGTTATTTCGACACTTAAATCTTATACAACTCTCCTGCTGTCATCTTCAGGAACTTATTCACTGCAAGCCAAGCACACAGAGAGGTAATCAAAACACCGAACAGGAAGATGGCACCTGCTGTGATGGCGAGTTCCTGCCAATGAATGATGGACAGTATACCAGGCTGCGTCAGATACAAGCCATAGAAACAAGCACCTAACACGATGTTAGCCAAGATGGCGGCAATCAGTCCTACCGTAACAGCACTTCGCAAGAAAGGACGGCGGATAAAACTCCAAGAGGCGCCCACTAGCTTCATCGTATGAATCAGGAAGCGACGGGCATAGATGCTCAAACGCACAGTATTGCTGATCAAGGAGAATGATACACAGGTCAACAATACTGCCAACACCAAAAGAATCAGACTGATTCGACTCAGATTATAATTGACCTGATCCACTAAATCCTCCATATAGGCAATATCACTGACTCTGGCATCCTTCTGTATCTCTTTGACTATCCAATTCAGAGAGTCACGATTGGCATAATCAGACTTCAACTGTATCTCCAAAGAGGCAGAAAAGGGGTTGAAACCCAAGAACTCAGAAGGGTCGCTGCCCAATTCCTTCGCTTGGTCTTTCTGTGCCTGTTCCTTACTGATATAATCGATATTGCGTGAATAAGGACGGTGATACAAGTCACGACAAAAACGATGAGCCTGGTTGACGGTAACGTAATCCTTCAACATGACAGTAACCGTCAGATTCTCCTTCATATGGTTGGACAGGTTGCGTGCTGTCAATACAGAAAACACCACCATACCCAATAAAATGAGCACCATCGTGGTGCTTATACAAAGTGTAACTACCTGCATTCCACGACGGGTGCGGGTTCTTTTTTTCTTGTTTCCCATTTCTTTTTAGACGTAATACACCTAATTTCGTGCAAAGTTACTACTTTCTTTTGGTTTTCCCAAAAAAAAAGCATACTTTTGCACTCATTATGAGTACAGTAATATATCCATCTCCCATTTTCGGACCAGTCCACAGTCGTCGACTGGGCATCTCTTTAGGTATCAACCTACTTCCTGCCGACGGAAAGGTATGTTCCTTCAACTGTATCTATTGTGAATGCGGCTTTAATGAAGACCATCGCCCTACCCGTTCGATGCCCACGCCATCGGAAGTATCCCAGGCATTGGAACTGAAACTTCAGGAGATGACTGCTGACAAGCAACTGCCTGATGTACTGACATTTGCAGGTAATGGAGAGCCCACCTGTCATCCACAATTTGCAGAGATTATCAACGACACTATCCGCCTGCGCGACCAATACTGTCCGAAAGCGAAGGTTTGCGTACTGAGCAACGCCACCTACATCCATCGCCCACAGGTTCACGACGCCCTCATGAAGGTAGATGACAATATTCTGAAGCTCGACACCATCGACCCCTTATATATTAATAAGGTGGACCGACCTAACGGAACCTATGATGTCAACGCCATTATCGAACGCATGAAAGCCTTCAACGGACATATCATTATCCAGACGATGTTTATGAAAGGAGAGATGGAGAAAAGAAGTGAAGGAGAGATGGAGTCTGTAGACAACACCGGAGAAGAGTATGTTGCTCCCTGGCTGGAGGTTGTCAAGCAGATCAAGCCTCAACAGGTAATGATTTACACCATTGATCGAGAAACTCCTGCCCACCATTTACAAAAAGCCAGTCGCGAACAGCTGGATGCCATTCGCGACCGTGTAATTGCAGCAGGGATTCCCTGTACTGCGAGTTATTAGTCCTTACATCTTCGAGATAATACCGATCTTGGTTCCACGGATAAACTCGATGATGTGACGGATAAAGGGACCATCAGGTACCTGTTCCTCAATCTGATTCACTGCGTCAAAGACGCTGGTCTGACTCAGGAATACCAAACGATAGGCATTGGCTATATGCTTCAAGGTCTTTTCGTCAACACCATGCTGACGGGCCACCTGCATATTCACACCACCATACAGACATTTCCTTGTGCAGATAATATAAGGAGGAACATCCTTCGAGAAGGTAGTACCAGCCTGTAGCATCGACCCTTTACCTACACGCGTCTTGGCATTCTGGATGACACTGGATGAGAAAATAACACCATCCTCTATCTCACAATCACCTGCAATCTTTGTTCCATAACCGAAGACACAGCGGTTGCCCACCTTGGTATCGTGAGAGACATGGGCACCTTCCATCAGTACGTTATCATTACCAATCACCGTCTGTCCACCCGTATGGGTAGCACGATTGACAACGACATTCTCACGGAAGATATTATTATCACCAATGATACACTCCGACTTCTCTCCACGGAACTCAAAGTCCTGAGGAAGCGCTCCGATAACAGCACCCTGATGTACCTTGTTCTTCTGGCCCATGCGTGTACCGTTCAAGATACTCACAAAGGGAAAGAGAATACATCCGTCACCAATCTCCACATCTCCTTCGATATATACGAAGGGGTATATCTTACAATTATCGCCGATTTTCGCTCTGGGGTCAATCTCGGCTTTTGGACTTATTTCACTTGCCATAAACTTTAAACTCTAAACTTTATACTTTATTTCCCTCCACCTCCAAGAGCAGTATAGAGGCTGACGACAGCCTGCATCTTACTGAAGTCGTCACTAACCTTTGAGAGTTGGGCATTGAGTAACTGCGTCTGTGCAGTAAGTACCTCCAGATAACTGGAACCCTTGCTCGTATAAAGAGCTCGGGTGTCCTCCACATTTTTCTGAAGCACTTCAATACGCTGTGCTTCCAACTTACTGTTGGCATCGTAACTGTTGTAGTTAACAAGCGCATTCGATACCTCATTACCTGCAGAGAGGATGGCATTCTGCCAAGAATTGAAAGCCTGCTCATACTTCAACTGGCTCACCTTCAGATTAGCAGTCAAAGCACCACGCATAAAGATAGGTTGCGTCAGGCTGCCAAAGAGAGAGAGCAGCCACTTACCAGGATTGAGCACACCGTTCTGGTTGGTAAACGCTCCCTGAGCACCAATCGTGATGGTCGGATAGAACTGTGAACGGGCAGTCTGTACATCATGGAAGCAAGCCGCCAAGTTCATCTCGGCATTATGGACATCAGGACGATTCTTCAGCAAGGCAATACCTACACCCGTCGAGAACTCACTTGGCAAGTACTGCTCAGCAAGTGTCGTACGAGGAATCTGCTGACCTGCCTGTCCGATGAGCAGTGAAAGTGCATTCTCCGTAGCACGGATCTGGCGTCTGAACTCATTAGCTTGTGTCAACGTTGACAGATAGGAAGCCTCAGCACTCTGGACACTGGTAGAGCGTACACGACCCAAGTTATACTGTAGCTTCATCATCTCCCAAGTCTCTTTCGCCATCTCACTCATCTCCGTCACAATCTCCAACTGACGATCCAGCATGAGCAAGGTGTAATAGCTATTGGCAATACCACCAATCACCTGGGCACGCACAGCCATCTGATAGTCCTTATAGCCCAACAGTTTCATCTGTGTGGAACGCTTCTGCGACAGGATATTACCAAACAGATCTAACGTCCAGCTGGCAGATACAGGAAGCGAGTATATCTTCGTTGTCACTGACGGATCCGTATAGATGGTAGAGATGGAGCCCATACCATTCTGAGTACCGAACTGGATGGCAGGAAGGAAAGCCAGCTTGGCAGCCTTCAGCATGGTCTCATACATCTGTACGGTGAGAGCTGCATTCTGCAAATTGGCATTCTTCTCCAATCCCTGTTCAATCAGTTTTCTCAACTGCGGATCAGTAAACACACTACGCCAAGGCAGATTGCCAAACGAAGCAGTATCCTGTACCACCAGTGTATCCACATCCGACACAGCATCACGGATCAATCCTTTGGTATCGACCTCTGGACGCTCATATTTGTTATAGACACCGCAACTGCCCAAGAGCAGTGTAACGGTTGCAAATATCATGATTTTTTTCATAATTCTTACTCCTCTAATTTATAGTCAACAGGACGATGGGCATACTGGGCTATTTCCGTAGCCACATCAGGATTCTCTTCATCACCCTCAAACTGCATCGGCTTGAACTTCTCCTGTATGGACTGGAAGATGACAAACAGGCCTGGTACGACAAGTACCTGTAACAACGTACCAATCAACATACCACCTACAGCAGCGGCACCCAGCGTCTGGTTACCGTTCTTACCTACACCCGTAGCAAACATCATCGGCAACAGACCGACAACCATTGCCAACGAGGTCATCAAGATAGGACGCAGACGGGCAGCGGCTCCTAATACAGCAGCCCATGAGATCGCCATACCTGTCTGACGGCGCTCCAAGGCGAACTGCACAATCAGAATGGCATTCTTAGCCAACAGACCAATCAACATAATCAGTGATATCTGCATGTAGATATCGTTGCTATGTCCAAAGATCATAGTGAAGATGAAGCAGCCTGCCAATCCGAACGGTACAGAGAGAACTACGGCCAAAGGCAGGATATACGACTCATACTGTGCCGACAGAATCAGATAGATGAAGATGAAACACAGGATGAAGATCAGGTGTGTCGTATTCGAAGACTTTGCTTCCTCACGAGTCAGACCCTGATAGTCGTAAGAATATCCTGCTGGCAACATCTCAGCAGCCACTTCCTGAGCCGCCTTAATAGCCTCACCCGTCGAATAACCTGATGCTACCGTCGCTGTAATATTGATAGACGTAAACAGGTTGAAACGGTTGATATTCGATGGTCCATAGACGCGTTCCATACGGCAGAACTCCTGAGCGGGAGCCATACCACCTGGGGTGCGCACATAGATACTGTTCAGCGACTCTGGTGTCATACGAGTCTCGGGTGAGCCTTGAATCATGACACGATAGAGCTTACCATACGCATTGAAGTTCGAAGCATACATTCCACCATAGTAACCTTGCAAGGTAGTAAGCACCGTCTGTGGTGATATACCAGCCTGCTTACACTTGGCCACATCCAGATGCAACATATACTGTGGATAGTTCGGGTTATAGGAAGTCTGTGCTGCCTGGAACTCAGGACGCTTATTCAATTCGGCCAGATAGTCTTTCACAATACCGAAGAACCTATTCAACGAACCACCAGTACGGTCCTGCATCACAATCGATACACCAGAGTTTGCAGAGAAACCAGGAATCATAGGTGGTGCGAAGGCCAGAATCTGTGCGTCCTTGATATGCGCCGTCTTGATGAATATCTGGGCGATGACACCCGTTGACTCATACGGATTGAGGAAGAAACGGTAGATACCATCACCTTGCCACAAACCGCTGATCTTCCACCATAAGCCCTTCTGACGTTCAGAGAACGGTTTCAGCTTCAGGATGAACGTTGCCTGGTCACTACCTGAACCTGCGATGAAGTTATAACCCTGAATCTGCTCACGGCTCTGGATGGCTGGATCGGCAGCCAAGATAGAGTCAACCTGACTGATCACCTGTTTCGTACGGGCCACAGAGGTTGCAGGCGGCATGGATATCGTACAGAAGAGCGTACCAGTATCCTCATCAGGCACCAGTCCCGTCTTCGTTGTTGCCAACGTACCGATCATTGCCACAATACCTATCACAACTGCCAAGATAATAATCATTGGCTTGTGGACCAGTTTCTCCACACGTGTCTTATATTTTCCAAGAATCTTATCATACGCCGTATTGAACGATGCATGGAAACGATCAATGATCGACATCTTCTTCTCATGACCTTCTTCATCATGTGGTTTCAGGAAGATGGCACAAAGGGCAGGCGACAACGTCAAGGCGTTCAAAGCAGAGATAAAGATGCTGACAGCCATTGTCACACCGAACTCACGATAGAACGTACCACTCGTACCACCGATGAAAGATACTGGGATGAACACGGAAGCCATCACCAGTGTGATAGAAATGATAGCACCCGATATCTCGTTCATCGCATCGATACTGGCCCTCAACGGCGACATATATCCCTGATCCAATTTCGCATGGACAGCCTCTACCACCACAATAGCATCGTCCACCACAATGGCAATGGCCAACAACAAGGCGGACAGTGTCAACAGGTTGATGGAGAATCCGAAGATGCTCAGGAAGAAGAACGTACCAATCAGTGATACAGGTACTGCAATCAACGGAATGAGTGTCGAACGCCAGTCTTGCAGGAATACGTAGATGACGATGAACACCAGGAACAAGGTGAAGAACAGGGTAAATACCACCTCTTCGATACTGGCATACAAGAACTCCGTTACATCGTAGTTGATCTTATATTTCATACCTGGAGGGAACAACTTTGCCTGCTCCTCCAATTCAGCCTTTACCTGCTTCGCAATCTCATTGGCGTTAGAACCGGCAATCTGCTGTACCATACCCAGCACAGACGGCAGGTTGTCGTTCTTCATCGCTACAGAGTATGTCTGACCACCCAGTTCAATACGGGCGACATCCTTTAGTTTCAGGGTCTGACCATTGGCATCGTTGGAAATGATGATATTGCCAAATTCCTCAGCAGTCTTCAGACGACCTGTATAGCGCATCGCATACTCGTAAGCCACTTCCGACTGCTCTCCGAAGGAACCTGGTGCAGCCTCGATGTTCTGTTCTGCCAGGACATTCGAGATATCCGAAGGCATCAGATTATACTGCTTCATCACATCGGGCTTCAGCCAGATACGCATGGAGTAATTCTTCATACCAGGGCTCTGCACATCACCCACACCTTGGATACGCTTGATGGCAGGGATGATATTGATATTATTATAGTTCGTCAGGAACTCGTCGTCATAACGGCCGTCACTGGTCAGAGTGAACATCAGCACCTGTGATGTCTGGCGCTTCGTGACAGTCACACCGATACGCGTTACCTCTGCGGGCAACAATGCCTGCGCCTGCTGTACACGGTTCTGCACGTTGACGGCACACATATCGGGGTTCATACCCTGACGGAACAGCACACTAATCTGTGCCGAACCAGCACCAGAGGTAGAAGATATATAGTCCATACCTTCCACACCGTTGATACTCTCTTCCAACGGCGTGATGACGGAGTTCTTCACCGTCTCAGCGTCAGCACCCGGATAGCTGGTCCATACTGCAACAGTAGGCGGCGCAATATTAGGGTACTGCTCAATAGGCAGTGAAAACAATCCTATGGCACCCAGCAAGACGATGAGAATAGAAATCACCGTCGACAATACTGGGCGTTTGATAAATGTTGTAAATGTCATAATTCTTCAATTATTTCTTCATCGCTCCTACAATGTCGCCGGCAGTCATAGACTTAGCCTGCTCCTCAATCTTCTTTTGGTAACGCTCTGGCGTGATAGGTACAATCTCCATACCGTCATTCAGTTTGGTGATACCGTTTGTCACGTACTTGTCACCTGCTTTCAGACCGTCTGTTACAATGTAATTATTACCATCATTCTGCGGGTCAACCTTGATTTCCGTGTACTTCACCTTGTTATCCTTGCCCAAGGTATAGACGAACTTCTTGTTCTGTACCTCAGAAACACAAGACTGTGGGATGATGATGGCTGAAGTAGCCTGACGTGGAATGATAATCGTACCTGCACCACCACTCTTCAGCAGCTTCTCGGGATTTGTAAAGGTGGCTATCAACTGTACCGTACCCGTAGCCTGGTCAATCACACCACTCATCTTAATCACCTTACCTTCATGAGCGTAGATAGAGCCGTCGGCCAACTGAAGCTTCACAGGAGGAAGCGACTCCAGACCTGCAGCAGAAAGGGTCATAGCATCCTTCTCCGTCACTGAGAAATAGACCTCCATCGACGAGATATTAGACACGGTGGTCAGCACATTCGATGCACTTACCAGCGCACCCTTCTTGAAGGGAAGCGTACCTACCACACCTGAGGCAGGGCTCTTCACGAAGCAGAAGCTCAACGACTCACGCGCTGAGGCAAGGGCTGCCTGAGCCTGAGCCAGCTGGGCCTTCGCACTCTCGTACGAATTCTTGGAAGTCTGCAACTCATAGTCACCAATGACCTTATTCTCGTGCAACTGCTTCGAGTTCTCGTAAGTCAGCTGGGCGGTATTCACATTCTGCTGGGCGGTATTCACCGCTGCCTGAGCCTGACGTACCTGAGCCTGATACTGCTCATTATCCACTACAAACAATACCTGACCCGCTCCGACAGTCTGACCTTCCCTCACGTTGATACGTGTCAGGAAACCCTGTAACTTCGGACGAATCTCTACATCCTGAACACCTTTGATCATAGCAGGATAAGTGGTCTGCATATCAGCACTAGAAGTTCCCACTGTTGTCACAGGAAACTCATTGTCGCCGAAATTGGGGCGGCCACCACCTCCGCCACAAGAAACAAGCGTTACAGCCACAGCTGCAAGCATCATTACTTTTTTCATTTTCATACCTATTTTTCTATAATTTGTTTATTCGAATAAATGTCTAAGCCACTTGAAAACCCGAAAATAAAATTCGGTTTTCAAATTGCAAAGATACAAAAAAACATCCTTACCTATGTAATAGGTACGGGATATTTAACAAACTTTAGGTAGAAAAGTGGCTTTCCACTCACCACTCACCTTTCACCACTCACGATAACCCCTCTATCTCACCATTCTCAATAGTAATACGCTCTGCTTGCGGACTCTTAGGCAATCCTGGCATACGGAGCATATCGCCGGCAATGGCTACAATCATCTCACTGCCACAGTTCAGGATGATATCACGGATACGAATGGTAAAGCCCTCTGGCGAGCCATAGCGAGTGGAGTCTGCCGAGAAGGAGAACTGAGTCTTGGCAATGCAGACGGGGTAATGGGCGATGGCTCCATCCTCGTCGGTAAAGGTGGCACGCAGGGATTCGAGTTTCCTTTTTGCCGTCTTGCTGTATTCCACGCCTGCAGCCCCATAGATACCCTTACATACCTTCTCTATCTTATCTTCCAGACAGTCGGCTTCTTTATAGGTGAAACGGATAGGCAACGGCTGTTGACGCTCGATGGTGTCAATGACCGTCTGAGCCAGTTCTATAGCGCCTTCGCCTCCTTTCAGGAAAGCCTCGTTCACGGCAAAGCCCACCTCCAAGTCCTCACAGTTCTTGCGAACGATATCTATCTCCTCATCGAGGTCTGTATCATGACGATTCAGGGTGACCACTACAGGCTGTCCGAAGCCCTGCATGTTACGGATATGGCGATTGAGGTTCTTCAGTCCTTCCGTCAGTCCCTTGGCATTAGGTTCGTTGATATCTTCGAGAGCCACACCACCATGCATCTTCAGACCCTGTGTTGTCGCTACGATAACCACTAGTCGGGGCTTGAGTCCCGTCTTGCGACACTTGATATCGAAGAACTTCTCTGCACCCAGATCGGCACCGAAACCAGCCTCTGTCACCACATAGTCACTGAACGTCATCGCCATCTTGGTGGCGAGCACGCTGGAGCATCCGTGAGCGATATTGGCAAACGGTCCTCCGTGGATATAGGCAGGTGTATGCTCTGTGGTCTGCACCAGATTGGGGTTGAGGGCATCGCGCAATAACACCGTGATAGCTCCTGCCACACCGAGGTCTTTCACTTTGAAGAGCTTGCCGTCGGCCGTAATACCCAGCACGATGTTTTCGATACGTCGTTGCAGATCGGCCTCACTGGTTGCCAGACAGAGAATAGCCATCAGTTCCGAAGCCGGAGTAATGTCGAAGCCCGTCTCTGACACGACACCATCGCCACGCAAGCCAGTCACGATGTTACGCAGGGCACGGTCGTTCACGTCGAGCACGCGCTTCCAGAATATCTCACGCAACGAAAAACCCTCCTTACGATGCTGATACAGGTAGTTATCGAGCAGGGCACTGATGGTATTATGAGCCGAGGTCACCGCATGGAAGTCGCCTGTGAAATGGAGGTTGATTTTCTCCATCGGCAGTACTTGGGCATAGCCACCACCAGCAGCACCACCCTTCATACCGAAACAAGGACCCAGTGAAGGCTCTCTCAGAGCCACTGCCGCCTTCTTGCCCAAGCGGTTAAGTCCCAAGGTCAGTCCGATGCTGACAGTCGTCTTACCGATACCAGCCTTCGTCGGACTGATCGCCGTCACCAGTATCAGGCGACTCTTCTTCACCCGTTTCTCATCAATCAGTGAGATGGGCACCTTCGCCATATAACGTCCATACGGCTCTATCTCCTCAGGGGAAATTCCCAACTGGGAAGCGATATTTCCAATCGGTTCCAACTGGCATTCTCGTGCAATCTGAATATCTGTCTTCATCGCGTTATTGTTTTAAGTCGGCGACAAAGGTACGAAAAATTCGATTAAGCGAGAGCAGAAAAAGTGTACTTTTTGTGCCGAACGTGAGAATTTTATCCAATAAGTTCGAAAAAAACAAGAATTCTTGTTTTTTTCGAACTTGAGTACTTCACTAATAACGATGTTGCAGATTCAAGTGGAGAATCCGAAGACATTACATTTTTTACCAACTACTTTCGACCTTCTTGCCTTTGGAGTCGACTTCGTAGACAAGGGCATAGACAACGCCGTCAGACATGTTAGCGAGTTTCTCTTTGATATGACGACCCGTCCTGTCTGGGAAACCCGTCACACCGTTAATTGATTTAGAATATTCACCCAAGGAATTACCTTTTTTATTAACTATCATACAAGTATAGGCATACAACCATTTAAAAGAGTATATCTCGTCGTCATCAAGATCGGTCTTCAACGTAGCCTTCAAACGAACACCAAGCTTGGCGGGCAACATAGAAACAACTGTTTTTTCCCATTTCTTAGAGGTTATCGACTCTGACTTAATAGCACCTAATTCGTCAAAATATTCAGCAGTCATGTCGAAGTAGTTGAGCGTTTCATCGTTAAAAGTAAAAGAGAATGTCAGTACTGCTGCTGCGGGAGTAGTCAAATCTTCTTCACCACCACCTCCTCCGCTATTGCCACTATCATCACCACCACAAGAGGTGAATACTGCTGTTGTCATGGCGCAGCACATAATGGCTGCAAGGGTCAAAAAAAACTTTTTCATTGTTTTAGTAATTTGAGAGTTAGTAAGATATTTATTGTTCTAACACGGCAAAGATACGACTATTTGCCGAAGATACAAGAAAATATTGTTGAAAATTTTACACATCCTTCACCATTCATGTTTTTTGTGGCAAAAACAAATATATTTATCCTATTCTTGTTTCCTATATAATTGTATCGTAAATACTTCTTTCTTACCAGCAGGAGTCTGCTGTTTTTGCTTCATCTTTATCGTATTGCCGTACTGGTCAAATGAGATCAAACTGACATCCTTGAAGTCTTGATGCTTTAATTGCTCAGTTATGAAGTTTTTGGCCATTTCTTTCTTGATCTCCAGACTGTCTTTCAGACGTTCCAAGGCAGTCTTTGGGAAATTGCTCGCATCCAAATCGAACGACAGCATTTTCAATGTTTTAGGATCGTAGTCGGTAATCAGCGTGTCACCTCTCAGTTCCCATCGTCCTTTTAAGTGGTAGGTCAATGGAGTAAGCACTAATACATCCCTATGCTCTTCTTGGAGGATTATCTGAAAATTACCCACCAAGTGGACGGTTAGTTCGGAGATGTTGCTTTCCTTGAACACTAAAGTCCTCAGATCTTGTCCTTGCCTGATTTCCCAAGTACCTAAAATAAGCTCTTCTGAAGCCAGTTCCAAAACATTGCCTGAATTTCTCTCGATATATGCTTCCACATCCTCGTCGGAGATGTTCATCAGCATTTTGTTGTCGCGGTTCAGGCGTTCCATATCTATAGTTGCTCTCAGATAGGCATCTCTTCGAGAAAAAAACCGTTTGAGATAGAGCGTTGTCGATTCCTGTGCGAAAATCTGTTTCATCACCCGGCGCTGGGCATGGGGATACGGAACACCGCTTTGGTCAATCTCTAATGGATTCAGGCTTTGTAGGAATTTCTCGTAGTCCTCTTTGCTGACAGGACGGCGAAACACAGGAGCCTCCTCCATCCTTTTTATCAGGGAGCGACGTACGTAATAACATGTCTGCACATTGTCATAGAACTGGTTATTGCCTATATTCATACGGGCATCGATACCGCTGTTAAAGGCATTCTCCTTCGTATCAGCAGTCCAGCCCTTCACCTTCATGGGGTTGTCATACAGATATTCGAATGCCATATCCAGTGTGTCCATCGGCAGCGAATCAATCAGTTCCTGATGCGTTGATACATACATCGCCACCTTGAACAGACTATCTTCCATAAGCATCTCTTCCTTGAGGCCCTGTGTAATTTCATCGATGTCGCACACCGCCATAATCACCGTCTCGCGTTGGGCAGCCTGCTGCTTGCGAGTATCCACACAGCGATTCACCGTAAACGTCAGTCCCACACCTATTGAGGTACCGAGGAGGCTAACCAAGAACCCCTTCAGCCATGAAAATCTGGTTAGTAATTTGTTTATTTTCATTTCTTCAATGCTACCATTATTACTACTGTTTTAAGTTACTTTTTGCAAAAATAAGAAATTATTTTCAATTATCCATTATCAATTATTTTTTTTTTCGTATCTTTGCCACGTTGATAACTTAAAACAATATGATTATGAGAGGAAAAGGTTTTATAGTATGCGGGATACTATTATTCACCGCATGTTTAGGAGTCATGGCACAGAATCCGTTTGAAGATCGTCCTGTAAAGGATCTCCCGAGTGCTAAACCGTCACCCACTGCAAGGGTGAACCCTATTGAAATTGGAAACATTGCAGAAAGAAAAACTGTCGGCAAACGTGAAAGTGCCGATCTTGGTTTGAGTGTTATCTGGGCGACCAGTAATATCGATGCAGCCAATGTCAGAGGCTATTACGGCCGAATCGTTGCCTGGGGCGAGCTCCTAGAGAAGAGCAGCTACACGCCAAGTACCAGTGCTAACTACGGAATAGCACGTGGAGACATCAAAGGTGATGTAAACTTCGATGTAGCCGCCCAGCAATGGGGCAACGGTTGGCGCATGCCTACTTATGCAGAGATGAAGGAGCTGCGTGAGAAATGCACCTGGACGTGGGCAAAAGAAAGTGGTCGCTGGGGCTATAAGATTGTTAGTAAAATCAACCGTAACTATATCTTCCTGCCAGCTGTAGGTATCAACAGAAGTAACAAGATCGACGAAATGAACCATAGCGGCTATTACTGGACATCAACGCCGTTAAGCAACCATAATAGTGCCTATCGTCTGACGTTCACCAGTTCTGGCATCAACATTTTAGAGGGTTCTCGCTACGATGGCTGCTACATCCGCGCTGTCCATAGCAGATAAGAACCGTTCTTGTATTACACAACTTTTCCTAGACCGAAGAGGCGGCAGCAGTGATGACAATCACTAAGGATTGTCAATATAAAAAACAATATAAATATCCCAATAGTATACGTATTTCATTCTTTCGATTTAACTTCATTGAATCACGTCGCGCTGAGCAAGGTTCTCTGTGAATGTTTTGCTTATCTGCTCGCTACGTTTACGGAGCGTGGCGAGAAGGCAATGCTGAAGATGATGGCGAGACCGATGAAGATGCCAGGCATATATCCCCAATGAATAGTACGACCTATAATATGACTGACAAAAGCGGCAGCGATGCCTCACTCTTCTCTACAGCAATACGGGCAGAGTTCAGGTCGGTGTTATTGGCCAGCACCTGCTCAATGAGTTGTTGAAGTAGCGGGTCAATGAAGAACTCACGCCACGGCATCTGGGCGTTTTCATCTTATATTTATTCATTGAACAATATGTCATCAATGTCTCGAGAGAGCAACTCATTGAAATCCTCCACATCACCGTCTTTCTTTTCCAGTGAGCCTGCCAATAAAGGCTGATCTGGGAGGACGATCTCTTCTGTTTCCGGTTTCAGATATATTTTCTTTTTCATTGTATAATCCTCCTCTACTTTATTTTATAATCACCTTCTTACCATTCACGATGTAAACACCTTTAGCTGTTGGCTTTTGGCCATTGGCTATACGACGACCACTGAGGTCATAATAATTGTCAATTATCAATTTTCCATTTTCAATTGACTTTATGCCCGTCGTTTCATCATCGAAACCAAGGAAATTACTTAAAGCAGATGTATCTCCAGGCAGATAGACACGTCCAGAACCTAACAGGCCTCCTGTCCAGCGATAGAAACCAACTCCCTCTTCTTTATTGGCAAGAACATAAACATTA
>JAFZIZ010000003.1 GCA_017554145.1 Prevotella sp. | reverse complement strand
ACGGTATCACGCTCGACGAAAACAACACGCCTCAAACCAAAGCATACACCGTCAGGGCGAAATATGGAACCGAAATTAACTGTTGCAACTTTACTCTTACCTTCGAGCCGTTCGACACCATACCCACCACCTTCGACTTCAAGGAGGGCGATAGCGAGGATGTCTTCGTCATCCGAAATGTTTCAGTAAAATAACCAATCATGAAGAAGAAAAGTATTATCACATTGATGCTTGCCCTCGTCACAATAATGCTCGTCACTATTGTATTGACGAGGAAGGAGAATGAAGTGAAGAGTGTTGAAGCGATGCCAAAAGACGCTCAGGAACACAAGAAGGTGCAAGATGACGCAGTATTAACCTACGACATATCCTCCTTGATGAATTCCGCTTCAGGCTACACCATCGTCATACAGGAATACGTTCAACAGCAGATGATTAACGAGATAAAAATGGATGGGTTCAGTATGTCAAAGAATATTTCCATTGGTTTTTCTCCTATTCGGACGACAGATTCAATTGAAACTGTCACTATACGCTCTGAGCAGCAAAATGTCTCATCAAAGGAACTGATTCTAAAACCTGTTCCCGATGCACCTCAAACCCTATTCCTCTACGAAAAAGTTCCATACCATATATCAGCGTTATCACTTGACACTTTTATTCCTCTTGCTCTTTATGGTTCTTTTTGGTGGGATTCCGAGTATAAGACATGCCGTTTCTGTGGAGAGCAGGAACTGACGGAGGGAACTGATACCAACGAATACTTTAAACACTCGCCTCATTACTATATTATCGGAGTGATGTTCCACAAATAAACCGAAATGATTATGAACAAGAAAACTTTCATTACAATGATGCTTGCCCTCGTCGCAATGACGGGGCTGGCACAGACAAAGACTGCAACTGTCACTGGTTATTCACCCGCACTGAAAGACGGTACGCTGGTGTTTGCTGGTACTGGTGGCTCGTCACATGTTGTAGATACCGTGCAGGCCGGACATTTCGCCTACACCCTGCCCGTTGAAGAGTTCACCGAAAGTTTTCTCTCTTTTCTTGGCGATGGTTGTCCCAATTCTCACACTCTAATCTTTCTACGTCCCGATGTGACTGTGAAAGTGACAGGCAATGACTGTCTTAACCCCTTATGGAAGGTGGAGAGTCCGATACCTGAACAGCAGACCCAGAACCGTCTGACGGAGTATTGCCACGACGTGCTGAAAGAGAGAATGCAGATGGCCTTGGCTAAAGAGTCTCGGGAAAAAGACGATTCCGTCGTGATGATATTGATGAAGCGACAAATGGACATTCTGCCCTCACTGCCTGTGGATGCTGCTACAATCAGTACACTATACGGCATATCCAGATGGACAACGAATAGAAAAGACTTTCCGTACATGGAACAGTTGAAAGAAGTGGAAAAGGCCATCGCTGCCCGTGCGCCAAAAGGATTCGAAGACCAGTTGGCAGAGATTCATACCTATGTCTATCCGAAGAAGGAACAGCAGATTGCCGAGGAATTGTCCGGCAATGAGACCGTGTTCTTCAAGAAATACGACGATGTGGCCCCAGAGAATATTCTCCAGACCATCCTTGACAAGTATAAGGGCAAGGCCGTGCTCATTGACATGTGGGAAACATGGTGCGGTCCCTGTCGTGCTGGCCACAAGGAAATGGCACCCATGAAGGAGCAGATGAAAGGTCAGAACATCCAGTTTATCTACATCGCCTCGCCCTCGTCGCTTCCGACCTCTTGGCAGAAAATGATTAAGGATATCGACGGTGACCACTATTACTTGACGGAAGAACAAAACCACTACATCCTCAATCACTTCGAGTCCAGTGGCATCCCCACCTACGCTATCTACAACACCAAGGGCGAACAGACCTACAAGAGCATCGGCTTCCCTGGCAATGACGTTATACGCATAGAATTAGAAACAGCAAGCAAGTAAAATGAACAAGCAAGCCATCATCACCATTTTGTTCAGCCTCGTCGCATTGTCGGGGCAGGGGCAAGAGATTAAAAAGAACGAAACAACAATCAACGACTATATCCCGCTGCTCAATGCCAAGGGCTATCAGGCATATAGTTTCGATGTCAGTGCGATAAAAGGCCGGAATGTGGAAATATACTGCAGGGAATTTGTGAACGGAAAAGAAGTCGATAATTCTCCACGTCTTTTATTCCCATACTATTTTGAAGCAAGGGGCGACAAACTGATTATCGGCTTTCTTCCTTCAGAAACAGATTCCATAGCCCAATACTGTTTCAGTTGGGAGAACACGCTTTCCTACCATTCCTTGTTGAAACTCAAGCAAATCTATTGGGAGAGTGAAAATAAGTATATTTACTCATACAGGTCAGATCCTTACGAACCCACATCGCCATTAGAAAAGGAAACCTTCATTCCACTCGTGTATTATTCTTCATTCTGGTATGATGCGGAGGATAAGGTAACCCGCTGTTGCGGTAGTATCTCTGACATCACCCCAAACAGTCCTCATTATTACATCCTCGGAATCAAATTTTATTAGAGCATGATTACATTCAAAGACACCGACATCCGCGAAGCACTACGCCGCAAATACGCTAATACACCGACATTGCCCGCAGACTTCATGGAGAGAATAATGAAAAGAGTTTAGAGAAAGATGAAACAAGCAAAACTTCTCTTCCTCCTGATTGCCACCCTCGCATTCGCCTCTTGCCGTCAAACGGCACGGCAGACGGTGGCAGATGCAGAACAGCCGACGGACAGCACTGAGGCCTTGACCAGTGCAGATACCCTGCGCCTCGTCATCATCGACAAAAGCATCTCGCGAATCGACTCCGTGGTGCAGGCGAGGATCATCAATCCCAACGACTACGATGTGAGTTACGGACAGGAGTACGCCATCGAGCGCGAGACTGACGGCCACTGGCAGCAAGTTCCATTCCCCAAGAACTTCGGCTTCGCCTCCGTCCTGAGCACCGTAGCCGCCCACGGCTCCGCCACCGTCTATGGCCATATCCGCCTGCTCCACCTCACCCCCGGCCACTACCGCCTGACCAAACAGATAGACGGCCGCACCCTCTCCGACGACTTCTACATCCCCAGTACCATCACCTTCCCCACACCTGTCTATAGGTAAGAAGTTGCGGAATAACGTAAACCAGTCAGCCCCATTCGTCACAATGACGTATGGGGCTGACTGCATTTGTGGAAGATTGTTAGTTACCTTTCTCATCATATCAAGCTACGTTAATGTTACCCTTATGTTTGCTGGCCAGTTCAAGAGCCTTGTCAGCGTTGACTACAATCTTTCGGCCTACCTGAGTGATAGCATCATTGATGATGCCACTCTTCTTGATACGGCTGGCTGTTGGTATGCTGCAGCCGAATATCTGGGCGATGCCTGCTATGCCATAGACGTTATGTTCCTCCTGTTTGGGCTGAGTCAGCAGCATCTGTGCTTGTTGGTTTGATGTAATACTTGTAATGAGGAATGCAAGTTCCTCGCCGTCCATCTTGCAGATGGGAGTCTTCAGCAGCTCTGCGAGCTTCAATGAATCATTTGTTGTTGTCATGTCTTTGATATTTTAATTGTTATTATCCTGATTCTAGCGATTGGCTGTTTTCCGAATCGCGGTGCAAAGATGCGATTTAGCGAGTGCCAACAAACTCGTTTGATTGGCCGAGCGTGAGCATCTTCGCCGTTTGCGACGGCAAAGATAGACAATGTTCATCAAACAAATGGTCGGTTGAAATACTCCTTAATTCAACCGACCATTATTTAAGCTCTGTTAGCCGTCGAGCCTTATGCCTCCATCGCTGCTGCCTGGAATACCTCTATGCCAAGACCCTCTTCAATCTCTGAGATTGTCTTGAACGAGAAGTTTACCTTGCCGGAAAGGATCTTGCTCACATACTGAGGACTGACCCCCAGTTTCTCAGCAACATCGTTACGGGAAAGCCCATTATCCTGCATGTAGTCCATGATGGCATAGGCTACGCGACGAGATCTTCTCAGCCATGAGGCATTCTCCTGCCTCCACTTGGCATCGTCAACGAACGTGGAACGCTCACCTGACTGGTTCGCCTCCAAAAACTGTACTGCTTTTGACTTCATATATTATCCTCCTCTATCATTGAAATGAAACTGTCTGAATCGAATACACCATTGCTGGCAAGAAACTGTCGGCACTGATTGAGCTTGTCAAGTTCCGCTTGGGTATGGGTACGCTCCTGCATCGTTCTTGTGAGCTTGATGGCTCCACCTGTTATCACAAACACATTCTTTTCAAGTCGGATGGCATAGACACGAAGCCAGCTTGCGTGTCCTGTGCGGTTCCAGTTCCGAGCCTTTTCCCTCGCCAACTCCCGAATGGTCATGTCGGTGGAACTGAGCGGAATGAAGAGTTCATCAAGATTTTCCGTGTAGGGTATCTCCAGAATCAGCCTTTCCAACTGCTCTGCATCATCAATCGTGTCTTCAACGGCCTCGCTGATTCTCTCTATATGGAAGAACTCTTGAAGGTCGTTCTGGTTTTCAAGAAAGAAATCCCACAAGTATTCGGCATCGTTCCACTTCTGGAATAGTGCTGCCAACTCGTTGTTGGGCTTGTTCATGTCTCTTACTGCCCAAAGATGGTCTTTGCCTTCTATGATACGTTCAAATTTCATATGCGCTGCAAATTTAATGTTTATTTTTGAAATGTGCAACTTTTAAGTTGCGTTTTTGTGTTCTTATATGTCTTTTTTGTCAAATTCTGCTTGCCAATGGTCGATAATTGATTTCGCTTGCTGCCATTTCTTTCCCTTCGAGTCCAACAGTTTCGGGTCTGCCATCAGCTCATGGAAACATTTCTGTGGTACATCCGGGCCACCAAGCGGTTTAGGTGACAATGACTGTAAGGCCCGATGGAAGGTGATATAACTGCAGGGCTGTATCTTT
This sequence comes from Prevotella sp., assembly GCA_017554145.1. GTDB lineage: Bacteria > Bacteroidota > Bacteroidia > Bacteroidales > Bacteroidaceae > Prevotella. The sequence continues at coordinate 41,810 of JAFZIZ010000003.1, read as the reverse complement.
CCTGTCTGTCGCAGGGCATATAGCAGATATGCGAGGCGAGACGTTTGAGGGTTCTCGCGAAGATAGTCCTGGATCTTTGACTTCAGGACTTCCGTATCACATATCAGCAGTTCGTCGAGTGTCCGGCTGTCCTTCTGCTGACCGCCATGAGTATGACTGTCACGCAAGGCCAGCATGATTTCCTTCCAACAGTCATCGTTGTTTGTTTCGTTGGCAAGTTGCATCCAGCCTTCCTTGGTGTCAGACCTGTTGGAAAGACTATGACCGATGAATGTACGAATGCACATACTGAGCATTGCGGTAGTGAAACTTGTGCTATGGCGGTTTGCCATTTGGCGGCTGAACATATCTGCCATCTGCCTGAGTCCGTGGTCGAAAGTGACAAAGTAGTAGATGCAGTAGGCGAGGGAGTCGCCATCAACAGCCACTCGATGGTAGAGCCGTTCAAGATACTCTGGCACGAACAGCAACGAATAGACATATACAGTCTTGGAAACAAGCAAGCCCAGGTTCTGAAGGGCTGCTCTGTCCTTCTCTGGCAGGTGCATATCTATTCCAGAGGCTACCATCTGGTTAATCAAGTCATTAAGGATGCATTTCATGGACTGAGGCATTGACGTGATGCTCTCTTCGAAATCATCCGTCCGAATGATAGTACAATTAGAGCTGGCGGAGTTTGTACTCTCAATCTGCCCCGTCGTGAAATCCATCTTAATCATCGTCCCATTGAAGATACATTCAGCTGCCAACTGGTCATATCGGGAGAATGCCCGATTATCATTCTTCACGGAGTCTGGGTTCTCTATATAATTATATATGTACGCGTAGAAGTCACGGGCTTCCTGTGGCATACAGTCGCTGAGTAGTCCCATCGTCCGCTCCATCAGCGACAAATCACCGTTCCCGATGTCGGCAACTTGCCGTTTGAAATCATCATAATCGCTTTTGTGCTTTGCTTTCCATTCCCTGACCACCCTATTGGCCGTCATTACGTTATCCTTTTCTGTCATCATTATAAGTGTTAATTCTAAATAAGCCCGTCTTATGATGTCTGGCTCAAAATCGGCATTTTTCTGAATTTGTCACCCGTTTGTCATAGTTTGCATATAACCGGAAATTGCCTACTTCATAGCTCCATTTATCCATAAAGTTCTGCTTCAAATCTTTCCATTTCTTTCTTCTTTAACATCATCAAAGCCTCCTTAATGTCATCCTCAGAGAACGCATCCATCTTCGCCAAAAGTGCCTGCTTGGTGGAAGAGGTGGTCATTGGAACGGTCTTTGTCGTTTGCTTCTCTGTAATGCCCAGCAGCAGGTTGTTATAATCCTTTCGTTCCTCAATAGTATATGGCGATATATAACGCATGGTAATCTGACCGCGATTGCCAAGGCTATGTCCCATAGCATCCGTTATGTATTCCCTTGGAACCTTGGCTGCATGAAGGTTGGTGGCAAAAGAGTGTCTGGCGTAGGTTCCCGTCAGGTTGATTGTCCAGCCTATCTTGTCAGCGAACTTCTTCAGTCTATGGCTAATGTTCTTGTTTTCCTGATGAATCCTGTCACGTTGGGCTTGGCTGTCGCGACCGTAGGCATCTCCCATCAAGAAAGGAAATACGAGTCCATTAAGCACTGGCTCTGCCGCATACATTCTGATGATGGCCCGCATCGGTTCTATAATAGGAACGATAACCTCCATTCCCTCCCCGTCCACAGTTTCGCTTTCTGACTTGTGACGAATGAATTGGAATGCAGTCTTATTGGAATCGAAATAGAACCGATTGTAGCGTAGCAACGCCAAATCGAAAAGATTGCACCCACAACAGAAATACTGCATCAGGAACATAGCAAGCGACTGATAGATAAGGTCGATAGATGCTTCTGATTTAACGGTGTTCTTCGGATTCTCCTTACTACGGGTATTGTGAATAGGAAACTCAACATCCTTCAGCATGAGATGATTGTAGAGTTCCATCATTTGGCTGACGTTGAGAAACCAACCTTTTCGTGAAGCTCCTGCTGGAATCCTGATTTTATTACTGCTTTTGCCAAACATATAAGTCTTTGGCATCATATATCCGTCACCGATACAGCGGTTCATAACCATCCGACAAGTCCTAAGATAGATACCTTGCGTGGCAGATGCGAAGCCTTTCTCTGTCATACCATCAACCCACTTCTGAATAACGGCAGCATCAATAGAGAACCCGTCACTATATGACACTTTGGTTATCTCTTTGAAACACCTGAGAGCTGTTTCATAAACCTCAGCTGTACCGGCTTTATCCCCCTGACGTTTTGCATCGATGATATTCTCCCAGACGGAAACAAACGAATTTGACTCGCAACGCCCTGTTAAGGCGGTCTTGATACGATCCAATGTCAACATGCCAGTTTCGTTCACGCTTGTAACCGTCCTGACCATGCTCGTAAATACCTCCTGTAATCTGACTTTACATTCAAAACTCGTTTCATCACCAGTATGTTTTTCCCTGTTGGCAACAGACTTGCTAATCTTCGCCAATTCAGCAGGAGTGTATTTTTCGCCAAGCCGATAATAGTATCTGGAGTCGTAAATGGTGAACCTCACAGAGAGGGGGTAGGAGTCCTTTTCGGCTCGTGCAGGATTTCTCTTGTCGAGGCACATGGCAATGTTGCATGTTCCCACTCGCTCTTCAAACAATAACGAGGTTCCTTTGTCTCTATTAGTGCTCTTTGTCATACTCATTTTTTTTGTTTTCGAGACAAAGTTAGCTACTATATGAAAGAAAAACAATGGTTCTTAGTTAAAGTTTGTAAACTAGAAAAGTATCTCAAATTTAATGTTTACCTTTGCGGTGCAATAGGGGAAAAGCATCCCCAAAAAGCAAACGAGTTCTTTAAAAAAAGTGACAAAAGTGTGAACAAATGGTGTACAATGACCCTATTATTATAGACTATTATTGGGTATCACCACCAAATGTAAACATTAAATAAGTGATTTATTCACAGGAAATTAGCTAAAGGGGGCTATCACCAACTCTCGCTCCAATTGCAACTGTTAATCAGGGGGTCGTTGGTTCAAGCCCATCCTGAAGCGCAAAAATCAAAATTGCTACATGGCACTGCAAATCAAGGAGTTAGAGAAAATCTGACTCCTTTTTGTTTTCTATAATATTTCAAAGTTGCACCCAATTTGCACCCATTTTTAAGCAAGACATACTAACTGCACCCAATTTCTTGCAGATTGTCTCAAAGAACTAATCAACAGTTTCTTTATCAGGTGTCAGAACCCAATCGTATTTCTTCACCCATCGCCAAACGGTTACACGGGAGAGATTGGTCATATTCTGAATTTGTAGCTTGGATAGGCCAATACGCATAAGATAACAGACTTGCATCTGCTGTTCTGTAAAAGTTCCTAATTCTTTCAGAAGTCTGTCCTTAAATGATGGATACAATTCATCAACAGCTTGATATAGTTGCTTCCAGTCTGCCACTTTCATGTTCTTCTTGCCAGCAGAAGATTGTCTGATGGCATAGATGACATCCTCTGCCTTACCCTCCAATTCTGACTGATGCAGCAATTTGATGAAAGTCATATTCTGATTCATCTTCTCCGACAACTGTTGCTCCTTCGCTTTTAGTGCCTCGTCGTAATTGGAAAGTTCGGCATTGACGCGCTGGAGTTCTTGCTTCACGTCATTCAGCTCTTCAGTTGATTTCTCCAGCGACTTCTTCGACTTTTCCAATTCACTTTCCTTCTGCTCTATATCCTTGCGGAGTTGTTGCTCATCGCCTGACACTCGCTGCAACTCAGCCGAAAGTCTAACCACCTCATGCAGATGTTTGTTTCTCTTTCTTATATATAGGATATAGGCGAGACTTACAAGTAGGATCGCCAATAGAGATATGATAACGAGGGTGCTCTTGTATCGTTTCTCTTTTTCCTGCAATTCCAGTTCCTTCTTCTGGTCAAGATGATATTGATATTCGTTGTTCACCGTTGCCGCCAGTTCCTGCCGTTTGCCAAAGTCCAGCGAATCACTTAACTGCATGTAAATCTCAGCGTAGTGACTGGCATTATTGATGTCGCCAGACTTGGCGTATATACAATAAAGAAGTTTCGCTGCATCATACATATTATCTATGCCAGTCCCATCGTCAAGTATACGCTTGCAGTAGATAGCGGCAGAATCAGTCTTACCATCCGATTCATAATATTGAGCAAAGGCAATACAAGAAAAGCCTGAAAAATCTTCCAATGGGTTTACGTCTATTCGAGATAAACAATCCTTGGCTTTAGTCAAGCATTTCAATTCGGAATAGTTGTTCAATAAATGAACGAGCGTGTTCTGATGCTTTGCAACTTCCTTTGAGCGAATAACACGTGTATATGCGGAATCAAATGTTGTTTCAGCCTTTCGCATACTATCTAACGCAAGATAAGACGCGCCAATATGCATATATGGCAATATGATGTCGCTCTTAGTCTTTTGACATATTTCCAATTCCTTCAATGCCATGTCTAAGGCATTAGGATAGTCTTGAACGCCATAGTAAAGATAGTTAAGGTTAGAATAAGTGTTCCGTAACATAATAGAATCACACCCCTCATTTTCAAAAGCATAGTCTAATGATTTGAAGAAATATTCCAAAGCCCTTGGCGTGTCCTGCAAATCACGATACACACTACCTGCATAATAGTTAACTTCCTGTTTCTCTCTCGTTGTACCTTTATTATTAAAGTACGCCACAAGTTGTTTTATCATGATGTCAGAGCTGGGCATGTTGTCTGCTTTGTCATTCAAACGTACTCTCAACAGGTCATATTTGTTTTTAACATATTCCGACTCCTGTCTGATGTCTACCTCTAATGAATCAAGCATAGCAAGTGCTGTCACAGGATCGTTGTCACCAACACTCTTGATGTGGTCGAGCCTATCCATCACTTCCCCATCAGAACATGACGTCAAAAGAAGCACCAAGGCAATAATCCAAGTAGAAATATATTTGTTCATCATTCTTATATATGTGGGTGCAAAGGTACAAAAAACATTTGAAACGAGAACAATTCTTGTTTCATTTTGTTTCTCTACACCCCAAGAAACACAATGAAACAAAGGTTTCCCCCTTGTTTCCAACTAATTTATTTATCTTTGCACCCAAATTTCAAATAAACAATAATAAAAGATGTACATGAAACATTTTAAGCAGATCTTTTTTGTTGTGTTCGGCTTATTTAGCATGAACACTAATGCCCAAACAGTAGATTTCTCTGGTTTCCAGAAATCTGCAAAGTCAGACTCCGTCGCGAAAGTTATATTGGACAATTCGCAGTATCTCATTATCTACGACTATGAGTATGCCAGAGATGCGGCATTCCCTGAAGACAAGAGAAACGGCATAACAATGCTTCAGGTAGGAAAACGCTACAACCGTTTTATGGATTACAACGAGTTTCGTTTCGACTCTCTAATGGATGCCACAGCCAAGAATCTGAAGCCTTATTCAGAGACAGGTCCCATGATGATGATGGCTCTCAAAAAAAGAAAGTTTAGGGAGAACATCGTTATCGACAAACAGAATAACACAGAGATCATTCAGCGCACGGCTGGGCTTGTTCAGAGATACCAGTATGACGAGCCATGCCCCATGTTGAAATGGGAACTTGCTGAGGGCGACACTATCATTGCTGGGTATAATTGCAAGAAAGCCTTGACCAGTCTTTGGGGACGTGACTACATTGCATGGTATGCCCCAGAGGTTGACCTACCCTACGGCCCTTACAAATTCAACGGTCTGCCAGGTCTTGTCTTCATGGTTGTTGATACACACGATAATCACAAGTTCACATTGAGTGGCTTGGAAAAAGTAACACAATACAATCCCATCTATCTTTGGGCCGAGAAAGACATCATCAAAACAAGCCGAAACAAAGTACGCAAAATCTACAAGAACTACTGCGCCGATCCTGTTGGTGCACTGACCAGCAATGGCGACATTATAGTTCCAGACGATGTTAAGGCTACAGTCAATTCAAAACCATACAATCCAATAGAACTTGAATAAGAAACAGATAATATATGCATTACTTATGTGCGTCTGTGGGTTGCAATCGGCTTATCCGCAGACGCATACGGATGCTATTTCATTGTCTTTTGAGATTAAAGACTCTACTACTTTAGAACCGTTAGTCGGCGTTACTTGTCGTGTATATTCTTCGTCAGGAAAATTCTATAGTTACGGGATTTCTGACAAAAAGGGGGTTATGAAACTACAAACCCACCTGAACGACTGGCTGGAGTTTTCGTTTTTGGGATATGAGAAACTAAAAATCAATATCAGTAGCAACCAGAGTCCAAGAACGCACATTGTTTTTATGAAACCAAGCACGGTAGCTCTTAGAGAAGTGCAAATCAAAGCTCCACCAATAAGCGCAAGAAACGATACGCTGGTTTATCGTGTCAGTGCCTTTACAAAGGCTGGCGACAGGCATTTGGAGGACGTTTTGAAACGTCTTCCTGGTGTTAAGGTCTCAGCAAATGGAACTGTATCCATACAAGGTAAGGCTATCAACAAATTCTATATTGAAGGTATGGACTTGATGGGAAACAATTACAATCAAGTCACTCAGAATATGCCCATCGATGCAGTAACAAGCGTCGAAGTTCTTGAAAATCACCAGCCCGTGAAAATGCTTCAGGGGAAACAGCTTTCCGACAAAGCAGCACTAAACATCAAGATTGACAAGTCGCACAAATCACGCCCTTTTGGAGAATTGGAGGGAGGATTAGGGTTGAGTCCGGCAAGATGGGACAATCGCGCATTTGTTACCCACATCGCAAACAAGAGCCAACTACTACTTTCGGGAAAGATGAACAATACAGGCAATGACTTGTCAGAGGAAACCACAGAACATATTGACGTAACCGACTTGGAGGCATTCGAGCCTATCACTTCTCCATTACTGACAACAGATTTGGTACAGGAGCAACTCCCGCAGAATCGTTATCTATACAATAAGTCCTATGCTGGCGGTGTCAATTTCCTCAGAAAGCTGTCTGACAATTCTACTCTTCGCTTTAATACCCAGCTTTACGAGGATCATTCTTCACGAAATAACAGTATTGAATACATTTTTGGTGGCTTACATCCTTTGAGTCTCAGGGAAGATGCCAGTATGAAGAAGAAAGACTTTACGATAGTACCGATTCTCAAATACGAACTTAACTCAGCAAATACTTTCGTGTCCGATGAGTTACGCGTTAGCGTTAGCAAGAAATCTGCTATCACTGCCATATTAAGCAACGAATCTTCAATTAATGAGACTGTAAAGACACACCCGTCATACATCCAGAATTATTTCTCATCTTCATTCCCGGTCGGAAATACAATCTTGCAGGCGAAATCTTTGATACGCTATTTTGACAGGACGGAAAGTCTTAATGACATATCTGACTCAACAATTATTTATAATTGCTCGAACCGTTATGCATTTAAGTCCTTTGTCGCAAAGGGTACCTTGTCCACTAAATTTTTGCTTTTCCGCAATTACCTTGATCTCGGAGTAAAAGCATATTATCACAACAATAGCTATGATTACAATGGAAATACTCATCATCAAGACCTGAATGTTATTTTCTCACCGAGTTACTATGTGAAATACGGGAAACGCAGTGGCCTCACCATAGCACTGCCAATAGGATGTATGTATGCCCGTCTGCTTCCTGTCAATGAATCAATAAAAAATCGAGGTTTCTTCTCATTCTCTCCAGAGTTCTCTATTAATCATGTCTTTTCTGATGAATTATCTTTGGGATTCTCTGCTTCAATAGGCAATAGTAATGACACTAAGCCATTCTATTCGCCAGACTTTCTTCGCATAGGTTACAGAACTGTCTATTTGTATGACAGCAACCTGTATAAGAACACAGATTATTTGCTGTCATTAAGGCTGAAATACAGGAATCTCGCCTCAATGTTCTTTTCCAACCTCTCTGTTTCCTATTCAAATGGAAAGCGCGAAAGTTACTTCCATTATGACTATACGGATTCTCTGAATATCATCAGGCAAATACAGGGAGAGAATAATTACAAGACATTCATCATAAACGGAATGGCAGATAAAACGTTTGTGGATGCAGGACTCTCGCTGAAAACAGAGATTACGTATAATCAAAACAGCTACTTGTTATCCCAATCCTCAGAGTTCATAAACAACAAATCTCATGTCTTATCGGCAATGGTCAGTTCAACTTTTCATAAATATAAGTGGCTGAAACTTATTCTTGATGCTACAGGAACACTCTTTTGGGAAAAGAATAGTTATCACGATTCTGAAACCTTGTCAAGTGTCAATGCGAATGCCTCAATTTATTTGTTCCCATTCAAAGGATTTGAGATTAAGTTGAAGTGCCAGAGTCTTACAAACGAAATATCAGAATCCCACTATAAGAGTCTGACCCTGTTTGATGCAAGTATGCACTACAAAATCAACAAAACATGGGAAATCGGTCTTACAGGCACCAACCTGTTGAATACAAAGCTATACTCCGTCACCCAGAACTCAGGCTTGAATAGTTATAATACGTTACTTCCTTTACGTGGAAGAGAAGTTTTGGCGAAGTTGTTACTTAGATTCTGAAGATTGTATCACACGTACAATCTGATGGTAATAAAAGGCAAAATAGGTATAGCATAGTAACAATTTAAAATGTTACTATGCTATTCTGCATTAGGGTTACCACTTTTTCTATATGTGTCTTGATGAATGCGAGATAGAAGTACCATAATTACAGCTATAGAGAGCTCTTGTGCAAAGTTCTTTAAGTGCATTATAGGTGCCATCAAACCAGTAATGATGCACTTTGTCCTTTGCACTATCCCATATCTCATCGCATAGTTGTTTTCTGTCGCCACCGTCGAAATTAAGGAAAGTTTCAATGGTTTCTGCCTGCTTCTGATTCAGATGCCTCTGACAAGAGTTGTTACCCATTTCAGCTACTGCATTGATTGCAGCTTTAAATAGTTGGTCACGTTGCTGATGATAAGCATCCCAAGTTCCGTCAGCAATCTTCAAAGCATCTTCATAAAGAGGTTTTAGTGCTTTGCCGTCAGGCTCCCAATCTGTATCGGTCATGGCTGACATTTTTGCAATGTCGAATGCATCATTGACGTATGATTTACGACCATCTACCGTTTTTTCTCCACTCATGGCTTTCTGCAAGAAATCCTTCAAGTCCTTTGTGAACTGCTTTATGCCTGTCTTCCACTGATCAACGATAATCTGGACTACCTTCGTGAAATTCAGATTGCATGTAGCGAATATCAGTTCCCGTATGACTTTCAGCCTTTCACGTAAAGCCTTATTAGCCTCTTTGGATTCTTCCAATTGATTGCTTAACCACTTGATTCTTTCGTCCTTAGTCACTTTTTGCCCATCCTTAAAACCGCCAGACCAATAAATGGACTGGCCTTTCTCGTTGACAGCATAACGCTCTTTGTCAATGAGACTGGCATGTAACTTTTTCATCTCGGCTATCTCGGCATCATGTTCTGCTTTGGCTTCTATAAGGGCTTTATCAACAGCCGCTTCTTTATCCGCCTTGGCTTGAATCTCTGCCTTCTTTTTCTCCTTTTCACGGAACTTGGCTAATTCTTCCCATGTGACATCCTGGTCTTTCTTGCTGCCACTTGTCCAGACATAGGGACGGCCATCCTCGTCAACAGCTGTTGTTGCCTGACGGAGTTCTTCTTTGTGTTCTTTTTCTTTATCTTCAAGCACTTTTCTCACTGTGGGACTCAACCCAGAGTTAAATATCTTGTCATACCAAGATGCCTGAGCCATCTTGGTAATCTCGGCTTTCTTTTCCTCAATTTCCTTTTCAACAGCCATCAGTTGACCATTGACTTGCTGAAGATTCCATTCAGCAGGTGGCACTCTCTTCTGCTTACTGCCAGCAATCCCACGACGCAAACCAAATGGGGCCATAGCCTTTGCATATCCTGTCTGCCAACGTTCCATTGCTACAGGATTACAAATATCCTTGGCAGAGAGTCGGGCTGTTACCTCTTGCTTCTTGTAGGTGCGCTTCTTGACAATAGCCCTGCCGCTCTCATCGAGGATAATGTTACCGTTCTCGTCAGTCTCATATTTACGCAAGGGCTTTCCTCTCTCGTCAAACTTGGGTTTCTCCTTACGCGGCTTTGGCTCTTCGTATGTTATTGGGACAACTGTGACGTGCAGATGGGGAGTTGTCTCGTCCATGTGCAGAACAGCGGATACTACGTTCTTGTCACCAAACTCCTGCTTAAACCAGCCAAGAGTAGAGTCTATCCAGTCATCAAGCCTGCCCTCTTTCTCGAATTGCTTCATGGTTTCCTCATCGGAACTGCATATGAAACATAGAGCGATGACCGCATCATCCTTGATCTTACGGGTTTTCTTTTCCCCTTTCGTTACTATCTTCTTTTTGCCTGAACTCTCGCGGGAAAAACCTTCTTCTTTTAGTCGGTTCCAAATGGCTTGTGTTCGGCCAACCTTTTTTGCTCCCTCAATGCATTCACGGTTGAGTGCTGTACGAGAATCATCACGGACGCTCTTCGGACGGAATGTTACCATTCGGTCCAGATTAGCGTCATATACTTCTCGGTCAATGTGGGCGGAGAGTCCCCCCGCATTGCCAGTTTGCTTGTCCATCGTTAGGACAACGAATCTATCACCTTTTGCCATAATTTGTAAACTTTTAAGTTGTTCAACAATTGGGTCCAGGGATTGTTCCCTGGTCAGAGTTCTTAGAGGTCGAGACCTCTGAGCGGGGCGGTCAAGGGGGAGGGTCCCCCCCTTGCGAGGTTCCATAGGGCAAGTAGCCCTTGGCAGGTTCTTAGGGCAGAGCCTTGAGCGGTAGGTGTAGGGAGAAGTCACTCCCTGCTGGGGAATCCAAAGGGGCAAGCCCCGTGGCTTACTTACCTAAATTTAGCGACTCTGCTCGCGACGGCTTTGTGTGCCATGCACAGAAACCGGAAATTTTGGTATAGTAAGCTACACCATTATTGCTAATGGTCGCCCCTGTCCGCCACGTTACTATACATCCCGAATGTTACGGTGTTCTGAAAGACAGCCCCTGATAGTTAAGGATAAGCATCATCTCGTTAAAACGGTCTGCTATTCTGATACCATAGAGCATGCGGATTTGTGGTGGGGTTAGGTTGGTTGTCACCATGGTGAAAAGCATCCTGTTATAGCGATATGACAAGAGATCTATCACAGGAGTGACACGGTTGCCATAGCTAATCAGTGTAGGCTCTTCCTCGCCAAGGTCATCAATCCCAAGCATATTGGTTTGCTGTAGATGTAAGTATTCTTTAGAGTCAACTTTTACTTGGTTATAGATGAACTTGGCGCTTTCTATTCTCATCCCGTATGTGCTAAATGTTGTATTACCTATCAGAGGAATCTCAAGACTCCTTATGAGATTCTGCAGGGCATACATCATTGTGCTCTTGCCGTTACCTACGCCACCACACAGCATAATACCGAATTTGTTGGTAGGCTTGGTGAACAACTCGGCTATCTGCCAGATATGATTATGCAGTTCTTCACTATTGACATAAGTATTACCACGCTTTTCTACCTCTACTTGGAACGCCACTTCGATATTAAGAGCAGCTTCCTCTGTTGACATCGGGAACTTAACAATACCCGGTGTAGTCTTCTGGCCTATTAGCTTCGATCTTAATTGTGCTAATTTGGCCATTGCACTTTGATTCATTTCCATAATAATTCTTGTATTTGTATTTAATCCAGTTAAAAACATACTCACGACAGTCAGCCTCTTCTTTTCCCTTACAGCCCTTATGTTCCTGTTCTGAGAAGAATTCTCTAACTTTGTCTTTCAACTCTTCGCCATTAAGAATAATCTTATTCTTGGCCAGTCGTTCAGATAATCCAAGGAGCCAAGAATTGTCATTCAACAATTTTTCCATTAGCTCTGAAAGAGTCAACACAACTTTTGAATTGGATGAAGGAGATTGTTTTTCTTCTCCTACTTCTTTTGTTGTATTTTCTTCTTTTATATTGGAATGGGGCAACGATTGGGGCAACTCGGAAGCCAATGATTCGGTCAACTGTTGAGTCATCAGTTGAGACAACGATTGAGATTGTTCTTCCGAAAGACGGAGGGTGTACAATGCAGGCTTGCCTTTGCCTTCACCTTTAGAAAAGTCAATCAGCCCTCTCTTTCTAAGTCCATCTCTTGCCTTCATTACGTTCTGTTTAGAAGTATTCAGCCGTGCCGCCAGCATCTGGGTACTGACCTTAAAAGGTGATGCCCAGTGTTGGCGGTTGGCCTCATACAACAGATAGAAGTAGAGAGTTGCCTCACTCAAAGAGCATGGATCATTCTCATTCTCGAACCAGAAATGGTTCATGTAGTCATAGATACCCATAGCCTTACACATTTACTATCGGTGACCATACTTTGCCAACTTCCCAGACTTGATAAGTATGTTGACTTCCTGCTTTGAGTATAGGTTCTTGCGTCCTACCTTCTGACATTTCAAAATGCCAGACTGCTCAATTCTCCAAAGAGTAGGATAAGCAATGTGCAGAAGATCACATAGTTCATCACGTGTATAAAACCCCTCATCTTCGGGTTTCTCCCCGAAGTTACCGATGTTCTTCTCATTGAGGCATCGGCTAACAGTTCTGTAGATAATGTCCTCGAACTGCTCTTCATTTAATACTACTATATTTTCCATAATTTATTGAAATTAATTTTTGTGCTGCAAAATTATCCCAATAAATTCAGAGAAATAAAAAGGGGAAACGAGCCACGTTCGTAATATATTGGTTATCAACATATTGCGAACGTGGCAGGGGAAATGGTCTGGGGAAGATGAGGGGATAGATTCCCGTCAAAACATCACTTTGTCAAGTAATAGAACTCTTTTTCAAGCCCTTTTGTGTCTTTTAACTTTGCTGGTTTGTAATCAGGATTATGCTCACAGCCCACAATCTGGCAGAAATATTTGTACCAGTTTGTAAAAGAATTGGGCTTCAGTCTCGACATCTTATCACTATTATATATAAGGTGGGCTATCTTGGCATATTCCAAAACGCTTCTTTTCTTGGCCCTATCAGTCAAACTATCTTCAAGTTGCTTGTAGTAATCGATGTTACCAGTACCAATACCTCTAAACGGCGCTGTAAAATGCTCTGCAAAATCTTTTGGAAGATGATAACTGCCTATCTCATTTCGCAGTGATTCCACTTTCTCCTTGAAATCGTTTTCAAGGTCAATAACTGTCGGCATCTTGCCAAATTCATCCATTAAGAGATCTGCGCTGTAGAGGATTCTACGTTTGATTTCTTTCTTCTGAGCTTCATTGAATACACGGCTGTCAAACGAGTCTGTTAGAAGATTGACGCAATAAATGTATTCAAGTCCTATACGACAGAGAAATTCTTCGTATCTCTCGGCATTACTTGGATGGGTGATACCATATTTCACAAGCAAGTCCAAATAGGTGGCCTTTATCTTCTTGATATTGCATAACTCAGACATGTTGATGGTATATTTCAGGAAGTCGTCACCAATCTTATTAAGAATCAGGTCAAGATTCACAAAATTGTTATAGTAGAGATTGCGAACCTCTTCATTTACCTTGTCAACCACAACAATCATATTGTTATGCACGATTTCTGTTGACATCTTAGCGTAGCAGCAATAGTAATCACGAAACATCCTTTCAGTCATTTCCCTCTCTACTGCAGACATGGATTCATAATCAGATTCATTGGGGACATACTTCGGCATAAAGCCCATATCCTCAACAGTAGTCTTTACCTCCTTCAGTTTTTTTACAAAGTCATCCCATAAGGGTGTTCCTATTGTCATAATGTGTTATCCTGTAATTAATAATATCTACGAAATTTTTGCAATATTTCCCACATTTTGTGGATTTGTATTTTCTTGTCTCGACACGTCTACATGTTTCGTAATCTCTGTTGTAATTCCTGAATCCGCTGCATTAGATGATCAAAATCCAATGACCTTCCATAAATGAAGTATCGCTGCATATTGGAATAATCCTGTCGCCAGTCATCCTGCACGTTCTCTGGTGGCAGAATGTTAATGGTGTCTGGGTGATGCAATGAGTAGTCCACATATCTTAGCGCATAGTAGGCTTTTCGATGTTCAATGATGGCATCATATAAAGTTTTGTCCGCTAATGCAGACTTACCAAACTCAGAATCCATAAGACGCTCAAGGTCATAGAGATGGCGGGACATCCTGACACTTCGAGGCTTGTCCTTCTGAAATTCCTCTGCCAACAAGAATATCTTCTCCAAGAAAGTACGAGTAGGCACTACAGTTTTGATTCGGCATACAGCATCTGTATCATCATCAGGGAATGTCCCGCATATAAGTGAACGTATTTCACGCTCCTCAACTGGCTCGTCCATAGAGAGACAGCTTATCTCAATCTTCACCCTGGGCGGGATGTAGTCAATCTTCCGAGTGAGAAGACTGTCGTAGTGAAGCACGATGACGGTTGGATCTTTGTCGCTATCAATAGGAACAAGTTCACCTTCCCTGTTTTCTACATGAGTGATGTTCTCTATCTGGTAGCCTGTGATACCCATGGCCTTTAAACGTTCATCAAGTTGACCTGACAAAGTGCTTTGGATATAGGCTCTCGACAACTTGCGCAGCTTATCGCGTTGACTCTTGTTGGACTTATTGACGCCAAAGAATGAATGACTGATAGCCAGGTCAATATCTTCAGAAAATCTTTCAATCAATCCCCAGCCTTTGCTAAGACTGGTACCGCCTTTGAATATCAAGCTTTCTGCACAATCCGCCTGGAATAGTGCCTTTAATGTGACACTAACCCACCAGTCCTTTTCAATTGCCGCCCGTCCAATACCAGGATGACTCTCTTCGGTCTTTTCCAACATGTATGAACGGTCGGTATCGTTATTATTTATCCAAAGTGTTTGTTTCATTACCTTTCTTAATTATAATAGGTGATATCATTTTTCGCATCCATATAGGAACCATCATTAGATCCTGACGAAGCTTGTCTTGTTCTGGTTCCATTCGAATGAGTTTTCTTATTTGAGATAGTTCTGTTTCGCCAACGTTATCCTTACCCAGTGCTCTGAGAGCTTGAACAAGATAAGCCATTAGTGTGGTTTTATATGCAAAATTACGTGGAACACCACGCTTGAATACAATGGTTTGATTACCCAGATTGATAGTTCTACCACTACCGTTAGTAAGGAATGTATAGGTCATTGGGACTTGTGTAGATAGTCCCAATTCATTAAGTGCAGTCTCTCCAACGGGAAGAATCACGGCATTGTCGCGTTTCGCAATACTCTCTGCTATCTGAATTATAGATGGCTTAACCGCTCCAAACCTGCTCAGCTTAGGCCTATAGTAGATGCCCTGAGCCAACTTGACAATTACATTGTCTTCTACGAGTTTAGTCAGCACATTTCCCACAAACTCCACATTATATTGCGGAAAGTCTGTCCTGAAAAGAACATTTCCAGGAGGAATTTCTTCTATGATTTGTCTGAGTGGTTTGTCTTCTGTCATACCTTTGAAATTTTTGCAATATTTCCCACTTTTTGCTGCAAAAGTACAGCTTTTATTTTATACGGACAATTTTTTGCAGAAAGAAATGAAGAATTTAACACTTGGCATTACCTTTTTTCTTCTTGGCTCCCTTGGCGGCGAGAATTTTGTCACCAACTCTCTGGGCCTGTTCTGAGATTCCAATACGGATATAGTTCTCAAAAACCTTTTGAGATTGATGTCCTGTTATACTACGGATTTCCTGATCAGAGAGCACATCTAATTTATATAAGTTGGTGGCTCCACTTCTTCGTGCTGTGTGAGAAGTAATAAGTTCATACTTAGGACGAATAATCTCGCCATGCTTATTCCGTTCAAATAATGGTGCGCCGTTGCGCTTCTCTGCGAGCTTGCTTAATTTGCCAAACCATTTGCGTTCATTCTCAGTAAACTTGGAGCCCGATTTCTTTTTCTTCAACAACTTTGTGTATGTCTTTTCCGATCGTTTCTCAACAGCAGTCAACACTGTGACATATTTCTCTTGGAACGACGGAGTACTTTCTGCTAAGATGGCAGCCACTGCCTTAATCTTCAGATTCATTTTCTGCTCCGATATTTCTGGGAAGTCGTAGTTGTACTTGTCGCATAATTCATATACCCGATCATCGACTATGGGTACATTGACAGTTCTTCCTGTCTTTTTCTGAATCAATGTAATTTGTCCAAGTCCTTTGTCGTAGGTTACGAAATTTTCTTCACGAAGCCTACAGTAGTCGCTATAACGCTGGCAACTAAAGTAACCAAGAACAAAAATATCGCGGACTATCTCATTTTCACCTGTCAGTTCCAGATTATAAAGAGCATCTATATCCTCTTCGGTCAGATATATCTCGGCTCGTTTCTCATCTTCCTTCACCGTTCTATCCTTCCACACCTTAAGGGAAACAGCATTCTTGTTGTAGCCCTCCATAGCAGCAAGGTTACAGAGCTTTCGGAAGCAAGTAACATTCTTGTTGATTGTGTTCGGCATAAAATCCTTCTTCTGAAGGAACTGCGTAAACCCGTCGGCAAATGGCTTGTCAATATCATCAAAGGTTACATTCCCGCCACAGTATTCATGAAGATACCTTCCAAATGTTTTCCATACTTGGACGGATCCGGCAGAATACTCAGAATTGCTACCATGACTGATGGAACCATCGGATATGCCTGCAAAGAAGTATTCATAGAACTGTACGACATACTTCCTCGACTTTGCTTCTGCAATCTTTTTAACCTGCTGGATTTCCTCAGTGCCACCAGTAACGATATTGTTCATGGCTTCTTCGATAATAGCCTTATCTTCTTTGGTGTTTATCTTCCCTTCGGCATAAAGCGTATCAACTGCTTTCATCACTCGCATCTGAAGGTCATGAACCTTAGCACCTTCCTCCGTCTGCTCATAACGCTGCATGGCTGAAAAACTACGTTGTGCCTTGTTCCATTCCCTGATGTCAACTTTGATGCCCGTGCAGACATACATCTGCATACCGTTGCGTCTTATCTTAGTGTAAAGGGGTGCTTCGCCCTCTTCTCGTTTTGATCTTAGAAAAAACTGTGCCATATAATTATTCGTTTAACTGGGTGCAAAGGTACAATAATTCTTCGAAAGTTGCACCCAATTTGCACCCAATTTTTGTTGTTTAACGAATTTTATACATCCTGTTACCTTTCAATCCTTTTATGTAACTTATTGGTATTTAGTTTCTTATAATTTCTAATAATTTCTGTTGGTTTCATATATTCAGGTTCAAGCCCATCCTGAAGCGCCTAAGAAAGAGTCCTGTAAATCAATGATTTACGGGACTTTTCTTTTTCTCACATATCAAATTTGTAGCCAATTCCGAATATTTGTAGCCACTCCATAACTTACCTTTGCAAAATCTGTAGCCACTAATCCTGCAAAAGATAATCTTTGCGGAGTGTTGTCAAGTTCTAACGTTGACAAGTTGAAAATGCTTATGTAATTTCAACTGTCAACAGCTGGTTTTCAAAGAAAAATGAAAAATAATTCTCGTTACGCAGAAAGGCTGCATAGGGGTATAGTACCTTTGCACCCGAAAACCAATGGAAGTATGGCTGAGTGGTAAGGCGACACGCTGCTAACGTGTAAAACCGAAAGGTTTCGGAGGTTCGAATCCTTCTGCTTCCGCAAATTGGAGGTTTGGCAGAGTTGGTCTATTGCACTGGTCTTGAAAACCAGAGGGCGGTAAAACGCCCCAAGGGTTCGAATCCCTTAGCCTCCTCCAAAGGAACTTTGGCAGACTTGGTGTATGCGCTGGACTGAAAATCCTGAGAACGTGGTTCGACTCCACGAGGTTCCACAATAATATAATGTGGTGTTCTCCAGCGTCAACGAGAGCAGACTGTAAATCTGCCGCCATTCGGCTTCGTGGGTTCGAGTCCCGCCACCTCAACGATGGGAGCATAGTTCAGTTGGTAGAATGTCGGTCTCCAAAACCGAAGGTCGGAGGTTCGAATCCTTCTGCTTCTGCGAAATCGCGGGATAGAGTAGTGGCCCAACTCACCAGTCTCATAAGCTGGGCCGGCCAAAAACCGGACGCAGGTTCGAATCCTGCTCCCGCAACAACATGGAGTTTGTAGCTCAGTAGGTAGAGCACCAGATTGTGGCTCTGGTGGTCACAGGTTCTTTGCAAAGCAAAGCGTCCCTTTGGGCCGAGCGCGAAACCTGTCAAACTCCCAACTATGTGAGGATGCCCGAGTGGTCTAAGGGGGCGGTCTGCAAAACCGTCTTTCGTCGGTTCGAATCCTACTCCTCACTCAAAACGGAAGGCTCCAGTTCTTATCTCTTTGGAACTGGAGCCTCTATTATTATCCGAAATTCAGGATAGCGATCAATCTTTTCCTTACTCGTTTCAGGACTCTGCCTGTTGCTTGTAGTTCTGGCTGTCCTTCAGCTTTCGCTAACAAATCAACAGCTTTATCTATAAGCCTGACATCCTCATTTGTCAGAGGCAGTTCCGTAATAGAGTAATTCGGATCTGCGTAGCGGTAGAATTTCTGGTCGTACACCTCTATAGGTGCGTTGTATCCAAGTTTGTCAGAACGCATCATTTGGATATCTGCTTGGACTGTACGCAGAGAAACGCCCTTCTGGATGCCCTCCATATCATAGAGTGCATCAGATACCGCATCAACCAGGTCCTCTATCGTCCATCTTCTGTACCTGTTTCGCAGGCTTCTGTCTATTATTTTGTAACGCAATAATGCGTTTTTGTTTACTGGCATAATGTATTTTACAATCTGAATGGTTCATAATCTTCTTTTTTTATAGTTCTATTACTTTGCCGGATTCAAATCCGTTAGTCAGGTGCTCGTTTGAGAACACATACCCCATTTGGTTACACACGATCTTCGTATTTCCTATGGTAGTATCAATGTTCGTATGTGAATGGCCATATATCCATGCGTCAATGCGGCTGTCGGCAATAAAGTTGCCAAGTTCCGTAGCAAATGCTCCGTTCAAGACAGAACCCATGTGTCGTGCAGCCACAACTGCCAAGGAAGGCAAATGGTGAGTAACCACAACGATATGTTCGGCAGTACTCTCTTTGACGGCCTGTTTCAAGAATCTGAGACATTTCTCGTGTTCAAGATTGAAGTCCTCAGGCATAAACCGACGGCCATCATACATAATCTGGCGAAAGTCATTCATCCCTCTCAATACGTAGAACATATCCATTTCAGGAATCTTTGACCATAGTGTAGTCAGGATGAAATCTGTGTCGTCAATACGAACCACCTTATTATAATAGTAACCGACATTTTCACGGAACATCCATTGCCAGCTATCGCCACGTTCGGTCACATCGCCATTGCCATAGAACTCATGATTGCCTGGCACCATCAGCACCTGACGGAAGTTCTTCGAGGCCCAATTCCAGAACCTCTTTTGTGGTGCGACGATGTCTCGCAGGTAGAATGTATCACCTGCGAGCACCAAAACATCACCATTAGCATCAAACTCTTTCGCTTTAATATACCGCGAATTGTCGTATAACTCCATGTGGAGATCACTCATGTACTGTATTTTCATTGTCTTCTTTTTCTTAATTATTAGCATACTAAGTAGAAGATACGCACATCCGACTCATTAATGTAGTTGTACCCGAAAGACATCAGTGCCTGGACTGTATCTCGAAAGCGGAAGAGGAGTCCATAGTCCCACATGAAGTCCTCATACATCTGCTCTATAGATGTTACATCCTCATAGAGTTCATGCTGTTCCTCTGCAGCAGACTTTACTGATGAATCATTATCCAATTTGGCTTCAATGCGGTTCAATTGTTCCTTGATAGAATAGATTCCTGCATGGGAAATGCCTGAAAGCAGTTTCTTCTCCAGCTTGTCACAATAATGCACTATGTCACTAAACATAAACACACCGAATCCCATGTCGTAGTCATCGTCACTAATCAATTTTTGAAGCTCTTCACTCAAGATGTCCTTATTGCGACTTTTGTGCGTATCTGCTTCATTCAAGAAGTCCCGAAAATGGTAATACCGGCAATTAAAGACCTCAGTATTAAAAATCTCATATTCGTGGTCAGTCTTCTCCCATTGAGGCGAAGTGACAGTCATCAGATGCCATTGGTTTTGCTTTCTGATTTCTATATGCAATGATATATCTACTCCCATAATTGTTATTCCTTTTTTGTTTGTTCTACTTGCTTGTTTATTATTCTCTTAACTTGTTCGAATGAGACGGGAGCAAACCCATTGTTGTCTACTCCCACATCGTACTGCATCGGGAAGAGCATGTTCAGACGCGGTTTGTCCTTTCCTGTGTTGAATGGTCCACTATGAACGTGGCCAAACAACTGCCAAATGTCTTTATATGCTCCCCCATAACAGAGAAACGGATTGTGGTTCAGATATATCTTCTGTTTCCCCACCTCTATGAACATCTGCATCGCAACATGCTCAAATCGACTGACGAACCCCTGACGGATATTCTTCAGGTCGTGGTTGCCGAGTATCAGATAAATCTTACCGTTCAGCCGATCCAATACCTTTGTCCATTCGGCAGCACCGCCCAGGCAGAAATCACCCAAGTGGAATACCGTATCATCGGCTCCTATGATACTGTTCCAATTAACTATCAAGGCCTCATTCATCTGCTCTACATCCTTGAAAGGACGATTGCAGAAGCCTATGATATTCGCATGGTTGAAATGCGTATCGGATGTAAAGAACGTATGTTCTGCATTAAACTTGAAATTCATTGTTTCTTTCTTCTTTTAACCTCTCCACACCCACTATGGAGTGCGGAGAGACGAAAATTTACATTATTCTATGATATAAGCCTGACTCATGTAGACCTGTTTTACTAGGGCAGTACAGAACTTGTTGAGTTCCTTGTTCAACAGCTTCTGCTCGCTCTTTTCAAGTGCAGTATACAAGTTGCCATGTTCCTTGAGGAAGTCTTCAAGAACATCCTTTGAGAACAATCCCATTACCTTGCCGAAGTCCTTGGGGAAATGCACCTCACCGATATGGCTAACCACGTTTGCCAGACGGTTCTCGGTGACGTAGGTTTCACCCTCGACTATCAGGGACTTCAATTCATCACTGTAAGGCACAGGCTCGACAAAAAGCTTGGTGCGGCGCTTTGCGCTTTTCCGCTCTGCGAACCGCTCATTCTTACTCTTAATGAGTACACGAGAGCCGTTCCTCAGATACATTGGAGTGACAGGTCGGATGACGATACCTTCGCAGATGTTGTCCTCGATAGCTGGCAGTCCCAACCACTCAGCAATCTTGCTCTGGAAAGCGTTAGGCTGCTTCAGACACTCAGCCAAAGTTCCCCTGAAGAGAGTCTTGGCATAAAAGAAACTATAGGTCTCAAAGAGCTCGTTGACTTCATCAACAGGGAGGAATCTTCCGCCCTCCACGGTAAAGAGGTAGATGTCAAAGCCA
Organism: Prevotella sp.; assembly: GCA_017554145.1. Taxonomy (GTDB): domain Bacteria; phylum Bacteroidota; class Bacteroidia; order Bacteroidales; family Bacteroidaceae; genus Prevotella. The sequence goes on along the minus strand of JAFZIZ010000003.1, from coordinate 20,265 downwards.
TAAAACTCATGGTCAGGAGTATAACAGACACCTCTTTGAATTAGGCCGACCTTCTGCCTTGCCTTCACCCCATCATGAGGATACAGACCGCCGAACATCTCACCAAATACGGAGATGTGAGTTACCTCAGGATACTTAGCCTTGATGCCACCGAACAGCTTCAGCACTCTGTCTCGGTATCTTTCGAGCAACTCAGGATAGTCATAGAACTGCTCTCCATCCTCCAGCATTGATGTACGCTTGGCGAACCTCACGGTCTCACCGTCGCAAAGGAAGCTGGTGTTGGCACCATGTACCTTCTCCTGCACCACATATTCCAAATCCTGTGGCATCTCTGCCACTACGTGCTCCATGAACTCACGGCTAAAGGAGTTTTCGATAGAGCTGTACTTCTTGAATTCTAACATTTTCTTTTTCTTCTTTTGTGCGCATCGCTGCGCGGTTAATACTGTTGTTGATTAGCGTATGCCCAGCTGCTAAGGCCGTGGAGAAGTACGGGAAATGGACACACAGATAACGAAAAACCGTTGGAAAGTTTGGTAAGCTCTTTCCAACGGTCTCGTTATCTTCTATACTCTGATGGTCAGCTGCATCTATGCTGTCCTGTCAGATCCTCTATCTGATGATGTTCGTTGGAAAGTGTTCGTGTACCAGTCACGTGCTGCAATACTCATCGAGTCGTTTGTATGAACATAGCAGAAGCCTCCAAAGCATTCTTTGCCCTGGAGTGGTAACAGTGTTGATATGTTCATTTTTTGTTGCAGCATTGCTCTTTATTTATATAAATTTGGAAAACGGCGGCAAAATTATACATATTTTCACAAACCACCAAACATTTTCGTATCTTTTTTGCATTTTCCATCAATTTCGTTCTAGAAAGATTGGATATCCCACAAAATATTAGTATTTTTGCACTTGAAAGTATTAAGAGTAGTCATCTACGGATGGATTCGCCAACCGAGCAATTGGAGCCACGGTGGTCAGTACGATGCGGAAGTTATGACGAGCCAAACGCAGTATCAAACTCGTTTGAATATTGCTGAGGCGAGGATTAAACTCGACGAAAGTCAAGCAACATTTATAAACTTCAAAAATTCCAAATTATGCGACAACACATTTATTACATCAATTTCGCTCTGCGTTTCGCAGACATGCAGATTCCCGAGTTAGTAACCGTTTTCAACGCTCAGGTGCAAAGCCGAGGGTGTAGATAATTAAACATATAAAAGTGTGTCCGATGGAGTAATTATTGTAACTTTGCAACCGAACAAAATAACATTTTATGGAAGAAAAAGAAATCGAACAGTTGGAATTGACAGAGAAAACAGTTCCAAAGGCCGTGGGCTACTTAATCAATGAAGTGGCCGAGATGAGGGCTACGCTAGACAAAATGGAGAAACAACTAGGGCTGGGTATCAACAAGCATCGGCCTATTCTAATAGAACAGGCCGCTGAAATTTTGCAGATGAAAGTGGGAACCGTGAAGCGTTTAGTGGAGGAGCGGAACATACCACATTATAAACGTGAACACAACATTTATTTCTTTGAGGACGAACTTATCAAATGGATTGAAGAATCCAAGGTGAAGATGTCATCCTCTTACACTTATTATAGGAGATAGCACCATGGAACTGACTCGTGAAAAACTATATGAAATGCTATGGACCAATGGTGTAGGCAAGACCGAGAAAGCACTGGGACTGAAACAGCCTGAGTTGAAGAAACTCTGTGAGGATTTTCAGATTACCAAACCATCCAGCAACTATTGGATTGCACTCAGTTTGGGCAAGTCTCCCGAAAAGACTCCACTTCCACCAATGGAAGACTGCCAACTCATTCATACTGAGGATTACATCAAGCCCAAGCGAATAAAGCGTGAAAAGCCCGTCTTGAAGCCAGAACCTCCGAAGAAAACTCCTGATGGGAAATATGAGCCACGTGAACTACCGGTAGAAGAGCCAGAAACCATCTATAGTGTCCTAGACAAGCTTGTTATTATGGATCCCATCTTAATGGATACCAAGCAAAAATTATGTGAGCGTAATAACGACGACAATAATCATTGGAAGAAAAAGAATCCCTACAAAAGCTCTCCTAAGAAATGGCTAGATATCTGTGTCTACCAAGAACAAGAAGATCGTGCGCTGAAAATCTTTTCTACAATTTGGAGAGCTGCAGAAGCCAATGGTTATCATCTGAAAATTGACGTTAGAAAAGGAACTTATTCCAATATCTGCACCACCTATTTCGTCGTTCGAGGCCATGAAATCCGTGTCGAATTGAAGGAAATCAATAAACGAGTCAAAGAAGATGAACGATCATGGACCACGCTAGTAGGCAGTGGTCGACTTAAGTTCATATGTGACCGTGGTAACCATTGTTTTAGTTCAAACCGAGAACGCGTTGCAGCTCAAGACACCGAATATACCCACCTTGAAGATAAGATTGAGCGAATAATAGAAATACTAGGCGAAATTGCAGATGAGCGGGATCAAGCGGAAGTGGAACGTAAACAGGCCGAAGAGCGGCGCAAGAAAGAAGAAAAATTAAGACGACAAGAGGAAGAACGGAAGCGTTTAGAGGCTGAGGAACAGGCTCGGATTGAGGCAAGACGTGAGGAGGAAAGACATCTCGTGACTGATTTGCTACTCGAAGCAGAACGCACTAGAACGGCAGCAATGATTCGCGAATATGCCAACCAATATGAGATTGCAATGACTGGTCGAATGGATGCTGAGCAACTGCAAACAAAACTACAATGGATGAGACAAAAGGCAGATTATATCGACCCCTTCATCAACTGCGAAGATGAATGGCTTCAGCCTGCAGATATCAGTCGACTATTAAGTCCAGAGATTATTAAAACCACTGAAGAGCGCCGACCCTCTTATGGTTACGGACAAGAAACCAAATATTCTTACTGGCAAATCAAGAACATGTGGTGGAGAAGGTAGCATGAAGCGTAACATGTAATGTGTCCAATAAGTTTGAGGCTATTTCTGCATTTTGGAATCTAATGAGATTGTCCTCGGTGGACTGATAGCCAAGAATATTCACGCTGCCATACCAGATGGTACTTTTGTCGATGATGGTGGCATGAAGAGAAAGTTGGGGGGTTGTAATGACTACGATACCTTGATGCTGCAAATGAAGTGTGTCTTCATTCTCTCCTCTTGTGTGTAGAATGACCTCGATACCTTTTGCTGCAATGTCTACAAGTCGGTCTGCAATCCGATGTTGTCGGCCAATCCTGACTTTAGGACATGAAATGACAACAGAACGCTTACATTTTGAGAGGTCAGAAACAAATGGTGAAACAAAGTTTAAACCATCATATATTATATCTGTCGTTGGGAACAGGCTGTCGAACATTTCGTTATTTCGGATTCTGTAACCAATGGAAGCATAGCCTTTCAGGCGTTTGTGGTACATGGACTCGCAAACAGGAACACGGATGTCAATGTAGTCATAGATTTGCACATCCTCCTTACCGTCAAACTCTCGATGCAATCGACCTGCATATTGGGCCACAATGCCTTTCCAGGCGACTGGTGAAACCAGAAACAAAGTATCAAGGCGTGCGTAGTCAAAACCCTCACCCACATATTTGCCAGTGGCTACGATGATAAGCGGCTCTGAGGAGGGAACGGATTGTAGATGTTCCATTTTCTGGCGTTTCTCCTTGGCGCTTTCTGAGCCAACAAGGGTGATAACGTTAGGGCAGTGTGGTTTGAGAAGGTCTGCAAGGATTTCAACATGAGCAGTTCTGCTCGTTAGAATTATCGGTGAACGCCCCTTTTTTAATGCCTCTATGACATCTTTGACGATGAACAGGTTGCGATACTCATCTTCTGTCAGTTGTTGGGCCACCTTCGTAAACGAAAGATCCTCACCACTTACAGGTCTAAATGGCGTAAAGCGAGGAACCAGCAACCGCTGGAATGTCTGGTCTCGCATCTGGGCCTTGGCATCGGCATTATACCTTATTGGACCGCATTGCATAAAGATGATGGGCTGATGACCGTCTTTTCGGATAGGAGTAGCTGTCAGGCCGTAAACATATCGGGCATTGACAGCTTTCAGAATCTGCTCGAAGTTGACTGCAGAAACGTGGTGACACTCATCGGCAATAACCAGCCCATAGTCTTTGACGAAGGGTTTTACTTCGCCATCTGAAATACACGACTGCATGAGTGCGATGTCGATGATGCCATGAAGTTTGTTACCTGTTGAGGATAGCGTGCCAATAGGCGAAAGGTTCTTCTTGTGTTTGCCTTTCTCAATTACAGGCACGTCATCAATAACAAGAAATTGTTCGAGTCTCTGCACCCATTGATCAAGCAATGCCTTTGTATGAACAAGTATCAATGTATTGACGCTATGCTCAGCTATGAGACCTATGGCAGCCACCGTCTTTCCAAAGGCTGTCGTCGCTGAGAGTACGCCCGTGTTATTCGTAGCCAAAGCATTGACAGCTTCTTGCTGATTCTTGCGTAGATCACCACTGAAATGAACGGATATGACCCTACCATGATTTGTCTTGTCCTCAATTCGATAGGCAACATTTTTATCTTTCAGAAGTGTTGTGACAGCATCATCACATCCTCGAGGAAGTGCAAGATAGTCGTCCGTTAGGTCTGCACAGGAAATGATGCGAGGCGTCTGATAGGTGGATAGTCGTAGTGCCTGTTTGCTATAGAACTCGGGATTTCGGAACGATGCAATACGCCTGAGGTGGTTGAGGACTTTCGATGAAAGCTGGTTCAGCGGGATATAGAGCATGTTTGACCGCGTGATGATAATTTCCGAGGAGAAGTCGGTATTCTCTATCTTAGTGGTTGTCGGCACTTCCCAAGGTTTGCTCTCGCTGGTCTTTGACAAATCACCAAGTGGCATGATGTTGGCAGTTTGTTTCAATATCTCTTCCAAGGCAGATGCCGAGAGCTTGCCTACATTCAGCAGATATTCCCATTGGTCAGGGAAAGGCTCAAAGTATTCATTTACGAAAACGCTATTGCCATTCTTCCGGGCATTACCTTGTAGAGGTAGCGCAACGAGATTCCCGAGTCCACCTTCAGGTAATGTGTCTTGGTTTGGAAAGAATCTATCATATGACTTGAAAGAAATCCGTCCATCTCTATTCATCGCTTCTGTTAGGATAGCATTACCCAACCTACGAGCCTTAACTGCCAAGACTGGAGTCTCAAAGAAAATCCACACATGAGCACCATTTCCTGAGCGCGAGCGTTCTATAGACCAAGGAACACCCCAACTCTTGCAGACATCAATAAAGGCTACCACGTCTTCCTGATAGCCATGCTCGCAGTTCTTGTCATCGAAATCGGTACACAATAAGTTGCATGTGTTGTCCTCATTGAGTACATAGAGTCCAATCACATCCCTGCCATCTGCGTCTTTTCCCTCCAAGTGACGGTAAATAACATTGTCTGCCAATGGAGCAAACAGACGATTCGGGCATTCGGCGCACTTGAACTTTCGCTTATCACATAGTTGTTGACTCCATTCATTTTGGCATACTGGTTGATAGCCACCCTTCCCACTCGCTTTGCTGTACCATCTTCTGGCAAACACATCCTCACGTCCCTTGAACACACTTCGAAACAGCCCAACCTTTTTTGGGGCCGATAGTTTCTGCATAGCTGTCGGTTCGTGCACTACAGGCGTGACATCTTCGCCAAGCCGCTTCTTAAGCTCGGCATTCTCAGCTTCCAACTCCTTGATACGCCCAAGAAGCCGTTGGCGCTCTGCTATCCATTCTTGATAACTTCCCAAAGACATCTTGCCTATTTCATCATTTTATTGCATCGTTTTCGGGATCTCTTACGTCTTTTTCAGCCACTTACCCAAGAGATAGTCATTGATTTTATAAGTGACATTACGTTTTTTGTCGCCAACTCTACTGATGATTCCCTGTTTCTCCAACCTGAACAGGCCAGAAGCAGTATTTGCGGCTGTAAGACCCGACTGGTGTTGCACCTCTGCTGAAGATGCAGTTTCTCCGGCTTGTGCTAAACCATAGAGTGTACGCTGAAGCATGCCGGACAAACCGCTAAATAGTAATCTGAAATATCGGTCATTCTGAGCGATTACTGACTGTATGGCCACGTCCACGCTGTTACAGCTTTGCAATGCTATTGCCAAAGAACAAATGTAATTGAGGTTACCTCCGAGTTTTGGCAAAACGTCCAAGAAGGTTTCGTCATTCTTCACTGCCTCATATTCCTTCTTTGGCAGGATGTCTGCCAAATCCTCATATTCCAACTCAGGGATATGAAACACTCGAAAAGCATCATAGAAAGGCATACGATAGTCAGAGAAACCTTCATAGAGTCCTGTAGATGTTGCAATAAGCATTGGGGCATTCTTCTTAAAAAGGAATGCGCGAAGCCTATATTGTTCCTCATTGGGCAGTGATTGCAGCATCTTGTCGAAGTCATCTATAATAATATAATTGTTATTATTGGACACATCTACCTTATTTATTATATCATCTGCAGTCACTATGTTACTGTGTGGATAGAGAAACTTAGTAACCTTAAAACCACGAGAGAGAAGCTCTGATGCAATACTCTCTATGATACATGTTTTGCCAACCCCTTCATTACCAGATACCAGTAAATGCTGAGGAATAGAATTCGGACGGTTTGAGTCTATTATGTCAAATACCGATTTCTTGAATTGCTGTCTCTTAGTCATAACTCAGATCCTAACATTAACAATATGTTTCTTTCCAATAATCACGAAGCAATGGTGAACGAAATTTATACTGTTCACCATCTTTCACCAGATAGCCGTCAGTCATCAAAGCTCTCAGCAATAGTCCCATTTCATCATTTTCAAATGAGGGTATTTTGGCATAGATGTGATTGTATATTTCTTCTCGTGTTTTGCCATCGATAGCCACACAAAGATATTTCAGGATCAACTTGGCAACATCCTTATTGTTACCATATTCTATATTCAAACGTTCATGCCAGGTGTCAAACGAGCCTGTCTGCAGAAGATGGCCATAAGCTTCATCAATATCTGTCTTTGTAATCTCTCCAACAGGAAGTCTTGACAGTAGAAGTTGTATAAAGAAAGGGATGTTCCATCCAATTTTATCAAGAATATAGCGCTTAATCTTAGCATTTGCTTCTATACCTATAGACTCCGCAAGTGTGCTAACAAATTTTGTTGCCTCTTCGTCAGAGAACGCCCCGAGTTCAAAGTCTGCCACGTCGTTTATAGTGTCAGACAAATTATGTTGTGTTGTAAAGTTTCTCACTCCAACGGAACTGCATATCAGCCAACTGCACTTCTCTGAGGTTGCCGACCGCATGGCTCGGAACTGGTTCAGAAACGTTCTCACAGCTTGTTCATCGTCATTCTTCTCAGATAAAGATTTCAAGAGCACAGTAAGCTCGTCGAAAACAACAAGCGTATGATTGTCAAGTATGTTTAGTATATCTGCCAAATCCTTGAAATCATTATTGTCTGAAGATTCCATTTTGACCGTTGCCTTAACAGGTAAGCCTGTCGTTGACAATTCAACGCCAGACAACCATTTTTTCATTTTTGCCTTCATCTTCTCTGACACTTTCGTTTCAGGCAACTTCACTAGTTCACCATAAAAAGCATTGAAGAAATGGTCAATACTTGTTATCTCTTCCAAATCGATAAAAATGGTATTCCATCCTTTTGAACTTAGCGTGTCTATTAATCTCCTCGCAAAAGAGGTTTTGCCAACGCGTCTGGGTGCGGCTAACATAAGATTGTTATCTCGAATCAGGGATTCTGCCTTCCTAAGTTCAACCTCTCGTCCGAAGAAATCTTCACCTACTACTGGTGATCCTATTTTCAATTTTATAGCCATAATAAAATGCAGTTTATTTTTTGTGGGCAAATTTAATTAATTCTACTGATAAAAACAAGTAAATTGCAATTTTGTTATATGCAATTTTGCAATTTATAACATTTTTCTCCGTAATTACAAGTATTGAACGAACTTATTTTTAAATTTGAAATATTCAAACGATTATAAAAGGCACTACCACCCACAACAAACCTATTGCTTTTGTTTTCATTTGTCGAATGCGTGACGGTTCAGGAATATGTAGGTCGTATTCAGTGCGATATAGTTTTTCCGCATATACCAGATGCCCTTATGGTCTCCCGTCTCGCCCCATGAGTTCTTCACCAGATAGTAGTCGTTGCCATTCTGATCCTTGGCCTTTCCGTAGATCAGCATCACATGGTCGTAGGTGGCATCCCACGTATCAAATCGCTCTTGGCGCAGTTCCTGTGTTGGCGTCGCATTTTCCTGTGCCAGGCCCTGACGCTCGAAGCCATTGCCACTCACGTCACCACCCCAACAGACATTGTACCCCCTATCGAGCGCTGTGTCGATGATATTCATCAAAGAGTCGATAGGCACATTATAACTCAGACAAGGTCGCCATTTATAGGGTGCCTCGATGACGAACGACGTGTAAAAAGGATGATGCGTGAAGCTGGTGATGCTCACATAGTCGTCGAAGTCAAGCCCCAGGCTCTCAGCAAAACTCTTCGGCGTGTATTCACGACCTTCATAGACAAACCGTTCAGGACATTTGCCCAGATAGGCGTCGAGGATGGCCTGATAGCCTTCGAGCCATTGTCGCGACAGTTTCTTTGCCTTGTTAGTGGCCACGGCCTTGATATAAGGCGTGAGCACGCTGAAAAACTCGGTGAAGTTGGCCAATGAGTCACCCGTCAGCGAGCCAGGGGCAGGCATCGCCTCCTCAGGACAGATGCCATGCGTCTTCAATACCGAGAACACATCATCGGCTGATCCACCCTCAGAGAAACGGCTGTCGCCATGCAGCCTGACATAGAAGATGGCCTCGTCGACATAGTTCTTATTAGCCACGAACATCTCACAGAGGTCATAGGTCTTTCCCGTCTTGCGGAGTATCTCACCCTCGAAGAATCCCACCGTTGCATAGTCCCAGCAAGTACCGCTGCGGTTCTGATTCTTCACTGAGGTGATTGGATTTTCCTTGATGACGGTAAATGTCAGCGAATCCTTTTTCTCCTCCGCTGCCTGAACCACCGATGCACTTAGTGCCCAAAGCAATAACAGCCCCGATTTTATCAAATATCTCATACGCTTTTGTTGTTATGTCTCAATTACCACCGATGATTTCATGGTGAGTGATATAGTTGCGGTCTCGTGGCAAGGACTCCGGCGTGATGACGAAGTGCTTGCCATTGTCAAAATTGAGGGTAATCTTCTGGAAGCGAGGGGCGGAAAGCATATAGCGGTCTGTGGCGGGACAGACAGGATAGAAGCCCATCGAAGAGAAGATATACCAAGCAGACATCTGACCAGCATCGTCATTACCAGACAAGCCACCAGGCGTGTCGTTGTATTCTGTATCGAGGATATACGCCACACGCTGAATGGCCTTTTCCCTTTTCCCGATGAAATCGTACAAATAGGCTATCTGATGGCAGGGTTCGTTGCCATGCCAGTAACGACCCTCTGTAAACATCGAGTCGAGCTTGGCCTCAAACTTCTGAGGACCACCAAGCATCTCAACGAGTCCCTCCACATTGTGAGGCACATACCAGGTGTAATGACAAGCTGCCCCCTCCGTTATCCAAGGCTTACGATGGATAAAGTCCGTATTATCCTCGAACAGACCGCCATCGTTCTTTCTGCGGGAAATCTGTCTGGGAGCATGGCGACCGTCACAATAGCCCGTCTTGGGATTGATGACATTGCGCCAGTTCTCTGAGCGGCGCATCAGCTCCTGATGATCCTGATCCTTGCCAAGGGCCTTTGCCAATTGGGCAACGGCAAAATCATCGAAGGCATACTCGAGGGTGCGTGAGGTCTGTTCTTCCCGATGGTAAGCCTCCTTTACGCTATCCTCCATAGGGATATAGCCATATTTCAGATACGACTCAAGCGCCCTGCGCCCCATACCATTCTTATAATCCTCATAAGAGGCTGGTGTCTCGAAGGCATTCTTACGCATGCCCTCATACGCCTTTTCTACGTTGAAATCGCGGATTCCTTTAATATAGGCGTCTGCCAGCGCCACACTACAATGGTCGCCGATCATCGCGGCCGTATAGCTGTTCCAACAGGGGAAAATAGGCAGCCACCCACCCTCTTCATACATCGTCACCAGCGACTGCATCATATCAGCCGACTCTTTGGGAGCAATGATGTTATAAAGCGGATGAACAGCACGATAAGTGTCCCACATTGAGAAGTCGCCGTAATACTTCCGAGGATTCGATTCCCTTGGAGCGACGATGCTGCCATCGGCAAACTTGGGATATCCGCCTGAGGCATCGCTCATCTCATGAGGCAGGAACGAGGCACGATAGAGGGCACCATAGAACTGATTCACACGGGCCGTATCCGTGTCCTCCACATCGATGGTATGCAGACGTTCTATCCACTGTTTGGCAAGATGCTCCATCATACTGTCAAAATCATGCGGCTCTGCCTCTACTGCAAAATTATCCACACAATTAATCATAGAAGTGAACGATGTGGCTGCTTTCAGGATAATCGGCTCATTGGCCTTGCCATTGAAAGTGAACCATGCACAGAGACTATCACAACCAGAATCCACGATTTCCTGCGTCCCTTTGGTAGCAAGCGGCGAGCCGGTTACATCGTATGCCCGCAACATGAAATGTCCGCTGAAGCCTGCTGGCTCGCCCCAACCCTGATAGATGCGATGCACGGGATTATAGCCGTAGATGGTCTTGTTCTGTGCATCTATCTCCAGATAACCTTCACCCGCATCACTATTGTGATTGAGTACAATGTGAACAGGTCCATCCTGCTCAGGTGTGATACGGAAAATGGCCGCATGACTGCTGCCTGTCATCTCCAACTTCAGATGTTCCTTATACAGATGGACGGCATAATAGTGGGGATGAGATATTTCATCTGTGTGAATAAAAGGCGTCGCCCGTTCTTCTGGTTTCAAGCGCAATTTGCCGCCAAGAGCCGCCAAGGTGAACGAGCCATAATCCTGCGTACATCCCCCCACAATCCAATGGCTGTTGCGGATGCCCTGAAAAAGTGAGTCGGTATAATAGAATGGAGCCTGGCACTTCTTTTCTGTATTGCGGGTCTGCGGTGTCCAGAAGTTCTGACCATTAGGAGCCAAAACAGCCGGCAGCGTCTGTCCATGTTCTTCAGAGCCTTTGCCAAAAAGTCCTGCCGTCTTGGTGTTTGCAGGAGCCGTTCCCACCATCGTATTCAAGTCACAAAGCTGACGCAGATGCTCAAGATAATGCAAGCGGTCGGCCACATGCTGCTTCATGTCCTCCCAATCATAGAAGCCCTGAACTACGGGAACATATTCGGGATTCAAGCGGGCAAGCCGTTCGTTATGCAATAATTGCACAAGCACCCTACCCTGTGCATTCTTATAAAAAATCATCTGAAGATTCGCCGCCATCGGTAAAAGGTCATCCATCGGCCTACCCTTCGTATCAAAGCCCATCAATGTCATCAGGCGGTAGAGGTTTGTATCGTGTCCGAAGCGGAGATCCGCACCTACACCCCCTCTGGCAATGGCAGCATCGGCATCGGCCTGAATACGATGCCAGAGCGATGTGGCACAACGGGCAGCAATGCCATTATTCCCGATTTCATCGCCATTATGGAGTGTCATCCGGCGGTTGTTCAGATCGTAAACGGCCTGCAGTTCCTCTTCCGTGAAGATATCATAGAGCGAGACGTTAAGTTCTACGTCTTGCATATCCGATGCAATCGTATGAAGTTCAGATAGCAACTTTTCCCTGTTAGCCTTTGACAAATGACTGGCATCAGTAAACAATGCGTTGATGAACCGATCAGTTGGTATCGGCAACGGCCAGTCACGTGAGTGCTCAAGATAGCTCTGTTCCTTCGACTTATAGGCAATCCAAGCCATATCCTCTTCGCGGGTGATGGGGTCAAACTGAATGGATGGATTCTGTGTTTTCAGTTCTGTCACAAAATTCTCCATACTGGCCTTGCAGCGATTGACGGTACTCGAATGAGCCGTCAGATAAGCCTCAGCCGTAAAGAGCTGAGGGAAGTTCTGATACATTCTTCGGGCTATCTGACGATGCTGGCGCCCACCAAGCGGAGTCAGCAATCCACCATTGCCTTTTGCATTCTTCCAGACCTTCTCCATCCGCTTGCGAACACTCTTGCCTAGCTTCGTCAAGCGATCCTTATCAGCAAGTTGCTTATTGACCCAGGTATACCTTTTGTCATTAGGCAGCCATCGAGAACCGTGTCGACCATAGTGCGAGATATAGAACGGCTCATAGCCTTCGGGGGCATCCAACAACTGTGTCTCAGTTGCGGGATAGGCATAGTATACGCCCCCCAATTTCTCGTACTGGGCAGACAAAGGTAAGAAGATAAAAAAGAAGAGAGGTATAACCATTACCCACCTCAGATTCTCATGTAGACATAGTTTTCTCATATCCGTTACTTTTTACCCTTTTACCTATTATCTCTACGTTCTTAACAGTTCGAGGATAAAGCGCGAACCTTCTTTATAATCGGTATCAAGCCACAGGTCACCACCCATACGCTGGGCAATGGAACGGGCAATGGTCAGTCCGATGCCTGTACCATCGGAAAACTCATCGAGTTGTATGAACTCTTCAAAAATATGCTCTGTCTGGTCAGCAGGAATACCGATGCCCGTATCTTCAACTGTAAAACGGACTTTGCTGTCGGTATACGTCATGCTCAGGGTGATACTTCCTTCACGGGTGAACTTCACGGCATTTTCCAGAAGTTGTGAAAGGGCGCGGACAGCATATATCTTATTGGTACGCAATTGAATCATCTGGATTTGGTTCACTTCGAACACGATGGTCGAATCAGGACTCTTGAACCTTGGCGACTGCAGGCGATCAACGGTAGAGCGGCCAGGGCGGGTGTGAAAGGCTATCTTGGAATGATCAATGGCTTGTGACACGATGTCCACAACATTCGTCTGGTCATTGCGCTCTATGGAGGTCTCGCTGCTGGCATCGCTCAGTTCGAGCATACGGTCTACCAGGTTGGTAATACGATCCGTGTTCTCTGAAACCCGTTCCTGCAGGTCTCTCTTCTCGTCATCCGGCAGGTCTGCATCCGGCTTGGTCAATATCTGCGTGAAACCCGAGACGATATTCAATGGCGTACGTATCTCGTGGGTGATGTTGCGGATGAACTCACTCTTCATCTTCGATGACACTTTTGCCCGCTCATTGGCAATACGCAACTCCTCATTAACCTTTTTCTGTCGGATGGCACTACGCCAACCATAGAGAATCAACAGCAAGAGTGCCAGCACGATGGAAGAGGCGGTAATCAGAATGTATAAGAATCGGGTACGTTGCTGTTCTGTTTTGAGCTCATCGACTTGGAACAATGTGTTCAACTCATCGAGATGCTGACGGGCATCACGACCAAATACCGAGTCCTTGTCATGATACAGTCTCTGATAGATCTGTGCCGCCTCTGCACCCTGTCCCAGCATGATCAATGCCTGCGCCCGCACTTCCTCTATATGGTCATCCCTCTCGTTTGTTGTCAGTCTGACGCTGTCGGTATAGAGCAGTGCCTTGACAGCATCACCCTTTGCCAGATAATAACGGGCCTGCATCTTATAATAATGGTGCAAACTGAGTGACGTATTAATCAAATGGGCATGGTGTGCAGCCGTATCAAGCGCCAATTTGGCTTCATCGAGTTTATTCTGTCCGATAAAGGCAGCTGCACGTGCCAGATAGCAGGCATGCCAGCATTCCCGAACCTCAGCCGCTTTTAACTTGCCTACCTTTGTGTTAAGAAATTCGAGCCATTCGTTTGTCAACTGTAACTCCCGGTCGTAAGCCTTGTCATAATCATAGGCCTTTGCCATACGGTAGTAGATGCTACTCAGCGAACTGAAGTCACTCTCCTCGTCCTTCATCAGTTCTGCATAGCGCTTCAGGGCTTCAACGGCAGGCTCCGTCTGCTTCATGTTCAAGTAGATGACACCAATCTGCTTGTATGCCATCGCACGCCCTAATTTATTGTTGCGTTCCTTGGCATCATCAAGCATTCGTTGTGTCTCCTGCAAAGACTGTTGCAACTTACCCGATGCACTTAAGGCGTTGGTCTTGAGTTGCCAGGTGCGGTAATAATAATCCCACTGGTTGTTTCGGCGGAACCACTCCATCTGTAATTCAGCCTCTTCGACCTGTTGCTTTGTCAGTGAGTAATTCTTCAGGATGAGCATCTTCTGCCATCGGGCATTACCCTCTCTTTCCACATCACCCCTCAGTTGTTGTTGGGAAATCTGCACATCAATCCTTGCAAGGGCTGTCTTTGCGGCATCCTCGTTCATGCCCGAGCTACGCTCGCCTACCCGTAGCCCTTCTGTCGGACCTGCATAAAGCGTAAAGCATCCTATCAGAAGGCATAAGATTGATAATAGTCGTCTCATCATACAACAGGTTATTTCACACCCGAATGCAAAAATACCACTTTTTACTCAAACTGCCAAATTTTTTTGGGAAAACTTTCAAAATGAAGGACTTTCATCCATCAGCCAGTCAATTCCCAAAGGATTATTCCGCATTTCAAGCACTAAGGGCATCTCTTCGTCATCTTTTACCCACATCTCTGTTCTGTCGACATCGGCACAAACGTGAATGGTGACATCCGACATTCCCGCTGACACGCCTACCCGTAGCCTTTCATCAATCTTCCGCCAAGTGATGCCATCATAGACGAAGTATCCCTTTTGCTTCAGATCCCTGAAAGCCTGACGTGAGATGATGGCGAACGTACCTTTTGTCTCGTAGACGGCACCATCAGCAGGAATGTCCCAGCAGAAATTCCTACCATTCTCTACGATGGAACGGGGAATCTTATAGGTTGCTTCCTTGCATGTCAGCAATAAGGTGTCGCCTTGCCAACCATAAGCTAAAGGCCATGTGCGATGTTGGCGGTTCAGCGTGAAGGCTATCTCTGCTTTTTTGTTCCCACCCTGGGAATATATTGTTCCCACCTTGGGAACCAATTGTTCCCAGGCTGGGAATTTTTTTTGTGCTTCTTTCGTCTTTTTCGACATATAGAAGACAAGTTCACCTCCCTGTATCAGGTCGACATGCTCCAAACGGGCCTCATTGAGCACTTTGCCATTGAGCGTTACTTTGTCAAAATGGGTACCCTCGCCTCTGATGATGCCATGAAGGGTCTTACCGTTCGAGAGTTGGAGTGTCCACTCTGGAACCAACGGTGCATGCAGCAGATAGTAACTCTGGCCAGCATTGGGATAGAGACCAAACATGTGGAAGGCGAGCCACGATGACATTGCTCCGCTATCGTCATTGCCAGGTAGGCCATCAGGCTGGTCGGTATAATTGTCGCTGATGATTTGGCGCACACGGTCGGAAGTCAGGTCCGGACGACCTATCCAATGGTAAAGACAAGGCGTAAGGAACGAGGGTTCATTGCCTACATTGTAGCGTTTGCGCTCAAAAAACAAGTCAAGCCGTTTACGGAAAGCCTCTGCTCCGCCACAAGCCTCTATCAGTCCTAGCACATCATGAGGGATACTCAGTGAGTATTCTGCCGAAAGAGCCTCATAAAAGAATGTGCTCCACCAAGGCAGATACCAAGGCGCTACTTTTGTAATGGGCGTATAGGGAATCGTGGGATGAAAGACCTTTGATTTGCCCCAAGGTACAGAATCGAGCCAGCGGCCTTCAGCATCGCGAGGCATGATATAACCCTTCACATCATCCCATTCGTAGTCGGAGCGCCAAAGGTTTTTCCAGTTAGCAGACTGTTTCAGATAGTGATTGAAAATATCTGTTCTTCCTAAGCCTTTTGCCACCTCAGCAATGCAATAGTCATCGTAGGCATATTCAATGGTTCGGGTGCCGGCACGATCGATGCCATAAGGGATATAGCCCAAAGTCGTATATTCCTTTAGTCCGCCTCGCCCATGTTTCTCGTGATCAGCCCCAGGATCCACCTCCGCATCTTTCAGCATAGCTTCGAGGGCATAGTCATAATCAATGCCTTCCAGTCCTTTCACAAAGGCATCGGCGATGACCACCTCCGCATTCGAACCACCCTGGGTTCTGCCATTACAATCACCACTACGGGCATCGGGCATATAGCCCTCTCGCTTGTATATATTCAGCAGGGAATTGACGATATCCACCTCGCGTTTGGGATCGATGAGAGTAATGAGAGGCGATGAAGAGCGATAGGTATCCCAGATGGCATAATAGTCATCGTAATAAGGTATCTCTGTCCATTTGGGATTCTCCCCGCTTTTATCCACAGGCATCAGCATCGTATGGTAAAGGGCCGTATAGAACATGCGTTTATCCTTGTCGCTGCCCTTGATCTGCACATGACTCAGTAATTGCTCCCAACTTTCACGAACCTTATTCAGTTGGGTATCGAAGTCACACTCAGGTATATTCCGCTTCGCCTGCTGTGTGCTGACATAGGATATTCCTATTTTTATATTTAATAAGGTATCAGAGAATGCTATGATATCCTTGCTCTTTTGTTTAAAAGCCTTATCTGCTATCAGACAGAAATACACCGTATAGGCATCGCCGTTATTCCAGCCCCCACGAACACGTGAAAAACCTCGCACTTCGTGATTATTTACGACCTCTATCTCAGCACCAACGAACTGCTGCTGTTCACGCTGGTCGGGAATGGGATTCTTGCCTAAATAATGCGTGGCGTCGATTAAGAGTGAACCATTCAAAGGATAATGGATGCGATAGAAAGCACAGCGCTCTGAGGTTGTAATCTCTGTCTGAATCCCATTTTCGAATGTCGTCGTATAATAACCAAGCGAATAATCCTCGCTGATTCTTTTCTGGGAATAGTCTTTTCTCTCATCCCTGATGAATGGCTGTATCAGGATATTACCATATTTCTGTCCACCGCCTGTTCCACTGACATGCGTCTGCGAGAAACCCGTCACCACCTCTGGCATTGGTGCCCAGCCAGCATTCGGCTTCACCGTACAATCCGGACCTGGCTTACACATACCGAATGGCATAGACGGTCCTGGAAACGTACGTCCCACTCCCTCGCTTCCGATACGAGGGTCGACATACTGCCACACCTGGGCCATCATGGTCATTGAAAGCAATAACAGACAAGCGGTTAGTATAATTGGTTTCAGCTTCATGTTGCAAAGATACCAAAAAAAGTGAAAAGTGAAAAGTGAAAAATTTGCTACCGCAACACTAACTTCGCAGATAATTTCGTACTTTTGCAGCAAAAACAGGAAGAAAGATGAAAGACAGTATACTGATTCTGAGCGGAGGCATGGACTCCACCACCTTGTTATATGATTATCAGGACCGCATCGCTTTGGCCATCTCTTTCGATTACGGCTCTAACCACAATGCCAAGGAGATTCCCTTTGCCAAAAAGCACTGCGAACGGCTGGGTATCAGACACATCGTGATTCCTCTCGAGTTTATGGCACGGTATTTCCGAAGTTCGTTGCTCTCTGGCGACGAGGCCATCCCTGAGGGGCATTATGCCGATGAGAATATGAAGTCGACGGTAGTGCCTTTCCGCAATGGTATCATGCTTGCCATTGCAGCAGGCATGGCCGAGTCCAACGAGCTGCAGTATATCATGATGGCCAATCACGGTGGCGACCATACCATCTATCCCGATTGTCGTCCGGAGTTTGTTGAAGCCTTCGATGCTGCCACTCATGCCGGCACTTTTAACGGTGTCAGACTACTTTCACCTTATTGCAATATGACGAAAGGCCAGATTGCCGCCCGAGGCAAGGCTCTTGGCATCGACTACGCTGAAACGTGGTCATGCTATCGCGGCGGCGACAAACATTGTGGCAAATGCGGCACCTGTGTCGAGCGCCGTGAAGCCCTCGCCGAAGCTGGCATCCCCGATCCCACAGACTACGAAGAATAATCATTCTTCCTTTATCAGGCCTTCTACATCCTCATCTACAATGGCAGGACGGAAGTCTTCATCTACCAAAGAAAGTTGTACATGCTTCAGCGTAATATTACGGATATGTCGCAGGTAAAGGCCCCACGATGGGAGTTCGCCAAACATGGTAAACTCAGGATATTTATCGATTTGTTCAGGCACATCGCCCTTACGCCATAGGGGGAGATAAGCCATACTCTTAGAGGCTCGCCCAGGATAGGTTAGATGAATGTTTTCCAACTGCACATTCTCAATACAGTTACCAGGAATGCCGCAGATAGGCGCAGGATGAACATTATGGAAATAATCCACCTCAGGACCTCGAAGGTCGTAGTTGATATCAGGACGTCCAAAAGGAATCTGAGCCGTTAAGTTCGAAATGCGGATATTCTTGATTGCGCCCTTTCTATTACCAGAACGCTGACCCAATCGGATAAAGAGTGCATTGCCTGTATTACTTGCAATGATGTCATCAGCCACAACATCCTCTATAACGGCACCATCAACACTCTCGATGGCTAAGGCAGAACGGAAAGTATCGAAGACACGAATGCCACTGATACGGATATGGCGGAAGCCACCATAAGAAGCCGTGCCAAACTTTATGGCACTCGCACTACTGCGAATCTCACAATTACGTATAGTGATGCTGTCGTTGCCGCTTTCCGGATCATACGACTTCAGGCAGATACCATCATCGGCGCTATTCACGTTACAATGTTCC
This sequence comes from Prevotella sp., assembly GCA_017554145.1. GTDB lineage: Bacteria > Bacteroidota > Bacteroidia > Bacteroidales > Bacteroidaceae > Prevotella. The sequence goes on along the minus strand of JAFZIZ010000003.1, from coordinate 1,537 downwards.
ACCAAAGCATTCTTGCAATCCGTTAAATCAATGCCATCGTTATTCCAATAAGCCCGATTATAGATGGTGAGATTCCTAAGTTGCATGTCTCTGCAATCATGGAACGACAAACCCCAGCCTGCACTATTTCTCAAATGAACACCCTCGATATGCACATCTGTACAACCCACAAAATTAAATAATGTGGGACGCATCAATTCACTGGGCCGCTGCCTGCGGACATTATAATCGGGATCGATTCTTTCACCCGTATGATGCAGACTGTCTATCATCAAAGCCAAAGCCTGTCCTTGTCCGTCAATAGTGCCACTACCAGTAATCGCGATGTGATGAGCATTCTTGGCAACAATCAAACCTAAGCGAGATTTATCTTTCTGTAGATCACCAACTGATGGACTGGTGTTCACTTGGAAATAGTCCGAAGGCGACGTGCTCCCCAAAAGCACAGCACCCTCTTCCAAATGCAATTCTACACCACTTTTGAGTTCGATTTGTCCTACATGATATTCACCTCTTGCAAATACCACCCTTCCACCACCGTTTTGACTAACATTATCAATCAATGATTGCAAAGCCTTGGTATTCATTTCTGGCTTAGCACCATATACATGAATATTCTGGGCAGCCACAGCCGTGACTGCCCAGAAAAAGAGTGTTATTACTATCAACTTGCGATTAATAGCCATTGTTCTGTGTCCAACCTTCGTTAACATCGAGGTCACCCTTCTTGATTGGGAAGATACGGCGAGTCTTCTCGAAGTTAGCATTTGGATTGCTCCTGTAGTGTGGGAACCACTCATCCTCATAGTGACCGAAACGAATCATATCGTTACGACGCCAGAGCTCATCGAAGAACTCACGGCCACGCTCCATATAGATATCGTCAAGAGTTGGGTCAGCAGCGAGTGTAGGAGCACCTACATATGTACGAATCTGGTTGAAGAGATCCTTTGAACCGCTTTTACCAGCACGAACCATAGCCTCAGCCTTTGTCAAGAGAATATCTGCATAACGGAAGATGGGAACGTCGTTTGACTGGTTACGTCCATTAGAGTAGTCGTTGTTGCAAACGAACCACTTTGAAGAACGATAACCCTGACGCCAACCTTCGAGGTCATCACCTACATCAACAGATGCAAGTTCACCTGTGACATTGATGTCCTTTGTGAACACGAGAGGATTGCCATCACGGTCAAGACACTTCACATCTGTTGGGAGCAAAGTTGTTTTATCATATACATAAACCTGACCATTTGCAGGGTTGTGATCCTTGTCCTCAAGACCGAATATCATCCAGTTACGCTGGTCGCCCTTAAGGTTGAAACGACTTACGCACTCAGGGGTAAGAGTCATGTAAGCACCACCAGAGTTGTTGAGGAACTCACCGAACATAGATGGGTCAAGCTTCTTGATATCCTTGTAAGAGTGTGAACGACCCCACTGCATGCCCTGTGCTGTGCTGGTGTCATACTCCATAGCATAGATAAAGTCCTTGATAGTACCAGCCTTTACACGCTCTGTGTTGTCCCAATTGAAC
>JAFZIZ010000038.1 GCA_017554145.1 Prevotella sp. | reverse complement strand
GTCTGTCTCTCCGACTTTGAGTCGATAGCATTTTTCCTGAATACTATGTGAAAACCGACATCTTTCCCCATAATTGATTACTCTGCGGCGGAAGTACAACGCTCTGCTTCATATCACTTACGTGAGACGAAGCCTATGTCGATGTAAAGTGATATACTCCGTAACATCATGATTATATTCCTCTCTTCTCTTTCTCTTAAACCGAGCACACTCAATCAAGAACGGATGACAGCAATCTATTGTTGGTACAAAATAGACAAACTTAACACGTTTATCTTCAGCACCATTCAATATCTGTGACATAATGAAGTCATTTCTTTCTTCTGCACGTAGTTTATCACCAGTGTCTGCATCATAAACTACAATTACCTTAACATCTTTATCTACTAAGTCCAGTATAGGCCTAGTGCTGGATATGATACCAGGTACTCCATGCGCTATATAGAAATGCAGATTAATTATTCCTCCAAACAGCCCGTTTAAGATGTTTGATAAAATCAGCTCATCAGATGGTCCCTCAACTATAATATATACATGCTTTATCATATAGTGCCTCCTGTCTTTAGTGTTATTTCCGGTTTGACATTATAGAAATACCTAAACTCCTCTGCAGCCTTTCTTAATTTGATTTCTATCGCCTCTTTCATCATAGAATGCTCAATACAAACTTCTAATTCATCATTCTGCCATAGCAATATCGTTTGAGGTGAACAGAAACGAGACAAACCAATAGCGGGGTCTGTATAGCCAGAGCGCGAGAAAATACATCCTATCACATTGGCAGGTCTTTGCATCAACTGATTTCGCATTTTTGCAAATGGTTCAATACTAATACCTTTATTCCAATCCTTACATTCTATAAGTATATGATGATTGGGATAACTAACTGCACCGTCTATCTGTTCTACCACTTCACCGTCCAATTGTACACTATAAGGCCAACGGACTATCGCTCCTTCTATCTGAAAAGCACGGAGTACTACATATTCAAATAGTTTTCCTGCTTCCCATATAGACGACCCAAGTGAACCATCCAAATGACTCCTCCATAGTTTTAGCAAAGTTTCGCCGTCATATTTTTGGATTTCATCTATATATTTCTGTTCAGCTCCCATAACAACCTCCATTCTTCACTCTTCATTATACTCCTTTCACCTGTCGCAGTCTCTCCACATACCACTCCCAGAAATCCCCAAGATGGCCATAGTAGCGATTCTCGTCATCAAACATATCGTCCCACCGGCTGTCATTCTCTGCGAAGTACATATGTTCACCCTGCAGGACTAGGAGGAAGAAGTCGATGTCACTCTTCATATCAGAACTCACATCTGGGCACCCTTTAATCTGAAAGAACACCTCGCGAAGCAAATCGCTGATCAGTTCCAACTTCGGAATGTACGAATCCACATGCCTGAACATCTCTGGCCGACGCTTATCCAGGTCCGATAGCTTCTGGAACAGATAGTAGATATTGGCAAAAGCCTCTTCGTACTTCTCTTCCTGAAACATCTTGTACAATTCCATCGGATAAGGCAACAAACTGTTATATAGTCCCTCCTTATCCTCATCAGTACCCGATTCTTTCCAATCAGCATCAATACGTTCCTTCAGAGTCGGCGTCATATTGATGAACTGATGATGAGCGCAATAAGCCATCAGCCCCAAGACATCCTCATACAAATCACGAGCCTTTCGCCGCCATACGCTCAGAAAATCCGTCAACACCCTGTTGGCCGATTCTATAGCCCTGTCCTTATCTTGCGACTTCTCGGTGCAGTGAAGAAGCCAGTTATAGCACTCATAGTACCCATCTATCTCCCATTCGTTGAGCATTTCCAGATACTCTTCATACCTGTCATTCTCCAGAAACTGGTTATTTACCCAGATGTGGATATACTTGATATGCAGCAGATCAAGACCTTTCATGAGGCTCTTTACTTCATCTTTCGTACTTCTTGCCATACCCAATCTACTCTAACAATTCATCCCAGACCTACTCCGTAAGTTATTCATAAAGTCATCAAATGTATAGCCTTTAGCGACCAATTCTTCATAGCTTTCTTTGAGAATTTCTAATTTCTTTTGATATGCCTCTTTGCCTTCCCAATACTTTTTATCGAACAATTTATCAACATATGGAAATCCTGAAATATCCTCACCTTCACGTACATACATTTTCAAGTCGCTCTTGTAATTGTCTATATCAAATTGGAACGTAAACATACTACGGTCTTTGAGAATATTGTATTCCTTCCCTGCCTGATTACATGCATATTCCTTTAACTCTGCTGTTAAGAATTTTGACATATTCCTAAGAAAAAAAGGACGTGGTTTCATTTCATCCTCAACCATTGCAATACGCAGGGCCTCGCGTTCCTCGTTATATCCAATAGAATGCAATTCTCCCGCAGTCCGGTCTAGCTCTCTCATTTCCAGTTTCACCTGTTCCTGAGCTGGTCCCCATCCATATTTTTCCGATTCGTCAATCACAAATCGTTTTAATAGAGCAAATTCCTCCAACGATATTTCGTTAACAACTTCTCCGTCACAGTCAAAAGTATTATAGTCTTCTCTGTTTATCTGCCATCCTGCATAACTAAAACTCTTTCTGAACTTCGAAACTCCAGCAACTAGGAGCACCACCATATCATTTATGATAATCATATATGGAGAATGTTCCTTCCTTGTTCCGAATACGCCTGAATCACCCTTCTGTAGTCCTTTTGTTCGCCATAAGATATATCCGAAGTCCCCCAAAACAGAATTCCCTTTTTCTATCTCTTCTAGCGTCGTGATATTCTCATCCAATATTCTCCTCATTTCAAACTCATCCTCACCCATTAAGAAGATTGACATCCTTCCCACACACATACGCCAGAATACAGATAGCCAGAAAAGATAAGCCACTCTGGAATTCACCTCTTCATGTTTCCATTCGGCATAATAGGAAGAGTAATACGTTTCTAGAATACCAAACCGATCCTCACACCTTTTGCAGAAAAGATTGTCACAAACTAGGTGATTGGTATTTCCCTCCAATTCCTCATCGGTAAGATCCTCTCCGTGGTCGGCATTTATGGCATCAGGCGAAACTTCAGGGCCATAATATATCATTCTATTGCCAGAATTCAGACCATCACGCATTGCAATCTCCCTATTCCTTCGTCCTTTCCCGTCAAACGAGAACATTCCGTGAATCATGAAATTGGGAGCAAGGTGACTACCTGTCTTATCAGCTTCTGCATTACGGCATAAAGCACACCTGCTATCGTATCTATCGACTATCAATCCAGCCATTTCACAAATTGTTGCTTTGCCATATAAGAATAGCTATTATATACCTACTTTTCCTCCTCATATCGACCTCGGTTTCAACAAATGTCCCCACACACCGCTCCAAAAGGCACTCCACAGGCTCTCTTTGTAGCAGAGGCTATGCTTCCATGCATTCCCACGCCAGCGATGCCACTTGAAAGCAAGACGGGGAAAGAAGGCCGATGGCATCTCTTCAACGCGTTGTGGCCGTAGAATTTCAACCAACACTCGAGTCTTTAACCGCTCATCCACCTCTGCAGGTGGGAACAGGGACGCATCAAAGCCAATATCCTCAACACAAATCGCATTAAACAGATCAAATAGTGGCCTCATACCATGCTCCTCCAACACACCCAGCAGCCAATTCCAGTCCACCTCATCACGATGCTTCCGAACGAAGAACCCCCAGTCTAACAAATTGCGGATCGTAAACTCACCAAAGGCGAAATGCAGCATTCCGTGGCGCAGCAGAAACAGTGCATGCAGATTGGCCGAAGGCAGATACACCCGCTCGCCATGCACCTCCACAGAAAGCGAATCGTCCGCTCCCAACCGCTTCAGCTCCCGTTCCAGTGCCACATGCGATCGGTGATGATGCACATTGATAAAATCATAGTGATTCTCCACCGAAAAGCCCTGCCATTCGAATACAGTATGATGATGATGCGACTGGTCTACTTCCACACCAACCTCACGTTCCAACACCTCGTCCGCTATCCTTTGCTTCCCAAACAGCCAGATGTCGATGTCCCCCATAGGCCGATGCTCAGGTCGAGGCCAGTCCAAAGCACAGGCATAGCCCTTCACAACCATTATCTTCAGCCCATGCTCATTGTAAAAGCCCGCCAGACTTGCCAGAGACCGCAGATAATCCTCATGCACCGCCTCCATCTGCATCACACCCCCGATCCACTGCAGCTTCACCTCCAAGGGAATCTGCGTAGTCAGTAGTTCTATGCCACTAAGCAGAAAGCCATCCACACCCTGCTCCTCGGCCAGCACTTCGACCGCCTCCCATTCACGCACAGATGGCACCCGTGACAGTCCATCCCGTCTCCCAAGTGCCACCTGCAATAGCTCAAAGAAAAGATTCGTATCCATTCTTGGTCGATTCTCTAATTTCTCAGATTCTTGATCAATTCCTATCTTCTTGTGCTATTTGTGTGACCTATCCTCTAACCATTTATACGCCTCCTTCATCTGCTTCTCAAAGTCCAGCTCCTCGCAGCTCACTTCTATGCATCGGGCCGACATGGCCTGGAAGTCCTCCGCAGGCATGTCGCGCAGGCGCTCGATGTTCGCCCGCAACGCCTGATAATCGCTGGGGGTGCTTGTATATCCGACCTGACGTAAGGCCACGAACTTCGCGCCTTCACCACCGCCACAGAACAAGATAGGCAGACCTTGCGGCAAGATGTCGAACACCTTCGAAGGGAAGGCTCCACGTATGCGAGTGGCCAGCGGCACGATGCTCGCGTCCATCTCGCGCAGACGGGCTGCAATTTCTTCCTTCGGCACAAAACCATGTGCAAAGACATTACAACCCGGATTAGCCGCAATCCATACCTGAATCTCCTCCAGCTGCTTGCCACCGCCAAAAATATGGAACTCCACGCCCATTTCTTTCCAAGGAATGTTCTTCACAATACCGGCCACGTCTTGTGCGACGCCCAGCATACCGCTGAACACCATCCTCAGCGTCTCATTCTTTGCCTTATGTTCTCCAACATTGTATGTTTGAAGGTTCCTATACAAGAATAGCCTCTTATCCTCCTTCCACACATCAGAACCTAACACTTCCTCCGAGTCCGGATCCAATCGCTTATCACCTTTCACATGACCCTTCTCACTTTTTACAGCTACATGATTCAATATCTCCTCGCTCTGCCCGAACACCCCGTCCGCCTTCCAATACAGATACATCTCCAGTTTCTCCATAAACCGATAACTCCGGCTTTCCTTTGTTATCGCCCCCATATCCACCGCCGTCAGCGGCCAGATATCGCTCACATTCAGGATGCACCGCTTGCCGTACAGCCCCTTAAACAGCCGCATAGCACTTGCAGCCACTACCAGCTGCGGTGTCTGAATAATCACAAAGTCGTATTTCCTGATACGACTCCATTTAAAGGCGAACAGCCAGATCATCACTGCAAAGCTGAACATATTCAGCGCCCGAGCCACTGCATGACGGCTCACTGTCGCAAATATCCAATACCTAAACACATCCACGCCATTGCGCACTTCGTGCTTCTTCATGCAGCCCCGATATCCGTCAAAGATACGCCCTTGTGGGTAATTCGGCAGACTCGTCAGTACATCCACCTCACAGCCTTGACGTTTCAAACCTTCGGCCATGTTCGCCAGACGCGAAGGAGCGGCACCGACCTCAGGCCAGTACCGTTCAGCAACCAATAAAACTCTCATTTAATCGTGTATTTCAGTTTTCCATTAAAATGTATCGCCATTACCTTGCAAGGTCTATAGCGATTATACTCTATCGAATATTTCTCCTCCATAATTTCTATCTTCGTTGCACCTTCAATAGCAACCCGACTCTCGTCAGCACTTTCTGCCAGATGCACATAACTCACCGCCTCACCGTCATACCAGTCTTCCACGACAAACCCATCGTTTGTCATCTCAAACCGCCTTTTAACGGGTTTGCTGTATCCGTCGTGTTCAGCAGATATTATTAATGGGTATTTGTGGTAAATTTGTGGTGATTCGTGTTCAAGAAATACCTTTGCGCGTTTTCCGACTCTAAATCCGCCCCATACCTCGCTCGAATCCTTTCCGTCCACGACGACACAATTATGAGCCTTTGACGAACGCTCATACTGCCGTCTCTCATTCTTATTATACGTGCTAATCCCCGTATCAACGACAAACGGTTTCCCGTCAATTCTCAATTCATAATTGAACGTATCGGCATGCGTATGCCCGGGCTGATATGTGGCCGTGATGCTGCCCACATCCACGATGGCCTCCATCCGCTCATTCTTCATCTTCCGATACCCGCACTCCTTCATAGGAATTGCCTCCCACTTGACGTAGAGACGCTTGGCATAGTCAAACAGTTGTTCTGGCATAGGCGCAATCCCGTATGCAGCATCGTTCAGCAAAGGAATACTTCCGTCCTCCCAAATCACACTCTCCAAGTGCCCGAGCATGAGCGAGGCGTACTTTCTCAACTCAACACCATTCACTGCCATCCGTTCCCCGATGTTGATGCAGTCCAGCAATCGATCCAACAATATGCAATGGTACATCGGGCTTTGCTCATAGTGCGCCCCATCCGGCAGAATCTGCTCCTTCAGCTGCCCCAGCAGCAACTGCTTTGCTTCCTTCAATAATCTTTCATCACCAAAGAATGCCGCCCCTATATACAGCGCAAACGCATCCTCCAACAGATGATTTGCCAGCAGATGATACTCCTGTTTCTTCTCCAACAGCCTCTCTTGCGAATACAACGAATCCAACCTATACTTTGTAGCCGTTTCTGGATACTTGCAGAAGAACTTAATCCAATTGATACTCCTCAATGCTATCGGATAGGGATCAAGTCCAACTCTGTTGGAAGGTAGTTCTTCTATGAACTTATCAATCCATTTGCATCCTTCATCAGCGGCCATCCCTTCCTGGTTCAACCAATCAAAGTAATTCTGGTTATACGCCCAGAGCATCCCATTATCCGTGAAATTCCATCCTATATATTCATGTTCCAGATTCAAGAACGTGAACCTATTCCCCCCAAGACTCTTATATCTCGGGATCGGCTCTGTCTTAAACCCGCCCCCCTTCACAGTCGGAGCTTCCATCGCCACATACTTCGGCTTTACCAAGCGATTCTTCACCTGATGAACCACTTGCGTCATCCTCAAATGCCTCACCGTCCGTAATAGCAGAGGAAAATTCATGGAAATTAACGGCTAATTAATGGCAATTCGTGTAAAGAAAAACTACTCAACGTCTATCCAGCGTTTTTCCTTTAAGCTCTGAATGCAAGCAAAGCTTGCCTTAGTAGTATTCACGATACTCTCAAAAGGTATCAGGCTCTCGCCCCCGTTCTGAATCCTCTCATTCAGCCTTCCGAACTCATTCTTCTGGCCCTTGTCCATGCCACCTTTCATCTTGCTGAATCCCTTCACGCCGTAGCCCTCCAGCTTGCGCCAGTTGTCCAGCACCAGCACACGGTTCTGCGAGAACACCTCAACCCTTTCCTTCGGGTACGACTTCGAGCCGTTGGCGAAGTAGTTGATCACCGCATTCGTGCCGTTCTCATACCGCAACAGGATGCTGGCATTGTCCGTGTTCTCCTGCGGATTCTCGCCCATGGCGTTCATGCACACGCTCACCACCTTGCTCCCTGCGAAATACGAGCACAGGTCGATGAAGTGACAAGCCTCGCCAATGATACGGCCACCGCCCACTTCCAGGTCGTGAACCCACACCTCGGGCGGGATAAAGCCCGCATTCATGTTGGCGATGATGTTCTTCGGGCCGTCGCCCACCAGCGATTTCAGTTTCTCGGCAAACGGTGAGAACCTGCGGTTGAAGCCCACCGTCAGCGTCACCCCCTTGGGTGCAGCCTTGTAGGCCTCCACAATCTGCGCCAGTTCCTCCTCGTTCAGGCACAGCGGCTTCTCCACCATCACGCTCTTCCCCGCCTGCAGGGTCTCCAGCACCATCCGTGCGTGCATATTATGCCGCGTGGTGATAATCACCAGCCCCACCTCCGGGTCTTTCAGTATCTCGTGGTAGTCGCTCGTGGCATTCTCAGCCCCCATCTTCTTCGCCACCACCTTGGCCGTCAGTCCGCCCTGACTGGCCACATACTTCACCTGCGCCTTCGCCTTCTTCAGGTTCGGCACCACCGTACTGCTCGTATAATTTCCCGCTCCGATGATACCAATCTTCCCTTTCCCAGGAGTTCCCTCAAAACACTTAACTACGCTACTTGATGAATTCGTGCAATTCGTGTCATTCGTGTTCGTATTATCATCCGGATATTTCAGTATCGAGGCAATCACGCCCTTCTTCCGCATATCCCCGTATATCTTCTCATAGTCCGCCAGATCCACCACTTCCGACACGAGGCAGTCCACATCCAGTCCCCCGTTTCCGATGCTCATCAGTATCGTCTCGAAGTTCCGCTTCTCCGTCCACCTCACATACCCGATCGGGTAGTCGTGGCCCTTGTTCTCATACTCCTCGTCATAGCGTCCAGCGCCATACGAGCAGCTCACCTGGAAACTCAGTTCCTTCTTGTAGAAGTCGTCCCTGCGCATGTTCAGCCCGATCACGCCCACCAGAATGATACGGCCACGCTTGCGGCACATCAGACAGGCATTGTGGATAATCGAATCGTCGTGAGCCGATGCCGTGATGATCACCCCGTCGGCACCGATGCCGTTCGTCAGGCTCTCCACCACCTTCACCTGGTCGTCGCCCTTGGCCGGGTTCACGGGAATCACGCCCCACTTGGCCGCCAAGTCCAGCTTCGCCTGGTCGAACTCCACGCCCACCACACGGCAGCCATTTGCCCGCAGCAGTTGTGCCACCATCAGACCGATCAGACCCAAGCCCACCACTACGATGGTCTCGCCCAGTTCCGGCTTCAGCAGGCGCACCCCTTCCAGACCGATGGAGCCAATCACGGTGAAAGCCGCCTGCTCGTCCGTCACGTTGTCGGGGATCTTCGCCACCAGGTTCTTCGGCACACACACATACTCCGCATGGTTGCCGTTCGAGGCCACACGGTCGCCCACCTGGAACTCCGTCACGCCCTTGCCCACGGCCACCACGCGACCCACGTTGCAGTAGCCCAGCGGCAGCGGCTGTCCCAGTTTGTTGAACACCGCCTCCAGCGTAGGCTGCAGCCCGTCCGTCTTGATCTTGTCCAGCACCTCCTTCACCCTGTCCGGCTGCTGTCGTGCCTTGTCTATCAGGTTCGCCTTGCCAAACTCCACCAGCATACGCTCTGTGCCCAGCGACACCAGTGTGCGAGTGGTTTTAATCAATACACTGCCACTCTTCACCATAGGAGCCGGCACTTCTTCCAGAATGGTAGCACCGGACTTTAAGTCTTGTATTATCTGCTTCATTATTGTATGATTCTATTTATTATACGTAAAATACTTCTTAATTAATGCCTCTTTCTCTTGTGGGTTAGGGTAATTGATAAGCACCGCCTTATATTTTCCTTTGAAAACAAACAAGCTTCCTGCTCCAACCCCAATGATGCCGTGTCGTTTCACAACCTCACCTATATCGTCCAGCGTTCCGGCACCACCAATGACGGTCACGGGGATATTCACCGATTGCTTTACGCTGTCTATCAACTTCATATCAAAACCCTGCATCACTCCGTCATTGTCAATGCTGTTTGTCACCAACTCGCCAGCCCCTCGACGCACCATTTCCTGTGCAAAAGTGACCGGATTCAAACCTGTGGCCTTGGTGCCATTGTAGGTGTATAATTCGTACTTGCCTGTGAACTTCCTTTTATGAACATCCATCACGACCACTACACTTTGGTTCCCGACAGCCTCTGCAATCTCAGTCACCACTTCAGGATGTTCTACAGCCAACGAACTGATGGCGATTTTCTCAACACCATAACTGAAAATACGTCTTGCCTGGTCAGCAGTCTTGATACCTCCTCCATAGCAAAGTGGCATACGACATTCCTTGGCCATCTTTTCTATCAGTTCATAGTTAGGCTCACATCCCTTCACCGATGCGTCAATGTCCAAGACCATCAGTTCGTCCACTTCCTTCTCATTGAAGATTCTCACCGCATTCAACGGGTCTCCTACATACTTGCCTTCTTTGAACTTTACCGTCTTTGTCAAACCTTTGTTGTGTATCAGCAAGCAAGGTATTATTCTGGGATATAACATATCTTAGATATTTGCATAGTTCTGTAACAACCTTACGCCATTCGAATGGCTTTTCTCTGGATGGAACTGTATTCCATAAATGTTCCCGTGTCTCACAGCTGAGTCAAAAGTATGACCATAGTCACTGGTTCCGATCACGTCCTTACGATTGTTACATTTGAAATAATACGAATGAAGAAAATAAAAGCGAGGTGAGGCCGGTAAGCCTGCAAAAATGGGGTCATCCGAGTGTTCCACTGAGTTCCAGCCCATTTCGGGAACAAGAAGGCTCTCCGCATTGAATTTCAAAACTTCTGCATCAAACCATCCCAACCCTGGTTCTTTGCCTTCATCAGAACGCTTCGCCATCATCTGCATACCCACGCAGATTCCTATTACGGGCACATTTTCTTCTAAAACCATCCGGTCAAGTGTTTCACGCATTCCCGACCGATTGAGACAGTTCATGGCATAGTCAAACGAACCTACACCTGGCAATATCAAATGGTCTGCCCCTTTCAGTTCTTCTGCCTGAGTCGCAACCCCTACCTCTATGTTCAGCCTCTTATAGATATTGTAGAATGCCTCTATATTGCCAAGGCCATAATTGACAATCTTAATCATCGCTTTCCTCCTCTTTCCTTACCTGTCAAACGCATCAGCCATGCCCCGAAATCATAAACAAAACCTTCGTTCTTGTAGTCGCGATAGGTCTTTTTAGGCAAACGGAAACATGCTTGCAACTCTTCCACAGTCATATCAAGCTTGTCAGCAACGTACTCAAACTCGTGTTGTATCTCGTTCGGGTCATAATCGGGTTTCTTCAACTCTTCCAGAGCTTCTTCACGTGTCATCTGCCCCGTCAGAATCAGGCTGGAGAACTGCACTTTACGAGTGTCGTAACCGAAACGTTCGGGAAGCCAGTAACTCTCATAGAATCTGGTAAAACGCGACTCAAAATGTTTCTGCGGATAAGGTTGCCAACCAAACTTTTCAGCAAGGGTATTCATGGCATCCTGTTTATTATAAGGCAAATAATCCAAGGGCCTGATCAGTTTGATTCCCTTCACATAAGGAAGCCAGAACTTATGCCAAAGTATATTGGTTTTCGGAAAATTCTTCAATGGAATTGTACCAAACTTCTTGTGAATATCGTGCAATTGCCGTGTATCAGACTGGTAATACATCCACTCCAACGGGTTTCTGACACACTCCGTGCTGTAGTTTCCTCCCGTCAGGATGTACTTCACGTTGTATTTGCTCGCAAACTTATACATCGTTGCAAAGAAGCAATAGTCCTGTGGAGCATCAATTTGGGGAACGCCTGAACGGAAAAATGCCCGCTGCACATCCTTCATTTCCTCCCAGTCTATCACCTCAGTAAATAGATCAAGACCAAGGCCGTCCACAAGCCGCTGGATGTTGTTCACGGCAAGCTGAGTATTCCATCCTGCATCAACATGAAAAACCAGGGGTCTTAACCCTAAAACCTCTTTAGCCAGATAGAGCAGATACGAACTATCCACTCCTCCGCTCATTCCTAGAATACAGTCAAAGTCGTGCTTTTTACCGTCTTCCTTAATTTTCTTTACAATCCTGTCTAATTCCTTTCTACCCTCTTGGTCAGGATGCCAATGAGGTTTAATGTCCTCATCAAAAGTACGACAATGATCACAGACTCCATGTTCGTCAAAGTTTATCTTTGAGTCTGTGGTATCCATTACACACCGAGTACAGCGTTGGTACTCTTTCCCATTCTTGTTCATTTCTTTTTTTGTTATTAGTGTTATACCTCCGGACCTGCCACTAAAAAGATAAAACAGGGGGTTTCCTTCGGTTAATAATTATGGTGACTCCTATTATTCACCGTTTTTCATTATTTCCTTATACGTTTTTCAATACCCAACCATGTGAACAGTTTGATACCAAAGCTGTAAAGTCCGTGCTGGTTCTTAAACTTCTCCGTACACATGGGCATGTCGTGCCATTCCATCAGCTGCTCTTCACTCACTTCCAGTTTGGCTGCCACCTGTTTGAACAAGTCTTTGGCCTCTTCCTCGCTCAATGGCGGCTGCGACAAAATCTCCAAGGCCTTCTCACGAGGCACCTGACCCGTCATCACCAGACTTGACAACTGAGCCCTGCGGGTTTCAAATCCAAAGCGGGTAGGATTCCACCAGCCCTCCAGGAACTTGGTTAACAAATCCTCAAAGTGTTTCTGTCCGTATGCCACATAACCATACTCCTTGGCCATCGTGTCAATCATCTCCTGTTTCGTGAAGTGAACCAGATTCAATGGTTTCACCGTCTTGACTCCCAACACGTATGGAATCCAGAACTTGTGTTTAAAGCCAGAAGTATATGTGTATTTCTTGATGGGAATATCGCTATACTTCTTGCAGACATCCTTGATGAACGTACCGTCACCGGCAAACTCACCATCCTTGAACCACGATTGCGGATTGCTCACAATCTAAACGTGATTTTTTCGTTTTGTCGGGAGATAATTGACGAGAAAAAAAAATTTTTGCTTGGTGACAAATCCGCGTAATAAGCTGATATACTGATTGTTTGCGGTGACCCGACCCTAAAAAGAGAAATGCAGACATAAATGTCATCCCGGAAAAAGGGCTCAAATGAAAGTAATGACATGTGGTTAAAAGTAAACCAAAAAAGTCTGATGAAGTTTGAAGGGGTTTTTACCCGGTTTTCCGGTCATTTTGGCATGTTTTACCTCGGAATTGTGCGTTAAAAATGATTAAACGCAAAAAGTCCGACAGGGGATGCTATGCGCCATAGCGAAAATGGCGGTTTTAAAGGCATTTGGGATAGAAAAAGTAATCTTTCTTAACAAAATAGAGAGATTTGACGATTTTACTTTTACCCATATATGGTTACTTGTAAAATGTCCCATTTTGACGGAAATTCGTCTGAGAAGCCCTGAAAAGGTAAATTTGCAGAAAATTAAAAAATTCAGCGGGTAAAACCGCACCAAAATGAAGTAATATGGCAACAATAAAGTATGAGGTGCTCAAGCACAACATGAGAAAGGACAAGACGTGGAACGTCGTCATCAGGGTCACACACAAGAGGGTGATGAAGTACATCCCTACTACTGTGTTCGTGACCAGGGATGAGCTGACCTCGTCTTTCAAGATTAAGAATTTCCAGAAGATGGAAAAGTGTGAGGAAATCCTTCGCATCTACCGCAAGCGTATCGAGGAGGAGAACCTGGAATTCAACGATATGTCCGCTGACGAACTTGTCCGAAGAATTACCCGTAAGGACATTGTCAAGCCGACTTTCGTTGACTTTGTGGACTACTATCAGAATTGGATGAAAACACATGAGGACGAAATCAAAGGTATGAGCAATTACAAAACCGCCCTCAATTCGTTCATCAGGTTCATGGGGCGCAAGGTCATCGACTGCAATGAGATTACGGTTAGACTGATGGAGTCTTATGTCCGCTGGCTTGGAGACAGGCATCGTGCGGCCAACCTATACTGCATCTGTATCAAGCGTGTGTTCAACGAGGCCCGTGAGACCTACAATGACAATCTCGAAGGTGAGGAAATCATCAAACGCTCGTTGGAGTTCTTTGACCCTCCTGTTCATGTATGTACCGAGAAACGTGCTATTTCCCTCGAACATCTAAGGGCTTTGGCCGCTATTCCAGACATTAATCGCTCCAATTCGCAACGTAATGTTGCGCGCGACGTGTTCCTTATCTCATTCATGATGATGGGGGCCAACAGCATTGACATCTTCTCCTGCAAATGGGACAGTGAAGGTAATATCACCTACGACCGTGCCAAGACAAAGGACAGAAGACCAGACCATGCCCGTATCGTCATCAAACCGCATCCCCTGCTCATGCCTCTTATCAAGAAGTATGCTTGTGTGCTGGACAAAAAGGAGAAATATGTATTCCGGTTTAACCGAATGTACAAGAATCCTGCTGATTTCAGCAACAACCTGAACCGTGGCATGAAGGAAGTCGGAAAGGAGATTGACGAGGAAGGGTTGACTTTCTACGCAGCAAGACATACGATGGCGACCATTGCTTTCAACGAGACCGACATTGACAAGATGACCATTCACGACATGCTGAACCATCAGCTGCCTGCATATAAGATAACGGACATCTATATCAAGAAGGACTTCAGGAAGATCAATGAGGCGAACTTCAAGCTGATTGACTTCGTTTTCAATGATATGGAGAAGGAGAAAGCAGGTACTCATCAGGACAAGCATCAGAGTGGTGCGCTGCTGACTGGTGACTTCCTGACCAATGTTGTTGATACGGTTGTTGACATTACTTGGCAGCTTACGCCCCAGGACGTCAATACCAAGAAGTCATGGAACGTGGAGATCAAGGTGACATACAAAGGTCAGAGCAAGCTCATTGGAACGTCCATCTTCGTTTCGGAGAACGATGTTTCTGAGGATGGCCAGCTCACCAACGAATACCTAATCAAGCGTTGCGAGGCTCTGGTCAACTCTTGTAAGGAGCGAATAAGCCGCCTTGACCTGAAAGCCGCCCAGTACGACATTAACGACTTGGTGAACAAGCTGCTGTCATAGTCTCTCTTATATATAATAATGTACGCGCGACGTTTTTAAGCTAATATATACGAATATGGCATCATTGAAAGTTGAAGTATCCAAGACGACCGTTAACAGGAAAGGTACCTGTGAGGTCGGCATCCGTCTGTACCACCACCATGAAAAGCGGCTGATTGAGACGGGCATCTATGTTTCCAAGACGGAAATGACCAAGAAATGGACTATCCGTAATGAACTGGTAAAGCGCAAGGTCAAGGCTCTTCTCAAAGACTATAACACCAAGTTGAAGCAGCTGGAGCTGGATCAGTACGACATGAATATCGATGCTGTGGTCAACTACATCGTCGGTGTGGGTGATGTCAGCATTGACATCATCCAATACGGCCGTGAGTGGATTAAGGAGCATGAAGACCAGAAGTGTAGCCGGAACCACTTGGTGGCTCTGAATGCTTTCGTCAAGTTCGTTGGCCGTGAAAGCTATATGTGCAATGACATCAGCAAGGTGTTCATGAAGAGCTTCGAGAAGTGGCTGGGTGACAAGAAGACTGCCCGCAGCGTCTACCCGCAGGTCATCAAGCGTATGTTCAACTCTGCCAAGCAGCGTTACAACGAGGGGCGCGAGGAGAACAAGGTCATCAAGAGGACGCTGGAGTTCTACCATCCGCCTCATGTGGAGGTCAAGACGGAGAAACGTGCTTTGCCTGTGGATATTGTCCGGGCTATTGCCAATCTTCCCGACGATCCTGACGGAAACACCATCGCTGACCTTGCCCGTGACGTGTTCACCATTTCATTCATGCTGATGGGGACGAATACGGCTGACCTGTATGAATGCAAGTGGGACGGACGGGGTAACATCACCTATGACCGTGCCAAGACGAAGGACAGGAGGCCTGACCATGCACGTATCGTCATCAGTCCGCATCCTCTGCTTCTGCCTCTCATAAAGAGATATAGATGTACCAGGCACAAGAAAAAGAACTATGTATTCAACTTCAACTATATGCACAAGGATGCCGCCAGTTTCAACCAGATTGTCAACCGTGGGTTGAAAATCGTGGGTGCCAAGGTGGGTGTACCACAGCTGCAGTTCTATGCGGCAAGGCACTCGATGGCAACCATCGCCTACAACGAGGCGGGCATTGACAAGTTCACCGTGCATGAGATGCTGAACCACAAGGTTAAGGTCTTTACTGTCACGAACATGTATATCCGTGAGGACTTTTCGCGTATCAACGATGCGAACTTCCGTCTGATCAACTACGTGTTCGAGTACCATCTGATATCGAACAGCCGTCTGAAGGAGCTTGGTGGCAAGGAGGGTGACTTCCTGACATCGGTGCATGAGGACATGGTAACGTTCAGATACTATGTCGATCCTCTCCTGAAGCATGATGACGGTCATCTGGGCATCTGCTTCAACGTGGCTTTCCGTGGGCAGAGCAGGGACATTGCCACTCCGCTCACGGTGACGAACCAGGAGGTGAACTCACGGTATCAGATAATATCAAAGAGGGTCGTTGAAGAATGCGAGGCACTGATTGACCGGTGTAACAATCGGCTTAAGAAGACGGACTTGTCTGCAACTAACCTCACGATCCTCGATGTCATGCGGCTTCTGGCATGAGAATAACAATGGATATATGCAATTGAATATAAACAACTTAAACATTTAATCGTATGAAGAAATTAGTAGCATGGAAGGAAGAGCCTGAGACGGAATCTTCTGTGGAGAACGTTGAAATGGAAGTACACACTGGAATGGGCAAAGATGAGCAGCATCCTGACGAGGAGGAAAAGGATGAGTCTGCATCTATTCCCGTCAAGAGACCAACAAAAAAGGAGCTTGACAGGGAGGAAGGTCGCCGGGGAAATGAGCGCAAGCAAAGTAAGAAGATAACTTATTACGATGTTCCCGGGGCACCAGACTCAACTCCCCGTGTCGCCTACCGGCCTACGGTGGCTCGCGGCAGCTATCGTCCCACTGGTGTACTGGGTTATGTGGATCCTGAAAAGGAGAAGGAGAAGGAAAAAAGACGTGAAAGGAGGCAAAAGAGACGTGCCGGGGAGCGTGAGAAGAGAAGGCATGAGAGGGATGAGTTCTACGAGCATGAGAGGAAAATGTCCAGACTGGAGACCTCGCTTCATGAGCTGTACCCTACTTCACAAATCACTCGTCAGGAGTGTCAGGAGGAAGAGCCCATTTCTCTTTACAAGAAGTGGAGTAACGGTGACATACCTATAGAAAAACTCCTGACGGATGGTGTCGACCAACTAAGTGAGAGTGAACTACTGGCTATCATCATGGGAAACGGTCCAAAGGAGTTTCCAACCGTGAATCTGATGAACAATGTGCTGGATGACTGTGCCAATGACCTTAATCGTCTGGCGAAGAAGACGGTGGAGGAACTGATGTGCTATCGTGGTATCGGCAAGAACCGAGCCATCTCTGTTGTCGCAGCTTGTGAATTCGGGAAGCGTTTCAGAAAAACGGCTCCCGAAGAGAAACCTGTTTTGAAGAATGCGCTGGCCATTGGTGACTATATGATGCCGCAGCTGGAAGACCTGGACGTAGAGGAGTTCTGGGCTTTGTTCTTCAATCCGAAGCACGAAATGCTCAGAAGAGTCAGGATTTGCCGTGGCGAGGTTTCAGAGAATGCTGTTGACCCAAGGAACATTATGCGTTTCGGGGTGCTATACAATGCAACACACATTGTCACGGTGCATAACCACGTCAGCGGAAATCCCTCTCCTACTAAGTTCGACAGCTTCATTACAGCCAAGCTCACTCAGGCAGCAGAGGCAGTACGCATGACCATGCGCGACCATATCATCCTTGGGGATGGGAGTTACTATTCGTTCTTAGAAAACAAGAAGCTGTAGCTTGGGTAGAAACTCTAGAACAGAATCATGGCTCGATACTCTCTAACTGGTATCGAGCCATTATTATCTCTCATCCAATATTTCTTTCTTGTCAAAGGATCATTTCAACTTAGTATTAACTCTTATCCCATTTTTCGATTCAGAGTAAGAAGAAATGAAATTCTGTTCATCAAGAATCTTAACAAGCCTCATTGTCTTGTCATTCTTTGGAATCTCCGGCTTCTTACCCTTTTCCGCAATCTCCTTATATTTCCCTGGCAAAGTGTTAATGAAAGCCGTAATAGTCGACTCATCAAAGGTATTCTTTTCTAAATTATAATCAAGTACATGAATCTTTTCGTCTGTCTTAGTTGAAAGCGCCATCACCATCAAAAGAAAATTAACATCTAGGCTAATCTCTTTCACGTTCAACACATCAATAACAACATTCGCCAATACTTCATTCAATATTTCCTTCTTGAAAAACGGGATAATTGCAGCTTTCTCATTCACGCTCAATCCAGATTTCAATAATCCAAGTGCTACGTCAGTAGTATATTCCACTTTTTCCGGCTCGCGCAAAAACTCACGCTTGTTCTTCAACAAGTAAGCTACTGTTGCATTACTTGAATAATTGCTCAACAAATCAGTAGTACTTTTTTCCTGAAAATGAAGCATCCCTTTTTCAATCATCAATAGGACACGTCTCTCTTCTACCGATGATATGCCTGTCAAATTCCATCTGGTAAACTGATTGATAATCTTGCAATATGAACCGAAAGTCAAAACATCACTCTTTATTAGTAGCCTTAACAACATACGTTCATCATCCTCCGGATTTTGTGGCACTTTCAGCACAGCCAACTCATCTGCATGTCTTTCAATAAAAGCCACCAATACATCGTCTGTGGACTTTTCACTAACATTATTTAAATAATGGATAATAGTTGGCCATACAGGCTCTAACACATCACACTTTAATGCCAATTTCTTCAAATCATTCTGCTCAAGACTGTCAATTCCAATTTTGTTTTGTTGCCTCTGCAAATATGCAATCTTTTCATCTTCCTGAGCCTTTGGTGACAACAATATCCCAATGATTGTATCTTCACTTTCCTTTTCAGCTTCAGGTAGTGAAAAAACTGATTTTATACAATCACCTAGGTTCTCTTCAACTCTCTCCACAAGTTCGTTGCACCCTGTTTCATTCACTAGTCTATAAGAAACAGAATCAAGATTCGAATTCAATAGATAAGACACCAGGACAATTACGTTTTGCCTTGTCAGCATATAAGAGTCGGTTTCAACTACAGCCTTAAGGATGTTGTCGGAGGTACTTTTAAGTTCCTCAAACAGATAACATCCCTCGTTAATTAACTCAACCCAATGCTCTTCACTGACATCCAGTAGATGATCTTTCATAAACGAAAAGTGTTGGGATAGCCATTTTTGACTAGCTTCACAACTTTGCTCTTTCTCTGCGAATTTAAACCAACTCTGTTTTAAACTTTGCTTTTCATCATCATGTGCATCAAATACATGCCAAAGTTGTTTATGCTGGCTATATAATTGGCCAAACACTACATCCTGACACTTTCCTTTTTGAAAATAGTCAGCAAAGAAATCATATTTTTTCCCTTCCACCGCAGTTCTCAATATTACAAGCAGGCGCATCATGTTCCGCCTGTCTTTTTGATTCTGTGCTAGATAATCCACTAAGTCAATGTTCAATATTGCATTCCTGCGATAGATCGGATTTGGTATTTCTACCAGACATGCCTCAACATTATTAATGTGGTAATCATATGAATGAGCCTTGCCAAGCTTCAGATCTAGAATAAAATCCCAATCATGTGCATCTATAAAGTTGTCGTAGAAATATGAAATATAGTCATAGTAATTCTCGTCAATATAGCCATTCACGACCAGATACTCTATCATCCTGGGTACTTTCAAAGCCTTGTAATCTATATTTGAGCTATAGTCAATACTGCCCATTAGCTGGCTAAGCACCTGTGAACGAATATCTTCCTTCCTTATATCAATGAATTCAGCCTTCTCTAATTCTTTAAATGTTGTTCGTAATGCATCCAATCGTTCGTGATAGGTCATTGCAGGATCTACACTTTTCTCAACATCTGCAAATGCAATACTTGCAGTTCCCTGCTTTGTCTGGGTACCATAATAGCTATCATGTACTGTGTATGTATACCTTATATTATTAGTCCCAATAAGTTTCTCAAACAATTTTTCGTTTGCAGCGACATCCTTTGTCGAGTAACTACCGTCCCCAAATTTCCAATTTTGTAATGCATAATTAAGACGCTCCCGATAAGCATCCAGATAAATCAATCTCAACTCTGACTCTTTCAAGTGTCGTTCCTTCTGATGCTTTTCTTGTAATATGCGCTTCCTTTCGTTTTCCGCCTCTAGTTCAGCTATTCTGTCTGAAACGAAAACATCCTTCAGATTAAGCAACTCGTAAACCACTCCCTTGCAATCATGGAGGTCTGCAAAATCCTTAGGGAAATAGTTCTTATACACTATCATCGCAAGTAACTTCTCGCTGCTGATACCTTTCTCAAGTTTTCCTCTATACTGCACATACTCATTGGCAATATTCTTCAACAATCGCATATCATGCAAGAAGAAGCCCAATTCTCTCAAATGGATATCAGCAATTTCCGTAACGCCTCGTTTAGCAAGTTCCTCTTTTAACTGGTTCTTGGCATTCGAACGATTTATAACTGGAATTACCGTGGTGACATAGTCAAAGCATTTCACGCGCTCTGCATCTTGGAACATGTCGTCCCTCACTGCATAGACAAAGAAAATTGTCCTACCCACTATCTTCGATTCATTCAGAAGCAGATTAAGTTCACGCAGTTTTAGAAAAATATCTGTTGTTTCAAAACGATCCAAATCTTCAAGCATTACTACATCATAGTCTGTTTGCTCAAAAAAATACAATATTTCATCAAGATGTTTATTGAAGATAGATGTATTCTCCACTATCTCTATCTCCCCATCCTTCAAATTAAACTTATTTAGTTTACTGTTACTGATGGCTGGTATAATGAGTGAAATCGTTTTATATGCGAACCACAGCAGATATAAGATGCTCGCAGCATCACCCGTAATATTCATCCAATTCTTACCAAACAGTTCGCACAGCCATTCCACCTTAAGAAGTGTGGGTTCTAACACGATAATGACAGCAATAAAAGCCACAATTACAGCAATCGTTGCCTTTATAACCGTCTTTTCTGGCAGTTGGAAAATCCTTTTAAATCGTGAATTAGGGAGTGTTGCCTGTTTTTCCTTATAGATAAGCTGCTGAAGAATACTATATTCAATCAGCCTATCAAGGTTCAACTTGGTTATTTCTTCCTGTCCCTTTCCCTGTTCTTTTTCTTTTCCTTCACAATCATCGTCTTCTAGATCCTTGGGACCTTCTTTTTCTTGCACTTGTAGATCTACTGGCTTCAATGTTGCAAGTGATATGTTCAGGTAGTGATGCTCAGGAAAGTCATCTTTTAAAGTTATTAGGATAGAACTTTTTCCTGAGCCATACGGTCCAGTCAACGCGATATTTGTAGCGTCCCCTTTTTGAAGACGCTCTTCTATATCAAGCACACTCTGATAGGCCTTCTCCTCTTTTCCAATTCTTTGCGGCTGAAGGCTTGTCTGAGTCGACTCCTTTTTATGAGATGGTCCGTCGTTCATTTTGTGTTCTATTGCATTTTATAACATAAACTTATATATCATCCCATTAATTCATAATCAAAATTAATCGGTAAAGCACTGTACTTATTTGTTCACTCTTATGCTTGCTACACCTTTCTGATCAAATACCACATCGATATGTGGTAGTTCTTTCAAGAACTTTTCCCATCGAGGAGCACCAATATTACTCATCAGCGACTCTGCTAACAAATACATCTTGGTCCCACCTACTGGTGGCATATAACTTATTGGCGATGGATTGCCATCGTGCTTTTTCGCATTCGTTATTGCGGTTTCTATCAGTGGGATATACGCATGATAGTTATACCCGCCAGGATTCAGAGTGCCCAAAGCATTCTTCAGGTTCTGAGATTTACTGCAATCAATACCAGAAAGATCATCCAGCTTGTGATAGAGCAGCCATGCTTCAAAGCAAGGGTTGCTTACAATCAACGAAGTACACGGATGTTTCTTACAGAAATCAGCCAAGGAGTTAATATTGGCCTGTGGCCATGTATCCACATCGATTACGCACCAGAGCGTATCGTTATCAGTTTCCGACAGTCCTTCATCTTGGATATACTTCTCCATTCTGGCCTGTACATGGTCAGGTGAAGAACCTTTCTCTTCTGGAGTCTGAGGGATGTTCACCACTTTAATCCTGTCGACAATATCAAAAGGCACGAGGTATTCAACCTCACGCTTTGAACCTTCGGCAACTATGACGAAAAGGTTATAATCTCTAACCTTTCCTTCTTCCTTGTATATTCCTCTACTCTTGTACGGCATCTCCGATCTCCCACTTTAAATCATCAGTTTTAGAAAGGAAAGGAATCGCACCGAAGCGTCCTTTCAAATAGCCCTTACGAATATCAAGATCATTACGAGGCTTGAAGTCGCTCAGAGGATACATAGCCGTGCTTTGGTCTTCATGGCGTTTCTCAGCAAACCATATTTCATCCGTTCTGAAGATTTCACACGAAAGCAGGTTTGACTCATGAGAAGAACAGACTAGCTGGCCTGATGACTTACCATTCATCAATTTACTCATCATATCCCACATTGTGTTAGGATGAATGCTCCTATTGATCTCGTCAACGAAATATGTGCAGTCATCAGTATCGAGCTCCTTTATCATAGGAATGAAGTCCATCAGTCTTTGTGTACCATCTGACTCTTCCTTCAATTCAAAAGTATAGTTCTTTCCGTCAGCAACATGATTGGTAATGACGCGTCTGACATAATACTGTCCATTCTCCTTGGCCAATGAAGCCGTAAAATGAGCAGTGTCCAGGATTCCTGCCCTGTCCTCATCTATGTTCTTCTTCATTTCCTCCAGTTGTCTTGCCTCCACCAGTGGAGCCTCTGTAAGAAACTCGCTGATGGTTTCCTTCTTAAACTCAATGCCATCCACTCCGACATCAAGCCCACGCAGAATATCTTCTGCAAACGTCTTGAAACGGTCGTTCGAGTACATGTCATCAAATATGGAAGATGACTTGATATCTGGGAATATGAC
>JAFZIZ010000037.1 GCA_017554145.1 Prevotella sp. | reverse complement strand
TGTCATCGGCCTGATATTGCGTTCTGCCTCTGAGTTGTCTATCGTGTAACGACCATCGTTCCTCCAGGCCATGACCTGCTCCCAGGAGTTTTCGAGATAATTTAGGGCTTTCGTCAAGGAAATCTAAATGTGATTTTCTCGTTTTGTCGGGAGATAATTGGCGAGAAAAAAAATTTTTGCTTGGTGGCAAATCCGTGTAATAAGCTGATATACTGATTGTTTACGGCAACCCGACCCTAAAAAGAGAAATGCAGACATAAATGTCATCCCGGAAAAAGGGCTCAAATGAAAGTAACGACATGTGGTTAAAAGTAAACCAAAAAAGTCTGATGAAGTTTGAAGGGGTTTTTACCCGGTTTTCTGGTCATTTTGGCATGTTTTACCTCGGAATTGTGCGTTAAAAATGATTAAACGCAAAAAGTCCGACAGGGGATGCTATGCGCCATAGCGAAAATGGCGGTTTTAAAGGCATTTGGGACAGAAAAAGTAATCTTTCTTAACAAAATGGAGAGATTTGACGATTTTACTTGTTCCCATATATGGTTACTTGTAAAATGTCCCATTTTGACGAAAATTCGTCTCACAGGCCCTGAAAAGGTAAATTTGCAGAAAATTAAAAATTTCAGCGGGTAAAACCGCACCAAAATGAAGTATTATGGCAACAATAAAGTATGAGGTGCTTCGGCACAACATGAGAAAGGACAAGACGTGGAACGTCGTCATTAGGGTCACGCACAAGAGGGTGATGAAGTACATCCCTACTACGGTGTTCGTGACCAGAGACGAGCTGACCTCGTCTTTCAAGATCAAGAACTACGAGAAACTTGAAAAGTGTGAGGACATCCTCCGCATCTACCGCAGGCGTATCGAGGAGGAGAACCTGGAGTTCAACGATATGTCCGCTGACGAACTTGTAAGGAGGATTACCCGTAAGGATATCGTCAAGCCGACTTTCATTGACTTCGTGGACTACTACCAGAACTGGATTAAGACGCATGAGGATGAAATCAAGGGTATGGGCAACTACAAGACTGCCCTCAACTCATTCATCAGGTTCATGGGACGCAAGGTCATCGACTGCAATGAGATTACGGTAAGGTTGATGGAGTCCTATGTCCGCTGGCTTGGTGACAGGCATCGTGCAGCAAACCTTTACTGCATCTGCATCAAGCGTGTGTTCAATGAGGCCCGTGAGACATACAATGACAACCTCGAAGGTGAGGAGATCATCAAGCGTTCTCTGGAGTTCTTTGACCCTCCTGTTCATGTATGTACGGAGAAGCGTGCCATTTCCCTCGAACATCTGAGGGCATTGGCTGCAATCCCTGATGAAGACCGCTCTAATTCCAGCCGAAATGTGGCGCGTGACGTATTCCTTATCTCATTCATGATGATGGGTGCCAACAGCATTGACATCTTTTCCTGCAAATGGGACGGTGAGGGCAACATCACCTATGACCGTGCCAAGACAAAGGACAGAAGACCTGACCATGCCCGTATCGTCATCAAGCCGCATCCCCTGCTCATGCCTCTTATCAAGAAGTACGCATGTGTACTGGACAAGAAGGAGAAGTATGTGTTCCGATTCAACCGGATGTACAAGAGTCCTTCTGACTTCAGCTACAACCTGAACCGTGGTATGAAGGAGGTCGGGAAATTGATTGACGAGGAAGGACTGACATTCTATGCCGCAAGACATACGATGGCGACTATTGCCTTCAACGAGACCGACATTGATAAGATGACCATTCACGACATGCTGAACCATCAGCTGCCAGTATACAAGATAACGGACATCTATATCAAGAAGGATTTCAGGAAGATCAACGAGGCGAACTTCAAGCTGATTGACTTCGTCTTCAATGACATGGAGAAGGAAAAGGCCGGTACTCATCAGGACAAGCATCAGAGCGGTGCTCTGCTGACAGGTGATTTCCTGACCAACGTCGTTGATACTGTTGTGGATATCACCTGGCAGCTTACACCACAGAATATCAATACCAAGAAGTCTTGGAACGTGGAGATTAAGGTTACTTACAAAGGCCAGAGCAAGCTCATTGGAACGTCTATCTTCGTCTCGGAGAACGACGTTTCTGAGGATGGCCTGCTCACCAACGAGTATCTTGTCAAGCGTTGCGAGGCTTTGGTCAACTCTTGTAAGGAGCGTATTAGCCGCCTTGACTTGAAAGCGGCCCAGTATGACATCAACGACTTGGTGAACAAGCTGCTTTCATAGTCTTTTTATATAATAATGTACGCGCGAAGTTTTTAAGCTAATATATACGAATATGGCATCATTGAAAGTTGAAGTATCCAAGACGGCTGTTAACAGGAAAGGAACCTGTGAGGTCGGCATCCGTCTGTATCACCACCATGAGAAGCGGTTGATCGAGACGGGCATCTATGTTTCCAAAACGGAAATGACCAAGAAATGGACTATCCGAAATGAACTGGTGAAGCGGAAAGTAAAAGCTCTTCTGAAGGACTATAATGCCAAGCTGAAACAACTGGAGTTAGATCAGTACGACATGAACATCGATGCCGTGGTCAACTACATCGTCGGTGTGGGTGATGTCAGCATTGACATTATCCAGTATGGGCGTGAGTGGATTAAGGAGCATGAAGACCAGAAATGTAGCCGTAACCACTTGGTAGCACTGAATGCCTTCGTCAAGTTCGTTGGCCGTGAAAGCTATATGTGCAACGACATCAGCAAGGTGTTCATGAAGAGTTTTGAAAAGTGGCTGGGTGATAAGAAGACTGCCCGCAGCGTCTATCCGCAGACCATCAAGCGTATGTTCAACTCTGCCAAACAGCGTTACAACGAAGGACGCGAGGAGAACAAGGTCATTAAGAGGACGCTGGAGTTCTATCACCCACCTCATGTGGAGATAAAGACGGAAAAGCGTGCTCTGCCTGTGGATATAGTCCGTGCCATCGCCAATCTTCCTGACGATCCAGACGGGAACACAACCGCTGACCTTGCCCGTGATGTGTTCACCATCTCCTTCATGCTAATGGGAACGAATACGGCTGACCTGTTTGAATGCAAGTGGGACGGACGGGGTAACATCACCTATGACCGTGCCAAGACAAAGGACAGAAGGCCTGACCATGCTCGCATTGTCATCAGCCCACATCCTCTGCTTCTGCCTCTCATAAAGAGATATAGATGTACCAGGCACAAGAAAAAGAACTATGTGTTCAATTTCAACTATATGCACAAGGATGCCGCCAGTTTCAATCAGATTATCAACCGTGGGTTGAAGATTGTTGGTGCCAAAGTAGGTGTACCACAGCTGCAGTTCTATGCAGCAAGGCACTCGATGGCGACTATTGCCT
>JAFZIZ010000036.1 GCA_017554145.1 Prevotella sp. | reverse complement strand
CGCATCACCTCGAAGGACTTAAAGGGAAGAAGATGATCTTTTCCCTGATGTAATAATACATGCGCCTTACGGCGAAACTTGCGGCTACTTGCCTGCTTTCCTTTCTTCTGCGACTTACAGCAACACCAAGTGCTGCCAGGCATTCGCTTTCTACTTCTACTCATTGTCTCGTAAATGTTATGAGGCGACATGGATTTCTGTCTCATGTCGTCTCGGTTAAACATTACGAGGCTGTAATTTTCAGAATGTACATAATCGTATCTTTATCCCTTTAGGTTTACTGTTGTTTAATATCCCAACATTGCAGCTGGCGTTATTCCTAAAGTGACACAGAGCAGACGGGCAATTTTCAGCGTAGGCTCTGCCCTACCTGAGACGTAGTCACTTATGCGTGAAGGACTAACCCCTATCTCAGTAGCCAACTGCTTCTGACTCATATTCTTCTCGTCCAACGAAAGCTGTATCAACTGGGCTACGGTAGGTTTGCCTATGGGATAGTGCTCCTTCTCATAGTCAATGACAACATCCGACATCATTGTCAACTCCACAGCATTACGGTCGTTGGAAGGTGTGTTGTCATCTACCATTGGCAACAGTTCCTCAATCCGTGCCAATGCGAACTCATATTGTTCTTTTGTAATCTTTGCCATATTTGTACCTCCTTATATTATATCGTTGAAACGTCTATCTTATCGTATTCACTATGCGTACCCACAAAACGGATGAAAATATGCCCGATTGTGAACTTTACAACCACCACAAGTCGATATTTATTTCCCCTGATGTCAAAGACATAATGTTGGTTTCCAACGTAGTCTGTTGTAGGGAAATCTGCCTTTATATCCGACAGGTTCTTCCACTCTGCCTTTTCTGCGATGTCATACCATCGTTCAAGTGCAGCTTGAGCATCTCCATGTCCTTCCGAACTATAGAACTCAACTAATCGTCTATGTGATACTATTCTCATTTCGGTTGCAAAGTTACATAATAGTTTTGAATTTCAAAAGAAAATTGATAAATATTTCTATTTTTTAGAACTTTTCTTCTATTTTTCTTTGTTATCTCGTAATTATTAGTTATCTTTGCACCGCATAATGCAGAACAGATGATGATACTCTTCTGAGTGAAGAGCGAGTTAGTGGAAAACCTGTCAATGACTAAAGGGATGAGAATTTTGAATTTCTTTCTATTTCCCAAAATCATTTGTACGGTTCAAACCACAAAACGCAGATTATCAATACGATAAAGATGCTGCGTGGGCAAATAAGCTTTCTCCGCCCTACTCGCCTGATTTTCTCTTGTAGACGATGACGCCTACCACAATCAGGACAATAACAAATGCGATATTATACCATTCCATATTGATGATGTTTTAAAAATGAACTATTCTATGGGTTTCTGAGCTTTCAGCCAAGCCAGAATACCACCGTCGAGATTCACCATCTGATAACCTTCGCCAGCCAGTATTCCAGCAGCATCGGCACTGCGGCGACCGCTCCTACAGTAAACCGCAATTGTTTTGTCTTTGGGCAACAGCTCCAGCGCTTTCGTCTTGAACGACTCCTCCTTCACGTCGATATTGATAGCGTGAGGAATATGCGCCTCATTGTATTCCAGAGGCGTGCGGACATCCAACACGATGACGCTGTCGGCATCCGCAATCAATGTTTCAAACTCGTCCACACCCACCGTCTTGAAGGCATCGACCCCTAATTTCCCTTTCATCGCCCATGCCACTAAGACTACGACAATGAGGATAACCACCAAATACATTCTGTTCATAGTTGATTTTATTTACGTATTGCATACAAATAGCCCATCAATGCCATCTTACCACGCATCGTCTCACGAGGCGTGAATTCAGCGTTCACCCAGAAATAACGCTGATTGAAATATGACTCTTGACGGGGCCATCCTCCATCATTCCATGAAGGATAGCAGAAGTTTGTCAGCAGACGGGCATCACCACCATTATCTGGCGACCATGTCTCTGTTCCGTTAAACGGTGTCTGTCCTGGATGGGTGCCTGGATCACCGTCGTTACGACCTGTGGAATAGACATCCGTGATATGACGCTCTCCCAAACCAGTCATCTCTACAATATTACCTGGGTTACGTCCCAGACTCCAACTCGCCTCCGTATACATGACATTCTCCAGTTCCTGACGCACGGTCTTGTCGGTAGCGATATAATGAGCCAGCATGACCAAGTGCAGATTCTGGGAAGTCTGCCAACGGGCATCGTTGGCGGCTCTGCGTGAGGGGCGAAGCGACATATAATTGATATTAAACGATGCGGCATGTGCCTTGACACTTGATAACAGGTTCTGATAGAACGTGGCATCGTGTCGCTGTTGTGGACAAGTCAGATAGGCAGCCGAAGCCCATAGTTGATGATAACCGTTTCTACCTCTTTCAAACAAAGGTGTCTGACCGTCTTTGATCATGCTGTCTTCTATCATGATTTTCTCCCATTCAGCATCACCCGTCACATTATACAGATAGGCAGCAGCCATCTGACGGAAATCCCTGCCACGCATAGAGATACTACCGACATCCTGATGGTCGTCCAATTGCTGGTTCTCCTGACGACTGGCAAAACGGAATGCCTTGATAGCCTCTTCCGTATAAAAGTTCTTCAGACTCTCATTTCCTGCAAGACGGAAAGCCTCAGCCATCATGGCGCAGTTGGCTGCATTCGCCCATGCTGCCATTGTGGTACATCCTGCCTGATACATCACCGTCCAGTCGGCACTGGGATTTGTGACTCCTTGTGAATAAGCCTCACCATCACGGATACTCAGGAAGAAGTCTACCTCATTACGTGCTTCATCAAGCAAATCTGGAATACCATTCCCACTCTCACGGATGCCTAGATTGTCTTCCGACAAGCGACCACCCGACAGGATATAAGGTAACAGCATATCATAGATATTGCTGACATGAGCCAGATGGCGATCCCAGTCGAAAGCATCGGAATGTCCTCCCTTGACACCTACCGCCTCAGGATTACCAGGCAGGCGGTGCTGCCAGAAAAGCGACTGGTCTGGGGCTTTGAAATGAGGCTCGTCCCATACGTCCATACGCAAC
This sequence comes from Prevotella sp., assembly GCA_017554145.1. Classification (GTDB taxonomy): domain Bacteria; phylum Bacteroidota; class Bacteroidia; order Bacteroidales; family Bacteroidaceae; genus Prevotella. The sequence goes on along the minus strand of JAFZIZ010000036.1, from coordinate 7,529 downwards.
TTACGCCATTCGGGATGCCATGGATGCAAATCGGTCTTGTATATCTTGAATCCTTGGGGGGCAACACCAGGGATAAACTGGGGCTGACGAGGAACAGGGAACACATGAGCCGGGTCGGCGGGTTCTCCCAGTCGCATATAGTAATAGCCACGTACGGAATAGTGGAAAGGCTCATAGTACACATTCTCCGAGATATCAAAGTCCATACTGCAACCGACATCCTCCACCACCAGGCGATAACGTCCCGGAACAGTGGCATTAAAATCGATATTCCACACGTCCGTTCCTACAAGATTCTTCTTTCCTGCCTCTTGGTCTGAGGCACTGGCAGGCTTCCAGAACTTCACGACACCGACCTGTTGCTTCTGTTGAGTCTTCACATTGTAGAGATAAACCTTCTGTCCCTCCCATGCATGATAGTCACGACTACCACCGTCTCCTAACCATTGATACAGGTCTGCCGCCATCGTCGTCTGCGCAGGATGATAGCCTATCAGATTCACATGAACGGCTTCCGACTGACTGTTCCATACATCGAAACGGACTGAAATCTTCTTGCCGTCAATATTCAAGCCTTGGGGGATATCCACCTCGTAGGTGCATCCCTGACGCATAGATTGGGGAAGTTTCAGGAAGAGCCAATGATCCAACTCGCCCTTAAACGTATGGTCTATATTCATCGGCTTCGACTTACGCCATACTGCCAGTGGGTGTTGTTTGGAAAATGATTTGTCATCCTTGGAACTGATGGTCCATAGTTGTGCTTTCTGTGCCTCAGCGGCATTTATTCGTTCACCGAAGACAAAGAGCGTATCGTCGCCTTCCTCGAAAGAATGTCCCAGATAGGCACTCTTCCCAGTTCCATTATCCCTATAATGTACCTCGCCATCCCTGATCTGAATCATCAGATAGTCTTTGTCTATCACCTTCAATCCTATCAGTTTAGATGCCTGGACTGGCATAGATGTCAACAGAATGATGGCTGCTGCCACCACATATCTCCAAGTTCTTTTCATTTCTACTTATTTTTTTCCGACGCAAATTTACGAAAAAACGAAGGAAAAGCCAAATTAATTTGAACATATCATTCGGTTATTTTCATTTATTTCGTAATTTTGCAGAAAATAGACAAAAAGACATGCCCATCATCGAGATCACATCACTCACTGCCCCCGGCGTCGACGTTTTCAGCACGCTGACGGAAGCCCAGTTGCGCAACCGCATGGAACCTACCAAAGGTATCTTCATCGTGGAAAGCCCCAAGGTCATCCGTGTGGCGTTGGATGCCGGCTATGAGCCTGTGGCACTGCTTTGTGAGCGTAAGCATATCGAAGGCGATGCAGCAGATATCATCCAGCGTTGCGGAGATATTCCTGTTTACACTGGTGAGCGGGAACTGCTTGCCGAGTTGACAGGCTATACTTTGACACGTGGTGTCCTTTGTGCCATGCGCCGCCCTACCCCGAAAAGTATCAAGGATGTCTGTCGCGATGCCCATCGCATCGTGGTGATTGACGGTGTCGTGGATACTACCAATATCGGAGCCATCTTCCGATCGGCTGCCGCCTTAGGCATAGATGCCGTACTGCTTACCACCAACTCTTGTGATCCCCTCAACCGTCGTGCAGTGCGCGTCTCGATGGGTTCTGTATTCCTTGTACCTTGGACATGGATAGAGGGCGACCTTCAGCAACTAAACGACGATGGTTTCAAGACGGTCGCTATGGCACTCACTGACAAATCCATTCCCCTCGACTCCCCTATTCTGAAACAAGAAGAGCGTTTAGCGATTATCATGGGAACAGAAGGTGACGGACTCCCTCTGGATACTATCAACAAAGCGGACTATGTCGTCCGCATCCCCATGGCTCACGGAGTCGATTCCCTCAATGTCGCCGCCGCCTCTGCCGTCGCCTTCTGGGAGTTGGTAAGTGTTGAATAGACACCATACATACAAGGTATTTATAATGACAATAGAAAAAATCGCGGGATTTAATAGAAAAAGTATTTTCCTCTAATGAAAAGTTATGTTCGCAATTTGTGAACATAAGTTTATAATTTGAAAACACATGTATACAATTTCAAAATATAAGTTCGCAAATTATGAACATAAAATTTTTAGAATAGAAAAGAAAAATAAAAATGAAAATATATTCTCATTTTGTTCTCACTTAATCGAATTTTTGCACTACCTTTGACTGCGTCGAAGGTACTCACGCTCGAAAATACTCAAATAAATTTGGTATTTTACTCACTTATTCGTACCTTTGCAAGTCGAAAACAGCCAATAATAATTTATCTACGATATGAAAAAACAATTGAAAAAGGTACTCGTATTAGGTTCGGGTGCCCTTAAAATCGGACAGGCAGGCGAGTTTGACTACTCTGGCTCACAAGCATTGAAAGCCCTGCGTGAAGAGGGTATCTCTTCCGTCCTCGTGAACCCTAACATCGCTACCATTCAGACCAGTGAAGGTATTGCCGACAAAGTGTATTTCCAACCCGTTACCACTCACTTCGTGACGGAGATTATCAAGAAGGAGCGTCCTGACGGTATCCTGCTTGCCTTTGGTGGACAGACTGCATTGAACTGTGGTACAGAACTGTATCAGACAGGTGTGCTGAAGGAGTATGGCGTTGAGGTACTGGGTACGAGTGTAGAGGCTATCATGAATACGGAAGACCGTGACCTCTTCGTGAAGAAGTTGGCTGAGGTCGACTTGAAGGTGCCTGTCTCTCATGCCGTAGAGAATATGGAAGATGCTCTGAAGGCCGCCCATGAGATCGGCTTCCCCATCATGATTCGTTCAGCGTACGCGCTGGGTGGTCTGGGTTCAGGTATCTGTCCTGACGAGAAAGCATTCATCGAACTGGCTGAGAGTGCCTTTACCTTCGCTCCCCAGATTCTCGTAGAGGAGTCGCTGAAGGGATGGAAGGAGATTGAGTTCGAGACTATCCGCGATGCTAACGACCGTTGCTTCACAGTGGCTTCCATGGAGAACTTCGACCCACTGGGTATCCACACTGGTGAGTCTATCGTTGTTGCTCCAACATGCTCATTGTCAGACGATCAGGTGAAAATGTTACAGGAAATTACGATTAAGTGCGTGAAACACTTAGGCATCGTCGGAGAGTGTAATATCCAGTTCGCTTTCAATGCAAATACCAACGATTACCGTATCATTGAGATCAACGCTCGCCTGAGTCGTTCCTCTGCCCTCGCCTCCAAGGCAACGGGTTATCCCCTCGCCTTCGTGGCTGCTAAGATAGCATTAGGCTACACCCTCGACCAGATTGGCGAGATGGGTACGACATCATCTGCCTACGTGGCTCCAAGCCTCGACTATATGATCTGTAAGATTCCTCGTTGGGACCTCACGAAGTTTGCTGGTGTGAGCCGTCTGATTGGTTCTTCGATGAAGTCCGTTGGTGAGATTATGTCTATCGGACGTAGTTTCGAGGAGATGATCCAGAAGGGTCTGCGTATGATTGGACAAGGCATGCACGGTTTCGTGGGCAACGACCATACGAAGTTCGATAACCTTGAGGATGCACTGGCTAATCCTACCGACCTGCGTATCTTCGCCATCGCTCAGGCTTTGGAGGAAGGTTATACCATCGACCATATCGAGGAACTGACGAAGATCGACAAGTGGTTCCTGGAGAAACTGAAACATATCGTAGATTTGAAGCATCAGTTGATGGAATACAATAAGATAGAAGACCTGCCCGCCTCGCTGTTGCTGGAGGTGAAGCAGTGTGGTTTCTCTGACTTCCAGATTGCCCGTTTCGTACTGAAACCACAGGGCGGTAATATGGAAAAAGAGAATCTCATGGTACGCCAGTATCGTAAGTCGAAGGGCATCCTGCCTTCCGTCAAGCGCATCCCGACAGTGGCTTCCGAACATCCCGAACTGACCAACTATCTGTATTTCACCTATACCCATACACCTGCCTTTGGTATTCCTGACGGCAAGCCTTACGTTGCCGCTCATGATATCAACTACTACAAGAACGAAAAGTCTGTAATCGTTTTGGGTTCAGGTGCTTATCGCATTGGTTCAAGTGTAGAATTTGACTGGTGTTCAGTGAATGCTATCAATACAGCACGCAAGTTGGGGTATAAGTCTATCATGATCAACTACAACCCTGAGACGGTGTCTACCGACTATGATATGTGTGACCGTCTCTACTTCGACGAGTTGTCACTGGAGCGTGTGCTCGACGTGATTGATTTGGAACAACCACGTGGTGTTATTGTCAGCGTGGGTGGACAGATTCCTAACAACCTCGCCATGAAGTTGTATCGTCAGGGCGTTCCCGTATTAGGTACCAGTCCTGTGAATATCGACCGTGCAGAGAACCGTGATAAATTCTCTGCCATGCTCGACAAACTCGGCATCGACCAGCCACGCTGGCGTGCCCTCACCTCTTTCGAGGATGTGAAGGAATTTGTTGAGGAGGTAGGCTATCCCGTATTGGTTCGTCCGTCATACGTACTCTCGGGTGCTGCGATGAACGTCTGCTACGACGATGACGAACTGCATCGCTTCCTGAATATGGCGACTGAGGTATCGAAGGAGTTCCCCGTAGTGATCTCGAAGTTCATGACAGAGACCAAGGAGATTGAGTTCGACGCTGTTGCCGACAAGGGTGAAGTGGTTGAGTATGCAATCTCTGAACACGTAGAGTATGCTGGTGTGCACTCTGGTGATGCCACGATGGTATTCCCTGCACAGCACATCTATTTCTCAACCATCCGTCAGATCAAGAAGATTTCACGTAAGATTGCTGCTGAACTGAATATCAGTGGACCGTTCAACATCCAGTTCTTGGCAAAGAATCGTGAGGTGAAGGTCATCGAGTGTAACCTGCGCGCCTCTCGTTCATTCCCCTTCGTATCGAAAATCCTGAAGCGTAACTTCATCGAGACAGCCACAAAGATTATGCTGGATGCCCCATACAGCAAACCAGACAAGAGTGAGTTCGACATCGACCGCATCGGCGTGAAGGCATCACAGTTCTCGTTTGCCCGTCTGCAAAATGCCGATCCCGTACTGGGCGTGGATATGAGTTCTACAGGTGAGGTTGGTTGCTTGGGTGACGACCTGAACGAGGCATTGCTTAATGCACTTATCGCTACCGGTTATCGTCTGCCGAAGAAGAGCGTGCTCATCTCCAGCGGTGCTGCCAAGGGTAAGGTCAGCCTGCTTGAGCCTGCTCAGCAACTGGTGAAGAAGGGCTATAAGGTTTATGCTACAGGCGGTACTGCGAAGTTCTTCAACGATAACGGTGTCGAGGCTACTGCTGTCTGCTGGCCCGATGAGAACGGTGAGAACAACGTGATGGACATGATTGCCAACCATGCTTTCGACCTGATTGTCAACGTTCCGAAGAACCATACCAAGCGTGAGTTGACCAACGGTTATCGCATCCGTCGTGGTGCCATCGACCATAATATCCCATTGATGACAAATGTCCGTCTTGCCAAAGCCTTCATCGAGGCATTCACTGCCCTGAAGGAGGAAGACATCAAGATCAAGAGTTGGCAGGAGTATAATTCGTAGTTGATAGTTAATAGATAATAGATAATAGTTAATAGTTGAAAATTAAACTATATATCCGCTTGTTACTCCTGTGTCTGCTGTTCCCTATGGGACTACAGGCACAGGAGTCTCCTAATGCCCGTCAGGCACGACGAATGTTCGACGAGGCCTACCAGAAGATGTATGGACCAGAAGGTTCCCAGTTACATTATGCCGTCAATATCATCGGTATCTACAAGACGGAGGGTACCATTTGGACAAAGGGGAAGAAGAGCAAGTTCATGGATGAGAAATACGTAGCATGGAACGATGATGTCACGTATTATCGTCTGGAACGCAAGAAGAAGACCATCACCATCTATGATGCCCATTCGGATGAGCGTGACAAGTATGCTACGAAGTTTAAGTTCTCACCCAACAACTATACTTACAGCATCAAGGATGACCCTCAGAAAGGCTATTATATCACGTTAAAAGCGAAGAAGGGGGTAAAGGGTATCAAAGAGGCTCGCGTCCTGCTCGACCATCATACGCATAATCCCATCAACGTGCGTGTAAAGGTGGGTATCTTCCATACCACTATCAAGATCAGCAACTTCAAGACAGGAGGTATCTCGGATAACCTCTTCGTCTTCCCGAAGTCCCAGTACCAAAGCGGTTACCAATACGTTGACAAGCGATAGACTTATTTCAGGGTAAGGTGCTTCAAAGCATGCTTATTGAGGAATAGATAGGTGGTATTCATGGCAATATAGTTTTTCCGCATATACCAGATGCCCTGATGGTCACCATAGTCACCCCATGAGTTCTTCACTATATAATACTCACGTCCTTCCTGATCCGTCGCCTTACCGTAGATCAACATCACATGATCGTAAGTCGCTTCCCAATTGTCGAAGCGCTGTTGTCGTAACTCCTGCGTAGGAACAGTATCCTCTTGTGCCACGCCATAACGGTCAAAACCATTGCCACTCACGTCACCACCCCAGCAGACGGTATAACCATTATCAAGTGCCGTATCAATGACATCCATCAGTTCATCTAAGGTCACATTATAACTAAGACGAGGACGCCATTTATACGGAGCTTCGATGATAAACCAATCATGGAAAGGATGATGCGTAAAACTGGTGATGCTCACATAATCGTTCCAATCTAACTGAAGACTTTCTGCAAACGACTTCGGCGTATACTCCCTACCCTCGTACTCAAAACGCTCAGGACACTTTCCCAAATAGGCATCGAGGATAGCCTGATAACCTACCAGCCATTGCGTAGATAGTTTCTTTTCCTTACTCTTCGCAACGGCTTCTATATAAGGAGTCAACAGACTGAAGAACTCATTGAAATTAGCCAAAGAATCGCCTACCAGAGAACCTGGTGCTGGCATTGCACTCTCAGGACAGATACCATGAGTACTCAATACCGACCATACATCATCTGCAGAGCCTCCTTCCGAGAAACGGCTGTCACCATGCATACGGACATAATAGATTGCTTCGTCCACATAGTTCTTGTTGGCGACAAACATCTCACAGAGGTCGTAGGTCTTACCCGTCTTCCTTAGAGTCTCCGCTTCAAAGAATCCTATCGTCGCATAATCCCAACACGTACCACTACGGTTCTGATTCTTTACAGGCGTAATCGGAATTTCTTTCACGGTGGTAAATACTAACTTACCTGCTGGTTCTTTCTTTTCCTGAGCCAGCATACTCATAGGACAAACGCCTATCAGTCCTGCCAATAAGATTCTTATCATACTTCTTTTATTATATCAAGGGCAAAAGTACAAAAAAGAAATGATACCAACAAAAAAAAGTCCCTGCTATCTTGTGATAACAAGGACTCCTCGTCTTGAAAAAAGGCGGCCTCCTACTCTCCCGCATTGCATTGCAGTACCATCGGCGCAGGCGGGCTTAACTTCTCTGTTCGGAATGGGAAGAGGTGGGACCCCGCCGCAATAACCACCTGATGAAGGGGTTG
>JAFZIZ010000002.1 GCA_017554145.1 Prevotella sp. | reverse complement strand
TAATAATAATAATAATAATAATGGTGACGAGTTCTATGATGTAAAGATCAAGGAGGTCAGTGTGGAGGACTTGTTACCCCGCGACGAGATACGTGTTGACATGAAGTCGGTAGGCGAGTTGCTGCAAGGAAAGCGAATCATGATTACAGGTGCTGCTGGCAGTATCGGAACAGAAATGGTGCGCCAGATTGCTATCTATCATCCCGCCGCAATGATGCTGATAGACCAGGCTGAGACCCCTGAGCACGATATCAGGCTGATGATGGCAAGGGATTTCTCGGGTGTTCAAGTTGAAACGGTAGTGACAAGTATCTGCAATCAAGAGCGTATGGAGAAGATCTTTAATGATTTTCGTCCAGATTACGTATTCCATGCCGCTGCCTATAAGCATGTCCCGATGATGGAAGACAATCCCAGTGAGGCGGTACAGAACAATATCTACGGTACGAAGGTCATTGCTGACTTGAGTGTAAAATACGGAACGAAGAAGTTTGTGATGGTATCGACTGACAAGGCAGTGAATCCTACGAATGTCATGGGATGCTCGAAACGTATTTGTGAGATGTATGTACAGGCATTGGACCGTGTTGTCAAGAGAAGCCAGTATATAGCTGACAGCTTGCCGTTTGAGTTGGCAAAAGGTGTGAGACCTGTTACTCAGTTTGTGACGACACGTTTTGGTAATGTCTTAGGATCTAATGGAAGTGTGATTCCGTTGTTCCGTGAACAAATCAAGAAAGGCGGACCTGTGACAGTGACTCATCCCGATATTATCCGTTTCTTCATGCTGATTCCAGAGGCTTGTCAGTTAGTATTGGAAGCAGGAACCAAAGGTAATGGTGGCGAGATATTTGTATTTGATATGGGAAAACCTGTCCGTATTGCCGAATTGGCTGCCCGTATGATCAGATTGTCTGGAGCCAGAAATGTGAAGATAGAATATACTGGTTTGCGTGAAGGAGAGAAACTTTATGAGGAGGTGTTGAGTGAGGCGGAGAACACAAAGCCGACCTTCCATGAGAAGATTCGTATCGCTGAAGTTCAGGAGCATGACTTCTATGAGATATCAAAAGAGATAGACGAACTGATAGAATTGTCGAAGAAATACGATAATATGGCAACGGTACGGAAAATGAAGATCATTGTTCCTGAGTATAAGTCGAATAATTCGATATACGAAGAACTGGATAAGGAAGATAATAAAGAAGCCGTCTAATTGACGGCTTCATTTGTCTTTAACCTTTAAACTATAACCTTTATTTGATAATCGGTTCCAGTTCCGAGATGTTTTTGGCGATTTCCTCATCAGAGACGCTGTAGTTCTGGAGGTCACCCTTGATGAAGGAGTCGTAGCTCGGCATATCGATCAAACCATGACCTGAGAGGTTGAAGAGGATGACTTTTTCCTCACCTGTCTCCTTGCACTTCTTCGCCTCACGGATGGTGGCAGCGATAGCATGACAACTCTCGGGAGCAGGGATAATACCCTCTGTACGGGCAAAGAGCAGACCGGCATCGAAGGTCTCGAGCTGTGGGATATCCACACCCTTCATCAGACCGTCCTTGATGAGCTGGGAAACAATCATACCAGCACCATGGTAGCGCAAACCTCCTGCATGGATATTGCTGGGCTTAAACTGGTGACCGAGGGTGAACATCGGCAATAGGGGAGTGTAACCTGCCTCGTCACCGAAGTCATATTGGAACTTACCACGGGTGAGTTTCGGACAACTGTCAGGTTCGGCAGCGATGAACTCCGTCTTCTTACCATCCAAGATATTATGACGCATGAAGGGGAAGGCGATACCACCGAAGTTACTTCCTCCACCAAAGCAGGCAATAACCATGTCAGGATACTCACCTGCCATTGCCATTTGCTTCTCAGCCTCCAGACCGATAATCGTCTGATGCAAGCCGACGTGGTTCAATACAGAACCAAGCGTATATTTACAATTAGGGGTGGTGGTGGCGAGCTCAACGGCCTCAGAGATGGCAGTGCCCAGAGAACCACTGTGCGTGGGATCCTTGGTCAGGATATCCTTACCTGCACGGGTGGACATCGAGGGAGAACCCTCTACGACAGCTCCGAAGGTACGCATGATGCTGGAACGGTAGGGTTTCTGCTGCATGGTAATCTTTACCTGATAGACGGCACAGTCAAGACCGTAGATTTTAGCAGCATAGCTCAAAGCCGCACCCCACTGACCTGCACCTGTCTCTGTGGTGACATTCGTCGTGCCTTCCTGCTTGGCATAGTAGCACTGGGGCAAGGCAGAGTTGATCTTATGAGAACCCAACGGATTGGTGGACTCGTTCTTGAAATAGATGTGGGCAGGAGTGCCCAGAGCCTCCTCCAGTCCGTAAGCACGAACCAAGGGAGTGGAACGGTAATACTTGTACTTGTCGAGTACTTCTTCGGGGATGTCTATCCAACGGTGCTCCGTGTCGAGTTCCTGTACGCAACACTCTCTAGGGAAGATATGTGCGAGGTCATCGACGCCCAACGGCTGCTTGGTAGCAGGGTGAATGGGGGGCATAGGTTTGTTAGGCATGTCTGCCTGGATGTTGTACCACTGTGTTGGAATCTCACTCTCCTGAAGGATGAATTTTTTTTGTTTTGCCATTGTTAATTTTAATTGGTTAGTGAATATTACCGGGGGACAAAGGTAATAAAAAGTTTAAAGGTTAAAGTTTAAAGGTTAAAGAAAAAATCTTCACTTTTAGAGTTTTTAACATTTAAATAATCATCCTTTTGCACGAACCTGTTCGAAATACTCTGAGGGTTGCATGCCCGTTTCTTTTTTGAATGAGGTAGCGAAATACTTAGGATCCTTAAAACCAACACGATAGGCGATGTCACTGACACGCAGACCGTGTTGCTCTTTCGCCATGCGACATGCCACTTTAATACGGTAGTTACGGATGAAACCCGAGACATTCATACCCGTCATAGCCCGAAGTTTGTTATACAACGTCGAGGCACTGGCTCCCATATCACGGGCAAAGGCATCACGGTCGTAGTCACTGTCATCTAAGTGTTCCTCCAGACACTGGATAGCACGTTGTATAAACTCATTATCCTCTGTCGAGGCCGTCGCCTTGATTTCCTCAATATTCTCTTCCGTCGAACGCTCCTGGAAAATTTGTCGGATACGACGGCGGTTGGCAATGATATTATCAATTCTCAACCGCAGGTCATTCATACGGAAGGGTTTACTGATGTGGTCGTCGGCACCAATCAACAGCGACTCTTCCTTGTCTTCCTCCTGATTCTTGGCCGTCAACAGGATGATAGGCAGATAACTATAATCGGGACTCTGCTTTAATACCTTCGTCAACTCATAACCATCCATCTCAGGCATCATCACATCCGACACGATGAGATCGACATCATGGGCATGGACAGCATCCAAGGCTTCTTTTCCATTGGAGGCGGTTAACACATGGTAATGTGGTTGTAACAACTGTTTCATGAGCATCAACAGTTCTACATTATCCTCTACCACAAGCAGGGTGTAGGCATCCTCATCCTCAGGCATCACTTCCTCTGGAAGATCCTCTACCTCCAGACCTGACAACGAGGTGGCCAGATCAATGATATTACTGTGTGGACGATTTATCTGTATTTGATGACTCTCATCAATCTGCGAGGCAGAGAAAGCGTTCTTCTTGATGGGCAGTTCTACGATAAAGGTCGTACCCTGTCCTTCATAACTCTGACACTGTATCGTTCCACCATGCAGATACACAAGGTCACGGGTCAGGGAAAGACCAATACCCGTTCCAAAAGTCTGGTTCTTACGGTATTCTCCATCGTGGAAACGCGTGAAGAGCTGTTTCATATTTTCTGGCGAAATACCACTACCATTATCACTGACACGGATAATGACACGGTCGTAACGTGGACTCGTGGACACTTCGAGGACGACTTTTCCGTGCTCGCCAGTATATTTCACGGCATTTGACAGGAGGTTGAAGATAATCTTATCGAGCTTGTCGGTATCTATCCATCCCATCATACTCTCGGGATGACAGTGTACCGTGAATTCCAGTCCTTTCTTCGACATCAGGGGTTCTATGCAAAGGGCTGTCTCCCGGATATACTCCATCACATCACCATTACTTACGCGTAGTTTCAGTTCTCCCGACTGTGACTTACTGGTTTCCAGAATCTGCTGCAACAGTCTGACGACACGCGCGATATTCAGTTCCATGAGGTCATAGTCCCGTTTGTTTTCCAGGTCATGATTGCGCAGTCTCTCCACGGAAGCAGCGATAATGGTCAGTGGCGTCAACAATTCGTGGGTGATATTCGTGAACACATAACTCATCTGCAACCTGTTACGGATACGGACACTACGCTGATAGAGCAGTCTTCCAATCAGAAAGAGTGCCACCAATAGTAGGAGTCCTGCCAGTATGAGAATAATGGTTAAGTTCATCTTTGTAGTTAATATCTTCGCCACAAAGATAATAAAAAAGTTGGTATTTGGTTCGAAAATGTTCAAAAATCGTGAAAAAGGGTTTGAAAATCGTCAATATCACGGATTTCGAACCTTAAATAACGGAAAATGAACGCATAAAGAGATTTTTATACCTACTTTTGCATCAACAAAATTTCTGTTTAGATTTTTAATGGTTAAGGTTTATGGTTGATTAATTTAGTTTTTTATGAAAAGGATTCACTGTGAAGTGAGTCCTTTTTTTTTCGGCCCAAGCCCGAACTATTCTGGAGGGTACCTCCAAACCTCATTTCATTCTATTTCTTTTCAAAAAGAAACAGAAGCAAAAGAAAATTCTATTTCCCCTAAATCCCCTTTTACACAAAAGGGGACTTAATTGATTACGGGCAAAATTGCCCTCCATCAAGGTTTTGGTATGGCTCTCCAGCTTTCACCCCTTCGGGGTTCGCCATATTTTGTCATTATACTTTATTCGCCCCTTTCCAAGGGGCAGCAGAAGGCAGGGATGTAGATAAAACAAGGCGTCGTCCCGCCTTACTAAAACATACTCGAAATCGTCGGTTTCTGCGATTTCGAGTTTAAGCCCCTCCATATAGGGAGGGGTTGGGGGAAGGTGGATGTTTCTTTTAGTTCTTTTCTTTGCACCAAAGAAAAGGACATAACCTTTTTGTTACTTTTCCGAAAAAGTAATCGAACGAAGTTCGAAAAAGAAAGAGGTTAGCGATTGAGGAGATAGCGCTCCGCTTCAATGGCGGCCTGACAACCAGTGCCTGCGGCAGTGATGGCCTGGCGATAGGTAGGATCAGCACAATCACCTGCCACGAAAATACCGGGAATCTTCGTCTTTGGTGTCCCATTAATCTTCTTAAAGTATCCTACTTCGTCAGTATCTAACCACTCCTTGAAAATATCCGTGTTCGGTTGATGGCCAATGGCGAGGAAGAAACCGTCAATGGCGATATCCACCAACTCCTCGTCGGGTTCACCCTTACGTTTCACCAAGTGGGCACCCTCCACACCATTCTCACCGAAGAGACCAAGGGTATTGTGTTCAAAAAGAATCTCGATATTCTCAGCCGCCATGACACGCTCTTGCATCACCTTTGAGGCACGCAGGAAAGGCTTGCGTACAATCATATATACTTTTTTGGCCAGATGGCTGAGATAAAGGGCATCCTCACAAGCGGTGTCACCACCACCTACTACAGCTACTGTCTTCTTGCGATAGAAGAAACCATCACAGGTAGCACAGGCAGAGACGCCCTGTCCATTGTATTTCCGTTCGTCATCCAGACCGAGGTATTTCGCAGAGGCTCCTGTCGCGATAATCACGGTGTCTGCCTCAATCTCTGTACCATCATCTGCCCAAAGATGATAAGGTGCTTTCGAGAAGTCGACCTTCGTGATGGAACCATCACGGATGTCTGCTCCAAAGCGTTCCGCCTGTTCGCGGAGGTCCATCATCATCTGATTACCGTCCACACCTTGGGGATAGCCTGGAAAATTCTCTACTTCGGTGGTCTGTGTGAGTTGTCCACCGGGTTGCAATCCGCTATATTCTATTGGACTGAGGTTTGCTCTGGAGGCGTAGATGGCTGCAGTGTATCCTGCAGGGCCACTACCAATGATGAGGCACTTGGTTTTCATAACAGCTCTTCAATTTGCTTAGAGATGTTTGCGATGCTTTCGGTGGGTTCGAAGCGGGCGATGACCTGACCTTTTTTATTGACGAGGAACTTGGTGAAGTTCCACTTGATATCAGGTTTCTGCTTGTAGTCGGGATCCACCTTGGTGAGCATGTCATCAAGGATGGGAGCGATGGGGTGGGACATATCCCAGCCGGCAAAGCCTTTCTGTTCCTGCAGGAACTTATAGAGCGGATCAGCATCCTCACCATTGACTTTGATTTTCTTAAAACGGGGGAACTCCGTACCAAAATTCAGTTTACAGAACTCATGAATCGACTCGTCAGTACCTGGGGCCTGTTGTCCGAACTGGTTACAGGGGAAATCGAGAATCTCGAAACCCTGACTGTGATATTTCTTGTAGAGGGCTTCCAACTCGTCATACTGGGGGGTGAAACCACACTTCGTGGCCGTGTTGACAATCAACAATACCTCGTTGGCATACTCTTTTAACGAAACGTCTTTTCCTTTTCTGTCCTTGACAGTGAAATCATAAATTGTTTTCATATATGTGTTGGGTTAGGTAGTAAAAAAAAGCGCGTCCTTGGCATATGCAACTACCTCGGCGCACCTTTTTATTTCATTTTCGCTATGGATATCTTATTTCTTCGCAGCCTTACCGTAGCGGCTCATGAACTTATCAACACGACCGGCTGTATCCACAAGCTTACTCTTACCAGTATAGAACGGGTGAGAGGTGCTCGAGATTTCGATTTTAACCACTGGGTAAGTTTCGCCTTCGAATTCTACAGTGTCATTCGTCTTTGCGGTAGAACGCGAAAGGAACATATCACCGTTGGACATGTCCTTAAACACGACGGGGCGATAGTTTTCTGGATGAATACCTTTTTTCATTTTTACTTTTTTTTTATTATTTAATTTGTTATCTTACACTTTGAGGGTGCAAAATTACGAAAAAAATTAGAGCCAGCCAAATTTTTTCGTGATTTTTATTCTTCTTCTACGATGATATCACTCTGAGGGACCTCTTCGATGATTTCTTCTTTTTTCTCCTCAATGAGATTCTCAGGGATTTCTTTGATCTCTTCAACCTCCACTCCTGTGGTGTTCTCCTCCTGTTGGCGCTTCATCCGCTTACGCAGGCTATAAACCATCAAAGAGTTGATGACCTCCGTGATACCATATACCAGCATACACCATCCCAGAATCTGGAGGGCTGTTCCTGCACTCTCCATCGGTTTGATGAATATGAAGATACCTGCTATCAACAACACGATGGGAGCTATCCAGAAAAAGGCACCGATAGAACCGAAACGACGAGCGGCAATCAGTACTATCAACTGGTTGATGCTGCCCAGGATAATCATCGCTCCGAGGATGTACATCAGCCAACGGGCAAACAAGTCGGGACTGAGCAAGAGGGTTAGACCGAGGATGACACTGCCTATACCGACAATCGGGAAAGTGGGCTGACTGCCACTAATCACCCGTCCTTCAGCATCAGTGATGGTGTAATCACCAGCGTGACGCTTGGCATTCCAGTAGGAGATGAGGGCAATGATACCCGACAGCAGGAATAACGTTCCAATCGCCATGGTCAACCAAGTGACAGAATTATCGGGATACTTCAACAGCAATACACCTATAATAATAGAGCATATTGCACGGAAAAGGGAACTCTGTAGTAGTTTCATGTCTTCTTTTTAATGATTTTCGGGTACAAAGATAGTCATTTATTTTAAAAAAGACTATCTTTGCAGTATGAAAATGACAACAATCTATCTGGTACGGCATGGGGAGACGGTAGATAATGCCCGTCAGATTATGCAAGGACAGACTCAAGGAACACTCAATGAGAAGGGTAGGGAACAGGCTCGGCAAGTGGCAGAACGACTGCGAGGTGAACCTATTGATGTCGTAGTGGCGAGTGATCTGCAGCGAGCTATTGAGACTGCAGAGATTATTGCACAACCTCACGGTTTACCCGTCGTAACGATGTCCTTGTTAAGAGAGCGTGATTGGGGGAGTTTTACGGGACGTTTTATACCAGGATTGCGAGGAGAAGTTTGGCCTGATGATATAGAGAGCGAGGATGCTTTATTGCAAAGAGCCTTTACCTTCCTACAAAAGTTGACAGCCACCTACCCTGGAAAACGAGTGGTGGCTGTCGGTCACGGAATTATTAATAAAGCAATATTAGCCGTTTATGCGCATTGTACGATGTCGGAAGTGCAACGAATGATGAATGCCGAGGTGAGGGTGTTAACGACGTCCTCCGTAGCTATGGCCTCCGCCGCTGCTGCGACCGCCGCCACCATGGCTTCCTCCACCAACACTTCTGGCTCCACCACCACTGTGGCCTCCGCTGAATGATCCGCCACTACGCATGCCTGAGCTAGAACCTCCACTGCGAGAAGGGCTGCTGGGACGAGTGGTACTGCTGCTACTGGGGCGTGAGGTTATGCCATTGGTGCGATGACCGCCCAGTGAGCGTGGAGTGTTATTGTTTGTACTTGGGGTTGTACTGGGTGTCGTAGGACGGTTGTTATTGTCACGAGGACCACGGTTCATGTCATGGTTGCTGCGATTGTTATCGCGATTACCATGATTCATATCTCGATTGCGATTGTTGTCACGAGAACCTCGGTTCATGTCACGATTGCCACGATCCATATTGCGATCCCTGTCACGATGGTTTACTGTGGTACGTGTAGAACTCATACGGTTCCCACTGTGATGATGGCGATAGTCTCCACGGTTCCAGCCGTCACGCATTCCGAAGTGAGAGGAGGTGTGATGGTGGATATAGTGATCACGACGACCATGATACCAGCTGTGACCTGTTACATGCCATGCATGTCCACCCCGATAGGATGCGTAGAATACGGGACGACCGTAATAGAAGTAGTCACGATGCGGATAACGTCCGTAGATGGCAAAGTGCCAGAAACCGTCAGCCCAGTAGAGAGGGCGATAGAAATAAGAGGCGGCACGGAAGGCGCTCAACTGCCAATCAAGTAGGATATAGCTCAGATCGAGGTTGCGACGCTCCCAGTAAATACCATAGACATCATCATAACTGGTGACACCCATCAGATAGTCGAGGTTAATCTCGTAAGCAGCCTCATACTGCTCTTCTGTCAGGTTCAGTTCGTAAGCCATCTTGTCGGTCAGGAAGAGGGCCTCGTTGCGAGCCTGCTCGTAGCTCATTGCCTTGCCCGTTGCTGCGATTGTCAGCATTGCTACCAGGGCTATCATCATCTTCTTCATATTCGTACTTTTTTATTAGTTCGACATATTGTTACTTGTTTACGATGCAAAAATAGGAAGAAAATGAGGCATAAGAAAAGGATTTCCCCTAAACTATGTGGGGGAAATCCCTATATGTTTTTAAAGTTTAAAGTTTAAAGATTAAAGTTTAGAGTTTAAAGGTTTAATACTTATAAAAGTTCCATTTCTGGTTATCTTTACTCAACACAAGGATATCACCGTCGAGCACTTCTATCTTGAGACGGATGTTGTTGAAAGGCTTGAAACCAAAAGACTTTTCAACAACAGCAGTGTCTATAGGCAGGGCTGACGAAGAATAACACTGGATATAGAGACTGTCGCCCACGTGTTGGAAATTTCCATAAACTCCATCAGAATAATGTCTGAGCCATACTACAGAGCCCGAGATATTCATATAGTTCGCCTCTGTGTCTGCCAAGCGCCACTGACCAAGCAAATCTCCTGCTTCACTTCCCTCTTGACAAGAAGTAAGAAGAAAGAAGGAAGAGGTGAGAAGTATGATGTTTGATGTAAGACGTCTGATGGATTTAAAGAAGTTTGCCATGGAATTGTATTTTGAAGTTGAAAGTAGAACAATCACCGAAAATATTGCCTTTGTCGAAGGCATAAGCGGCCGAGAACTGCCAGGGGCCTAACTGGTAAATGCCTTGGAACATCGCATCAAAAGAGTGATCTTTGGTAGGAAGTGGGGTAGGATAGCTGCCCCATCCTTCCCGATAGGAACCTTTGACCATATAAGACAAGCGGTCCGTAATCTCACCGTTGACACCCAGATGCCATGCCTTGATACGGTTGTCACGGAAGACCATGTCCCCATCCTTATTATATATAGGTGAGGGAATCAGTGGATTTCCCGGAGTCATGCCATAATGAGCATACCCATCGTAGGTATAATGGTTGTAGTAGTTGTCATTACCCGTTACGAGATCCGTAATCTGGCTGCGGATAGGTTCTGGGTAATCACCACTATCCCAATGGACGGGACCTGACTGGTTGGTGGTCTGGAAATACTCCAATACGACACCTCTGACGTACTGTCTCCCTGATTTCCTATTGTTGTACTGTAATCCCCATAATCCGTCCCAACCATTACCCTTTCTCATGCCAGAGCCATCCTCAAAGGGATTGTCGAGATACGCCTGTAGCAGATGGTCTTTGTTAATGTTCCAACCTATTTGGAATGTCATCACACCAAGGTGGTTACCATAAATCCAGTCATCCTTCGAGCCGTTCTCAAAATACTGACTGTCGCCTGTGGGGAAGATGGCTCTCCAGAAAGCCTTCAGACTTGCAGGTTTCTTTTGGGTAATCAATTCCCCATTTTCATATTTGTGGAGGGTTCCTCCGAACAGTGCGACATGTTCCATACCGGCAATGATGAAGATAGATTTGGCGGGGTTCGTGCGGAAATACAAGTGTTTCTGGTGATAATAGGTTCCAGTGGTATATCTTCTGTTTACACTCCCTTCTTGATAGAACTTCTTTTCATGGTAGTTATTGTCCATCAACTTGCCATAACCGAAGTCAAAGTTAATCTGTAGCCATCCCTTGGTATAGGGTACCGTCCAGAAGTCGTTGGTGCCAAAATGAACCTGTGGAATGGGTTTGGCATTCGTACCCTTGGCAAACGAGCCATTGGAAAGCTGTTCGTCACGTACCACCTGTTTCTGTTCCCGACTACCAGCCTCAATAAAGAAGGACTTGTAGGAGAGATTGGCATAACACTGTTGCAGATATGCCTTGTGGTCAGCGTGAACGGATGCGATGGCATCAACAGCACCAGATAACTTGAGACTTTCGGAGAATGCATGCTCCACGTTGACAGCACCTCGCAGATAGGCTGTATTAGGACGAGTTGCTAAAACATGATGGCGGTTTGCCGTCAACTGATACGCTGTAAAGTCGCCTGTACCTACAGCAGTCTCTGTCGACAAGTCATAAGTGATTTGAGTCTTCTGCGTGTCTTGGGCTCTTGTGATAGAAGATGACAAGAGCATAGAGCCGATAAGTATGAAGTGTTGGTATGTCATTGGTTTCTATGGGAGAGTAGTTTTAGAATTTCTTGCCTATGGCAACGTGCATGACGGTGAGGCCCATAATCTTGGCATCTTCCCACCATGATCTTCGTTTCAAGTAGTCCAAATCCATTTCCAGTCGCTTGAGCATTTTCTCCATGGTGTCCGTATAACCGTTGTAGAGGGTGGCATACGAGGTAACACCAGGACGTATCTGATAGAGATACTTATAGCGGCAGTCGTGTTTCATAATCTGGTCGATATAGAATTTCCGTTCGGGACGTGGCCCCACGAACGACATTTCTCCTTTCAAGACATTCAATAACTGGGGCAATTCGTCTAAATGATGGCTTCGTAGAAATTTACCGGCCTTGGTCAGTCTCTTGTCTTCTGTAGCATTATAGAGTTCTGGTCCGTTTTCCTCTGCATTGACAACCATGCTACGGAACTTATAGATGATAAACGGTCTTCCAAAACGTCCGATACGTTCCTGTTTGTAGAATACGGGACCGTTGGGGTCATCACGCCTAATGACGATGTAGCAGATCAGGAAGAGTGGAGAAGACAGAATGAGGCAAATCAGTGCAAACAAAAAGTCAAACCATCGCTTAACTTCCCGTTCGAAAGCATTCATACCATCATAAATATACGTGTAATTTTGCTCCATGCAGTATCCTTTTAAATATTTAACGCGTTGTTCTGTCTTTTATTATCTACGAAGGAAAAATAAATAAGCTTTTTTGCGCCATGGGTTAGGGATACATCTCATGGTGGTGCGGATAACGATATTTTTCATCATTCGTCCCCATGTGATATAATGGAGTTGGTGGAATTGACGCTGTAATTGTATCTCTGATTGCAGATACATTTGTCCTCCCCGTCGATAGAAGAAATCATTGGGCATCCGGAAATAGAGCAAGGAACGCTGGATATTATGGAACCGGGCTCCATTGAGTATCATGCGTACCCACAGATCATAGTCTTCGAATAACAGAAAATGGCGATAACTACCTGCCTTCTCAACAGCAGAACGTCTGAAGACTGCTGTCGGATGGTTAACGGGATTGCGTTTCTTGGCAAATTCAACGATATCCTCATGCTGCTCTGGAAGTCTGCGAACAGACACTATCTTTGACGGGTTTTCTGAGAATTCATCAATCCATGCTCCTACGACATCCGTCTCAGGATGTTCTTCCATGTATTTGATCTGTGTCTCAAAACGGTCGGGCTTACAAATGTCATCCGTATCCATTCGGGCAACTATCTCGTATGAACAGTGTTTCAGTCCTTCTTGTAAGGCTTTGCCCAGTCCTCCGTTCTTAGGCAGACGGATGACTTTCAATTCAGTATGTTGCTGGCTGTATTTCTCAATCATCTGATCCAAGGCCTCTGTCAAAGAACCATCACATACCATCACTACTTCTGTGGGTGGTAATGTTTGCCCGAAAATACTGTCAAGGCTTTCTTGTAAATATTGAGGTTGCTCTTTGCTATATATTGAAATCAGGACTGAGAAATCCATAGTTTTTTCAAATTTTTTGCAAAGGTAAGCATTTTATTTCATTTTCGGATGGAAATTCCTTATAATTTCTTTTAATAGTTGAAAACAATAGAGTCTCGGGTAGTATTGTCAACCTTAACATTTGCTCCTTTGCGGATGATTTTCAGCTCTCGTTTCTTAAAATCGATGATATTAACGTTGAAATTATAAAAGTTCTTGTTATTGGTGCTTTTGATTAAATCATTATCATCATGACCAGTTCCTTCTCCACAATAGGCAATCAGTGCCAATAATTGCTGAGGATAGTCTGTCAGATATTCCACAATATCAAAATGGAGGTGTCCTCCCATATAGGCGATGAAGTTTTGATGAGGTCCTTGGAAATGGGTGGAAACGGTGAGAGTGTCTCCATTACTGGAGTTGCCATATTTCTGTTCTGTCAGGTTAATGCCAGTCTGGTAGGCATCAATGATGTCAGGAATGATTTTGATATTCTTCTCACCAGCATAGTCATAGGAGTTTTCATAACCTTTTGCATAGATAGAAATAAAGTCATTGGTCACATTCCTGTCACGACTCATCACTTTTTCGTTTCCAAATCCTGCGTGAATCGCCATGATGATACCGTCACAATGACCGGAGTTCTCAAGAAGTTGAATCAACCAGTCTATCTGTGGCTGGCTATACACACAGATGAGTGAGTTGGGACCCTCGTTGACGCTTTCAAACTCATACTGGTCGATACCGATGACTCTCAAAGTATATCCGTCTTTCTGGTAATCTTGATACCAATAGTTGTCATGGTCGTTGGCGAAGACTACTTTCTTGTCCTGTTCGACAGCATCCAGAACTTGTGTCCTGAATCCAGTCTGTCCTACTGAGAATGCATAAAAAGGATAGGCATCATGATTGCCTGGAATCAGGAGTATCGGCTTATCTGACTCTTGGATCTCTTTCAGCATGTTGTCTGATGCCATGATGTCACCTGTCAAAAGGGCAAAGGTTGATGGCGTATGGTTAAGGTAATACAAGGCAGGGGTGATGCTGGCACTACTGCGATGTACATCTGAGATATGGATGAAAGACATCTGACCAGAACCAAGTGTCAGGTCGTTCTCATTCATCACATCTTCTGGATGGAAAGAGAGTTCTTCGGCACATCCGGCTATTGAAGGAAGAAAAACGCAACCTATTAGGATATAAAGTAATTTTTTCATTAGTATTTCCCAAAATCTATGTTTAACATGTGTTTCTGTTGACGGTCTTCCATCGGGGGTAGTTGCATATAGTTTCCAAAGGTGGTGGTCAAATAGTTATCGTAATCAGCCTGAACAGGTAGTTGTATGTCTTCAAAGGGCATGTATTGGGGGATACCAAAAGTGGTACGTTTGAAAAAACTATTTTTAAATCGTCTTGGCTCATAGAAACTGGCGATATATTCCGTATCCTTCCCATTATAGCGCTCTGACTGGCGAATAACAAAATGGCGAATGAAACCTATCTTCATCGGATAGGAGAGTGCCATGAACAGTTTCTTCTGCCATGATGCCGTCTTGTAGGTGCGTAAGAGTTGTCCATAGCATACACGATATTTTGCGAAAGCATATTGTATGCGTTGTTGCCAGCGTTTGTCTGACGTGTTGTCAATCTTAAAAACGTCAATGAAAATGCCGTATTCGTTGTCCTTTCCCCCATTATTATTCTCTATCTCCTCAAAATAAGTACCTTTCAATTTGATTTTCGAATAGTTCAAAGGCCAGTCCCTCAATCCCTCTTGGATATAATACTTGTCAGGGTCCAGCTGTTCACGACAGGCTTGAATGAAACGCTCATAATTATCGTAGGTCATCATGATGTCCAAATCGTCATCCCATGGGATAAACCCTTGGTGGCGGACAGCTCCAATGGTCGAACCACCGTCTAGGTAGTAGTCGATATGGTTTCTTTGGCATAGTTCGTCGATATCTTTCATGATTCCGAGAATCACCATTTGGAGATGTCTGAGTTCTGTCATAATGATTCGATGTTAGATAATGAAACTTTCATAGCAAGAGACACTCTTTTGAGCGATATGACTCCATGAATAGTCTGCCACGGCTTTCCTGGCATTCTCAGAGAGTTCTTCGGCTTTCGTCGGGTATTCCTTGAGGATTTGTCGGATGCTCTCTGCAATCGCCTCGACACTTAGTGATGTCACCCATCCACAATGATATTGTTCGATGGCGTCTGCCATATTCGTCTGTGGGGTGAGTAAGCAAGGCAGTCCACACGACAGGGCTTCCAATACAGACATCGGCATTCCCTCAAAGCGTGAGGTTAGGATAAATACATCCGAGGAATGGTATGCCTTTAGCTTATCTTTTCCGAAGACAGGACCATGGTAGAAAACATTGTCGTCTGCCTGTTGGATGTATTGGTTGAAGGCGGTCACATATTCCGGCATTCGTGCCTTCCCATAGAAATGAAACTCTGCTTTCTCTTTGTCGCCACTGTTGTTAAAACGTTTGATGGCAGGAAACAGTAAGTCGAGGGCTTTTTGGTCGACATCAATCCGTGCCAGGAAGATAAAGCGAACAGGATACTGGTTGGTTCTTGCTGGTTTAAGGGGATACGGAACAGTGCCATTGGGAATGATGAGTGATTGCTTCCGAATCTTCTTGTATGCGCAATCATCTGCTTCTTTCTGATTCAGGTAGATGACTGCCTTGGCATGACTGATGAGGCGATTTGCGATGAGGAGTCTGCCTATCCATTTCTTCACAGGACTCTTCCGGGCATTCTGAACGGAACTGCCGCCATGAGGTTCTACCAGATAGGGTATGTGTAGGCGGTCAAGTGAACGGACATAGCCTCTGTAACAGGGCTTATAAATGCCATGCAGGATTGCGATATCAGGTTGCTCATCTTCCAGCAGTTGACGGAAATCCTGTTGACTACCTGCCTTTTGTTCTATCGGGAGTACCTCACCTTCGTTGTTGTCTATGTTAAGAATCCTTACCTGATGTCCCAATGCCATCTGCTCTTTGGTGAGTTCTACCAATACAGAATATACCCCATTGAAGTAAAGGGTATTGTAGGCTGCTATGTGGAGTATCTTCATCAAATGAGGCTTTATATTTTAATCCCAATATAGGTGATAATAATGATATCTGTCACTGAAATCATAGAAACTATAAGGTGTCACATGATTCCATTCATTGCGGAAGGTCATGGTCACAGAAATCCTGACAAAGAGAAAAAGTAGAAAAGCAAATTGCAGGAAACGGCGTAACTCTTTCTGTTTGAAGGACGTTACACTGCTTTTCTCCTCCTTGAAGGTATAGGTAGCAGTGAGATACCTCATCAACTGTATGATGGCAATAGGCAACAGATAGGTGTTGATGCGGAACAAGGGGAGGAAAGCTATCGTGATGATGCTAATGCAGAAAGAAAACAGGCAGGTCCAGAAGTAGGTCTTATCGACTTCTTTCAATCGCATCTTGTAGTGCACAAAGATGCAGGTACCGTAAATCATTGCCAATAACAGACAGTCCAGGATTGCCGCCAAAGGTGCTTTATCTCGTTTAATCATCTGCTGGAAATAGGAATTATGAGTGATTCCCAGTATAGACATGATTTGGAGAATCAAGATGGCAAAGGCAACTGTCAGGACGAAAAGGATAAATATGTTCCTACGGTTTATTTTCAATAGTTTTAGGAGTGGTAATACCAGTAAGGCAAATGCCGTATAATGAAACAAAGTAGCAAATAGCATGATGATCGTATAGATCCACGGACGGTTCTTTTCCAAATAGCCAAAGGCTATATAGAAGAACATGAGAGCAAAGGCTTGGCGAATCAAACAGTACTGGGTATAGAAATTACCTGATAACAGGATGGCAAACGTAACGATGGCAATATTATCCACTCGTTTGCTGATAAACCAAAGGTTACCAATAGTCAGTACCAAAGATGAAAACCATATAATCGTATAGGGATCACGGGAAACATATTTGATGAGGAAGTGCACAATCACCTGATAGCCATATTCAAAACGGTCATATGGGTTGATAGCGAAGATAGATTCCTCTAAATAACTTTTATACCGTGCTAATTTGTAGTAAAAACCATAATAGTGTGGGGTGTCATTCAATACGGTGATATCCCGAAATCCGAAAAAGCCAAAAAGCAGAATGAAACAAGCAACAATCTCAAAGTTCCGCTTAATCGTCTTTGAACCGATGAACTGTGAAGTAATAGCCACAGCCAAGAACAACAGGAAATATATGTATATGATGATCATCGGCGTAGCAAGATTCCTATGTTAGAGCGAATATACTGAAAATAGATTCCCTTAAACGATAGTAGGAGATAAGTGCCTAATCCAAGCAGCATGGAAAGGAAGAAGCGAATGTATAGATTGCTGTCGTTCATCAGATAGGAGATAGCCCATGATACAGCCATTGCCACACATAGACAGAGTATGGTTGGGGTCAGGTTGTGTAATTGGCTCATCAAAGAGCAATGTATCTCTCTTCCGGTAAAGTAAGAGACAAAGACAGCATTGAAGATGTTCCATACTACCAATAGGAGAATCAGTGTCCTCATGTCAGTCAAAATGCCGATGACCAACAGAATGATAAATAGGGCCTTCCTGAAGATCTCTATCCGGAGGACCAAGTCTGCCTTGTTTCTTACCAACAGGATATCCATGTTGATATCCGCAAAACAGAACACAGCACCAATCAGGCAGAGATATTTGAAATACTGGGCTGCTATAACCCATTCAGGTGTCAGGATGATGGCAAAGAAATCATCTGCCTCTACCAAGAGCAGGAGCATGATAGGGGCAATGAGATAGAATGCCATTCCTACCACTTTTTGACTATAACTACGTAGTCTGTCAATATCATTCTGGAAATTTGCCATAATCGGATAGGATACCCGATGGATGGCAAACGACAGGGTACCAGCGATGGATGTTTGTAGTTTGTTAGGCACGGTATAGTTACCTAAGTCTGTGGCGGTGTAACTCTTTCCGATCAGGAGGTTGGGTGCATTATCTGTCAAAGCGGCAACGAGTCTGGCTCCTAACAGATTCATGGAGAACCTCAGATATTTCTGTATCGATGGCCATTGGAAGGTGAGGGTAGGATGCCATTTGCTGAATACCCAGAAGAGAAATGCACGTATAAAGATAAAGGATACATTCTGTGCCACCAATGCCCATACATTATGTAACCAAAGAGCAAAGGAAATACCAATGATGCCAGAGCAAAAAACCGAGAAGAAAGATACCTTGGAGATACGTGCGAAATCGACAGATTTCTGAAGTTGTGCCATCTGAACCACTGTAAATGCCTGAAAGACAACAGCCAGGAAGTCGACGCGCAGAAGAATGGTCAGTTGAGGCTCCTCATAGAATTGTGCAATCCAAGGGGCACAGAAGAACATGACGACGTAGGCGAGTGCTCCCAATGCAATGTTGAAATAGAAGATGGACGAATAATCCGTAGGCGTCACATGAGGTTCACGAACAATTGCTTGTCCGAAACCGCTGTCCACTAAGATATACGAGAAGGCAATGAAGATGGTCATCATGCCTACTAGTCCGAATTCTGACGGAGGAAGAAACTGTGCAATGACTAAGGTGCATAATAATTGAATGCCCATCGTAGACAGGCGTTCAACCATGCTCCATAAGGTGCCATTAACAGATTGCTTCGTTGTGTCAGTTGTCATCACGTTGTGGCTTCGTGGTGAAACTCATCATCATAAAGATAACGATAGCAGGGAGGAGTATTCCTAAGAACAGGGCGAGTGCCAACAGTCTTAACTTATGGGGGGAGGCAGGCTTGACACTACCCATTGGAGGTGTCAGGATACGGGTATTGTATGCCGTGAATGCCTGAGACAATACATTCTCTTCCCGTTTCTGAAGTAGGAAGATATAGAGGGTCTCCTTTACTTTCTGTTGACGTTCTGCAGAGAGCAGGTGTTTTGCTTTCACAGGACTGGCACCTATCCAGTCGAGATTCTCACGTTCGCTTTTCGTGATACTATTGATTTGTATCTTCAATTGTTTCACGACATTGTCAATCGTAGCGAGGACAGCCTGACGCATAGATTTCAGTTGCTTATCCATATCCAGTACCAACGGGTTCTTGTCACTGGAATTGAGTGCGAGTCTGTTGCGTTGTAACTGCAGATTGTTATAGTCCACAATCTGTTGTTCAATGTTCTGGTCGTTGATAATCAGGTTGGCAGGCAGCAGTTCGTTCTTGTTGGAATTGTCTTTCAGGAAGTCACGGACATAGGTTGCCATATACATCTGACTATTGAGTTGTACCAATTGGTCTTTGTTGGCATCCACTTTCGCCATGTAGAGTTTGGAGACCTCCACGATGTCAGGAATAAGGTTCTGACTCTTGTAGTCTGTGATATTTTCCTCAACGGTTTGCAACTCTTTCTCAATAAAGTTCAGACGTCCATCAATAAAGTCGGTTGTAGCTACTACCAAATCATTCTTGTCGCGCATCCAGTCTTCGTTATAGACCTTAATGAGCATGTTGAGGATGTCAATGGCACGCTCAGGTATAGGGTCTTCGTATGTCAGTGTGATTACCTGCGCCATTTCATCATCCAATCCTGCCAACAATTGCTTTTTCTGGACCTGTGCTTGTTCGTAGGGTTGAAGACGTTCGACTTCTATGGTCATCTCGTCATCGTTACGATAAGCCTTTGTCGGACGTATGGTAATGTTACCGATGGGTGATTTGATAGGCTTATTGAGGGTTCCTGTGACTTCCTCACTGAATTTTTCTTTGTTCTTCTTGAAATTCCAGATGCGGATATTCCCTTGTTTCAGTTCCATCTTAAAACAGGCTTTATCCTCATCGGACAGTCCGTCAACCTCTGTCTGTATGGGTAAGGTTTTCCCATAGAGAGGTACCTTCCGTATGAACTCCCAAGTATAATAATTATAGTCGAGTTTCAGGCGCTTGACGACTTCCAACATCACATAGGGGGTCTGCATAGATACCAACTCGTTGCTAACATTCGATGACCCGCCTAAAAAACCAAGGCTCTGGAATGCACTCAGTCCTGCTGTAATGTTACCAGCAGGATTGTTGTCTTTGATCATGATACTTGTAGAACGCTCATAAGTTGGATTCTTGATAAGCAGGTAGAGGACGGTGAGTAATACCAGCGTGATGGTGGTATAGAGGAACCATCTCCAATGCTTCTTACAGTTTGATAGATATTCCTTGATGCTCAGGTTGTCTGTTGACGTTTGGTACTGTATGGTTTCTGTTTCTGTAGCCATGTTTTCCTTATTTTAAGATAAACAAAGTAATGGTGGTCAGCAGAGAGGATACGGACAACCAGAATGAGGTTGACTGGAACTCATTGGTCTGGCGCGAACGGGCGGCATTGGGTGCCACGTACACTACATCGTTCTGCTGGAGAAAATAGGCTGGAGACTGAAGGACGTTCTTTGCAGAGGTCATATTCACCATATAGGTGGTGTTTTTGCTTCCATCCTGACGGATGACCATCACACTGTCGCGACGTCCATAGATGGTCAGGTCACCGGCTTTTGCCAAAGCATCCAGTATGGTAATCTTGTCTTGGTCAATGATATACTGTCCAGGTTCCTTCACTTCTCCCAAGATAGATATATGTAGGTTCATGTATTCCACAGTCACTATGGGATTTGTGGCAAACTCTTTTTCCTCCAGCAATTGTTTGATATATTTTGCCGTCTCCATACGTGTCAAACCTGCAACCTGTATCTTGCCAATCATGGGGAAGTCGATATTACCGTCACTATCCACTGTATAGCCGGCTGCATATTGGCTCTGCTGGGTCTGACTCTCATAGGAAGAGGGGTCTGTACGACGACCAACCACCTGTTGGGAGATAGGCAGGTTGAACAATTCTGAAATCGTAGGGTCTTTCGACTTGATGACGATAGAGATCTTGTCGTTGGGTTTCAACTTAATTTCCGATACCTGCGAGGAAATGGTCTGACTGAGATTCCTTACATCTTGAAAATACGTCGTCTTTTTAGCAGAAGCACAAGCCGATAAAATGAGGACAGTCATCATGACGAAGAATGCCCATTGCAGTGGTTTTCTTTTATATTCTTTCATATATATAATAACCGATTTTTCGAAAATTTATTGCAAAGGTACAAAATAATTGATAATTGACAATTGATAATTGAAAAAATCTTGTTATCTTTGCAGTGCAAAAGTAAAAATCTCGGGGTTGACTGGATTTGACAGCGGGCTGAGATGGTACGTAAGCATGCGGAGTGACGGCTGTATACTCCATAATCCATTCGGTCGGAAAATTAATTGGCGAAAACAATTACGCTCTCGCTGCCTAATCGAAGTACAGTAGATTACTGGCTTTATTCTCTCACTAGGTGAGAGAACGAGACATCGCTCTTCTAGATGTGGTTCCGAATCAGGAAGGTATAGCGGTGCAGGGAAAATCGGAAATAGTCTCTTGGAAGTCTCGGCTGGGAGATGAAAATTTAGAGGATAAGGGTACGGTTGGTGGTCCAGGTCTTGCCGTATCACGAAAATGAAGACTGGAATAAGCATGTAGAAAGCGTATGGTTTCCCTGTTTGGACGAGGGTTCGACTCCCTCCAGCTCCACTAACAAAGAAAGGCTCCTTTTCGGGAGCCTTTCTTATTGCTGGAAATCTATCCAGTAGGGATAGGTTTTGTATTCGTTGGAAGGTGTTTTGTCGAGATAGTCGGCAGCCTCCCATTTCGTGAGCGTCTTGCCATTGAGTTTACTATCTGTAATCTCACCGTCCAAGTCCTGCATGGAGAAGCGCTCTATCACCTGACTGCCCTTGATGACATAGAGTTTCGTCGTCTTGAAATTACCATTCTCACTGGTAATCTGGATAGCACCCTTTCCATTCCCTTGGTAGAAAGCAATACCCGTTTTGTCATCCTCTATGGCAATCAGCTGGGGCTTTCTGTCCTTAAAGGTGAAGATGGCTCCACACTTGTCGTCTTGGGAACGCATCCAGATCTCTTCGATATTGTCATCGTCCAGATACAGGAACTGGTATTTGGTCAGCGTGCCTTTTGAGCTGGCAGCGAAGAGTTTACGCATTTGGGCGATATCCTTTTTCCAGAGCGGGGTCTGCTCGTCAATCATGCTATGGTAGCACTCGTATTGCAGATTGTCAATCTTGCCGTCATGCAGGAACCACATACCGACCGTTCTGCTTTCGGGAGCACCTCTCTCATAACAGATTTCCAAGCCCTTAGGTCCTTCGAAGACAGCATGGATGCCTACAGAACAGTAGTCACCACCATCGTCTGCATTCCATGTACAGGTTTTCGACTCCTCGTCGTAATAGCCTAATACCTCCTCAGTATAGATGGTGTCACCCTTGATGATTAACTCTAATGCCAATGCACTCTTGAAGTCTCTGTTAGGATCTTTGGGCGCCCCTTTATACTCGCCGTCAAACTGGATGTAACCCTGTGTATACCCACCTTCCATCTTGGCGCAGAATTGAGAGCGCTTGGCTTTCATGTTATACTGCTGTTCCATCTTCTTGACAACGGCCTGAGGCAGGGGTTTCTCACTCTCCATATATGTGCACTTCAACATCTTACGAGATGCGAGATAGTCCTGATGGACAATGAGGTAAAACTCACCGTAGTCGTAGTCTTTCTTAGGAGCGTCTTTTGGATTGACGAAGGCATACTTCAGACCTGGAGAGGGGATAGAGGAACGACCATGCAGTTCTCCACCATACATCACCTCGCCATCGGGGTTCTTGAGCAGTTCACCGATATACTTGATGTCCACCCACTTGCCACCCATTTGCATCTTCGTATAGCCTGCGGCATTGCGGCGAGACATCTCCTGCAGCGACCAGCTGGCATAGATGCCGTCAAAGTAGTCGGCATTATCCTTGTCCTTCTTCGGCTGTTCCACACCTGTCCAGTAGACGGTCTGCATATAGGAGGGGTTCATATAGTAAAGGAACATCGGCAGCGGTGTCGTGTCGTTCTGTTCCTCTGCTATGGCTGCAGAGTCGCTGACAGCGGTAGAGTCAGCATCGTCCGCCTTGTTGGTCTTATTGCCACAGGCAGCCCATGTGAGGGCTGCCAGGGCAAAAAGAAGGATTCTCTTCATCTCTTACGGGATTGGATTAGTTTCTATTGTGCAGCAACTCCTCTACGCGATCGTTGATTTCCTTGGCCAGTTTCTTGTTACGGTCGCTGAGATTCGGTGTTGCCATGATATCACCCACAAGAGAGGGCAACTGTTGCTCCCAGAGTTCTCCGCTGTTCACGACGTCGAGCAGGGTAGACATCATCTTGTTGACTTCCTCTTCAGAAACGTCGTATTTCCAGTTCTTGGCTTCCTCGATGGTCACCTTACGTGGTCCCTTGTTACCCTCGCAGGTCACAGGGATGACGGTTACCTCAGGATGCTGTTTCTGCAACCATTCAATCTTTCCCTTATTATCTTCAAACGACTGCATCAGATAGTCGATGGTACAGAAGCGGTTGGTGTTCTTACCACGATTGATGGAGTTGGTGTAGCAGGTGAGGATGTCGTTATACACGAGCATCACCGTGATCTTGTCGAGACCCTTGGCCTTGGCGCGCTGGATGACATTCTCCAAGCGGGAGGTACCACCAGAGAGGGCAGCGTCGTAGACCAGGCCCTCGCCCTTCAGGTTCAACTGACGGGCGGCAGTACTCTTACCACTACCAGGAGCACCCGTGATAATCGTCATGGTGTTCTTGCCATTACGAGCAGCACGATCAAGCATTACAGTATAGAGGGAGTCAACGACCATCTTCTCGGCCTCACGGTAGTCTAGGATGTTGCCACCATAGTAACCGATAGGCTGGAATACCTGACGGAATTCATCAGGATCGAGCTTATTGCCAGCAGTAGCAAGATACTTGTCGATCAGCAGACCCATACGGGGCTTAGCCCATTCTGTGGCAGCACCGCTGAGCAGAGTAGGCTGGGGAGCCTCGATGGTATAACGTGAAGGATATTTATTGATACGGTTGTGACGGCGGATGTCCATCAGTTTCTCCTCGAAGAAGTAACTGTCACCAGGCATCTGATAGCGGGCATTACCATTGGGATCCGGCTTGAACAGCATCTCCGACATCTCACCCTTGTCGACGAAGGTCACCCAACCACGTGGGGAGAGGTGATACTCGTTATCACCGAGAACGGCATTCACCAGACAGTTGGTGTCCCACATGCGCTGACCCGTGTCACAAGTATAGTTCGTATAAACCGCCTTGATGGGGTTCCAGTCTGTATAAGAGAGGTCTGCCACTACATCCTGCGGCAGGTAGTTCATCTTGTCACCGATATTACTGGGCGACATGATGAGGTCTACCTTCTCAGGCAGTTTGCTGTAGAAAATGGCCGACTGCTTGGAGGCGGCACGCATGTTATAACCGCTGAGGCTATCGCCAGCCTCGAAACGACCAGACTGGATATAGACAGCCTTTACCTTCTGTTTGAAGAGGTCCAAACCGCTGAGTTTGGAATACTCGTCAGCACCTGACTCAAAGAGCTGGGAGAGGGTGGTGGCAAAGCCGATGGCCACAATCACGATGGAGTTGTCCTCTGCCTTGCTGAGCAGTTTACGATAGAGCTTATAGCCGTCGGGCAACTTGTTAACATCCAGCGAACGCTTGAAGAGGGGGGCGCCCTGAGCGTCCTTCAGGTCACAGATACCATTATAGGGGATGAAGCAACGGGGATTCTTCACACCGTTGCGCTCCAGACCTACGGGAATGTCAGGATGTCCGTAATATGTATTAAAGATGTCGACGACACCGGCATTCTTCTCTCCTTCACGGTCTACGACAATACCTTTCAGGTCTACGAGACCGTCGTCAATATAGTGGTGGAGCATCATCAGCGCAAACAGGTCGTCCGTAGAACTACCGAAATCGGAGTCAAGGATCATCTGGATGGGCTGAACCTTTTGTTGTTTCTGGTGCTGACAGTCATGGTGCTTTCCCTGACACTCAGCGTTCTGTGCCTGTATACCAGAGGCACACAGGCACAGAATCATAGATAATATAAATTGTCTCATACTTATGCTTCAATGTTATCATTAGAAGTAATTGTACCAGCGGGCTCTGCAGGAGCTGCAGGAGCAGCGGCAGGTGCAGGCTGCTGAGCCTTTTCCTTAGCCTTAGCTGCCAGTTCCTTCAGTTTCTCCTTACCCTTGAAGGCGAATACCCAGATGAGGAAGGCAGCGAGTATCAATAGGATGATACCTAGAACTGGGCGATAGAAGATCCATGCGATAGCGATGACAATGAGTGACCATACTACACCAATCACAGTGCATACGATACCTACACCGAAGCCCATGATGCTGGCGAGGAAAGGAACGACCTTGAGGATCATGGTCAGGAAGCCGAAGATCATCTTTAGGGCAGAGATAACGAGCATGATGCCGACGATACGCAGGATCCATGTCAGTGTGCTGTTGGCATCCTCGGCGTCTTCAATAATCTCATCACCGGTCTTCTTACCCATCACGAGGGTTTGGAAGCGCTTACCGTTCTTAGCCTTGAATGCCTTGAAGCTGTCGCCGTCAACAACGGCCATCACCGTTACCTTGGCAGGAACGATCTTCTCGAAGGTTACGCGAACATCACCCACCTGTGGAGAGCCGGGTACACGACCGAAGTAGAGCACATTGCCAGCCTGGTGAACATAGTCGAAGTCTTTTTTGTTCTGAGCATTCTCCATCGCCTTGTTGATAGAGTCGTTGACTGCCTGTAGGGAGTCAGCTACTGCCTTGGCAGAGTCAGAAAGGACTACGTTCTGCTGAGGCTGAGCGGGCTGCTGGGGCTGTTGAGTCTTTGTCTGGACGCCATAGAAACGCTCGTAGGCAGTCTGTGTGCTCTTGTCGAACTGAGCCAGCAGGTTCTCGTTGATAGCCAGATCGAAAGCCTCACTGGAAGAAATGCTGTGGATGAGTCCCTCAGGCAGTTTGTAAGCACCGAAGGTCACGTTCTCAGCCCACTGATCCTGATCGTCAACGGTGGTTAGCACAGTGTTCTTGTTTTGATAGGCAGGATCCTTGAACTGACTTGACTGTACGGGGCTTGATACCCACTGCTGTGAGTAGGTGTAGGTGGTCGTCGTAACTTCCTTACCGCCGAGTTTGTCCTCGCTCTTGCTCTCAGCATGCTCTACCCACTGGTAGTATTCTACTTTACGCTTTAGGGCAATGATACCCTTCTCGCCGACACCAAACTGAGCGTCGCCCAGTGAGTCTTGTGTTGTTGCCATTGCAGTACCACATACCAGTTCGCCGTCTAATGCGGCGTCCTTTTTGTCAGGGTTAGGCATCTCGACCCAGGCACCTCCTGCCTCTTCGAGCATCTTAGCAGTCTTCACGGCACGTCCTTCGTTCCACCATAGCAAGGCTGTAGCGGCACAGAACAGGATGAAACCAGTACCAATACTCTTGAACGAGTTCCCTACGCGGGTCCCGTAACCAGTTGTTGTTGTCTCTGTGTAAGCCATAATAAATTAGTTTTAATATTTTAATGTTAAAGTTTTGTTTCAGATTTCGGTTGCAAAGTTACAATATTTTTTGATATAATCCTTGTTTTTTTCTACCAAATTATTGTTTAAATCTTCCAAAGTATAAAAAAGGGAGCCAAAAGGCTCCCAAAGATATTCACCGAAATCGTAAGATTTACTTCTTCAGTTTGATTGACTCGAGAACTTTCTTGAGATCAGGGTCGTCTGGCTTTACCTTGAAAGTCTTTACCATCATCGCCTTCTCGGGCTCACTGGCAAGGTCGGTCATGAGGCAGTAGAGCTTGGAGCTCTCGTTGGCATATACCAGCCATGTGATGTCGCCAACGGTCATGTCGGCCTGCTTCTCATGTGACTTTGTGTAGTTCTCCTGCAACTTGTCAAAAGAAATCGTAGAGTTTGATACAGTGATAGAAGCACCGTCCTTCTCCATTCTCAGGCTGCCAGAACCCGGTTTCAGATTCCAACCCTCCAGACCTGTTACTGAGAAATAGTCGCAGTCATAGTCGTTTGAAACCTCCTCTGCAGCTGCCTCCGTCTGCTCCTCGGCTACTGCTGAATCCTGACCCTCGGCGTTCTGCGCCGTTTTGTTACCACACGATACCATCATGGCTGCTACAGCCAGAATGGCGAAACTGAATAAAACTTTTTTCATAACGTTTCTAAAGTTTTTTAAATGATTAATATTGTTTGTTTACTTATAGTTCACGGGAGTGAGTTTGGCACCGAGACCAACAACCATGCTATACTCGCCTTTCAGTGACTTCTGCAAGTCCATCTTTTGCATCACGTATTTACCGCCCGTCTTACAGATGACTGCAGCCTCGATGGCGTGATGGGTCACATTGTATGGAAACTTCGGGTTCTTGAATGCACGCCATGAATTGGTAAGGTAGATGGTCTTCACATATTCGAAGTTCTTGAGTTGAGCCCATTTCTTAGCAGCGGCATCGCCATTGGTCTTGATGTCAGCACTTACGTTAACACCAGCAGGAACATCGACAGGTTTTGCCGAACTAACCGCACAAGCTTCGACCATGTTGCGATACTTCTCGCCCTGGTTGGCTTGCCACTTAGCACTCTCAGCCTCGACCAGTCGAACGCATTCAGCAGATGCGTCGTACTGCGGATGCTCAGCGATGACACGCTTCTTTAACTCCTCTGCCATGAAGTAGCCGTGAGCCAGACTAGGACTGCCTTGTTCAATGGCTGCCTCAGCGCGCTGATACTGCATAAGCGTATAGTCGCAGATGTCTTTCAAGGGAATCTTCTTCTTGGCAATCTCGATGGCATAATCCTCACGGGCTCTGCGCTCGTTATTCATTGCCGACTCTGACGGCCAAGCCAACATCCAACCCTTATCGGTATTTACAACACCACTTGCTGCATTGCTCATCGGATACTGCAGGTATACCATGTATGTTGGGCTATCATAAAGCAGCACCATTGCGAATACCTTGAAGTTGTCGACTGTGGGATTGTCAACAAAAGCCTTTGTCCAAGCATAGCGTGGGATTTCGTCTATAGGAGCACATGTCTTCTTGTCATCAGAAGTGATATAATCCAGCAATCCATATGCTTCTGTAGAGGTGACTCTTGCGAGTACTTCACCAAATATTTTCATGTGTAGGAACACCTGCTGCTTGTAGGCATCTGACTTGCGGTCACCAGTGAAGACGATCTTGTCTGCCCACTGACCAAGTTCACTCTCCTTACCTTGCCAGCGCCAAACTACACCTTCGGCTGATGGCTCGTTAAGACCTGTGGCATTGCTGGCCTGATTGACGGCCTGAGACTTTGTGTTGTCGACTTTCTGTTCTACTTTGTCCTTACCGGCTTTCTTCGCCTTGTTCAGCAGACCACCAAGCTGGGCATTAGCCGTTGTCTGTACTCCGAAAGCAATGACCAGTGCGGTCAGAGCCTTAACGATAAATTCTTTCTGTTTCATTGTTCTTTTGATGTTTAATGTTTATTGTTTATGTTACTCATGTATTCCTTTATTTTTTGCTCTATGAGCTCGTTGAGTCGCCTCTCAACCTGTTGTCCCAACATACCCTCCATGTCCAGCAGATACTCCACGTAATGCTGGGCATATTCCTTGGCCGCTTTCTGATAGTTGGTCTTTATCATAACAGATATGTTTGTTGTTTCCGGGTGCAAAATTACGGCGAAAACAACAAACAATCGTTATCATTTCGTCAAGTTATGTTATCATTTTGTGTAATTTGCCCTTTTTTCTCCAAATATTGCGTGGGAGTGATGCCAAAAGTCTTCTTGAAGGCCCGTGTGAAGTTGGGCGTATCGTTATAGGCACAAAGCGTACCTATCTCCGAAATGGTCATTTCGGGGTGATTATCGAGCAAGTGACGGGCACGTCGCATGCGAACGGTCTGGATGAACGATTGGGGTGTCTCGTCAGTGAGAGCCGTGATGCGCTGGCGGAACTGGAAGAGGCTCATGTTCAGACGCTCTGCCACATGGTTGGCATCAATCTGCCCCGTATGAATCAGCTCGTTGATGATATTCACCGTCTTCTCGATGAAATCACTGTCGGCATCATTCAGTTCCGTAGTGTCTTCCTGGGTACTGGTGGCAATAGCGTTGTCGTACTGTTCGTTGAGGATATCGTATTTCTCACGCAGTTCACGGATATTCTTGCAGAGCTCGGCATTGATACGCAGTTGTTTCTGATGGCGGAGACGCATGAGAAGCCAGATAACGATGGCAAGCATCAAGGCAAACACGGCGGCTACCATTGCCCAGAACTTCGCTTGGCGCTGCTCATGGTTCTCAATCTGAAGCCAGTCGTTGCCGAATTCCGCATTATAACGGGCGAGTCTTTCTGCCGACACATTATTATATATAGAATCTTTCAACTCGGTGAAGCGGTCAAACTGTTGCTTTGCTTCATCAGGCTTGCTTTTCCAAAGCAACTCATAGAGTCCTCTTCTTGCATGTATTTCATTGTAGGGATCACCCAGTTGCATGAAGATATCGGCGGCTTCCTGATAGTAGGAAACTGCCTCTGCCTCCCGTTGTTGGGAGGACAGTGCCATACCCATCTTGTTGCATGCAATACCCAATGATTGGCGGTCTTCCGTCTTTCTCAGGAAAGGAATCACCTCCTTCAGTATCTTTTCCGCTTCTTGATAGTTGTGCAGCCCAATCAGTATGGAGGCTTTCTGGGCAAGGCGTACCATCGCACGAGGCTCATTGCCAGCCTGTTTGTCGATTTCGTAAGCTTTCTCGATATAAGGTAGTGCTTTCTGGTCATCATTCAACGTGTGATAGACCTCTGATGCCATCGCCTGCAAGACAGCCATACGGGCTGGATTGTTGGCTTTCTTTGCCATCTCAATGCCTTTCAGCACATACTGTTCTGCCTCTTTCGCCTGATGGGCACCCATATAGATGGCTGCCAGTGTGTTGAGCGAAGAACTCATGATGTCAGGGTCGCCCGTCTTCTCATCCAGTGCATAACACTGTTTGGCATACTTTGCCGCCTCGTCATAGTCAGACAGGCGGATATGGATGATAGCCAACAAGTTCAGACAGTCGGCCTCTATCTCCGTTCCTTTACACAAAGGCAAGGCCTCTTTAGCGAGTTTTGCAGCTTCTTTGTAGTCTTGCTTGGCATAGGCAGCATCGGCAGACTCATACAACTGTTCTGCCTGATTGTCTGCCATCACAGCAGATGATGTCATCAGACACCATAGCATGATATAAAGAATCTTTCTCATTTTTTCTGAGAACGGTATGTCACTGGCGGTTTTCCGTCACCCTTCAGTACGTCGGCAAACTCCTGTGGCTTGATTGTGACAGGACCTGTCATGAACTCAGGAATATTATAACACTTCATGAACTGGCGGTGATAGTCGGGATCAGCACTCGGAAGTTCGAAGGGCTTGGTGCCCTTACCATTCTTGTCGATATGGGCAAAGAACGGACGTGTGAAGTTACCGTCATCACGGCGACTGCTGAAGACCACCCATCTACCATTGCTCGACCAAGTGTGATAGCTCTCAGTATCGGTGGAATTAATCTCCTTCATAGGATGAGTCTCGCCAGTTGTCAAATCCATTAGCCACAAATCCGCATCGTGGTGCCAGATATGGAAAACACCATATTTACCCATGGTGAACATCAGGAAACGACCATCAGGAGAAACTCGAGGCAGGGTAGCACTCATATTTTGGGCAGCGGCATCGAACACCAGTTCGCGAGGCCCGAACTCCTTGGTCGTGGGATCAAAGGTCTTGCGATAAATATTATAATGAATGTCAGGTGAATTCCCAAAGACTTCCATAGAACGGTTTTTGGTAGAGTCCGTCACCTCAAAGTGAGCACTACAATAGTAGAGTGTTTTGCCATCAGGAGCCCAACCAGGGAATACTTCAAATTCATTCGGGTCGTTTTCAATGTTGGTCACTTCATTCTTCTCTACGTCATAAACAATCATGTCACTCTCCGTATCAAGAACTTCTATTTTGTTGGGGTCTGTGGTGTGGAACATCTGATGGGTCTTATTGGTTGAGTAGACAATCAGGTTCAGGAAAGGGTGCCAGGCGGGATAGACACCAGCAGAGAGGATAGAGTCATTCTTCATATTTACTTTCCACACCTTTCCGTCGTAGGCAATCACCGTACCACCATGATTTTGGCGGGCATGGAACTGCATGCGTTGGGGATTGCCTTTCTGATAATGATGACAGTTGACACATTGTTCGGCGGATGGTGTGTTGCACAACATATTGTTGACCATCACCTGTTCGTTGTAATTCTCCAGACAACGCTGGTTGAGCGTCAGTACCTCATAACTGACATACGAGGGAGGAATGAGACGGTAACTGATATAGGGGTCGATGCTGTCAGGTGATACGAAGATACTGAAGGGCTTGAAACGTATCCATTTGTCGTCGTTGCGAGCATATACTTCTACCGTCATCGCCTTGCCTTTGGCTCGCTCTGCAAGTTGTTGCCAGTCATCGATGTCAGGTTGTACTTGGTCGCCTCCACATATCATCTCTTCTCCATCGACAGAGAAGCGTGCCACTACCTCATCTGCAGCCTCTTCCAACTGGAAGGTCAGCGGTGCCATATTGATGGGAACGGTGACATTGGTATAGTCAGGATAGATACTGGGTAGTTTTCCAGATTGACTGAAAACCGTTGGCACCTGCTTTCCACAGGCAGTCAGCATGAGTGCTGAGACGAAAAAAATATATAATTGTTTCATCTTAATCATTCTTGTTATTTCTCAAGTAATAATCATAAAAGTAGGTATTTCCATATTGCAAGTTAAGTATTTGTTGTACTTGTTGGATATCTTGATTGTTATATCGCTGAAGTTCTTTTATAAAAGCGCGATAGTTTTTCTTGACCTCCTTTTTGAGTGGAAGTTTATTGATATCCCCATGCGGTTCCAGATTGGCATAGAGGAAAGCGGCTTCCTGAAACACCTGCGGGATAGGCTCTTGAGAGTGTATCCGGATATATTTTATGAAATGTTTCCAAAAACGGTTTGGTTTCTTTACATATAGTGCGGCCAACAATGCCTGTTCCTGCAAATATGGATCATCGGAATCAAGAATAGACAGATATCTCATCATATAACTCTCTGTATCACCATCATCTATCCCTAATTGGTTATGAGGATGTAGCATATGCAGAATAGGTCCTGTTTCAGCAGATTGTTTGACGAGTTGGGAGTTATTGAGCATCTGTTCAAATTCTGTTGCCCATTGATCATAATACAAGGTTTGCTTCAATAAATTCAGATATTTTTTTGTTACCTGTTTCTCTTTGGAAAGCAAAGCGCTACGTGTCAGGTATTGAAGAGTTTCCACATATAATCCATATTCCACACCCTCCTCTATACACAAATGGTGACA
Source organism: Prevotella sp. (assembly GCA_017554145.1). GTDB lineage: Bacteria > Bacteroidota > Bacteroidia > Bacteroidales > Bacteroidaceae > Prevotella. Next base: position 33,574 of record JAFZIZ010000002.1, on the reverse strand, counting down.
ATCATTCAACATGCCATAATTGTAGTAGATGAGTTTACCACATACCAGTGAGGAATTAGTATTAAACGGAGCTTCTATTTTTTTTGCTCCGTTTGGATAGTTGTACATCTGGGTAGCCATTCCGAGTCTCGTCAAGGCAAGATTACGCATCATGACAATTGCTCGAGTTGGCTCGTCATCCTGTTGGATGGCTTCTTGAAGTACACCTTCCCAATCAGTCTGTTCAATACGATGTTGCATGACTAACTCATGATGGTAGTTCTCATCTTTGAACCAATAGTGTATAACACCAATTGCCAAACCAATCGTTATTGCCACTTGCAACAGTCCTGTAATCAGTTTCTTTTCTGTCCATTTGTTTTCTGTCAGTTTTCCTGTTGTCAAAGCAAATAATAAGTAGATAATACCTAAAAGGATATAAGGCAGATAATAGATAAGATAATCCTCTAAGATAGCAAATATAGGTAGTCCCGTCATATAGATTTTATCCATACTCGTCTGATCGTATATATATCGATAACAGAGTAGAGGAATTGCTACAATGACTAAAATAGCTACGAAGGTGTTGATGAATGCATGAGCGCGTGAGCCTTTCTGTCGCCATGTCACGATTGCCATCAACAGGATTGCGAATAAGGCATAGACTCCGAAGAGCGGATAGCCTATCAGCCCTATGAGGACGATGTATGTGGTTCTAAGAAAATACTTATCAGGTAAAAGTCTAAAACACCATATATTGGCTATGGCAAAGGTTGTCCCGATAGTGGCTACAAAGAAATATCCATGTAATTTTAATGTGTAGATCCAATAGCCTAACTCACCGTTGGCAATCAGTAACAGGGCTATGGGAATCAACATCAACACATTCCACGAATCGCTGATTTGAAAGGCACGCTTTGTCACCTCCATCAAGATCCACCACCAGCCGCAGAGCAACAGCACGCCTAACCAGGGATGATATAGGAATTGAGTGAAGAACATGCTGATATATGACAAGAAACCTCCTACCACTACCATCTGTTGTTTAAAGAATAAACTGGTGTATAGGAACAAGTTACGACTCTGTATTTTCCAAAGCCAATCAGGTTCGTAGGCCACTAACGCTATTGTAACAGCAATCAGGGCAATGAGCCATATTCCTTTCTTGTAAATGAATTGTAGCATTTTCTATTTTTGTAAAAGAGATATTATTTATTTTACATATTTCTTTCCGTTCTGAATGTAAACACCACGACCCTGTTGCTGTTGTATACGATGACCAGACAGGTCGTAGATGCCAGAAGACTTCTTTTTTTGTGGTACAGCTTTCATGTATTTGATGTTGTCTGCCTCATCTTGTGAGAACCGCCAAGCGTCAAACTGGACTTTGTATGAGTCAGTAAATACGAAAAACACTTTCTGTACACCATTGAATAGGGTTTGGTCAACGGCGATATGATGTTCGGTAAAGTCATCTGAGGTAAATGCTATTGTAGCGGCAGCATCTGCATTGATTTTATTCAACCTGATTTCCAATTTACCAGCGCCTTTGGCTCTGAGGATAAAAGCCTTCGCACCATCCTCACCAAAATCCACATCACGTACCATCGTCCAATCGCCTTTTGAAATGTTGATATACAGATTCTCGGAAGCGTCGTTGCCCAGTGTATTGATAGAAGTAACCTTCGTGATATTTTTGAAATTCTCATACATGATACCGCCAGAGGTTGCCATCGTCTCTGCCTGTTGGAGTTGGTAGGGATTTAAGTTCTTGATAGACTTGACGCCGGAGAGGCTTAGCGTGACAGGCTTAATAGTCGCTGTTGATTCGTCCACTATTGCTTCATTTATGCAGATAGAGCGGTAATCATCAGCACTGACATCTACGTCACCTCCACTTTTCATGGCATCCAACAGGACACTTCCATGGTTGTGGTAGATGTGATAGTAGTTATCTTGGAACTTTTGTAGGTGTGAGTGGTTGTTGCCTTGCACCCCTGGACCGTAATAGCCTTTGAATTCCCATGAGTCAGGGTCCATAGGTGTATCGCTGACCATATAGCACATGGTACCTAAGTCAGGCATGTTGGCATTGATGTTATGCTCACTTTTGTAAGTGTTCCACTCCGTTGGATCGCGATCCCAATGAGAACAATAAGTAAATACGTACTTTCCTCCGATGACGTTCAGTTCGTTGGCCTCGAAATGATAAGGGGCCGGAATTTTGACAGCCGTGCCATCGATTTCAGTCATTGAAGGTTTCAGTTTAATAATACTGACATTGTTGGGTTGAAGTTTGCTGCCTTGTGCGTTAGGAGAATAACCACCAACGGTAATCCAACCTGTACCGTTCTCATCAATTACTGCACCTGGATCGAACAGAGCGGTACAGGGATCCACACCAGGCATACCGTGACGAACCATAGCCTGACTATTTGGTGATATGAATGGTCCAACAGGAGAGACAGTGCTTTTAAGGACTCCTACATTACTACCACCATTTGCAAAATAGATAAAAAACTCGTCTTCGCCAGTTTCTGCATTGGTGCGCCATACCGCCGAAGGGGCCCAAGAATTTCCACACCATGAGCATACCTTTTTTACATCAATGGTGCCATGGAAAGTCCAGTTCACCATATCATCCGTGGAGAATACCACGAGAGACTTGATCTTGTTATAGGAATTTTTGCCTTTTTTGCCATTGGCAATAAACTCCTGATGGTCGTTAGTACCATATATATACAAACGTCCTTTATATACGAGTGCCGTGGGATCAGCACAGAACACACTGACACTGATGGGGTTGCTATTAGTGACATTCTTGTATCCCTTAGCGTAACTTGCTCCTGATGCTTGTAATGAAGCAGACAGGAGGATTGCTCCAAACAGAAATCTACAAATTGTCAACTGATGACGAATGCGTTTAATTGGTAACATAAAATGTTTTTTGTTAGTGTTTATTGATTTGCGGGTGCAAAGGTACGAATTTCAAATAGAAGGTACAAACATTCTTGAATATTTTACAATAATTTTTCATGACAGGGACTTATACGGCCAGTCGGATTAGCAATTCCTGTAATACGTGCCAGATATCGTCCACCGTTTTCAGTTCTACGCGTTCACTGGTGGAGTGGGGCTCTACAATACGAGGACCAATACAAGCAATCTCCATGCCTGGGAATTTCTGGACGAAGAAACCTGCCTCCAAGACGAAGTGCATCGCTACCAGACGAGGGCGCCATCCTAATAGGTCGTTAAAGACGTCAGAGGTCAGTTTCAGAAAGTCTGACTGTTGGTTTTCCTGCCAGGCAGGGGCTTCCATGATAGTGGTGGATGCTCCACCACAGGCTGCGAACACTTCCTTGATCTCGTCAGCGAGTGCTTTCATGTCGGCATCGATAAAACTACGGGTATGGGTGGTTACTAAGAGTTGATTCTCTTCCATCAGAATACGTCCTACGTTATTCGAGGTCTCTACGGTATCTTGCATTGTCTCACTCATCTTCACCACGCCTTGCGGAATCTGTTCCAGACAACTCATCAGTGCTTCGAAAGCCTCTTTGTTGATGACAGTGGACTGGGCTTCGCACTTGGTGATGGTGCAATGAATATCTGCATCGGTCGTACCATATTCCTCCTTAATCCATTCGTTCATCATCTCCTCTTGGGCCTTCACAAACTCTGAGGCTTCGCCAGAGGGTACACAGACGATGATTTCTGCAGAAGAGGCAATAGAGGCGTTGGCTTCTCCCACCTTCATAGAGGCTATGTCGAAATCATACTCGTTATAGATGGCAGCAAGGATTGCCCACGTCAAGACAACAGCGCTGGCTCTCCCTTTGTTGATGTCTACCCCCGAATGACCACCCAATCCACCTTCTATCGTGATGCGGTACCAACGGTGCTTGCCACCTGGAGCAGGAAGACGTTTCATGGGAATACGGTGCTCTTGCAGGAAGGCTCCTGCTGCTCCTGTGGTGATGGTATCGTAATCCTCAGAGTCGAGGTTGATGACTTTTCGTCCCTTGATGAAGTCTGTGGCGAGATTCGAGGCTCCAGACATGCCGTCTTCCTCATTGGTGGTAGTCATCACTTCTATAGGACCATGAATGATACGGTCATCCTCCAAGACAGCAAGTGCCATAGAGAGTCCGATACCATTGTCAGCACCTAAGGAGGTACCCTTTGCCATCATCCAACCATTCTCCGTATAGGCATCAATAAGGTTGCTCAGCGGATCTTTCATACCCACGCAGACCATATCCATGTGATTGAGCAGTACGATAGGTTCTGCTCCTTCATATCCTGGTGTCGCTGCCTTCCGAATGACTACACAGTTCTGTGCATCTCGTTGATACTCCAGATGGAGTCGTTCAGCAAACTGACACAGATAGTCGGCAATATGCTCCTCATGATGGGAAGGACGTGGAATGGCATTCAATTCTTTGAAGATGCTGAATACTCTTTCGGATGTGATCATCTTTTCCATATTATCTTTCGGATCTATTTTTCATGCAAAGGTAATTATTTTTTTTTGATTACCAAATTTCCACCCTTAAAGTGTTGGCATTTCAAAAAAATTACTTATCTTTGTCGCCAAAGGAGAGAAGTCTATGGAAAAACTGTTTTATGAACTGATACAGGTCTCTACGGGACAGGTAGACTGTCTGAGTCGCGGACCCGAACCTGAGGAATGGCAGGAACTGTATGAAATGGCTCGCCAGCAACATCTGGTGGGCATTTGTTACCGAGGAGTACAACTCTTGTTTGAGTTTGGCTTGAGGGCTCCTCAGGATTTAGCCATTGACTGGATGTCGGAGGCAGAGATGATAGAGGAACGCAGCGGCTTGTTGGCAAAGAGATGGGCGAAAGTGCAGCAACGTTTGATGCGAAGAAGTTATAGGGCCAGTATGTTGGCAGGTCCTGGAACTATCAGTGACTATGGAGAGACACTTCAGTCTCTACGCCAGTTGGATGGTATCGATGTCTTGGTCAATGTGAGCCTGGAAGACCTCCAATCCTTTGTTAAACGCGTTGGTCAGGAAAAAGTGGAGCATGACAGTCAACAGGTATTCCTCCGCATATGGGAGGGAACGGAGGTACGTCTCCACTATCAGTTGGATATGGGTAAGAATCCTATGAAAAACAGGGCGATTCATCAATGGTATGAGCATAACCGTCGTTTGTTCTTCATCCAAGAAGGGGAGGGTTACAGATTATCTCCAGAGGGCGATGTCATCTATCATCTGGTGCACCTCTATTGGCGGTTTATGTATAAAGGCATCTCCTTGCGAGACCTGTTGGATTGTTTCTTTGCCTTCAAGAGAACGGTAGGTCAGTCTTCAGAAATCGACTATGAGAAAATCTTGAAGAGTTTTGGTATGCTTCATTTCTCACAGGGTGTTATGTGGATCATGCACGAAGTTTTTGGATTGGAGAAAGAGACCAAAATCATAGCGCCTCTGGAAACCAAAGGCGCTATCATTCTGAAAGAGGTGATGAACGGAAAGCATCATTTCTTCCGTCTCTTCCTTAAATACCCGATTGAAATGCTTCTCTCGCTTTTGTAAGATTCTCTATTACACGATCGCACCAACCGTCAAACTCCGCATCCTCTTCTTGTAATTCGGGGTGGGCGAGGATATGTGCCACACATTGGCGCACTCCCTCGTCGAAACGGGTGGTGGCTTGGAAACCAGGTACCGCCCGCTTGAGTTTTGTACAGTCGAATACGACTGTGACGGCTTTATCACCCAACAGATTCCCTGTGAAGTCGTATTCCTTGGGAGCAATTGCTGCGAGGTAATCAGATGCTACATAGAATGGTTTGAGTTCCACGCCAAGGGTTTGGGCTACACACTGATAGATCTGGTTCCATGTCAGTGACTCATCACTCATAATCTGGAAGGCTTCCCCTATGGCTTTTGGATTACCCAACAGACCAATGAAACCTTTGGCGAAATCCTCATTCCAAGTGAGTGTCCACAAGGAACTGCCATCCCCATGAATGATGACAGGTTTACCTTCCATCATACGCTTGAGTACCTGCCAACTGCCCTTCAACCCGTGAACGCTGAGAGGTACACTACGTTCACAGTAGGTATGACTCGGACGGATGATTGTCACAGGGAAGCCGTTTTCCCGATACTCACGCATCAACAGTTCCTCACAGGCAATCTTATTACGGGAATACTCCCAATAAGGATTGGCCAAAGAGGTTCCTTCCGTGATGACATGACTGGCAGCAGGTTTGTTGTATGCTGAGGCTGAACTGATATAGACATACTGGCGGGTACGCCCCTTGAAGAGACGGATATCACGTTCTACCTGTTCTGGCAGAAAACCGATGAACTCACAGACGGCATCAAACTGGGCATCGCCCAAAAGACGAAGCACCTCTGTCTCATTATTGATGTCGACAATTACTTGCTTGACATTGGCTGGTACCTCGTTCTTGCGATGACCACGATTCAACAGCCATAACTCATGCCCACTGGAGGCTAACTGTCTGGTGATGGCACTACTGATGGTGCCTGTACCACCTATCATTAATATCTTCATCCTCTTGCCATTTTGTAGATTGCTTCCATATCCTCAGCCTGGAGCATTTTCAGACAGCCACAAGTAGAGGTGTAATTACGACTGCACTTACGCGTCATCTCCTTGATCTCCTCGTCAGAGATTTCTTTCCCGATAAGTTCCTTGATATTAATCGGCATGCCGATGGCATGATAGAAACGCTCCATCGCCTCGATACCCTTAAGAGCCGTACCTTCCGGGTCAGTGTAGTCATTAGGAACGTCCATCACATTGACGGCGAAGCGTACAAAACGGCGCAGATTCTCGTGCATCACATAACGGGCCCAACTCGGCCAGATGGCAGCCAAGCCAGCACCATGGGTGACATCGAACATACCACTGAGTTCGTGTTCCAACTGGTGAGTAGCCCAGTCGTCAGCCACGCCACAGCCTGTCAGACCGTTGTGCATCAGACTGCCGCCCCACATAATTTGGGCACGATAGCGATAGTCCTCTGGGTTCTTCAGTACAGCAAATACCGCATTCTTGATATTCCGCAGCATCGCCTCTGCAAGGTCTGTCGTCAAGTCCATATCATCATCCTTCGTGAAATAGCGTTCCATCGTGTGCATCATCATATCAGTCACACCAGCAGCTGTCTGATAAGGGGGCAGTGTAAAGGTGCGCTTGGGATTCATGATGGCGAACTTCGGTCGTGATAAGTTATTGCTGTAGCCTAATTTCACGTCACCATCCTCGTTGGTGATGACACTGGATTCACTCATCTCACTGCCAGCAGCAGGGATGGTCAACACTGTTGCAACAGGAAGCATCTTCGTCGCTTGGGCTTTACCCAGATAGAAATCCCAAACGTTACCCTCGTATGGTACGCCATACGCTATGCATTTCGAGGAGTCGATAACACTACCGCCACCTACGGCGAGGATGAAATCCACACCCTCTTGACGACAGAGATCTATTCCCTTTTGAGCAAGAGACAGACGGGGATTAGGCACTACACCCCCTAATGTGATGTAATTGATTCCACCTTCTTTTAACAGACCGCATATCTTATCCAACAGTCCTGAGCGTACGGCACTCTGTCCACCGTAATGTACCAGTACCTTCGTACCGCCATATTTCTTGACCAACTGAGCGACCTGCTCTTCACTCTTCTCTCCAAACACCACTTCTGTCGGTGCATAGTAATTAAAGTCTTTCATAATCGATTCTATTAACTATTATCTATTATCTATTATCTCTTAACTCTTAACTTTATAAGTTCACACTGATTCCGCCCATGAAGGTGGCACGAGGCATCGGATAGCCGAGATTAATCTCGTACTTCTGAGCCAAGAGGTTCTCACCGCGTACCCAGACACTGAGCGCTTTCGTGGCAGCGAATGTCACAGAAGCGTCTAAGAGCCAGAAACTTTCTTTGGTCTCTGTCTCGCCTACAACGGTGTAGAGGTCTTTGATATACTGCAACCCAAGGGTCGCAAACCATCTTCCCTGATGATAGTTCACACCCAGAAACGACTTCGATATGGGGGCAGCCACAATCTTGTTTTTCATGTGCAGGAAGGAAGTATTGGCTGTCATACTGAAGTATCGATTGATGAGATATTTTGCTTCTGCCTCAAGACCATAGTTCTCTATCTCTCCCGTATTTACATTGCGCGGTTTACCATCTACAGGCATCGTTTGAATCATATTGTCTCCCTTCAGGTAAAAGAGGTTGATGCCATAAGTGAAATCACTGAGACGTTGGCGCCACGACAATTCGTAGTTCCACAAACGCTCAGGTTTCAAATCGGTGTTTGAGGGGGGATAGAGGTACATTTCACGCATCGTGGGATTACGGAAGCCCTTGCTGACCATCGCCTTCATCTCACTGGTGCTGACAGGACGAACTACAACACCGAATTGCGGAACCCATTCTGTTCCAGTGATAGAATGGTGATCCAGTCGGATACCTGCATCTACAGTGAGCCACGACAACAGATCCTGACGGAAATCTACATATCCTGCTATTTCATTGCGATAGGATTCACCGCTTTGTTTGTTGGGTGTCTCAAGCACTTCGTCTGTAGCCTTTGAGGTATAATAGGCATTACCGTAGATATGCTGATAGTCAATACCGACAGTCAGATGGTTGCCTTCAAACAACTGGGCACTCTGATACCATGAGATACCCATCAGGGCATCCTTTGAACGGAAATAACGTGCCGTAGGTTTCTCAGGATCAGTAGTACCATCGTCAATCTTATGACGACCGAAATTCGTATAGACACTCAGTGCACCGCTGGTCTTGCCATAGTGGTTTTCCAGGGCAGCACTGACGACTCCACGTGTAATCCATTGGTCGGCCTCATACATCGGTTTACTCTCAGCTCCAGGATAGCTGGCATTGAAGTGGGTGATATTGGCATCCACATAGGCATTCCAATGAGCATTGAAGTCGTAGCCTAACTTCACATAACCACCATACTGTTCGAAACCCATTCGAGGACGATGATTATCCGTGCGTCCGTATTGTGCAGAGACTGTAGAAGAGAATTTACCACTGCGGAGCTGATTGGAGGCATCAGCCTGTATTGTGCCGTAACTGCCTACACCGAGGTTGATATTCGTCGCAATATAATCGCGACCTACAGGTTGTCTGGTGACGATATTCAGTACACCACCCATGGCATTGGAACCATATAGTACTGAGGCGGGACCACGAAGCACTTCCACTTGTTCTGCCATCAGTGTCTGGTAACTGTCGCTGATAGGGTGTCCATAGATGCCTTGATACTGTGGGTGACCGTCGATAAGGACCATCAACTGTCCTGAACCACCCGTGATGCCACGCAGGTTAATACCACCTGCTGCACCTGTGGAAACGCCATAACCCATCATCGAACGCGATGTGACGAAGAATCCAGGCACCTGTTGCATGACCGTCGGGAGTACATTAGTCTGGTGCTGTTCTGTCAGTGTCTCACGCCCAATTACTGATACTGTCATCGGCAAATAACGCACATCAGTTGCATTGCGTGTACCTGTCACTACTATCTCTTGTAAATAGAGAGAGTCATTTTCTGTGATGATGGCAGCTTGAGTATTCAACGCTACCCCACAGAGAATCAATAACCATTGTTTTGTTTTCATATTATTTATTACCATCTGCGGCGATTGTTATTATTTCTGTTATTATTGTCACGATTGCCCCATTTCTTGTCGTAACGACCTTCTGTGTCAATCTTACCGCCAAACATATTTAGACGGAAGCGTACGTGGAGCATTACGTAGGAATTGACACTATTATACTGAGTATCGGTACGCCCTGTGGCATTGACCCAACGCTCATAATTGCTCTGTTGTCTGAGCAGGTCGTAGAAGTTAAGAGCCACAATGAGTGACTTGTTTTTGAGGAAAGGTTTGGATATTTGACCGTTCCAGATAAACTCGTTCGTATTCATTGATGCATCGTTATAGCCTCGTCTGCTGCGTTCGTGCATGTTCATACTGACCTCGAAGTCATAAGGCAGTCGTACGAGAAACTGCCCACCGTAGTTAAACTGCCATGTATCGAGGTTGGCATTGGGTTGCAACTCGTTACGTGAGTGCTGGTAGTTCAACTGACCGTCGAGCGTTATTTCTAACCAGTCGTTACGGTAACCTGCCGTCAGTCGTTGGTTGAGATTTGTGGTACGCGTCGTGTTCTTCGCTGCATCTGCCTGTTGCTGTGCTACATAACTCACGAAATTATTATAACGGATACGGGTATCTGTACCCACATTCCAGTGGGCTGTCGAATCAAGGGCAGTATTGAAGGTGAATCCACCATTCATGTTCCAGTTACCGTTGATATTCTCTGGTTGTGATGTACTTCCACCTGTATTGGCATCATAGCGCACCATATTAGAAATACTGTTACGGATATGACGGTAGTTCAAATACGCTACGATGCTGCGCTTGTAACGAACGATATAAGTGTTGAAATACGCATTGAGCGAATTGGTGAACTGCGGTTTCAACCCTGGGTTACCTTTTGTAATATAGAGAGGATTGGAATCATCGGTGATGTCAAGTAACTGTGTCATTTCTGGTTGACGCGTATCACCGCGATAATGTAACCAGAAGTTACTCTGGTCATTGAACTTATAGTGGAAGTCGAATGTCGGTGTCAGATTAGTGACATTACGGATGGTATCCACATAGACACCTCGATAGTCTTGAATGAAGTTGGAGTGCTGAGGCTGTACGAGGAAACCGACATTGAAATCGTATTTCTCCACGCGGTGACGCAGAGTAAGACGTAGGTTATGTGTATAGTTCTTGTATTCGGAATAGCGACTCAGGTTCCTGTCAAGGTGGGCATCCATCTCGTCATAGACTGTGGAGAGCCATGGATCCCAGTCGCGGTATGCAGGTACGATACCAGAAAAGATATTCTCTGGCAAGTGACTGAAGTCGTAGGTCAGTCGGTCACTCTTGTTCTGACTATAGCGTAACTCGTAGTTGAACTGCAGGTGAGCACCCTTCCAGAGTGGTTCACTATAGGTGGTGCTGAGCACGTAACCGCTGTTATCCGAAGGTGTCGTATTATATCGGGCTGTATAATAGGTAGAATCCTGTCCTGCCTGATTCTTCACCTTGAAGAGATATACCTCGTTATTCGATACATTCTCGTTCTGATTCTTTCCTACGTTGGCCTCTAAGCGGACTACGATATTCCTTCCTCTGGGATTCAGACGGCGATAGAACTGAAGCATCGCCCAAGCATTTTTGTTCTCTCCATAAGTTAGGCTTGTGTTTAGATTGTGATTGATGAAATAAGGAGACAAAGGACTCGATGGGTCATACGGTTCCAATGGATCGGATACATAGAGATAGGGGTCATCATTGAACGTCGCAGAGATAGAGTTCGTCGTACCGTCGTTGGTGCCATAACTGCCATTGGCACGCAACAAGACATTCGTCAGGGAGTCAGGTTTCCACTCTACGCGGATATTTCCCCACCAGTTGTTGCTTCGGGTGTCGTTGGATGCCGAACTGTTTGAGAAGGTACGTGCCGTCTCACTATAGAAGTTTTGGACGGCTGTTTGTGTTACGTTGTCACCGTCGCGGTGGTTCCATCGGATGCTGGCATCTACCTTCAGTTTATCTCCGTCGTCGTAGTTTAGGTTGGTGCCCAGCATCTTTCGGGCATTCAGTCCTCGGCGGTTCCACCAACCCGCATTCTCCTCTTTGTTATTGAAGTTACCCAAGAGAACGAAACGTACCTGATCTGTGAAGATACTCCCCATACCACGTGAGGCATAGCGATGTTTTGTACCGCCCGCCAAGTCAAGATTGGTCATAAATCCGTGATTCATTCCTTTCTTGATAGAGAAATCGAGCACCGTCTCTTTCTCACCGTCCTCAATACCTGTGATACGGGCTTGGTCGCTCTGTTGGTCATAGAACTTCAGGTTTTGGATGATATTCACAGGAATATTCTTCAGGGCTGTCTCTACGTCGCCCAACATAAACTCCTTACCATCAAGCAGGATTTTTTTCACCTCTTTACCATTGATAGTGATATTACCATCCTCATCAACTTCTGCACCAGGAATGCGTTTGATGAGTTCTTCAATGGGGGAACCTTCTGGCGTGCGGAAAGCCTCAGGGTTATAGACAATCGTGTCTTTTCTGATAATCACCTGTGCGGCACGTCCTGTGACAACAGCTTCTTGGAGCATAAAACTCTCTGATTCCATCAACAGGTTGCCTAAGTCCTGATTCTCGTTGCGTCGTAATGTTACCTCGCGATCGATAGTTTGGAAACCTACCGACGAGATTCTGAGTCGGTAAGTACCGCTACGAGGTGCCTCGACATAAAAATTTCCTCTATTGTCACTCACCGTACCTCCGACAAAGATACTGTCTGTAGCAGTAAACAACTGGATAGTAGCCTGTATCATCGGCTCTTTCAAGTCGGCATCCAGCAGTTGTCCGCGTATCGTCAGTTTCCTGTCTTCGGGCTCTGGTTGTGCGTAGATACCAGAGAGGGCGAGTATCCAGAATACGAATAAAAGAGTAGTTTTTCGTGTCATAAATAGTTAAATCTATATTTTTATTGTGTGGGTAATGTGATACAAAAACGGGCTCCAGGGTGATAGGTGTTATCCAGCGTGAGATCGCCACCCAGCAGATGGACCGTATGGCGACTCAGGAAGAGACCAAGTCCTATTCCCTCTGTAAATGAATCAAGTTTGGTGAACTGGGTAAAGATACGGTCATGGTCTGAAAGGGCAATGCCAGGTCCTGTATCGCTGACAGTAAATAGAATTGTGTCAGCATCCGCCAGTCGACATCCAAGCGTAATCGTTCCCTCGGTAGTGAACTTATTGGCGTTGTCGAGCAATTCTTCGAGAATCGACAGTAATGCCTGGCGGTCTGTATATATGGTAAACGTATCATTTACACTGGTCTCAACAGCAATACTGACAGTATCAGGATGACGGAGTGTGATTGCTGATACGGCTTCCTGACAGAGTGCGTTACAGGGGAACGTCGTACGCTCCGTGGTATGCTGACTGTCACTATTGGATGAAGCAATCAACATGCGGGTGATATGACTGATGGCCTTGGCACTGGATTTCATACGAGAAGTGATGTCCATCAATTCATCCTCAGGAATGTTATTGAAGATTTCCGAGAATACCTGTGTGAAACCGTTGATGATATTCAGTGGTGTACGTATCTGGTGAGCCATATCCTGCATAAATGCCGTTTTCCGCTTGTCTGCCTCATGAACCAGTTGGTTGGCATGAATAAGTTCTTGGTTATGCTGCTCCATTTCGGCATTGATTTGCTGTATCTCGCTGACGTTTTTTGCCAATGACTGCTGCATGAGGATAAAACTATTCTGCAGTTGTCCGATGGTATCCAGTCGGTTGCTATGGGGTAGTGGCTCGTCAAAATGTCCGGCGGCAATACGTTGTGCCTGTCGGGCGAGTTGGTTGATAGGTACTACAGCTCTTCGAATCGTCTGATAGCAGAAGAAAAGCAACAGTAACAGACCTACGACACTGATAATCCATACTGCATAGATAAGATTATTATATTCGTTGAAGATATCGCTGGCAGGACATACGATTGCGATACTGCCTCCCGTCCGTTTCAGCGGTTGATAGAACACATAGGCATCCTGCCCGTCAACAACCAGTTCTTGGAAACCAGTATAACCTGCCAACATTGCTTCTCCGAGGGGTACGACAGCCTGTCTTGCCTGTGGATCGGGGTCAGAGAAGATGGATGCCTTAACCAGTTTAGTAGTATCAGGATGTACGATATAACTACCGTCATGTCCCAATACAATAGCTGAAGAGTGGGGGTAGGGCTGAACAGCTGTCACTGTCTGTGACAACCATTTCAGTCCCAAATCAGTACACAAAACACCGACGGGTTCTTCATTCTCATCAAACAATGGTTTGGTATACGAGAAATTATATTCGTGGGAAGTCAATTCTCCCTCTACATTATCTATATAAGGCTCCAACCAGCATGCTTTCCGCTGTTCCATCGAGTTCTTATACCATACCAGTTCACTGTAATCGATATCCTCCACCACAGAAGTGATAGAATCACCCTGTCTGAGTGAATAGGCAGAGAAGAAACGTCCATGCTCTGGAAAATATCCGGGTTTCATGGAAATGGTGAAGCCGAGTACATCTGGATGTTCTTCCAGCATCTGACGGGTATATGCTAACAGGGAGTCAGGATGTACGTGATGACGTATCCTATTCTCCATGTCAGAGGTCATCTTCTCTGTCTTGTCCAGGATGTTGGTTACGCGAAGCATCGTACTATCTAATATCGTGGTAGCATGGCTGATGGCGTTTTTCTGTACGTATTGTCTTGTATGGTAGAATGAGATACTGAAAGACACCGCAAAGACCATAGTGATGATGACTAGAATCAGCAGACCCAACCGCAGCGTGAGGTGTTGTTTGATATAGTTGATGAGTCGCTTCATGGTCAGAGGATATCATGGTTATAGTGTGTACGTTGCGACTCATCCTGCTGGGATACATCCAACATCTGGTTCAGTAGTCTTGTAACGATATCCGTCTCTGTCAACATCTGTACCTGAATCTTCACCATCTCCGTCTTGGAGAGATTTTGGTAGTTGTCGCAGAGCGTATTCGTCAGCGAAGAGATGGTATTGACGGCTTGAGCCATCTGATCTGTCATATTACTCAGGAATTTCGCTTTCACCCCGTCGGCTTCCTGCGCCTGTTTGTAGGCTTCTTGGAGTTCTGCGTTCTGTAGGCTGAGCGTCTCCTGTTTCTGATTCATCTCCGAAAGGTAGTCAGCCAGCGAGCGTTGCATGGTAGCAATACTGTTTTGCAACTGTCCAATCTCGTCTTGTTGCCCACTGTCTGGTATTGCCTCTTCGAGATGTCCGTCTGTGATACGCTGGGCAGAGGTTGCCAACAGACTCAGCGGATGCAGGTGATGGGCAATCACATACCAGCAGATAGCCACCAGTACGATGAAGCTGATGATGGCAACGGGCAGTGTGAAGAAGGGCAAATGGTAATACTCTGTACAGATATAGATTCCTGCGAAAATGACCGCAGCGACCCCTGCTACCCAGAGAGCCATCTGGGTAGACAGGGAACGGCGGATATATGAGAGTAGAACCATTGTGGGCGTTATTTATTTTTCGTTGTTGATGATATTCTTAAAGGCAGAGCCGAAAATGATATACTGTGTGTTACCTGCGATGGTGCCTTCGTTTTGTCCCCAGAGGAAAGGCCAGTCGTCGAAGTTCTCGAAATGATCGGGCTTGCGGAACAGCAACCCCGGAGCCACATTACCAGGGATGAACGAGAAGTCAGCGCGGTTGTTGCCGTAAAACACCTGTTTCGGACGGGCAGCACCCACAACAGCTACAAACGAATAATTATGATATGGATGACAGCCGTAGAGCCAGTTGGCTACGCGATAGATCTCATCCTTGCCAACGATATCGGGGAAGTAGATATGGGCGTAGTTGACAGTGATGCCGAAGTTCAGGACGGCATTAACACCAGCCCAGTTCCCCAGTCCGATGGGTACACCATAAGGATTCTGTGTATCGAAGCTCTTGATATATTCGGCATATTGCTGGACAGCAGGGCGTAATTGCTGTTTATAGACATCATCCTTCATCGGGATGGAGTCGAGCATCGTTTGTAGGTTACGTGCCACATTCCGATAGTTACCGTCACCAGTGCCTGTGAGCCAGTCAAAGTCGGCATCAGCCTGTGCATTACGACGATGTGGGCTTCGTTTGAGTAACTGCTCAGCTTCCTTACGTAAGCGGTCAGCCTGCTTCTGTGCCCTGTCGGCGAGGTCGTCATTATAGCCTCTAAGTACGCGGGCTGCCGAAGTGAAGATACCTGCTGCCTGTAGGTCGAGACGTGGATTACGGGTAGTGAATGCCCACATATCGTCGGGAGTACCACTACGCTTACCATCAGCACTTACCTCATAGGGTTTCAGACTGGGGTCGTAGTGCAGTCCGTCTGTAATCGAAGCAGCATCGCCGAGGTGATGATAGTTGTCGAGAACGGAGTTTGAGAGTGTCTGTGACATGTGGCCGATCTGTTCTGCTTGTGCCACGAGGTTCAGCGTTCCATGCTCGATAAACTGTAGGATATCGGGTACACCGTCAGGGCGGTGCAGCTCGACATAGCGCTGTTCCTGACTCACGAAAGTCTCGTCGCGCTGAGGCTTAAACAATTCCCAAGCGCGGATAAGGTTCTGTACCACATTGATATTTGAACTCGTCTCAATGTCAAAGTCACCTGCATCGAAGAATCCGCCAACATTCAGACCTGGAATGAGTTCCAGCGGTTTGTATTTTGTATCGGTAGTCTTTCCCTGACTATGCAGGTCGAAGTGGTCACTCTCTGGTGCTTGTAGATAACCCTCTTTGAAAGGTTCTCCGTGCCAAGTGCGATACCCTTCCGTCACATACATGTGGTTCATGTGGATAGGAACCCAGACATCCGTCGTTGCATCCGTGATTTTGTCATAGACATGCTCGTCAATGAGGAAATCATTGGTCTTCGTCTTGCCATACTGGATGTAATAGACACCAGGTTGTTTGACGGAACTGAAGTCAAACTTTACATAATTATATTTAAAATAAGGACCCCATGTGCTGATGTTGCCCTGATAAGCCTGTTCTGTCGTACCATCAGGATTGATGCGCATCAACGTGGCAGTAGCCAGTGGCTGGTCTTTCTTGTCGAGTTCGATGACAGCCACCTTGGGTTGTTCAGGGATATAGCCTACTTGTGAGAACCCGATATTCGGTTCACGAATCCAACCAGGAATGGCGTGAGGCTCTACCATCCATGTGATGACCTTGCCCGTTTTTCCTTTGGGCAGTACGCTACGCAACACGAACCAACCGTTCTGTGCCAGCATACGTCCGTCGAAGAGTTTTAGTTCTGCATCGTCACTGCTGATCTTGATCATCCGTTCAGGATTGTCTGTCGCCATGATGATCTGATGACCTGTCTCGATAGGTAGTGGGTCGATGAAACGGTTGGTACCTCTGTCATCGTAGGTTTTGAAACCTTTGAACTGACGGGGCTTCTCACTATTAGGACGGGTAATCGTCTGACTGGTGGCGTAACGGGGCAGACGACCTAAGCGTCCGTCCATCATGAAAGTCTTCAACCAGTATTGTGAGGGCAAGAACTCCAGATTGAAGCCGGCCTCGCCAGCCAGTTTCTCAGGAACGGGCTTATCGAGATAGACGGCAATCTCTACTGCCTGTCCTTTGGCAGTGACCACGATGCGACTGTCGAAATCATAGTCGTCGTAGCGTAAAGCCACCTCAATACTACTGTTCTCACGATTCACCTTTCTACTTGTCATCTTCGGTACGAGATCCCATTGCTCAGGGGTGTTGTTCAGTCGGACAGCCCCGCCCTGCACAGTACGTACGCCATGATGGATAATCTCAATACCCGAATTCTTCTCGTCATTGAAGCCGCCATTAAAGCTGTTACTGAACACGAGCACGTTGACGCCCTGTCGCTCGAAATATTCGAGGTCGTTCAGTTGTAAGTCCTGAGCCTTGCTGACGGTTGTCGTCAGCAGGAGCATCAGGAGTAATAGTTTCTTTTTCTTAGTCATTATGATAGTCTTTTTTGTGTTAGGTAATTTTTTTTGTTGTCTCACGAAGTTCCAGTCGTGCCTTCAGCACGATATGCTTGACGCTGAAGTCACCATTGATCTGGTCGTTCAGCAACTTGAACGCTTTACCACCGATATCGCGCAGGTTCTGTTTTACGAAGGTGATTCTGGGTGTCATGATGTCCGATACCCAGTCGCTCATATATCCTACCAAAGCGATGTCCTCAGGGATGCGCAGACCTCTGCTGTTAATGGCTTTGAAGGCAGCATTGGCAAGCAGACCGTGTGCTGCGATGATAGCGTCAGGTGGTTCTGGCAAGTCGAGCAGGTCCATCATATCTGTCAATCCTGAGTTGAAACTGGTATTATGACACTTCACCAATTCTTTCCGGATGGGAATCCTACGCTCACGGAGAGCCTCCAGATAACCGTGTTTGCGGTCTGCAGTTTGTTTCATACGGTTTGAACCACCTAAGAAGGCAATTCTCTTGGCGCCACAGTCAATCAGGTAGTGGGTCACTTGGCGTACAGAATCTGTATCGTTGATAACCACTGTTGAGAGATTGACGTCGGCTATACGATCGAAGATGACAATGGGAACGCTACGCTCTTTCACTCTGAACAGATGACTGTAGTCGGTCGTGTCCTGTGCAAGACAGACAATGATGCCGTCCACATGCATGCTCATCATGTGCTCGACAATAGCTACCTCGTTCTCGTATTTGTCGTCAGAGTCGGTGATGATACACATATATCCCGCCTTCTTGGCCTCCATTTCAAGGTATTTCACGATATGCGCAAAATGACTG
Source organism: Prevotella sp. (assembly GCA_017554145.1). Lineage (GTDB taxonomy): Bacteria > Bacteroidota > Bacteroidia > Bacteroidales > Bacteroidaceae > Prevotella. Next base: position 15,092 of record JAFZIZ010000002.1, on the reverse strand, counting down.
AATGACACATTAGGCACTATGACACCTATCGTACGGGTAGTGTCGTAGCGAAGACTCAGGGCAAACGGGTTAGGGGTGTATCCTTGTTCCTTAGCCAGTTGCGCAATCTTCTCTTTCAGTTCAGGTCCCACACCTTCCACGCCTCTCAGTGCACGAGAGACGGTAGAGACGTTGATTCCCAATATCTTTGCGATGTCACGCTGTGAGATTCTTTTCATCCTTCCATCGATATTGATTAGATTTGCCATACAAAATTACGCTGTTTTACTCATATTTTTGCGCAACACTTCTAAGAATTTGTACGCAACGCGTTGCGCAAAAATGTGCTTAAACGATGGGAAGTTCTATGATGATACGACAGCCGCTCTGATAACTCGGGTCGATAGCCAGCGTACCGTTCAGACTGGTGATGTGGCGCTTGGATAGCGGGAGACCAAGTCCAAGACCGTCTGACAGGTCGTTGACTTTCGTAAACAGCTCGAAAAGACGGTCGCTGTCCTCTGCTGGGAATCCTGGTCCTGTATCCTCGACGATGAAGCAAACTGTCCGTTCCGTTTTGGAGAGTTGCAGAGAGATGTTCTGTCCGTCGGAATACTTGGAGGCGTTGAAGAGCAGCTCCTGGATGGTTAGTGTGAGGTACGTACGATTGGTATGGATATAGAAATTGTCGGGCAACGACGTCTCGAATTTGATCTCCAGCGGGAACAACTCACGGTTCTTCTCGATGGCGTATTGTGCAGCCTCATTGCAGAACACCCTGTCGTTTTTGTTTGCATAGAGTTCTCGCATGGAGCCTCTTGTTGAACTGTCGATGAGCATTTTATTCATACGGTCGAGAACCCTCGCATTATAGAACATCGAGTTCGTCACGTTCTTCAGCTCCTCTTCCGGCATCATGCTCTTGCTCTCGTGCAGTATCTGTGCAAAGCCGATGATGATGTTCATTGGTGTGCGTATCTGGTGCGACACGTTCTGGATGAAGATGTCTTTCTGTCTGTTGCCTTCCTCGGCGAGCTTACTGGCTTTCACCAGTTCCTCGTTACGCTGTGCGGCTTCCTCGTTCATCTGCTGCACTTCGTTGACGTGTTCTTTTAGTGATTTCTGCATGGTGACAAAGCTGTTCTGTAGTCGTCCTACGGCATCTTGAGAGGGGCTTGGTAAGATTTCCTGGTCGTATTCTCCGGAAGTGATACGTTGCGCTCTCTCGGCCAGCCTGTTCAGCGGTCGGATGGTACGAGTGACGAGCAAAAACGAGAAGAAGAGTATCAGCAGCAGACCTACGATGATGATTCCAGAGACGATATAGCTTAGACGTTTGTAGCTCTGCAGGATATCATCGTCGGGACAGATGAGGGCGAGGCTCCAGTTTGTGTCTGGTACGGGTTGGTAGCAGACGAGACATGATCTTTCGTATATCTTCACGTTCATGTTTCCCTCCTTGCCAGTCGTCATCTCATACCCCAGCGTGATGAGGTCGGTATGGCTCTTGGCATTGAAGTCGCTGAAGATGGTCTTGTTGAAGAGTTTCGTGGTGTCAGGATGCAGATAGTAGCGTCCCTCGTCGCCGATAATCGCGAAATAGGAGTTGGGGTAGGGCTTCTCTGTTGCCGAGATAATCTCAGAGAGGTGTTTCAGCGAGAGGTCGGTGGAGATCACTCCCACGAAGCGTTTGTTGTTGTCGTAGAGAGGTTTGCTGTAGGAGGCAATCAGACCGTTGATGGTCACCTCCAGCGAGTCGCTCTCATCGTAGTACACCACCCAGCAGGGCTTGCCCAGCGTTTTGGGTTTCTTGTACCATACCTTGTCGAAATAATCATATTCCCCCTCTACCACTGTCGTGACGGTGTCCTGTTCTCTGACGGAATAGGCGGAGAAGTATCGGCCGTATTTGGGGAAGATATCGGGTTCGGTACTGATGGAGCAGCCGTCGAGATTACCGTTCATCTCAACGATGAAGCGTGAAAGGGTGAGTATGGAGTCAGAATTCATGTTTGCCGTCACCTCCCAGTCGTTGATGTCGGTAGCTGTCTCCACATTCTTCATATAACGGCTGATGTGCTGCATGGTGGTGGAGAGCACTGCGTTGGCATGATCCATCGCCTCCTGTTTTATATGACGTCTCGATTCCACGAACAGGACACCCATCGCCACGAGGAACACAGGCACCGCCATCAGCAGAATGCCGATGCTGAGCTTCAGTGCCAGTGACTGTCGGATATGTGTCATCAAGTTGCGCATCTGTGTACCTGTCTTTTATATTACCAACTCTGTATTCTCTGTAGTATCCTTTTTCTTTTCCGACTCATTGAGCAGTTGTTGGAGCATCGACGTAATTTTCTCACCCTGTGTCAGGATGTTGTCCACCAGTTCTTTGTTGGTATCTTCCGTCATATTGCCTATCTGGTCTCTGAATTCTTTTACACTCGAACAGATCTCATTGATAGGTGATATCATCTGGTTCGACATATTATAGAGGAAGTTTGTCTTCATACGGTCGCCCGACTGTGCCAGTTCGTAAGCCGCCTGCAGCTCCTTGCCTCGCTCCTCCAGGGTCTGTGTCAGCTGTTCCATCTCGCCCACACGCAGGTTCAGCGCCTGCTGCATGTGCTGGAAGTCTTTCTGCAACCGCCCCACTTCGTCTTGCTGACGCGTATCGGGGATACGCTCGTCGTAGTGTCCTTCGGCAATATGCTGTGCCGATAGTGACAGCATGCGAAGTGGCAATAGCTGACGGTGGATGAAGGTATAACAGAGCAGCAGCAACAGCAGCAGTCCTACTGCAGCAATGGTGATAATTGCATAGTGCAGGCGCCTGTAGTCCCCGAAGATATCGTCCTCCGGATAAATGATGCCGATACTCCAGTTCAGCTTCTCCATTGAGCGACCAGGGGCGACGGAGCGTTCAAAAGGCTTGTAGAACACATAGTAGTTCTCACCATTCTGCTTGAACTTCTTATAACCTGTCTCGCCAGCCATCATCGCCTTTGCAGCCTCTTTTGCCGTAGGGCTTTTCAGTGAGAAGACATTCCTGTAATTCAGTTTGCTGGTGTCGGGGTGTACGATGTAGGAGCCGTCTTCGCCTAACAGTGCACAGAAAGAGTTGGGAGATGGTTTCGCGTCCTCCACAATTTTCGACAACAGATTAAGTGGTACGCCGGCAGCCATCACGCCTGCCTTCTTCTCATTAATATAAATAGGTAAGGTAAAGACGGTGACGGGCTCTCCATTCGTAGCGTTGTCTTCTCGGGGTTCCAACCAGTCGGGTACGCGTTTTTCGAGGGTGCTGATATACCATGTCTGCTTGTAATAGGGAAGACCGCTCTCCGTCTTAGCTTCGACGAGAACCTCTTTTCCATCGGCATCCTTGATGCCAGACTTGCGATAGAAAACAATCAGGTTAGGGTGGTCTTGATAGAAGTCAGGTTCAAAGGCGATGGCGCATCCGTTGCTATACGGATTACCCTCTACGAACTTACGGCAGTAGGTATCCATCTTTTCCGGCTGGTCAATGTGATTGAGGATGTTCAAGTAGATATTGCCCGCTGACTGCTCAACGCTCAACAGGATATTGTCGATTCTCTGTTGCGTTGCCTCCAGCGTCTGTGTGGCTTTCAGTGATGCCTCTTCCTTCACTGCTTTACGTGAAAAATAGAACATAATACCTAATGCTACTATCAGCAACGTCGCCAAAGCTGAGAGTAGCGTCAGACTCAGTCTGAAGGAAAGAGTCCGAGTGATTCTCGGTAGTCGAAGCATTTATAGAGGTTTATGCGTTGCAAATATAGGAATAATATTTTAAACTACCAAATATTTTTTCTAAAAAGCCCGTCTGTCACTCCTTAAACTCAAAGAAATAGAAGTCTGTCCAACCTGTATTCTCGGCATAGAGATGCTGCTGGCCACGGTATTCAAAACCCGATGCCTTTACCCTGAACATCAGGACTCACCGCAAGGATGTGAATCACAGCCACTTTGTCATCTTCTACCTGCTGAGACCACTCGATGGCATGATAGTCTTCGCCTTGATACATTGTGACAGCCATTGCTCCAACAATAACGTCATTCTCTTTATACGTGTACATGTTCCCTTCCTCAATATAGGCTTTGATACCATCGAGGGTAGGGTGCTTACGTTTCTGCCATCGGGCATACAGTTTAATGTCAGGAGTACGCTCTATCACATCATCATAGAATACGATAATGGGCTCGAAATCCTCAATTGTTGCTCTGTTTAGTTTCATGTTTTATAAGTTTTCGACAGCAAAGATACATTTTGTTGCAATATCAAACGAGTGACATCAAATTCTTAACTTTTTTAATACCACCAAACCGATGATGGCCATGACTACAGCAGCAAGAACAACCTTTGTTTCGGGTAGGATGATGACGGGCATTTTTGACATTTGTATCTCGCCAAAGCCCAACATGCAGTACACGGCAAGCAGGGTGGCCATCAGATTGTGCCCCACATGGAGTATAACCGCGTACCAGATGTTTCGCGTCCAGATAAACACCAGTCCATAAAGCATAGCATCAATGGATGCACCAAGGAAATTGCGTACATGGAGGATGCCGAACAGTAAGGCCATGACAACACAGACTATTATTTGTGCCCTACGTCGCCGGAAGGGCGAGATAGCCATCTGTCGGTAACATAGTTCTTCGAGAATGGGTGCGAGCAACACGGCATGAACGCTGGCTAACAGGTCTTCGCGCAGTTCTTCAAGCGTATAGGTTATCGGTTCCATCTGCACAGAGTGTAGAAGCGATGTAAGACCATAGACAACGTATCCTTCTGCGACACTCCATAGTGGGGCCGACAATAGCAATCCTAACAGGGCTGCTGGCATTGGCAATTTCAGTGAGAAATGTTTTGCCTCTGGGAATACTCTTGGTTCTACTTGACGAACCAGTACATAGGTCAGTGCAATAGCTACCAGTGTGAGCATCCACGACAACACATGGCTGCCGATGGATTCGTTTCCACCTGCCATCGGCATTGCTGTCACGTAAATCAGCATGAGGCCATAAGCTGCCGCAAGTAGTGGCATAATGGGCTTGAGGATGTGGCTAAGTCTGTTCATCTTATTGGATTATGACTTATTTATATTTGCAAAGATAGTGATATTCGGGGGAATTTCGTTACTTTTGCATCCAAGTTTTGAGATATATTAGTATTTGGTATGGATATAACAAGGGCATTTGAGGTCGCGTTCAATCGTAAGAAGGAGAAGAAATGGGAGAAGATCTACGTGATAGTGGATATTCATGATACCATTTTGAAGACCTGTTACGAGAATGAGGAGACCTACGACTACTATCCGTATGCAAGAGAAGCCCTGCAGTTGATGACAACTCGCGAGGATATCTGCTTGATTCTTTGGAGTGGATGCTATGAGGAGAAAATGGACGAATACAGAAATCGTTTTGCGGAGGAAGGCATTCGTTTCGACTATTCCAACGAGAATCCAGAAGTAGGTAATACAAGTTTTCAGAACTTTGAAGCAAAGCTCTATTTCAATGTTGGAATAGATGATAAGTTCGGCTTTGAACCTGAGACGGATTGGGTTAAAGTGATTGAGGTCTTAGGAAGGTTCTGATCTGTTTCATTTGAAAAAAGGAGCCACGTGGGCTCCTAATGTTTACCTATAATTTTCATTATTCATATTTACATTCTTGCTTTCTGCTTCTCGCCAGCACCAGAGCCACGATACTTCGAGTGGGCCTCGTTGAACTTCCAAGTAAGGTCGAGTGTGAAGGTACGACGGGCTGGATTATAGCTATTTATCTCACGGATGCCATAGACGATGCCGCCGTTTTTGTTGGTATTGAATACATCGTAGCAACGCAGGTCAAGCGTCAACGATCCGAGACGGCGCAAGTTGAAGTCGCGCTGCACGCCCAAGTCGCTCCTGAAGGCGTTGTGCGTGAGACGGAAGTTGGTGACATCGCCCTTCGTCGAATAGCGGAGGCCTGCGTTCAATCGCCAGCCATGAGGCAGTTCTATGGTGTTGTCCCATCCAAAGTTTGCATACGGATGGTTGAGGGTGATCTCATTACCGTTGGCACAGGGTGACTTGTAGTTCTGCCATTGGGCATAGATGAACCATGTGGGATGCCAACAGCCGATAGTGGGGCGGGCGTATGGGTTGAGGCTCAGCTGGTTGTAGCCGTCGCTGCCGTTGACGGTACGCACGAGGCTGATGAGGGGATCATCGGATCCGGGGAAGGGCTCGGTAGCCATCGTCACATTGTCCTTGGTGCGCGAGTAGGTCACCACTATGCCTGCCCACTTGTAGGCGGCATTGAGCACGACGTTGTGCGTATAGGTAGGCCGCAGGTAAGGATTGCCGCTCTGGTAGGTGTATCGGTTGATGTAAACCGTCGAACTGGTCAGGTTAGAGTAGGCCGGGCGCTCGATGTCCTTGCGATAGGAGAGCGAGAGCTGCACCTTACCCACAGGCATGGAGATCGATGCGGTGGGGAACCAGTCACCATAGTTGCGGCATACCTCATCCTCGCGTTTCCCGAAATTGTAATAGTCGTTCTGCAGGTGCTCATAACGTAGGCCCACTTGTGCGTAGAGCTTTCCGAAGGCGCGTCCGTACTCCACGAAGCCCGCTATCGACTTCTCGTTGATTTCCGTGTCGGTGGCTTTCACGGGCAACATCTCGTCAGAGCTGAAAGTGTAGGCATCGGTGCGATGGTTGTAGGAGTATTCACCGCCTACGCTGAGGTTGCCTTTCCACACAGGGTAGCTGAGGATGAGCTTCGTGGCCCAGAAGTTGTTGCTGCTATTGGTCTGACTCTTGATGCCGTGCTTGCTGATGTTCTTCTCAGCATCTACGGTCAGCTCGTCTGTGCTGTTGTTGTTAGAGGTATTGTCGAAAAGTCCGTCTAAGTTCCAGTCGATGCCCAATTGTCCCACTCTTCCGTTGTAGTAGGCGTTGAAGATGTGCTTGCGGAAGTTATCATCGCCAGTGATGTGGCTCTCAGAGCGCTCTGTATAGACGCCGTTGACATAGTTGTCGGTGCAGAAAAGGCTGTTGACATCGCTGCCCGGATGGCGGTCGTACTTGTAGAATGCTCCGAAACTGTGGTTTTCGTTCACCATGTAGTTCAGCTGCAGCTGTGGCGACCATCCCTTCCACACATTCGTAGTTTCCTGATTGCTGCGTCCGAGGATGAAGTCGGGGCCTACGTAATACGTAATATCATTCTCCTGCAACGACTTAGAGTGGCCATAGCGACCTGCCCAGAATGAGGCGGTAATATCGAGACCGCCAGTGCGGTAGTTCACGTCAAGGTTGTTGGTCAGCGTGTGACCATACTGATAGATGCCCCCTGCATTATCGCGGAAGCTGATGCCCTCGCCCTGTGCCTTCTTCAGCGTGATGCGAACGACGGCCTTCGTTGTGGCGGCATAGCGGGCACCAGGATTGTGAACAACATCCACATGCTGGATTTGGTCAGAGCGCAAACGAGTGAGTTCGCTGTTATCCTGTACCTTGCGTCCGTTGATGTAAATCTCAGCATTGCCACGTCCAAGTACCTTCACGGCACCATCACGCTCTGCCTCCAATGAAGGTATCTTGGATAACGCATCGCTCACGGTTCCTGCCTTTTCCAAGATGGTTCCTGCAACGGTGGTGCGCATAGCATCGCCCTTCACGTGAGTCTTTGGCAGCTGACCTTTCACCACAACTTCTTGCAGTAGCTGACTGTCTTCCTTCATCTGGATGGTCAAGTCCTGACCAGCTTGAATATATAAGGTCTGATAACCTACGCTGGTTACCTTAAAGAGTCCCTCATTTACATTCGTCACAATCTTAAACATACCCTGATCATCAGTTGTGCCACCCTGTACGAAAGCAGAATCAGGAAGCGACAGCAATACTACATTTACAAAGGGCATGGGCTCGCCATTCTCATCGATGATTCGTCCGCCCCAGTCTTGTTTAGCTTGGGCTGTCATTGTGATCATCATTAAAGCCATAAGGGCTGTTAACCTAAAAACAATCTTTTTCATAAACTAAAATATTTAATTCTATTTGCCTGTTAGACGTTGTATAGTTTTAAAAAGTTGCAGTGGGCACCTTTCGACCGCAAAGTTATGACGTGTCAGCTAACCCTCCAAATATCTGGGATATTCTGCGTAGTTTAGTGATAAACGGTCATGAAAGTGGGATGAAATGGCTTAAATGTGATGAGTGGAGGAAATAATTATCAATTACCAATTGTCAATTATCAATTATTTACTATCTTTGCCAACTGTATGAACAATACTCACAAAGAAACCATCAGAATCCGTTTTGTCAGCTGTGCCTTCATGGTGCTGGCGATAGCCATCTTCAAGCCCTTTGGACTCGGAGTATGGCAATGGCAGGCCTATGTTCATTTGTTGGCGATCTTTGCATTAGGCATGTTCAGTTGTTTTCTGACTGAAGTCATTTTGCGATTTGTTGTCCGTATGCCTCGTTCCTACGATCGTGGTGTCGGCTATATCATCAGTCGCAATCTCCGCTTCCAATGTATCAATACACCATTGGTGTCACTGCTCATCTGCCTCTACCGCCACTTTGCGATGAGCGATGTGGTAGAGGGCAACAAACTGTCTTTGAGCAATTATCTCGAGACGTTGGTGATTATCGCTTTCCTTTCCTTTGCCATCGGACTCTACTGGCGATTCAAGTTCCGTAGCCGTTATTTGGCTGCAGAACTCGAAGAAACCAGACTGCTGAACGAACAACTGAAGAAATTGCAGAATTCTGGTCAGGATTCACAAATAACAGAGGAGGGTAGCACCAATCAGGTTTCGCAGATAATACTCGAAGGAACTACCAATGAACATGTATCCCTCGAGATTTCCGACTTGTTATATATTGAAGCAGTCGGTAATTATGTTAAGGTCGTGAACAAACACGATGGCGAAGTAAAGACCAATATGCTTCGTGCCACGATGAAACAGATGGAAGACGCGCTGCAGGCTTATCCTATGATAGTCCGTTGCCATCGTGCCTTTATGGTCAATCTCGGTCAGGTGGAACAGATCTCCTCCAATTCCCGTGCTATGCAGCTCGTGATGCATCATACTCATGATGCTATCCCCGTTTCGCGCAGCAATGTCCATAAATTGAAGGAACTCCTGGGATAGGATTCTATATTTCCTAAATTAAATATTCTCCATCTATCTTTTTGGTGGCTTTACCGCCGAACAGAACTTTTCCATCCTGACATTTAAGCTTTACGGAGTTGAAGATGCGATCATTGCCACCTTGTTCTATGGTGATTGGCTCTCCGTTCCAAAGTCCTTCGCTCAGCAGATAGTTGGCGAAGGCGCTATTACCAGAACCAGTAGCAGGGTCTTCCAGATAGCCGAACTTGGGAGCGAAGACTCTGGTGTGGGCAAAGGCCGTTGTGTCTGCCGTTTGCTTGGAGAATACAAGGATGATGTCGATATCATTGTTCTCGCAGAACGTCTTCAGGCTCTGTTCGTTAGGATAGACAGAAATCTCTGTATCGAGGTCTGCAATGGGAACAAGGAGCGTACGCAAACCTGCATCGATAATTCGGATAGGAAGATCCTTTCGAATGGCACCATGAGGCATACTAAGCGCATCCTCGATTTGTGCGACAGAAAGTTTCATCGGATGCTCTATGGGATCAGGAGCTGTGATATAAACGGCATTCTCATCCTCTATGGCATTGAACACTTCGATGATTCCCTTGCGATTAGTCTCGGCTGTTATGACGGGCTTTGCCATCAGTTCTGGCGTCTCCTTCACCATCGTATACATGGTTGCGATGGTTCCATGTCCACAGAACTCCACTTCGCATTCTGATGAATAATAGGTCAGCTTACAATCAGCCATATCGGACTGACCACAGAACACCACTTCCATCACAAACCCCTTATGCTCGGCAGCTATTGCCTGCATCTGTTCTGGAGTTAAATCCTCTTGCCCTGTAAAAATGCATGCCGCAGGATTGCCGAGCGAATCGCCTGATGTAAAGGCGTTGCTCTTAACATATCTGTATTGTTTCATTATCTCTGTTTATTGATTGTTTGTTTATCATTTTATTTCGACAGCAAAGGTACATATAGTCGCGGATATAGCCAAAAATTTGGGATAATCTGCACTTATTTGTGATGAATGGTTAGTTACCACTCATTCGCTGACGCTCAGCCTGTCCGGCACCAGTGCCCTTGTACTTGCTCTTCGAGGCGTTGAAGGTGTAGCGCAGCGAGATGTTCAGACGGTGGTTGCTGCGCACAGCGTTCTCTGTCATCTGATAACCGCCACAGTCCATGTGTATGGTCTGAACACTACGCTGCAACACGTCGTTGATGCTGGCGCGCAGACAGAGAGCGTCATTCTTCAGCCAACATTTCTGAACCACGAAGCCAAGATTATATGAGGCTGACTGCATCCGGAAGTTGATGACATCACCCTTGGTCATGATGTTCATGTTGGCCTCCAGTTGCAAACGGTGTGGCAGGCGGAAGGTGTTGTTCAGGTCGATGAAGAAGATGGGCTTGGTGTAGGTCTCCTTGACTTTGCCTGTCGCAGAACGCGGATCGTCAAATTCCATCGTGTTCCAGAACTTCTGTCCACCAACAGTCCAGTTGGGACTCCAGATGCCGAAGGTGGGATTGACAGAGAGGAAGACAGCCAGATTACGAACTGGGTCTGTCAGATTCACGCGTTTAATTATAATCATGCCTTCATTGCTATAGGCGTAAGGCAGTTGCGACAACGTGTTATCACGACGCTCGTAGGCCGCAAAGAGGTTCAGCCACTTATAGCGGGCATTGAGGCTCACCTCCTGCATCGTAGCATTCTTCAGCGTCGGGTCGCCCTGCAACAGCGTGTAGGAGTTGATATATGTAATGCGGTCGCTCAAGCTGTTATAGTCGGGACGGATGGTCTTGAAACTATAGGCTACCGAAGTCTGCACGGATCCGAACTGTCTGGCCCACGACAGACTGGGGAAGAACTCGTCCTGATAGCGATTCATATTGTTCTTTGCATCGAGATGATCCATATAGTCGAATCCCACATGCTCATAGCGCAAACCAGCACTGAGGTTACCCAGTTTCTCGAGGTTGAAGTTGTAGGCCACGAAGGCAGCGATATTGTTTTCCTTCACCTTCGAATCGGAAGCGGGCAGGGGATAGTTGGTGATAGAGGAACTGTTGCTGCGCGTCACAAACGAGAGCTCCGTTCCTGCCTCCAACTGTCCTTTCCAGATGGGGTAGGTCAGCACTAGTTTCGTAGCCCACAGACGAGTAAATGTGCTATTGTCCTGCTCCATAGCATGATGGTCTGTATGATTAACGAGTTCATTGATATGATTATCCACAACAGTCTTGTCCGTCAGGAAATCCACGTTCAAGTCAATGCCCATCTTACCTACCTGACCGTTATAATAGGCATTGCTCTCCCAATTGTAGAAGGTGTGGCGATGCTCGTCTTGAGTAGAATAATTGTGCTCCTTCTGCTGGAGAGGCTGGCGTTCGATGTCCGTTTCCACCATCAGGTCTGTGGTGGCATTGAAGCGGTCATTGCGTTGGATTCTGACACCAACAGAATGATTTTCTGCTATCTGCCAGTTGAACCCCAGATTATAGTCAATCCCATTGTTCTTAAAATGATTTCTCGAATGAGAATTCTGAACGATGTTCAAAACTCCCTTGTCAGTAGGCAGATAGTTTGACTGGTCGTCGTAGAAAAGTGTCGTCTGGTCCCATTTCCAGTAGTTCAGCATACCAAACAGGTCGAGGTTGTTATGGCGGTAACGCAGGTTCAACTGGGCATTAGGGTCGCTCTCGCCAAATTTTAGATCTTGATTTAAACCTGTATTCAAGTCAAAGCCAAAGCCGTCGCCCTCCCTGCGGATAGTCTTGATTTTCACGACTGATGATATCGTAGCATCGTATTGTGCACCAGGATTGGTAATCACCTCCACACTCGCAATCTCCTCCGAACGCAGCCGCTTCAGTTCTTCCTTGTCGTGCATCTTGCGTCCGTTAATATAAAAGATAGGTGTACCTTTGCCCAGCACCTCCAGATCGTCACCCTTGGCTGTCATACCGGGCACCTTCGCCAGCATTTCCTTTGCCGTTCCTGATTGCGAGAGAATGGTGCCCTGAATGATGGTCACCATTGAGTTGCCCGTAAGTTTCGTCTTTGGCATCTGGCCTTTTACGATAATCTCACTGAGCATCGGCTGGTTTTCCTCCATCTGGATGGTACCCATATCCGCACCTTTTACATCCACGTATTGCGTACGATAGCCGATATACGAAAGTCGCAGGATGCAACACGCATCCGTTGTCTGAATCATAAACACTCCATTCTCGTCACTCGTAGCCCCCTGGATATAAGTAGAGTCTGCCGAAAGCAGCGCCACACTGACAAACGGTAGCGGCTCGCCATTCTGGTCTATTATTCGTCCACCTACGTCCTGAGTTTCAGCCTGAGCTGTCAGGCTCATCATCACTGTAGCTATCAAGGCTATCATTTTCAAACTTAACTTTTTCATAACTCTGCAATTTTGAATAATTTGCCAGTTTGACGATACAGAGATATGCTAAAGTTGCGACTTAGCTCCAATATGTGACGAATGGTACAATTCTGTGACGAATGGTAGGACGGGGTCTATATTAATGCGCCTAACTGATAGGCTTCTTCTATAAATCGTGTTCCTTTGATGTCACCTTTGTCTTTTACACCTCTGACAAGTACCTTGCCCGCATCCTCAATATTGAAGAATTTCAAGCAGAGGTTATATTCCGTCAGAATGGCATCAAACAATTCTGGCAGCGATGCGGCACCAACAAGCAGCAATGCCATCTTCTTGATGTGGAAAGTGTCACGGATGGGATTGTGGAACCTGTCGATGACGGCTTTCAACTGAGCGCTAATACCATAGAAATAGACTGGCGAGGCAATGACAAGCATATCTGCCTGATTCATCTTTTCATAGATGATGTCCATGTCATCCTTCTGAGCACAGATACCGTTCGTTTTGAAGCAAGCGTTGCAACCCAGACATGGGTTCACCTGATAATTACGTACAGAGACTATCTCCACATGATGCTCTGCAGCTCCTTTGGCAAAAGCTTCAGCCAACAGTTCTGTATTTCCGCCTTTACGTGGGCTTCCAGATATAATCAATATGTTCATTACTAATCAGACAATGGTAATACCTATCATTTCTTATAGTTCATGTAAAGTAATCAATTCGCAACCCTGCTTGGCATAGTATGCCAGCATCTCTGACAGTTTCTTTAGGTCATAACTGGTGACACAGTCAGAGAGAACGTGCACAATATAGCCTGCTTTCCGCATGTTGAAACAGGTGGACTTCACGCAGGCGGTAGCATCAGCACCAACAACATAGAACTCCGTGATTCCATTTTCCGCTATGAATGTGGCAAACGCCTCACTCGTCAAAGCATTACTCTTTGTCTTCACAAAGACGTTATCCGATACCACCTTCAGTTCTGGTGCCAATTCCTCGCCACGAGTGCCGGGCTTAAAGGTCCGTGTGCTGGCTGTGATGTTGTTGTGCTTGATATAGACGACGTGCATCCCCTCGTTTACCGCCCAGTCGATAGCAGCATTGATGTTGTCAACAATGTCGCGGTAGTGTTTCGTGATGTCATTCTGGATGTCGATAACGACAAGTGCTTTTGTTCGCATATATGGTTTATAAATTATTAATTTCATTCTGTAAACGCTGAAGGAACCGTGCAGCATGGCCTCCATCCATCTGGACATGATGGAATTGGAACGATACGGGCAGCGTGGTCTTGAACAGACCCTTGCGATATTTGCCCCACATCACCATTGGATTGCAGAACTGGTCGGTGTATTGGTTGACCATGCAGTCGAGCTCCGTTTGTATTATGGCAGATGTGCCGATAACCATGTAGTCGTCAAGGAAGGAACTCTTACATTCATTCGCTGCTTGCTTGGTCAGTTCCAAATAGTCGCGATTGAATTGCTGTATGTCATCAGAGAAAGGAATGTCGCAGGAGTTGATGCCGCCATCCTTATTATTCACGATGACATTGATGGCGAGCCTGTCATATTGAAACAGTTTGCCGTTTTCTGGCAGGGTGTAAAACTCCTCAATCTGACTCGCCGCCTTTCCGATGCACCAGCACATCAGAGTGGTGAACTTCAAGCCACTCTTCTTGCCGACCTTTACCAAACGGCTGACATCCAGCGTTTTCACCAGCGTCACCATTGGCATGGGCGACGACATCCACAGACGGAATGCTTCAGCACGATTACTCTCTTGAAGGTTTATTTCTCTCTTCATAATCTATTAACGCCTCGCTATCCTGAAAGTACAACTATCACCTCCTCTTAGAATCGTATTCTCAATCCGGACATCGAACTGGCTGTCAGGTTCAAGCTGCGACAAAATATATAAAATGCTTTGCCTGGAGCACTCGCATTGTTCCGGATTGCTCCTGAGTCCACATTTTACCTTGGGGCATGAACATTCCGAATAACTCAGTTCATAAATCTTCCCTGGCTCAATAACCCGCCCCTGATACGACTTGCTGTTGTATCCTTCCGAGTAGATCCTGTCGAAATTCCCATCATACTTGGCATAGATTTGCTTATGTAACGGGAGGACATGATCCTTGACGCATTCTATAGCCTCTTCTTTATAACCCATATTAATTTTATTTTTCTACAAACGATCCTATTTCTATGAGGTTTCCATCTGGGTCAGCAATGTAGCAAGTGCGTTGTCCCCAAGGTTCTGTCGTCGGAGGGAGAACAGACTTTGCACCATGGTTTAGGGCATTCTGATATTCTTTGTCAACGTCGGCGAACGACGGCACATCGAAACTCAGCTCTATTGTTCCATTTAGCCCTTGAGGATATTGGAACTTTTGTGAGACCATCTGCTCAAATGCACCACGTGGGAAGAGGATGATCCTACAATCTCCAAGGAACATCTCTACATTCGGCTGTTCGCCATCCCATGATGTGTTAAAACCAAAGGCTTTCGTGTAGAAATCGACGGTAGCCTTGTTGTCGTTAGTAAATAGTCCGACAGTGTTG
>JAFZIZ010000035.1 GCA_017554145.1 Prevotella sp. | reverse complement strand
GCTATCTGGAGTATAGTTTTCTTCATCGGCAAATAATTCTTCTGCGATATTGTTCTATCTTAATAACGTCAATAATTGATGGAAATTGTATCACCTAAAAGATATTTCTTGATAGTATTGCTTTTGCTATATAGAAACGGTAACTGAGTTTAAAAAACAGGGATGTCTGATTTGTTTTACCGCTGGCAGTCACAGTGTCGGAGTGTCGCCTATAGATCATCAGTGGCTGCTCTGTATATCCTATCTTGAAATACCGCTCGGCTGTCAGACCAATCCAAAGGTCGTGGGCCACTCCATGCTTTGGAAAGGGAAGCGCCTTTTGGTAGACCTCCCTTTTGAATGCCATACAGCATCCCAGATAATGGGATTTGAGGAAATTCGTAAGCATGCCAGTACGGAAAGGCCTGATGTCGGAGTAGACTTGTCCTGTTGTGTTGAGCGTTTCATCGCCTATGAGGCAGTCGGACATGACAAGGTCGGATGATGTGAGCAGGCTGACCATTGTCTGAACTTTCTCGGGTAGCCAATAGTCGTCTTGGTCGCAGAGGAAGATGATGTCACCTCTTGCATGAGATAAGGCATTGGCAAAATTGTAGGTACTGCGGTCGATGGTGAATTTGGCTTCTATGGTAGCATCGTGAGTGATAATGCGGATTCGCGGGTCGTTGATAGATGAGATGACTTCATTCGTCCTGTCAGAGGAATGGTCATCAGAGACAACAATCTCGTCGTTTTCCGATAGTTGTGGAAGTATAGACATCAATTGTTGACGGATATAGTTCTCACCATTATAGGTCGCTATGCAAACAGAAATCATTGCCGACAAGTTTTTTGTGGATTTTATACTTGTATTTTATTTTGTAGTATATGTATTTCAACCAGGATCCATATCCTAAAGCCTGCATCATGTGATAGGTCTTCTGATTGAGCTTCAGAACATTCTTCAGATGTTGAAATCGATAGGAAAGGGTCAGCGTCTTAATGCTGACTGCACCCAAAGTATTTCCTCCATGTTGACGATAGTCAATGAGCGGCTCTGATATGTAGGCAAGTATGCCATTGGCCTTGACGGTACAGAGTGTAATCCATGCATCGTGCATCGTTGCTGCAGTGAATGGGTGTCGAACTACCTCCTTGACAGCATGGTTGAAGAGCATGGTGCAACCTGTAGTCAGATTGGATGCAGCCAACTCATTGAATGTGGTCAGGAATTCTGGATGAATACCGGAATAGGCCAGGAAAGAGTCGGCAATCTTATTGAGTTTCGAATCAACGACGATGAGGTCGGAATAAACAATGATAGGAACTTTGTTCGCGTGGGCACTTTCTTCGTTGTTCATCCGCTCTATTTCTTTCTTTATCTTGTCTTGATGCCACACGTCGTCTTGATCGGAGAACATATAATAGTCGGCTTCGACTCTTTCCAACAGACTCATAAAGTTCTGAAGTGCACCGCCCTGGGAGGGATAGTCCATCACAGTAATCTGTTCTGGATACTTGTTGGCATAGTCGTTCAACAGTTCTAAAGTTCCGTCTTTGGAACCATCATCGTGGATGTACAGATGCCATTGCCTGCTGCTTTGAGACATGATAGAGTCAATCTGCTCGCGGAGATATTTCTCTCCGTTGTAGGTCGCCATCAGAATGGCGATGCTTTTTGTTTTATCGTTGTTGTTTATTTGTTCCATATACCTGTTGCGTGACCATTAATGAGCTTGTTGAATTGTATCTTATTGACAATGAGGCCAGGTATGTTGATGATGCACATCACGGCTATAAACCATATAATGTCATTTGTCAACTTGACGACGAGATAGGCCAACGGAATGAACAGTATAGCTGCTGATGCTGAAAATATCAGTTGCAAACGTAACTTTCCGATGCCATTGATGAAATAGCTGTATCGCATGCTATAGATCAGTATGAAAATGTATATCGCAACCGCTACGCTCATGCGGATGTCAATAGTCGTATCCTGACCTATCCAGATAGTGTAGACAAAGTCGGAAACAAAAATCATGACTATCAGGCCCAGGAAGATGCCAATAGTCATCATTCGGAGTTTCCGGGTAGCATTGTGTATCCACTGTATGTCGCCACGTTCGTAAGCATCGGTGGTGGCATTCCAGAAAGGCATGCAGATAACAGTAAACGCCACGAGAAGAATACTGAAATAGCGATAGGCAATCTGGTAAGGTGTCACCAAGGCTGGTGTAAATAGCTTTGAGATGAGGATGTTGGATGTCATGAAGAGGATGACACCGGATACCTGGATGATGAAAAATCGTATGCCCATGCTGATGACGGCTTTGGCTTCTTTCAGATCGACAAGGCCGAAAGCTGGCCTTAGATGAGGATACTTATAATAGAAAGTATAAGGGTAGGTGATGAGATAGACAATTAGGGGACAAACCGAATTGACGAGTGCGATGTGGAGCAAGGAATGGCTGCCACTAAGATAGACAATGTAAGTACCGATGAGTGCCAAGGTTTGCCCCAAGGCAATAAGCAGATTACTGACGGCAGGCAATTGCAGCCCCATATAGAAGTTGCCGATTAGCTTGAAAATGAAGGTTGTACATACCAATGTGACTGTTACCATCAGCACTTGGTCGAGATTCGCGGTTTTTGCCGGGTCAACATTTAACAGCTGGTATGTATCACTTGTCCAGATGAACACCAACAATATGAGTAAGGTTGGGATAATGATGTAGGTGAGCATGGCAAAAGTCGAGGCTATCAGCGATCTGGCACGTTGCGTTTCACCATGGGCCATATAAATGGCCAGTTTATTCCTCATGCCATTGCCAAGTCCGATATCCAGATTGTCTATCCACAGCATCACGCTGCTGATGGTCAGCCAGACGCCATTATTGTATTCGCCCAAGCAGTTCAGCGTGATGGGCACCATCAAGAGCACAATGACAGCAGACCATCCTTTGGCTATAAAGGACACCAGAATGTTCTTCTGGAGTCGTGAAGAACGTTTCTCGCTGATGCTGCTTTCTGTTGTCATGGCGTGGAAGAAGATAAATGGAACCTGAATTTCTGTTGGGTTAGGAGGACAACGAAGAACGCAAACTGCAGGACGAAGACCATGCTCAAGAAAACATTTTCCTGATAGAACTGTAGCAATAATACATAGACGGCATAGGTATAGAGGCAGGTGCCGATACCATTGCCGTTTCGGAACAGACGATAGAGGAACCCACAGAGACAACCGTATATTGCAGCAAAGAATGCGACACCACGATAGCCGAAATCGATGTAGAATGGCTGGAAGATCGTATAAACATTCGTGGATATCGGTACAAAGACAAACTCTTGCAGCTTATCTTTAACCACGACATCGGCTCCAAAGCGTTTCAGGAAAAGATAGATGGTCTCGAAAGTATTTGTTCCAAATTGTGGAATGACTTCCGGTGATAGCTGACAAAATGCGACTGGAGGCGATAGGGCATACATGGTAAAGAAGTCGAAAAGTGTTTCTTCTTTCTGATAGTCGCTATCTTCTCCGGCACGTCCCAGATTGAATATATAGAATAGGATGATGATCAGGATGCTGAAGGTGAGAATGGTGCGGATGCGTATGACCTTCTTTTCGAAGAGTACAAACATCGTACTGACGAAAACAAAGAACATCATACCCTTTTCCATGATTGCTAAGGAGTTCATCAGACAGGCGATGCCCAATACGACGACCTGCCACGTGGGAACCTTGGGGTGAGCCCATAACGCCACGACAAACAAGGCCTGGTTGATGACTGCAGAATAGTTCAGGATACCCTGCCCTTCGCCAAAGAGCGCTAATGTACGGACATTGGTCATCAGATCTTCTGTGCCGAACATGGTGACAATCTGGATAACGCGATAGACATAAAGTGGGGTGATGATGAGAGAGATGACGAAGAAAAAGAGGAAAAGGGATTTGTTGAATTGGATGCCACCTGTCGTCTTGCTTTTGCCTGTATCCGAGGATAGCATATAAGTGCTGATTGCACAAATACAGAAAATGGGAAACCACAGGAGAAAACAGAGATAGAACTGTTTTGTAATGGGATATAGGTCTGTATCTAACAGATAATAAAGCCCCAGGATGAGTACCCAGATAGCAATGGTCAGGAACCAGGGTGAGAAATAACCGCCCAATAGGCTCAGTTTATAATCTTTTAACTGTCCCTCCCTGTATCGGGTGATGCCTCGAGTAAGAAGCAATGCAAGGATGATAAAGCTGAGGAGATAGCCTACGAGGGATTTGTTGGCGTGCTGAGGAACGGTATTGTTCTGTATTACGGCAAATGACAGATAGGCGCGCTCTTTCAGGGCTTTCTGACGTGCATATTCTTCTACGGCCTTTTCATGGAGGGCATAGGCGTCTTTTGATTCATTTTCAAGTGCCTTCTCTTGTTGCTTTAGGGCATTGGTGCTGATATTGACATGACTATCAATAAACCTGCCGTATTCGTCCATAGCCTGTTGGTATTTAATCTGGGTGGCAGACATGGCTCTTATGGCATTGTGCAGGGCAGAGTCGACAATGGTATGACGGTGTTGGGTGATGATGTCCTGCAGTTGGACGGTGATACTGTCCAATATCTGCGAGGCTACAACAGGGTCTTTGTCTGTGAAGCTGATGCTGAGCGAAGTCTCTATGCTGCTGTAATTGTAGTTGATACGGTCGAGAATAGCCTTTATCGTATCCTTTTTATCCACATACTGACCGTAAGTCATTTGTTTCCCGGGTATGTGTTTATGTGCAAGGCCGCGGGCGAAATCTTCCGTCTTTAAGACCTTACAATAGATTTCCATGTCGTTCATGCCGGTATTAGCCCCGCCCATGGCATTCTTAAGAGATGCTTTCAAACTACTGAAACCGATGGCCAGTTCCGTTTCTTTATACTCGTCGCTGAGTTTGGTGACAGCCGTATAGTCCTTTGGCACACACAGCCACACTACTAATGCAAGCAGTGTGGCTATGGCTGTGGCGAGAATATAAGGATGCCTTTTCAATACTGGGGATTTCTATATAGTGATGAACTTCTGTCGGTTACGCCAGAGCAGCATGCCGGCCCTGAGCAGAAATCCTAGAATCATCCAGATGATGAGCGTAACAATCTTGGGGGTGCTGCTGTGCTTGATGGGGACGCTGGCCTCCTGGACAATCGTAAAGGCAGGCGTACGTTCCTGAACCTTTGCCTTAGCTAATTGTAGCTGCTCTACGACTTGTTGATAAATGGTATACTTCAGCTGCATCTCGTTTTCAAGTTCGTCACCTTTCAGAACGTATGACTGCATTTTCAAATTCTGGTAAGAGTCACCGAATGCAGCATATTTCTGCCGTGCCTTCGTATACTCCTTATGGGCTTCGTTGAATAGCTGCTGCATGTATTCCAGATCAACGCGTGCTTTCTTGGTCCGGTAGTCGGTGATGGTACGCTGCAAATGCATTTGTGCAGAGTCGGCGACTGTTGCAGCGATCAGGGGATCCTGATCTTCCACAACGATAGTGATGACATTCGTCTTCTTGTCTACCGTACAATTCATCTTGCCATTAATGGCCTTGACAACGTCGAACTCTTTCTTAGTCAGATGCTTGGAGTCTGCTTTGTGGTCTGGCTTGACCTGCTCGTCATTAGAAAGTTTCTCTTTCAGACTGCTCAACCAGTCCATGGGATATTCGTAGAATGCTAATTTCTGATGCTTTTGCAGGTAGTCGAAGTAGGTGTATGTTTCACCGGTCTTGCTCTTTGTCACAGTGACAGGAAACATACCGACAACGAACCCAGTAGACTCCATGAGGTCTGGATAGATCTCTGGATAGAGGGCATCGCCAGTCTGACCGATCTTCATGTTCATGCCTACCATAGCCGCAAGGGAGGAAATACTGCCCGAGAAACTGCTACCGGATTCCTCTGGAGCAAGAATGACGGTTGATTTGTATATCTTAGGAGTGGCAAACGCTAAGATGACACCAATGACGCCTGCTGTACATGAATAGATACAGATCTTGCGGAAGTCGGCCTTCAGTATCTTGAAAACATCAATGAGACTGATGTCGATGCTTTTCTTCTTCTCTTCCATAACCGTTTATTTAATCAGGTTGGCGATAGTGGCAATCATGGTGGCGATAGAGGCGGTGCTGGTGCCGATGCTAAGCCATTCGGTCAGACCGAGTGCGCGACGACGTGACTTGGTGGGCACCACAATCTGACAGCCTGGTTTCGGGCGATGCTTGCGGTCTGCCTTTGCCACCATGCCGTTCATGTAGATGATAATGGTCTGGCTGCGTTTTCCCGTGGAACTTACACCACCTGCCAAATCGAGATAATAATCGGCATTCTCACCGGCTTTATAACGTACGGTGTTGGGGTAGAGCACCTCGCCGTTGATACTGACAGTACTGGTGTATCGCGGTACCACGATGCGGTCGCCTTCGCGAAGATAGGGATCGTCGTCGCTGCCAGGGTTGGCAAGGGCCTTATCCAACTCGATGGCGACAGGGAAGGTGGTCAGCGTCAACAGCTTCTTCACATCGATGGAGTCGTTACCAGAGTTGCGCTGGGCGGTGCGGAGCATCGTCTCCATCATCTCACGCTCTTCCTGCGTCATCTGTCGAAGCAGCTTTGCACCCTCGGGATAGGCGCGTTTCGTTAGTCCTCCGGCTTGCTTGATAATCTCGCTGAGTCGTTGGTTGCTGCTAGTCAATGTGTAATTGCCCCTGAACTGCACTTCGCCTTCGATGGTGACATTCTGCTGCTCGTTGTAGTTGGGACTACGGCGAATATAAACCTCATCGTATGGCTGTAGGGTGAAAGGTGTCTCGCCTTGTGGAATCGTGAAGTCCGGGTTCAGTGAGAAACTATAGGTAAAGGCCAGTGTGTCACCGGCTTCCGTTGCATTAGGCTCGATGATACGACGTGAAACATCTACTTTTGCCAAGGAGGCCGCATTGGTCAGACCGCCAGCCTGAAGCACCAGATCCTCAATAGTCTCGTTGGAGGCGAATTTGTAGACGCCTGGATAGTTCACCTCGCCATGAACCGTAATGGTCTGGTCTTCTTTTTCCTCTTCACGGCTTCCTATGTAGATGACGTCCTCATTCCTGAGCTCGATATCAGGTACGTTTCCTTCGAGGATGCCGAGGACGTCTACACTCTTCACTTCGAGGGTGCGGTCTTTCTTCATGCGGTGCATGACGGCATGCTGACCGATGGCATTCTCTGTCAGTCCGTCGGCAGCCTCAATAAGGGCTTTGACTGTACAGATCTGTCCGCCCACCTGATACATGCCTGGACGGAAAACGGCGCCCTTCACCTCCACCGTATTCTGGTAACGGTTCAGGGTGGAGTCTACGCTGACGGAGTCTTCGTCCATTAATTTGAAGTCGTTGAGGTCAAACTCGCCGACATTGAACACGGAGTACATCTGCCCTGCCTTACGATGGATACGGATAGCCTTTGTATAGGCATCGCCAGTGAAACCACCGGCATAGCGGAGCAGGGTAGCGGCGCTTTCGGTCTTTTTCATCTCGTAGAACATAGGGCGCTTGATCTTACCGGCGATATTCACCAAAGCCTCATACGGTCCTACGGTTACGATATCATTGTCCTGCAGACGGACATCACCTGTCAGTTTGCCGTTGAGCAGGAAGTCATAGACGTCGACATTCGACAGCAAACGGCCATTGCGATACACTTTGACATTTCGCAGGGTACCGATCTCATTGGGACCGCCAGCCATATAGAGCGCATTGTAGACGGTGGCAAATGCCGACATGGTATAGGTACCTGGCATCTTGACTTCACCGATGACGCTGATGGTGATCGTACGTGTCTGTCCTACGGTAAGCTCAATATGTGAACCTTGGTATCTGGGTCCCAGAACACTTCTCAGTTTGGCCTTGGCTTGGCTGACGGACAGTCCACCCAGTTGGATAATGCCGATATCCTCAACGGTCACATAACCATCTGGAGAAATCGTTTCGGTGATGCTCTCCTGTGAAGCACCGGAGATGTCGATGTTCACCTCGTCGCCAGGACCGAGACGGTAGTTCTGTGGCGTTGCCAAGTTCATGCTGCTCTCAAAGGTCAGGTCCTTATTGTTGAAGATGTCATGTCCGAAAATCTTACGCTTGGGCTCTTTCTCTTTCTCGAAATCATCGTAGAAATATTTTAGAGAGTCGGGCATCATGAAGTCTACGGCGTCATCAAACTCGGTAAACTCCTTGTCATTTTCGTCATAGGTATTTTGTTTGGTCTTCTTCCGGCCGTCTTTTACACGGTAGGGAGAAACATTGCGCTTTTCCTTGTCTACAATGTCCTGTCGTTTTTCGCCATTCGCCTCACGCATACGTTTCTTCACGTCCTTTGAGCCGGCAGTGATGTCCTCAGCCCCCAAGGCCCCGTTTTGCATCTGACGTTGGTATTTCTTGCGCAGACGTTGTAATTGCTCCATCGTCACACCGCGTTGCATCAGTTGGGTGACAATTTGCTGGCGAGAAACACCTTTGGCGTTTTGCTCAATAACATAGTCCATCACTTGGTTGTCGGTCATACCCGACTGTGCCCAGCCTGTTGCAGCCATGAGCAGAAGTGATATCATCAGCGTAGTAAGTCTTTTCATACGTTATCTTTTACACAGGTACATTATATTAATATAACATAATAGTTTGAGGATTATTGCCTAAATCTCGGCAAAGGTATCATTTTTTTTCCAAAAAACTTGCATTTATCAAGAAAAGTTGATATCTTTGCACCGAAAACGACTAGTCTCGTATCTGGGGTTGACTGGATTTGACAGCGGGTAGAGATGGTACGTAAGCACGCGGAGGCTCGTTGGCTACCTCCTAAAACATAGTGAACAAAAAATTAATTGGCAACAATGAGTATGCTCTCGCTGCTTAATCGAAGTATAGT
>JAFZIZ010000034.1 GCA_017554145.1 Prevotella sp. | reverse complement strand
TTCAGATCTGATGATAAAAAAACTGATGAGCTATTTTGAGGATAAGGGGTCTTTGAATGAGAAACAGGAAGTGTTCTACTATGCCGGAAGTGTTTACCGTGATTTGCAAGACACTCCAAGGGCATTGGAATATTTCCTCAAGTCTCTGGATTATGTCATGCAAGGAAACGAATGGGTGTGACTCCGTGATTCTCTGTAACACCAATAATTTGTTTTGCTGTTTTGACATCATTTCAAAAACAATCATCGAAGCCATGATTTTGATGATTGTTTTTCATCATGCACAGAGGAAGTTGCAGGTCTGTATGGGTGTGATATGAAAGAGGAATTCAGATTCAATTTGTCTACAATAGAGACCTCTAATCCTCTTCGCTTGGCAAAACTGATCATGTGAGCTGTGCCACGGCTTTTGCCGTCCCAAAATGCTATCAGGGCATCAGATGCTCTTGCCATTTCTGCATTGCGTATCATGCCGGCAGCCTTGCCCAATGCTCTCCACTTGGCAGGATGAAGCTCAAGGGTTAGCCCTTGTTCCTTGGCAAACCTTTCACCCAATGTATCAGCGCCATGGGCATGGCCAGACACGATGATGACCCGATGTGTCATCATTTTCTCCTGAAGCATGAAAAGGCAATGCTCCCTCAGCAACTCGTAGTTACTGAAGGAGCGACTGCCAGCTATGATGACCCGATAATCGTCCATTTAATTGGCCTGTTGCTCGTCGTCAATTTCCAGATAGAGTGACACTCTGCTGTATCTGTTGCCTTTCGGGTTGCTGAACTCCTGTATGCCGCCAAGTGAAACACCTTTCATCCTATCTGTTGGCACACCGCGTTTTGACAGCTCCTTTGCTATGAACCTGGCACGCTCCTTGCTTAATTCAGAATTGACATTCTCAGACCCCGTTGCACTGTCGGCAGCACCCGCAATATGTATCTTGAGATTATGCTCGATAGCCACCTTTGCCAGTTCGTCCAGGTTTATCAATTGGGAATCATCTGTCAACTTTGCCTTGCCCAGCTCAAAGAAGAAGTATATGGGTATGTTCAACACATTCGGTCTGTCTTGTAGTGAGTAAGGCAGGGCGTATTCATTCTTGCCTTTCATGCGAGAACGCAGGGAAAGCAGTCCTCTGTAATTGTTCTTGGTATGACCAGCGTCGATGTTATCAAATAGATAGCCATATTTGCCAAGCAGTCCTTCAATCTCCAGAATCTTTATCAGCTCATCCAAAGTCTTTCGATTGATACTGCGCTGGTCACGAAGCTGCTTGTTGGATTGTTCCAGCCTTTCTACGTAAGCAAGCAGATTGTCGTTCTGATTGATGTAAGGATTTGCATCAACGGCATGATTCCATCGTGGCGTTCCCAAGTTGAATCCGATGCCAAGCGTCAAAGATGGCATGTTATCGCATAGCTTTCCATGTGAGCCATAGCCGTCGAAATCTCGGAACGTAGTGAAATTCCCCAATTCCCCAGACAGGTAGAAACGTTCCCCGAAATGGTATCGGGCATGGATGCCGAAAGTCAAAGCAAAAAAATAGCTCCGTGCCCTTTCTTTGTCTGTATAGAATTGGTCAGCGCCATGAACGAGTCCTGCACCTATAAAAGGAGCACAGTCAAACTTGGGCAAGCGTTCCGATAGTTGTCGGAACAAGTTGGTGACGTTATACATCAGGTCAGCATGCCCCAACTGGTAGCCAGCCATGTCGAGGTTACTGTTCTTGTACTTCAATCCCTGAAAAGCTAACCTCACGCCTACATCAGGTGTGATCCATTTGCCTACATAGGCGTTGAATGAAGGCATGATGCGGTCGAACAGGTCGCCACATCCTACCGGGTTCCCAATGAAAGCTGATGCCCCACCTTGGACACCAATAAACCAGTGCTGACTCGCTTTACTCAACTGTACATAGTCAGTCGTCAGTATCGGTGTCAGACGATGTAAATCCGGGTTGTCAACTGTGACCCATTGAAGGCTGTCAATCATACTTGCATGGACGCTTGTCGCCATTGACAAAGCCATAAGTGAAATCAGAATATTTTTCTTCATGATGTAATTGATTTTGATATTACTAATGTTACTGATATTACTTGTATTACTTGTATTACTCATATTGATGGCTATCTGCCTCTTTTGATTTTTCGACCTGCAGGTCTGACCATTGCGGCTGCCTGTAAAATGCACTTCATCCACCAGCGTTCATCATCGTCCTCCTTGTCTCGTCCCCATCTGGACATGCTACTGCTGCCTCCACCGCCACAAGATTCTGCATAGGTCGTGGCTTGACTGATGTAGTTGATGGCCAACAGAAGGGCGCAGTTGATGATATGATGAGAATTGTCTCTGAGGTCAAAGAAGCCGGACTTATCTAAAATCTCATGTTGTTCCGCATTAAGGGTAGGCAAAAGAGGTTCTATCGAGGAAGCCACCATCTTATAATAAGTGGCATTGATGTTTGAATGAACAATTTCAGCCCTTCTGTCGATGTCATCTCCGATTGATTTAGACATTTCGATATGGGCATGCGTCAGTTTTTCAAGTTTTTCTCTGGCATTAGAAAGTTCGGATTCCGTTTCGTCCAAAATCCTTTGCTTGTCCGCCATCTTCTGGTCGATGTTCTCCATCTGTTTGCGGAGTTCTTCCATGCGATTGGCTAACTGCTCCTTGTCCTGTCCGTCCTCGCCAAGTTGCCGGGCGATAAGTTCTATTTCTTCGTTTATTTGTTCTTTTCGGGTCTGTAAATTCGCTATCATCGTGGACAGCCCCTTCAGCTTGATTTCGGCTCTATGGATTTGCCTCTGTAATCCTTCTCTGGTATTCTCCAGCTCCTGCACCTGGTTGATGAGGTCACGCTTGTATTCCTCTGTCGAGCGATGCCTTGCGCCTGTTTCAGCCTTATTGCTTCCGCGTTCAAGTCCCCAGTGACTGTTGACCTCCTCGTACAGTTCATTATGAAGTCGTGTAAAAGTTGCTTTTTCTTCCATGGGATTCTTCCCGAAAACGCTGGTCCATGAAATCCGATGGTTCTTTTCGTCTATGGGTAGGATGGTACAGTGGCAATGAGGATTCGTTTCATCCAAATGAACGTAGAAACTGACGATGTTTTCCTCGCCGAATTTTCGGGCAACAAAGCCATAAATTTCAGCCGCCCATGTCTCAATCTCCTTGGCTCTCGTCAGTTTTGAGTTATCCGCCCCTTTATTGAGATTTACGTCCTGCTCCCCGAACGCCATTTCCAACATGCGCCCTCTACTGCCGCCGAATATCATCTGGGCAAGGATCCGCTGCTTTCTGCGTGCCTTAGCCCTGGCGTTAGGATTTTTGATACCACGTGAGTTGAGGATGTCTTTCATCCTCTCGTCAATGCTCTTGGACTTGTCTATCGGCTGGACCTTTCCTCCTTTTGTGACCTCGAAGTTCAGATGGGCACGAGTCGGGTCGTAATTGGCAAGGCTGTCTTTGGATTTTCTGTCCCGAAGGTTTTCTGACCAGTTGCGCTGCTGCTCGTTGCTTTCCAGTTTTGATATGCCATCCTTGTTTGGACGCACATCCATTACTTGTTTCTGTTCTGCCATTTTTTTGTGTCTATTAATCTCTTCTGCCTGAGCTTGCTCCCCGTAGGAACTCCTTCAGGAGAGGCAGCCTAATGAGTTAATGAATGTTAACTCTTATTAGGCTAAGAGTTTTTATAAAACTCCCTTCCCTTTGTTCGACATCATATCCCTTTGTTCGGAGGAGCAAGCTCCCCATTTGGGAGAGTGAAGTTCCGATCTTTGATTGTGGCTGCCTGCTCATATTCGAGAAGATTGAAGAGTATGCTATCAATTCACTTGATAAATTTCTCTGCTTCGGCACTCAGCGAATAGGCAAAATATTTGCCGAAACGCTCCCGTCTAAGTAAACCCAGATCGATGAGTTCCTGAGTAAATTTCTGGACGCTTGGGCGGCTCCAATGCCATCTTTTTGCCAGTTCAATGTTTGTGACTTTGTACAGTTGTAACTGGCCTTCTTCTTGGGAACAAGGAAATCCATTAAGGATATGCTCAGCTAACCACATGAATGCGTCAAAACGAGACAGCTTGTGATTGTCTTTCGTTTTAAGGATATCCAGGAGAGTGATGTCAAACGTCATCTTGTGGATGGTTCTATTTGTCTGATTCTTTTTCATGACGAATTGGTTTTATTATGGTGTTAATGTTTATTTTCAACTAAAATAGGAGTCAACGAATTTCTTGTCCATTCCTTCCTCATTAAGATGCTTCTCCTGGAACTCCTCAGGTTCTTTGGATGGAAAGAATGTAGCACATTCCAGGATCAATGCTAAAGAGAAAGAAGTCGAGAATGCGTGAGGTGCGAATAGTAGAGCAACGCTTGCAATGGCCATGAGCCGATACAAAACCTTGTTCCGTCTGGTGGCGAGCATCAGCCGGACAGTTGTTTTGGTTGCAAACATGAAGAATACAATGAAGGAAGAAAAGATAAAACCGTAGTCTTCGGGAAAAACGGCAAAGTATGTGACATGAAAGAAAATGAGCACAAGTTGTGTGATGTTCGTTGCCATTTTTCTGGCATTGTTGTCGAATGCCAAGCGAAGCCATACGATGATGTACGGCGGTTTGTATTTCCGATAAAGCAATAAAGGAAGCAATATCAGTAATAAGGGAAATACGAAGAATATGATCTTTGCTATCATATGTGATTTCAGTAATACAAGTAATATGGTTTATATTGAATTAACTGTTCTCTGCGTAGATGTCGAAGGCCGTACTGACTAGCTTCAGTTTAAGTGCTTGGAATGATGCCCGACGCACGATGACCTCAATGTCAAACAGGGTCGGCTCACCATTGTCAATCCGCTGTGCAAACGCCCTATCCCTGCGACTGATTTTTGTGATAATTCTGTCGATGTCATTTTCATAAATGTTCCAGATGCTCCGATTCACATGGTTCTTCGGTCGGGTCGTCACCATAACATTAAGGACAAGACAAGTGGACTTGACAAGGATTTTGCCCTGTTGTGTCATATACTGCCTTTTAGCGCGAGGGATGACAGCACGGTATTTCGTGCTGTTGGCGTTGATCATGTCGGCTATCTTATATAGGAGTTCTGTTCTCATTCCAACAGGCAGAATAAGCCAAGCACTTCAGAAACCTCCATGGCCTGAATGAAGTCGAAACTTTTGGCATGTGACGTCAGATCTGATTCCAGCTCACTCTCCATCGTGTCAAGTGAGTCGAAAATGGAAATGGTCAGGTCATTGACATATTCACGGTTATCTGAGACCATGTTGAACTTAAACATGTTCTTTCCATTGGCAGGGCTTGTAAAGAAACAGCAATGATGCAGCTTTGTGTTGTCCTTACTTGTGCCATGATAAAGCAATGACAGTTCCATGTCATCTTCAAGCATATCCATCACGAGGCTGATTGGCAATGCCTCCTCCAATGTGAAATACAATATGGCGGAATCGTCAGTGATGTCCGTTTCTTCGGCTGTCGTGTTTTTTATCAACTTTGGCAGCATGAGCGGCGCTAAGGCCATAAATCTGGTTACTTCGTCTTTAATCATATCCTTGAATATTTAGAGTGTTAATACATACATTTTCAAGAGTTGTTGAGGAAGGAGATAGTTTAAGGCACGTTGGTCAATGCCGAATGTCTCGGCAAACTTGACCGACTTCGGCAGTTGTGCGATGATGTAGTTGAAATGACTATGTTCCTGTGGCGTGAGTGTGGCGATCGAAAACTGGTCAATGCTGATGAACGGCTGAATAATCATCCATAGATAGGCATTTCCCTGAGCCTTGCTCATTGTCTTCTGATTGTTGATGTCCGATATGCAGGCGGTGGAGTTTTGCAAAAGCCGTCTGACCGTCCGCATAGACATATAGACCATGGCGTCACGTGCAGCAATCTCTCCGTTTCTCGCAGCAATAAAGATGTTCCGGCAAATCCGTTCCGTTTCTTGTGTGATGTCAGATAACGGCTCGTTATCCATCTCATAGATGTGAACCAGGAATGAGCGGAACAAAATATCCTCCTTGCCGATGAAGTCAAGCATGGCAGCCTTGTCATGGATGCCGGATTGTATGGTGTGCTTCAGTAGGCTACGATATTGAGAAAGAATATCTTTCTTGTTGGATTCTATGACAGGAAGGCTGTCTAATGCGACAAAGATAGGCTGCGCTTCAATGACGGCCTCGTGCAGCTCATTGTCCTCATGGAATATGGATGTCTGCTCCTTGATTTGCAGAACATCCTCGTATGAGTACCGCCATGTCTCAGTCAGTCTGAGAAACTCAAAACGAATGGAGTCGTGGATTGATGCATAGTCATTTGCACAATGTAAGTCTTTAATGAATGTGGAATCCTTCATCAGAAAGTGGTAAACGGTATCTGAGATATCCTTCCATACCTTGATTTCTTTACAGAATGATGAAGTGTTGCAGATCTTTGTTTCTTTGACGGAACTCAGATAATCCTGATATGCTCTTAACGCATCATTTGAAGATCTGAAATCAAGTTTGTCATCACTGGAGCATGATGAAAACAGGAAAACCGTCAGGCATAATGAACATAGTTTTAATGTCAAATGTTTTGAGTTTTTGAACGTGTTAAATGTGATCATATCCTTATAAATATGTTTAGGTTGATTTACAGGATGCAAAACTACTGTGTTTTGCTCAATATATTGATATTATTTCCTAATATTTTAATTATTGGTATCATTTTATTGAGAAATAGAACCAAATAGAACCAAATTGCTTATTTGATTGCAAAACAAAGTGTTAAAGTTGACAAATAAAGTGTCTATTAAATAATTATAATATAACTTTGCGCTCAATATTTGCAGCAAGAGGTACAACATGAGTTGCGTCGGCTATATAAATAATGCTCAATATGTTGATAATATTGAAGTGGGGGTTTCAAGGATGAAACAGCTTCAATGTTCCCCTATCCATATTGAGGACAGGGATGACAATGATCGTCTTGAATGGAAGTGCTTTCTCGGCAAACTCAATGAAGGCGACGCAGCGGTGCTTCTGTCATTTGACAATGCCTTCAAGAATCACACAGATCTGGTGTTTTTCCTGAAATACTGCCTAAGTCGGCACATTCGGATTATTTCTTTGTTCGATGGTTTGGACACCTCCGATGAGTTGTTCCCAAATGGCAGCACCAGGAATGTGCTCTCTGCCATTGTAAATGTGCGTACAGACAAGCGTGATGAAGGTTTTGATGACTTTGAGGCGGAACTCATTGCAGATAAGCACCAGGAGAAGAAACTGAAGAAATACCGCATGGTCATCAATATGTACAATGCGGGTTACAGCATCAAGGAAATCATGTCAAGGACGGGCTATCACGGGAAGAGCAACATCTACAGGATTCTCCACATGTACAATGTGGAGCTGGAATACCCAACGATGGTCCGCACAAGACACCAGTCACCAAATATCATTCAAAGGAACCTGTAAACATAATCGTTATGACAGTTTATATTGCAGAAAAGCCGGACATCGCCACAGCTATAGCGTCTTACTTGTGGACTGATTATGCCGCTTGTAGGAGCAAGCACTGCTACCAGAAAGATGATGTCATCGTGACATGGGCGTTTGGCCACATCTTGATGACGGCTATGCCTGAGGCCTACGGTAAGGAATATGCTGATTTTAAGAAATATCCCATATTCCCGACAGAATGGAAGAAACTCCCCTCGCCAACAGCCAAGGGACAATTTGAGTATATCCGCACTGTTTTGAAGAAGGCCGATGTCGTAGTCAATGGCGGTGACCCTGACCGTGAGGGGCAGTTGCTGATTGACGAAATATTGGAATATGTAGGCTATAAGGGGGATGTACGGCGCATTCTCATCAATGCCAAAGACAGCGACAGTATGAAACGGGCGTTTGACAATATCGTGCCGAATGAACGGTTTCGTTCATTGTACCATGCAGGCATGGCGCGTGAACGGGCAGACTGGTTAGTAGGCATCAATCTGTCGAGGGCATATACGATCAGTGCCCGGACAGGCGGTAATGGTTGTGTCTGGCGTGTAGGGCGTGTGAAGACACCCACGCTTGCTTTGGTGGTCAATCGGGAAAAGGAGATAAAAGATTTCCATTCCATCAACTACTATGAATTGAAGGCTAACCTCTCAAAGGGCGGCATCCCCTTCACGGCAACATTGACACCGACAGCGGATGCTCCGACTGACTGCGAAGGGCGTATCATTGACCGGAAATATCTGGAGCGGATCAAGGAAGAAATCAAAAAAAAAACCGCAAGGGTCACCCACTGCGAGAGGCATAGCCAGACTGAAAGTTCGCCATTGCCTTACTCCATCGATACTTTGCAGGTGGAAGCCAATAAGCGTTATGGCATGTCTCCGTCGAGTGTGCTTGCAAGGGTACAGTCCTTGTATGAAAAGAAGTTCGTGAGCTATCCACGTTCTGACTGTAATTACATCCCATCAAGTCAACACCAGGATGGTGTCCGAATTTTGAAATCCCTTGGCGATTATGGCATGGAGGCTGCACTCCATGCCGACTCCACAATAAAGAGTCGCTGCTTCAATGACAATAAGGTCAGCGCACATCATGCGCTGATACCTACTGGCGTTGTCCCAAAAAACTTGGACGAATGGGAGCGCAAGATCTATGAAATGATAGCCATTCGGTACATCATCCAGTTCTTTCTCCCTTGTAAATACAACGCCATCAAATACGAAATAGAGGCACAAGGATGTCTGTTCGTAGGAACTGGCAAGGCGGTTGTCAGTCCAGGATGGCGTAGTGTTGCTAAGTCGGATGACAAGGATGATGAAGTTAAAGACATTCCAAACCTAGTGGTTGGCGATGAGTTTCCTATACCTGTATATATTATAGAGGATAAGAAGACCTCTCCCCCTAAGCGTTTTACGGAAGGCTCGCTGCTGGCAGCGATGACCAATATCTGGCGTTTTGTCAACCCAGACAATCCTAACAGAGAGAAACTGAAGGAGTGCAAAGGCATTGGAACGCCGGCAACTCGTGATAGCATCATTGCTGACTTGCTCGCCATATCGTCAGGAAAGTCTCATTCGTTTCCCTGTATTCAGAAAAAGGGTAAGGAACTCGTTCCGACAGACTTCGGTATGGCGATGATCGAGAGCATTCACGAATCATTGACCAAGCCCGACCTTACGGCAGAAATGGAGTATAATCTCTCGGCTATTGCTGATGGCAAGATGGGGTTGGGTGACTTTATGGAGCAGACCGAGAGGATGGTTCGGGAGAACATTAAGTTCGCAGAAGAGTGTTCCCCTCGTATGTCATTGACGTTCAAGGCAGCTGAAGACCAGGAAGTTCCCAATAGGGAATGTCCTGTATGCCATCGTAAAACGCTTGTGCGCAAGTATTCCCCGAAGACCAAGAAGCATTTCTGGATCTGTCAGGAGAATTCTTGTGTGCATCCGACTACCATGAAACCAATCTTCTATGCGGACCTGCGGATGAAGCCTGTCATCAAGTTTTGCCCGATATGCGGTCTGCCGCTGATAAGCGTGTATAGTAAAAAGAAGAAGCAATCATACTGGTACTGTCCAAAGTGTAATGAGTTCAGATAATCGCAGCAATACAAACACCAACTAACTTTTTTCATTTCATACGACTAGTTTTTAATAAAACAATGCAGGGGTCACCTTTGGCAGGCCGCCCCTGTTTTTTGTAGCGAAACAAAACCTGAAATAAACCATGTAGCGAAGCGTAAGTCGCTGATATTTAAAAAGAAAAATGGGGCTGTTCGTGCTTCGCTACATCGCTACAAGAAAATAAAGCAATCTCATATGAAGCTATTATATTTCAGATGAATGAGGGTGGTGATGCAGTCCATGCCAACAATGAATCTGCCTGCCAGGCCATTGTATGGTGGTGACCTGTGAGTGTCGTCGAAAAAGAAACTCCGTGTTATATGTACGGAAAAGAGAAGGCATGTCTGTTGTCAGACTTGCATTCTCAAGTACATACATCACAGAGTTTCTCGGCGACTCTCACTGGTCATTGTCCAATACTGCGAAGGCTTTCATGCTTGCACGAAAGGCCGAGACGTGATGGACAAAAGCGATGCCAATGGCTGGCAAGGAGAAAGTCACAGAAATTTGGCATGGGCGCATCGTGGGCAGGGCTGAGTCATCTTCGATAGAGTCCTTTGGGTTTTCGTCTGAATGAAGCCAGGCGCATGTCATTCTCTTCGTCTGGATTCAAGCAGCTTTCCTGATTCTTCCTGCCGCCTTCAAGCCAATGTACAAGTTCATCTTTGAAGAAAATGAAATTTTTTCCTCGTTTGGTGACTGTGATGTTTCCACGTTCTACGTGATAGTACATTGTAGATTTCTTCATCTTCAGGAAGTCACATGCCTCGTCAATAGTCATTGGAATATGTTCGGCTGAAGATGTGGAATTACCGTCTATCCGTTCTCTGATGGTTTCAATTACACGTTCAAGCCGCTCCACTTTGCTGAGCACCTGTGAGACCATCATGGGAAGGTCGTTGAATGTAATCTGTTCTTGCATATTGTCGAAATTATTATGATTCCGAGGGCAAAGTAACAGACTGATTCAATGCTGGATGATATCATCAAAAGTTAAGTTTGGAATAAGTCAGAATAAGTTGCAACAAGCGGGTAAATGTTTTATGGCAAGCTGGCGGATGGGGTATGAAACTTGAAACAGCCTTTGTCCGGGATGTCTATCGGGATGATGCAAGTACCATGCTGTCGCAGGTTTTGCCGGATTGATTTGATTTCTAGATCTCGGAACTCATTGGGGAACGACCGCTTGATAAATATGGCCCGCTGCTCACCATTCCACTTGAAACGTTCTCCGATGTTCCAGGCTAAATGTCTGAGGTCCAATGTTGAAAGTTGACCGTTGGTTATGGACGGCGAAGGTTCAATGTCCTTTGAGGTCTCCCAATTCTTGATGTTGTCACAAAAGACATGGAGGTCAGAGGTCTTCATGTAGGGGGCCAGTGTGAGCTCCACGTACTCCAAGACACATGTCATAATTTGACGCTTGCGTTGGATGAGCTGCTGCTGATGGCGTTCTCTGATGACCTCAGTCTTATCTTTCTCCGGCTCTTCTGTCATTGAATCGTTTTTTGATCCAGTGACAAGACGCAACTGCTTACTATGAGGGATAACAACTACCGTCTTGCCCATTGCATAACTGATGAATGTCATCCTGATAAGAACCAGCAGCGCCAGGATAATATATAAGATGGGTGCGAAGGCTTTTGCTTGCTCATACTGTCCGCTGATGAACTTTGAGGGAAGTGTGAACCAGTCGGCACAATCAATCCATTCGAAAAGCATTGCTATATAAAAACCCATTGCAATACAGCCTACAACCAAAAAGAAAAGTTCCGTAACCTTGTTGCTCTTCATATCAATGAAATATCAATAATTTGAGCGCAAAGTTACGGAATTATCCAATAATAACAGCAATTATTCCATAATAATTATGGGTTTTGTGGTTAATTGGCTTATTTCTTCATTGCCTCAATATGTTGAGGGATTTCGCAATCTTTAGCCACAATTCTTCGTTTTCTTGGTTTGAGCAGTTACTTTTTTACCATCATCACCGAGAAGCATGGATGATATTCTTTCGGCAGCTTCCCGTCTCTTTGGGTCGGCATGACAAGCATAGATTTGTGTGGTTGTGACACTCTTGTGTGCCAGGAGCTGCTGGACAGTGTAGAGATCAGTGCCAAGTTCCACTTGAAGCGATGCGAAAGTATGCCGGAATGAGTGGAATGTTATCCGCTTTCTGATACCAGCCTTAGCAAGCCAGGTTTTCAGCGGTTTCCGTGCCATGTCTATCTCAAACCCGTCAAATACGGGCCCATATAAGGATTTTCGTCCCTCAGAGATGAGTTCGTATGCTCCCATGGTGATGGGGATAAGGTTACGTGTTTTAGTCTTTTGTGCAAAGAACTCGACATACTTGTTGCCGTCGGCGTATTCCTTGATGTTTTCCCATCTGAGATTGATGATGTCACTTCGGCGCATACCTGTTAAGCAAGCGAAAATTGATGCCTTTTTCAGTACGTCGATGTCACATGGAGTACGGTAAAGCCTGCGAAGCTCTTCCATTGACAGACTCTGCTTGTCAACAGGAATGGTCTTGATTTTGTCCAAGAAGTCATTGGGGTTAGTTCGGATCATCTTGTCACGGTAAGCAATATTCAGGAAGCCACGGAATGTTGACCAATAGCCAGCGACTGAGTTGATGGCCATCGGTCTGCCGTTGCGCATGTTCTTTGCTGTCAGAAGGTATTCGCGGAACTTGTTGCACAGATCAACGTCGATTTCTTCGCAGCGGCACTTGCCGCCAACAAAGTATGAGAAGTGTTCATAGACAAACCTCCACTTGGGGTCTTTGTTTTGAAGCATCTGATAGAAGTAGGCAAGGAAGTCGCCGTTGAATCTTTTTTTGTCAAAAAAGTCATAACGTTCGTTCACGATGGACTGAAAACGCCTGCAACGGATGGCTTCAGCTTTTTCAATCATTACCTTATTGAAGTCCTTCTCACGCTTGTTTTGGGGCTTGGGATAAATGTAAATACCAAGCGATTCACGACGGATGGTCTTCATGGAAATGATGTCACGATAGCCTGGATAATAGTCCAGATAGAGGGAAATCATCCCGCATTTGAGGATGCGTTTCCGAAGTGTGATTGTCTTGCAGTACTGCATGTCTTTATTGTTTTATTAGTTTGCAAATGTCTTTACTTATTTTATGCTGATGGCAATCAGCGGATTATAATTGAAAATAATACTGGGATAAGTCTGAGCTTATTATTTCTTATTGTCCTTCTCTTGTTTATCGGAAAAGCACTTATCGATGGCGGATTTAAGATACACTCTGAACTGGCCGTCTTTGACGCTCGGGATTTTTTTGTATCTGACAATACCATACACAGTTTCCCTGTCAACATGATACTTGGCCATAATCTGCTCGACCATGTAGTAGTCTTCGGCATATTGGAGCCCTGGATTACGTGAAAAGTCAACATGGAGCTTGGAGTAATACGTGATGCCATACTCCTTTTTCGTAGGGATATTGTGACGATGAGTAAAGCTGCGTCTAGCCACAGGTGTCATGTTGTACATCTTTTCTATATCATCTGTGGTGTACCATTCTGTGATAGAGGCTGGTGACGAATATCTGCTGAAGACATCTTCAACCGCTGTCTCATCGTAGAGCAGGATTCCTGCTACCTGCACCCTCGGTATTTTTTTCTGACGCAGCAGGAAGCCAACCCACTTTTTACTTTGTTTGTATCGTGCTGCTATCTCTTCGGCACTAATATAGCCTTCGTACCCATCTGCATCATTCTCTGATTCCACACTTGGTATGATTTCAATGCTGCCAGAATGAGGTGTGATTTGCTCTGTTCTTGTTCGATCATCCTTTGCTTTTTCAATCTTTGCGTTGAGTTCAGAGATGCTTGTGAATCCATTCATGCGTTCCTTGATTGTCTTGTCAAACTCCTTCCGGTTAATCATTGTAAAGGAGCCTCGTTTGAAGCGATCTATATGATAGGTATGGAGATAATGGCTCACTTGATCTTTTGTGAATCCGTACTTCTCCATCACCTCCTTGAAAGTGTAGTAGAGAGGATCAATAGCTTCACCATTACCTTTCAGGCTGTCGATATGGGGTTTGGAATAGAACACTTCCCTCCGCCTGGTAACCCTTGGTAACTTATGCCGTTTGGCAAAAGAAATGACGGCAGAGTAGGACATGTTGAACTTCTCCATAACCTGTTGGATAGTGTAGTAATTCTCCTTATCAAAGTCCTCGATGAGTTCGGAAAAGTACCTGTCAACGGCAGTTTTTGAGAAGGACACATTGCGTCCCTCGTATATCTTTGGGATGTCAAACTGCTCAATCCGTCGCATGGCCACTTTTCGGGTCACTTGATATTTCTCACAAATCTCCTTCATTGTATAGCTATCGTGCTCAATCTTATGCCTGCGGTTGTTCCGCTTGACATATGCGGGGGCATTGTCAAACCATGCTTCGAGATCACTCCATCGGATAATTGTTTTTGCCGGTGTTCTCAATGCTTTGAACATTCCTTTTGCCATATATCTATATATAGTCGGCAGACTTATGCCAAGAAGGTAAGCTGCCTCTTTTGGTGAAAGGAATGGTTTTTGTCCGATACTCTCCACTGTTGGCAGTTTTGAGTCCTGCTCTGATTCAATTTCTTCTTTCTTCATCTGTCTCTTTTTTGCCTTGTAAGCCTTGTTAACACAGGTTGAAGAGCAGTAAAGAGTCGTCATTTTGTGTGCTATGAATTGTTTCCCGCACCACTGACATCGTTTCTCTATTTCCATAAATGTGCGTCATTATAAAGGTTTAACTCTGCGGAAAATCCGCCATTTTTGTCTCACTCTTTCTCGCAATTTCTCACTGTGTATCATATTGTCCCGTCGATAGCGTTTTTGGGGTTTCTCATGGTGTATCACGTTTGTCCCAAATATTGCATACTGGAAGACAATTTGAACACAGTTTACACTCGCGGTAGAAATATGATACAAAAATAGTACGAGAAAGTTGAAGAAAAAAATATGCAACCTGAAGTGTTAAAAACGAGTAAACCGCTATAAATTAGCGGTTTACTTCAAGTCGTTCAAAGTTGTTCAGAGTTGTTTCTAAGGCTCTATTTGCCCAACTTGAAGTGGGAGGTTGTTGACGAGACCAACGTGGGTGTTGAATTTGCCACCCTGCGCAACCGCCTGAGCGTTGACATCGACTGGTTCTACCGCATGACCCGCAAGGCTGTGATTGCACCGCGCCTGCCCTTCGAGAACGGCACGCTGCTGCAGAACATCGGTAAGATTCTCAACACCGGTGTCGACGTGAGCATCAATTGGGCCGACCGTGTGGGCGACGACTTCAGGTACTACATCGGTGCCAACTTCTCTTATCTCAAGAATGAGGTGAAGGACCTCGCCGGTAACCCCTATATCGCTGGAGGCAAGACCTACCAGTTTGTAGGCAAGGAGATGAACTCGTTCTACGGCTATGTTGTGGACGGCATCTACCAGACAGAGCAGGAGTGCGCAGCCGACAGGACTGCACAAGTCAACGGCTTGCAGCCTGGTGATTTCAAGTACAAGGATCTGAACGGCGACGGCATCGTTGACGGCGAGGACCGCACCACACTGGGCTCCTATCTGCCCAACTTCATCTACAGTGTCAACCTAGGCTTCGTATGGAAGAATCTGGACTTTGAGATAACGACTTACGGCAACGCTGGTGCACAAATGTACAACCGCAAGCGTGCCCTGCGCTATGCCCAGTCCAACTACAACTTCGACCACGACCAGGTGGTGAACCGCTGGACCGGTGCCGGTACGACAAACAAATATCCTTCGGCCGAAGGTTGGATCCGCTCATGGAACGTGAGCGACCAGCGTGTGAACTCGTTCTTTGTTGAGGATGCCGACTTTTTCCGCATCCAGAACGTAACGCTCGGTTACACGTTCAAGAACATCAACCTGGGCAACTACACGCTGCCCTCGATTCGCCTGAGCGCCACTGCCGACCGTCCCCTTACGATTTTCAGTGCCAACAGTTTCACGCCTGAGTTGAGCGATCCCGAGGGTTGGGATACCGAGGTTTATCCGTTGACTGCGACCTACACCTTCGGTGTGACGATCAACTTCTAAATTAGCAATTACCAACAATCATAAAACGAAGAAGATTATGAAATTTTTGAAATATATCATGATTGCAGGTCTGCTGATGGTGGGAGCCACATCCTGCAACGATTGGCTGGACATTCTGCCCGAGAGCACGCTGCCCGAGTCGGATGTCGATTACACCAAGACCAGTGAGATGTATATGCCCGTGTCGGGTGTATATGCCAAATTGCGTACCGGTGGCATGCACTGGGTCATCTGGCCCTTGACCATCGTACGTGATGGTGACGTGTGGAGTGGACGTGTTGATGACCAAGGTCTGCTTGTTGACTTCGGCAACTTCAGGTATGACAATTCATTCTGGGGCCTGAACGAGATGTGGAACCAGTACTACGGCATGATCAAGGTTGCCAACGGTGCATTGACATCGCTGGACTCCTATGCCGAGTATATATCAAATGACGCCGACCGAGCCACCTACCGTGCCTACTGCGGCGAGGTGCGCATCCTGCGTGCCTATGCCTACTACAGGCTCACACAAGCCTTCGGCGACGTGACGATTCTGCGCGACAATAACCAGAGCGACCTGACGCGTTCGACCAAGGATGCCGTTGAGCGTTATATGCTGGAAGATCTGCAGTATGCGATGGAGAACTGCCCGAAGGTGCGCCCCAACGAGGCTTCACACTATGGTGCCGCTACAGCCTATACTGCCGAGGCTCTTGCAGCCAAGATCCGTTTGAATCGCGGTGAATATGCCGAAGCCGAGAATTTGACCAACGACATCATTGCCAGCAACAAGTTCCAGCTCTATGGTGACTTCTACAACCTGTTTAAGATTCCCGGCAAGATGTGTAACGAGAGTCTGCTCGAGTGCCAATGCACCGACTTCGGAATGGGTAGCGGCGACATGGTTGACGCCGACCAGTGGTTTGTATTCCAGGGACCTGGCAACCTGGGCGGTTGGAACTTTGTGGGTATCACCGACAATTTCATCAACTGGGCTCAGGCACGTGGCGAAACCATTCGCCTGGAGACCTCGGTGCTCGTGGGTGGCACAACAACCCGCGATGGCGACGAGATCAACCTGCAGGGTAATGTCAACAACACCAACACGTGGAACGGCAAGGCCTACACCCCCACCAACCAGTTGACCCCCGGACGCAGCAAATATGGTTCGAACAACAACATTCGCGTTCTGCGCTATGCCGACGTGCTGCTCATCAACGCCGAAGCCAAGGTGCGTCAAGGCAAGAATGGTGACCAGCCCTTCAACCTGGTGCGCACCCGTGCCCAAATGCCCACGATGACCAACGTCACTGTTGACCAGATTCTCGACGAGCGCCGCATGGAGCTCGTGTGCGAGTGGGGCGAGCGCTACAATGACCTCATCCGCACGGGCCTGGCTGCCAGCGTCCTGAGCGGTTGGAACGAGAGCGTGAAGTACTATCCTCTGCCGCTGTCACAGTTGCAGACTGTTCCTACCCTCTCCAATGAGCCCAAGAACGAATAACAGATAATTCGTTTACATCAATTTCAAAAATACCAGGCAGGGTGTTATGCCCTCAGGCGACACCCTGCCTGTTTTCTTTAACAAAGACTATGAATCGTTTTCTTGTCATCATTGCCTTGTGTTGCGCGCTCGGTGTCAGTGCCAGCACCGATTCGGTCAAGGTCATCAAGGGGCAGGTGAGCGACTACTATATCCCTGTAGTCACCAATTATGATGTGACGGGTATTGTGACCGACGAATCGGGACGACCGTTGGAGGGTGCCACAGTTATGTGGCTTTACAGTCCTGCCCATGACAATACCGATACACAAGGCCGTTTCTCGCTCGTGGGCACCGACCACGACACCCTGTTGTGTGTCCACTATCCTGGCAAGGAAATGACCGTTGTCACGCGCAGTAGCGGGCAACGACAGGTCAAT
>JAFZIZ010000033.1 GCA_017554145.1 Prevotella sp. | reverse complement strand
TATATTTCTTGCAGACAAAGTAGTAGAGGTTCTTCGACATATAACCATACAGATAGCCTTCCTTGGTCTGTTTCTCGCTATGGTTCCAGTTGGCGGTCTCGCAGAGCACCAGCGGCTGGTCGTTGATCATTCGTTCGCGCACCTCGGCAATGCTGAGCATCGTGCCGTTCTCGTCCATCACCCAGGCATCATTCGTGGGGTCTATCCATAGCCACTTCTGCAACTGACTGGACCACACTGCGTTGATGACATGACACTCGCCATCGTTGGGGTCGGCAGGCATACAGGTGACATAGCGGGCTGGGATGCCCATCGACAGATACACCTCGCAGA
This sequence comes from Prevotella sp., assembly GCA_017554145.1. Lineage (GTDB taxonomy): Bacteria > Bacteroidota > Bacteroidia > Bacteroidales > Bacteroidaceae > Prevotella. Next base: position 2,244 of record JAFZIZ010000033.1, on the reverse strand, counting down.
GCGAGATAGCCAGCTGACGGCAATTCACGCCCTCACCAGTCGTCTTGACGTAGTTATAAAGGTCAATGGCATCCATCTCGGCAAAGGCACGGTGGTTGCCATTGTGAGGCATCTCGTCGTGGATGAAGTGCAGCAAGTTGATGATCTTCGACAACTCGTCGCCCTGACCTGCAACAGAGTCGAGCTTCAAATAATCGCGCACCACATTGAGGCGATAGTCATCTTTTGGCATATAAGTGAATTTGACATCCAACTTTACAGAATCCTTAGCGTATGGAGCCGACTTTCTGAGCACGTGGAGCGGCGTCTTCTCCTTGACCGCTGTCAACAGGGCTTGGTACGTTTTGTCCTTACGCAGCGACGTGAGGTCTTTGTCGTAGAGCATATTGTTGTAATCATTATACCCAAGAGCCACCGCCTGTTCCAACGCCTTTAGTGCCTGTTTCTTTTCTTTGGTTACGGCATAGCAGCAAGCCAAATCGTAGTAGTAAGGAGCGTTGAGCCGTCTGACGACTGCTTCGGATATATTCGCCACCTTATAAATATTGGTCGTGTCCAGCAGGTTGATGAGGGTGGTAAGCGGAGCTATTGCCTCTTTGTATTTACCCCCTCTGATAAAGTTCTTATAGGTGGTTTCATGCATTGACATCACCGTCTGGAACTCGATCACTTGCTTGGGTTGCCCCTCAGCATTCATCACAAGTGCAAACATCATGGTCAACATGACCAGACCTTTCTTTGTTAATTCTTTAGTTTTCATACCTATTTATTTTTATCATTTGACGTTGCAAAAGTACGAATAGTTGCCGATATCGCCAAATTTCTGGGATAATCTGCACGGAAATGTGATGGATGGTCTATTTCTTTACATTTGACGGTTACGTACTGGAGCCTTTACCGACTGATAGGCAATAACTTTTTCGTTGGAGTCGAATTTCACTATGAAGTACATTTCCTCGGAGTCAGCTATCTGACCTACGTATTTGCGATAGCCCCATTTTTCACCATTCTCATTGGCATTCTTAAATAATGGAGTGCCTAAGAGATGCTGTACATCGCTCTTGTTCATACCCAGTTCAATCTGGTTTATTCTTACTGTGTCGCGTGTAGAAACACAACTCGTTGTAACCATACACGTCATCAATAGGAATGCAATTGATATAACTCTAATCTTTTTCATAACTTTTTTTTTTAGAAAGCAGCACGCGCCATCTCGACGAATGCTGCATTTTAGTTTCATTCTAACTTGATATTAACAAAACTTATTCTTCAAATTCCTTCAATTCCTCCAGTCCGCGTTCTATCTCCTGCATCTGCTGGGCGTGACGGCGAAGCTGCCACTTGGCAAAAAGGATTCCTAAGCCGAAGGTTAGAACTGAGAGTCCGATAGGCAGTATCAGTCGTGTACCGAGTTCGTAGCCTGCTTCCTTATTGAAGCCGAGTTCCAAAATGTAGAAGGCTACCATCGCCAGGCATACGCCGGCAATCATCCACAACTTTTCATGGTGGCACACCTTATTGTATCGGAGCACAAGTCCACTGAGTTCATTGCACTTCTTGCCAACCAAGTCAAATTTCGACAGTAACGAGAGTTTCCATATCTGTGGTATCAGTCCTATTACCATGATGCCTTCCACAATGGCAAAGGATATAGGACGGATGGGTGTGTTCATATAGACATAAGGAAACACCACACAGATGATCAGCATACAGACCACAAAGTTGTAGATGTTTTGTTTCAGAATGCCATCGTATGCTGTCTTGGTCTTCTGAGATACCATCTCCTTAACCATACGCATATTCACTATTTCTGTTTCTGCTAAACGCTTGTCGAGTGCGTTCCAACTGTTTTTTAATTCGTCAAGTTCCATTTTACTTTGAATTTTAACTGTTAGACATTTTTTGGAGTTTCTCTTTGATACGATTGAGTTTAACGGCGACGTTTGCCTTAGAGATGCCGAGTATATCGGCCATTTCCTGATAGCTTCGCTCTTCTAACCATAGGAGAATCAGCGCGCGTTCCAATTTACCCAGTTGGTTGATGAGTTTGTAGAGTTCCCTGAGCTGACTTGTCGTTTCTTCATCGGCCTCCAGACTGTTTGCCACTTGTGCCGTTATCGGAACGGTCTGTAGGCGAGAGTTAGAGTGACGTAGAAACGTGATGCAGGTGTTCATTGCGATGCGATATACCCATGTGTTGAATTTACTGTCGCCACGATAGCGTGGAAAACTCTTCCACAGGTT
>JAFZIZ010000022.1 GCA_017554145.1 Prevotella sp. | reverse complement strand
TCTCGTAGACTGCCTCATACTGTGCAGCGGTGAGGTTCAGCTCGTAAGCCATCTTGTCGCTCAGGAACAGAGCCTCGTGCTTTGCTGCGTTGTAGCTCATTGCGTTGGCCGAGATAGTCATGACCATCATCACTGCCAGGATCATCATCTTCTTCATATCGTTATCTCCTATCTTTAAAGAGTTAAACATTTTGTTTCTTGTTCACAGTGCAAAGATCGGTACTTTTCATAGCATTTCAAAAGGATTTTGCCTAATCTGGAGGGTGGTTTTTCCTAAATCGTATTAGGGGAAATCCCCCGTGAGATACTTAAAGATTGTTGGAAATACGGCTATATAGTACAGATTCTGAGGATTTTTCAGTACCTTTGCACCAAAAATTATAAAGGACATGAAAGTAAAGATACAGACAATGCTGGGTGATATCGTGGTTCGCCTATATGACGAGACTCCCATCCACCGTGACAATTTCGTGAAGCTGGTGAAGGATGGCTATTATGATGGTACACTGTTCCATCGTGTGATTAAGGACTTCATGATTCAGGGCGGCGATCCTGACTCAAAGGGTGCGCCTGCTGGAAAGATGCTGGGTGTCGGTGGCCCTGACTATACGCTGGAAGCAGAGATTAAGGACGGACTGTTCCATAAGCGTGGTGCCTTGGCTGCAGCACGTCAGGGTGATGAGGTGAATCCTGAGCGCAGAAGCAGCGGTTCACAGTTCTATATCGTCTGGGGACAGGTATACAACGAAGGCCAGCTCCGTCAGTTCTCTAAGCAGTTGAAGATGCAGAAGATTCAGTCGGCCTTCAATCAGCTGGCCGCTCAACATCGTGACAAGATTATGCAGATGCGCCGTGAACGCAATCGTGCCGGATTACAGGAACTTCAGGACAAGCTCGCTGCCGAAGCAGAAGCACAGGTAACTGGTAATGGTCTGACTGACGAACAGCTGAAGATTTACTCCACCATCGGCGGTACGCCACACCTTGACGGTCAGTACACCGTTTTCGGTGAAGTAGAGGAAGGACTTGATGTCGTGGAAATGATCCAACAGACCGCAACCGCCCGTGGTGACCGTCCCGTTGATGATATCGAAATGAGAATGATATTGGTGGATTAGGCATTACGGAACACGGTCTTCTGAAATGGGATATTCCAACAATAGCTTCTCAATAAGGGGAACATACCATGTCTTGAATTGTTCTGCCGTAGGGGTATGGCCACCGGGGAAATGAAAGGTGTTGTGATAATGCTCCAGGAACAGCGGCTCAAAATGTGCCAGCGTGTCCTCCTCACCGAAAAGTCCCCATACACGTACCTTATTATATATATTACAGCAGTCAAACTGATGGGCTTCCATTTCCTCGAACTCCTTAATCAAGTTTTCGTCGATGGTGAAGTCCTGCTTACCGTCAGCCCTTGGTGACTTGTACTGATGGTTGCCGATACGCTCGCGGAGGAAGTCTGACATCTTGAAGTGCGGATTGCCGAGTAGGGCAGGGACTCCGATAATCGGTGAGATCATCTGCGCATAGAACGAACCGCAGCTGTTTCCGACAAGGATATCCGGCTTCTCCTGGTCGCAGATGTCGCGGATGAGCCTGACGGCATCGGCTGGATGGAGTGGGAGGTCGGGAGTCAGTACGGTGGCCCTCTTCTCAAAGGCTTCCTTCAATGCCAGAGCAGGCACACAACTGCCGCTGGCATAGAATCCGTGAAGGAACAGTATCTTCTTTTGCTTTTGCATATCGGGGTGCAAAGGTACTCAAAAAAACGCAGAAAAACGCCTGTGGATGCACTTTTCAAATTGTTTTTAACAATTGGGTACTGTGACAATATCCTTACTCCAAACGGTAATTAATTAAAATTTTCCGAAAAATATTTGGTTTTACCGAATATTATATTTATCTTTGTACCAAAATTTAAGGTATGAGAGTGATTTCATTCTCCATGATACGGGATTTCATAGCCAAGCATGCTGATGCAGACGTGGCTCTCCGTGACTGGTATAAGAGGACTACTAAGGCCAACTGGTCGAACTTTGCAGACATCAAGCAGACGTTCAACACAGTGGATTATGTCGGCAACGACCGCTACGTGTTCGACATCAAGGGCAATAACTACCGTATAGTAACCGTTGTGTTGTTCATCAACAAGAAGGTTTATATGCGGTTTGTCGGCACACATGAGGAATATGACAAGATTAAGGACATTAAAAACATATAGGTTATGGCACAGATAAAGACAGAGAAGCAGTACAAGGCAGCTTGCGACCGCATCAATGAGCTCCTGAAGGTTGTCGGTAACGATACACCTGCCGATGACAAGAATATGCTGGAGCTGGATTTGATTTCCGACCTTGTGGCAGACTATGAGGAGGAGCACTATCCTGTGGCTGCTCCAACGCTGGTGGAGACTATCAAACTCCGCATGTATGAGATGGGACTGACCCAGACAAAGCTGGCTGAAATGCTGGGACTGAGCACGGCCCGTATCAGTGAGATTATTACTGGCAAGGGTGAACCGTCATTGAAGACGGGAAGGGAAATCAGCCGAAAGCTGAATATCGATCCAGCTATTGTCCTCGGAGTTTAGTACAAGACAGTATAGAAACTAAAAAGCGGCAAATTTAATTGGATTTGCCGCTTTTTAGTTTTTTTGTCTAATCAGAAGTCATCGAACTTCTTCATGGCTCTGCCTTGATTTCATCAGCTACATCGATGTAGGGTTTCATGGCCTTGTAATCTGAGTGGCCAGTCCACTTCATGACAACCTGCGGAGAGACGCCCATACCGAGAGCATTGCAGATGAAAGAGCGTCGTCCAGTGTGGGGGCCGATGACTTTATACTTGGGTTTGATTTCGTCAAAACGTTCATTACCCCGATAGTAGGTGATTCGGATAGGTTCGTCAAATCCTGCCAGCTTACAGAGTTCATGCAGATAGGTGTTCATCTTTTGGTTTGAGACCACGGGTAAGGCCTTCCCGTTAGGGAACTCAAATGGCGCATACTTCTTCAAGATAGCCCTACTATGTGTGTTCAGCTCAATCCTTAGGGAGTCAACGGTCTTGATGGTCGTGATCTCAATGTACTTATCATGCACATCGCATTTCCTGAGATTCTCCAGATCAGAATAACGAATTCCTGTGTAGCATTGGAATAGGAATACGTCACGAGTCCTGACCAGATAAAGCTTGGTCGCTGGAATCTCCAGAAAGTGACGGTGCTTACTCGAACCATCAGGTGACTCTTGGAGCATAGGTGTGATAAATGGGTGCTGAATTTTGATTTCTTGACAAAATCGCCCAGTAACCTATGTCACAGTGTGGGTATTTAACCTGGGGAGCACTTGGGGATTCTGTTCTTTTTCTTGTCTTGGGGATAAAATATTCAAGCCATTTTGAACCCTCAAAAACGCAATAAATGCCTCCCCAAAAACGCTTTTCCCAAATTCCCCGATGGGTTTCCCCAACAAGAGTCTTTCCTTAAGAGTTGAGTATGAATACCTTCCTCTCTGGCTGGCAGCCTTGCGGCCACTTACGGTTAAAAAAAACGAATAAGATTGACCCCAGATGTTGGGGTTATCGAACTTTGAGGAAAAAAATGATCATTTTCGTGAAGTCAGTCTTCCCCTAATTCGATGCAAAGATACACAATCAATTTGTTTTTACCAAATGCCTGAAAAGCCCTAAAATAGCGGTAAAATAAAAATCTATACAGAATCTTGCCTGTTTTGTTGCAAATTTAGGGTCGTTCAAATAGTCAGTTTTGTGGCCTGTCATATGATTTCACCTATTGTCTTGTTAGTGAAACCTTGCTGTCACCTCGACATAAAATAAGAACCGCTGACTATCTCAGTCAGCGGTTTCTTATTTCTTTTATTTTGTGCGAGCGTTTGTTATAAAGAAAATTACGAGACCTCAATGGCCTTGGTGACCTTCTGCTTCGGCTCTGTCTTCGGCATGGTGACGGTCAGGATGCCGTCCTCCACCTTGGCAGAGATCTGATCTTTCACGACATCATCAGGCAGCGTGTAGCTCTGCTCGTAGTTCGAGTAACTGAACTCGCGGCGCAGATAGTGATGGTGCTTGTCCTCATGCTTGTGTTCGGCCTTGTTCTCGATGGCAATGGTCAGGTTGCCCTCGTCGTTGATGCTGACTCGGCAATATTCTTTCTTAATGCCTGGAGCTGCAAGTTCCATCGTGTAGGCCTTCTCACTCTCCTTGACATTGACTGCAGGTGCTGTACTGTTGGCACGAGGCATCCAATCATTGTTCAAGAAATCCTCAAATACTGTTGGCATCCAACTGTTCTGAAACATTACT
>JAFZIZ010000021.1 GCA_017554145.1 Prevotella sp. | reverse complement strand
TGTTCCTGGAGAAGCGCAAACAAGACCCGGAAGTGGATTACTTCACACCGTACAGGTTCAACGGCAAGGAGCTGGACGAGGAGACGGGCCTGTACTACTACGGAGCACGATACATGAACCCGAGACTCTCAATATGGTATGCAACCGATCCCTTGCAGGAGAAAAATTCAGATGTTAGCTCTTATTCATATTGCCATAATAATCCATGTTCTAGGTTTGATTTAGATGGTCAATATGATTTTGAAGGAACAATTGGATTTTTCCAGACCTATCCAGTCATAGCTGTTTTCTCACAAGAATCTATAACTAAAAACAAGGGCATGAAGTATGATCACGAAATTGCAATACAGTCTGGAATGCCTGTAATGTTAGTTGATAACATACAAGATTTTGCTGATGCAATGTGCGAATTATCGAAAATGTATTCCTCCTCTAAAGCATATGCCATAAATAGTCATGGTGTACAAGACGCGAAAACAGGACTAATGACATTCTTTATTGGATCAGACCAGATAGACGGCCTAACGGATGTAAGCCCCTTAAGATCAGGATTAAATAATTGTGATGTATTTATTGGAGCATGTAGAGTAGGTGGTCTTAATGGAGATGGTTATGGGTTAATTGAAAGTTTTTCAAAACAAACACAGTCTAGAGTTATTGCTCCAAAGGATAGAATTCGAGTAGGATATTCGTATGATGGTAGTGATTATTTGAACTACACATTGATTGATAAAAACTTGGTGTTTTCTAATCAATTTAGTTTATCCGTTCAAGGTCATAAAACAAAAGATATTACCAATGTAACAATTGACAGAAATCGTGGAATTGCATGGGACTCTGATTTTAATATTGATTACTTGTTTAATTGTCCGAATAAGCCATTTTTTTTAGATTATTAATGACTTTTATATAATTAGATAATTATGAATAGATTAACGGTTTATTATCTGTTTTTTATTGTTATGTTGTTCTCATGCTGTAATGCAATGTCAAATGAGAATCAACAGGCTAAGCAAGAATCAAATCAGGATCTAAAATCAAATAGTTTTTATGACGATTCCATTTTGTTGTCAAGAGTTAGGTTAAGTGAATTTGAAAGATATCAATCCTTTGATGAATTCAATATGACAGCCATAGGAGCTCCGAATAAGTCTCCATTTGTTTATATCAAGGAATTAAAGGACTTAATATTGCTCGTCGTGTCAAACGATACGGCGCAAGTGTACATATATCAATATGATGAACAGATAAATCGGTGGGTTTCTTATAAAGAATATGATATGGAGAAAAAAGATATTGGTGTCCTCAAAGAGGAAAATGTGAATCCAGCTCGCTCTTTTCTCAGAATATGCGGAAATGACACCATTCTTGAGTATGAATGCGATTACATTTTTGATCATGTTTTTAAGTATCTTTTTGTCAAAACACGACAGAAATGTATTCGAATTTCATTGTTATATAGTGATTTTGAGGATAAAATAGATCTATCTCAATCAATACTATTATTTGTTAGAAGATACTTTGCTGATAAAAGCATTATTGAAGAAGGATCAGGTAAATACGCTTACCAAAAAAGATGTGTAAACGAATACATTCTTAATGAAGATAGTAATTGTTATAAGTATAATTGTATTGAATTTGACGAAGAAATATCATTTCCTAAGTCTTCACTTGGTTATTTAGGTATTCAACCAGGGTTTGACAAACGTGAATAATCAAAGAGAGAATATTTGTATTTAAGATACAGAGATGACTAACAGACTAATAGGAATTGCGGTGATCATTAGACTGCAAGGCTATTCCGAGTTACTTCTATATTATTTCTACAGAATTTGAACTCACTCATTATATCTTACTAATCAGCTTGAGGTTGTGGTCAAAAGAGAAACGGTTGATATACAGTGGTTTCACAAAAATTGCGAATAAATAATTGATCATTTCAGTGATTTTCTGTAGATTGCAACAAGATAAATCCGTGTGTATGAACAATCAATCAAAACAGTGTGCTAATATGAGGCAGTTCATCGTCATAGACCCATTATGCTTGAATGAAGATGGCAAACTAGTTTGTAAGAAACCATCGGGACGTCATTATCAGAGAGCGCACTTCAAGCAGGGCGACCTTGACGGAGTGTCTTGTGCTTATTCATTAGCTATTGTGTTCAATATCCTCAACGCGTTTGAAGCAGATGACACATTTTGGAATGGCAACGAACATGAGAAAACAACACCAGAATGGAAACTGATTAGATCACTTAACAACCCCAGCCTTCACCCTAATGGTCTCAATCCTGATGACATTATCAGGATAGTGAAACAGAAATATTCTTCACAAGTCACTATTGATCACACAGGGAAAAAAGCCAGAATTCCTTTGAAAGTTAAGGAGTGTATCGATGCTAACAATCCTGTCATCATACAAATCAGTTGCAGTAAAAATGAAGTCCAGTGGATTGTTGCCGTTGGATATGCAATGGATGCTGAAGGCGAACTGCTTTATCTTCTAACACTCGATTCCAGGAAAAATCTCCCAATAGGCCATTTCTGGAATGGGATACTTAATCTTGACAGGTGTATAACGCTTAAATATGGATTTCAGTATATAACTGATGTAGTAGAAATGGTTGGCCTGGATGACGCAATTATCATAAAGAAAAGATAATCCACTACCATCATGTATATTACCATGCTGAATAATACCTTATTAACTGTCAATATATTGGTTTTGCCACACTTAGACGACTTCTGAATAAAACAAATTAGTGTGATAGACCATAAGTCTTAAAATAGTAAGAAATGAAGATATTAGTAATTGAAAATGATAAAAAAAGTGCAAACCAACTAATACAGATGTTGAACGATTGTTATGATGAAGTAAGCATCTACGGTCCATTAGCAAATTTAGCAGAAATCCGCTGTTTCTTTCAAGAAGAAGTAACGATAGACATTATCCTGTCCGACATTAAGTTAGATGATGGACTGAGTTTTGATGCATTGGTAGATATTCCAAACAATACTCCTGTTATTTTCACCACAACACATGATGAATACGCTATTAAGGCATTTAATTACAACGGTATTGCATATCTACTTAAACCGATAAAAAGAGACGAACTAACGATGTCAATCGATAAATATCAGCGAATGATATCTTATGTAAGAGAAATGGCGTGTATTTATAAGCAGGTACACAATAAAGAATTATACCGTCAACGCTTTCTCGTAGTAGAAAAAGATGGATATATCTCTATACCCGCATCTGAGGTGAGCTACATATCAACAGAATTGGGAATTGTGCATCTTTTTCTTAAAAACAACAAAAGGTACATGATTGATATGTCTCTTGAAGATATTTATTCTCAATTAGATCCTTCATGTTTTTTTCGAGCAACCAGACAGCATATTGTAAATATTTCTTCTGTGGCTCGTTTAACCAATTGGTTTAACCGAAGAATGAAGATAATCTTGTCTGAATATCCTAAAACAGAGATTGTGATTAGCAAAGAAAAAGTGTCACGCTTAAAAAAATGGCTAGACCAATAAAGCCTCTTCAACACGCTTTTTGCCCAGTTCACATAGATTGTCATTGTATAGAACAATCATGGTTTCTACTTTTGCATCGAATTATTCACTATCATATTTAAATCATTTATTATAACAATGAAAAAATCATTAATTTACACATCTATCTTAGTTATGGTTATGGGTCTAATGGCATGTACCAATGCTGATGAGCCCGAGATGGCATTAGAAAAGTCATCAATTGAACAGTGTCTTGCAACTCAAGTAGAAGAAGGAATAGACGCTGCACCTATTCTGAGTTTTGACAGTTATGAAGCGTACAAAAGGACGTTAGACAAACTACGTTCGATGGATACTGATGAGGCAAGAAGCGAGTGGGTGCATGCGACCTATCCCGAATTCACCTCAATAGAAGACATTTACCAGAAAGCCGGAGAAGAAATGGCAAAAATAGAATTAGAAACTATAGAGAGTTTCAATGAGTTTAGACATAAATATACATCTTTATACTTTCCCATGGTGGACGAAGACGCAGGCTTTTACATACCCATAACTGATGATGTTGCATCGTTCTTGGCTAATCGGGATTGCAAAATAATTATATCTAATAAAGTGATTAGCCTAAAGGATATCCATAATTATGTTGATCTCCAACAAACAGGCAGAGCATACTATGACAATGAGAAAACGATGAACGCGAGATCTGAAATAACGTTTAATGTTGGTAACCCTAGTCTAGATCCTGTCGGACCAGAATATGATTCAGGTTGGAGTCAATATGGTAAAAGAAAAGTAAAACTCAAAGCTCGTAGACGTTTTAAAGAAATAGAGATGAGTCCCAATTTCCCAGGTAGTTTAAGTGTGTTTCATACTGAATTTTGCTTTCGCAAGAAGACAATTATAGGTTGGATCAATTATTCATGTCAATCCACTATTAGTGGAACTGTCGCTATTCCTATACCTGGATATTCTACTTACCTCCAGCTTAATTCGTCTCATTCTGGTACTTCTTCACATGATAAAGAATATGACTATCCAATTCATATTTATAGCCAAGGAGCTTATTGGTATTATCGCTTTTATGAAGCACCTTGTCAAGCAACTATTATTTTTAACGATATTAATACGCCACTTAATTATTCTTGGACAATGTCAGCCTTGGTTGCTCAAACGTCCAACTCATATGGTCATGTTCCCATTATTCCTTTTTTCTAATACCTAGTTGACAGAATCATGAATTAACAGTTATATTGATCTATCAATCAATATTGTCACAACACCTCGGTTACAAAATCAAATTAACTGAAATATAAGAAAGTGGATGTGTTAACTGACGCACCCACTTTCTTATAATATTTAAATCAGATGATTCGGGAAAAAGTACGTGTCTATTATCGAAGGATGTTGGTTAAATAAAATGGAATTATAAAACTAGCCTCCCAAGTCGTTTTGTCCAATAATAATGACGGTAATCATTGGAGGTTAACTCAACTAATTTTAAATCTCTATGGATTAACAAAGTTCTCGTCTAAGATACGAGGAATAAAATAACCCTTTATACAGTTTGGATTACATATGCATATTTGAATATGATTCTTTTCTGCAAATCCCGCATTAGGATATAAACGATTGCCTTCCCAAAAAACACCACGTACAGAATCATATGGTTCTTGTTCAGCTTCTTTATTCAATTGATGGGTCATGGAAATTACAGAACAGTCTAGCTTTCTCAAGAGCAAATCCCCTGATTTGTTAATATCTACATCTTCATTCTCAGGCAGTGGATTTCCTGATAACTCACTCACTTTTACAAGTAAATCGTACGTTGATTTAAGCTCTTTTAGATATGCTGAATCTGTTAAATCAAAACAATGTCCTAAATCAATAACAGCACCTATCACAGCAGGATCCTTAATAGAAGAACTCTTGCGTTGTGATAGTTCTTTTGCCCATTCTAGAGCACGTATTTCATTGTTTTCCCAAAAATAGATTCCATGGCCAAGCCAATCATAATCATTCTTACTGGCCTTTAGGTGCTCTTCTCCAGATACGACCTTGTCAACAGTTGATTGATCACATCCATGAAAACCAATCACAAGATTTGGTCGATTTGAATATAAACTAATACTCATCGATATAATGGAGTCAATTTTCCCTTACTATTATATATTCCAGCTGCCCGCATAAATCTTATAGCGGATGTCTTCGATGACAACACTGCATTCCGAGCAACACGTAGTCTCTCATCTCTACTACACATTTTACTTGCATCTCTATTACTTGTTTTCATAAAAACTCCCCTTTCTCTTTTAATAGCTACAAATGGATTGCAAAGTTAATATTATTATTTGAATTATATATAATATCTAATGCATTTTTTATGCCAACACAATTGCTTTAATTATTTGAATTATTAAGTACTTGTTAACACTTTGTTGAGTATTAGTGTTTAAATATGGTTTTCCCTGAGAGCAATTAATATCTCACCGTAACTATATCTCACGATATTGTTATATAACGAGTCGCATTCCCTACAATTAACTGACTACAATCAAGAACAGTTTAATTTCTTAATAGCCTAATGAGTTATTTGCTTAGCAGTATAATTAGAGGACAGGAGGACGCGGAGATTGATGGCTGTTATATATGTAATATTATAAATAGTCTGATGCATAGTTACCAAATTAATAATGTGTATTGCTAACATCATCGCAATGCATCGTTCATTACCGATCCAAGAAAGACCTATCTCAATAATAGTTCTCTTGCATGTAATACGCACCAGTGATGTATATATAAATATATCAGATCTTGAGACCGCCGGTTAACTAGTGCTTTTGGCAGCCTGAAAGAGAAAAACAGCCGAAAACAGTAGGTTTATGGCGGTTTTACTGGAAAAAATAGTTATCTTTGCAGAAAAATATCACAAGACATATTTAAATTGATTATTTATGAGCAAGAAAAAAACGATTATCGCATTGATGTGCATGATTCTCACAACTAGTGCTGCCATGGCGCAGAAGACATTCTCATTTGGTCCCAAGATTGGCGTGGATTACACTCATTTCTGGGGCAAAGATTGTGTACATGGCGGCCAGCTCAACTACCAGGCTGGTTTGTTTATGGAGTACCGCCTTAGTGACAAGTTCTCACTTGCTCCTGAAATCGTATTTGCTACTCAGGGCGGGAAGAATGACGGAGCCGTTATCAATTCCGAGAATATGCCGCCATATGGTACTGCACCTTATGGCTCTGATTATATTTCAGCAGATTACATCTATAACCAGAACTATATCAATGTTCCTGTAATGTTGAAATACTACGCGACTCCGGCACTAAGTATCGACTTTGGTCCACAGTTGGGCATAAACGTTTATCACAAGTGTACAATAAAAGGAAAAGGAGACAACAAAGATTTTATGGAAACAGTTAGTACTAAAACTAAAAATATGGACTTCGGTCTTGGTCTTGGCTTGACTTATAACATTATAGAGAATGTGTTTGTTCAAGGACGTTATACAATGGGCATGACCAATATATCTAATTATAAGGAAGGTGATGGATTTGGTACTCCAGCCAAACCCAAAAACGGTAACGCCCAAATCGCTATTGGCTTCCGTTTTTAAACCATAATTTTTATTACAGACTTGTGGAAGGGTGTGTCAAAAAAGTGACACATCCTTTTTTAGGTACGACGGGCATGTCATACATCTGTTTTGAAAGTCCATACGGGGCCTAGTCACCGATGAACCCTAATGCGACTTGCAAGTTTCAATCGGCGATGATTGGGAGAGAGGAAGCAATAGCGAAATCGTGGCTTGACGAACAGAAACCAGATACTAAGGCGCATCAATCGGACAAGTTGGCTCAAGACAGCGATATTCCCAAAGGAGACCGCAACCTTGATGCGTAAATCTGACGATTAAACGATGAAAGATGTATGTATGTCTTATCCCGTGAGGTCTCGACAGTCCTGCAAGGGATAGTAACAACGAATGCCGAGAATTCAGCCGGGGCCGAAGTAGCCGACTTCGTGCAAGTCAAGGCGAAGAGCCGAATAGCTTACAACATCAATTGAGAACGTATGTTCCGATATGAATTACTGACGAGGTGTAATGGCTGAAACGGACATGAAGTCACCACCATAGGGATAGATGCAATCAGTCGGTAACAGAAGTTAAGGAAGATGGGGAACAGCATTGTTCTTGAAAGTAAGCCAAACCCCGAATGCCGAACGGCGTGTACGGTGGTGTGGGTGGAAAGGGAGCGAAAAAAACCTCTCGCTCCCCGCACACCCGATCAAATAGCATTTTTTATGTGCTGTTAGAAATAATAAAACAATTCAATGAAGCATTTGGAATATCACACACTAAAAATTGTCAAAGTAAGGAAGTAAAGTGATAGACATCCAGCCAGGTTGTGTTCACCGTGTTCTTTGTTGAATCCATAAAGTGAAAAAAAGTCTCTCTTGAGCCTGCCTGATTCATCCTTCAGAGCGTGGATGGCATTATCCTCGCTTGCACTTCATGCCGCTATTTTTACTTGATGGATTAATGAAGTCTCCTCTGATCTTTCAGAGAAGTCTAACTGCATGACGATTCCAAAAAAACAGCAGTTTTTACCTATTTCAGATTGTAACACAATTGCGATGTAAGTGAGGTGTCAAAAACAAACTAATTAACCAAACCGATATTTAAAAGATTGATTATCAATAATGTGAATTTTTGAAAAATTAGCTTCCGATTTTTCGCTATAAATGCCGATTTTATCCCAAAAATGTTGTGTAGACGCTTTATTTTCCGAAATCGAGGAAAAGCATGTAACAGGGCAAAAAATTATAAATTTGAAAGTCTCACAAAAGGGTCAAAAAAGTAACCTCAAGTAATCGGCATCAAACAGACATTATACAAAGCCATCGTAACATATTGATAAACAGTTATTAAAAAATCTGTAAATTATTCATCATCAAACAAAATGTAATCTGTATGTAACATCGGCACCGTTCGATTATGGTGGCTAATTGGGTGCTTTTGGTCAAAAAATCTAAATTCATTTGCAACTTGTTGCGCCTGTTGAGATGGCGCTTTTTATTATTTGCTGAAAAATGATAATACATCACAATGGTCGTAATTTGCTGATATTCATATACCCTCAAAAATACCAGTACATATTTTATCGAAATTCGATAAATGCAACTTTCAATTTATTCTGCGTTTCTCAATCCAGAAAATGTTACATTACTCTCGAATCTAACAGCGCCAACAAAAATAGCCACATTTTTATCGCTATTTTTCATCAAATTTTTCCCGTTAAAAAATGTTGCTGCATAACGAAAAAATGGCAATGTGTAAAATCGCCTTTGCAACCCATTGATAATCAATGCCCAAAATCGCAAATGTGTAAAATGGTATAATCCTTGCATTATATTGGGCTTTTTACAGATACCCATTTTGCGCTAAAAAAATCCGTGCATTCATCCACTTTATTGGCTGATGCACGGACATGTTTCACATGGCTAAATTGCCTCGGCAATTCTTCAAACATACTATATTGAATAATAATCGTTGCTGTAGCTATATAACAAGCCAGACCATCCGAATGGTCAGTTTGTATATGGTGATGAGTTGAAATATCTTTGGGAAAATGTCAGGCTCATGTCAGAGGCAAAGTCATTTGAGCCTTTTTGACGATGCAAATTTACTACTTTTTACAAAAATCATCCTGATTCCCTTTTCTGATTAACGTAATTTAACATCAAGCATCAAATCAGACTTAGTTGGTGCGAAACATCAAATGTTGGTGTGTTACATCAGTTAATTAGAAAAGCACTCCGTTTCGCAACGAAGTGCCCTATTGTAAAAAATATAGTATGAATAAAGTAGATTTAAGGTAACTACAAAATTAGTCATTTTTTTTGATTTAGCACTCGTTTTACCCTAAAAGTTTGTAGTTCCTTGAATCGTACTGAAATACAGCGGCTTCCATACCAAGTTTCAAGCCTTATCCATCTGCAAATTCAGATGTTAGTTGCTTGTAATCTACACCCATGCCAGCCACTTACAAAATAAGGACGAACTTCATGACGGATGGACTGGCTTCAGCTGCTGAACATGTGCGCCTGGCGATCATCTTTGGCAGCTGAAGCCAGTCGTTCCGAGTTTGTCCTTCCAGAAGAATGTGTGCTTGTTTGGTGAGTTCACGCTTCACCGATGAAGCACTCTTTCTTCGGGGCTTTGCCGAATGCGGGTTGAATGAAGCCGTCCTGCCTTTGACAGCAGGACGTGTTTTTTCAGAGTGCCAATCAGCACAAAACCGCCGTTGTCCAGTCAATGGTTTTGCCCTCCCGCTTCATCTTCTCAATAAGAGCCTTTATCTGTTCTCGTTTCTGTTTGGAGTATAGGCTCTGCTCTTGCTCGATTGTCAGTTCATCCATTGCAAAAAATGTTGTGGGCAGCTGGTTAGGCTGCCCGTTACCTTTATCACTTTGTCTGAAAACAGACCTTTCCTTTCTTCTCAGCTGGAGAATGAGGTGGCACTCCTTGTTGAGGTCGGCTAACCGCTGAAGTTTCGCCCGAGTCTCCTCCGTGTTCTCCATCAGTGAGGCATAGATGAGGTCTCCCACCAGTCTGCCCTCCTTGACATCAAAAGCCCTAAAGCCCTTGCAGCCGTCAAACTTCGCATAGACAACATGCCATTCCATGATGCACTTGTGCCATTAGTCCACAAATTCAAACTCGTCTCTGTGGCATGTTATCATTGCCCCGCTGCCTATGACGATGCAGTCGTACTGATAGCCGTGGTAGCCTCCCATGACGCTTTCCTCGTCCACTTGTATGTCCCAGTAGCCTTGATAGGGAACTAAAAGCCTTGCGTATCTCATAACCTTGACTTTTTAAGTGTACAACATCAGAACGGCAAGTCTTTCTCGTCAGGCTCCTGCGTGTCCATTGGCGGCTTCGGCGTATTCTTTGCCTTTGCGCCTTTCTTGGCAGCCTGTTTCGGATTGCCCTCCTGCTCGTCTCTCTTCCCTGCGTTCACGAATGCGATGCTGTCCGCATTGATGGAGACTTGGATGTGGCTTTCGCCCTGTCTGTCCGTCCATAGTGAGTTCGATATTGTCCCCTCCACGAGGATGAGTCTGCCTTTTGTGAGGTATTCAGCCAAACGGATGTGGTTTTCTCTGCTGCTGCGTACCCTGACCCATGTCGTGATGTTCTGTCCTTTGGAATAGTCATCGACAGCCATGTCCACCGCGATGAAAGTCCCGTGTGCGCCTGTGATGGTCTGGCAGTCATTGCCGATTCGACCGATAGTGTGAGTGTAAATCATAACTTTTGAATTTAGATGGTTGATAAAAAAGAAATTGCTCTTGTTATTCTTTTCCCTCTATTCGGGATTACTCCCAGAGGGAGGAAGAAGAAGGCTCACTTGGCCTTCTTCTTCGAAGTCTTTCCCTCCTTCTTCGGAGTTTCCTCCTTGTCAGGAGTCTCATAGAACCTGGTGGCTACGAGCACCACTCTGTTGTGCTTGATGCCATCCTGGCCGATCCACTCTTCAGGCTTGAAGTAGCCTTCCACGGTGAACATCGCTCCTTTAGTGAGCTTGTCGAATGAAGCGGCGTTCTCGTTCTTGCGCCACGCTTCCACGTTGATGAAAGCTGATACGCGGCTGTTTTCCTCGCCGTTCTTCTCGTTGCGGGCGATAGCCAGAGAAAAACGTGCTACTGAAGCGGTTGTAAACTGACGGATTTCTGCATCCTTACCTACAAAACCTGTTACTGCGAAATTGTTCTCGATCTTTTTCATTGTTCTGAATTTTTAGAAGTGAAACATTTATTTTTTACGTTGCTATAAGAGTTGGCAAGGGGAGTATGACATGCAAGAAATTACCGGATTTTTCACCCTTGGGCCACGAAAAGTTTTTACGGGGTTGCAAGGCAGACGGCAAAAAGTTTTTGAAAAAATTCAGGGAATAAGGCACTGGTACTTGCAGAATACGGCTTGCACTAACTTCGCGACGGAAAAAGTAAGTGGTGACTTCGCCCGGAAAAGACAGACATGAAGGAGTCGGAAAAAGAACAATTCAGTGACAGACACAAAGAGGAGGATGCATGGTAGCCCAACGCTTCATGCAGCATGTCATGTCTATCGATTGCGGAAAGAAAAGTGAGGTGACAGCATATCATTCTGCTGTCAGAAAGAAGTTCGGGTACGATGAATGCACCCCGAAAAGCCAAGGTCATCTGGTTGTGAAGAGATCAGCCTGAAGTTCGGATATTAGAGGACGGATAAGATGATATCGCACTGCCTTGTGTGGTCAATAGTGAATCGGGGTCTTGGACTCAGACAAAGTGGAGTTGGAGGAGGAAAGACAGAGAGAAGGCTACTGAGCCGATTATCCATAGGTGCAAGAAGTGAAAATGGTACGCTGTCTCCAACGTACCATATATTATTAGATCAACGAAATTTTTTTCGTTTGTTTCGCAAGAGAGAATTTGTTGTTTTGCGAAAAATCGCCCAAATGAGTCTCAATCATCATTCGTTGTGTTTTGCTCTAAATATTGAGCAAAACCGATGGCGGCGTAGTTCGCAAAAATCAGAGATTTTTCTATGATTTTTGGGAGAGACCATTTTTCAGGAGGTCAATCATTTCGTCTTTGGTTTTGATGGTCACCTCCATGGCCTCAATTGTCTTTTTCAGACTTGCCACCTCTCTCCTTAGTGCATCGTTTTCAGCAATGAGATTCCCGCTAAGAGTGATATTTCCGACATTGTTGTTGCTCCCGTAGATATTGTTAGCGGAGAACGAACTGTTGGCTCGGAAGTAATCTAGCGGCATGTGGAAGAAGTCAGCGAGGGTTTCCAGCTTCGAAAGGCTGATGTCTTTCGTACGCTTGAAATAGTTCATGGTCTGCTTGCTGTTCTTGAACAGCAATGTAATCAGTTCTTGTTGCCTTTCTTTAGGGAGGCCAGCGTAGAGCGTATCTACAAGTTCAGTATTCAACATAAATGGTACTTGTTACTTTATTGTTACTATATTACTAATTAGTATATGATAGTTAAATTATCTTTATTTTGCTCATTATTTTGAGCAAATTTAACCCTGTATCAAAATTTTGAGCTAAATTTGCGTGCAAAATTACGTATTTTCTTTATTCTGACAAAGATAAATCATTATTTTTTACATAAAATATTAAGCAGATGACACAAAAAGATGTAGCAGCCTTCTATGGCTCATTATCCAGAGGCGACAAAGGGCGTTTTACGGCTTTCGTCAGTTTACGCCTTGGCGGCTCCCCGCATTCATGGCAGCACCGGCTGCTGTGCGTGGCACGTGACAAGGCCATTCGTCCATTGTCACCAGTCATAGTCAGAGAACTCTGTGCCATCATCAAGAGCAACTGCTGGCGTGTCGGCCTTGAGAGTGAATAACGGTTCCATGCGCGATAAAACCATTTCATTCACATGATTAAGGAGAAATACATTGATGCCATCAAGTCGCGGGTTGACATCTGTCAGCTCGTCATTGATTTGTGTCCGGGAACAAAGCTCCTTAACGCAGGACAAAACCGCAAGAGATGCTGCTGTGTCTTCCATTCAGAAAAGACGCCCTCCCTGATGCTCGACACCAACCTGAATATGTACAAATGTTTTGGCTGCGGAAAAGGAGGCGATGTCATCAGTTTCGTGGAAGAGCATCAAGGCCTGGGTTTTGTTGAGGCAGTGAAGTTTCTCCTCAAGCAATACTGCCACGATGTCGATGCCAAAGACCTGGAGGCCAAGCAGACGCCGGAAAAGGAGGCATTGCAGCATCGGCGTGAGACCATGTTTATCTACAACCAGTATGCTTACCAGTTCTTCCGTGAACAGTATGAGGCGGACAATGAGGAGGCGTTGCACTGTCGGCGTTATGCCGAATATTCCGAAAAATCAAAGCAAGGCCGATGGAATGTCGAGTATTGCAGGACCATCGGTCTCGGGTACAGCCCCAAACACGGCAACCGGTTCCTGACTTATGCCAAGAAGCAGGGACTGAGGACGGACATCCTCTTACAGTTGGGATTGATCGGCGAGAATGAGGACCGGAAAGGTCAATACTATGATTTTTACAGAGGGAGGCTGATGATTCCCCAGCGTGACCGGTTCGGTCGTATCGTCACTTTCACTGCCCGCTCCCTTGACCCACAGGCAAGCAGCAAATACCTCAATGGACGCGACAGCCTAATATACAAGAAAAGCACCAGTCTTTTCGGCATCGATGTGGCGATGAGGGCAGCTCGTCAGTCCGGCAAGGTATATCTTGTCGAAGGTGCGCCCGATGTGATGCGCCTCCAGTCATTGGGCATTCCCAATGTCGTCGCGACGCTGGGCGGTTCCTGGACGAAGGAGCAGTTGAATGTCTTCAGCCATTTCGGCTGTACCCTGTGCTTCATTCCGGATGCTGACATCCCCAAGGACGGAGAACGCTTCGGAAAAGGCGAACAATTCGTTTTCCAGAATGGCCGTCTCGCCACCGAGATGGGCTTCCAGGTGTCCGTCCGGGAAATACCCGCCGAGGACGGTGTCAAGCAGGATGCCGACTCCTATATCACCAGCATGGAGCGTTGGGACTCACTGTCAGAAAGGGACTTCATCCTTTGGTATGCCGATAAACACTATGAGGCTGACAGCACGAATGACGACCAGCTGCGTGTCATCTGTGAGGTCTGCGACCTGCTGGTGCATGTGCAGAACGATGTCATGCAAGCCTCTTTGCTCGGCGACCTCAAAGGCAAGTTCAAGAAAGCCGCCGTCTGGCGTTCAGCCCTTGCGGATGCTGCCCGGCGATTGCAGGAGCAGAAGCGACGAAAAGCCATGGAGAAAGCGGACGAGCTGGAAGGCTACCGTTTCTATCGGCGTGGCCGCCATTACTATGACATCGACCAGCAAGGCAGGGAACGCGAATGGACAAACTTCATCCTTCGGCCGTTGTTCCTGATTGCCGATGACAAGAACCCCACCCGTATTTTCGAGTTGGAGAACGAGAACGGCATCCGCAAGACCATCGAACTGCGTCAGATGGATGTCACCAAGCTGGATCGTTTCAAAGACCAAATAGAGGGAAAAGGCAACTTCCGCTTCTTTGAGAAACAGGAGAAATACGAACAGCTGAAAGCTTATATGTACGAAAAGACCGAAGAAGCCCAGCGTGTGCCCCAGATGGGTTGGAACAACATCGGCGACAAGGGCTTCTACGCCTTTTGCAACGGCATCGTCTATGAAGGTCGTTGGAGACCCGTTGATGACTATGGCATCATCCGCCTTGAAAGTGAGAATTTCTATCTTCCCGCCATGTCGAAGATCCATCTGCGCAACCGCACAGGTTTCACCAACGAGCGGCGATTCATGCATGATCCCAAGCAGATGGTCAGCCTCCAGGAGTATTTCCGGCTGATGATTGATCTTTATGGCGACAATGGTGTCGTCGCTCTGTGTTTCTATATGGCTACCCTGTTCCGGGACATCATCGTTGACAGCACAAGGTCATTTCCTTTACTGAATATCTATGGCAAGAAAGGCACGGGTAAGACCGAGTTTGCCCTTTTCATTGTCAATCTCTTCCAGCGTTCTCCCGAAGTCAGTAATCTGGAAAGCACCACCTACTATGCCATGGGTGACAAGTGTGCCGAGGTCAGTAACATGGTCGTTCATTTCGATGAGTACAAGAACACGTTGAGTCATAAGCATATTGACTTCCTGAAAGGCATCTATGACAATGCAGGTCGCAGTAAGCGTAGCGCCGATGGAGAGCGCAGGGAAAGCACCAAGGTCGATTGCGGTGTGATCCTCACCGGGCAGGAAATGCCCACCGCCGATGTCGCCCTGTTCTCACGCGTCCTCTTTTTGGAGAGCCAGCGAAGCGAGCGTACCAGGGAAGAGACAGACA
The DNA here is from genome assembly GCA_017554145.1 of Prevotella sp. Taxonomy (GTDB): domain Bacteria; phylum Bacteroidota; class Bacteroidia; order Bacteroidales; family Bacteroidaceae; genus Prevotella. Next base: position 61,382 of record JAFZIZ010000021.1, on the reverse strand, counting down.
AGTACCATCAGCTGCTTAAATTGAGGAACATGTGCCCCACGAACATCACCGTGGAGCTTGTGCGCTACCGCAAGAACTTCGAGGCCCGATGGGCAGGAGCCTGGGAACGTGCGCTCTCAGAGATCAAGAGCAAGGTCGATTACAACGTCATTGGCGAACGCTTCATCAACAACTGGGCCATGGTGCTGGCGACGTATTACAGTCTGGAGCCGGAACTGTCAGCCATCAAGGATTTCCCCTTTGACGCCAGGCGTGTTTATGCCATCTGTGAGCAGGGGCTGAACTATCAGCATTCCCTCTGCAGCAGCACGGATGAGATCGCCACCTTCTGGTCGATGTTCTCCAAGTCCCGACAGTTGGGCGACATCAAGGAAGGCCAAGATTATAAGATCAGCTTTGTGTACAGCCTCAAGGTCAGCCAACGAAGAGCTCCTGCCAAAACCTATGACTTCAACAACGGCACGTATGTGCTGTTCGTCCGTGAGAAGATCTGTCTGGCGAAAGCCAATATTCAGGCCAAGCGGGAGGGCAAGACCATGATTCCTGACGACTCGCTTCTCAGCTACCTCATCTCCACGCCGGAATACTATGGAAAAACCCATTCCGCCCTAAAGTTTTATGTCTATGATGAGACAGGAATTCCTATGAGACGTACCAATGAGCGAGGCGACCAGGAACTGTTCTACAACCAGGAGCGCGTTCTCGCCTTCGATTATGACAGTGTCTGCACCAACTATGAGATCGACCTTCGCACCATGAAGGAACGTGTGGGCAACCGAATATCCGACAACAGTATCACCCCAAAATATCAGGACAATGAGCCAGAGCAATAGTTTCCCTTTGTATTTCACCTTGGAGCATGTCGATAACGGCTATATTCTGACCGCCAAGGAAGATACCGGCAGCCTGACGCAGGAAGCCGCGTTCCGCAAGGAGGTCGTTACCGAAGATAAGATACATGCCCGTATCGGGCAACTGTTCCACCCTGATGCCCTGAACAAGGAGTTTCCCGTTGTGTTCCGTATTGAGGCGGCAGGGCTTAACACTTATAAGACGGATGATGAGGTGCCCACCGACAACCTGATGGAAGCCAAAGTCGCCTATGCCCATTTCGTCCCCAAGAATATCAGCAATGATACTGTTGTCGCCCTTGTCATCGAAGACACCCAGACAGTGGAGGTGTATGGTCTCGATGCGGAGAATATAGCCAAACGCAATAATACCAAGGTCATCCGTTCAGGAGGCATCCCCTTGCTCCGGTTCCCCTATTCCAAGGACGGCCAGAAACACCTCGCTTCCATGTGTGCCAAAATAAGTATCCATAATGTGACCCACAAGGAGGTCCTTCAGTGGTATGCGGAACACATGATCGAGACAGAAACCGCATCACCAGCAAAATCATCGAACAATCAGCAATAGAAGATGAAAACAAGAATTATCGCCGTGGCCAACCATAAAGGTGGTGTCGGCAAGACCACTACTGTTGCCAGTCTGGGCAGCATACTGTCCAAGAAAGGCTATAAGGTCATGCTCATTGACCTTGACGCGCAGGCCAATCTCACCCACTCGCTCACCACCCTGACGGATGGAGCCACCATTTATGATGCCATGACAGGCAGGGCAGATGGCTTGCCCGTGATAGCCATTACAGACAATCTCCACATTGTGCCGGCATCCCTGACCCTTGCGATGGCAGATGTGGAACTCTCCACCGCCATTGCCCGAGAACGCATCTTGTCGGACACGCTTTACAATTCAGGTATCGCAGACACCTACGGCTTCATTTTCTTCGATTGTCCACCCTCCCTGGGCCTGATGACCCTGAACGCATTCACGGCTGCTACCGACATCATTATTCCTCTCGTCTCAGAGGTATTGCCGTTCAAAGGACTGACCATGATAAACGATTTCATTAAGATGGTGCATGCACGGTTGAACCCTGCCGCACACATCACGGGCATCCTGATTACCCGATGGGAGTCCAGCAAACTCTCCAAAGGCATCGAGGCAAATCTCCGTCAGACTTTGGGCGATGTCGTGTTTCAGACTAAAATACGCAAGAACATCCGCTTGGCGGAAGCCCCGTTGGAGAATGCCGACATTGTGGACTATGACCCGAAATGCAATGGCGCGAAAGACTATCAGGAATTCGCAGACGAGTTTCTGCACCGCATACAATCCACCTGAAAACAGACAAGACATGAACAACAATAATTTGGATGCCCTGTTTACAGGCCTGACGGGAGCCAATACAGAAGAGACCGTCAGTAAACAACCAACAGCCTCACCGCCTTCAGTGGATGAGAGAAAAGGGAAACAGACCACCCCATCCACAAAACAGCCAGAGGAACGCTTCTGTACCATCGTGTCCTCCGCCCTTTTGCGCAAGATACGCATCATTGCCAATCGTGAAGGTTTGCAGATAAAGGATGTGGTTAATGCCGCCTTTGAAAAAGCCGTCAAGAGCTACGAGCGTAAGTATGGTACTGTGGATGGAGAGGTCAAACGTAGTGCCAAAGATCTCTTTTGAATCGTGATACGTCTTGCTCAACAATCTGTTTGGACACATAAAGACGATACCTTGAGGATCGGCAACCCATAGCGAAAGCCATGGTTTGCGTTTGCAGGGATAAAGGATGGACAGGGCAAGTTTGCTGACTGCTTTTTGTCAATCAGCATGCCAGACATCACACTTTTGTGGATAGTTGGTTCTACCCTAATGCATGGATAGAACCAATTCATTATTGTGCCCCCAAATATTGCGGTATTTCATTCATATCTTACGTTTATGGTGACCGGCAGAAATAATTTTGCACCGCAATTTTGCTGTTAAACGATTAAATCCATACGCGACCGTAATGAGTGCATTTATATTATTCGTCATCGTTTTGACCTTTGGCTACATACTCTATTATGCAGCCATGTTGACCATAGATTTGAACGCCAAGTCCAAGTCAGAAGCAACTCCTGAAGTAACGACTATCCCTGCTGACGGCTTAACTGACGAAGAGGAGGAGTACACTCCCCGTAATGTCGTGGAGAATACAGCCACTGGCGGTTTCGGTTTTGAAGACCCGCTACCGGCCAAGCAGGAAGAGCAGGTTGACATCATGGAAGCCCATGAGACCGAGGCTGTCATTCAAGAGGCCGCAGATGAGGTGCAGCCAGTAGATGATGTCATTCAGAGAGAGGGGACATATTCTGAGGAAGTGCTTCCAGAAACAACATCCTCTTCCGGGGCAGCTAATGAGGAGGCCGCTGTACAAGAAACCATAAAAGAGGCCGAAGAAACCGCATCTGGAACTGACGCCATTACGGAAGAAAGAATGGAAGATGCCACATCCTCTCAGCCCGAGGATGAACCTTTCGATGAGAACAAAGCCTTTGACAAGACCTTGTTCACACCGACATACGGCATCAAGACGATTGTCGCTCCTTCCGTTTCGGCGCAGACCGCCTCCCGTGCTTCAGAAATCAATGCCGCCCTTGCAACCATAGCCACCAAACCCAATGGAATGGATGCATACACTTTAAGTCAGTTCATGCGTAAGGGAGAGGGTGACAAATTAGGTTTGGATCTGACCGATGAAGTGCAGAAGTATTGACACCGTGGCGTGGAGGTCTCTTTGTTCCCTATTGTCGTTTGCCGCTTGCCTAGAGCTTTCCGCCAAGAGCGGAGCGGTAGATTACTCATGGGGAGCAGATGGGTTGGCTGAGGCGACCACCTATGTCGGCACGATGATGATATACACCATCGACATCCTCTATGCGGTCGCTGCCATCGTCGTCATTGTCTCAGCCTTGCAGATATACATCAAGATCAACAACCAAGAGGGAGACATCACCAAGAGCATCATGTATCTTGTGGGCGGCATCCTGTTCATGATTGGAGCGATGATCATAGCCCCGGCCTTCTTCGGCTACCAGAACATGAATTTCATATTTTGAATATTGTATTCGCGAACAACAATAGGAGTTAATTCACTGATTGTAAAACCAAAAAATGTAAAGAACAGAAATGAGCAAAATCTTCAAGAATGCCATCACTTCTGCGGTCAAGCGAGTCGAGGGAATGTGTATGCGAGCAAAAGCAGCCGTGCTGATGGTCTGTGTCGCTCTCCTGAAGCCCGCAGGCATCTTTGCGCAGTCGCTGGCTAACACCGGCTATGAAGCAGGAACCAATGCCATGGAGGAGGTGGCAACGCAGATTGCAGCTTACGTCCCCTATGTGGTGAACCTCTGTTATGCTCTTGCTGGCGTAGTGGCTGTTGTGGGTGCCATCAGCGTTTACATCGCCATGAACAACGAGGAGCAGGACGTGAAGAAGAAGATCATGATGGTCGTAGGTGCCTGCATCTTCCTGATTGCAGCCGCCAACGCGCTGCCTCTCTTCTTCGGCATCACCAACTAAATGCATGATTAAAGCGCTATGGCACAGGAAACCGAATCATACACGGCATACCCGATGTTCAAGGGGCTTCAGCGTCCTTTGGAGTTCATGGGTCTCCAGGGTCGCTACATCACATGGGCGGCCATCACTGCCGCTGTCGGCATCCTTGGCTTTATGCTTGTCTATGCGATGGCAGGTTTCATCATCGGTCTGGCCTTTGCCGTCATCTCCATCAGCTGCGGTGCGGGGCTGATCATGGTGAAACAGCGTCGCGGTCTTCATACCAAGAAGTCCGACAAGGGTATATTCATCTATGCCACCATGACGAAGTTATGATGTGCCATTGAAAACCAACTGATGGGGGCAGTCGGAAACTGCCGGTTGCCCTCATTTCATGATTAACGACAGGAACCGATGGTTATCTATGTAATCCTCATATTCATCGCCATCAGCATAGGTATGGCAATCTCTGTTGCTGCTTTTGGTACAGGCGGCAAAAAAGCAAAGATATTCAAGGACATCTACTTCTCCGTTGAAGACGTGGACGGTGTCGGTGTGCTCTATACCAAGACCGGTGAGTACTCTGCCATCCTTGCCATGCAGAACCCCGTCCAGAAGTTCTGCGCCAATATCGATAGTTACTATGAGTATTCCGCTCTTATGGCAGCCCTTATGGCCACGTTGGGTGACGGCTATGCCATCCATAAGCAGGACATCTTTACCCGGAAACACTTTAGTGGTTGTGATGACAGTAACCGTGAATTTCTTTCTGGAAGCTACTTCCGTTATTATGAAGGAAGGGAGTATACCGACTGTACCACCTATATTACAATCACCCAGGAAAACAAGAAGAGCCGACTCTTCAGCTTTAACAACAGGAAGTGGCGAGAGTTTCAGGTCAAAATCAACAAGGTCAGAGACCAGTTGCGCGACCGTGGTGTCAGTTCCTCTTTCTTGAGCAAGGATGAGGTAAGAACTTATGCTGACCGCTATCTTGCCCAAAATTTCACGGGCGGGAAGGTGTCGCTGAACAATTTCAGTGTCAAGGACGAGTTTATCGGCATTGGAACACGGAAATTCAAGATGTACAGTCTGGTGGATGTCGACAGCATCATCCTGCCAGCACTGATACGTCCTTATTCCATGATAGAGGTAAACAACATCACTATGCCTGTTGATCTGATGTCGTTTGTTGACAGCATCCCGAATGCGGAAAGTGTTGTTTTCAACCAGGTCATCTTCATCCCCAACCAGAAACAGGAAATGGGCAAGTTGGCCAAAAAGAAAAACCGCCATGCCTCCCTTCCCAACCCCAGCAACCAGATTGCCGTGGAGGATATCAAAAAGGTAGAGGAAGTGATTGCAAGGGAAAACAAGCAGCTTGTATATTGCCATTTCAACCTTATCGTCACAATCGACGCTGATGCCGACCTTCAGAAATGCACCAATCATCTGGAGAATGCCTTCGGACGCATCGGCATTCATATCAGCCAGCGAGCCTATAACCAGCTGGAGCTGTTCGTCGCCTCTTTCCCGGGCAACTGTTATGCCCTGAATGCCGAGTATGACCGTTTCCTCACATTGAGTGATGCTGCCAGTTGCCTGATGTACAAGGAGCGGATAGCCAAAAGTGAGGATACCCCCTTAAAGGTCTATTATACAGACCGTCAGGGTGTGCCCGTGGCCATTGATATCAGTGGCAAGGAAGGGAAAGAAAAACTGACTGACAACTCTAATTTTTTCTGTCTCGGTCCAAGCGGAAGCGGGAAGAGCTTCCACATGAACAGTGTAGTCCGCCAGTTTTGGGAACAAAATACAGACGTTGTTATGGTCGATACAGGTAACTCCTACGAAGGACTCTGCGAATATGTGGGAGGTAAATATATCAGCTATACGGAAGAGAACCCCATCACCATAAATCCTTTCCGCATTCAGCGTGAGGAGCTGAACGTGGAGAAGATCGGTTTCCTGAAGAACCTTGTCATGCTTATCTGGAAAGGGAGCAACGGTGAGGTGACGAAAACAGAAGACCGCCTGATTGAACAGGTGATAACAGAGTATTACGAAGCCTATTTCACAGGTTTCAAAGGCTACAATGCCTCACAGAGGGATGCCCTGCATAAGAAGTTACTTATTGAGACGGCGACCCAGGGCTGTGCCACGGACACCAATGAAGATGTTGAGGCTCGTATCTGTCAGCGCATCAAGGAGATGGAAGACCGCAGAAAAGCCTTGAAGGTCCATGAACTGTCCTTCAACTCTTTCTACGAATACAGTACCCAGCGCATTCCCTATATCTGCTACGAGAATAAGATTACCGGAATAGACATCAGCACCTATAACTACATGCTGATGGATTTCTACCGTGGCGGCAGCCATGAGCGCACCTTGAACGAGAATCTGGATTCCACGCTCTTTGATGAAACCTTTATCGTCTTTGAGATCGATACCATCAAGGATGACCCACTGCTTTTCCCTCTGGTGACGCTGATCATCATGGATGTGTTCCTGCAGAAGATGCGCATCAAAAAGAACCGTAAAGTGCTAGTCATCGAGGAGGCATGGAAAGCCGTGGCCTCCCCCATGATGGCAGAGTATATCAAGTACCTTTATAAGACCGCGCGAAAGTTCTGGGCGATGGTTGGCGTGGTCACGCAGGAGTTGCAGGACATCATCAGCAGTCCCATTGTTAAGGAAGCCATCATCAACAATTCCGATGTCATCATGCTCCTTGACCAAGGAAAGTTCAAAGAACGCTTCGATGACATCAGGACCGTCCTTGGTTTGACCGATGTGGAATGTCGTAAGATTTTCACCATCAATCGTCTGGACAACAAGGAAGGACGTGCTTTCTTCCGTGAAGTCTTCATCCGTCGAGGAATTGTCAGCGATGTGTACGGAGTTGAGGAGCCGAGAGAATGCTATATGACCTACACGACGGAACGGGCAGAGAAAGAAGCCCTGAAACTCTACAAAGCGGAACTGAAATGCTCCCATCAGAAAGCCATTGAAGCCTATGTGCGGGACTGGAACAAGTCTGGCATCGTCAAATCCCTTGCTTTCGCCCAGAAAGTCAACCAGGCAGGACATGTGTTAAACCTGAAATAGAACATGAAGAGACTTCATATCATACTCATGCTGATGCTGACCTTGGCAGTCATTCCTGTCAAGGCACAGTATTACAGCATCAATGTGGATTATGGCACGATGGCTGCCATGTCTGAGGCGTTTACCACAGAAGCTGCCATGGAAGCCCTTCATAACGAGAATCTTCAAAAGATATACGACAGCTATAAGGCTGCCGAGGTTGCCAGTGCCGGCATCTTTTCTTCCAAGTATCTTGACCGCAAGGCACTCACCAGTCTCAACCTGTGGGATGACCGCAACGAGAACTACTATTACAACCGCATCTATAAGATTGTCTCGCTGCGGATCATCCCCAAGATCATTGTCTGTGCCCGTCTGATGGTTGAAGACCCGTCAACCGCTATTTATTGGGGCAGCTACCTGTTGAAGACCACCGAAGATGTCAAGTCCCTATGCCAGCAGTTTGAGAATGTCGTGACCAACAGCACGCTCAGTTTCAACGACATCGCTTTCCTGGAGATTTCCGAAAACCTGAAAACCGTCTTCAACCTGGCCAACTTAGGAGGAATTGACTGGAAGGAGATTTTCGAGCATCTGGGTGATGACATCGAAGGCGCGTTCACTGAGGATAACCTCAAAGCGGACCTCGATAACCTGATCAGCAAAGGTGTCGGTCTTGCCAATGCCGGATTCAATAACGGTGTCAGCGAATTGTCGCAAGGCACCAGTTTCGGCGGCACGTTCATGGAGAAATTAGGCAGTGTCCTGACCCTTGCGGACAATGCGCGGAATATGTACGACGAATACAAAGACCTTTCCGCAGCCCAAGTCCTGACCGCTGTGGTCGGACAAGGGAATATCGACAACCTCTTCAATCTGAGCGACTACAATCTGACACGATGGATTGATGACTACGCATCGGCAACCCAAGGCAGCTACTATACCCAACGTGTCTATATATATCGCCGGGATGCCGGATCTGAAACCCTTTGCGATTACTATCCGCCAACTGACAACAACAGCATTCTGTACAGTGGCGAATGGTATCGTATCAATACGACAGATCCGAATTTCTATCCCACCTCATCCCAATATGAGGCCGCATTGCAGAACTCAGAGAGTTATGCCGGATGGAGCCGCGAAAAAGTACGACAGTACAATAACAGGAATGATGGCTTCAGCTATACCATGGACTATTCATCGCTTGCCTATACCCTGAGCAGATCGAGTAGTGGCCAATATGCCAAGGCATACGCCTATTCCATAAAGGTCACGAAATCCTGGGACATCAGAGAAGAGGTCTATGAGGCTGTTTACGACAGCTACAGTATGGACTGGAACACTTTCATGGCACAGATGAATGCCCGCCTGATTCAGTATAATGCCAACGGAGACCATCGTGACATAGAAGATTCCTCAGACCTGGATGACTATATCGCCACCCATCCTACAGAAGCCAACTATACTTATTATATCGGATATGACAACCGTAACTACTACCAGGCATCCAATGCCCAGAAGGTGGCGGGTGCGGCTTCTGCCACTTTCAGCATCACCTGTCATGATGGAGGAACGCTTGGCAAGGGCAGCACAACCTATAAATGCAGTGACTGTGGCAGCACCCCCAGCAGCCATACCAAGGAATGTTCGATGTACACGACCCTTAATGGTGATGCCGAAGTGGACATTCGGGAACTTCAGGCTCGGGTCATCCAGTTACAGCAGGAAGCATCTGATCTTCAGAATCGGATTGACGCACTCAACTCAGAGAACAGTGAACTGCTCCGTCTGATGTCCCAGGCTACGAGTACCGAGGAGTACAACCAGTATCAGGCCACTTATAACAGCAACAGGGAGAACATCCGGCAACTGCAATCACAGCTTGATGCCGTCAACCGGAATATCGCTGAAACGAGACAAGCCATTGAGGAAGCCGAAGAAGGTGAACAGGCCCAGACTGATGACTATACGCGCATCCCGCAACTGATGAAGACCATGAAAGATGCCTATGGCATCACATGGACGAATGGCGGCTCGTGGACTGGTTACACATTTATGCGAGAAGGTACAATCGGCAGCGTCAAGGGCACTGTGACCTTCAAGGCTACTGTCTCTATCGCTCGAAAGCCCAAATATTTCATGGGTATCAAGATTCATCGTGCCATCGTGCAGATCGATTGGGAACTGACCAGTAGCTGGAGTGATACCCATGTGGCAGAGGTCATGGAACTCGACCCGTCGAAGTCCGATGAAGAGAACGCAGCCATCATCAACCGACGTATGAGTGAATTGGCTCAAGACCATCCCTCCTGTGAGGTCACGGTGGAATACACACGACGGCCAGGCGTTGAAACCCAAGACACGGATGGGGTACGCCATCTTCTTTGGGCCAGTGACCGCTTGGAGATCGCCAAAGGAATCGAGGCGCGACTGGCGAGAATCTATACCGACCTCGCCATGATAGAGAAGTTCCTCCACTACAAGCACACCGTCAGGGATTGGGTTCATGACCTTCTACCCAAGCTCAATGCAGACAGCCATAGAAAGCTGAACATCGCCGAGCGCAGCCGGAGACGCTGGATGCATAACGGCGGCAGCAGCTACTATGACGAGGAATTAGAAGACGACAACTATGACGATGAGCCATAGCAACCCTATAAAGAATCAGTAATATGATCAATACAGTTAATAAGTCGAATCAAAACAACGGAAACAGAAGAGGGACTCTGACAAGAATGCTCTTGCTGCTTTGCCTTGTCGTTGTGTGTCCGAAATATGCTTTGGCGCAGATTGTTCCCAATGACATCCCGACGATCGAAGCCTATATCCATGACCACAAGAAACAGCGCAGTCTGCTTCTTGCTCGTGCCACTTTGGAAGAGAGCAACGCCCTGTTGCACAAGGTCAGCAAGGTGACGCATCGGGAATACCGTGACATTAACCTTGAACTTGACAAATATACCCGTGCCTTCGACATCATCGATCTGGTGTATAGCACCGTCAGTACCGGGTTCAATGTATATCGAACCTACGACAATGTTTCTGAGAAGATTGTCAAGTACAAAGCCCTCCTGGAAGAGTTCAACGAAAAGATTATCCAGCGAGGCCGAATCGAGAGTGCCGACACCCTCCTCTTGTTTGTCAACGGCAGGGCCGTGGCCAATCTTGCAGGGGAATGCCAGAATCTCTATTCCTCCGTCTGTGCCCTTGCTGCATACGCCAGTGGGCAGGTCTGTTGCACCACTGCTTCGCTGACGCTGATGATAGACAATATCAACAAGTCACTTGACCGCATCAAGGACATTGTAAACAATGCCTATTATCAGACCTGGAAGTTCATCAAGGCAAGAACGAGTTACTGGAAGTCAGAGCTGTATCGCTCCAAGACCATCAGCCAGATGGCTGATGAAGCCTTTGGCAGATGGAGGGAAGCCGGAAACATATTGGATGATTAACGAAATCGAATAAAGGGTAGAGAAAATGAGAAAAACTATTTATACTGTTTCAATTTTATTGTTCTCCATGTCAGGAACCAACGCTCAGACCATGACCTATAATCATGATGCATCCAAACAGGCGCAGATAGAAGTCATGGAAGTAGGCGCTGGTAGCCTAACGCCTGAATTGTACTATAAGGTGACGCACCATAACTATTGGGAGGGCGCAAAGGCAACCACGTCCGTCAAAAACACCCTTCGTCTTGCTGCCAATGCCGCCTCCATTCCGCAGGTGGAGTATGCCGACAGCATACAGGCTGACTTGGAAGGTCGTGCAAAAATCGAGGCTGCCAATATCGCCGATAGGCAGATAGACCTGGCATGGGTCTCGGAGGGTAACAAGATCGAGAACAGGCTTCTCGGTTTTAAGAACAACATCAACGCTTTGAGTGGGAAGACCGGCAGTGATGAGATTACGGCCTGGAGGGAGTTGGGCCAGATGTATGACTTTGCCATCAAAGTCACCCATAATGCCTATATGCCCAACAGCGAGCGTCAGAAGCAGTACATGGCCATCTATGATGAGATTGTCAAAAGCAACGACAACCTGTTGTTGAGGGTGCGCTATCTGACTACCAAGAACCAGGCCGACCACCTGATCCAGTCCATGTCCCGCTTCCAGCACCGTGTCAGTGAAAATGCCACGGCAGGATATAATCGCTGGCGTGATGCGTCCCGTCAGGGAAGTACCGGCAATAGCTTAAACAATAACAATTAAACGAATCCTCCGATGAGTAATGACAGTACAGCAGTAGATTTCGGAATCAACCTTCTCGAAGAAGAGATTGATGACGTGATATTCAGAACCAACGAGTTCCTGACCGATGCCACGTTCACAGGCGGCCAAGGGCCTTTCTGGTGGATTCTTCAGATGTCCATGGCTTTGGCAGGACTCTTTGCGATCATTATCTGTGCCCACATGGCTTACAAGATGATGGTCAAACGTGAGCCGCTGGATGTGATGAAACTTTTCAAGCCACTGGCGGTGAGCATAGTCCTCTGTTGGTGGTACCCGCCTTCTGACACGGGTATGGCAGGTGGCAGCAGCACCTGGTGCGCCTTGGACTTCCTCAGTTATATCCCCAATGCCATAGGAAGTTATACCCATGACCTTTATGAGGCAGAGGCGGCACAGGTAGAGGACAGGATGCAGGACGTGCAGCAGCTCATGTATCAGTTAGGCGATGAAGCCGCCGATCCCATATCCACCATCAAGGCTGCCAGCAACGCCGTCAGTGTTTTACTCACACAGAGCAGTGTGCAGGATGTCACAGATGCCGATGCTGCCGCTGAGGATGAAAAGAACATTGTCAAGGCAGAGATGACCAGCACTACGGCTGGTTTGGTCATGCTTGCTGATAAGATTATCATGCTGATAGCGTTAATCACTTTCCGTATCGGTTGGTGGGGAACCATCTATTGCCAGCAGATCCTGTTGGGTATGCTCACCATTTTCGGACCCATCCAGTGGGCATTCTCCTTGTTGCCGAAGTGGGAAGGTGCCTGGGCAAAGTGGATCATCAGGTATCTCACCGTCCATTTCTACGGTGCGATGCTTTACTTCGTCGGTTTCTATGTCCTTTTGCTCTTCGATATTGTCATCAACATACAATACAATGACCTTGCAGCGGTCACGGCATCTGATGAGACGGTGGTCAATTACTTGCAGAACGCTTTCTTCTCAGCGGGTTACCTGATGGCTGCCAGTGTCGTTGCCCTCAAGTGTCTGAACCTCGTTCCAGACCTTGCCGCATGGATGATACCAGAGGGTGATACGGCCTTCTCCACCCGTAGCTTCGGTGAAGGGATTGCCACCTCCATGCGCCAGTCCGCAGGGCGTTTAGTAGGAGTCTAATTTAAAGCATTCATGTTATGGTTATCAAAAATTTAGAAAACAAGATTAAACTGGTCCTGATACTGTGCAGCCTCTTTCTTGTCGGTTGTGTGGTGATCTCCCTCGGCAGCATCTGGACAGCCAGAGGAATGGTCAGTGATGCACAGCAGAAAGTGTATGTCCTGGACGGCAATGTGCCGATACTCGTCAACCGAAGCACGATGGAAGAGACCCTTGACGTGGAAGCCAAGAGCCATGTGGAAATGTTCCATCATTACTTCTTTACTTTGGCGCCCGATGACAAGTATATCAAGTACACGATGGAGAAGGCCATGTATCTCATAGATGAGTCAGGTCTTGCCCAGTACAACGCTTTGAAGGAAAAAGGCTTTTATGGCAATATCATGGGAACGAGCGCCGTTTTCAGCATTTTCTGTGACAGCATCCGCTTCAGTGAGGAGAACATGTCGTTCACCTACTATGGCCGGCAACGTATCGAACGCAGGACATCAGTGTTGATGCGTGAACTCGTTACAGAGGGTTATCTGAAACGTGTGCCGAGAACAGAAAACAATCCGCATGGCTTGCTTATCGTCAACTGGCGCACGATTCTGAACAAAGACCTGGAACAGCGCACGAAGTCAAACTATTAAACGCACAACAATATGAAATTTAAGAAAATACTGTTCGGGGAGGAAATCCCCGATAAGAGTGACCCGAAGTACAAAGAGCGGTACGAGAAAGATGTGGCGGCGGGCAAGACCTTCGCCCAGACCCTGAAACTCGACAAGGGTGCCGCCTGTGTGCAACGGTTTGCCTCCAGGCACACCAAGCTGTTTCTTGCCCTCGTCTTCTCCTTTGTGCTGTTCAGCGTGGGCCTTAGCCTGTACCGCATGACGCAAGCGGTAAAGTACCGTCCTCAGCCCTCCAGTGCTGTCGAGCGGCAGGAGCAGCAGCTGCATTTCAAGCGTCACCATGCGCCACAGCAACCAGAGAATGATAAAGACAACATAAATAATCACCCACATCAAACAGACGAATATGAAGCCTTTCGATAAAATCAATTTCCGGCAGCCCAAGTACATGCTTCCTGCCATCCTGTATATCCCCATCCTGTTTTTGGGTTTCTTTGTCATTCGGCTATTTGGTACGGAGAAGGTAGAGGTCGACAAGTCCAATCTGGAAACCACCGAGTTTTTCAATGACAAACTGCCTGATGCCAACATTAAGGGCGACGGCATTGGTGACAAATACACCAACATGCTCAACGACTTCGGCAAAATCAAAGATGAGTCAGCCGTCGAGAATATCGAACGTGGTGGAGAAGACATGAAGGAAGAATACACCTCACAGTATTCTGATGCCGAGGTGGCGGCCATGGACCAGAGCAGCCGACAGGCACAGGAATCCATGGAGAAGCTGCGTCAGTTGCAGGAGCAGATGCGACAGCAGCAAGCATTGGATGATAACCTCACCGACGAGCGGCCAGACGGCAACACTCCCGAGGAAGATGAGACGCTGGAAAGTCTCCGCAGGGCTTTGGAAGAAGCCCGCCAACAAGGTCAGCGTCAGGTGTCGGGCATGAATAGTGCGACCGACAGCCATGCCGATGACGATGATGAACCAGTATCCCAAAGCAAAGAAGAAATTAATGGCCTGGTAACTGTCAACGAGAAAGCCGTTACTGAGATAGCGGAAGAGGCCAAACCTGAGGAAGTTGTCAAGACCCTAAAAGAAACTTCCGACTATTTTAACACCATCATTACCAATGAGCCGGAGCACAAGCTGATTAAGGCCATTGTCGATGAGGATGTCAAGGCCGTTGATGGTAGCCGGGTACGTCTCCGTCTGCTTGATGACATTGACATCGGCGAGCGGACCATCCCGAAAGGCAGCTATCTCTTCTGCATCATGAGCGGCTTCAGCCAGCAGCGAGTCAAGGGAACGGTCAAGAGCGTCCTTGTCAATGATGAATTGGTTAAAGTCAATCTCAGCATCTACGACACCGATGGCATGGAAGGCCTGTATGTCCCGCGCAGCAGTTTTAGGGAAACCACTCAGGATGTGGCGAGCGGTGCCATGAGCCAAAGCATGAGTATCAATGACGGCTCAGCGACAAGCAGCATGGGACGATGGGGAATGCAAGCCCTGCAGAACGCATACCAAAAGACCGCCAATGCCATATCCAAAGGTATCCGTAAAAATAAAGTGAATATCAAATATGGCACACAGGTCTATCTGATTAATTCTAAGGAAAAGAAACAGACAAAATGAGCATCATTATGAAACAATCAAGTATCTTCGGCTTGGCAGCACTTGCGCTGCTCTCCGCCGCGCCTGTCATGGCACAGAAAACGATGGATGATATGCAATATCTTACCATCAATGAGAATGTCACGACCGTCATTACGGCCAGTGAACCCGTCCGCTTCGTGGACATCAGTACCGATAAGGTAGCTGGTGACCAACCCATCAGAAATATCGTCCGTCTGAAGCCCAAGGAAGGTATGGAGATTCATCACGACGGTGATGTGTTGGCGGTCGTTACCATAATCACGGAACGCTATCGCAGCCAGTATGCTCTTATTTACACCTCCCGTATGGACGAGGCGGTGACGGAGAAAACCATCACGTTGGATGAACGCGAACCATACAATAACCCAGCCATCAGCATGTCAACAGAAGACATGACCCGCTATGCCCGTCAGATATGGGCATCACCTGCGCGCGTCCGCAATGTCTCTACCAAGAGAGACAGAATGGTCATGCGTCTGAATAGTATCTACAGTGTCGGTGAGTATTTCTTCATCGACTTCTCGGTGGATAACAGAACAAACATCCGTTTTGACATCGATCAGCTGAGAGTGAAACTCAATGACAAGAAAACCGCCAGGTCCACGACCGTCCAGACCATAGAGTTGATCCCTGAACTTGTCCTTGACCCCACTCGGTCGTTCCGTTACGGTTACAGGAACGTCATAGTCCTGAAGAAGATGACCTTCCCCAATGACAAGATGCTGACCATCGAACTCAGCGAGCAGCAGATCAGTGGCCGCACGATAAGTCTCAGCATTGAGTACGAAGACGTGCTGAATGCAGATTCGTTCAACAATGTCCTGTTGATGGAGAACTAAACCGTTTCGACCATGAGAGAAAAAGAACTTTTTTTCAAACTGTTGCTTGTCTCTGTCATGTTGTTGATGACAGTGACGGGTAGAGCGCAGAGCCATGGCAACCGACTCTCGTTGGGCTTCGGCGCGCTTTATGAGAGTGGATTGGATGCCACCCTTGCTGTGGAACATGAGACCAAGAGTCATAATGCATGGGAGTATTTTGCCAATGGCTATGTCAAGTGGACAAAAGACGAGAAAGCCGGTCATGTCACAAAGGACTCTTTCTGGAACAATTACCGTACATGGGGCTTGGGAATTGCATACAAGCCTTGTGTGACACGTTCAAGAAACAAGTACGGCAGTTTGCGCCTTGGCGCCAGTGCCGGCAGTGACACGCATGAGTTCGTTGGCTGGGCGCATGTCGGCTACGAACACAACTATGTTCTCCGCCATGGCTGGCATCTCTACTGGCAGGTCAAGACGGATGTGTGCATCAATGGTCAGGATCTGTTCCGTACAGGATTAGTATTGGGAATCAAGCTCCCTACAGGGGCACGTTAAAAACGGATAGACAATGAATATAAGATTTATCCACTATTGGTTAGTTGCCATCGTGGCCACCATGATCTTCACCTCTTGTGACGAGCATCTTGAGGAGGATTTTTCGTGGCGTTCCTGGCAACCGGGTATGGTCTATTGCACCAATGGCGAGGTGAGCACTTATGACCGCTGCATTGCTGATGGCAACATCCCTGAAGCCGTTCTTTTCTATATAGATGCCACAGATGCCATCTCGGGCGTTGCTTACGCGGTCAGTCTGAAGGACTCTCCAGCGAATGCTTTCTGCAATCCCGACACCATCTATGTGACACAAGGAACGTCTGCCGACATCAGTGCTTGTGATGGCGAGACGAATACTACAGCCATGCGTTATGGCAAGATAGCGTCACCCGTTGCCGCGAGCATTCAGGACAAATATTTCATACCGTCTGTAAGCGAGATGTACAAGCTCTTTGTGACCAGAAGTGTTGTCAATCAAACCATAGAGCGATGTGGCGGTGACATCCTTCCCATTGACAATGTGGATTGTTGGTACTGGACCAGTACCGAATGTGAGGTAGCCACCACAGACAGAGCCTGGCGTTTCAGTCTTTATTCAGGTCGTTTTGAGAGCTCCGACAAGCATTCGGCTTATCCAGTGCGTCCTATTCTGATGATACGTCTCAACAAAGAAGAGTAGAATAAACCATGATGGAAGAGAGTAAAGACCTGCAGACGCTGTACAAGGTATTCCGCACATTCATCTATATCTCCTTGGTCGTGGAGTTCTTTGAGTACGCCATAGCCCCAGAGCTTTTGGACTTCTGGGGAAGCATCCTCCTTGACCTGCATGGCAGGCTGAAACTGATGGATGTCTATCAGGACGGTCATATGCTCCACAGCAAGATCATGACGTTCTTGATGATATGTGTCACCTGTGTCGGCACCAGGAACAAAAAGCATCTGGAGTTCAATGCCAAGCAGATGGTCATTTATCCCATTACCTTTGGAGCCGTTTTGATGTTCTTCTCCGTCTGGGTCTTCAACCGCCGTTGGAATCCCACATTCTTCACGGTCCACAGCAGCACATGGATATACTTTGTAATGTCTGTTGTCGGCACGGTGCTCGTTCATGTAGCTCTTGATAACATTTCCAAGTATTTGAAAAATGGTCTGTTGAAAGACCGCTTCAACTTTGAGAACGAGAGCTTTGAGCAGATGGTAGAGAAGGTGGAGAACAAGTACAGCGTCAATATCCCCATGCGCTATTATTATAAGGGTAAGTTCCGCAAGGGATGGGTTAATGTCATCAATCCTTTCCGAGGCACATGGGTCGTCGGCACACCAGGCTCGGGTAAGACTTTCAGCATTATCGAGCCGTTCATCCGCCAGCACAGTGCCAAGGGCTTTGCGATGGTGGTTTATGATTACAAGTTCCCTACGCTTGCCCAGAAGCTCTATTACCATTATCGTATCAACAAAAAAGCAGGGAACACGCCTGAAGGGTGCCAGTTCAACATCATCAACTTCGTGAATGTCGAGTACAGTCGCCGTGTCAACCCCATCCAGTTGAAGTATATCAGCAACCTTGCCGCTGCCAGTGAGACTGCCGAGACCCTCCTGGAATCCTTGCAGAAAGGTAAGAAAGAGGGAGGTGGAGGCAGCGACCAGTTCTTCCAGACTTCTGCCGTCAACTTCTTGGCAGCCTGCATCTATTTCTTCTGTAATTACGAGAAACGTCCATATGATGAGAACGGTAAGGAGTTGAACTATGACAAGACCATTGACCCGGAAACAGGAATGATAAAGCCCACAGGTGTAGTCCGCGATGCGATGGGCAATGTTACAACACCAGCCTATTGGTTGGGTAAGTATAGTGACATGCCTCATATCCTCTCCTTCCTCAATGAGAGTTATGAGACAATCTTTGAAGTGCTGATGACCGATACCGAAGTGGCACCTCTGCTTGGTCCTTTTAAGACAGCTTTTGAGAACAAGGCAATGGAGCAGTTGGAAGGTATGATTGGCACTTTGCGTGTCTTTACCTCCCGACTGGCAACCAAGGAGTCATATTGGATATTCCATAAAGATGGCGATGACTTCGACCTGAAGGTGTCAGATCCCAAGCATCCCAGCTACTTGCTCATCGCCAATGACCCCGAGATGGAAAGTATCATCGGTGCTTTGAATGCTTTGATATTGAACCGTCTCGTCACACGGGTCAATACGGGTCAAGGCAAGAACGTTCCGGTGAGCATCATCGTCGATGAGCTGCCGACGTTGTATTTCCACAAGATCGACCGTTTGATCGGTACAGCCCGAAGCAACAAAGTCAGCGTGGCTTTGGGCTTTCAGGAGTTGCCACAGTTGGAAGCTGACTACGGCAAGACAGGTATGCAGAAGATTATCACTACAGTTGGTAACGTGGTCAGCGGCTCTGCCAGAGCCAAGGAAACCCTTGAATGGTTGTCTAACGACATCTTTGGCAAAGTGGTGCAGCTGAAGAAAGGTGTGACCATCGACCGTGACCGCACTTCTGTCAATCTCAACGAGAATATGGACAGCCTTGTGCCTGGTTCAAAGATTGCCGATATGCCGACTGGCTGGATTTGTGGGCAGACGGCACGAGACTTTGTGAAGACCAAGACAGGAAGGAATGACAGCATGGATATACAGGAGTCTGAGGAGTTCCAGACTTCCAAATTCTTCTGCAAGACCAATTTTGATATGGCGGAAATCTCCAGGGAGGAAGCTGACTATGCCAATTATCCCATACCTCAGTTCTATCATTTCGACTCCCCAGAGGTGCGGGAGCGTATCTTGTATTCAAATTTTCTTCAAGTCAATCAAGATGTGAAGGACATGATTAAGGAGATACAAGAGTTCAACAAAAAGTAAGATGAGCAAGGGAAGCCACCGCTATGATGACTTCCCTTGCCTCTTTTATGCGCTCATGTGCATCTTCTGTTGGCTGACGGTTTTCTTCGGCAAAGCCCATCCTCTTTGCTTGGCAACCTCATAGTTGAATTTATACCACACATCTTCGTCAAGGAACTCAAAGTGCATCGTTCCTTTCTTGTATGCCTTGCAACGGAAGAAGCCCCACACAAACCACTCTCCCCATGCTTCGCGGTCATGGTGGCAGTGTAATCCCGAAACATTGTCATAGTTCGTGCCTGTGATGTAGCACAAAGCCTTGCAGACATCCTCCAGCTGCTCGATGTTGTAACCCTCTAACTGCACCGTGGGATATGCCTCCTTACCGTTCTTCGTGCAATAACCGCCATAGCCTGTGCCATGAAACACATAGCGGTCGTGATAGCCTTTGCACATATACGGTACTATGAATTTGCGATTGACCATGTAGTTCGCATTGGTTTTCCATTTTTCCCCGGCGGTGCTGTTATCCGCCGAAAAGGAGCAGATAAGGTCAAAGGCTTCAAGCAACGCTGTTTGCATCCGCTGTCCGTTGGTCTGTATCACCATGTCGATAACACGATAGATGTTCCCCATGGTGAAAGGCACGTTTGTCTGTTGCTCAATGAAGCGGTTTATCTGTTCTCGAAGTTGCTTCGTGGCATATTTCTCCATGTGCAGTTTCTTGAAAATGATGCGCCAGTAGTATTTCTGGAGTTCTTTCTTGTACTGCTGATGCGTGACCACTTTCTCATCACCGCTGTAGCCTCCTGTCATGGTTCCGAATTTGATGGGGATGTAGTCATAACCCTCAGCATCGGGATATTTGGCGGTATCATTGATTTTGTTGGCTGCTGCCAGTGTCTCGTCGAAGAGTTTCACTGCCGCCACATATCGGTTTACAAGGTCACGCACGATGTTGTATTGCATGATCCCTTCCCTCTCATTCATGTTTGCGATGTCCTCATCCACCTGTGAGAAGAAATAACCAGCAAATTCATCCTTTCCTTCGCCCTCCTTATAGAGTTTTAGAAGCGCCACATGTACATTAGTCTGACGCTCTGCCTTGCTGAACACGTCACCGAGATACTCCCTGCGCCCATAGAGTTCCACTGTCTCTATAAGCTGCTTGTTTTTCTCGTATCGCCATCCTCTTTCGAGGTTATCATCGTTGCATAATGCCACAATAGTACATCCTGCCGGTGCGATGTCAAAGGCATGGAGGATATGCCTGGCACCCTCGCTAAATGGCGGGTTCATTACAATGTAGTCAATGTGGCTTACCTGCTCGGACGTGATGGAAAGGAAGTCATCAGCAATGATTTCACATTTTCCGTTCAGCAGTTTGCGGATGTTCGGGTCTTTCTCACAGGCGATGACTTGTGCTGCTCCGTTTTCATTGAGCCAGTCCACGATGTTGCCTTTCCCAGCCGATGGCTCAAGAACAGTCTTGCCACACACGCTTTCGTCCATCATCATTCTCTCAATGACCTCTCTCGGTGTCGGGTAGAAGTCCGGGTTGTCTGTAAAAATGTTGTTCATATTGTTTAGGTATTGTGGAGGGCTTGTTTCATCCCTCCGATTAAACATGTTATTAAAAATCGTCGAATAGTGATAACTGGCCTGTCGAAGCCCGCATTTTCTTTATCAGCGGCAAATACTTTCGGTCTTTTTGGACAGTGCTGTTTTCCACATAGCCAATGAGCTTGTCAAGTGTTGCATTCAGAGCGTTTCTTCTTGTGTCGTACTGCTTTTCCCAAATGCTGGGGTATGAGCCTCCTCCACAGATGGAAAGGCTATAACATAAAGTGCCAATCCATTTGCCGTTAGGGTGTTGCAGCAACATGATTTCAGCATTGAAGGTGCCATCTTTGAACACTTGAACATGTTCAGACTTTTCTTTCAAGCTCATGCAATTACCGTTTTCAAGCCACCCATATTCATTAAAAACAGGTTTCTCTTTGTAGCCACACATCAGGTACTGCTCTTATGTCCTGGCATTGGTAATCATCTGGCATTCCCATTTCTCAGAGCCAAACTGAGCGAACCAAGCCAGTTCTTCTGCGTCGTTATTCTCGACAGCCTTGTCATACCTTTCATACATCGGTATTTCTACCTTGCAGATGTTAAAATCACGTTCTCTCATTTTTCTCACTGTTAAACTCTTATTATTCTTTTCCCTTTTATCGAAGCTATTGCTCCGTCGGGAATTGTTTTTTACGATGCAAGAAAGGTGGTCTTCCCATGGAAAGATGAGACAAGTAATATGAAAGGGATTTGATGGAATACCCCGATTGTGGGCAATCTGTGGAAGGCTGCCGTCAAATTCCTTTCAGATAACTACGTGGTACTTGGCGTTCTTTCAGAAGACATTACCTTTGCATAGGAAAAAATAGTCCGACGGAGCCAAACCTGAATTAAAAACAGATTTGTCGGCAATGATTGTATCGGCAAGTAACTCCGAAACTGCAAAATACCGCATTCTCCCATTCACTTTATCTGAACTATACTCGAAATGATATAAAAGTGTTAAAAATCTATATTTTATATTTGAAATAATATAAAATTGAGAAAAAGTAGTAATTTTGCATTCGATATAATATAATTTCTTATGGAAAAGACGAAATTATCGATGATTGTAAAGGCTTTACGCAAGGAACATGGCCTCACGCAAGAAGACCTTGCCATGAAGTCGGGAGTCGGACTAAGCTTTGTGCGCAATTTGGAGCAAGGCAAGCCATCGTTGAGAATGGATAAGGTCAACCAGCTCCTCGATCTGTTTAACTATGAATTGACGGCAACCAAAAGGACATGAGGCAAGCAGAGATATATAGGAAGGGCATACTTGCAGGCATTCTGACTGAAGATGGTGGCGAATACCGCTTCTGTTATGAAGGTTCGTATCTTCATCGAGAAGACGCCGGCCCCATTAGCCTTACGCTACCTTTGCAGGCTGATGCGTTTGTCAGTCCTGTTCTTTTTCCGTTCTTCGACGGATTGATTCCCGAAGGCTGGTTGCTTGATATCGCTCTAAGAAATACCGATGTCAGCATTCTTGACCGTATGTCGTTACTGTTGCTCTGCTGCAAGGAGTGCATCGGTTCCATCAGTGTGGTTCCTATCAACAATGGAGGGCAGACATAATGTGTAAATGTTTATATTGCTATAGAGAGTTGGAGGAAGGTCAGCGAGATTTTCATCCTCAATGTGCCCGAAAATTCTTCGGAATGCTGGAAGCACCATTACTGGAATATCGTCATGAAGACCTCGACCAGCTGGCCGAGCAGATCATCCATGCTCAAACATCACTGACAGGTGTGCAGCCGAAACTGTCATTGAATCTCAGTAAACATGAAGGTTGCAGCCGATTGACGATAGTAGGTTTGTGGGGAGACTACATATTTAAGCCGCAGACAGATATGTATCCGCATTTGCCTGAAAACGAGGATCTGACCATGCATCTTGCTGAAACAATAAAGATTCGTGTCGTTCCCCATAGCCTCATTCATCTGGCTGATGGGAAACTTGGCTATATCACCAAGCGCATAGACCGCACAAATAAGGGCGATAAGATAGACATGGAAGACATGTGCCAGTTGACATTGCATCCCACAGAGTATAAATACAAAGGCTCCCATGAACAGATAGCAAAAGTCATCAAGCAGCATTGCGAC
This sequence comes from Prevotella sp., assembly GCA_017554145.1. GTDB lineage: Bacteria > Bacteroidota > Bacteroidia > Bacteroidales > Bacteroidaceae > Prevotella. Next base: position 38,331 of record JAFZIZ010000021.1, on the reverse strand, counting down.
ATGCCGAAACTCGATCTTACGAACTATATGCAGGTATTGCTGTTCTGCTTCGTAACGGGTAATAATGACATGCATTTGAAGAATTTCTCGCTTTACCGACCCTCGAATGGCTATCAGCTTTCACCTGCCTATGACCTTATCAATGTGGCGATTGCCAATCCCGAGGACAAGGAAGAGTTAGCTCTAACATTGTCTGGCAGAAAGTCGAATTTGAAACTTGATGATTTCCTGAGAGCTGCAACAACAATGGGTCTGGAGGAAAACGTTGTGTTGCGTCTAATTGATAATATGCGCAAAGCTATTCCCAAATGGAAGTCGTTAATTCATAGCTCTTTCCTCAGCGAAGATATGAAGGACAGATATGAACAACTCATCATGTCCAGAATGAATCGTTTACAGGAATGATTCTCTGTGGAATCTTCGCCTGCTTCTGCGTGGAAAGCACTTTGATTATCGTGGATTGATACCTATAGATTTGGCTAAAGAATTAATACATTAATTCGCATAAGTTATGTTAGTACGATCAAGAATAATGAATGTAAAACGCAAACCGACAAAGTGTCCTATTTGCGGTGAACGTGTTGTGGATATTATCTACGGCACAGGTGATATGACTGAGATAGATTTCGCTCTTGAATACAGAAAGGAGGGCATCATGGGAGGCGATAACATCCCACGCCGTCCTCCCATTTGGGCGTGTGCTTGTGGCTGTCTGCGTTTCCGTAAGGTCAATCCTGATGGCACAGATGCGCCTGTAAGGGTAAAATTACTGAAGGGTATTCGTAAAGCTCCCGCATCAATCTTTACATGGGAATCGGAAATGGCTAAGCGTGTATTGCAGACTGGTAGTGATAGGACAATACACCACTATAAAGTGACTGTGACAACTGAACTTGGAGAAAATGAGATCCTTTCGGTGGCTGCACTCAGTGGTGATGACGCGCTTAATGAAGCAGAGAGAATCATTTCTCTTGGTGCCACTGGACTTAGGGGCAAAAAATGCGCATCAATGGAAGTGTTTGATTAATGAGTGACAGAGGGTGCCATTTGAATGAAAAGCATCACCATCCGAAGAACTTTCCACCATCATCGCGTTCTCTTCCACTAAGTTGCCCGATTATTATTTTTGTCTCGCGTGCAAGTCTGTTTACGAAAAAACACGAATGGCCCCAGTTAAAAAATCTTAATTAATGTGGCTGGCGGCATTTGAAAGTTGTTCAAAATCGCAGAAAATCATAAATTTGTAGGTTTGAAAAAGACAAAAGTGGGCAATACGATAATAGATAACACTAAGGAGCAGATGGTCAGAGACTTCCGTAAACGACTTTTGGAGGTCTATGGCTATCAAGAGGGACAATTGGCCCTGAATGTAAACATACAGATAGGACAAAGTGTTGATATAGCAATATGGCGGAATAAGGAAGCTCGACAGCGTCGGCAGATTCCTGATATCTGTGTTGTTGTTGTGTGCAAGGCAGAACATATCCGCATACAAGCTGACGAATATATAAGCAGTCTTAGTGCGTTTTCAATAGATACTTCATGTTTCTTTGTTGCGCACAACATGAAAGAGACATGCGTGTTTTATATGGATCGTTTTCATGGGGGGAGTCTAGAGAAGTTTGGTGATTTCCCTAAAGCGGCTGATGTGGAGCAAGAAGAAGGTATTGCATGTTTTGTTCGGAGAATGCGAAACTGCACCAAAGACAATCTGCTTCAAGCATTTAATAAATGCCATAACATCATTCGTAATAATGACAAATTATCACCTGAAGCAGCATTTGATGAAATCAGTAAGGTTATTTTCATAAAGATGCTTTATGAACGCCAACCTAATGATGAATTGATCTATACTAAAGAAAAGTTTTTGCGTGACGAGTTTGAGTGGCGAAATAGTCACAAAAAAGGTGATTATATATCAAGCCTCTTTGAGCAAGTGAAACGTCAGTATATTGGAGACGGACTGTTTGAACGAGGCGACATACTCCGTATTAGCCGTGAAAGCTTTATAAAGATTCTGGAAGAACTGAATAATTTTGGACTAGCAGGTGTCGCAGAAGATGTTAAAGGCGTTGCATTTGAGTCATTCTTAGGTAAGACTTTTAGGGGTGAGCTCGGACAGTTCTTTACGCCGCGTACCATAGTAAATTTCATTGTAGATGTACTTGATATACAAGAGGGAGAACTTGTATGTGACCCCTGCTGTGGTAGTGGCGGATTCTTGATTCGTGCATTTGAAAAAGTTCAGGACGATATCGACAAAGATATTCGTGAAAGAATTCAAGGGTTGACAGACGGTACTATTCCTGTGGAGCAAAGACGTGAACAAATAGCTTTATTGCAGAAGCAGTTGGATAAACAACTGAAAGACAGCCGATACTACAAACTATGCCATAGTTATTTCTATGGAGTAGATGCGAATGTGAGAATGGCTAGAACTTCCAAGATGAACATGATTATGCATGGAGATGGGCATGTGGGTGTTTATCTGCATGATGGTTTGTTTGATGTAGGTGGAGTGAAGTCTGAAAACTTTGACGTTATTCTAATTAATCCTCCATTTGGTGCACATGTTGACAGGAAAACAAAGATGTATAATGGGCAGTGTGTGTCTGACCTTTTTGAATTGACTGCTAGTAATGCTGAACAGCTATTTGTTGAACGAACCATCCAACTTCTTAGACCTGGCGGAAGGGCCGGTCTTGTCCTGCCGGAGGGTATATTCAACAATAACAATGCAAACACAAAGAAGCTGAGACATTTCGTTGAGCAGAATGCACAGATCTTGTGTATTACATCTATACCAGCTGATGTATTTTTAGCGTCAGGAGCCAATATAAAACCGAGTATTCTTTTTATTAAGAAACTGACAGATGAAGAGAAGAAAAAAGGAGAAAAGAATACAGGGGAAGTGTGTGCATGTAAAGTGACTGATGCCGGAATTAATTCTCAAGGATTACCATCCGATAATAGACAGTTGACGGAACTTGCTCCTTTGGTGCGAGAATGGATACGCTCAGGTGTGCAACCAAATAGTCCGATGGTGAGAATAATCAACCAGGAAGTTATGGAGGACTGGAACGTACAACCGTTCTTTAATGTAAAGCCAGTACGATTCAAAGTCAAAGATAATATCACAAAACTCTCAGATATTCTGAAACAGAGCTCTGACTGGATAATGATAGATGACAATACCCAATATACTCGTATTACTGTACGTTTGTTCAATAAAGGAATCGTGCTTAGAGACCGTGTTTATGGGCGTGAAATTGGGACAAAGAAACAGATGCGTGTAAGTGCCGGACAGTTGGTTGTTTCGAAGATTGACGGTAAGAGTGGCGCATTCGCCTTTGTTCCACAGGAGTTTAGCGGGGCTATAGTCACACAAGATTTTCCAGTTTTTGACATAGATAAAGAGAAAGTGATTCCTGAGTATCTTGAATTATTGCTGTCAAATCCTGAAATGCTGGAGCAAATAAAGTCAACTGCCAGTGGTTCAACAGGCAGAAAAAGACTATCTGTGGTAAAATTCCTTAACATGAGAATACCACTTCCTCCTATTGAGGAACAACGTGGCTATGTAAATAAACTTATAGCACTTCGTCACCAACAAGAGATGGTAGAGAAAAACATCGAGAAAGAGGTTGCGAGATTTAATAATACCATATTTGAATCATGATTGAACTTACAAGACTTAAAATCATTTCGGATTTTAAGAATCTGAAGGGGTTAGATATTAATTTCAAGCAGGGACTGGATACATATGTACTTATTGGGAATAATGGTTCTGGTAAGAGCAGTATCTTAGAGGCTATCAGTTATATATTTGGCTGGCTTTATAACCCTGAGGGAACAATTAGTTTTGATTTTGGATTAAATTATAGGATAGATGGCGTTAGGGTGGTAATAAGCCAAAGAAATGGTGTAGTCAAAACGAGAGTGAACGGAATAGAAGTTGGATATGATGTTATTCGGACAAACTATTTGCCGTCGCGTATCATCTGTAACTATAGTGGTGAAGATATGCGCATGAAAGATTTGTACTATCAAAAGCCTTTTGCAGATTACATTGACAAGCTGATAAGTGCCGGAGGAAGAAATGACTTAAGAATGGTGTTCATTGACAAAGATTTGTGGGATATTATTCTACTTATTATGATAGTATGTCGTGAACAGGTGCCTGCCTTTGACTTCTTCTTAGCAGAAACCTTACATGTTAACAGAATTGATGGCATAACAATACACTTTGATAATAAAAAACTAGAGGGATGGCAAGATAATCCAACAACGTTCTATATTAGACAAATTGCCCCCTTTATAGATGAAAAAGGGAATATACCTATTCACCGGTTGAATCCTGGTAGCAATTTGCCATTTACCCTGTTCAACCAGTGGAATGGGGCACGTCCGATAATCAAAGACCTAAATATTATTTTTAATGACGGTATAAACGCCAATATGCTAAGTGAAGGCGAAAAGAAGTTGATGGTTGTGTTCTTTATACTGGAGGCTATTGCCGATGAACGTTCGATAGTCCTGTTGGACGAACCAGACAGTCATATACACGTTGCACGGAAGGCCGAACTTAAAGAGTATTTTGAGAAGACGGCCAACAGAGAAAATATTTTGACATCGCATTCACCGACGCTAACTGCTAAATTTCCAGAAGAGTCAATCATTATGCTCGATTGTCAACCAGATGGCCATGCAGCTGTCATTGATAAAAACAAGCAGCAGATTGTATCTGCGTTGACAAACAATATCTGGTCACTTCAAGAACAGAATATCTTTTTGGCTTCTAATAAAACCGTACTGGTGGTAGAGGGGAAGACGGATGACCAAATTCTTTCAGCCGCACTGAAAAGCTTAAATAAAGCAGGCCGTTATACTCATATGGACTTTTCTTATCTACCATGTAATGGAGCCAGCAACATACCTACATTAGTGGCAAAATTTAAACCAAAGGCCGGTCAAATGATGATCGCCTTCTTTGATGCTGATGGCGCGGGTTGGCAAGCTATTAAAGAGGTATTTGCCGATGGGAAGGATTATCCAACTGTTTCATTTGGAAAAGCAAGAAAAAAAGATGGTATTTGGTATACAACTTATCCCCCTTGCAAAAAAGGTATAACTAACTTCAATATTGAAGATTATTTTCCAAGGTCTGTATTTCTGAAATATATTATGCGATTTAAAGCTTTGACCGAGATATGGACAAAGGAGAGGTTGAAGCGCAATATGGCTGATGACTGTGGTAAGGGACTGATGACTGATAAACAACTAGAAAAGTTCTCATACGTGTTTGACAGGATACAGGAAATTATGGATGCTGAGAGGAATGGGAAGACAGAATTATAGTTAAAGATTATTTGAAATGATTATAAGAAATTACTCTGTAATTTTAATTGGTCTTACGATGATTTTTCTTATCTATATTGATAACTTCCTAAGAGTTCTGGGATTGTAATGAAACAAAAGCATTGGAATTGTCCAGGGATTGAATTGAAACATCAACAGCAAGCCGCTATGATCACATATACTCAATTGAAGATGGCCAAATTTAAAAACAAGTGAGAGGCAAATAGTTATTTAGCTGTCACAAAGTAATCGATAAGTATCTCCGATATTAGCATACTTGTACCGAAATAAGGCATATGGAGGGTTGAGTTCAATCAAAACGCTACACTTGTTTGGGTCACAAAACGCACAACATGACAAGTTCATCTTATAACCTCAATAGTCATGCGACACTATTTGACGGCAAAAAATGCGCATCAATGGAAGTGTTTGATAATGACTGACAGAGGGTGCCATTCGAATGAAAGGCATCACCATCCGAAGAACTTTCCACCATCATCACATTCCTTTTCCCAATCGGACTTCCCATGCCAGGTTGTCCGGTTTTTCTTTTTATGTCTTTTGCCAAGTCTGTTTAGGACAAACACGATGAATAGTATGATCAGTACAACTCCCATCATCATAAACATGTTTTGCTGTATTTCAGCAATTCGTTAGTAATGAACCGTAGCAGCACCTTGGGATCGAAATATTTCCCCGTGTCGCTCCATTTACAGGACAGGTGCAAGTGCGGTCCAGTTGTCCGCTTGCCGGTGTTGCCACTGACACCAATCTTCTGTCCGGCACTTACACGTTGCCCTTTGGAAACTTCAATCTTAGACAGGTGCAGGAATGAACAGGTGCATACACCATAATCCACCGTGACATAGTACCCACCGCTTAATGAGTAGGATGCCGCTATGACCGTGCCTGGGAACATCGAATAGACATTCTCAAACTTCGCTTTCAGGTCAAGCCCGTTGTGCATGCGGCTTTTCTTTCTGTTCATCGGATCTCGCCGCATTCCAAAGGGCGAGTTCACCTTTATCTCCTTCAATGGCAGTGACACCATCAGAGGCACATAGTATGTAGTCGTATCGGATCCCATTGATTCCTGCTCGTTTAATGAGTCGGCATCTACTGCTTCAGAGGTTTCCGTTACAGTCGGCTCGCTCACTATTTCTTTTGTCTGCGTCTTGCCAATCGTGTTGAAAGGTGCCGCTTCTCGTTGTTGTGCATTGCCCATAAAATGCAGGCCCAAGCACATAGCTAATAACAATGTCGTTTTTCTCATGTAAAGGTAATCATTTTCTGTGATATATCAAAATTTTGAGCAATAATCTTTGCTAAAAGCAACACTTTTTGCAGGTTTTATAGCCAAAAAAATCTTTCAAAATATTGACACATCATTGGTTGTTGTTAAATGGCGCTTTATGTTTCTACGCAATCATATGCGCTACTTTGTTTGTATGTCTGAATTTCCCTTGCATCTGTTGCATACATCAAGAGAAGGAAGCGTTCGAGCGAATTTCTCTGTTGTTCTGGCATTTCCGCGATAAGGATGAGTTTACCAGACAGTACAAGCCAACCATCTCCGCCACCTTGCGGCAAAGATAAAATCACAATTATGCTCCTAAGGAAATCAGGCAAAACAATCCCACTATTTTGAGCCGAAGATCAATTATTGGTACTAATGGCCTTACTTGTTAGAACCAATAAAAAGAAACGCGGTCAAATATCACGATTTTGAGCGCATATAGAATAATCACACTTGATATGCCCTCTAATTTTGCCATGTCAAAATCTCAATTCACCGACTATATGGAAGAAAAGAAATTCTACCGTGAGGACTATCCTCTTGACATCCTTGGCGAGTTCGGCTTGACCGAGGAAATGATTTATGACCTCCCTGATTTCGTTCATGAGACGATAGAAAGAGGAGGAAAATCGCCTTTGCTGCCGATCAGTATTGAGCAGCCATTTGGTGTTACCCGTGGCTATGCCAAGTTTTCCCTGGTTGATACAGAAGAAGGTATTGATGTCGTATTCTACCCGAGGTTCAAACAGGCCAATCTTGCTGTCTTCGGTGAGGAACAGAAAAACGCGCTCATGGAAGGCAAGGTCATCGTTGCAGACATCAATGACACCTTCATTACCCAAGAAGGAGTCGAGGACACACAACGTATCAAAGCTTTTGTACAACTTGATAAAGACACGAATACTGTAATTTATGTTCCCACTCCAGCCATCGGCAAAAACCTAACCGCAGTTGCAATGGAGTATGACATTTCCGGTGATGACCTGCTGCGTATCTGGGATGGTGACCTTATAACCGTCAGGGAAGCGGCTGAGCGAGGCTGTGAAGCTCCTGTCACCATTGGCGTTGACCTTTTCACAGACACAGGTGTCTTTGTCATCCCCGGTGCGGCAGCCCAGTGGGAGAATACCGTCAGGCGCACACTGCCCAAATATTCTTTCGGCAATGACGGTTGTTGGGTCAACCAAGACGGCAGGTTATCTTACGTGTCTGAGGAAAACTTCACCAAAGACATCATGGATGCTCTTGAACGTCTGGCCAAACAGAATGGCATGACCTTCCAAGAGCCGGATACTCAGCAAGAGCAGGTTTTACAGCCTCAGGTTGGCGAAGTAGAGGAAGAACAGCGTCAATTTGTGCGGTGACACCAGTAAAACAAGGAATAACTTATTCACAAATAAAAACCGAATCAATATGGAAAAGAACTATCCTGATTACGATGACCTCCGTGAGCAGTATGAGGAGGGCAACATTTCCGCAGTGGACTTCGTGACCCAGCAATCCGATGAACTGACGGAAGACTATGAGCGCTATTGTAAGGAGAAGTTGCTGGATCCCAACAGTGAAGCATCAGCACAGGCTTTCATGGCCTACCGTGACGAACTCTTTGAAGAGAGCCTCTCCAACTAGTGTTATCTCACAAGTAACAAGTGCTATGAGCATCCGTTCAGAATCGCTTCCGTACCGAGGCCGACTTTCCCGTCAGTTGGAAGACCTGTTGCGCAGGAATGGCATGAACGCACAGCTTGCCGTTGAAGACGGGAAGTACAAGCTCCTTGTCCAGGGACATGACTCACCGTTGCTGAGCTATGACATCAGTGAGCAGCAGTTCCGTGCCCTGGGTGAAGGCGGCACCAACTACGCCAATAAGAAAGCCTATAATGTATTCAATGGCATCATCGGTAAAGACTTTGATTTGCCGTCATCGTTTGTCGCTGCCCGTAATGTCAATGGCCGTGTCGTCATGGGTTTGCATGGTTATAGAGCCGGAGCCGAGGAATATGGCAGGCCGTTTCCCATGCCTCCCCATGCTTTTGGCCCAGGCTTTCTCGGATGGGCACCTCGTCACCAGCCAGGCTTCCATATTCGCCGATATGGTGATGTGCCGATGGTTATTGAACATGCTGACGGTCGTCAGAGGCCTGGCGAGATGAAAAGTGGCGGTTATGGCTATTATTACAAAGGCGGTCAGCAATCCGCCCAACAGGTATCAGATCCGCTGAAGGACTTACAGACGTACTTCCCACCTGTGCTGACCCGTCCCCGTCCAGCTGAACCTGCCAAGCCTTACAAGGAACTCATCACTTCCGATGTGTACTTCTCCAATGAGAAATGGCAGGAAGTCCTGGCATCCCATGGTATCATCATCGATGCGGACAAGAAGCTTCTTACCATCCAGTCTTCTGGTGCCCAACAAGATTTCGCCTATGACCTGACGGAGGATGAAGTCAAGAAACTCACTGATAACTCCTTGAAGAAGGCATCCTTGCAGTCACGCCTTGACATCCTAAATCATGTCATTAGCGGTGACTTCAAAGATTCCATCACCAAGGACATGCTTAACAGCACTGACCATATTGCCATCACTCTGAAGCCGGAAGTGGAACAGTCGTTCATACAGCAACAGCAGGAGATGAGCCAGCAGTTTGAGGCCATTCCAGATCCCTTGCAGGAACAACAACATTTTGCCCCCACCATGAACCCGGAACAAGGCTATGTCAACGGAGCAGACCTTGATGATGAAGACGAGCGTAAGGGCTGGTATCGAGAGGGCAAACACGGACGAGCCGTGGAGGTTGGAGACATCTGGGTGGAGAAGGTGCTGCTGCAGAAAACGGAAGAAGAAAGTCAAAGCTCGGAAGAGAACAGGAAAAACGATGTCACCTATCGCATGAGTGCCGTTATCAATGGTCAGGTCATCTCCCATGAAATCAGCCAGAAACAGTATGACAAGTTTATGGCCGTCGATGACTACCAGCGGATGCGTATGATGTCGAAGGTGTTCAAAGAGGTCGATATGAAGACCCGTCCTGAGATGCGTCAGGGCTTCAACCTCGGTGCCTTCCTGGCCGCAGGTCTCACGGCAGCCCGTGATGCCACCTACATTGGTGCTGACATTGCCCATAATGTAGAGCATATCAAACATCCACACTTTGCACCTGATGTGTACCATGAGGTGCATGGCACTGGCCGGATCCTCGTCAAGCCAGGTGTGGACTCTCCTCAAGACATCGCTTCCCGAGCTTTTGAAGCAGGACTTAACCAAGGTCTCTACGGACACGGAATGGGAAGATAAACAAAATGGAGTGAAGCCAATGAGTGACAACGACCTTACCTATCAGGACTATCTTGACAGGATAAACATTCAGGATGTCCTTGTTCACGCAGGTTACACCTTGAACCGTCGTGACGGACTGCGTTATCCCTCGTATGTCCGTCACGACAGCAATGGCCGTCGCATTCATGGTGACAAGTTTATCGTGACCAATCACGGCACCAGTTGCTTCCGTCCTCCAGAACAGAAAACCTATAATCTCATCAGTCTCATCAAGACCTTTCCAAGTATGTTCCCGGAACACGTCCGTTGTACCAATCCAGACCATCTGGTGAATGAAGTATGCCGTACGTTGCTGAATGTTCCCAACGAGCATCGAGGAGTCATTGTTGGGTTTCAGAAAGAAGCAAAGCCTTTTAATCTCAATGAATACAGCATCCATGCATTCCGCAAGTATGACTTTGACAGCATCAAGAAGTTCTATCCGTTTTTTGTGACCAGAGGCATCAGCCTTGATACCCAGAAAGCGTTCAGCGCCCATTTCATCCTTGCCACCAAAGAAGCACAGGCACAAGGCAAGACCTATACCAATCTGTCTTTCCCCATGTATGTGCCAGGAAACGACAACGTTGTTGGCTTGGAAGAACGAGGCCGCCCCCGACTAGATGGCAGTTCCGGCTATAAAGGCAAGGCGATGGGCAGCAACAGTTCCGAAGGGCTGTGGATAGCCCAATTAGGCAAAGGCGGGTTGGCCGAAGCCAAACATGTCTATTGGTTTGAGTCCGCCTACGATGCCATGTCCTATTATCAGTTGCATATGAAGGATAAACCCGAACTGAACAAAGCCATCTTCGTCTCTACTGGCGGTAATCCCACAGTGGGTCAGATGCGTGGAATGTTGAAACAGACACCCACAGCGTTGCACCATATCTGCTTTGACAACGACCTTGCCGGGCGGCAGTTCACCGAGAATTTCAGGAACGAGCTGCACCAGCAGGTGCGTTTCAATATCAAAGAAACGCCAGAGCGAAAACCTTATCTCGATTCCCTGCCCTTTGCTCAAGATTTAGCCAACGGCAATATAGATCTGTTACCCGACTCTGTAAAGGAGAAGTATGCCAAATATGAATCCGCATGGGAAGAAACCATGTCTATGCGCCAGAGCCGCTTATGCTTTGACGGAGACATCAAAGAACAGGAGAAACAGGCGGAGGCACTGCATAAAGATTTCCGATCCTCTTTACGGGCATTTCTGGGCATCACTTCAACGCAGGACACACAGTCAGTGCGTGAAATCCCTTTCAAGGGAAAAGACTGGAATGAGCAACTGCTTTTGGAAAGAGAGGAAGGCCGCCTTGCAGCTGATGAGACCGATGAGACAAGAAATGTCACTTCCGGCATTGATCTCGACGCCGATGGAGAGATTGAGGCTTGTGAGAGTGAGGAGAAGAGACAAAACCATAAAGTCAGGAGGTAGCCATGAGTCAGAAATATCCTGTCATCATATTACGTCCGCATAGATTACAGATCGTGGTGGGGAACATGGGAAGCATCCTTTGTTTAGCTCTCTTCCTTGTTCTTGCCGGGTGGGACGGTTTGCTCCCAGAAGCGTTGTTCCCGTTTCTGATGACCGCAGCAGCCATACTGCTGGCAAACCTTTTTTGCAAGTATCTGTATCTGAGTCGTGTCCGCTACACCATCAATGAGGAACAGCTTCAATATGAATATGGCATCTTCTCCATTCAGAGAGACTACATTGAATTGTACCGCGTGGTCGATTACAGCGAGCAACGCAGTTTTCCACAGAGGCTTTTCAGCCTGAAGACCGTGAGTATCTACAGTGGCGACAAGACTTGTCCCCGTCTGGATGTCGTGGGTGTCTGCAATCAGACGGATCTCATCAAGGTCATACGGGAACGAGTAGAGTATAACAAGAAAAAACGCAATATCCATGAGTTTACGAATATCCGATAGATTCCGCAAAAAAACCAAGAAGAACAATGCACTTCCGCCGTTAGGCGACAGTTCTGTAAAGCGGTGGCTTCTTGTATCGTTGATGTCACTCATCCTTTGGGTGGTCAGCTGTCAGCGTGGCTATTGTCAGATAGTCACATCCAACCCGGGTGAGTACACCATCCTAGCTACAGGCAATGCACTCATCAACAATACCGTGAAGTCAGAGACCAAGGCAGAACGAGAGACCGCCGTATTGCAGAATGCGATGGCGGGAGAGTTCACCAAGATGGCTGAATGGGAACGTCAGTATAATTCCTATCTGAAAACCACTACCGGGTATGCCTCAGCCATCAAGGCTGCCACCCATATCTATGACGATGGCGTAAGGGTGCTGATTACCCTGAACAAACTTCGTCAGGCGGCAAACAATAATCCGCAGGGTGTGGTGGCCACGCTTGACATGAATAACCTATATATGGAAACGGTTACGGAAATGGTCAGTGTTTTCACTTTGTTAAAAAATGCCGTAGCTAAGGGAGGAGAAGAGAACATGCTTACAGGTTCGGAGCGTTCCAAGACCTTATGGGAACTGGAGGACAAGCTTTCCGCTTTCTCCCACAAACTCCAGCTGCTCTATTTCAGCATCCGTCATTACCGGATGGCCGATGTATGGAATAGGGTCACGGCAGGGATGATAGAACGCAACAAGAGCCAAATCGCCCAGCAGTCCTTATCTCACTGGCGCAGGTATGCCCGTGAGGTCACTACATACTAATTACGATAGCAAGATGAGAAATACCATATATATCCTATCGCTAGTATGCCTTGTATGGCTTTCCACGAGTCCTTCTAATGCCCAGATGGACCCGACACTGACAGCCATGATTCTGGAATACACCCAAAAGGCGAAGTCCCAGTACAATACCCAGCTGGAGACGATGGCTGTTGAGACGGAAGGACATGTCTGGCTCAAACAGGAGGTAGAAGCCACCAAGAACTACCAGCAGCAGTTTGATCGCTATATCAGTACTTTCAGGGGCATCCTCTCATACGCTGCACAGGTCTATGGCTTCTATTACGAGGTCAATCATCTGACAGAGAATATGGGGCGCCTCTCCAGACAGATAGGCGATACTCCAGTCAATGCCGTTGCGGTGGCCTTGCATCATAACCGTAATGACATCTATGTGGACATCATCAACCGCAGTATAGGCATCGTCAACACTATCCGTCAAGTGTGCATTGACACAAAAATGACGGAGAAACAGCGCATAGAACTTGTGTTTTCCATACGTCCGCAACTTCAACAGATGAACAGAAAACTTGCCATGCTCACCAAACTGGTGCGTTGCACAACAATGGCACAGGTGTGGTACGAGATAGAATATCAGTCGCTCCCACACAGGGAGGGTAAAGCGGGCATCGTGGAAGAATGCCTCGGAACCTGGCGCGTGAATGGACAAAGTGTTAAACCTAGAAGATAAATGACTATGGGATGGTTATCATTAGCTACCAGAATAGTGCCCAAGGTATGGAGGGCAGGAACAAAGGCCACTTCCAGCCTCTGGCGTGGAGGAAGTGCAGTATTGGGAACAAGCGGTAAGGTGCTGTCCGTTGCTGCGAAGAATCCGAAGACTACAGTCGCCGCAGGTGTGGCTTCATTTGCCGGATGGCGTATGCTCGATCATCCAGAGGAGAGTGCAGGCACCGCAGTCGGCAAGACAGTAAGGAGCGGAGTCGATGGCTCTGGCGATTTTCTCCATGATGCTGTCAATGGTTTTACGGGAGAAGAGACTGTCGAGGAGGTCAAGGACACTACCACCCATGTTGTCAATGATTTAAAAGAAACTGTCGCTGAGTCGAAGAACGTCCTCGGTTCCCTCGGAAACACATTGCAGGAACTTGGCTCCTCTATCGGGAATCTGTTAGGTTCTGGCATCAACATGATTTCCAATCTCTTCGCTAACATCAGCAATGGCAGGATTTCCGGTCTTGGCATCGGTGGCCTCATAGCCGCTTCTTACATGATGTTTGGACGAACAGGCTTGCTGGGTAAGATCGGCGGTGCACTGCTTGCCACGATGCTCATCGGCGGCACTTCTCGTCAGCAGACACAGACAGTCGGTCTGGAAACAAACCAGCAGCAGTCACATGAACAACAGCATATGATAAGAAGATAAATGATTAGCCCCCGTTTTCTCAAACCACAAACGTATTTATAGACAATTAAATCATACGTTATGGATTACGTACAAGCAATGAACCTGCATTCGCCAAGCGGTTATGCCATGCCGTTTGAGGCAGATGAACATACCCCTTTGGAAATCACCAGTGGGTATGGGGCACAGGTAAATCCCCGTACAGGAGAAGAAACCTTTAACCATGGCATGGATTTCCGTGTGCGCCGTGGCACATGGTTAAAAGCCCTTGCGACAGGTGTCGTGACTGGCATAGCCAGTGACTTGAAAAGTGGTTTTAACATCACCATCAACTATCCCAATTATGCGGATGGCAGGAAAAGTTCCTATGACGTGGTTTATTCCCATATCAGTGAATCCCTCTGCAATTTCGGGAAAAATGTTAAAGCCGGTGACAATGTGGCACGTTGCGACGGTCATCTGCATCTAGAGGTGCGCTTCAACGGAGAAGAGACCAATCCCCTGGAGTTCCTGACCATGCTACGTGACAATCTGGTGATGAACAGTCAGACTCAGATGGAAGGCAGTAATCCTGAGATCGCCACCCTTGACCTCGATGTGCATACTCCATACGATCATCAGCAGGGTGAGATAGACCAACTTATATACCATTACTTCGGAGATTACATGACAGACATCTTCCGGGGTCGCTACCATGTGCCTGGTCCTACAGAACAAGGGCTGCGTGAAGTGATTACCGAAGGGGCCAGTAGTGGAGCATTTTACGAACATGCTCCGAGTATGCTCAATCCACTTGGTCTTGGTCGCAGGAGCTGTTCCATCATTGAGCGTGTACAGACCATCCTAATAACAGACTTCCTGAATTATCTGGCTTTAATGCACAGTGTATTCCTGTCATCCATGAGTGAGATCGAAAAAAAAAAGCTGTTGACAGGGCTGTAGAAAGCCAGGGTGTTCTCGACCCGTTGGCCGACTTTGAGATAGACATCCAAAGCTTCGACATCCAACGGACAGTCAGTGTCTATCCAGACAGAGACGGCATTATATGGTGGACGAAGGCATGGTTCAACGGGCGCAAGAAAGGGGAACGAGCTATTGAGATAACGAGAGCACTCGCCATCAAGTTCATCCATGATGATATCCAGAAAGACGAATGGCTTGAAGAGTTCTTCCCCAAACAGATGGCGGTTCTCCATGCGGCTCTTGAACAGACAAGAGAACAGGTAATCAACCAATATAAGCAAACAGCAGTATAACAATGGCAGAACAGAAAGACATCTTTCTATCCACGGTCGTACCTATCATGGATAAGGTGCGTGATGACCTCAGCAGAAAACAAGCTGCCGAGTATGGCCGTCATGCTTCATCCTTTGGTGCTGTCATGGCAGGTGCGGCTGGACCGGACGGTGGCATGGCAAGTATGGATGCTTACAATGCGACCATCTGTTATATAGGCAAATGGAACAGCAAGACGGTGGATGATTTCATTGATATGGTCAAGTCGGAACTGAAGAAGAAAGGGATTACGGTCGATGCTGTCATGGAAAAAAGGATGATAGACCATCTTATCAAACAGCAGATGCCCAAGTCCACAGCCGATTATATCCTCCGAAAGGCTGCCCAAGGCTCGATATTCTATATGCCGCAACGCGCCAGGACTTCTTCCCTTCAAGACCATATCGACAAGGAAGGAGAGCGACGCTATCATCCATCCTTGGCATCAGAGATAACCGGCAACATCCTGTCATGGGCATCTAATGCCGCTTCCACTGGTGGCTTTGGCGGTTTTTGGGGACAGACTGTTTTAGACCTTGCCGTAGAGGGCGGCTCACAACTCGCCCCAGGGCAGCAAGAGAAATATCTTGCAGAACAGAAAGCGCTGGCAAAGAAAGAAGTGGCAGCTGCCACCAAGCAGAAAGCAGCCATCCCCAAATGGATGCTCACACAGATGGGTTTTGAGCGAATCAGCGACGCTTCAGACAAACAGCTTGCGATCGCAGCAAATTGGGCCAAGTCCAATGCGGACATCTATCGAAAGAGGGTGGATGCCGCCGTCAAGGAGGGAAATCGTACTGTCAAAGCCTCAGGCAAAGGAACTGAAATATCCGTTTCAGATGCTACCATACGCGCCATGCAGTATGAAGCGTTTGTTCATGCCATCAAGAAAGAGCAGTCTGCAAGAAAAGAAGCATCTCAGGTTGCAGCAACCCCAAAAACAGATCGTATTGCCAAAGCCGATGTGTCGCCAGCTGCACAAACAGATAATGCGCAGCAGACCACACAGGCAGTAAATGCTGCCAAGTCAGATAATGAAACTATTGAATCCGCTCATCCGCAAAGTACAGGGAACTACACTGGTTGGAGCAACCTGCTTGATTCCCTCGGCCTTGCCGGGTCTGGCGATACTTTCAGACATCTTGGTCTGACGCTGGCCACCTTGCCTGACATGCTATTAGGGGTATTTACAGGAAAGACCAGATCGGTTGGCTTGAACAAAAGTACCATGATGCCTTTAGCTGCCCTTATAGGTGGCACATTTATCAAAAATCCACTTCTGAAAATACCTTTGATGCTCTATGGCGGAGCCAATCTGGTTAACAAGGTCGGTCAGGAGGCTTTGGCCGATTACAGACAGGAACATGGCATCATGCCTTCAGCCGCCCGCTATAAGCAATATCCCGACGAAGAACTCAATCCCAGAATTGGCAATCCCCATGTCGAAGGCAATGTGCTGATTGTGGATATTGACCATGTCCCCAGAATTGTCACCATGCCGCCAACATTGGCTGACGCTTACCAGAGTGGGGCAATTCCGTTGAACACCCTTGCCAATCATATCCTTGCAAAGTCAGAGCAGATGCAACAGACGATTACCAAGGAACAAGAACCTCAGGTTGACGCTTCTCGGAAGTATGAGCAAAGACAACAGCGTGAGCAAGTACGTGGAATCAGATAATGTTTTCATTCACAATATTTTCAACCATTAAATGATACGATTATTATGGCAGAAGAAACTATCCAGAAGAAATCTGGCGCAGAACGTCAAGCGGCGTTCCTGATTTCGGCGCTCGAAAAGGCCAGCCAGAATGATGGCGTCCTCTTGAACGGCACCATGAAGCAATCCCCTCGTTTCTACGACAAAGGTTTGCGTGTGAATCCGGTCAACGCCCTTGTCATGGCCATTCATAGTGACCAGGCAGGGTACAAGACCAACAGTTACGTAATGTTCAACGATACGAAGAACCGCGGAGAAGCCATCCGTAAAGGAGAAACTGGTGTGCCATTCGTGTGGACGAACAACAGTGAGTATATTAACAAAGAGAATCCAGAGGATAAGATCAGCAGGGCGGAATACAAACAGCTCCCTGAGTCAGACCAGGTCCGTTACAAACCCAATCCGAGGGAAGATGTCTATGTGCTCTTCAACATTGACCAAACGACGATGCCAAGCGTTCACAGGGAAGACTATGACAAGCATGTCGCCCAATTCGGTGGTATAGACGGAGGATTACAGGAAACCTATCTCGACAAGGATGACAAGGCGAAACGTATGAGTGTGAACCAGTTCATCCTTAACATGCGTGACAATCTTGTGCCAATCCGCAAGGATGCCACAGGCGTAGCCCACTATGACGGCAAACGTGACACCATTTACATTCCTGCCCAGAAAAATTTCCCGACCTATGGTGACTATGTGCAGGAAGTCGCCCGTCAGGTCGCCCATGCCACAGGTATCACAGGTCGGCTCAACCGTGATAGAGGTACAATGCAGAAAGAAGCGATCGTTGAGGAACTGGCTTCAGCGGTTAAGATGCTTGACTTCGGTATGACCGCCAGGCTGCGCCCGGAAACCATGAAAGAACTTCCTGCTATCATCGAACGGATGAAGGAGAATCCTCAATATGCGAAGGAGGTCATGCGCGACGTCAATCGCACCGTCGGGATGATCAAGAAGGCTGAGAGTGGCGAAAAGATACAGATTATCGAGAGCCCAAGCGAGAAGCGCCAGCAGGAGTGGGCTGCACAGTTCCCGATAGAGCAGGTGCCGGAGAAGTTCAATGCTGTTGTCATGTTGAAAGATGATGAAGGGAAATGGGCACTTGCCGCAAAGCCTGACAGCCAGCCTGTATTTGCCGTTCATCCGTCTAAAGAAGATGTCAGCCTGTATTTCGATGTCATCAAAAACGACCATGAAGCCCATGTGCAGGAGTTCCGTACGCAGATGGCTCAGAAGTACTATTCCATGCTCTCCAAGGGTGAGGCTCAGCCAATCAATCTCTTCAAGAGCCAAGCCAGTCAGGAGGCTTTAGATCTTATCTCTAAGGTCAATGCTTTCAAGACCAAAGACTCCAAAATGCTCCTTGTCGCCACAATTGGCGGTGAGAAACAGAGACCCGTCTATGTCAGTCAGGATCAGTGGCAACGACTTTGGCTTGCGGATGACAAGCAAGACTATAAGACCCATCTGGCTGCCACACTCTATTCTGATGTGTTGACGGGTAAACTGGAAGCCATGAAACAGGCTACATCTCCTAAAGTTGATGGCAGTCCACTCCATGAAGAGCAGGAGCAACGTGATAGCCGACAACAGGTTGCTCAGACCGAAAACGAGAAGAAACAGGAGGAGAGGCGCCGTAATTCCCCGGAACAAAAAGAGAAAGAGCGCCAGGAAGAGAAAGCCAAGGAAGAAGCAACCAAGGCAGAGACAAAAGCTGTCGCTGCCGTTGCCCTGTCACCGATGATGAAGCAGTTCATGGATTTGAAGAGCAAGCATCCCGATGCCCTTCTTCTGTTCCGTGTCGGTGACTTCTACGAGACCTACCAACAGGATGCCCGTAGAGCGTCTGAGGTATTGGGTATTACGCTCACCAGGAGCAACAGTTATAAAGGACCTGATGGCAAAGCAGCTGAAATGGCCGGTTTTCCACATCATGCCCTTGACACTTATCTCCCAAAACTGGTTCGTGCTGGAGAGCGTGTGGCCATCTGTGACCAGCTGGAGGCTCCTCGTGCAACTACACAGCACGGTTCAGGAGAACATCAGGAAGAGGGTCAACAAGCCGTGAAGGAAATGGTCATCCCTGCTCAAAAGCAGGAGGAACAGCAACCTAGAGGAATGCACAGATAAAACACGTTATGGCAAAATCAACATCCAGACAGCAATACATTGACCAGTATGCGGAATACGCCATGGAACAGATGCGTCGCTATGGAATTCCCGCATCCGTGACCCTTGCGCAGGGCATCATTGAGTCAGCTAATGGCAAAAGTACACTTGCCGAGACGGCCAATAACCATTTCGGTGTGAAGGGTACATTCAATGGCGCATATGTGGTGGCCAATGATGATAAGCCCAATGAAAAGTTCAAGAAGTATGATAACGTGGGACAAAGCTATGAAGACCATTCCAAGGTACTCATGGCATCCCGTTATCAGAAATTTGTCAGCAGTCTTTCACCTGACGACTACAAAGGTTGGGCGGCAGGTATCAAGAAAGGCGGTTATGCCACGGATTCCAACTATGTGTCAACCATCGTTGGGGTCATCGAGGGCAACAATTTACAAAAGTACGACCAGATGGTGATGGAACAGATGAAACGGGAGGGGCGACAGTTCGGTGTCGCCTCCAACCCGTTGTCTGCCGCCTCTCAAGGCACCCCATCAACGTTAAGCACCTCGCTGAAACGGACTGGGTTCGATTTGGCGCAAGGGCAGTACAGCATGCCCGTCAGCCGTGAGGCGTTCATGCTCGTCACCTCTCCATACGGTCCCCGCAAAGACCCGATGGACAGGACAAAGACACAGATACATCATGGTATTGACATCAAGACAAATAGTGATGCGGTTCTCGCTACAGAGAATAACGGTACAATTGTCGCAGTCAATCACAACACCAATACTGGTAGCGGAAAGAGTGTGACTGTGGAATATTCCCGTGCAGATGGGAGCGCAACACGCGTACAGTACATGCACCTCTCTCAGATAAACGTGCAGAAAGGTGATTCCGTCAATGCTGGCCAGAAGTTGGGGGTGTCAGGGAATACCGGCTCTCGGACAACAGGGGAACACCTTCATTTAGGAGTCATCAATGTCTCTGCCGATGGCAAGCAGCAATGGGTCAATCCGGCTGCCTACCTTTCCGAGATCAACCAAAAGGGCAATCTTCAGAAACAGGCACAGTACAACGGCAAAGATTTATTGGCACAATATCAAGCAGGGGGGAGCACGACAATGCCGTCTCAATCACAGGAACAGGCCTCACCTGATGACTGGATGAGCAGACTGATGTCTTCTGATGATGCCGCCTTGGAATATGGACTGTCGGGGAGTAATGGGAACGATGGAGGTCTCTTGGATTCCATCATGAAGATGTTCATGACAATGCTGATGCTGACCATGCAAATGGAAAATAAGACTCAGGAGGAAAAGGTGCAGATGGTTACCGATGCGTTGGTTAACAAGCGCATAGATCTCAGTGGCTTTACTCCGAATCTGCAATCTTCGGCATTGACCATCAAACAGGATGGCACGGCAGTGCTGACAACGGATGACGGCAAACAGCAATACAGTCATGAGTTGACAACAGCCGAACAGACGCGTCTATCCCAGATACTCAACAGTAATGCAGACAATGCGACGAAACAGCAGCGCATAGGCACGATGGTCTATACCATCACGTTCGCTCAGCAGGCATCTCAGAATTATGAGCAGATTGCTACGCAGCAGCAGTCGCAAGAACAGACAATTCAACGTAAGTAAGTATAACATCAAAATTCAAAAACAATGATTAAAGCAGAAGTGAATCTGGTGGGTACCGTCAAACGCGGTGCCACCATGCGTGAAGACAAAAACAAAAAGTCCTATCTGTCGTTTGTCATGGCAGTGAATGTTACAGATGGCAATGAAAACAGTAAAGACATGGAAATCCATGTCATGTACTACAATGCTAAGAAAAGTGATCTGTCTCTCTATGTCGAAAACCGCAGGATTGTTGCCCAGGGTACACTCGACATTCACAAAAAAGGCGAGGACTATATTTTCTATCTGTCAGCAAAGAAACTCTCAGTCAAAGATGTGTCAGATGAAGACGCCATCGTTGGCGAGTTGCAGTTCCGTGGCCGTTTAAAAAACGATGACATCATGGAGGAGAAGAGTGACAAGAACGGCAATCCGTACATTGTTTTCTCGGCATTCTCCGCAGAGAAAGTGGGTGATAAGTTCGTCAGCACATGGGTGCGTTTCATGCGTTTCCCTGCCAAAGGGGCTGGTGTTGAAACAATCAAGCCCGACTGGATGAGACCTAAGGCACATCTCACTGTGACAGGCGACTTGCAGGTATATGTATATAACAACGTGTTCCGCTTCACCTGCATTGTGAAGGGTATGGAAGAGTATGTCAAGGAAAACAACAAATAGCAGGTTCATCTATGGCAAAGAAAAACTATACCCCGAATCCTGATGGCCGCTCAGCTGAGGACAGAGCCTTGGATAAGTTTGCCGAGCTGATGATTGAGAAAATCACCAATCTGCAAAGCGACTGGAAGAAGCCGTGGTTTTCTCCTCAGGCTGCTCAATTACCCAGAAATCTAAACGGAAGACAGTATAACGGCATGAACAGTATCATTCTCATGCTTCAGCAGGAGAAGAATGGCTGGAAGACTGCACGTTATGCCACATTCGACCGTATCACTGGACTGAACTATGGTCAAGATAAGCAAGGTAATCGCCAACCCCTCACCGATGAGAATGGCGAGAAGCTGCCTATGGTAACAATCAACAAAGGTGAGAAAAGCACCCCTGTAATGCTAACGACATTCACTGTTGTCAATGCAGAGACCAAAGAGAAGATCAAGTATGATGATTACCGCCAGATGAGTGATGAGGAACGTGCGAAATACCATGTCTATCCAAAACTACAGGTATTTAACGTGTTCAATCTGGACCAGACCAATCTGAATGAAGCACGGCCCGAGATGTATGAAAAGTTTCATAAAGAATCGTCAGGAGAGTCGCAGAGATCAGACAAGGATATGGAAAGCTTTCCTCCCATTGATGCGATGATTGATAAAGACCTGTGGGTGTGTCCCATCAAGCCGGTTCATGGAGACAATGCCTATTACAGCCCAAGTAAGGATGTCATTGTCGTGCCAGAGAAACAACAGTTCATCGATGGCGAATCTTTTTACAGCAACCTGCTTCATGAGATGAGCCACAGCACAGGGTCAGAGAACCGTCTGAACCGCCTGAAGCCCGGACAGAGCTTCGGCAGTTCTGAATATGCCCGTGAGGAACTGGTGGCCGAACTGACGGCTGCCCTAGTATCGTCTCAGTATGGCATGACTAAACATGTGAAGTCCGACAGTGCTGCCTATCTGAAGAGCTGGCTTTCCAAGCTTCAGGAAGATCCTTCGTTCATCAAGACCACTCTCATGGATGTGAAGCGTTCCGCTTCGTTTATCGGGCAAAGAGTCGATGCCGTGAAAATGCGTTTGGATTGTGATGGCGTAGATGCTGACTTCGCTGACATTCGTGAACAAAACAAGCAATACGCCCCAACATTCAGCAATACTAAAGCAGAGGAAGCGGCACAGGTTCACCAAGAGGAGAAACTACAACAATCAGAGGAAAGGCCAAAGGAAGAACAGGACTTGACAGCGGCACGCAGAGTTGATCCGCCCCGATTTCACCGTTAGTGTCAATCCTTCGGATCAGCTGGGTGTCCTGTTCACGTTCAATACCGAAAATGCTGAGATGTATATGGGGTATCGTCCTATCTCAGTTGATATGGCTACAGCACTGTTTATGCTTCAACAGAGGGAATCCATGCCGTATGGTCGGTCATGGGGTAGCTGCTTTCCGGCGGTGGTGAACCACACCAGTTCGCATGTGGCAAGAAAGCACCCAGACTTTGAGGCAGCCAAGCATGGCGACTTCGATGCGGCTATCCGACTGGTCGATGACCTCGTGAAGGATGACAAGGTCTTGGAGGTCGCCGAGCAATATCCAAATGCACATGTGGCTTACATCCATAGGCGGCAAGGCAATGGCATTAACATGATACCTGCTGCCTATGCTGCCAAGTTCGCAGCATTGGGAATGACGGTGGATGACGACATCATAGCAGTTACTGATGTCAAGCATACCAACGCTTCGGACATTGCGCGTCTGGGTCGCAGGATGCGTTACGAGGGCGAAGTAAAGAACGGAAAAGATTACATACTCCTGGATGACTTCATCACCACTGGTGCTGAACTCAGGGATCTGCGCGACTATATCTCCAGCAAGGGGGGCAATGTTGTGATGATAACCACCTTTGGTCATGGCAGTTTCGGAAAACTGAAGGACATCAGAATAGACAATGATTACAAAAGCAAACTACAACAAGCCGGTATCACCGATCAAGATTTAAGAAGATATGGCATCGCATCAGAAATTGGATGTCTCACCATCAGTGAAGCAGCCAAACTCAACAGAATGGTTAACAAGAAGCGAGAAAGACAAACTTCGACAGTCCTCGAAAGATTTTCAAGCATACGTCAAGAACAGTCCTCGGTTCCACCAATGGCAAAAGAAATTCCAGAAAATGAAGGGAGGAGACAAGTGAGTCTGCCATATCCTGTTTCTCAGCACCTCTCTATAAGAAGGTGATCATGCGTCGTTATCTTGCTCCATAACGACGCATGATTTACAGTATCTAATACTGATGATTTCATCACTTTACTTTCTGTTTATGATCCTAAAATGCTCATTGGAATCACTCTCCCTTTATTTTCGCTTATTTCAATGATTTATTGACATTCCATTGCATTTTTTTCCAACGAATATTATGTCCATCTGTCCTCAGTCTGACAATTACCAAATAATCCAAAATTGGCGATAATGTTGCTAAACTCACGTGATTCAGTTGTAAGTGTTTTTCTTTTCCCGCACCTGAGTCACAAGCTTTTCTCTCAACAATTCAGAAATCCCTGATACTCCTTTCTCATCAGATTGATATCCTGGCTATTCTGACGCATTATCCGTACCGCCATCATTCTTAATAACTGAATATACCCATTAGAAATTATTCATTTAATTATTCCTAACTTTCTTGCTATAGCGACCCACAATTGGTCTTTGGAAACTATTATTTGCCCCTTATGCGTCGTCATTTCATTCTGTATTTCTGGAAATGGTGTTTTACACTTCTTGCCACAATAGTCATCTGTGTTCTCTGTCATAAAGTAAGCTTGGTTCTTATGAGGAGCATAGTCACAAAGTGTAAGAAAAGTTTCCCAGATATAACAATCTTTATACTCTTGCTCTTTTCCTGATGGGGGCGTGCTACTTAACACACGGTTATGCGCTTTCTGAAGGAAAGACGTATCATCGTTTATCACGTAAGTCTGCTTCCATAGGTCGCACACCATTCTATCCATCATTGAAGACAACTTAAATGACTGTATAGCTTTGTCAATGATGGCTTTATCCTGTCCTCCCACAATGTTACCATATTGCTGCATCGTGTGAATCAGCCCAGCCTCAAGCCCTAAGTCTTTATTCTTGAAATCATCATGATGCTTGTTGAACTCCTGGCTTACCAGCATGGATGTTACTGAGTATACGTCCCCATTCAAGACCCAGTCCAGCAACTTCTTATCCCAATCAAATTCTCTGTATGCCCTACGGCTAACTATTGTATTGAAGTATAGCAACGAACAAGTGTCCCAAAAGACAATGGGCTTGTCATCTGTCAAAACAGTAGGAATCTCGTTGTATGAAATAATGCCTTTATTTAGAACAATTGTCGCCATAGAATTTCAATAAAGATAATGAGTACTCCAGACTTTCTGACAATCCATCAATCACGTTATTATAGAATGACGGCCAGTTGCAGTCTTCCGTCAGCCACTGTTCGAAGTCTTTGGGATGTAGCGTCTTTCCTGTTTTATACAATTCACAGATAAATGCAAACCACTTACTCTCATCCATAGGGTGAGAGATGGGATGCTCCTTATTACAGGTTTGTTCCCACAGACAGAGAGCATTATACGCTTCTTTCCCAATCAAATCATCCATTTGTTGCTCCTCACCAGTGATATGAATGCAGTTAGAGAAGGATGTATCAAGACATTTTGCCATAAAATGGTAGAAAAAGTAGTCAAGGACAAAATTATATTGGTTAACCCCAAGTTCTGAATAACGACTATCAGATGAAATAATATTGAATACTTTAAGTTCATCGTCTTTCACTGACACGTATACCTTTGTTTTGTAAAGACTTTCTTGCTCTGTTTTGAACACAGCATAGTCAGTTCTTCTACAAATAGAGTCATTATTACAGGTCTTGTTCATACTCTCTGACATTTCAAAATCATAACAATAATCTTCACCTGCCAAACTCTTCATCTTCTCAACAAGAGTAATCAATGAAGTGTTGTCACTACGAATTACGATACTATTAAATTTTTTCATAAATCTAATTAATATGATGGTTACAATTTTCAAATTTACAATAATAATCTCGTTTTGCCGCAGCCTTAATGATTTTTAACAACCAATCTGCCTCAATATAGAAATCCAAGCATCCATAGTGGCAATTCTGCACCATTAGGCATGTCCCAGTCGTCAGTGAAGATGTTGGAGTTATCTACATCTGAAATCTGTGAAAAGCTCTTGTTGCATCCGCATATCTCAAAGGTAAATTTTGAAATCGCCTTGCGCCTTTCCATATTCTACGATATAGTTTTTTGAAAGGCTACATCTACATATTGCAAACGTTTCACGTAGCGTCCCAATTTCAGCCTTTGTAGGTGTCAACGCAAAAAGAATATTGGGATTCCACAAATAGGATCTTATCTGGATAGATAATTTGGCTTAGACATTACTGTTATCTTTTTCCTTGAATTTCATAGTAGTGCTGCGAACCGTATTCAACAACGTTTACTTCCGTATCCTTTCCATTTGAGAATTTCCATCTCAGAGAGAAACCGATACTTTGGACTGGTGTGGTATAGTCGTAAGTGATCTTGTTACCATTGGTCCACCTATCATATTTGCGACGATCACCGAGTGGGCTGAACGAAAGCGAAAGTTGCAGCTTGTCTTTGCACATGAACTTATATATTTGACCCCAAATGTCCCAGACAGTATAAAGAGTTTCGGCGTAATCTTTGAATGTGGGTTCATATCTAATGTTCAACATGCCACCCCAACCATGCGCAAAACTAAAAGTATTATTCACGAAAAAATATTGGCGGAGTCTTGTTTTGCCATAGTAGACGCCACCTAATGTCATGTTCTCGGGGCAAATGTCAAATCTACAAGATAACTTCGTTGTCCATGATTTAACAGGACTCCAATTGACCTCTGCACCCGCACCATACCCATTATTAGCTGGCAGATTAATAAAGGTCGTAAAAAACACGTCCGATGCGGTAGGGCTTTGTCTTGTCTCCCAGTAAATAGTATTCCTTTTGCGCAAATAATAGGCAGTTAGAGTTAATAGGTTGTGGAACATGGATACGTTTGCTATTATCCTATCCGTACTTTGAGCCTTCAAATCGGGATTCCCAACGGAATAGTTATAAGAATCAGACCAACGAATGGTTGATGAAATAGCAGAATAAGGTATATCCTCAAGTGTACGCTTGTAATTAAGCTTCAAGGAGTGCTTACCATTGTTGCCTAATGGCATCATCATCTGTAGAGTGGGATTAATTCCCCATTGGGTATTTGAAGATGATTCACAATTATCCAAAGCCTTATACTGAATCTTATTCAATTGAAAATTGACACCTATATTGTAGTGGATTTTCCCAAAATTACCTTTAACAGAGGCATAAGCCAACGGAGTCAAGCCTATTGTACTTGTTGCAAGCCGACTAGTTTGAAAACGGCCATAACTGTCAATAGAGCCAATCAACGGAGTATACTTTGATGTGATGTATTGAATAGATGCTCCGTAATTCCATGTCAACTTTTGATTGCGGGGGTCGGTCAGGTCCACCGAAAACTTGTACATATTCAACGTGGTTTTATCCTCGGACTTAGATGTAGAGTTCTGCCCATAGGTGTAGTCTGACTGGCTGTTATGCTGCCGGTTGAGATAATCGCCAATCAATTCCATTGTTGTACCACGCTGGCTGAGGTAAGTATTATACTTCAAAGTCGCCTCTTGAACGAGATAGGAGTTTTTATTATCTACGCTTGATAGAACCGTTGTGCCCTTATCCAAAATGTGTGTGTCCCACTTTGGCGCCATGCCGATGTAGTAACTTCCACCCAATGAGCCCTTATCGTTCAATTGCTGGGTAAGGCTTAAACGATTTCTAAGAGTATATCCCCGATACTTAGCCTCTTCATCGATTTCAATATGCTGATTCGTAATTTGCTCCCAGATAGACTGCTTGGCTGTCTCTTCTGGTTGATTGAAATCCACCGAGAGATTGTCATAAATACTCAGGTTATTTATATGGTAATATATGACACCACCGAGATGCTCATTACTGAAGCCATTTTTAAGATGATAATCTGCGCCACCCCACCATGACCCGTAATAGCCGCCTTGGGAAAGTTTATGTAATGTGATCTCAATAGTACCACCTGCATTTGCCGCATTTTGTTTGACTCCCGCGAGATAGTTTACTTTTACTCTATCTATGATGTCAGCAGGTATGTTCTTGAGTTCATCTATAGATGTGAGTTTAGCACCATCTACATAGATTTCACTTACCTGCAAACCGTTGATTTTATAACTGCCATTTTCATTGCTGACGCATGGCAAAAAAGCCAATAGGTCTGACGCCTGCTTGCCTTTGGAAATCTTCGATGAACAAAGGTTTATAGTGTAACCATTCGCATCGTTTTGAATTCTTGATGCCAAAACAACGACTTCATCAAGCTTCTTCGAATCTTCTTTCATGACGATAGTACCCAGATTTCCATACCTACATTCTGTTTTTACGGTTTCATATCCCATATATGACAAAAACAACGTGTACTCTATATCTTCCTGTATTTGCAAGGTAAATAAACCTTCTGAATCCGTTGTCGTACCACAGACATAGGAAGAATCTTGCACATTTTGGAGTACAACACTGACATAAGGCAGAGGGTTATTCTGAGAATCTACCACTTTACCTGATATGATCTGAGCCACTAATTGCCCAACAGAATATATATATAATATGAATAATAGTATATAGTGTCTCATATCATAAAAGATTTACCATTATCATTCAATAGATTTTCTTCATTATCTAAATCTTATTTATCTTGCACTCTAGTCAACTCAATTCATTGCGATAAGCCTCTAATTTTCTATCTTGCATATTTCTTCTTTCATTCAAGGTGAGAACATCATAGAAATACCTTTTTATTTGGATCTTCGCATTTTTACGAGAATCTGGATAAGGACAAGTACCGTTAATCGATTCACTTCTTTGCTGAAAACAAATTGTGCATATGGGTAGTAATCGACAATTAAAGCACTCCCTTGTTAGTCTCTTTTCTTTTCTTTTAATGGCATTAGTATTATAAATGATTTCACCAGTATTCTCTAAATGTCCCAATCGATGTTCGGGTATAAAATCCCGGGCTGTGCATTTATAGATATCTCCATTATAATTAACAACTATATAGTTGTCATAGTCTGCATAACACGGAATAAGACCCTCTCCATAAAAAGAATTAATATTATTTCTTATGCCAGATCTCAGAATATATTGCTTTAATAATTCTTTTTTTGCGATTAATTCATCTGATTCTGGTTCCTGCCAGACTTTGTGAAAGGAGAACTTTACGTTAGGATAATGCCAGAACTGTTTAAAATCATCAATGAGCTCTTGGAATGACTCGATGTTTTTTGATGTATAGTTACATCTGATTGTCGTCATGATACCTTTGTTTATTGCATAGAATAACTGTTTTTTTACTAAATCATAACAGCCTTTACCATTTTCAAAGCATTTTACTGAGTCATGAAAATCCCTATTCCCATCAAATGCAACCTGTACACTGACTTCAGGGCTAAGTCTCATTAATTCATTTACTATAGCAGGAGAAAGGCAAACCCCATTTGTTGTGAAACTTAACATAATCATTTTATTATATCTATTACAAATCTCACTGCATTGTTTAGCAATGGGTTTTATGACCTGTGAATACTTTAATAAGGGTTCTCCTCCAAAAAAAGACAAATAAATCTTTTTAAGTGTGTTTGAATGAGCCTGAATCTCAATATATTTTATAATAGCCTCTATGGTGCTTGCATCCATACAACTACCTTTAATGTGGTTTTCGTAGCAATACCAACATTTTAAATTACAATCAAGGGTCGGGTTGATTGTGATTTTTAATTCAACATCAGATAAGAACTTCCGATTAATCATTTGTATACATTCAGCCACTTCATCAATATCGTCAGGAACAATAAACTTCTCGGACATTAGATATTCATATAATTCAGGATGGCTATTTGCAATAATCAATGTATTGTTCCTGCCAGCCTGCACAAGATCTGTGAGGTTATAATCTAGGGTAAAATACTTCTTTCTTAAAGAATTGAATAAATAAATTACCTCTTTATCCTCAACATTGTTTATGATTTCGTTGTAGATACTCCATTTCATATTCTTCTCAAAAAAAAGAGATGGCTGATTAACTATTATCAGCTAACCAGCCTCCTCGCGATTAGCAATTGTTAAAAAACAATGGTTCTTAGACAAGTGTTACAAATTACCAGGATTTGAACCACAAGAACATTTGCAATTATAGTTCTTGTCATCACTACCGTTATAAGTACAGTTTACGTTTGTGGATCGATTATTCGCCTCTACAATAAAAGGCTGGATTGAAAACCCTCCATGCAATTTGCCTGCCTCGTCCTTCGTCAATTTTGTGAACATTTCTTTTTTGCTCATAATTGCTTTTATTGAAATTGTTATGCCTACTCTTTGTGATAGCTTTTCGGCTTTCGCTCCTTTTATACAGGTAGGTCTGTCTCGATTATTCCGGAATCATATTGAAGTTCGATATTACATATTGGCCATTATGTACCTACCATAATTATAGTTCTGAGTATTGGAAACAAGTGAACAATAAATGGTTGCTCATTGAGAACAATAACACCAGATCCTGATAATATCTTTAATGGTTGTTCATCATTGTCATGTGCCTTTTGGAAATCACAATCAATGGTGATTTCATAATTGTTTCCTTTTTGAAAAGATGATTTATTAATTATTCTTCCAATAAAGGATCCGTAACAATTGCTTGGATATTCATTGAGATTAATGACTACTGTTTGATTCCGGTGAATTCTTCCATAATTGTATGGAGAAGTATATGCAACAGTTTTATATTCGCCATTATCCCTAAGCTCACTAATGACTTCAACGGTCAGTTTCTCTTGATATGGAATGAAACAACCTATTGTGATTAATAGCAGCATCAGGATAAATGTACTGTAAATTCCCCAGTGCGTAATCCATTTGGGTACTCTCCCAATGAATTCGTCGGGTTCTTTCCACATATCATTATGTATTGAGTTTGGCATAATTAGTTGCCTAAGTTTAATTGGTTCTTTACTAAGTTATAGTACGCCCCATGTGAGGAAACCAGCTCTTGATGAGAGCCTTGTTCAATCACTGAGCCTTTCTCCAAGACAACAATGTTGTCTGCATTCTGAACTGTGCTTAACCGATGAGCGACAATAATCACAGTCTTTCCCACAAAGAACTCGTTGAGATTCTTAATAATCTCTTTCTCATTATTGGCATCCAATGAATTAGTTGCCTCATCAAGGATGATATAACTTGCATCTTTGTAGATTGCACGAGCTATCAAGATGCGTTGTTTTTGTCCTGAACTTAATCCATGCCCATCAGCCCCAATCTTAGTGTGATACCCAGTTGGTAAAGATTCGACAAAGTCATGTACACAAGCCTTTTTCGCCGCTTCTAATACCCTTTGATGATCGGATTCATCATTTGAAATCGAAATATTTTTTTCGATGGTATCACTGAAGATAAAACCATCCTGCATGACCACACCACAAGCAGCTCTCCAATTGCTCATTCGAAAGCGGTCTAATTGTTGATTTCCTAACAGGATTTCTCCTGAAGCCGGAGGATAGAAACCAAGCAACATTTTGAGTAAGGTCGTTTTCCCGCTACCGCTCACGCCTACAATGGCGGTAATTTTACCACCAGGTATAACCAAAGACAGGTTGTTGAGAACCTTAGATGAGCGGGGACCGTCATATTGAAAAACCACATTTTTCAATTCTATATCAGCAGATTGAGGTATGTCATTGAGATAGTCCCTATCTGGACTTTCCTCATTATCTTTACCAGTGACTTCTCCCATGCGTTCAACACTCATTTTTGCATCCTGCAACGACTGCATAAATCCAATGAACTGATATAATGGCGCATTTAATTGTCCAATAATGTATTGCAGAGCCATCATTTCTCCGATCGTCATATTGCCGTTAATGACAGCAAGCGCAGACAGGAACGATATGGTTATATTCTTAACTTCATCAATGAACCCACCACCATTGTTTTGAATCTGTCCAAGGGTAAGACTCTTTGAGCTGATCCTAAATAGTCTTGCCTGGATTTCTTCCCATTCCCACCTTTTTGCCTTTTCACAGTTGTTCAATTTGATTTCTTGCATGCCGTTAACCAACTGAATAAGGTTACTCTGGTTGTTGGACATTTCTTGAAACTGCATATAATCCAATTTGCGGCGACGTTTCATGAAGACTTGAACCCATACTACGTACAATAAGCTGCCGACCAGGAATGTCGCTAATACCTTCCCATTATAGGTCGCCATGACAATAGTATAAATAATAAAGGTTATCAGCGACATCGTGGTGCTGATTAAAGTCCCGGTTAAAAATGTTTGCACACGGTTGAAATCCTTTATGCGTTGTAAAATATCTCCTATATTCTTCGAGTCAAAAAATGCGATGGGTAAACGCATCATTTTTCCGATGAAATCTGATATATATGTTATACCAATGCGGGTTGTCACATGAAGCATCAGCCAACTGCGAATGATATTGTTGGACATTTGTCCCAACGTTAATAGCAGTTGGGCAATCAAGATGATAAATATGAACGAAACATTTTTTGTTTGTATACCAGTATCTACAATAGCTTGAGTCAAGAATGGGAAAACCAAGCTAATCAGACTCGCGGACAACAGGGCAAAGGCGATATAGAAGATGTATTTTCCGTAAGGACGGATATATGCCAACAAATCCCATAGGCTGACTTTATCTTTTTTATCAGCATCCTGTTCAAAAAACTCAGGCTTGGGCGCAAGGAGCAATGCGGCTCCAAGATGATTCCCGTCATTTCCGTCAATTTGAAGCCATGCCTTCCTGAAAGCCTCTTCATCATACTTAAGAATTCCTTCTGCAGGATCAGAAACAACTACAATTGTCTTATGCTTCTTTTTTTGGACTTCTAACACAACAACAAAATGTCTCTGATTCCAATGGATTATACATGGTAACGTAGCATCCTCAATTAATTGTTGCCATGAAATCTTTACACCAATTGTCCGAAAACCGATTGCTTCTGCAGCATCGCTAATTCCCAGCAGAGAGACTCCATTGCGCGTAATATGGCAGAGTTCTCGCAAGTGTTTTTGAGAGATAAGCCTGCCATAATGCGAAGCAACAATCTGAAGTGAAGCTGCTCCACAATCCATTGCGTCCATTTGATAATAATGAGTCCTCTTCATAACGAAATTATTCTGTCATATTATGTGCTCGTATGAGAATTAGTATTAAGATATTAACTAAAAGCCTGTGCGTTTTAGTTCTCTAACGTGCAGAGTGAAAGCGATAGGAGATGTGTAGAAGCACATAGCGGGGAATTACGTTGGTGCGCACTTCGGTAATTGATTGCGAATTCATCGTGCGAGTGATATTGCTGAGCCTTCCCAAAATGTCAAATCCGTCAAGTATAATGTTTAGTTGCCCCCGAAGGAACGACCGCGAGAGCCGCGCGTTCCATACCAGGTCATTGGTGTTCATTTTTTCATCGGCATAACCGCGGCGGCTGTACATAGTCAAATCGGTGCCGAGGTGCAACTGCCATGGTAACTGCAGTTGAGCGGTAAGTCCATAGTTAAAATCTGCTACATTTAGTGTAGTGAAGTCATCGCGGTCACTCGTCACACTTCCCCAAGTCCCGCTCGACTTAATGCCGATGGTAGACTGACCTAACAGATAATTTAGTTGCAGCATCTCGGTAAATCCCAAGTTATTAACAACGCTTCTGTTGGCACATTGGCCATTAATTCCAATCAGGTCAACGTAACGTTGATATTCAGCGGCAAGCAGTACTTTGGCATTTATTCGTTTTTTCTTGTCAACGGCGCCACCGATGCCCAGTGACAGATTGCCCCGCCAATTGCCGTTCACGTTATCCGGTCGATAAATCCTGCAACCGGTTGTTTTGTCATAGGTGTATCCCATGGCAATGGCATCTTGAGTGATGTCAAGGTGAAGTTGGGAACTCCACATCAGCCTCAGCGCAGGATAGATTCGAGTAAAACTTGATGTTATACTGTGTTCATAAGACGGCCTTAAATTGGCATTGCCTTCTCTGATATTCAACGGGTCAGATGTGTCTTTAAAGTCCACAAAAAGGTTCAAATCAGGAACCTTTGTATCCAGACCATACATGATTTCGAAATTATAACGTTTATCTGCACTCTTCCAATTTACAAATGTACTGTAAACATTTGGCAGGATATTGCATTTAGTTATAGTTGTGTCCATACTCCCACGCCTATAATGCAACGTGCGTCTCAGCACTGATAACGGGAGCACCACCTGCCCGCTCCAGTTGTTATGGCTCCATACCAGGAAAGGTTCGAATGTGTGTCGATTATCGGTTTGTCTACTGCCATAACTGTTAGTGGCGTCTATTACTTGCTCGTATAAATCAGACGGTGGCAGCTCTCCGGCTTCATGTGTTGTACCGATGCCCCAATCTGGCAGCCAGTCCAATCGGTAGAGGTATGAGTGGTTGCGTGCATAACGCCTCTCGTATTTGTAACTGAAGGTGATGAACGGGCCACTCAGGAACTGATAGGTATAGGCTACTTTACCTGTCAAACCGTAACCTCGGTCGGGCATATTGTCGAAATACTGGTTTCGGAAATCCATTGATATCACTTGTCCATCGGCAAAATATTCCACCGAATTGCGACCAAACTGGTAGTTGGCGGCACTACGATATGAAAAATCGGCATATAAGGTAATGTGGTCGGGGGAACGCTTGAACTTGATAACCGACTGAGCCGAAACTGAAGTCTCAAGAACATTTCCTCGAGTAAGTGTGTTGCGCATATTCCGGTTAATGGTCGATTCCAGAATGCCTGTCGGCAGAGTGGGTGCATAGATGCTGTCGATACAACCAATGTCAAAATCCGATAAACTTCTGTTCAGTGATAAGGAAGAATAGTCGCTGTTTTGATTGTTGTGATTGTATTTTAGGCTTGGCTTAATCGTTAAATTGGCATATTTCCATTGGAAGTAAAAATTGTGCATTGTATTGACAGTAAAATCACGATTTCTGTTCGATTGGATGACGCGTTCATAGGTGTCTCCTCCTGTGAGGAAATTGGTGCGGTTGGTGTTACTTTTTGTCATGTTGATGGCATGGCTTAACTGCACATTGCCGTTAAGTTTGTAGTGACCGTTGCGTTCTTCCACCAGATAGTCAATGCCGCCCATTTGCTGCTCGGTGAGACCGTTCACGAGATCTGATGGTGACCAATCGTCCGATTCTCCAGGTTTTTGTTTGTCGTTCAGGTTATTGGCGTTGCCATAAATGGCCAAACGCGAGTTGTCGCTGAACCGCAGAGCAAACAGGCGCCCCATATAACGATTCTCTGAACCATAACCGACCTCCGCATAGGTTGTCCATCCCACGTTATATTGCCGCTTGAGCTGCACGTCCATCACAAATTTTTTGTCCCCTTCCATTTGGCGGCCAAGGAACTGACTATCTTCACCCAATTTGTCATATACTTTCACATGCTTTACCATGTAGGACGGCAGTTCATTTAATATCAACTGGTTATCATTGCCCAAAAAGTCTTTACCATTAAGCAGCAGACTTTCCACGAACTTGCCATTCACAAAGATGCGTCCGTCCTTGGTGAGTTCGGTTCCTGGCAACTGCTTGATGAGTGCATCGAGCATCGAGCCTTCAGACAGTTGGAAAGCATCGGCATTATAAACAAGAGTGTCGCCGCGATTGTAGAATTTCACTTTCGAGGCAGTGACGGTAACTTCGTCGAGATTTACGTTTCTCTCCTTCTTCAGATAGATATTGCCTAGATCGCGATGAGTTTCGCGGCTATAAAAGTGATCAAGAGTCAGCTGTTCATAATAAGTTTCATATCCATTCAGACTGACGCGAAGAATGTAATCACCTTCAATACGGGGTATTCTCAATGTGAATGTTGATTCTACTCTGCTTTCATTACCACTGACAATTTTCGTTGTAGCATCAGTGGAATCAATGATTGTACTGTCACTCAGTTTCATGATTTCCACTTTGCTACCTGGTATCTGAACATGAGTCAACTGGTCAAGAACTTGGCCCGTTAACCGAAATGAGGTCTGACTTTTTTGTGTAGCTGATGAGCATATATAAATAATAGCCATCAACATAACCAATATATGTCTCTGACTCATATTAAAAACAGTCTTTATGGAATTATTTACTTAGGGTTTTAAATAATGCACGTGCAAACAAGAATTCATTTAAGTTGTCTTTTATTAATGGACAGGAATTGACATCTTTATCTTCAAATTCATTTTTAATTCGTAAATAAGGGCATCCTCCTCCGCACACTGGCAAAAGTATACACGATTTGCATTTGGGGTCCTCAAAAGGATCGGCACCTACCAAATAACGCAGCAACAAATCTTGATTTGCAATTGCACCATCAATATTTCCCACTATTTTTGTTACATCTCCAACATCATTCCAACATTTATATAACTCACCTTCCGGTCCAATAACCAATGAATTTTTATTTCTGATTGCACATTCGTATCGTTCATGTCGCGGATAAATAAAAGAGAAATCTAAGCCATAAGATTGATATAAATTCATTACAAAATCCGATTGTTCAGTTCGCTCCATGATGTTTTCACATCTCACGTCCCCAGATAAATTCTGAACAAAGGCCAATGAAATCGAAAAATTCTTGTATTGTTTACTATTAAACATCTTATACAATTTTATAAAATCATCTTTGTTATTCCGGTCGATGTTAACCCTTACCGTTACTTCAATAGCAGGATTTATTTGCTTCAATGTGTCAATATTGTCAACAATCTTTGAGAATGTGGGGGCACCAGATTTCAGATATCTCCGTGAATTATGTGTTGATTCAAGACCATCAATCGTAATCTGAACTGAAGATATTGACAAATTATCTAATCTAGAGCACACATCACTAGTAAGCAAATATCCATTTGTGATAATATGTGCTTTATATTTAAGATTTAATGATTGGAATTTATTAGTTAATGACTCGATTCTATCGAATGCAAGCAATGGCTCGCCTCCAAACCAAGTAATATCAAGAGCTTCAGCTTCCTTATTTCTTTTGATAAAATTTATGATTTTTTCTTCTATTGAATCACTCATGAATATTGATGGGTGTTGTTTCTCAAAGCAATATGAGCATTTAAAATTACAAGCTAGTGTTGGATTGATCGTTAAAATTAATCTTCTGTTGTTAACCCTCCTTAATGAATTAATGTATTTTATTTTATTAATTTCATCTTTGTCGTTTTCAACGATGGCTTTCATTTGCCTAAGACTATTGAAAAGTTCACTATTGCTTGAGTTGAGATCAGAGATGCTATCCTTTTTAGATTTAAGCATGTAAAATTCATGATTTTCAAGCTCAGCTAAGCTATTTGATAATGAATTGTACAAGAAATATTTATCCCCAGACTGGAACATATAATTATATTTTGACCACTTCATTTAATGTCGGTTTTTAAAGATATGGTTATACTACAAAGAAGATACATTAGATACCATCACTATAACCTTATGTTGTGCAACGAGTACCTATATAATCAAGAGAATTCAACTAAGAGATCTCGGTACAATTAAATAGCAACGCTCAAAAAAGAACAAATACAACGAGAATACGCTTGTATTTTCAGCAAAACATGTGTAGGGCAAATATAGCATTTAATATATGTTTAAACTGTCCAACTCGCCCTACACAGTTTCCTATATAGTGGAGGTGTTGCAAAACTCAGGTTTTTGTTTAAGTTCTATCACATCAAAAAAAGAATAAGACTTTCAGCATGCGATTTACATAATAACATTTCTGAGTCCTACAGCCGCCCCACTAGTATTCGATACTTTATCCATATTTAAATGGGCAAGAATGATAATTGCCACAATAATTATTAGCACCGTTGCAATTGCCACTTTCATCGTAATTCTCAGAACAGAAGTCTCCGCCGAAGAGGCCTCCATCTTTGTAGGTTTTAGGACAACTGAAATTCTCTCCTCCTAAAATTGAAATCATTTCATCATTATTTAGGATAAACTCTTTTCGAGGATTTTCTAATAATTTCATATCTAAAAGCGGTTAATTGTGTTGATAATTAAGTTAATATTGCGTTTATGTATTTCCCCTTTTGAATATCTAAGATATTGCGGTTGTTGTTCAGCCCACCAAGGGATTATGAACTGAACTAGAATTGTTCATTGGCCCAAGTTTTAAGTACAATAATTTGATAATTCAAGCAAGATTTACCAGTATTTAACGTATTAAAAAATTGTCCTGCATTTCTTTTGCTCAACCTCAAACGTATACTCATGTGTCTTTGTCATAGGATACTTGTAACATTATTGATCTGATGACAATGAGTTTAGATTAAGAAAGAACGAGATTCCTGAAAGAACCATGCAATACATGGTTGTCATCACCGTTGAATATGCAACAAGCAATTTCAAGCTCATTTGGATTATCAAAAATCAGCCTGATGCTGTTATCCAAATAGACAACGAATGTGGAAAGTGAGAAATCACTGGGAGAGGAATTTCATTTTGTTCGGGAGTATCTCTATAATTGGAATTAACTGGGTAGGTCTCGGCAACTGCCAACATTGACATACTCATAATTGCGAAAGCAATCATAATCACGAAAAAATTAAATCTACTTTTCATTTCTTAAAATATTTTTTACAATAACAAAAATTTATCGAACGCAAAATTACTTGTGGTTTT
>JAFZIZ010000032.1 GCA_017554145.1 Prevotella sp. | reverse complement strand
TGACCATCTGCATGTATCGGAGAACGGCAATAACATTCAGTCCACCATCAGCACGATAAACAGTCTATTGGAGTCGGATAAGGCAGGTGACAGCGAGAATATCTTTGACCGTCTGAACGATGAGGGTATCTGGACGTACCGCTTCGAAGACAAGTTATTCTGCGTGAATCCGTCAAAGAGGGAGATCGTTGACTTGGAAGCTGCAGGTGTTGACATGAGTAAGTTCAAGCCATCCCGTTCTGCTGACATCGAGACTTCGGAGCATAAACATAACACTGGCCAGGGCAAGACAAGGCCAATATTAAACGACATCGGCAGCAGTGACCGCATCAACTACAATCCGGATGCCAACCGTAACAGCTATGGTGAAGTGGATGATGAAAGGGCTATGATCCGTAGGTCTTAACCGGGAATTATTATAAAGAAAACAACATTTTAAAAACATACAGCAATGAGAAAGAACATTACCATTACATGGGCGAATGAGAAAGGTGGCGTAGGTAAGACCACCCTGTGTACGCTCTTCGCCAACTATCTGTCTGAGAAGAAGGTGTCTGAGGTCTGCGTCCTGGACTGCGACCGTCAGCACTCCATCGTTGACAAGCGCAGGTTCGACAGTCAGAGCCTCCAGACGGACAAGGTGCCTTACGAGGTGAAGCAGATTGAGATTGACCGCCTGCAGCAGTCGGCACAACTCTTGAAGTCAGTGAAGAACGCCAACGGCATCTATCTCTTCGACTCTCCTGGCAATATCTATCTGGAGGGTATGGTGCCTCTGCTGGGCTTCAGTGATGTTATCGTATGCCCGTATCAGTATGAGTTCAACTGTCTAAGTGCCACGCAGAAGTTCCTCAATCTGGTGGGGAAGATCTGGATAACCTACCTGAAAGGACGGCAGAAGCCGAAACTGATATTCGTGCCTAACCTCGTCATCCGTACACGTGGCACGGCAGTGGAACTTCAGACATGGAAGAAGACGGACGAGGCACTGGCACAGGCTGGCGGCATTGTCACGCCAATGGTGGCTGACAGGGCAGACATTGCGCGTTACAACACCTTCGGGAACACGAAGATTCAGGCTGAGTGCGTGGCACCTGCATTCGACATGATTTACAACGAACTTCAAAAACTGGAATAGGTATGGCAAATAAGTTAATCAAGCAGCCGGACATCCTAAGTCTGGACACACTGGGCTCTTTCATGGATGCTCAGAATGACCCCATTGCACCAGCTGTTGAGGAGAAGGTGATTACGAATACAGAAGAAACTGCGTCTGAGGTTAATTCTGAGGAAGTGGTTCAGGAGGAAGTACAGGACGAAGGTTCCGAGGTCGCTCTAGTAGATACAACTCCGCAAAAGCCGAAAGTCACAAGAGCACGGAGAGGCAAGCAAAGTGCCCAGCCTATCATCGAGGCTGGCTCTGGTGAGTGGGATATGATGGTCAGATATGCGGAGTTCTACAACGACAATCCCGACGAGAACAGGATTACCGTTGTCCTGAACCCGGACATCAAACGGGCCTTGGACATCATCCGCATCAACTGCCGACAGTTCAACTTCGGCAATATCCTCAATGCAGTGTGCCGGACTTTCATCGAGCGCAACAAAGAACAGATCCAACATATGCAGAAAGACAAAGGAGGTATTCTTTGACAGACAGTTTCTTCCATCGGGTGACAGGCCAGACACATTACATGCCCAGTCCATGTGAGGCACGCTAATGTGTCCTGGCTGCACCCTGATGGAGATAGAGACTCCACAAAAGGGATAAGCCTCAGTTCAGATTAATCAATTTCAAAATGTACGACTATGATGACAACAAACACAACGGTTTTCAAGAGAATGGGGAACTTCCTTTCCCTGGTATTCAGCGACTTTAACGAGGCAAGGGTATTCCGTGAGGCCTTTATGCGGCTGGTGATTTATACTATGCTCTTCGCTATTGGTTACAGGCTTAACCTGGTATTCGACAATGTACCTAATGGGCGTATCTTTGACGGGTATGTGATGGCAGCTCTGTTCTGTGGTCTGTCTGTTCTTTCCGGCTTCATGAATAACATGATCTGCATTGGCGGTTGCCTGACGATGCTGTTCTTCATGATTATCAAACTGGCTGTCTCTTTGGCCATCGGTATCATAGCATTGCCCATCTGTGTTTCCATGGATCTGTATCGTCTATTCAAGAATGGTGCAGTCATAATAAGAACCAACTGTAACACTCTCTAACAATCCAAAAATGCAAACTTCAGGGCTAAATCTAACAAAAATAACCACATTTAGCCCGAAAGTCTGCATTTTCTTTGCCAACAAACAAGATTTCTGTTATAAAAACGAAAATAGTCTCCTTAAAATTTGGTTTTTTCGTTTGAAATATCTATTTTTGCAGAAAATTTGCAAAAATAAAGTTTTCAAATTATGATTCTACAGTTCAAAGCTAAGAATATCCTGTCAATAAGGGATGAGCAGACGCTGGATTTCACGGCATCCACGGACAACACATACGAAGAGTATGCT
>JAFZIZ010000031.1 GCA_017554145.1 Prevotella sp. | reverse complement strand
TTATATATAAATAAATAATTATACAATTAATTTGCATAGATATACACCACCCCTAACCCCAAGCGATTTTTAAACTGTAATCTGTAATTTGTAATTGACAACTATAACAAACAAAAAGATGATTAGTGTTACTTCAGTTAATCTGAGTCTACACCCTAAGGATAACCGTCGCAAGATTCTCTTCGATTGCTTGTAATAATAATGAAAGAGGGAGTTACCTGTCACTTGCCATCAATCTTGTCGGTTGCAAAGGTACGACTTTTATTCAAAAAGCTGCATCTTTGCAACCTTTTTTTCTTGACCGAAAACCTCTCTTGCAACGTCGAATGTTAAAAGCGGCCTCCAGAATCGCACATTTACCCGAAAAAGTTTGTTTGATTGGAAAAAATGCGTAATTTTGCAGCGTTAAATATCAAGAAAGTGAAGATAAATAATAAATCCGATAAATAAATATCAGTTTATTGAATCATAAATATTTCAATTATGGCAGACTTATATGAATATTCTACGCCTGAACTGGTTCGATTGCTTGGTTCGAGGTTCAAGGATTACAGGATGCGTTGTAACCTCACTCAGAAGGAGGTGGCAGAGCAGTCAGGCATTGGTTTGACCACCATCCACAAGTTTGAGAACGGTACGGCAGGCAATCTGTCGCTGTCCACCTTCGTCTTGCTTCTCAGGGTGGTCGGTCAGGTGAATGCACTGGACGATGTGCTGCCAGAGTTGCCTGAGTCACCTTACCTTGTCCGCAGGGAAGAGAAGAAAGCTCAGAGAATCCGTCACACGAATAAGAAGTAGGCTATTATGACAAGTTCATTGAAA
This sequence comes from Prevotella sp., assembly GCA_017554145.1. Classification (GTDB taxonomy): domain Bacteria; phylum Bacteroidota; class Bacteroidia; order Bacteroidales; family Bacteroidaceae; genus Prevotella. Next base: position 6,095 of record JAFZIZ010000031.1, on the reverse strand, counting down.
GTTATCCTTTGGGGAGAAGAGATAGGTCGTTTGGCATGGGATGAGCGCCGACGGCTGGCTTATTTTCCTGGGGTGATTAAATACTTTTTCTCTTGACTGATATGGCTATACAGGTGACATATAGGAGAACCAGGAGACTGTCGATGCGCATCGTGAAGAATGGCGATGTGCATGTATCGGCACCTATCGGAATGCCAAAGTCTGAAGTAGAGCGGTTCATTGAGGAACATCGTGAATGGATTGCCGAGGCACGGAAGAAAACCTACGAAAGCCAGAAACGCAGGGCTGCTTTCTACAATCAACTGCCGCTAAAGACGAGAGAACAGGCTGATGATGCCTTAAGACGATTGAAAGCCCTAATAGAACCGATGGTAGAACGTCACTCCAAGGAGATGGGTGTGAAACCTTCCGCTGTTTTTTACAAGGCGATGATTTCCAGATGGGGTGTCTGCAATGTCAAGGATAAGTCCATCTGCTTCTCGGCCTATCTACTGCTGTTACCGGAATGGTGTGTCGAGCACGTTGTCGTTCATGAACTGTGTCATTTGCTGGAACCTAGTCACAATGCCCGTTTCCATGCGCTAATGGACAAGTTCTTCCCCCGTTGGAAGGAAGCCCAAAAAGAGATGCGGCTAATCAGCCAGATGGAGGAGGATGAAAGTGACAGCGAGGACTAATAGATCATTTGCCCACGCAGAAAATGTAACTGATTGATAATCAGGCATTTACAGCGAAAAGGTAGAAATGGGATAAACCCTTTCTAATAATTTGTTTTTGAGAGACTTACGAATGCCTCATAATGACGGGCAGTGGTGGTTTTTGTCTGCTTTGTCCGTACTTTTTACGGATTCCGGTCTGATGTCCGGAAATTTCAGATTTAAGCAAGTTTAACCATCCGTTTTCCCGTTTTGACTCGAATCGGTCTCTTACCATCGATCTCGTCGGTTGCAAAGGTACGACTTTTATTTCAAAGAGCTGCATCTTTGCAACTGTTTTTTCGGTCAAAAGAAAAAATCGCCTAAGAGTGTGCCTTTGGGGTTTAGGTTTAAGTTTAGGGATGCTTATATACATATAAGAGGTAAACTAAACCCATCGCCTGATTCAGGTACGCTTGATTGAGGTTATGAAGGCATGTATATATACATGGTTAAACCTAAACCTTAAACCTGTTTTTTTTTTCTTGACCGAAATCCCTTCTTACGGCGTTGAATGTTAAAAATGAACTCCAGATTCGCATATTTACCCGAAAAAGTTTGCTTGATTGGAAAATAATGCGTAATTTTGCAGCATTAAATATCAAGAAAGTGAAGATAAATTATAAATATGATAAATAAATATCAGTTTGTTGAATTATAAATATTTAAATTATGGCAGACTTATATGAATATTCTACGCCTGAACTGGTAAGATTGCTTGGTTCACGGTTCAAGGATTACAGGATGCGCTGCAACCTCACCCAGAAGGAGGTGGCAGAGCAGTCAGGCATCGGTTTGACCACCATCCACAAGTTTGAGAATGGTACGGCAGGCAATCTGTCGTTGTCCACCTTCATCTTGCTTCTTAGGGTGGTCGGTCAGGTGAATGCACTGGACGATGTGCTGCCAGAGTTGCCTGAATCACCTTACCTTATCCGCAGGGAAGAGAAGAAGGCTCAGAGAATACGTCACACGAATAAGAAGTAGGCTGTTATGACAAGTTCACTGAAAGTAATCCTATGGGGAGAAGAGATAGGTCGTTTGGCATGGGATGAGCGCAGACGGCTGGCTTATTTCATGTATAACCCTGAGTGGATCAAGAGAGGACTGAATATCTCTCCCTTGGTTGCACCCATCGATGGAGCACGAGGACTTGCGCCTGTTTGGGGTGAGGATGCCAAGATATACCAGAAGTTGCCAGCGTTTGTTGCAGACTCCTTGCCTGATGCCTGGGGTAATCAGCTCTTCGACCTGTGGCGACAACAGAACCATCTGGCCAATGCTGACATCACGCCTTTGGACAAACTCTCGTTCATTGGCAAACGTGGTATGGGTGCTCTGGAATTCCAGCCTGAGTTTTCCCGTGAACACAAGGCTCAAAAGATAGACATGAAATCATTGGCAGACTTGGCAGAACGTATCTACACGGAGAGGGAACAGGCTCGTATTATGCCCGATGAAAGCATCACCATGCAGTCGTTGCTGACTGTCGGTACGTCTGCTGGTGGCCGTCAGCCGAAGGCCATCATTGCCATCAACCGAAAGACGGGCGAGATTCGTAGTGGGCAGATATCTGGTTTGAAGAATTACGACTACTGCCTGCTGAAGTTCGGCAATACGCAGTATAGCTCTGCAGAACTGGAGATGACTTACTATGAACTGGCCACGATGGCAGGAATCCGTATGATGCCGTCGGAACTATATACCGTTGACGGCAACAACCATTTCATCACCAAGCGTTTCGATCGTGACGGTGAGAGGAAGATCTATACGCAGACGCTTGCTGCCATCAGCCCTGATGCCGACAGCTATGAGCAGCTGATAGCCGTTTGCCGTAAGCTCCATCTGCCTGAATCCGACTGCCAGGAGGTTTTCCGCAGAATGGTCTTCAATATCCTGGCCAACAACACCGATGACCATAACAAGAACTTCTCGTTCATCATGAATGAGGATGGCAGTTGGCGACTGTCACCTGCATACGATATCACCTATATTATAGATAATGGTGGCTTCCTGCCTAATGAAGACCACTGCCTGTATATTAGGGCCAAGCTCCGTGGCATCACTCGTGAGGATGCTATCCAGTTTGCCCGTGACAACGGTATTCGCCGACCTGATGCCATCATCCGTGATGTCGTTGCGTCATTGAAGCAGTTCAGAGCCATTGCCACGAAATACGGTGTGTCAGAACAGTGGACGGATAGGGTTGAGACTACCATCATTGACCACCTGAAAGCCTGGGGCGATTAAATACTTTTTCTCTTGATCAATATGGCAATACAGGTAACATATAGAAGAACCAGAAGACTTTCGATGCGCATCGTGAAGAATGGCGATGTGCATGTGTCGGTACCTATTGGTATGCCGAAGTCTGAAGTGGAACGGTTCATCGAGGAGCACCGCGACTGGATAACTGAGGCACGGAAAAAGACCTACGAAAGCCAGAAGCGCAGGGCAGCGTTCTATAATCAACTGCCGCTAAGGACGAGAGAACAGGCCGATGATGCTCTACGGCGACTGAAAACCTTGATAGAGCCGATGGTAGAGCGGCACTCCAAGGAAATGGGCGTGAAACCTTCTATGGTCTATTACAAAGCATTGATCTCCCGATGGGGTGTATGCAATGTGAAGGACAAGTCCATCTGCTTCTCTGCATACGTGCTGCTGTTGCCGGAATGGTGCGTCGAGCATGTGGTGGTTCATGAGCTATGTCATTTGCTGGAACCAAGTCACAATGCCCGTTTCCATGCATTGATGGATAAGTTCTTCCCCCGTTGGAAGGAAGCCAGGAAAGAGACGCGTCAAATCTGTAAGATGGAGGAGGATGATGACGATAATTGAGATTAGAGAAGCAACGAAGGCGCAAGCTTCAGATATAGCCCGACTGATTATAATGGCCATGACGGATGACTGTTGTCTGCATTTCTGTGGAGTAGGGCATGGCCTGGAGAATTTTTATAAGATGATGACCTCATTGGTTGAGCGTGAAGATTCACAGTACAGCTACAGGAACACTCTGGTAGCAATAGCTGATGAAAAGGTTGTAGGTGTTGCCGTCAGTTATGATGGCGGCAAACTGCATGAGCTTCGTCAGGCATTTATCCAATCTGCTAATGAATACCTCGACAAGGATCATTCAGAAATGGATGATGAGACACAGGCAGGTGAACTCTATCTTGATTCGTTGGCTGTATTACCAGGGTATCGCCGCCAAGGTATAGCCCAGCGTCTTTTGAGTGCCACTAAGGATAAAGCCGAAAAGGAGGGACTGCCCTGTGTCGGACTGTTGGTGGATAAAGGCAACCCTGCTGGCGAGGCACTATATGCCTCTGTAGGATTCCGATATGTGAATGACAACTGGTGGGGTGGTCATCCCATGAAACATTTAGTATTATAAGCAAGGATTAATCTAACTTTCTGCCAAACTCGTTATTGTAGTTCCTTTGTTATACTGTGAACTCGATGATGGCACTAACCTCATTGCCAATAGCCAGTGAGATGATAATACCACCGTCAATTTGGAAGATAGTCGGAATGAGTTGGTCGCCCAACTTGGCAGGCACACGATATTCTACTCTCAAACCTTTTACCTCGAAGTCTTCTGGCAACAGTTCCATCGCCATGCGGATGTAGTTGGCGTTGTTCAGGTGCTTGTTGTAGTCGATGTCGGCACGAAGCACACTGATGGGGTCAAGCGTTGTTCCACCCTCTTTTGGCAGGATGATACGACGATCTTTGTAGTTCATCTCCAACTGAGGCTCCAGCGTCATCGAGGCAATGGTGGCATCATCGACACGCTTCAGCTTGCCGTTCGACTTGTCCACGAAAGCGCCCATGCTCCAAGTCTTGTAGCAGGGCTTTCCTTCCGCATCGTAGATGAAAGTATTACGGAAACCGAACATAGGCTTCATGCCATAGACGGTCGATGTCACCGTCAGTTCCTCTTTGTATTCCGGCACTCGGATGACCTCCACCTGACGCGATGCCAGCAGCTGCGCCATGTTCTGCTCAGCGAAATACTGTTTCACACCAGGCTCTGAGTCAATCCACATCTCTGAGCAGTCCTGCATCATCTGGAGGGCCGAATACAGTTTCAGTCTTCCTTCGCTGTCGCAGGTGCTTGTTGTTACTTTATAATTCAAACTATACATATTTCTTACTTTATTGGGTCATAACAATACTCTCTTCGTCCACACTCTTTGCAGAACTTGCCTATCCAAACGTTATCGAACTGTTCAATGGCAGCTTCAACCATTTCAGGGTCATCTGTCAGGATGCCAGCCTCGAAGTTTCGTTTCTTTGGGGACTTCATGCCCATACCGGCACCCGTCAAGTTAGCGGAGCCGACGTAGGCAATAGAACTGTCAATGATTATGACCTTGAAATGAACCCTCGGACATAGTACACGCTCCATGCCATCATAGAGTATAGGATGCTTCTCGTGATCCTCACGCCAAGCTGTTCCTGGTTCTTTGGCATGAATCAGCCTGACCTCTACGCCTTTCTTCAGCAAAGAGGCAATCAGAGCAAGGAATGGCTTATCATCAACATACAGGTCTTTGATGTCTGCCGTCCCAATCCACACCGTCTGTTTGGCCTTTCCTACCAATGACAGAACTTCTTTGTAGTGGTTCTCGTCTGCTATATACTTAATGAAGCTCATTCTTACTATTCATGCTCAATCAAAACAGTTTCTTCCAAAGCCACAACACCGTTACTGCACCAACAACGCAGAATACGAAGTTGGTGAGATAGCCCTTTCCAAGCAGCTCAATGTTCAGCAGATGGCTGATGAATGTACCGGCATAGCTGCCTATAATGCCAATAATAAGATTCATGCAGCATCCTTTGCCCTCACCGCTCATGATGCGATTGGCAACATAACCAACAAGAATGCCAGTCAGGATAGGCCAGGCGGTAAAATCTGCAATATGCTCTAACATGCCCTATTTCAATTGTTTCCCGTCTGAGAACGCATTTCCAACGGTCTTACCTAACTGAATGTAGGCGTGGTGAACAGGGTCGAAGGTGATCAGTTCCATTCTCTCCACATCAGGTTTGCCATCTTCGGCCAGATATTTCTCGTCACAGAGGATATTGACGATTTCTGCTACGAGGTAATAGCCCGTCTCGCTCTCGTTAATCTTCTGCTTTACACGACATTCCAATGTCATTGGAAACTCCTTGAATACAGGAGCGTTCACATTGGGAGCATTCTCAATAGTCCATCCTGTTTTTTCCATCTTGTCGGGAGTGTTCCTGCCACTCACGATGCCCACATAGTCTGATGCTACCATCGTCTCTGCAGTGGCAAAGGCAACTGTGAACTCTGGATTCTCAGCAAGGTTGTCAGTTGTCTGGTGAGAACCGAGTGAGATAATGATTTCGTGCATATCCCAC
>JAFZIZ010000030.1 GCA_017554145.1 Prevotella sp. | reverse complement strand
TAAAAAAGGGAGCCCGAAGGCTCCCTGATTGTTTAGTTGTAGGATGTTACCAAACTAAGTTTGGATCGTTAATCTCGTCCTCTTCATCGTCATACCTGCTCAAGTCGCTGCCTGCCAACAACTGGCACTGCTGTTGCAGCAAAACTACCTCGATCTCTGGTGTTATATATTGTTTCTTGTTCATCTTCGTAAAGGTTAAAGGTTATAGAGGAAGAATGCAAGAAAGGAAGGATGCAAGGATTTCAATAGAAAAAGTAGTAACTTTGCCCCTCTGCCGTTGCTAGAGTCTCTTCTGCAACAGCAAGATAAATAGTTAACTCTTTAAATCACTGATAGACAGATAGTTCTATCGGCGGTTTTGAATTATATACCAAATGTGCGGTATATAATATGCCGTATAATGGCGATTGCCGGTATGCGGAAATCATCGTACCTTTGCACCGTGAAATAAAAATATAAAGGTATAATAATTACAAAAGGTATGAAAATAATGAAACGAATGTGTAATATGCGAATGCGTGAGTACTGTCGTTGTTTTGAGATGATGGCAATGACGATGAAAGGTAGTGTATATATAATAGGTATTAACAAAGTAAAAAAGAAACAATATGAAAAAAATATCTTTAGCAATAGCAATATTATTCAGTATCAATATCAGCACTATTGGGGCTGAGAATAATTCTACCAATACGAGTAGTGTGCGTTATGTGAAGGCACCGAGATTCGCTCGCCCGTTGGTAGAGAAATGGATATCAGAATATGCAAAAACACAGCCTGGCGTAGAGTTTCAGATCGCCAAGGGCAACCAGAATCAGGGTAACATCGATTTGAATATCGTATTCGATAATCAAAATACAAACCCAGAAGACTTTAGCCATATTATTTATTTCGGAGAGTTCGCAGTGCTGCCTATCACAGCCAGCGGCAGTGAGGCTGCAAAAGTGCTGGAAGGCAAGCACCTGAACTCGAAGAAGTTGAAGCAGCTTTATTTTTTCAACGACGATTTCGACGAGGAAGTAAAGAAGAACAAACAGTTTGAACGTCTTGTTATTTACAGTGGTAGCAATGCTTCCTCGGTAGCCTCTTCTTTTGCCCATAATTTTGGTGAAGAGAGCAGTAACTTCCGTGGCAAGCGTATCTCGGGCGATGATTTGTTCCTGAATACCGCTTTGTCAAAGGATCCATTGGGCGTTTCTTTCAATGCCCTGCCAAACATCTTCGACCTGCAGAGTCGTCATGTGAAGAGTGGTCTCACCATTATCGGCATTGACGTGAAGAAGAGTCTGGAGGATATCTTTTCTGACAAGGTCACTCTCGATGATCTCATCACTGTACTGGAGAATGGCAAGGTGTCGGAAGTGGCTATAGAAAGAATCGGCGTAAGCTTTAATGGAGCCGACGATGCAGTGAGTGAATTCCTGGATTGGGTGCTTACTGCTGGTACGAAGTATAATCACGAATATGGATTGTTGAATCTGGATAACAAACTGACTCAGGTACAATATGAAAAGGTAAAGACACTTCTTACCGCACAAAAATAATATAGTTAAAATTAGTATGTTTGAGTAATTCGCATGGTTTGGGCGGTCTGTGAAGGCCGTCCCTACCCAAACCATGCACAAGAAAAACAGTAGAAATTATGAAAAAAAGTTTATTATTAGCAATAGGTTTTGTCCTCGCTCCATTATGGGCGGTTGCACAAAACGTGATAACAGGTCATATTACTGACGTTCGTACTGGCGATCCGTTGATTGGTGCATCCGTGATCGTAAAAAGTGAAAAAGGTCAGGGCGTAGTAACTGACATTGATGGAAACTTCTCCCTTCAGACGAAGGTGGAGGCTCCGCTGACCCTCCGAGTAGAATATGTAGGCTATCGTGCTCTTGACGTAGATGTTTACGACTTCGATGAACCCGTAGAGATTGCGCTGATAGATAATGCGAATAAGATAAACGAAGTGGTGGTCGTGGGGTATGGTACCCAGAAGCGTATCGAACTGACCAGTAGTATCTCGACCGTTAGCAAGGATGTCATCAATCAGCCGTTGTCATCGGTAGAGAACGCCCTCCAAGGTGCTGTGGCAGGCTTGAATGTGTCGACAACCTCTGGTCAGCCTGGTGCCGTGAGCAACATCCGTATTCGTGGTGGAAACTCCATTACTGGCGGTAATGAACCATTGTATGTCATCGACGGATTGATTGTTTATAATGATGCCTCGTCTACTAAAACAGGTGCATCAGGCAGTGATGCTTCACTCGACCCATTGGCGTTCCTCAACCCCTCAGATATCGATAACATTGAGGTGCTGAAGGACGTATCGGCAACGGCTATCTATGGTACTCGTGGTGCCAATGGTGTCATCATCATTACCACGAAGAAAGGCTCACACGGACGTAACACCATTAACTATACAGGTACGTTTGGTTGGAGTACGGCAGCCAAGAAGCTTGACTTCCTCAACGCACAGCAGTTTACACAGCTCTATAATGAGCTTAATCCCGATGCACCATTGTCGACACCAACGGCAAACTACAACTGGCAGGATGCTGCCCTGAGAACAGCCTTCACACAGGATCATCAGATTAGTTTTACGGGCGGTGACGAGATTTCGCGTTATTCCATCAGTGGTGGATTTAAGGACCAGAAGGGTATCATCATCGGTACAGACTTGAAGCGTTATACTGGTCGTATCAATTACGAGCGTAACCTGTCTCAGCGCCTGTTGGTAGGTATCAATGCTTCTGGTGCCTATAGTAATCTGAGCGGACTGCGTAATGTAGACCACGGCAATTCCGGTCAGACGGCGAAATGGGCAGCCAACAGTTGGATGTCTGCTCTCATCACTCCGTCAACACAGCCCATCTACAATGCCGATGGTTCTTATAACTATTCACAGACTCCTGTCAGTCAGGATATCTTTATCCGTGATGGAAAGAGTGTAGTGGGTAACCCTATCTCTGACCTGAACAATATCCAAACTTCTACTACCAATACGCGTGTCATTGCCAATGCATACGCAGAATGGGAAGTTGTGAATCATCTGAAGCTGAAGGCTAACATAGGTACCGACCTCTCGAATACCAAGGAGAACAACTATTCGCCTTCATATACTACAACTGGTTTGGAACATAATGGCGTAGCCTCTGTCGGTGATAACCGTACCAATGTATGGCAGGCAGAATTTACCGCTAATTACGACAATACTTTCAAGAATTTGCACCACGTATCTCTGTTGGCTGGTTATACCACTCAGCGCACCGACCGCAGTGGTTTTGCCACTACCGTTCGCAATTTCGCCAATGATGCCACAGGCTACAACAATCTGTCAGCCGCTAGCGATCTCTATCAGTCTACCAGTGAAGCTTATATCAGTACTCTTCAATCAGTCTTAGGCCGTCTAAACTACTCATACGACTCGCGTTATAATGCCAGTCTGACACTTCGTGCTGACGGTAGTAGTCGTTTTGCTAAGAACCACAAGTGGGGATGGTTCCCCTCAGCCGGTTTCTCTTGGAATATTGATAAAGAGAAGTTCGTTCACTTCGGAAAGAGCGTTGATTTCCTACAGTTACGCCTCTCAGCAGGTATCGTAGGTAACCAGGAGATTGGTGATTATCAGTTTGGTGCCAATGTATCACCTACTGCCACTCCGTTTATCTATAACGGTCAGGAGACGGTGGCCTACTATATTGTCAACAAGGACAATCCCGATTTGAAATGGGAGAAGACAGCTTCCTATAATGCTGGTATCAGTTCAGGCTTCTTCCAGGGTCATCTCACCGTTACTTTCGATGCATATTATAAGAAAACAACCGATTTATTGCTACAGGTCCCAGTCGAGGGTGTTACAGGTTACGCCACTTCTTTGCGTAACATCGGTGCTGTCACTAACAAAGGTGTAGAATTGGAAGTTGGTGCTGTACTCCTCGACCGTAAGGACCTTAAATGGAATGTCAATGGTAGTATTGCCCACAATAAGAACGAAGTAACGAGTCTGGGCAACGCCACATCTATCATTCCAAATATCAGTGGCGCAACCATTGGTTATATCTCGCCTCTTATCGTCGCTGTAGGAGAACCCCTCGGTACTTTCTACGGCTATAAGTTTAAAGGCATCGTACAGTCTGAGGAACAAGCAGCACAGTTGACACCACAGACCATCAACAAACTGGAGCCAGGTAATCCTTACTACGAGGATGTGAATGGTGATGGTGTGGTGAATACAGAGGATCAAACCGTGTTGGGCAATTCACAGCCGAAGTTCACTTACGGACTGAATACCACCCTGAAGTACAAGAACTGGGATTTCTTCGTGAACTTTGCAGGTTCTTACGGTAACAAGCTCTATAACGGTCTTGCAACACGACTCACCAAGGGGTCAACCTATTATAATAGTTTAGCAGTTGTAGCCAACCGTTGGACTCCTACCAACCCCAGTAATGTTGTTCAGAAAGCCAGCAACGACTTGACTGTGGTTTCTGATAGCCGCTATGTGGAAGATGCCAGCTACCTGCGTGTGAAGAATATCCAGCTGAGTTATACACTGGCCGTTCCGCAGATTTCCAAGGATGCCCGTCTGCGCTTGTATGTATCGTTGCAGAATTTCTTCACCTTCACCAATTATTCAGGCTATGATCCTGAGGGTGGCCGAAATGGTGCCGACGAACAGAGCGCCCTCTATCAGGGTATTGATATGGCCACCTATCCCACAGCAAAAACTGTATTATTTGGAATTAACGTAACGTTATAATTAAGAATTAAGAGTTAAGAGTTATGAAAAAGAATATTTCAACATATATCCTCTCGGCTGTAACGCTGCTTAGCAGCTGCGCCGACTTGGACCAGAGTTCTATCAGTTCTATAGATAAAGATAATTTCTATCAGAACGAGTCAGATATCAAGGTAGCCCTGAATGGCGTTTATCAGGTGTTGACAGACGGAAGCATGAACGGTCCGTGGAACGACGAACTGATATTCTTGAACGACCTTCAGAGCGAGTATGCACGTCGTGGAACGGCCAATAGTGCTGACATCACGGAGATCGGCAACTTTGCCATTACTCCTACCAACGCATTTGTTGAGACAGCTTGGCTTTATCGTTATAAGGCTATCAACCGCGCCAATATCTTGATTGACAAGGTGGCAGAGAACAATAGTATCGGTGAGAAGGAACGCAATAATTATATCCGTTCTGCCAAATTCCTCCGTGCCCTCTATTACTTTGATTTGGTGCGTCTGTTTGGTGACGTGCCCCTCGTATTGCACGATGGAGAAGGTGAGGGCGAGCCGCGTACATCGAAAGATATAGTGTATGAGCAGATTGTGGCAGACCTGACAGAAGCGGAACAAATCACTGCCGACTTCCCCAAACTCTCCAGTGAAGCCTCGTCATTGGCGGCATCAGGTCTGTTGTCAAAGGTGTATATCACATGGGCACAGACAGACTCTGAATACTCACTCGCCCATAAGTCGGATCTTTACCAGAAGGCCATCAGTGCAGCCGACAAGGTGATTAATTCAGGTAAATATCATCTGATAGACAAGTTCATCGACAACTGGTCGCTTGACAAGAAGGAGGGTCCTGAGTTGATTTTCACCGTAGAACATAAGTTTGGTATTAATAGAAATGTGACAGGTCACTGTGTGTTCTCTACAGGCTTTACTAATACCAAGCTACCTGTGATTGCAGCTATCAATAATGACCTTTACGATAACTTCGATCCCAACGACCAGCGCCGTGATGCCTCTGTTACCGTTCGTCTTTTTGACCCGTCTCAGGGTGAGTATTTCGACTTCGAGCGCTTGCGTTTTCGTAAGTATATCGACACGCTTTATATGGCTAACGAGAGTGCGCCTTATATCTCTGGTCAGAACACCAGTTCGTCGGTATTGCGCTATGCAGAGGTTCTGTTGGTAAAGGCTGAAGCAGAGAATGAGCTGAATGGTCCTACATCTTCAGCCTATGAGGCGCTGAACGCCATCCGTCGCCGTGCTTACTGGAGTCCGTATGACAATAGTCAGAACCAACCTACCGACGGCACGACACTTGAACTTTCAGGACTTAGCAAGGAGCAGTTCCGCGATGCTCTGCAGACAGAGCGATTCAAGGAGTTCATCTTGGAGGGTAATCGTTGGTTCGACTTGAAGCGCTGGCATCATTTGGTGAAGACCATCAAACAGCATGTGCCTGCCGATGACTTGAAGTATAAGAACATTACCACTCGCAACTATTACTTGCCACTGCCAGAGGAACAGATTGTGCTCAATCCAAAACTGGAGCAGAATTGGGGTTATGCCGGCGAGACATCAGGTGACCCGTATGCAGCTTTGGGATGGGACTAAGGATAGTTTAAAGTTTATAGTTTAAAGTTTATAGTTATAAGAAAGGATAAGAATATGAAACAGACATTGAAATCAACTTTAGCAATCTTTGCACTGGCAGTAATTAGTATTGTCGCTCAAGCCCAGACGTATGCCGACTATAACAAGCGCGAACTGCTGTGGCAAGTATTGGACCAGAGTCGTGCCAACGACTATATTCCCGTGTTCTTCAACATCCACTTCCCAGATAAGTCAGGTCAGAAGGCCGTACAATCGCATATCGATTGGTACAAGACCACTCATGTGGATTTTGTGAATGTAAAGTACGAGTATTTCCCAGAGATTCAAGCGGTCGAGAGCACTAAGGACTGGAAGAAGATCAAATCTTTTGCTCCTGAGACCTGGGAAGAGCAATTGAACGTTATTCGTCAGTTGAAGCGTGAGTTGGGACACGAGGCACTCATCATCCCTACCGTATTCTCACCGCTCCGTGTGCTGATTCAGACGGCGGGATCGCAACTCTCAAGCGATAGAGAGGGACGTAAGCATTTTGTGGAACTCATCAGGGAAGACCCGAAGGCCATCAAACCTGCGCTTGATGCCGTGACACAGAGTTTGCTCTACTATATCCGCGAGGCTCGCAAAGCTGGTGCTGACGGCTTCTATATCTCTTCACAGGGTGATGATCTGGAAGAGTTTGGCGGAAGTGTATTCAATGACATCATTAAACCTTACGATATTCAATTATCTAAGTTGGCAGCCGAGATTGCTCCTTTCAACATCCTTCACATTTGCGAGAGTGGTGGTCATTTTACGGCAACAACACTCAATGATTATTTGGACTACCCAAGTAGTGTAATCAATCCGCCATTGCATAACTGGCAGGATAAGGGACTCAGCCTGAAAGAGATTAGCAAACTGTTTGGTCGTCCTGTATTAGGAGGTCTGAACAACCGCAGTCAGGCGCTCAAGGAAGGAAACCTCAATGAATTGAAGGCGGAAGTAGACGAAATACTGAAGGATGCACCAACAAACTTCATTTTCGGAGCCGATGATTCTGTGTTTAATGATGTGGATCAGGAGGTATTGCGCAAGCTTGTAGATTACATCCACACTTGGCGTCAAACTCATAAGTAAGTTTTGTGTTAGAAAGGTACGGACATTCTAAAAAAGTCCGTACCTTTGCATACGAATATGAAGAAGACGATATTATGGATAGGGGCACTTGTGGTGGGTGCCGTTTTGGGAGTGTTAGGCTTAGATTGGCTCAATGCGACAGCTGACTTCATTGCAGCCGTTTATACGCGACTGTTTCAGTTGTTGGCAGTACCTACGATAGTCATGGCAGTAATTACAACGTTTGCAACTTTTGGCTCGAAAGGGACAGGTCGCATCTTCGGACGTACCTTGATTTATACGTTGCTGACGACCTTCTCCGCCGCGGCCGTAGGAGCAATATTATATGTACTTGTAGCCCCAGGCAATCTGCCAGTGGAAGCCCTTTTAACTGAAGGGAATCAGGAAGATATCTCTCACCTCTCACCTCTTACCTCTCACCTCTCATATTACGACCACATCCTTAGTGTCATTCCCAACAACATCGTAAAGCCCTTCCTTGAGGGTAATGTGCTTTCGCTGTTATTACTGGCTTTTGCCGTTGGCATAGGACTTTCAAGATTACCTGAGAGTGAAAATAAGACTATTGTTGTCAAGGGATTACAGGGTCTCCAGGAGTTACTTTTCTTACTCATACGATGGCTCATTTGGACCCTTCCCCTTGGCATTATTGCATTCTCTGCACAGTTATCAGCACAGGTTAGTGCAGGTGTTGTAGCTGGTAGTATTGGCAAATATATTCTTGTGGTGTTGGGGGGTAATGTCATTCAGTTCTTTGTAGTTCTGCCTCTATTCTTGTTATCTCGTGGCTTGAATCCTATTCGTGTCTTGAGTAAGATGATGCCTGCTGTTTTGATGGCTCTCTTTACCAAGAGTAGTGCTGCAACATTGCCTGTTACTATGCAATCTGCTGAAGACCGCCTCGGGGTCCGCAAAGACATTGCCCGCTTCGTGTTGCCCATTTGTACCACCATCAATATGAATGGTTGCGCGGCTTTCATCCTTGTCACCTCATTATTTGTTATGCAGAACGGCGGTACGCCTCTCACCCTTGGTACCATTCTGCTGTGGGTCCTCATCTCCGTGGTCTCGGCCATCGGCAATGCGGGTGTTCCTATGGGCTGCTTCTTCCTGGCACTCTCGCTGATGTCGGGCATCGGTGCCCCCGTCGCTATCCTCGGCATCATCTTGCCCATCTACACCATCATCGACATGGTGGAAACTGCTGAAAATGTTTGGTCAGATTCCTGTGTTTGTGCAATGATTCATCGTGATACGGCATCCTGAAAGCTTCTTTTTGGAATAATTTTCTTTTAGGAAGTTTTTAGCAGCTTTGTTTTAGATAATAATTCTTTCGATAACGATATGTTAGCGGATATTTCTGATTTTTGTAAATTATTTGGAAGATATTTCCAAACTCTGTACCTTTGCACCATTAAACCGACAAAGAGATGAGAAATTATATTATAGCCGACAATCAAGAACTGACGCGTTTCGCATTGGAGAGCCTGCTTAAGAACGATGAAGAAAATACGGTATTTCGTGCTTTTGACAGGGCAGGACTTGTAGCCCTGCTAAAAGAGCATGAGAGTGCTGTAGTGTTGCTCGACTACACTCTGTTCGACTTTGCCGACGAGGAACAGCTCCTGATTATCGCTGAGCGTTTCAGTCTGTCTCAGTGGATTCTTATCAGCGATGAGTTGACCCCCCAGTTCATACGGAGCGTGGTCTATTCATCGCACCAATTCAGTGTAGTATATAAAGACGATTCCTTGAGCGAGATTCGCGAGGCTCTCAGTGCTGTCAAGCGCCATACGCGCCATCTCAGCCAACGTGCCTTGGAGTCTATTATCATACAACAACGGGAAGAGGAAACCACCAGTGTTCTGACGACAACAGAGATGGAGATTGTGAAGGCCATCGCACTGGGTAAAACCACCAAGGAGATTGCTGCTGAACGTTTTTCGAGTATCCACACCGTGACCACCCATAGGAAAAACATCTTCCGCAAATTGGGCATCAACACCGCCCACGAAGCGGTAAAATACGCGCTTCGCGCGGGGTTAATAGATCCATCAGAATTCTATATCTAAAAAAGTCTCACTATTCAGTGAGACTTTTTTTGATATCTTCCAGCAGATCTTCGCCGGCTTCGAGACCGATGCTGAGGCGGACGGTGGTATCTGGTACGGACATCTCGGCGCATTGTTCGGGAGTAAAGAGACCGAAGATGGTGGAGGCGGGATGGATGGCCAATGATTTACGGTCGAAGAGGTTTGTGGCGCGACGGATGACCTGTAGTTTGTCGATGAATGCCCAGGCAACTTCCTTCGATTCGAGGTCGATGGTGAAGACGGCACCTGGAAGCGGACCGAACTGTACCCTCGAGAGTGCATGGAAGGGATTATCTTCCAAGCCAGTATAATTCACACGCTTGATTTCCGGCAGTTGCTGACATTGCTGGGCGAGCCATAAAGCGGTTCCTGCCTGACGACGGAAACGGATGTCGAGCGTGTCAAGTCCCAGTGTCTCCATATAGGCGGCCTGCGGTGTCATCAGCGAACCGATATTCGTTATCAGTTCTGTCTTTACACGAGCCGTAAATGCCAGCTTCTTCCCTACCCTCTTCGTTCGAGTTTGCAGGGCTGGCGACGGATGCTGCGACCAGTCATAGCGTCCATAGTCGATGAGCAAACCACCAAGACCCGTACCTCCGCCAGAGATATATTTTGTGCTCGACACCACCTCGATATCCACGCCATACTCATTTGCATGGAAGGTCGAGAACGGCACGATGGTTGTATCGGCTATCAGGGGTACGCCCTTTTTGTGGGCAATCTCCGACAGCGCTTTGATGTCAGCCACAAACAGCTGCGGATTGGTAATAATCTCGAAGAACAAGGCTGCGGTCTTGTCGTCAATCTGGGCTTCCACTTCCTCGGGCTTTGTGAAGTCCACGAATCGCGGTTCCACACCAAAACTGCCCAACGTATCACGAATCAGCGAGACGCTGTTGCCAAACAAGTGCTTCGAGGCCACGATATTCAGACCTGCTGCGCTTACCGCTGTCAGGGCATAGTGGATAGCCGCCATACCTGTATTCAGCGCCGTCACGCTCTGTGCGCCTGTTATCTGTCGCACGCGCTCCTCTAAATAGGTTACTGTGGGGTTAGCGATGCGTGCATATGATGGTGCCATTGAGCGACCGCAAAAGGCATCGCTCATCGCCTTGGCATCGGGGAACTCGAATGCCGCCGTGTAATACACTGGCATCGAGAGGGCCCCGTATGCGTCAGCTTTCTGATACTTTGTGGTTAATACTTTCGTTTCGTATTGCATAACTTAGGGGACTTGGCGACTGCCGACGATCTTGCGCACGGCAATCACGAGTTTATCCACATCCTCACGGGTGTTGTAGAGGGCGAAGGTGGGACGGACGCTCATCTCGTAGCCGAGAGCTCGGAGGGCGGGCTGAGCGCAGTGGTGACCGGCACGCACTGCGATGCCCTCCTTATCTAACAACGTACCTGTTTCGGGAACGGGGATACCGTCGAGCACGAAGCTCACTACCGACACGCGGTTCTTGGGATTACCGATGAGCGTGAGGCCTGGAATCTGAGCCAGTTGCTCACGGGCATATTCCGTCAATTTATGCTCATGCGCCTCGATGTTCCGGATGCCGAGATGGCTTACGTAGTCGAGGGCTGCACCGAGTCCGATAGCATCGGCCACATTAGGTGTACCTGCCTCAAAGCGTGCAGGTGGCACATTATACTCCGTGCGTTCGATGGTCACATCCTTAATCATGTTGCCACCACCTTGCCAGGGCTGCATCTTGTCGAGCAGGTCCTTGCGACCATACACCACGCCGATGCCGTTGGGGCCGTAGATCTTATGACCAGAGAAGACGAAGAAGTCGGCTCCCAACTGCTGCACATCCACGGGTGTGTGGGCAATCGACTGTGCACCGTCAATCAGCACGGGGATGTTGTGCGAATGGGCAATGTCGATGATACGCTTCACATCGTTGATGGTGCCGAACGTGTTGTTCACATGACCCACGCTGACAAAGCGGGTGCGAGGCGTGATGATGCGCTCGAACTCGGAGAGAATCAGGTCGCCGTTCTTGTCCGTGGGGATGGCCTTCAGCGTAGCACCCTTCTCGTGGGCCACCTGCTGCCAAGGCACGATGTTAGCGTGGTGGTCAAGCTCTGAGACGATGACCTCATCACCTGGTGTCAAGTACTGACGTCCGTAGGTCTGCGCCACGAGGTTGATACCCTCGGTGGTGCCGCGAACGAAGATGATCTCCTCGCTGGTGGCGGCATTGATAAAACGCTGTACCTTTTCACGGGCCTCCTCGTAGGCATCCGTAGCGCGGGCAGCCAATGTGTGAGCACCGCGGTGGATGTTCGAATTATAATTTTTGTAATAGTGGCTGATCTTGTCGATGACCTGAATGGGCTTCTGCGTCGTGGCACCGTTGTCGAGCCATACGAGGTCGTGGCCGTTCACCTTCTGATTCAGCACGGGGAAGTCCTTCTTGATCTCCTCCGAGTTCAGCGTATCGACCTCCTCGTAATGCAGGCTCTGCAACTTCTCAGTTTCAGGAATGCCTATGCCGAAGCCGTTGTCCTTAGGCACCGCCTTCACCGCACCGCGCGTATCGTCAGGATCGCCGAAGTACGGCAGCTCGGCATAGCCGCTTCCGCCACCCAGCAGTTGCTGGAAGCCCGCCTCCAACTCCGTGAGGTTCAGAGCCATTCCCGAGCTTTGCTCGCCTACCCGTAGCCTTTCGTCAGGGAAAACACTCTGACGAGCCTCCACAGCCTCCTCGGGGCAGTATTTTTGTGCCACCTGCCGCAAGAGTTCGAAGTTCGGGTCCTCGATGCCGTAACCACTGATATTTTGTAGTTCAATCATTATTTCTCTACTTTATTTCGATGCTGATAATCGTGATAATAGCCTACCTCCACGTTCTCAAGAACAGCGATAGCGTCGTCGGTGAGGGCGGCTAATGAGAAGTACTTGGTGAGCAGGTAAGAAGCCACGCCAAACTTGTCGAGACCCATCAGACGGGCACTCAGACTTGGTGCAATCTCACCGGGAATACCGCTCTGGTGCAGACCGATAACACCCTGGTTCTGTTCGCCTGTACGTACAAGAATAATCTTCGTGGTGCCAACGCCGCGACCAGTCAGGTACTGACCTTCCACCTCAACCTTGTCCGAAGGAATCAGGGGTACACCGCGCCACAAGATGACTTTCGTACCGAAGAGATCCGTTGTTACAGGGGGCACACCACGCCAAGTGCACTCACGCTCGAAGGCGGCGATGGCACGTGGATGGGCTACGAAGAAAGCAGGTTCCTTCCAAACGAGGCTCAGCAGTTCGTCGAGATCATCGGGAGTCGGAGTCCCATAGCGTGCCGAGATGCGATAGGCGGGATTAGCAGCAGCCAGCAAACCAAACTGTTTGTTGTTGATGAGTTCCCACTCCTGACGCTCCTTGATACTCTCAATGGAGAGGCGCAACTGCTCTTCCAACTGATTGTAGGGGTTGTTATAGAGGTCGCTGACACGGGTATGTACACGCACAACGGTCTGCAGGGTATTGAGACCATATTCCGTTGGATTCTCCTCGTAGTCGATATAGGTCTCAGGGATGATGTTATCCTCCTCGTGACCACTCACTAAGTCAATGTGCTTCTCGCCGTTGTCATTGACAGAAGCCTTCAGACGCAACTGTTTGTCAACAGCCTTATTGAAGGTCTCGCGGAAATCGGGTACTTCCTTGATGAACTTCACCAGTTCCTTCAGTTTCAGACCCAGGAACACCGTGGGCGTGATGGCGCGAACACTGACAGTCGATTCCTGCTCGTCGAGCAGGTCAGCCTCGCCGAAATACTCGCCGTCACCCAGCAGAGCAATCCGTAGTTCCTCACCGTGAGGTCCCTTGCTGATGACCTCTGCCTGACCACTGGCCACGATAAAGAAGCGCTGCTTGTCCTTACCTTCTTCTACGAAGAGCTTATCGACATCCACCTCCTTCGTCTCGAATGAGCTCACCAGACGGTTCAGAATTTCGTCGTCGAACTCTGAGAACAGGGGGATAGCCTTCAGGTTCTTGGCTGTAAACGAGGGTTTGCCGTCCAAATACTGGATAGGCAGGCGATCGTTCTTGCGAAGCTCTACCTTCGTACGGTTTACACGGAAGGTGCCACCACTGACTTGTACCCAGGGGAGCAACTTGAGGAGTAATCTCGGAGTGATACTGCCCATCTGCGGGGCGGTCTTGGTAGTGGTCGCCAGTCTTCTGGCGGTAGCAGTGGTCACACTGCGCTGTAAATTAGAATCTGCCATAATTTTAAATAGTTTTTATGTTAATACTGTTTTTATTTTTTTATCGTTACCTTATGAGTCGTACCTTCTACGTGTTCTACGGATAGTACATTGTATCCCTGTTCCTTCGCATTGCGGGGAACATTGTCGAGAGGCTCGCCCTCAGCGAGTAGCACTTCCAGGATGTCACCCTCATTGAGTTTCGAGAGTTCAATCTTTGTCTTCACGAAAGTCATCGGGCAATGCTCTTTCGTAATGTCTAATACTTTTGTAGCCATATTATTGTCGGTTTATTTCTTAATTCTTAACTCTTAATTCTTAATTGTCAGATGAACAGCGTTTGTCCACCATCAGATAGCTTCAGGAACGAGGCCACGCCGAGCACGTCTTTGACCTCAGGAATAAAGTCCTCTTTCTTCAGACCCAGCACGTGCATCGCCATCTCGCAGGCGTACATATTAATACCTAATGCCTTGGCGGCCTCTACCAGTTCCTCGAGTGTTGCCACGTTGTTCTTCTTCATCAGATAGCGGAAGATCTTAGGTCCTGCGCCAAGGAAGTTGAATCGCGTGGTGGGTGTCACCTTCAGGCCGCCCATCATGAATCCGAAGATCTTGGTGAGCCAGTTGCCACCTGTAAAGCTTCTCCCTTGTTTCTGCTTGATGGCGTCGAGGCCCCAAAACGTGAAGAAGATGTTTACCTCATAACCTACTGCTGCCGCGCCCGTACATAATGTAAATACAGCCGTCAGCTTGTCGAAATCGCCACTGAAGGCGATGATGCTCAGTTTTTTGTTTTCTGCCATGTCTTTGTCGGTTTAAATATCTGGGTGCAAAATTAGTTGGTATTTTGCACCCCCACAATCGCCCATTCATGGCATTTTGCATACCAATGATGTGGTATGTGATTTACCATCCGTATGGGATTGTTGTATCGGCAGGAAACCACTAATTTTGCACCCAGAAAATATTCATTTTAAACCGACAGAATTATGGCAAAGATTTATGTAAATGGAGACGCGCAGGAAGTGATCCTGCCGCTCAACGTGACAGAGTTAATCAAACAGTTGCTCGTGGAGAATCCAGAGATGGTTAGTGTGCAGGTGAACGAGGAGTTTGCCGAGCGCGAAGACTGGGATAATATCCAGATTAAGGAAGGCGACAAGGTTGATTTCTTATACTTCATGGGAGGAGGAAGTCTCTAATTAAGATTTAAGAATTAAGAGTTAAGAAATTATGTTTGATTTTACTGAAGAACAGATACAGCGATACTCACGACATATCCTGTTGCAGGATGTGGGTGTTGAGGGACAAGAGAAAATAATGAACGCACGCGTGCTTGTGGTGGGTGCCGGTGGCTTGGGGGCTCCCGTGAGTCTCTATCTGGCGGCAGCTGGCATCGGACGCATCGGTATCGTGGATGCGGATGTGGTGGATCTGAGCAATCTGCAGCGACAGGTCATCCACTTCACCAAGGATGTGGGTGTTCCCAAGGTAAAAAGTGCCGAGGAGAAGATCAAGGCCATCAACCCCGATGTAAAGGTAGATACCTATTACACGTTTCTCGACTCATCAAATGCATTGGATATCATCAAGGAGTACGACTTCATCGTGGACGGTACCGACAACTTCCCCGTGAAATTCCTTATTAATGATGCGTGCGTGATGGCAGGCAAGCCATTCTCGCATGGTGGCATCCTGCGCTTCAACGGACAGACCTTTACGCACCTGCCCGGCACGGCTTGCTACCGTTGCTTCTTTAAGGAGCCGCCTCCAGTAGGAGCCGTACCTACCTGTTCGCAGGCAGGCGTACTGGGTGCTATCGCAGGTATGCTGGGTACCATTCAGGCAGCCGAGACGCTGAAATACTTTACAGGTATCGGTGAGTTGCTGACGAACCGTTTGTTGACCTTCGATGCCAAGACCATGCAGTTCCGTACCGTGCCCGTAAAACACCGTGATACGTGCGCCATCTGCGGCTCGAATCCCACCATCGACCATCTGATTGATTACGAGCAGGCAGCGTGTGATCTCAAACACAATTAAGAGTTAAGAGTTAAGTAATCGACCTTGGTCGCTTTGACCTTGGTCAAAGAATTAAGAATTAAGCATTATGAAGATTCCACATAATATAATTGATGAACTGATAGCCCAAGCTGAGAAGGATGCACCTGATGAGTCGTGCGGCTATCTCTTAGGGACGGATGACAACGTGACCGAGAACTACTGGATGGAGAACATCGACCACTCGTCCGAGCACTTCTCCTTCGCGCCGAAGGATCAGTTTGCTGCTCTGAAATATGCGCGCAGCAAGAACTTAAAAATCCTCGCCAATTGGCACTCACACCCGGCATCCCCCTCGCGCCCTTCGCAGGAAGACCTGCGCCTGGCCAACGACCCCACCATCCGCTACGCCATCCTCTCGCTGCTTGATGGAGAACCGAAACTCAATTCCTTCAAAATCTTGAACGGCGAGGTGGTGGATAAGGAAGTACATTTATAGAAGTGAAACTTAAGAGAATAATTTGTTTTTTCCCGCGATGCGTCTGCCAGAACTATTGTCGGTTTAAAGTTTCTGGGCGTGACGCATCGCATTTATTTAAGTTGCAAATATCTGAAAGAATATTGCTATTTTTGCATCCAAATAATCAAAACAAACATAGCCAAAATAATGAAAGCAATCAGTACAAAGAAGGCGCGAAGGTACTACTTTTTCTTGAAACGACCAAGAATCAGGCATAAAAAAGGGAGCCCGAAGGCTCCCTGATTGTTTAGTTGTAGGATGTTACCAAACTAAGTTTGGATCGTTAATCTCGTCCTCTTCATCGTCATACC
>JAFZIZ010000018.1 GCA_017554145.1 Prevotella sp. | reverse complement strand
TTCCTCCTCTTCTTCTTCTTCTTCAATCACCAAAGGAGTGTCCTTAACAGTCTTTTTAACCACTTGTGCGTCGGCCATGCCTCCTGAACCGATCAGGAAAAGACCGAGTAGTATCCATATTATTATTTTCTTCATATTCAATATATTGTCACATTAAAAGTTTAAACTGCAGTTGAGACCCAACGCGCCCGCATGAAAGGGATTAATCGGCAAATTATTGTTCATAATGGTTGGTTCCACCTTCAGGCTCAGGTCCTTTGAGATGTCGAAAACGGAGAGTTCTGCATCTACATAGGCATCTATTACGGAGAGGGCGTATACACCTACCATCACGAAAAAACTCAAGTCGCGCCAACGGCGGTATTTGTCCTTTCTGCTTTTGAAGATTTGCTTGTATCGCTCTTCATTACTTTCGGTAATCTTCGCACCTAAATGCAGATAGCTATTAAAACTGGCGGTGTTTGGGTCGTCGTCCATTATGTCGAGATAGGCTTGTGAATAATCTTTATACATATTGTTGTTCCAGTTCATGGCATACAAACAACCCATAAAGCCGCCATAGATCAGTGGCAACTTCCAGTATTTGCGGTTGTAGATTTGTCCGCCGCCTGGAAAGACAAGCGCAAGCCAAAGGGCTCGCTTGGGATCGGGCTGCCATTTGTCCCAGTCTTTCTTTACTTTTATGGGCGGATTGGCCTCGGCCATTACGCTCAACTGCTTTTGAAGACTGTCGGAAAAGAGATTATCGATGGTATTGCTCTCAATCAGAAGACTATCGCTGCTGATGGCATAGATACTGTCCTCAGGCACATCATCGACCTCTTGGGCAAAACCGGTAATGGCTGTCAACAGCAGGAATACGACTACCAGAGACCGTTCGTTCAATATAATAATATAACGTCTCAATTTGATATTTTATCAAAGGTGTTCATGATGTGCTCCAACTCATCAGGATTGTCGAAGCCGATGGTAATTTTACCCTTGCCTTGGGGGGTGAAGGTCATCTGTATCTTTGTTTGGAATAGGTCTGCCAATCGTTTGCGTAGGGCATTAAATTCCTCAGGCATACGAGCCTTTTGGTCTGATGTCTTCTTGGCGGTCTGCAGATCGGCTCCGTCCTTGATAATTTTCACCAGTTCCTCAACTTTGCGAACGGAGTAGTTGTTCTTTTGGATGTCTTTGAATAGTTTGATCTGTGCTGACGGACTGTCGATAGCCAGCAGGGCACGGGCATGCCCCATGTCTATCTCGTGGTTCTTTAGTGCCATTTGTATCTGTGCGGGCAGTTTAAGCAAACGCATAAAGTTGGTGACGGAAGTGCGGCTTTTGCCTACGCGCTCCGAGATTCTCTCTTGTGTCATGCCGATGGTGTCGGCCATGTGCTGGTAGGCAAGGGCTATTTCGATAGCATTCAGGTCCTCGCGCTGGATATTCTCCACAAGAGCCATCTCCATCACACCCTCGTCCTCTACCGTACGGATATAGGCAGGTATGGTAGTCAGACCAGCGGCTTTGGCTGCTCGCCAACGACGCTCACCAGCGATAATCTGATATTTACCGTCAGTCGTCTGACGTAGGGTTATAGGGGTAATGATACCGATTTCACGGATGCTATTGGCTAGTTCCGTCAGTGCCTCCTCGTCAAATTCCCTACGGGGTTGGTTGGGATTCGAGATGATTTTATCGGTGGCAATCTCGCTGAGGTTCGAACTGCCTTCCGTCTCAACGTCCTTTGTATTAATCAGGGCGTCCAGACCTCTGCCTTTACCATTTCCAATATTGTCCAGACCTCTGCCCAGTACATTGCGGTCGTATTTCTTATGTACAGCCATGTTATTGAGTGTCGTTTCTTTTATGGATATTAACTGTTTTTACTGATGATTTCCTTAGCGAGTGCCAAGTGGTTCTTGCTACCGGTGGAGTCAGCATCATAGAGGATGACGGGCAAACCATGACTCGGACTCTCCGATAATTTCACGTTCCTTTGGATCACGGTCTTGAAGACCAACTCCTGGAAGTGGCGTTTTACTTCGTCGTAAATCTGATTTGCCAATCTGAGGCGACTATCATACATCGTCAGCAGAAAACCTTCAATCTCCAAAGTTGGATTCAGTTTGTTCTTAATGATTTTAATAGTGTTAAGCAGCTTGCTGATTCCCTCCAAAGCAAAGTACTCACACTGCACGGGGATAATTACAGAGTCTGCGGTAGACAGGGCATTTACTGTGATGAGACCTAACGAGGGCGAGCAGTCGATGAGAATATAGTCATATTCTGCGCGTATTGGTTCTAAAAGATGGCGAAGAATCTTCTCACGGTTGTCCATGTTCAGCATCTCTATTTCTGCGCCAACGAGGTCTATATGACTAGGGATGATGTCTAAATTTTCGATGTCTGTAGTATAGATGGCATCTCTCACGTCAGCCTTGTTGATGATACATTCATAAATAGAGCATTCCACTTCCTTGATGTCCACGCCCAGACCACTTGAGGCATTGGCCTGAGGGTCGGCGTCGACAATCAAAACACTCTTTTCCAAGGTAGCCAGTGAAGCACCGAGATTCATTGTGGTGGTCGTCTTGCCAACACCGCCTTTTTGGTTCGCTAATGCAATGATTTTACCCATTATAATTTTGTTTAACCTTATTCTTAATTAGAAATTTGGGTACAAAGTTACGAAATAATTCATAATTCATATTTCAGAATTCATATTTTTTTGTAATTTTGCACTCAAATCATTGATATTTTATGAATATTAAACGACCACTATTGCTCATTTCCAATGATGATGGCTATCAATCAAAGGGCATCCGGAGCCTTGTAGAGATGCTGTCTGACGTTGGCGACATCATTGTTTGTGCCCCCAACGATGCTCGTAGTGGCTACTCTTGTGCCTTTTCGGCCACCATTCCATTGCGTCTGCAAAAACGCGAACAGCATGAGGGCGTCGAAATATGGTCTTGCAATGGTACGCCCGTCGACTGTGTGAAATTGGCGCTCTCCGAAATCTGTCCGCGTCGACCAGATATGGTCATCGGCGGTATCAACCATGGCGACAATGCCTCTGTTAATGCCCATTATAGCGGTACGATGGGCGTTACTCTCGAAGGCTGTATGAAATACATCCCTTCGGTGGCCTTCTCACTCTGCGACCATCATGACAATGCTGACTTCGAACCTCTTCGCCCATTCATCCGTACCATTATAGCCCAGGTTTTGAGAGAAGGTTTGCCCCTTGGTGTCTGCCTTAATGTAAACTTCCCTGTTGCATCTATGTTTCAGGGCGTCAGGGTTTGTCGCATGGCTCGTGGCACTTGGTTCAACGAAGTGGCAAAATGTCATCATCCCCGTGGCTACGACTATTGGTGGATGGTTGGCCATTATCGCAACGACGAGCCGGCGGCCGAGGATACTGACCGTTGGGCCTTAGACAACGGTTATGTGGCCATTACCCCTACACAAATAGATCTCACTGCCTATCAAGCAATTGAACAACTTAAAGTCTGGCCGTTATGAGATACTATCTTATAGTCGGTGAGGCCTCGGGTGACCTTCATGCTTCTCACTTGATGCAGTCGTTGAAGAATCTTGATACTGATGCGGAATTTAGGTTTTTTGGCGGCGATATGATGAAAGCTGTTGGAGGTACTTGCGTGCGTCATTACAGAGACCTTGCCTATATGGGCTTTGTTCCTGTGCTTCTCCATTTGTCTACGATTATATCGAATATGCGGATGTGTAAGGACGATATCATCTCATGGCAACCTGACTGTGTCATTCTTGTCGATTATCCTGGCTTCAATCTGAAAATAGCACGGTTTGTAAAATCACGGACAAATTTCCCCGTCTATTATTACATTTCCCCCAAAATATGGGCTTGGAAAGAGTACCGCATCAAAAATATCAAGCGTGATGTCGATGAACTTTTCTCCATTTTGCCCTTTGAAGTCGATTTCTTCGAAGGCAAACACCACTATCCCGTCCACTATGTGGGTAATCCCACGGCTGATGAGGTTCGGCAGTTTCTGACTTGTAATCATCCTGACAATCTGAAATTTTCGGTCTCTCCAGCTCAGCCCATCATCGCTTTGTTGGCGGGATCTCGGAAGCAGGAAATCAAAGACAATCTCCCTGCCATGCTCGAGGCTGTGAAACCCTACGAGGACTATTACCAGATCATCCTTGCCGCTGCTCCAGGTATCGAAGCGGACTATTATGCCCCTTTTGTCAAAGGCCGGAAGGTGCAGGTGATATATAACCAGACCTATGCCCTGCTTTCCCAGGCACATACAGCCCTTGTCACAAGTGGCACCGCCACCCTCGAGGCTTGTCTCTTCCGCGTGCCGCAGGTTGTGTGCTACAAGCTCCCCTTGCCTGTGATTGCCGACTACCTGCGTCGTCGCTTGCTCAAAGTGAAGTACATCTCATTGGTCAACCTCATTGCCGACCGTGAGGTTGTCACAGAACTCTTAGGTCGCACTTTTACTGTCGATAATATCCGTGCTGAACTTGACAAGATTCTCGAAGGACCTGCTCGTGAAACTATGCTTGAATGCTATGATGAGGTCAGCCGTCGTCTTGGCGACCAAATCGCTCCCGTAAATGCTGCAAGTTTAATTATTAAAAAATTAAATAAATAAGAATATGAAAAAGTATGTTTTCCTTACCGCTCTAGCCTTCTCTGCTCTTATCGCCAATTCGCAGAACATCCAGCTTCACTACGACTTTGGCAGAAACCTTTACCCAGACGAGGAATCCACTCGTCAGAAAGTTACCCTCACACTCGAACAGTTCAAGTCTGACGACTGGGGTTCTTGGTACTATTTCGTTGATGTCGACCTTAGTCGTAAGGAAACCTTAGGTGCCTATACTGAAATCTCACGCGAGTTCAATCTCACTAATAAGTTGCCCTTCGCCATTCATGTTGAATATGACGGTGGTCTCGGCTCTCGTACTGGAAGTTACCAGCAGGCAGCCCTCGCAGGTGTCGCCTATAATGGTAATACCCCCAATTTTACTGCTACTTGGTCGCTCCAGCTGCTGTACAAGCGCTTCTTTAAGAATTACGATTTCAATACCGCTTTCAATAGTGTGCAGCTCACTGGTGTATGGGGCGTCCATTTCCTCAATCGCAAAATGTCGTTTTTAGGTTTTATTGATTTTTGGCGAAGCCAGAAGACAAATGATCATGGACAACTCGTCATCCTTTCTGAACCCCAGTTGTGGTACAACTTCACCAACCACCTCAGCATAGGTTCCGAGGTGGAAATAAGCAACAATTTCATATATAATACGATTAACGACAAGACTTTCTTCGTTAATCCCACGCTTGCAGTCAAATGGAACTTCTAATTATACCGTGAGTTAACTCAAATCATCAACTGAGTTAACTCGATTGATGAAATGAGTTAACTCACGGATTTTCAAGCTGGTTCACAGTCTCTTTCTCCAGAACTAGATTGCGCATGTTCTTTAGCAGGTCGCTGGCGAAGATGAAGTCGGTGAGGCGGGTGTTGTTGGAGTGCATAATCTGACTGCTGACCCCTTGCCACTCCTTGCGACCTTCGTATATAAAGATGATATTTTCACCGATACCCATCACTGAGTTCATGTCGTGGGTATTGATTATGGTGGTCATGTTGAATTCTTTAGTGATGCTGTGCAGTAGGTCATCGATTACGAGCGAGGTCTTCGGATCGAGGCCGGAGTTCGGCTCGTCACAGAACAGATATTTGGGATTTAGAGCGATGGCACGGGCGATAGCCACGCGCTTCTGCATGCCGCCAGACAACTCGCCTGGGAACTTCTCCTCGGCACCTACCAGGTTCACACGATCCAAACAATCCATAGCTCGTTTCTTGCGTTCCCGGAGGTTCATCGATGAGAACATATCCAATGGGAACATCACATTCTCCAGCACCGTCAGCGAGTCAAACAGGGCCGCGCTCTGGAAAATCATGCCCATCTCACGTCGCATATATACCTTCTCCTTCTTCGACATCGCCACGAAATCGCGACCGTCGTAGAGTACTTGTCCGCTCGTGGGGTCCAACAATCCCACCAAGTTCTTCATAAGCACTGTCTTTCCCGATCCGCTCTGACCGATAATCAGGTTCGTCTTACCATCTTCAAATACTGTACTGACATCAGATAGTACCTCCTTGTCTTCAAACGACTTATATAGATTCTTAACCTCTATCATGACAACAACTGAGTTAGGAAGACATCACTGAATAGGATAAGCACGCTTGACGACACTACAGCATCGGTTGACGACTTGCCCACGTTTACACTACCGCCTTCCACTGTATAGCCGCAGAAGGCCGGCACGCTCGAGATAATAAAGGCAAAGAACTCGCTCTTGATGATAGACATCCACATAAACCACGACTTAAATGAGTGCTGCAGCCCCAGTGTGAGGTCGTCGGGAGGCAGCACATGGCCCACATAGGCAGTGGCGTAGGCGCCTAAAATACCCGTGGCCGACGAGAATATCACCAAGAAGGGCATGATAGTGAGCATACCCATGATTTTCGGCAGTATCAAATAGCTGGCAGAGTTCACGCCCATGATCTCCAAGGCATCGATCTGCTGCGTCACGCGCATTGTACCTAACTCTGAAGCGATATTTGAACCCACTTTACCGGCTAAGATCAAACACATGATGGAACTCGAAAACTCCAATAGTAGGATCTCGCGTGTAGTATAGCCGCTCACCCATCGGGGCATCCACGGGCTTTGGATATTCAGCTTCATTTGAATACAGATCACGGCACCGATAAAGAATGAGATAAGTAACACAATGCCAATGGAGTTTACACCCAACTGCGCCATCTCTTTCACATATGATTTAAAGAACATACGTATACGCTCCGGAACGGAAAAGGTCCGTCCCATCAGTTGCAGGTAGCGCCCGAAAATGGTCAGATATCTGATGATGATCATCTCACTCTGTCGTCTTTATCGTCGACAAAGGTAGACATTATTTCCCAAACAGCCAAGGATAATCGTTAATAATACCAAACAACGGCACATTTTTTTGTGGGTAACCCACCAATTCTGAGAAAAATATAGTATTTTTGCGGGCAATTATGGAAACAGAAGGATTAGTGTTGCGTACGGAAGGTCTCGTAAAGCGGTATGGCAAGCGTACTGTGGTGAACGATGTGAGTTTTAATGTGAAGCAGGGCGAGATTGTCGGTCTGTTGGGCCCCAATGGTGCCGGCAAAACCACCTCGTTTTATATGACTACAGGCCTGATTGTACCAAATGGAGGACACATCTATCTGGGCGACGAGGATGTGACAAAATACCCTGTGTTCAGGCGTGCCAGGGCGGGTATCGGCTATCTGGCCCAGGAGGCAAGCGTGTTCCGTAAGATGAGCGTGGAGGACAATATTCTTTCGGTATTGGAGATGACAGGGAAGCCCCGTGACTACCAGTTACAGAAGTTGGAGGAACTGATCAAGGAGTTCCGTTTGGGTAAGGTGCGCAAGAATAAGGGTGACCAACTCTCAGGTGGTGAGCGTCGAAGGACTGAGATTGCCCGTTGTCTGGCCATCGAACCGAAATTCATTATGCTCGACGAGCCCTTTGCAGGCGTCGATCCTATCGCTGTGGAGGATATCCAGCAGATTGTTTGGAAATTGAAATACAGGAACATAGGTATTCTGATAACCGACCATAATGTGGACGAAACGCTAACCATCACCGACCGTGCTTACCTGTTGTTTGAAGGCCGTATCTTGTTCCAAGGCTCGCCAGAAGAGTTGGCAGAGAACAAAATTGTGAGGGAGAAGTATTTGACGAACTCGTTCGTGCTGAGAAAGAAGGATTTTCAGTTGATGGAGGAAGAACGGAAGGCTAAGGAAGAAGATGAGTTGTAAATAGTGAATAGTTAAAAAAACACAATACAGAAGCAAATTTTTCACTATTCACTATTCACTATTCACTTTTTTGTTGTACTTTTGCACCTCAATTTTTGAGTAATATATATAATAAGGTATAAAGAAAGATGAAAATTACATTTGATTGCCCTGATAAGATCAATGGTTTAC
This sequence comes from Prevotella sp., assembly GCA_017554145.1. Lineage (GTDB taxonomy): Bacteria > Bacteroidota > Bacteroidia > Bacteroidales > Bacteroidaceae > Prevotella. The sequence continues at coordinate 69,881 of JAFZIZ010000018.1, read as the reverse complement.
TGACCATGACCATTGAACCAGCAGATTATCAGGAGAAGGTAGAGAAAACTCTGAAAGACTATCGCAAGAAAGCCCAAGTGCCTGGTTTCCGTCCAGGAATGGTTCCCATGGGTATGATTAAGAAACAGTATGGTACAGCAGTAAAGGTTGACGAGGTGAACCGCCTGATGGGGGAGAAGCTTTATGAATATGTCCGTGAGAACAAGATTCAGATGCTTGGCGATCCCCTGCCCAGCGAAAAGCAGCAGCCTCAGGATTTCGAGAAGGATGGTGAGATGACCTTTGTGTTCGATATTGCTGTCGCACCCGAATTCAAGGTGACTTTGAGCGATAAGGATAAGGTTGACTATTATACCATTGCTGTCGACGACAAACTCATCGATCAGCAGGTGCAGATGTATGCTTCGCAAGGTGGTGAGTTCGTGAAGGCTGATGTTTTCAGTGGTAACGATACCCTTACGGGTGACCTGCGTCAGCTCGACGAGAAAGGCAGCACCCTCGAGGGCGGTATTACTACCGAAGGTGGCATGATTATGCCTGCTTATATTAAGGAAGATACGCAGAAGAAACTTTTCGATGGTTGTAAGCCCGGTGATATTATTACCTTTAATCCTAAGAAGGCTTATCCTGATAATGATGCTGAAGTGGCTGCCTTGCTAAAAGTGAAAAAGGAAGATGTTGCTGATGTGAACAGTGATTTCTCGTTCCAAGTGACTGAAATCCGTCATTTCCAGCCTGCAGAGGTAAACCAGGCATTGTTTGACCGTGTGTTTGGCGAGGGCTCCGTGAAGGATGAGAAAGCTTTCCGTGAGAAGATCGCAGAACAGTTGAAGGGTCAGTTTGTGGGTAGTAGCGATTACAAGTTTATGCAAGATGTACGCTCTCATCTGGAGAAGAAGGTGGGCAAACTTGAATTCCCTGAGGCTCTGTTGAAGCGAGTGATGTTGCAGAATAACAAGGATAAAGGTGCTGACTTCGTGGAACAGAACTTCGAGGGCAGTATTAAGGAACTGGCTTGGCACCTGATTAAGGAGCAGATTGTGGCCGCCCAGGAGATCAAGATTGAGGATGAGGATGTGAAGCGTGTGGCCAAAGAGGCCGTCCGTGCACAATTTGCCCAGTATGGTATGGCCAACATGCCAGACGATGTGCTTGAGAACTATGCCGAAGAGCAGTTGAAGAAACGTGAGAACATCGACAATTTTGTGGATCGTGCAGTGGATCTTAAATTGACCGAAAAACTTAAAAGTGTGGTCAAATTGAACGAAAAAACGGTCACTTTGGACGAGTTTAATAAGATGATGGAGGGAAAATAAGTATTTTTACGAAAAAATAACTCCTTTTTTTGAAGGGTTATCGACTTTTTTTCTTATCTTTGTGTCCCAATCACAAGATAAAAAGGTCGATGACCCTTCTAACATATATGATTATGAAGAATGATTTTAGAAAATATGCCGTAGGGCATTTAGGAATGGATGGCCTGACATTCGACGAGATGATGCAGGCACAGGCTCAGTATCTGAATCCGTATATCCTTGAGGAACGTCAGTTGAACGTGACTCAAATGGACGTCTTTTCACGATTGATGATGGATCGCATCATTTTCTTGGGTACTCAGATTGACGACTATACCGCTAATACACTGCAAGCTCAGTTGTTGTATCTTGACTCTGTGGACTCTGGTAAGGATATCAGTATTTATATCAACTCGCCTGGTGGCAGCGTGACAGCGGGTCTTGGTATCTATGACACCATGCAGTTCATCTCCAGCGACGTGGCTACTATCTGTACTGGTATGGCAGCCTCAATGGGCGCTGTGCTGCTTGTGGCTGGTACCGAGGGTAAGCGCTCGGCACTGCCCCATAGTCGTGTGATGATTCACCAACCCCTCGGTGGTGTACAAGGACAGGCGTCGGACATCGAGATTGAGGCTAAGGAGATTCTTAAGTTCAAGAAGGAACTCTACACCATTATCTCCGAGCATTCACATACCCCGTATGACAAGGTGTATGCCGATTCCGATCGTAATTACTGGATGACGGCTGAGGAGGCCAAGGCATACGGTATGATTGACAATGTTCTTACAAGGAAAAAATAATAATGGTAAAGAAAGCATGTAGTTTCTGTGGAAGGACAGAGCGTGAGTGCCGATTGCTCATCACCGGTGCGAATGGTTTTATTTGCGAGAACTGTGCCGAGCAAGCCTATCGTATCGTGCAGGAGAATCTCACTGAAACCCCTCAGACTCGTGGTAACGGTCACTTCAAGATGAAGGAGGTGCCCAAACCTATGGACATCAAGAAATTTCTTGACCAGTACGTCATTGGCCAGGACGAGGCGAAGCGTTTCCTTTCAGTGGCCGTCTACAATCATTATAAGCGGTTGCAGCAGCCCGAGGAGAAGGACGGTGTGGAGATCGAGAAGAGTAATATTATTATGGTCGGTTCTACCGGTACGGGCAAGACCTTGTTGGCACGTACCATCGCCAAAATGCTTGATGTGCCCTTTACCATCGTTGATGCTACTGTATTTACCGAGGCTGGCTATGTGGGCGAGGATGTGGAGAGCATTCTCACACGACTGCTGCAGGTGGCTGACTATGACGTGGCGGCAGCTCAGCGTGGCATTGTTTTCATCGACGAGATAGACAAGATAGCCCGTAAGAACGACAACCCCTCCATTACGCGCGATGTAAGTGGCGAGGGTGTGCAGCAGGGACTGCTCAAATTGTTGGAGGGCACCAACGTGAACGTGCCGCCTAAGGGTGGGCGCAAACATCCCGATCAGGATTATATCTCTGTTGACACCCGGAATATTCTCTTTATCTGCGGTGGTGCCTTCGATGGTATAGAACGTAAGATTGCCCAAAGAATGAATACCCATGTGGTAGGTTATAATTCGGTTCAGAATGTCGCAAAAATTGACAAAGAAAATCTGATGCAGTATATTGTGCCTCAGGATTTGAAGGCATTTGGACTGATACCCGAAATTATTGGTCGCCTGCCTGTATTGACCTACTTGAATCCGCTCGACCGAGAGGCTTTGTCTAAGATTCTCACTGAGCCAAGGAATTCTATTGTTAAACAGTATTTGAAGCTGTTTGAGATGGATGGTATTAAACTGTCCTTTGCCCCGGAAGCACTGGAGGTAATCGTTGATAAGGCCGTGGAATATAAACTCGGTGCCCGTGGTCTTCGTTCTATTGTGGAGAGTGTAATGATGGATGCTATGTTCGAGATTCCATCGAAGAGAATAAAGAAATTTGAAGTGACGGCCAAATATGTGCTGCAGCAACTGGAGAAGTCGCATTTGCAGCGGCTGGCCTCTTAGATAACAGAATCTACAGCCTATAACATTAACGAAAGAAGGAAAAGTGGTATGACGAAAAGAGCCAATCTGCATGAAGCACTGAAGAAGTATTTCGGCTTTGACAAGTTCAAAGGTGACCAGGAGAAAATCATCCAGAATCTGCTGGAAGGTAAGGACACCTTTGTGCTGATGCCAACGGGCGGCGGCAAGTCACTCTGCTATCAGTTACCCTCGCTGCTGATGGACGGTGTAGCCATCGTGATATCGCCACTGATTGCCCTGATGAAGAACCAAGTGGATTTCATCTCACAGTTGAGCGAGCATGAGGGTACAGCTCATTACCTGAATTCGTCGCTGAACAAGGCGGCTATTGATCAGGTGAAATCAGATATTCAGGCAGGCATCACCAAATTGCTATATGTTGCACCCGAATCGCTGACGAAGGATGAGAATGTGGAGTTCCTTAAATCGGTAAAGATCTCATTCTATGCTATCGACGAGGCCCACTGTATTTCTGAGTGGGGTCATGACTTTCGTCCGGAATATCGTCGCATCCGTCCAATTGTGAATGAGATCGGTTTGGCACCAATCATCGCGTTGACAGCGACGGCTACTGACAAGGTGCGTTCGGATATCAAGAAAAATTTAGGTATCATGGACGCCAAGGAGTTTAAGAGCTCGTTTAACCGTCCGAACCTCTATTATGAAGTGCGCTCGAAGACGAAGGATGTGGATAAGGACATCATTCGCTTTATCAAGCAGCATCCTGGCAAGAGTGGTATCATATATTGTCTGTCACGCAAAAAGGTGGAGGAACTGGCGGCCATTCTCAGGGCCAACGACATTAAGGCGGCGGCCTACCATGCAGGACTCGATTCTCCCACACGAACTCAGACGCAGGATGACTTCCTAATGGAGAATATCGATGTAATCGTGGCCACCATTGCCTTTGGCATGGGTATCGACAAACCCGATGTGCGCTTCGTTATCCACTACGACATACCAAAGTCGCTCGAAGGCTATTATCAGGAAACTGGCCGTGCTGGTCGAGATGGCGGAGAGGGTATTTGCCTTGCTTTCTATTCAAGCAAGGATCTCGATAAACTGGAAAAATTCATGGAGGGCAAGCCTGTGGCTGAACAGGACATCGGGCGACAGTTGCTTGTGGAGACAGCGGCATACGCTGAAACGAGCGTCTGCCGAAGGAAGATGTTATTGCATTATTTTGGTGAAACCTATGACCGTGAGAACTGCGGCAACTGCGACAACTGCCTACATCCGAAGACGAAGATCGAGGCTATGAATCAACTGGTGACGGTGTTGCAAGTGATTCAGCGCATCAAGGAGAATTTCCGCTCTGACTATGTGATAGACTTCATTATTGGCAAGGAAACCGAGGAGATTATCGCACACAAACACCATGAGTTTGATGAATTCGGTATTGGCGAGGATGAGGATCCGAAAATTTGGAACCCGGTCATTCGTCAGGCTCTGCTCATGGGCTATCTGAAGAAGGAAGTGGAGAACTATGGCCTGTTGAAAATTACAGCTGCCGGCAAGAAGTTCCTCAAGGCACCGCAGTCCTTTATGATAGTAAAAGATGCTGAGTTCAGCGATGAGATCGATAGTGGTGGTGAGCGCGAAGGAACAGCTGGTGCCCTTGACCCAACATTAGCCGCGATGCTGCGTGACCTGCGTAAGAAGGTGTCGAAACGGATGGAACGTCCGCCATATGTGATTTTTCAGGATGTGAGCATCGATCAGATGGCTACTGACTATCCCGTAACGCTCGAGGAGCTTAAAAATATTCAGGGCGTGGGAGAGGGAAAGGTGAAGCAACCCTATGCAAAGGAGTTCGTGGATCTCATCAAAAAATACTGCGATGAGAATGAGATTGAGCGTCAGGCAGATTTGCGTGTGCGCACCGTGGCAAAGAAATCTATGCTGAAGGTGAAGATTATCCAAAGCATCGACCGTCAGATAGCTCTCGACGACATTGCTAATGCCCAGGGCATCGACTTCGATGAATTGTTATCGGAGATAGAGGCGATTGTCTATAGCGGTACTAAATTGAATATCGACTATTTCCTTGATGAGGTGATGGACGAGGATCATATTGATGATATCTACGACTATTTTGCAGAGTCGGATACGGATCGTCTGAGCATAGCTCAGGATGAGTTGGGTGGCGACTATTCGGAGGATGAGATACGCCTAGTCCGAATCAAGTTCCTATCAGAAATGGCCAACTAAGAATAGTGGATGGTGAATAGTAAGGCTGAAAGAGTTAAAAAATAACAAGGTATCGTAACTTTTCACTATTCACTATTCACTATTCACTTCTTTTTTGTACCTTTGCACGCAATATTTTAAAACAAAGGTAGAATTTATGGCTTCATTTATTGCAGACAAGATCGTGATGGACGGACTGACATTCGACGATGTCCTCTTAATTCCCGCTTATTCGGAAGTGTTACCTAAGACGGTAGAGTTAAAAACCCGCTTTTCCCGGCATATCCAGCTGAATGTACCTTTTGTGACGGCAGCTATGGATACCGTGACAGAGTCGCAGATGGCTATTGCTATTGCCCGTGAGGGAGGTATTGGTGTAATCCACAAGAATATGTCGATCGAGGAACAAGCTCGTCAGGTGGCTATCGTCAAACGTGCGGAAAACGGTATGATCTATGATCCTGTGACTATTCCTTTAGGTTCTACTGTGGCACAGGCTCTGGATATTATGGCAGAGTATCATATTGGTGGTATCCCCGTGGTGGACAATGAGAAACGGCTGGTGGGTATTGTGACCAACCGTGACCTGCGTTTTGAACGTCAGTTGAACCGTCCTGTTGAGGAGATCATGTCGAAGGATCATCTTGTGACCACCCATCAGCAGACAGACTTGATATCTGCTGCGGAAATATTGCAGAAGAATAAGATTGAAAAACTGCCTGTTGTCGATAAAGAAAATCATTTGGTCGGCCTGATTACCTATAAAGATATCACGAAAGCCAAGGATAAACCGATGGCCTGCAAAGATGAGAAAGGTCGTCTGCGTGTGGCTGCTGGCGTGGGTGTGACCAGTGATACCATTGATCGTATGCAGGCCCTTGTGGATGCTGGTGCCGATGCCATTGTCATCGATACGGCCCATGGCCATTCAAAGTCGGTTATTGAGAAGTTGGTGGAGGCAAAGAAGTACTTCCCCGATATCGATATCGTAGTGGGTAACGTTGCTACTGGCGAGGCTGCTAAGATGTTGGTGGATAATGGTGCCGATGCCGTGAAGGTGGGTATCGGTCCTGGTTCGATCTGCACCACACGTGTGGTCGCTGGTGTGGGTGTGCCTCAGTTGAGTGCCGTCTATGATGTATATAGTGCCCTGAAAGGTACCGATGTGCCTTTGATTGCCGATGGTGGTTTGCGCTATTCGGGTGATATTGTGAAGGCTTTGGCTGCAGGCGGCTCCTGTGTGATGATCGGTTCTCTGGTAGCCGGAACAGAGGAGAGCCCTGGTGACACTATCATCTACAATGGTCGTAAGTTTAAGAGCTATCGTGGCATGGGTTCATTAGAGGCTATGGAGCAGAAACATGGCTCTAAGGACCGCTATTTCCAAGGTGATACCAAGGAGGTGAAGAAACTGGTGCCTGAGGGCATTGCTGGTCGTGTGCCTTATAAGGGAACTGTTCAGGAAGTGATATATCAGATGGTGGGTGGTCTGCGTTCAGGTATGGGTTATTGCGGAGCTGCTACAATCGAAAAACTGCATGAGGCTAAGTTCACCCGCATCACCAATGCCGGAGTGAACGAGAGTCATCCGCATGACATCACTATCACCAGTGAGGCTCCTAACTATTCGCGCCCCAATGATTAATATTCCTGATTATATGAGAAAAATCGTTTTATTTCTGGCGCTCGTATCGAGCATAATGGCTTTTTCACAGGCTTCTGATCCTGTAATCATGACGATAAACGGCGTTCCTGTCCCCCGTTCTGAGTTTGAGTACTCCTATAACAAGAACAACGGTACCGATGTGATTGATAAAAAAACGGTGGATGAGTATGTAGACCTGTTTATCAACTATAAGCTGAAGGTGGCTGCCGCCCTTGATGCCCATTATGACACGCTGTCGTCGTTTAAGCAAGAGTATACCATGTATCGTGACCAGCAGGTACGGCCGACGATGGCGACTGATGCCGATGTGCTGGTGGAGGCTAAGAAAGTCTATGACCGTGCGAAGGAGCAGATAGGAACGCGTGGTCTGATACTGCCTGCCCATATTCTGATTAGAGTCTCGACGAAGGCCACACAGGCGGAGCAAGACAAAGCCAAGCAACGTATTGACTCAGTGTACAAAGCCCTCCGGGGTGGAGCAGATTTTGCCGAACTGGCAAAGAAGGTGTCTGATGATAAGCAGACGGCCATAAATGGTGGCCAACTGCCCTATTGGATTGGTCCAAATCAGTCCATTAAGGAGTTTGAGGATGCCGCCTATGCTTTACAGAAAGATGAGATGAGTCAGCCCGTGCTGTCGCCCGTTGGTTGGCACGTGATTCTGATGAAGGATCGGAAACAACTGGAGCCCTTTGACTCTTTGAAGGCGCAAATTGTGAAGAATATCGAACAGCAGGGTATCCGTGATCATATTGCCAAACAGCGTATCAAGAGTGAGGTGGATGCCTCTTCCGGCGCGCTCACATCAGAGAAAGTGATGGATCTTCGCGCTGACTCGTTGGCGGCTGTTGATCCTGAGATGAAATACCTTATGAAAGAATACCATGACGGTCTGTTGCTCTATGAAATCAGCAAGCAGGTAGTTTGGGATAAAGGTAGTTCGGATGAGGCTGGATTGCAGGCTTATTTCAAGGACCATCAGAAGGACTATGCTTGGTCGGAGCCCCATTATAAGGGTATTGCATATCATGTGAAGGATAAGGCCGATATCAAGGCTGTAAAGAAGTGTGTGAAGAAACTACCCTTCGATCAATGGGCTGATAAGTTGCGCTCTACGTTTAATCCCGACTCTGTAGTGCGTATCCGTGTGGAGATCGGTATCTTCAAGCCGGGGGATAATGCCCTCGTTGATACGGAAGTCTTTAAGACGACACCTAAGAAAGGAGCAAAGGAAAAACAGACTGCCGTGTTGAAGGACTATCCCATTTCTGCTGTATATGGCAAGAAGTTGAAGCGTCCGGAGAATTATACTGATGTTCGGGGACAAGTGGTGTCTGACTATCAGGACATGTTGGAGAAAGCCTGGGTCTATGACCTTCGGAGGAAGTATGCTTTCTCAGTGAATAAGGATGTGTTGAAAACAGTAAATAAACATTAATGAAGACAACAAGAAATCTTATATTCATTTTCTTTCTGGCCATGCCCTTTGTGGGTATTGCGTCTTTTCCTATTTCTCTAAGTATTCCGACAACTCCCTCCGACTCTCTTCAGATGGTTCCTGCTCAGTCGGTGATTGATGAGGTAATCTGGGTGATTGGCGACGAGGCTGTGTTGAAGTCTGACGTGGAGGCTATGCGTATGCAGGCTGCGATGGAAGGTGTAAAGTGGAGTGGGGATCCTGACTGTACGATTCCTGAGCAGATTGCCGTAAATAAGCTTTTTCTCCATCAGGCTGATATCGACAGTATCGAAGTGACTGAGGCTGATGTGGCTCAGGATGTTGAGCAGCAGATTAGTTACTGGTTGGAAATGGTCGATGGATCCCGTGAACGTTTGGAGGAATATAAGCACCAGTCGATTGCCCAGATGCGTCAGGAGATGCGTCAGGAGTTCCGTGACCGTCAGAAAATCCAGAAGATGAAGCGTAAGTTGGTGGAGGATATCTCTGTGACACCCGCTGATGTGCGTCGTTATTTTAGCAGTATGCCTCAGGATAGTTTGCCGTATGTACCTACGGAGGTGGAGGTGCAGATTGTGACGATGACTCCCCGTATCGACCCCGAGGAGATTAACCGTGTGAAGGATGAGTTGCGGGACTATACAGAGCGTGTGACTAAGGGAGAGACTTCCTTCCAGGCCCTCGCCAGACTATATTCCGAGGATCCGGGTTCTGCCCGTCAGGGTGGTGAACTGGGATTGATGGGTCGTGCTACCCTCGATCCTGCTTTTGCAGCAGTAGCCTTCAACCTGACTGATCCGAAGAAGATCTCGAAGATTGTAGAATCAGAGTTCGGTTTCCATATTATCCAGCTTGTGGAGAAGCGTGGTGATAAGGTTAATGTGCGTCATATCCTGAAAAAACCCGTGGTTTCTGACGAGGCTATTGAAAAGGCTATCAGCCGTTTGGACTCTATTGCTATTGATATTCGTGAAGATAAGTTTTCTTTTGAGGAGGCCGCCAGTCTGCTGTCGGACGATAAGGATACCCGTAATAACAAGGGCTTGATGTCGAATACCAATATGCAGACAGGCCGTATCTCTTCAAAATTCCAGATGCAGGATTTGCCTCAGGAAGTTGCCAAGGTGGTCGATACCATGCAGGTAGGACAGATATCGCGTGCTTTTCAGATGATTAATCAGCGTGGTAAGACTGTTTGTGCTATTGTTAAGCTGAAGAATCGTGTGGAGGGTCATAAGGCTTCTATCACAGAGGACTTCCAGGTGATGAAGGATGTGGTACTTGCCAAGCGCAATGAGGAGCGAATCCATCAGTGGGTTGTCGATAAGATCAAGTCGGTCTATACCCGTCTGAATGACAACTACCGTGATTGTAAATTTGAGTATGAGGGCTGGTTCAAATAAGTTTTTCTGGGTCATAGGCGTGTTTTGTGTGTTGGCGTATTTCGCCAGTCCATCACTCTATGCCCAGAAGCAGCAGCGCAAGAAACGGTCGAGGACTACCCGTAAAATCCAGGATAAACGCGTCTACCTTGTGCATGCTGATGTGCTCCACTTTGACCAATACAAGAATCCCGATGCGACGATTCTCAACGGTAAGGTACATTTCACGCACGTCGGTGCCCGTCTTTATTGTGATAGTGCCTATTTCTATGAAGCCAGCAATTCGTTTGAAGCCTTCGGTCATGTGAAGATGTATCAAGGTGACACCCTCTCGCTGACTTCCGATTATGCCTATTATGACGGCAATGAGCAGATGGCGAGAGCCCGTTATAATGTAGTGCTCAAGAACCGCAAGACCACACTTTATACCGACTCCCTCGATTTTGACCGTCTGTATGACAATGCCTATTTCTTTGAGGGTGGTAAGATGGTGGACGGGCAGACCACGCTGACTTCCGACTGGGGAGAGTATAATACGAAAAGCAAGATGTCGGTGTTTAACTTCGACGTGAAGATGAAGAGTCCTAAGTTCTATCTCACTACCGATACCCTTTATTACGACAATGCTCGTTCTATTGCCCATATCGTTGGCCCTTCGAATATCACGTCTGGCAACAGCCAAATATATTCTGAACAAGGCTATTATGACACAAAGAAGGACCAAGCCACGCTCATGAACCGTTCTGTGCTCCACAATCAGGGCAAATCAATGGTGGGAGACAGTGTTTATTACGATAGTAAGTTGGGTTTCAGCCAGGCTTTCCGGGATGTCATCTACGTTGACTCTGTGAACAAGAACAAGATGACAGGCAACTATGGCGAATACTGGGAAAATACCGGTTATGCGTTGTGTACGGACTCTGCTGTGGCTATCGACTATTCTCAGGGTGACTCTCTCTTTATGCATGCCGATACCCTGAAGGTCATCACCTATAATATTGAGACCGACTCTGTCTATCGCAAAATCTACGCTTATCATCATGTTCGGGCCTATCGTACAGATGTTCAGGCCATCTGTGACTCACTGGTCTATAATTCCCTTGACTCCTGTATGACGATGTTTTTCGATCCAATCGTCTGGAACTACAATCAGCAGCTTTTAGGCGACCAGATTGATGTGTTTATGAAAGATTCGCTCATCAACCGTGCCCACGTTATTGGCAATGCCTTCTCCATCCAGCAGTTGAAGAGCGACACTACTCTTTATAATCAGGTGTCGTCGAAGGAGATGTTTGCCTATTTTATTGACGGAAAGATCCATGAGACACAGGCCAAGGATAACGTGTTGATTGGCTATTATTTCGAGGAGGGCGACTCAGTGGCGATTATCTATAACTATCAGGAAACTACAGAGATGCGGATGTTCCTGAAGGATCGGAAGTTGGAACGTGTCTGGACTCCGAAGACCTCGGGTACTATGTATCCGCCCAACCAGATTCCTGCCGAAAAGAAACGTTTGTCGGGTTTTGCCTGGTATGATGATATCCGTCCTCTGAACCGTTATGATATATTCGTCTGGCGTCCCAAGAAAAAGATATGAGCGATATTATCCATCTTCTTCCTGACAGCGTAGCTAACCAGATTGCTGCTGGTGAGGTGATACAGCGTCCTGCCTCCGTCATCAAAGAGTTGGTGGAGAATGCTGTCGATGCAGGTGCCCATACTATAAATGTGATAGTTGTTGATGCCGGACGTACCTCCATCCAGGTGATTGACGATGGGTGTGGTATGTCATCGACGGATGCCCGTCTGGCCTTTGAACGGCATGCAACGTCGAAGATCAGACAAGCTGATGATCTCTTTGCTCTCCATACGATGGGGTTCAGGGGAGAGGCGTTGGCATCCATTGCCGCAGTGGCCCAGGTAGAGTTGCAGACGCGTATGGCAAATGACGAGATAGGAACCCTCCTTTCCATCGCAGGCTCAAAGATTATTGACCAACAGCCAGTCGCTTGTCCTGTGGGTTGTAATTTTCGTGTGGAGAACCTTTTCTTCAATGTGCCTGCCCGTAGGAAGTTCCTCAAATCGAATGCCACAGAATTGAACAATATTCTAATGGCTTACGAACGCATTGCGCTGGTGTATCCGGAAATCCATTTTACTTTCCATCATAATGGGGCTGAATTGCTGAATCTGAAACCTGGCAGTCTGCGCCAGCGTATCACCGATGTGTTTGGCAAGCAGTATGGACAGGATTTGCTGCCAGTGGAAGCAGATACGGTGATGTGTCGCGTGACGGGTTTTGTTTCTAAGCCTGAGGCAGCCCGTAAGAAAGGTGGCAACGACTATTTCTTCGTCAATGGTCGTTATATGAAACATCCCTATTTCCACAAAGCTGTGATGACCGCCTATGAGCGTTTGATTCCAGAGGGTATGCAGCCACCGTATTTTCTCTATTTTGAAATTAATCCCTCGGATATCGATGTGAATATCCATCCTACGAAGACGGAGATTAAATTTGAGAACGAACAGGCTATTTGGCAATTATTAGTGGCTGTTGTCCGCGATGCTATCGGGAAGTTCTGTGGAGTCCCTTCTATCGATTTTGATACAGTTGACAAGCCTGATATTCCGGTCTTTGACCCTTTACGTGATAACATTCAGGCACCAAAAGTAAAGTATAATCCTTCATATAACCCCTTTGATCATACGCCTGCCACCTCGCATCGTGCGCCTACGTCTTGGGAGTCGCTTTATGAGGGGCTTGTACCGGAAACACCAGCTAAACCAGATAGTCAGGTGGAAACATCCGAAACACCACTTTTTGGTGTCTTGTCCGACAAGTCGCCTGTGCATTACCAATATAAGGGCCAATATATCATGACGGCTGTCAAGTCTGGCCTGATGGTTATTGACCAGCATCGTGCCGATGTCCGTATCCTCTTTGAACGCTATACATCAGCATCTGCAGAAGGCGGGGCTTCTTCGCAGCGTCTGCTATTCCCGGAAACCATACAGTTGTCACCCTCAAATACCATCATCATGGAGCAGATCCTTTCGGAGTTGTACAGTCTTGGATTCGATCTTAGTCCTTTGGGTGGAGGCACCTTTGCTGTGAATGGTATTCCTGCCAGTCTTGAGGGGATAGAGCCGATAACACTCATTCAGCAGATTATCGCGGATGTGGCAGAACATGATGTTATGGGCGGGGCAGCAACGCAAGCTGTTGATTTGTCGGTGTCGCAATCGTTGCATCTGTCGTTAGCGCGTGCCGCAGCCATCCCCTACGGACAGGTCTTGTCGAATGAGGAAATGGAGAATATCGTGAACAGTCTTTTCACGTGTTCTAATGTGAACTATACGCCCGACGGGAAACCTATCTTAGTAATCCTCCCGCAAGCGGAGATTGAAGGGTTGTTTGATGCAAAACGTTAAAAGATGTCAATTTTCAACAACTTTTCATTATTCACTATTCACTATTCACTTTTTCTTTGTACCTTTGCACCCGCAAAACAAAAAAGGGCGTTTAGCTCAGCTGGTTTAGAGCATCTGCCTTACAAGCAGAGGGTCGGCGGTTCGAATCCGTCAACGCCCACAAAGAGAGAGTTTCGAAAGAAATTCTCTCTTTTTTGTAAGCATCATTTTGTTATGACCTACTTTCGTGTCAGTCTTTAACTCCTTTTAACCTCCAAATCCTTTCTATATCCAAAAAAATGCGTACCTTTGCGGCACAAACCCATAAAACCAAAGACAAAGACTTATGATTTGGAATCAAAACATTGAATGTATGGATCGCGAACAGCTTCGCGAGATACAGAGCCGTCGGCTCGTGAAAATGGCAGAGTATGTTTACCACAATACTCCTTTCTACCGTAAGAAATTTCAGGAAATGGGATTGGAGCCTGGTGATATTAAGAGTATCGACGATATCGTGAAACTCCCGTTTACCAACAAACTTGACTTGCGTGACAACTATCCCTTCGGCCTGGCCGCTGTACCCATGTCGCAGATAGTCCGTATCCACGCTTCTTCTGGAACTACAGGAAAGCCTGTGGTGGTCTTGCACACCCGTAAGGATCTTGCCATGTGGACGGAGTCTATCTCCCGTGCCTTTACGGCCTATGGTTGTTCGAAGGATGACATCTTCCAGGTGTCTTACGGCTATGGACTGTTTACCGGTGGCCTTGGTGCCCACGACGGTGCCACGAACATTGGCGCTTCGGTTATCCCGATGTCATCGGGTAATACCCAGAAGCAGATGACGCTGATGCACGACTTCGGTGCTACGGTCCTTTGTTGCACACCGTCGTATGCCATGTTCCTTGGTGAGGCGATGAAGGAGTGTGAGTGGGCGCGTGACGAGTTCAAGCTGAAGATCGGTGTCTTTGGTGCTGAGCCCTGGACGGAGAAAATGCGCGTGAAACTGGAAGAATCGCTGGGCATCAAAGCCTACGATATCTATGGCTTAAGTGAGATTGCCGGTCCTGGTGTAGGCTATGAGTGCGAGTATCAGAATGGTACCCACCTGAGTGAAGACTACTTCTATCCTGAGATCCTTGACCCGAATACGGGTGAACCGTTGCCTGAGGGCTCCTTTGGCGAATTGACTTTCACCCATCTGACGAAGGAGGGTATGCCATTGCTTCGCTATCGTACCCACGATCTGACGGCCTTACACTATGAAAAATGTACGTGCGGGCGCACGCTCGTGCGTATGGACCGTATTTTGGGCCGTTGCGATGATATGCTCATCATCCGTGGTGTCAATGTATTCCCGTCCCAGATTGAAGATGTTATCTTGAAACTGCCTGAGTACGAGCCTCATTTCCTGCTCATAGTCGACCGTGTGAACAATACCGACACCTCTGAGTTGAAGGTTGAGGTGAAAGAGGAATACTTTACCGACGATATGGCCACTATGGTCGGTCTGCAGAAGAAACTCGAAGGCGAGTTACGTAGTGTGATTGGTCTGGGCTTCAAGGTGAAGCTCGTTGAACCGAAGGGCATCGAGCGTTCGGAAGGCAAGGCCAAACGTGTTATTGATAAACGACAACTTTAATCATATCCATAGTAAATAGTCAAATCTATAATCTACAGTCAAAAACTCTAATTGTCAAAAATATGAAAGCAAAACAACTATCTGTGTTCCTCGAGAACAAATCCGGCCGTCTGACCGAAGTGACAGAAGCCCTCGGCGCTGCTGGTATTAACCTTTCCGCTATGTCGATAGCCGATAACTCCGACTTCGGCATTCTTCGTTGCATCGTGTCTGAGCCCGACAAGGCCTATCAGGTTTTGAAAGAGCAGCACTTTGCTGTGAAGATTACCGACGTTATAGGTTTCGTGTGCCCCAATGTAAGTGGTTCACTGGCAGTGGTCCTCAAGCACCTCTCGTCGAAAGGCATTTTCATCGAGTACATGTACTCTTTCGCCAATGGCAACGTGGCGCATGTTATCATCCGTCCTTCAGATCTGGAGGCCTGCGAGGCTGCTCTTGCTGAGATTAAGGTTGATTTGCTGGCTGCCAATGACCTCTATCAGTTATAAATTGTTGGAATCTGCAATTTTTTCGGGAGAAAATTTTGCAGATTCTGAATTTCTACGTACCTTTGCACCCGAATTTTCGGCACACTTGAATATTTGAGAGAAAGAATAGAAAGATAATTATCGATAGTTAGGACTAAATTAAAAATGGATTTATCATTGCTTACAGCCATCTCGCCTATTGATGGCCGCTATCGGAGCAAAACGGAACCACTGGCTGAATACTTCTCAGAGTATGCGCTTATCCGATATCGCATCCGCGTAGAGATAGAATACTTCATTACGCTTTGCGAACTTCCCTTGCCCCAATTAGCAGACTTTGACCATAACCTGTTCGAGCCTATACGTGACATCTACAGAGAGTTTTCGCCTGCTGATGCCCAGCGGGTGAAGGAGATTGAGGCTATTACCAATCATGATGTCAAGGCGGTGGAATATTATATCAAGGAGCGCATCGATGTGCTCTCAGGATATTCTGGAGAATCCGGTATATCCAGTCTGTCCCGTTTTAAAGAATTTATTCATTTCGGACTGACATCGCAGGATATTAATAATACGTCTGTGCCTTTGTCAATTAAGGAAGCGCTGGTGGAAGTGTATATTCCTCTGCTTGAGGAACTCATCGAACAACTGCACGACTATGCAGAAGTCTGGAAAAATGTACCCATGCTTGCCAAGACTCACGGACAACCGGCCTCGCCGACGCGTCTGGGAAAGGAAATCATGGTGTATGTCTATCGTTTGGAAGAGCAACTACGTTCTTTGAAGGATACACCTGTTACAGCTAAGTTCGGTGGCGCTACGGGTAACTTCAATGCCCATCACGTGGCTTACCCCCAGTACGACTGGCGTGATTTCGGCAACCGTTTCGTCTCAGAGAAACTGGGACTGGAGCGTGAGCAGTTCACGACGCAGATCTCCAACTATGACTGGTTGGGAGCCCTCTTCGATGCCATGCGTCGTATTAATACAATTGTCATCGACCTTGACTGTGACTTCTGGATGTATATCTCCATGGATTATTTCAAGCAGAAGATCAAGCAGGGTGAGGTAGGCTCTAGTGCCATGCCCCACAAGGTGAATCCTATTGACTACGAAAACTCCGAGGGCAACCTTGGCATTGCAAATGCCATCCTGCAGTTCCTGGCAGCGAAGTTGCCGGTGAGCCGTTTGCAGCGCGACCTCACCGACTCGACGGTATTGCGTAATGTGGGTGTGCCTATGGGCCATGCCCTTATTGCTTTCCAGAGTACACTGAAAGGACTCCGTAAACTGATTCTCAATGAGCAGAAGTTACAGCAGGATCTCGATCAAACCTGGGCCGTAGTGGCTGAGGGTATTCAGACCATCCTTCGTCGCGAGGCCTATCCCAATCCCTATGAGACACTGAAGGCACTGACCCGTACTAACAAAGGCATCACTGCCGAGACCATCGCCAGTTTCATCGATACGCTGGATGTTAGCGATGCGGTAAAAGACGAGCTTCGTGCCATCACGCCCTCAACCTACACAGGCATTTAACTATCAACCTCCAGCAATCTGGATAACATATATATATTATTAATAAGGTATAACAAAAAAAACAGTGAAAATGGATATTGAAAACATGAATCAAGAGAACACGCCTCAGGAAGAGCAGAAGAAAGAGGGTTTTCAGAGAGAACAACGTGAGTTCCGTCCGGGCCGTTCACCGCGCCCCCGTATACATACAGGACAGCATCCTGTGTCAGACCGTCCTGCTTTTAAGCGCAGTAATGATGAGGGCGGATTCCGTCCAGAAGGCTTTGGTGCAGGACTGCAGTCGAGCCCCCGTACTGGCGGCTATCAACCCCGTCAGCCTCGTGAGGGCGGCTATCAGCCTCGTGGCAGTTATCAGCCGCGTGGTGGTTACCAGCCACGTCCTCAGGGTGAGGGCGGCTATCAGCCCCGTGGCGGCTATCAGCAGCGTGGTGGTTACCAGCCACGTCCTCAAGGTGAAGGTGGTTATCAGCCCCGTGGCGGCTATCAGCAGCGTGGCGGTTACCAGCCACGTCCTCAAGGTGAGGGCGGCTATCAGCCCCGTGGCGGTTATCAGCCGCGTGGTGGCTATAACCCCAATGGTGGCTATAAGTTTAATAAGGGAGGTAAGCCATACGGTGCAGCTCCCTATAAGAAACAGCGTCAGCACACTGCCGATTACGATCCGAATGCAAAGTACAGCATGAAGAAGCGTATCGAGTATAAGGAGGTAAACTTCGATCCCAATGAACCGTTGCGTCTGAATAAGTTCCTGGCCAATGCCGGTGTCTGCAGCCGCCGTGAGGCTGATGAGTTCATCCAGGCAGGTGTCGTCACCGTCAATGGTGAGGTTGTCACTGAACTCGGTACCAAGGTGCTCCGTACGGATGAGGTTCGTTTCCATGACCAGCCGGTTAATATAGAGAAGAAGGTGTATGTGCTGCTTAACAAGCCTAAGGACTATGTTACCACCTCTGATGATCCTCAGCAACGCAAGACGGTGATGGACCTCGTGAAGAACGCTTGTCCTGAGCGCATCTATCCCGTTGGCCGTCTCGACCGTAACACCACAGGTGTGCTCCTGCTGACCAATGATGGCGACTTGGCTTCTAAGCTGACCCATCCCAAATATCTCAAGAAGAAGATTTATCATGTCTTCCTTGACAAGGCTTGCTCAGTTCATGACCTTGAGCAGATAGCCACTGGTATCCAGTTGGAAGATGGTGAAATTAAAGCCGATGATGTGCAGTACGCTCATCCTACCGACAAAAAGCAGGTAGGTATCGAGATCCACTCGGGCAAGAACCGTATCGTGCGTCGTATTTTCGAGAGTCTTGGCTATAAGGTGCTGAAACTGGACCGTGTCCAGTTTGCCGGCTTGACCAAGAAGAACCTGAAGCGTGGTGACTGGCGCTACCTCACTGAGGATGAGGTCGACCGTCTGCGCATGGGCGCTTACGAGTAACCCCGGAATATCCGGATAATCCAGAATAACCGTAATTATGAACAGAACGAAGATAATTGATGTGCTGCAAAGCACAGAATATGGCAGGGAGGTCTGTGTGAAGGGCTGGGTGCGTACGCACCGCAGTTCTAAGGCTGTGGACTTCATTGCCCTCAACGATGGCTCAACCATCAAGAACGTTCAGGTGGTCGTTGATCCCACGAAGTTCGACGAGCAATTATTGAAAGACATTACTACCGGCGCCTGCATTTGTGCCGAAGGAACTTTGGTGGAGAGCCAGGGTGCCGGGCAGTCCAGTGAAATCCAGGCCGCCAAGTTAGAAGTATATGGACTTTGTGGCAATGATTATCCCATGCAGAAGAAGGGACAGAGTTTCGAGGCTATGCGTAAGAATGCCCACATGCGTCTTCGTACCAACACCTTTGGTGCTGTGATGCGCATTCGTCATAACATGGCGATGGCCATTCACACCTATTTCCATGAGCATGGTTTCTTCTATTTCCATACGCCTTTGATTACTGCCAGCGATTGTGAGGGCGCGGGTAACATGTTCCAGGTGACAACGAAGAACCTCTACGACCTGAAGAAGGATGAGCAGGGCAAGATTATCTACGACGATGATTTCTTCGGAGAGCAGACCTCACTGACCGTGAGCGGACAGTTGGAGGGTGAACTCGGTGCGACGGCCTTAGGTGCTATCTATACTTTCGGTCCTACCTTCCGTGCAGAGAACAGTAACACACCCCGCCACTTGGCTGAGTTCTGGATGGTGGAGCCTGAGGTGGCCTTTATTGATCAGGAGGAATTGATGGATCTTGAAGAGGACTTTATCAAATACTGTGTGCGTTGGGCACTCGACAATTGTAAGGACGACCTTGCTTTCCTGAATCAGATGATCGACAAGACACTTCTTGCCCGTTTGGAGGGCGTACTCAAGGAGACTTTTGTCCGTCTGCCTTATACTGAGGGTATCAACATCCTTCAGGAAGCGATCAAGAACGGCAAGAAATTTGAGTTCCCCTGCAACTGGGGCGACGACCTGGCTTCTGAACATGAGCGTTTCCTCGTGGAGGATCATTTCAAGAAACCGGTCATCATGACCGATTATCCCCGTGCCTTCAAGTCATTTTATATGAAGCAGAACGAGGCACAAGGTGAGGTCTCTGTTGGTTATAAGGGAGCCGTGGCGCCTGGTCCCACGATGCAAGGTACCGATGTGCTTTTCCCACAAATCGGTGAGATCATCGGTGGCTCGGTGCGTGAGGAGAGCTATGATAAGCTGATGGCAGAGATTGAGCGCCGAGGCATGGACCAGACCCATCTGTGGTGGTATATCGATACCCGTCGCTGGGGTTCTTGTCCTCATGCTGGCTTCGGTCTGGGCTTCGAAAGGCTCATCTTGTTTGTCACCGGCATGCAGAACATTCGCGACGTCATTCCGTTCCCGCGAACACCAAAGTCAGCTGAATTCTGATAAAAAAACGAAAAAAAACTTGTTTTTTTTGAAAAAAAGCAGTATCTTTGCATGCGAAATGAATGAATCAACCAATATATATATTATAAAATAAGGTATAGGAGGACCTGTAATCG
The DNA here is from genome assembly GCA_017554145.1 of Prevotella sp. Classification (GTDB taxonomy): domain Bacteria; phylum Bacteroidota; class Bacteroidia; order Bacteroidales; family Bacteroidaceae; genus Prevotella. The sequence goes on along the minus strand of JAFZIZ010000018.1, from coordinate 49,737 downwards.
CTACGAAGCAGAAACAATGACATAATGAAAGTGTGCAAACCCCGATAAATAAAGAGGATTTCGAGCAAAAATCGTTGTTTTTTGTAAGAAAATGCCTTAAAATCGCAAGTTTTTTGGTTTTTTTTAAAAAAAAGTTCGATTTTGTTTGCAAGATTTCAGAATTATATCTATATTTGCACCAAAAATGTAAATCCGTATAGGAGATACAGTGCCCTAATGTAGGCTTTCGGGAGCTATTTGGGGCGAAGTTTGAGAGAAATATATAATAGTAAACATCTTAATTTTTTTATTAATTTAAATTATTAATCGTATGAAAAGAAAGTTTTTTGGTATGCTGCTGATGGGAGCTATGGCAATTGCTTCTGTCGGTATGTTTACGTCTTGTAAGGACTACGATGATGACATCAACAACCTGCAGACGCAGATTGATGCTATCACCGCTCAGAACTTACAGTCACAGCTGACAGCTCTGCAGAGTGCTTTGACAACTGCACAGGGCGCTGCTACTGCTGCACAGAACACTGCAGACAATGCTGTAAAGGCTGCCCAGGCTGCCGCTCAGGCTGCCCAGAATGCTCAGGGAACTGCTGATGGCGCTGCTGCTGCCGCTCAGGCTGCCGCTGCTGCTGCTCAGGCTGCTCAGGCTGCTGCTGATCTTTGTGCCAAGCAGGAGACTGTTGCTGCACTTGAGAGTGCCATTGAGGATCTGAAGGCCATTATCGCTGGCAAGGTCGACCAGGCTACTCTTGATGCTGCTATCGCAGGTGTTGAAGCCAAGATTACTGCCATCGATGAGAAACTTCTGACTCTTGATGACGCGAAGGCACTTCTTGCTAATGCAGGTTTCGCATCTCAAGCTGCTCTTAACGATATTCAGGGCCAGATTAATGCTCTGAATGAGTTCAAGAAGAGTATTGAGTCATTGGATCCTATTGTTGATCAGGCTTGGAAGAATGCCGTTGACGCTGCTATTGCTTCTCTCGAGGGAATCAAGGCTGACATCGCTGCAAAGGCTGACAAGAGTGCCCTTGATGCAAAGGCTGACAAGAGTGATCTCGATGCTAAGGCTAACAAGGCTGACCTTGAAGCTCTTGAGTCAAGAATGAAGGCTGCTGAGGATGCTGTTCAGGCTCTCAATGATCTGAAGATTGGCGAAAAGCTGGCTGCTATCGGTGCAAGCATCGATGCTCTGAATATATTTGTTAAGCGTGATCTGAAGAGCCTCGTGCTCCGTCCTTCTGTATACTATGGTGGTATTGAAGGTGTAAGCGTATATACATATCAGTTGCCTAAGGAGGTGAATAATCCTTGCAATGCTAAGGACCTCTATCGCTATTTCGAGCGTAAGGGTGATCTTAATATCTCTGATTATGGCTTTGCAGAGTATCATGTCAATCCAAGCAATGTCGATTTGTCTAATTTCTCGATTGACTTCTATAACCACAATGCTGATATTAAGGAGCCTGCCGCTTGGGAGCGTACAACTCCTACCCGCGGTGGTGATGCTGCTGGTATTAGTCCTGTATATAAGACAACCGAAGATTTGCTCAAGGCTAATGCTAACTACCTGAAGGATGGTATCCTTACAGTTCCTTTCACAGCTGATGCTGCTGCTATTGAGGCTAAGCTGAAGCAGGGTAAGGGAACTATCGCTTCTCTGTCTATGACAAAGAAGGGCGCTGAGGGTGTTGCTGATACGACTGTCAATTCTGACTATGCAATCGTTGTTCCTGAGTATGGTTATGGTCTGCTGATTGGTGATAATACTTTTGAACCGACAACTCCTGCTGTTTTTGAGGATATTATTGGTTATGATGGAGGTACTGTGAATTCAGCTAACCTGCACAGAAGTTTCAGCTTCCTGGCTTTGGCTACTACTTCTGCTACTCATGGTATTAAGTATGACTCTTCATTCGATATCACTGCAGTGCTTGAGTCACGTATCGTGAAGCTGCTGCCAGATTGGGAAGCTATTAAAGATACTGCTAGTGCTCACCCAACCCATAAGGCTATTGCCAAATGGAATGAAACAACTTTGAATCCTGAGGAGGATGGTGACGCTACGATTGCTGCCGATAAGGTTAAGACCTTGTCAAAGACTGACATGGATAGACTTGGTTTGACTTATGATATTCAGCTTGTTAATTACAATCTGGGTTCTAACCAGACTGGTGAGTCTGTTCACCTTGAGTTGATTACAGATCCTGAAACCAACCATGTGATTGCTTATCCGCGTAATGTGACTGATAAGGGTGAGACCATTAAGGGTCAGACCGCAAATGCAGCTTGCGTAGGTCGTCAGCCTATCGTATGTATCATGGTTAAGAAAGGCAATGACATCGTATCATTCGCTTACATGAAGTTCCTCATTACTCCTGATGAGATTAAACCTGAGGAGGCTAAGGAAGTTCAGTTTGATATTGAGGACGTATTATGGGTGAACTGTGATGAGAAGGGTTATGCCGGTAAGGTTACATGGTCACAGGTAGAGCGCAAGCTTTATGACGAGACACTCGGTGGTATGTCTAAGCAGACCTTCGATAATAACTACGTCTTTGATTTCTATAAGGAGAGCGACGAAGTGGTTGATGTTCAGGGCGCTACCTATCATCAGGTAACTCGTAATGGTATCCAGTATGAATCTAAGGGTGGTAAGCGCATTGATGAGAGTAAGTCATTCGGTTCAATTGACGAGCAGTGGAACTTGTCTGCTCAGGGTATTGAGGATGCTACAACTCATATCATCAAGTGGTCGTTCACAACAAAACAGCTGCAGGATAAGGCTGAAGAACTTAAGAATGCTGGTAAGCTTGAAGATAAGGGTGGTTATTGGGCTAATAAGGAACCATTCGTAACATGGGTACGTTATGCTCATAAGGCTTATACTCCTATTGACGATGCTCCTGCCATTGGTGCTGCTCCTACAAAGGGTAATCCTTCAATTTGGGTGAAGCTGACACTTCCTGCTGGTGCAATTCGTGTTGCTAAGGGTGATATGGGTGCTAACAAGATCCTGACTTTCTGGTATGATCTGAATAGCAAGACCAACGCTACTGGTGTTAATGATGCATACGAGGTTCGTGTAAACGTTCCAGTTCCAGTTCCCGAGGCTTCTGCAACTGAGAAGACTATCGGCTATGGCTACGAAGACGGTGCCGCTCTTGACATCAGATATGATAACCTCCTTGAAATGGCTAATGACGCTAAGGCTAAGAGAGGTAATAACACTTATACTGAGTTCACTAAGGACCTGAAGGACTTCTTCATTGACGGTAAACTTTCTGCAAGTGTAACAGATCCTGATCACTTCGGTTCGATTAAGGATATGAAGCTTGGTTGTGAGTTCATCTATCCGAGCAAGGCTCTTGGTAACGTATTCAAGGAAGGTGATAATATCACTAGCGATGGTAGTAAATTCGGTGATCAGGGTCAGCCTTGGACTGTTAAGGGTTACACGAAGTCAATTTACACACTTGAAATCGACAAGACTCATACTAAGGTTATGATTGTCAAGAAGGATGGTAATGCTCTTCCTGTACCTGTAGAACTTATCACTCTGAACTATGATACTAATGAAAAGGTTGCTGATCGTCAGGTTACTGTTCTGAACTATGTTAATGGTGAGTATCAGGATGATATTTTGAACTTCATGACTCACAATGAGCTTGGTCAGCGCGAGACCTTCACTGCTTACATCAATATCAAGGCTGTGAACGCTTGTGCACCTGTTTACTGGAGCAATATGTGGTTCAATGTTCGCTTCCTCCGTCCACTTGACCTGGAGAATCCGAAGCAGGCACTTGTTCCAGATGCACCAAACGACTGGCACTCAATCGACCTGACCGATGCTCTCATCGTTAAGGATTGGCGTGAGTACTATGGTGACCGTCAGAACCGCACTGGTGGTAAGGATGTTTCTCTCGTTCTGCCGAGCGTAGGTAACCAGAAGGCATTTGACTATGCATACTATCAGGTTGAGCTTGACATCACTGAGAATGTATACTACACAGATGCTAACCTTGGTACAAGCCAGCGTAGTGATAACTACACACTTGGTCATATGCCAGTAATTGCTGATGAGGCCGATGCAAAGGCTAAGGGCTTCATTCTGACTTCTTCAGTTCCTAACCTGAAGTTGGAGAAGACTGGTAAGACGAAGCTCCGCTACCTGAACAACTCAGGTGTGACCGGTGGTTTCCATGTATTCATTCCTATCACGATGACTTATGTCTATGGCTTCCAGACTGTTCGTCAGACCAAGTGGGTTACCGTTGGTGTAACGGCTTCTGTTGAGCAGGCCATGTTTGAGTAATTTCTTCCTCGTGAGGATTAAATAATCAAGGGGGTGTCACTCTGTGGCACCCCTTTTTAAAAACTACAATTGTATGACGTTGAACAAACAAATATTGACTGTATTCTCTCTGGTACTTTTGCTTTTTGGCTTGTGCATTGCTTGCACCGATAAGAACAAAACTGCGGAGGAGACAACCGAAGAAACCATGTTGCTCTCCGCTAACGACACCACTCAGGTTTTCGACCTGATGCATCAGTATTTTGACCTCCTGTTGAATAAAGATTTTGAAGGTGCGATGTCGATGGTCTCACAATATCGTAATGATTCTTTGGTAGAAATGACACCAGAGTTGCAGAAGCATTATCAGATGGGGATGAAAATCATTTCTCCGGTTCGCTATGAGTTGGAGAGCGTAATTTTCAGAACTGAAAGTGATTGTCTTGTTAAGTATTCTGGCGTGCTTTTCGATAAGGAAGACGTGAACGATAACCGTCCTAACAAGATGTTCTATGCCATCAAGCCTGTTCGTATTAATGGCGAATGGCATCTGACGGTTGCTGACGAAGATGATCTGAACACGCGCGAATCAAAAATTGAAGAATAAGTCAGACACTGACTATGAGGAAATTATTGTTTATCAGTCTCCTGGCTTTGGTGATTGTTGCTTGCCAGTCGAATCGGCGGGGTCAACAAGGTAATGCTTCGGGTGACTCTATGGATAATGTCAGTGTAGGTACATTGCCTGCTGATGCTACTGCTGCTATCAAGTTCGATACAGTCTTTTTTGACCTTGGTGCGCTAGAAATCGATGGTCCGGATCAGACGCGAGAGTTTCTATTTACAAACACGGGTAGCGCTCCTCTTGTAATTCAAAAAGTGGAATCATCTTGTACCTGCTTGGAAGTGGACTATCCTAAGGATCCCATTGCACCTGGCACCCGATCGAAAATAACTATGATATTAAAAATGGGTGAACTCGGTTCCGGACAGTTCTATCGTAGTGCCAACGTCTATACGAACGCTTCTGAAGAGCCTACGGAGATCATCCTGCAGGGTATCAAGTGCTACGAATAAGCATTTTTGTACGTGACTATTTATTTGATGTTTAATTTTTATTTTAACTATTATGAAGACAATTAAGGTTTTATTGGCTGCAATGCTGCTGAGTTTCAGCGCATCTGCTTTGGCTCAGGCAACCTATGAGGCTGCTGATGGTACAAAGTATGAGTTCCAGAAGCATGCTTTCCTCAATCTGGAAGGTGGTGCTCAGTATACCCTTGGAGAGGCTAAGTTCTCCAAGCTGATTTCTCCTAATGTTCAGCTTGGTCTTGGCTATCAGTTCAGTCCTGTATTCGGTGCCCGCATCCAGGCCAATGCTTGGCAGAGCAAAGGTGGTTGGAATGGTTTCCGTCCAACTATCGGTGCAGCACCTTACACCAACGACTACAAGTACAAGTATGTTGCTCCCGGCATTGACCTGATGTTCAACCTGAGCAACCTGTTTTGTGGTTGGAATCCTAACCGCGTGTTCAATCTGAGCGCTTTCCTCGGTGGTGGTGCCAACATCGCTTTCGACAATGACGAGGCAAACGACATCGCTAAGAATCTGGCAAGCTTGAATGCTTATAATTTGGATTATGTTTGGACCGACAGTAAGATCAGTCCTTTCGGACGTGGTGGTCTCGAGGCTGCTTTCAAGCTCTCTGATGCCGTTGCTCTGACCATCGAGGGTAATGCAAACATCCTTGGTGACAAGTACAACTCAAAGAAGGCCGAGCGTAAACTGAAGGCCGACTGGTATTTCAATGCTTTGGTAGGTCTGAAGATCAATCTGGGCAAGGCTTACAACAAGATTCTGCCTCCTCCTCCCGCACCAGCTCCCGCTCCGGAGCCCGTTGTTGAGCCCGAGCCTATTGTTGAGCAACCCGCTCCTGCTCCTGTAGTGGAGAAGATTGAGCCGCTTCGTCGTGACATTTTCTTCGAGATCAACAAGACTGTGATCCGTGACGGTGAGCAGCAAAAGGTAAAGGACGTTGCCGACTATCTGGCTAAGTATCCCAATGCCAAGGTTCAGGTGACTGGTTATGCCGACGCTGGTACTGGTAATGACAAAATCAACGACCGTCTGGCCGCTGGTCGTGCTGATGCCGTTGTAAAAGCTCTGAAGGAGCAATACGGCATTGCAGAGAGCCGTATCTCTTACGACTCTAAGGGTTCACGTGTACAGCCGTTCGCTGAGAACGACCTCAACCGTGTATCTATCTGTATCGCAGAATAAGCATCACTTATTAATCAATAAAAGCCTCTGGAGAAAAATCCAGAGGCTTTTTAGCAATATGATTACAATTGAGAATATCCATAAGAGTTTTGGTGCCTTGGAAGTGTTGAAAGGCATCGACCTCCATATTGACAAGGGCGAGGTGGTGAGCATCGTTGGCCCTTCAGGTGCTGGTAAGACCACGTTGTTGCAGATCATCGGTACGCTGGATAAACCGGATACGGGTCGTGTGGTAGTAGATGGTATCGATACCAGCAAGTTGTCGGCTCGGAAATTGAGCGATTTCCGTAACCAACACCTTGGCTTCGTCTTTCAGTTCCATCAGTTGCTACCCGAATTTACGGCTTTGGAGAATATCATGATTCCCGCCTATATTGCCGGTGTCTCGCAAAAGGAGGCAAAGAAACGGGCCAAGGATTTGTTGGCGTTTATGGGGCTGAGTGAGCGTGCCTCACATAAACCCAATGAACTTTCTGGTGGTGAGAAACAGCGTGTGGCCGTGGCTCGTGCGCTCATCAATAACCCCGCTGTTATCTTAGCTGATGAACCATCAGGCTCACTTGACTCAAAGAATAAGGCTGAATTGCATCAGTTGTTTTTCGACCTCCGTGATAAGTTTGGGCAGACTTTTATCATCGTGACGCATGATGAGAGCCTGGCTGAGCTGACAGATCGCACCATTCATTTGAGAGATGGCGTTATCGAAGGAGAATCCAGTATGAAGATAGATTCAGGGGACGAGGTGGATACCATCGTCGCTGATGGTGATAATCTGTCGCTTGTATAAGTCGCCGACGGCCTGTTTGAAGACTTTCTTAGAGACTCCGAAGCGGGCGGCAATCTCTTCAGCAGGCGATTTGTCGCCAAGGTCGCAATGACCTTCGTGTTCATAGAGGTAGCGCAACAGTTCTTCCGAGAAATCCAGGGCCAGTTCATGGCCCGTTTTCTTTTGATAGCGTTCTATCTTCGCCGTAGCCATCAGCCGGTGGGTCTTCTCGTCTTCCATCACGTATACATAGTATTTCTTGCCACGCTCCATGCGCTGCTTCTGTTCACGGAAGGGACAGAACAGGTCTTTCATCAGTCCCCAGTTCAGGAAAGCACCGTATTCATTGGTCCATGCGCACTCCATCCAGGCAAACTCTCCGACCTTGGCAATGGGATGCTCTGTGGTAGCGATGGTACGCTCGTCTTGATCCAGATAGATAAACACCTCTATCTCATCACCAATGTGCATTTCTCTTGTCACATATCGATTGGGTAGGAGGATATTGCCTTCATCACCCCCATCCAGATAAAGTCCGTAGTCTGTACGTTTTTTGATTCTCAGCGTATGATACTCTCCTAATTTCAGCATAATCAACTCCTTTTTTTATGAATCCACTGCGAGATGGTTGTATAAAGCGATGTTTCCTCGTGGTGTTGTGCCTCTGTGAAGCTCATATGGTCATCCTTCGGATCACCATACTGATCCGGGAAGATAATCATGAGGTTCTTGCCAGAGAAGTATTTCTGAAGTTCGTCGGGCAGTCGTTCTAACGCATTCTTATAGGAAATGGTACCTTTACGGGCAGTGATGACGACAAACAGATGATCCTCCTGAATAGTGGCTGCCAACTGGGGCAACTCGTTCCAATGGGCCATGCCTGTATATTCGGCACGGACATTGGGGTGGCGGTTGTTGATGTATTCGGCAATCAGCACAAGCGACTCCTCGCGGCCATGGAACTGGATGCGGCAGTCGAGTTGGCCTGCCAAACGGCTCAAGCGTTCCAGCCAGCGGTGGAAACCGGGCTCAAACTCAGCCCTTGATGGCACAGCCACTTGGATACGCCGCAGGGTATTGAGAGGTTGTACGAAGCGGATGAGGATAATCTGTCGGTTCAGACCATTATAGAGACTCTGGATAAAGTCGCCCCAGAACTTGGGATTGCGCTCCGTATGGACGTGCATACCCATGATAATCTCTGAACTGCTGAACTCACGGAAGGCGTGTTTGATACCGTTGGCAATGTTTGATGCCAAGCGCACCTGTGTTTGCATCTGCACCTCAGCAGCGGAGGCCTGTTGTTGCAACTGCTCCAACAATCGGAGTCCTGTTTCACGATGCCTGACGGACTTTTCATCATCGTAGACCACATTCAGGGCTACAAGACCTCTGTTCAACCGTTGGTTGCGCATTAGTAAGGCCAACGACAGTAGTTGTGGGGCAATCTCTTTGTATTTGACACAGAGCAGGATCTTCTCATCATCCTCAGATGTGTTGGTGCTTGTCGTTGTACCTGGATAGGAGATGGCATCGCGGCTTTGGGTGAGCACAATCTGCTGGGAAGCATGCTCTGTCATCAGGGTGGAGATGATACAGGTGACAAGGATCATCATGATGACACCGTTCAACATGTCGCTGTTGACAAGATAGACCCCTGGCGACACCTCCAGACGCATACCAACCATCACCATGGCGATGGCACCGGCAGCGTGGGCAGAGGTCATGCCGAACATCATATTGCCGTCGCGCTGTGGTAGTCTGAAAAACAGACTGGAGATATACGCAGCAACGGCCTTTCCAAAGGTCCCGAAGAAAGCGATGAGGCAGACAACCCATAAGACTTGTAACGAGGTGAATACCGTGCGCACATTGATCAGCATGCCGACACCGATGAGGAAATAAGGAATGAAGACAGCATTACCGATAAATTCGATACGGTTCATTAGGGGGGAGACTTTCGGGATGTATCTGTTCAGAATCAATCCTGATAAGAACGCACCGAAGATACCCTCCAAACCGATGGCTACCGAGAGTGCCGCTGAGAGGAACATCACAGCCAGTACAAAGATATACTGCATGACCGCATCGGAGTAGCGGCGGAGGAAATAGCGTGCCAGACGGGGAATGAGCCAGACAGAACCGGCGATGAAGACCGTAAGTTTTATGAGGAAAGTGGCAAGGGAAACAAAGAGGGAGGAATGGGTGTTGTCGGTGAGACTGGCAGTGAAGAGGGTGGAGAGAGCCGCAATCATCACCAAGGCCATGAATAGCGAGATCATCGAGGATCCGACGGACAGCTGGACGGAGGGATGCCGTTGCAGACCGTATCTGCTGACAATGGGGTAGGCGATGAGGGTGTTGGAAGCCATGATACAACCTAAGAGGAAAGAGGCTGGATGGCTGTAGCCCAGCATCGTTCGTGACATGACATAGGTAAGGATCAATGGTACGAAACAGGTGAGCAGACCAAAGATCAGAAATTGACGGGAGTTGCGCTTGACACTCTCCAAGTCCATCTCAAGTCCTGCCAGGAACATGATATAATAAAGTCCGACACTTCCGAAGATCTCAAAAGAGATATCGCGTTCCAAAATGTTCAGGCCATATTTGCCAATAACAACACCAGCCAGCACCATACCAATGATGTGCGGGATGCGCAGCTTACTCATGATGATTGGTGCAAAGAGAATAATCAACAACACGACGAAGAAAATCATCGTGGGGTCAGTTATTGGGAAATATGCAGCCACTATAGCCATTTCGTGTGCAAAGATACGAATTTTTTCTTTTGTTTCCAAAAAAAGTAGTACCTTTGAATCAAATTCGAAGGTACTCACGTTCGAAAAAACATAAAATTATTTGGTTTTTTGCTCACTTAATCGTACCTTTGCAGCCAAATTATAACCATTATAATAATTAAACAAGATGAAAGTAGCAATTGTTGGCGCGAGTGGCGCTGTGGGACAGGAGTTCCTGCGTATTCTCGCAGAGAGAAATTTCCCGATGGATGAACTGGTGCTGTTTGGCTCGGAGCGCAGCGCAGGCAGGAAGTACACGTTTAAGGGTAAAGAGATTGAGGTGAAACTGTTGCAGCACAACGATGACTTCAAGGATGTGGACATCGCCTTCACCTCTGCCGGTGCAGGCACATCGAAGGAATTCGCCGAGACAATTACGAAATACGGGGCTGTGATGATTGATAATTCTTCGGCTTTCCGCATGGATGACGATGTGCCCTTGGTAGTGCCTGAGTGCAATGCTGAGGATGCACTGAACCGTCCTCGTGGTATCATTGCCAATCCGAACTGTACCACGATAATGATGGTGGTGGTGCTTCAGCCGTTGGAGAACATCTCGCATATCAAGCGCATCCACGTAGCTTCTTATCAGAGTGCCTCTGGCGCCGGTGCCGCCGCGATGGCCGAATTGCAGCAGCAGTATAAGGAAATGGTTGAAGAGGGTGAGGTAAAGACCGTGAAGAAGTTCGCCCACCAGTTGGCATATAATGTCATTCCTCAGATAGACGTGTTCCAGCCCAATGGCTATACCAAGGAGGAGATGAAGATGTACAACGAGACCCGTAAGATTATGCATACCGATGCCAAGTGCTCGGCCATGTGTGTCCGTGTCAGCTCTTTGCGTTCTCACTCCGAGTCTGTCTGGATTGAGACCGAGCGTCCCATCAGTGTGGAGGAGGCCCAGAAAGCGATTGCCGCTGCACCAGGTTGTACATTGAAGGATGATCCCACGACGTTGACTTATCCTATGCCGCTGGAGACTGCCGGTAAGGACGATGTCTATGTAGGCCGTATCCGCAAGGATATCAGTGATGAGAACGGTCTGACCTTCTGGCTCAGTGGTGACCAGATCCGTAAGGGTGCGGCCCTGAATGCTGTGCAGATTGCAGAGTACTTGGTGAAGGTGGGTAATGTCAAGTAGACTCTTCTTGTTGTTGTTTCTGCCGTTGTTCATCTGCTGCGGTTCTGGTGATGACGACGGTAGCCGACTGGCAGAGCAGATAGTCGGCACTTGGTATCGTGGCTGGGAGGAAGGTGACGTGGAGATTATCGGCGACGTGGATGTATCGCCTGAGGATTATCCTTATTATTATTTCACTTTTTCTGGCGATGGCACCTATAACGGCATGGTAAGGGACGGTTCGTTTTGTGCATACGATATATACGGCCATACCATTAACGCCGGCACCTATAAGTGTGACAACGACAACCTTCGCATGGAATATCCGGAAGGTGATCAGGTAAGGAAGATTCAAATGCGGGTGTTGTCCTTTGACGACATGGTCATCAGGTTAGAGTATAAGAATACGGATATGGAAACCCCTGTGACCGTCCGGCTTAAACTTGGCATAACACCGACAACGCCACCGGATCTTTTCTGATTCCTTTTATTCCTCTTCTTCTACATTGGCAGCACGGTAGATGAAGGGTTGCGCCACTAACCAATGTGCAGAGAAAAATCCAAGGCATCCGCCCGAGAAATTTGGAATCGGGTTGGTGCCTGTGTTTTCCATCATCTGCATTGAGAAGAGATAGTCATAAGCCCGTTGGTCGATGGCATAGAGTTCTATCCGCAGGTCATCGCCATCACGGAGCACATCGCTGCCACCTTCGCCTTCGCGGAAGAAAGTGAAGAGTTGCTGCAGTTCTTGGTTCGGATTGTTACGATCGTTCAGCACAGCCCAGCGGTAGCCCAGATCGTTGCGATAGATGTGCATGAAATACCAGTTGTCTTCGTTGGAAAGATCCTGGAATTTCAGTTCACCTATCTGAAACCATTCCGTGGCAATCTTTTTACGAATCACCCTGAACGAATTGATGGTTGGCTTACTCTGCATGGTGGAGGTTGAGGTGAAGTGCTCCCCGTCGAGGTCGATACTGATGGTATAGGTTACGCCGGGTATTCCCTTGCTTTTGGAGTAATAACGGCCGTTGGACAGGTAGTTGAGCAGGTCCCTGCTACCATCATTGCCCGTCACGATCACTGTGGCATTGTTGATGTTGCTTTGCGTTCTGTCGTCGTCCATGTTATTCGTTCGGCTGATGCGGGCTTCCATGCAGGAGTTGCTTACAGAGGCCTCGACCACGTAAAGCGACGGCACCTGATGGTAATTGATGTCGATGTCTTTCTCGCAGGAAGACAGAAGGATCATATTTAGACAGAAGAACAAAAAAGCAGACTTATTCATAGGCGATCAGAAGTTGATGTTAAATGAAACCGACGGTACGATGCCGAAGAGCGAATACTGTACGGCACGGGTGCCGGCTCCCTGTTCGCCGTCCTCAAAGTTGATGAGGAACGGGTTGTAGCGATTATAGAGATTGTAGATGCCGAAGACCCACTCATGTGTGGTGCGACGGTATCTCTTGCTCCAGACGGCACTGACATCGAGACGATGATAGTCGGGTGCACGGTAGCCGTTGCGCTCGGCATAATAGTAAATCCAGTTGTCAATCATCTGGTATTTGCCACTTGGGGCCGTAAAGGCCTGACCGCTGTTGAAAACCCAGGCGGCACTGAGGTTCCACCGACGGGTGAGACGGTACATTGCAACCAGGTTGATGTCATGACGTCGGTCGTTGTTGGCATCATACCATCGTCCTCCGTTAATGCCATCGATACAGGCCTTGGACCAGGATAGGGTATAGCCTAGCCATCCTGTGAAACGGCCATTGTTCTTTCTGGCGAGAAATTCTACGCCGTATGCCTTTCCGTCACCAGGCAGAATCAGGCGTTCAATCTCTATCTCACTGCGGAAGGTCTTGCCATCACGGTAATCCAGGACATTGTCAATCTTGCGGTAATAGCCTTCGATGGAGAAGTCGTAGGTCTCGTCGGGCGTGACAAAAAAGATACCTGCACTGATCTGGTCAGCTATCTCAGGTTTCACGATATTACTGCTGATAGTATAGCGGTCGAAGGGTGTCGACGTGCTCTGGTTACGCAAGGCATGGATGTTCTGCGACATCCGGGCATAGGCCGCCTTCACATTGAGGGTAGGGGTAAGGGAGAAGTTGAAGCTGACACGAGGCTCCCAGACAATATGGGTCTTGACAATCTTATTTTTCTTATAGGAGTAGTACCAGTCTATTTCACCCTGCGGACTGATGTCGTAATAGAGCGAGCCACCTAAAGGTGAGAAGGTACTGAGACGCAGGCCGGCAGTGGCCGTCAGCCGTTCGAAAGGCTTCAGGGTGGTATTGAGCCATACTGCATTCTCCCAAGCACGGCGTTGTTCCTTCTCGTAGGTACTGAGCACCTGCCATTCTGCTGATTTTACATTAAGCAAGGATGACTGGAGACCTGCCTTCAACTCGTGACGTCCGAGGGAGAAATTGAAGTCCTGTCTGAAACTGGCCTGACGGATATGCCCTTTGTACCAGAGGTTGAGGCCCATGAAGTCGACACCATCGTTGTTTTCGTAACTGCTGTAGAGCAGGGTCGTCTGGGCGTTGGAGCCGCCATGGAAGTGATGGAGCCACTTCAGACTTCCTGTCAGGTTGCGCCAGCGGATATCAATCATGTCTTGCAGGGCCGTACGGTCGTAGCCCGTGAAGAAACTGAGGAATAGTTGGTCATGGGGTGTAACGGTCCAGTCTATCTTTGTATTGACATCATAGAAATAGAGCGTATTGTCCTTGAAGTCATCGCTGAGTTTAAGGAAGGCATCGAGGTAGGTGCGACGGGCGGTGACGAGGAAAGACAACTTATCCTTTACAATTGGTCCCTCAATGGTACCTTTGGCAGACAGCAGTCCGATAGTCGCGCCACCATGCCATTGCTGTTTGTCACCCGTCCGTCCGCTGATGTCGAGAACTGCCGACGAGGCACCGCCGTATTGGGCGGGTAACAGACCCTTATAGAGGGTTGCACCTGCCAAAGCGTCGTTGTTGAAAGCCGAAAAGAGGCCTGCGAGATGCCCAACATTATAGACAGGGCTGTTGTCGAAGAGTACCAGATTCTGGGCAGACGTACCCCCTCGAACCTGAAAACTACTCGATGCATCACTTTCTGCCTTGATACCTGGCAGCAACTGGATGCTTCGCATAATGTCGGTCTCGCCGAATAATTGGGGAGCAGTTGTCAGTTCCTTCAGTTGGAGCTGCTCGGCACCGGCCTGTACACTCTGTAGGCGTTGGCGAGCAGAATTCGATGTGACGATAACCTCATCGATTCGTTCCGTGCGAATCGTATCGGCATCGTCAGGGGCCATCAGAAGGGCAAAAAGTAGGATGCTTCCTGTAAACATGGGTGCAAAGGTACGAATAAGTGAGAGAAAAACCAAATAAATTTGAGTTTTTCCGAACGTGAGTACCTTCGGTGAAGCCAAAGGTACAAAAAATTTGATAATTGATAATTGATAATTGACAATTATTTCGTATATTTGCAGCAGAATTATTAAACCGGTATGATTATGAAGAAGATTTTGGTGGCCCTTGTGGCTTTTTTGGCACTTTGTGCATGCAGTAGTGAACCTAAGTATCTGGACTATCGTGGATTGTCCATGGGCATGCCGTTCAAGGCTTTTTGTGATTCTCTGACGAACCGTGGCTTTGCCATCGACTCTGCCCGTTCTGACTCAGATCTGACAAATGTAGTGATGAGGAATCCAGGTGAGTTGTATCATCTGGTATTGGCTCAGCAGCACGATACACTGCAGATGATTCAGGAAACCTACGAACTGTCGACCAATGACAGTACCCGTAATCTTTGGCAGCAGATTCGTGATGGTTTGGAGAAAGAGTTGGATGCTTGGCCCAATTGCCCTGTTTTGGGTGATGACCACAAGGTAGCGAAGTTTGAGACCGACGGTGGTTTTATCACCGTGACCTTAAAGAATACGTATACCCCAACGCTTAATGTGTTGTATCAGACTAAATAGTTAATAGTAAATTCAGTGAATTTGCTCATCAAATTCACTGAATTTAGATTAATGTCAGTGTGTAGAGGTAAACGACAGCAGCGGGAATCGCCAATAGCGAAGAGTCGAAGCGGTCGAGCATGCCACCGTGACCAGGGAGGATCGTTCCGCTATCCTTGATGCCCAGGGTACGCTTGAGGAGTGATTCAATCAGATCGCCCCAAGTACCGAAAATGACGACAGTCAGTCCCAGTCCAACCCACTCGAAGGCAGTGAGACTCAGTTCATTGACTTGATAGCGTTCTGTCAGGTACCATATCAGTACAGCAATGGCCGTTACAAGGATACAGCCACCTATACTGCCTTCCCAACTCTTTCCCGGAGAAATACGAGGGAAGAGTTTGTGCTTTCCTAACAAGGAACCGCAGAGATATGCGCCCGTATCGTTTATCCATAAGAAGACAAACACGCAAAGTGGGATAAGGTAGGTATACTGGATGTCAACTCCTACGGAACGGAATGCCAGTACGTTGAGCAAAGAGAAGGGCAGGGCGATGTAGAGTTGGCTCATCATTGTATAGGCCCAATCTCCGATGGGGTCAGGGTTTTTCAGGTAGAGTTCGGCAATCAACAGGTAGATGATACTGACGAGGTAGGGAATGAAGACGGTAGCTGGGGTGAGGCCGCTGTTATAACCTGCCATGGCAAAGAAGAAATAGACGCCTGCTATGGTGCAGATCATCCGATTGACGGTGATGTTCTGGTAGTCGTTTACCAGTCCAGTGAACTCCCAGACGGTGAGTCCCGTTACCAAAGCGAACAGTAAAATCATCGCCTCAGGTCTTAAGAAGCACGTCACAATCGCTGCCACAAAAAGCACGCCAGTTATCGTTCTGATGATAAAATTCTTCATGATTGGTCTCTTTGGTTTCTCTGAAAACTCTGATTACTCTGATGATTCTGAAGATTCTGATGGGGATTCTGTTTCGGCCTTTGCCGCCTTTTCCTCCAGTTCCTTCGCTCTTTCCTCGGCCATGCGCTCGGCATCTGCCTTCATCTGGGCTTCGAGCAACTCTTCGGCACGACTCGTCCAGGGACGCTTGCCAAAGATCCTCTCGACATCCTCAGCGAAGATGACCTCACGGTCAACGAGTAACTGAGCCAGTTGGGCATGGCCTTCCTTATGTTCGGTCAGTATGCGTTTAGCACGCTCGTACTGTTCATTGATCATACGAAGCACCTCGTCGTCCATAATTTTAGCCGTTGTCTCAGAGTAAGGCCTTTGGAACTGATATTCCTGATTGCTGTAATAGCAGATGTTAGGCAGTTTCTCACTCATGCCAGCGTAGGCAATCATACCGTATGCCTGTTTGGTGGTGCGTTCCAGATCGTTCATGGCACCGGTGGAAATCGTACCGATAAACAATTCCTCAGCAGCACGGCCACCAAGGAGAGAACACATCTCGTCGAGCATGGCATCCTTAGTCTGGAGCACACGTTCTTCAGGCAGATACCAGGCGGCACCCAGAGCCTGACCACGGGGTACGATGGAGACCTTGACCAATGGGTTGGCAAATTCCGTGAACCAGGATATGGTGGCGTGGCCAGCCTCATGGATAGCAATGCTGCGCTTCTCCTTCTCGGTCATCACCTTTGTCTTTTTCTCCAATCCGCCAATGATACGGTCTACAGCATCGAGGAAGTCCTGCTTGCCCACCTTCTCACTATTATGGCGGGCGGCAATCAGGGCTGCCTCATTGCAGACATTGGCAATGTCGGCCCCTGAGAAACCTGGTGTCTGACGCGCAAGGAAGTCAATGTCGACGGTCTCGTCGGTCTTCAGTGGTTTCAGATGCACCATGAACACTTCCTTACGCTCATTTAGGTCAGGCAGATCTACGTGGATCTGACGATCGAAACGGCCTGCACGGAGCAGGGCGGAGTCGAGCATATCGGCACGGTTGGTGGCGGCCAGAATGATGACACCACTGTTGGTGCCGAAGCCGTCCATCTCCGTGAGCAGGGCATTCAACGTGTTCTCACGCTCATCGTTGCCGCCCATGGCGGGGTTCTTCGAACGGGCGCGGCCCACGGCATCAATCTCGTCGATGAAGATGATGCAAGGCGACTTTGCCTTGGCCTGTTGGAAGAGGTCGCGGACACGGCTGGCACCCACGCCGACGAACATTTCCACGAAGTCGGAACCTGACATCGAGAAGAAAGGTACGCCAGCCTCACCGGCCACCGCCTTGGCGAGCAGGGTCTTACCTGTTCCTGGAGGACCCACGAGCAGGGCGCCCTTGGGAATTTTACCGCCTAAGTCGGTATATTTCTGGGGGTTCTTCAGAAACTCCACAATCTCTTGTATCTCCTGTTTGGCGCCTGCCTGGCCGGCAACGTCCTTGAAGGTAATGCCTAATTCACCACCTTTTTCGTACATCTTGGCCTTTGACTTGCCGACGCTGAAGACGCTATTGCCGCCGACACCGCCTCCCATTCTTCGCATTAAGAACATCATCAGACCGATGATGAATACAAAGGGCAGCACATTATACAACAGCATGTTGAACATCTCGTTTTCGCGTCGGTTCTCATAACTGTACTGACCTGTGAAAGTCTTAGAGGTCTTAGCCTCTTCAATGAAACTTTCCACTTGATCGACAGAGCCGAATTCTACTTCAATATAAGGCTCGTTACCCGTCTGCTGGGTGCCCTGATGGAAGACATCGCGGATATGTTCTGGCTTGACGTACATACGTAGGGTGCCCTGCCCCTTGTTGACGATGATCTTCGAGGCATAGCCACGATTCACCATTGTCTTAAACTCTGAATAAGTGGCCTGTTTGGCTACACTGCTGTTCGAAGGGCCACCTCCTGATAAATAAAGCAGGACCAATGCCACAATGGCAATGGCATAGATCCAGTTCATATTAAACCGCGGCATGTTCATCTTGGGATCGCCGCTGTTGTTGGGCATCTTTTTATTGTCCATGATAATCTGTTAATCGAGGTTCGGAATATAAGTCAGTTTGGCATCGTCCCACAAATGTTCGAGGTCGTAATACTCCCGTACATCGGGCAGGAAGATGTGGACCAGTACATCGGTATAGTCCATGGCTACCCATTGGGCATTTTCCAGTCCTACGACATGAGTGGGCTTTTCCTTGAGTCGTTCACGGGCGAAATCGCCCACAGACTCGGCAATCGCTTCTACCTGAGTAGGAGAATTGCCCTGACAGATGATGAAATATTTGCAGATGGTGCCTTCAATTTTAGTCAAGTCGGCCACGACAATGTCAGAGCCTTTTTTCTCTTGAATTCCTTCTGTAATGGTTTTAACGAGCTGTTTTGTTTGTTCCATTAATTATATAATATGTATTTAGATGCAAAGATACTGCAAATTGGGCGAAATGCAAAATAAATTAGAATTATTTTTGATTTTGGGCAAAAGAAAGAGGTTTCCTCCTTGGAAACCTCTTTCTTTTCTCTTTCAGTTGGGGTACTCGCCTAATCCATTGTGATTTTGAAAAAGAACGAGTTCCACCCGAAAGAGCCAAACCACCTTTATTTATTAACGTTTCACAATGTCGTATTATTGCATTAGATTTGATTAAAACTCGTTAAATTTGATGTTCGACGCGAAAAAGACGCGAATTTTTGGAGGTTTTTCGCGTCGTTTTTTGTACCTTTGCAGCACGTTCTTATAAAAGTAAACATTATGGCAAAAATCGAGTTGAGACTTTCTACCAAAGTCCAAAAAGAAACTGGTAGGCAGGAGGTTCTTATCAGATTCCATGAAGGTAAGCATTTCAACCTCTATGCAAAGACTGATGTGTTTATTTCCTCTGACTTCTTCGAGTGGTACATTGACCGCAAGAAGACCGAAGACTTCAACATTAGTGTTCCACCGAAGTTGATCACCATCACCAAGAAGAAAGCGGAAAGCAAAGGTTATTTTCTGCTTGATAGAGGTGTGATTTGTGTGAGTAATCACAGAGTGGAAACACCAGAAGTCAAATGGCATAAGCAACAGGCGACGCGAATTGAGAACTTGATGAAGGTTATCATCGAGTTTTACGAGAAAGCACCTAAGACAGAGATTTGCGGTGACTGGCTGAAGAATATCATTGATAACTTCAACCACCCAGAAGTATGCAACAAGACAGAACGGACATTCTACGAAATGGCTGAAGAGTACATCGTGAAGAAAGGTTTGGCAGAATCTCATGCCAGAGTCTATCACGTTCTACTACGTGCCATTTCCCGTTATGAGGGATTTGTTAGGGCTACAGACAGCAACCGAAAGTATTTCTCTTTCGACATCAACCACGTTACCAGAGAAGACATAGAAGACTTTTCCGACTACCTGCGTAACGAAAGCACATTGGCAGAAGACCATAAGAAACTCTTTGCCAAACTACTGAAAGCCTACCCCAATAGCGTTAAGCCTGGTCGAAGCAAAATTGAAGTCAGAGGTGAGAACACTGTTATCAAGATGCGGACACGCTTGAAGTCGCTCTTTACCTATTTCTATGAAAGAGGTTACACAACCAACCGACCATTTGAGGGTGTTAAGGTTGGAGTGGAAAAGGTAGGCACTCCGTATTACATAACCATTGACGAGAGAAATATCATTGCTGATGCCGACCTCGAAGCCAAATGGGAAACCATGAGCAAAGAAGAGAAGAAACCTGCGAGGATGCCGATAAAGACATTACTTGAACAACGTGACATTTTTGTGTTCCAATGTCTGATAGGATGCCGTGTCGGTGACTTGCTGAAACTCAACTACGACAACATTCATGGCGGCATTCTTGTTTATACACCTCATAAGACCAAAGACGAGGGTAGTACACCATTCCAAGCCCGCGTACCATTGCATCCGAAAGCACTGGAACTGATTGAGAAATATCGTGGAGTTGATACCCAAGGCCGTTTGTTCCCTTGCATCACTGGCCAGCGTTACAACGATGCTATCAAAGTCATATTCGGTATGGCAGGGATAACGCGCAAGGTCGAGATAAGGAATCCAAAGACAGGCGAGCCGGAGTTTAAGCCTTTGAACGAAATTGCATCCTCTCACTTGGCACGTCGTACTTTTGTCGGCAATGCCTACTTCAAAGTTTCAGACCCAAACATTATCGGTAAAATGAGCGGTCACGTCGAAGGCTCAAAGGCTTTCAAGCGTTATCGTAATATTGAGGACGAAACGCTATTCAATGTAATCAATCTTTTGTAATAGGAGGGCTTAGTATGAAATGGGATAATACACAACGGCTGATAGATTCATCTTTTGAGTTGACGATGCTTGCAATAAAGTATTGTGGCAATCTCTGTATCGTCAACAATAAGGGTGAAGAAACTCCATTGGATCGTAAAAGACCGAAACAACTGGATAAGAACGATGTTAAGTTTGCATACGACCTTTGCATGAGCCTCAACACAGATAGTGTTGTGAATGAAATAGAGAGTCATTTGACTGGTGACTACGACAATAACAAACTTATCTTCAAAGTGTTTTTTGGAAAGATTGCCAAAAGGTGTAATTGTTTGCCTCTTCTATTCGGTGCATCGGACTGGAATGTTAAAGCCCCGAAAGACTGGATGAAAATAGGAGGATGGGAACAGTACATGACGAGTTGTAAGGATATCAAAATGTTTGTCTGGTTGATTGCTGTTTGCCTGCGTGACAAGTTCGACTATCTCATACGTGAAGTGCAGTCGTTGGCAGAGACATACGACCTTGTATTTGATGAAAGCGATTCTGAAGAATCAGAAATAGAAACTATCACAGTTGCAAAGAATAAAAAATCGCAAACTTTCTCTGATATTATCCAATACGATGATAAGGAAAGGCTCCTGAAACGTCTTCATGTGCTTATTGACGGTCGAAGCGGTGCAGATGTTGGTTGTGTCATTCTACGTGCCTTACAAGAGAACTATATTACGAGGTTGCCGACACAGAAAGAATATGAGTCTGAGTTTGAAAGAATCGGGTCATGGACTGCCATTCACAACTACATGAACGATAAAAACCTGAATGCCCTTGACCGGGCTAATAAGATAGTCTTTTTCAGTTGAAAAAGGGCTAAAACTTGTATAGGGGTGTATGTGAGTGTATGAAAACTTGCATACACCTCTTTTCTTTTGATTGGGTTTGATTTATCTCTAATTTCGCGGAAAAATCAAAACCAATCCAATATGATTACGGATATATTACAATCAAAAGAGAATGTCTTGATGGTCGTTAGCCTGAATGACCTCAAAGAACTTTTCAATCACATTATCGACGAGCGAGAGGCAGAGAAGCAAGCTGTTGCCGACAATGAGCATGACAATGAATTAGTTGGTGCTGATGATACGGCAAAGATTCTCAATGTGAAGAGAAACACTCTGTGGCGATGGTCAAAGAGCGGTTATCTCATACCTGTAAAGATTGGGCGCAAACCCTTCTACAAACAAGCCGACATAGACAGAATAAAAGGTAACAAATAACTGATGAAGTGTCTGGATTGCCCTTACATGGCTTGCAAAGTCTTCTATGCGAAAACGGAGATATGGGAAGGATTCTGTATGAATGAGAAATCATGTCACGGTCATAAAAAGGTAACAGGCAATTCAAGTTGTGAAGATCAGATAACAGAAAATTTTATATAGATATGGAACACTCAATTGAATTTAGAAGAGAGTTGAAGAAACTCAATGTAGATGCAGCGTTACTTGCTTGCGCTGATTTGATTGCACTCGGCTATAAGGATATTGATGCTTATATGCTGTTATTCCCTGAAGAGTTGAAGTTAAACCTCCCTGAGAAACAACAAAGGGTAATCATAGACAAGAAGTTTGGTTCTGCCAAATTCAAGAAACTCCTTGCTGACAGAATAAGCAGAGTGAAAGAAAGTGCCATCCCTGTTGAACTGGAAGAGGTTGAACTTATTGATGGTGACGAGGTGGCAAAGGAAATACTACGCTCTGCAAAAGCCGCTCCAAAGGGTTCAAAAGAGCGTGCTGACCTTTTCCTCAGATACGACGAGATAAGGCAGAGAAATACCGTAGAGCCAGAACAGGAAGAGACCGATGCCATCAACTTCTACTTTCCCATCAAATGCAGTCAATGTCCTTTGTTCGCAAATTTCAACGAGGTTCTGCATGAAGATGTAGGTGAGAGAGTAAGACCTGACGAAATGGCTTCTTTGATTAGTAAGGCTGTTGAAAAAGCGTACCCAGATGCTAAAGAAGCATACGAGGCTCTTCATGGCAGTAACTACGATAAGGATATGAAGTTAAAAAATGAGGCTTTTGAGCGTGAAATGCGCCAACTAAGGGCTAAATACGGTGTTGAAGAATAGATTGCCTTATGACAGAAAAGACATTCCTTGCGAGTTTCTACAAGAACGGGAAAGTAACAGAACTTATCTATTGCTTCAGCGAAGATGAAGTTAAGACAATGGCTGCTGTTGCCCGTTCAAGAGGTTGTGAGATAGAAACTTTCCTGCTTGCAGAGATCAACGAGGAAGAATCTGTCAACACCAATCTACTAACAAATCCTGAGACAAAGGCTAAAAAGACTTGGAACAAGTTTGTTAAGTGTGTAGAGACTGACCAGATTTTCCAGTCAGTAAGAGATTGCTCTGACAAGACTGGTATTCCCTACATGACTATTACGAACTGCATCAAGAATAAAAATCCTACAAGAGGCTTCCACTTCGTGCTTTGCGAAGTTGAAGATAGTGAGATTCTTGTGAATAGCAGAAAAGGTAAGGAGTTGCCGAATTATCGAAAGAAGATTCTGTGTACTACCACTGGAGAGTTATTCGATTCCGTTACCCAACTGTTTGAAACCTACCCACAGATTCCTCCCAATTCTTTCTACTACAATATGCGACGAAACAGACCAGTCAAAGGACTAATGTTTGAATATGTGTAAAAGGGGAATCGGCTAACCGATTCCCCTTTAAAAGATACCATGATTACGCCCATGATAGTGCAGTTTGAAGTGACGAGATTTTATCCATGATTCTTGCACGTTCAAAGCCGTGCCGTGGAAGTGAGTTTCTTTCTCTCGTCAATTCCTCAATCCTTTGAGTTATTTCTGCTTTACTCATAATTTAAGTTTTAAGTGTTGAACAAATCCCATTATTGCCATTAGACATCAGCGGGTTTCAGATGCCACACCTCGTTAGAGAGGTCAACACTGCACTTTACATTACTGGACTTACGCTTTCGCTGCCTAACAGGTGCAAAAGTACAAATAATATTTGGATTGACAATCATTCTTCAAAATGATTTATGATTGTTTACGATTCATAATGTAACAAAAAGAATCGCCTATCTTCACAGACAAGCGATCCCCAAACATCAGAGATTAAATCCATTCGGATTCAAAACAAAGTTATAACAAACTAACAAGAATGAAAAACTTTCTATTGCGAATTATCGTTTTGCTTGGAATCATTACCATCTTTGGTGTTGGCCTTTGAAGACAATTCCTGCAAAATCTTTTCGGCTTCCTTAACGGTCATACGCATTTGCGTGTCTTTCTGATTAGCAAGCAATGACATCGTTTTAAGAAAGTCGATATACGGTGTTGAGCCAAAGCCAGCCGAAATGACTGGTTGCAACTGAGCGTTGTCATACTGCCGGATGTAGTAGAACCACCTCCATCGAAACCAATACGTCAACTTACGTTTCCAATAATCAGGAGTGAGATAGATTGCTGCAGCCTTTGCCGAAATCTTAGTATCTTTGAGAATTGTTTCTTCTGTTGTCTTCTGCTCACCATCCCTGAAAAGGAGTCTGGCAATGTCTTCGAGTTGGTTATTGGTGAGAGTCCGCACCTTATATACTTTATTGGTACGTGGTATCTTCACGATGGTATATGTGAGACCATCGACTTCTTCTGTCTGTGCTTTTTGCACCTCTTCTTTTTCTTCTATCATAATTCAATGTTCTTTTTGTCTTCAAGTTTTGTGATTGGTTTTTGTTCCTCGAAGTCAGCCGATACACCAGGAATCATATCGAAGTCTTTTGCGTATTGGTCACTGACTTTCAGATGTGGCCCACATTTGAGGTCAAGTAAACTACGTGGTATATAGAACATCGGAACTTGCGCGTTCTGATCATGCTGACTACGGCAAACATAGCCCTCTCTGTATGCAACCATAAAAGCCCATTCCGTAACTTCACGGGCAAACCAATCTGGCAGATAGCCAAAGATATTCTCGCGCATATAGTCACGAAACTCTTCTTCAGAGTGTAGGCAGTAACAGCCGTGTTCCAGTTCCATTCTCAACCACTTCTGCAATGGCTTTTTCAAGTCAGAGCCGGGTGTGTACTTGAGACGGAAACTGAAACTACCATCACCATTGTTTGCATTTCTTAATCGCTTAATGAGCATAAGTCCAACCCTTTCTTATAAAATAGAGTGAGAGTTTGCCATTGACAACTTTCACAGATTCAAACTCCAGTCCTTTTACCTTGCGTTCGAGAGTCTTGATGAAACCATAGTTGATAACTTCAAATGGTGTCTCTACCATCCAGTCCTCAGTTCCATCCTGATTATCCCTAATCTTTTTGAGGGATGCCAATAAGGTTTTTTCTTCTTTATTCATGTCCTTTTCTATTTAAGTCTCATAAATCTCACACCTGTACGTTCCACATACTGATAGGCATTGAGGATGCCAGTTGTAGCCCTTTGCGCTTCTACCCAATCAGCATATTCAACAGGATAGGCAATCACAACGTCAAAGAGGTTGTTACCTTTCGGCACATAGGTTTCAAAGAAGTTCTGAGCATCATCACGACCCCAACCACCGTTTGTTTCTACCGTTGGCAGATATGCGCTTTCCTGACCATCGTAATCGCGACTGAAGAAAACACGCTTACGCTGCCTTTTCTTCATCTTTGGCACAATGGCTTCCGGCACTCTGTCCGATGCAAACCAAGCCATTACTGGCTCACGGTTCTTGTAGAGACAAACGACAATTGAGTTAAGAAGGTTTCCTGTGAAGTTATGCGCTTTCGGATTCCGTTGACGTGCCAATATAGAAGCGTCAAGAATCTGGCTGCACCATGACTTCAAACGTGCCTCCATTATCGGTATGATAACACGGTTCTTGTAGTCCTCAACCGCTTTAGTTATGACTGCCCTATTCCTTGCCATGACACTTACGCTACAAACTCAAACAAGATGGTCGTACCCATAGTGCCAGGCATGAAGTCCAATATCTGCCCCCATTCAACGGCTACGCTACCTTTGCAGACCTTGATTCTGTCACCTGCGACTGGTTGGTACTCACGTTTCTCCCAATCGTCAATAGTCAGAGGAATGGAAACACGACGAGTTGAGACTATCACTTTACCTGTTGCATTCGTGGTGTGCTTTGCCTCACTACGGCAAATTCCATCATATACTGTAACAACACGTCCGCTTTCGTCGTCACTTCCACCTTCGCCACTATTGCCATTGTCACCAGAATCATCAGCCATTGGATCGTCTGCCATTGGGTCATCTTCCATCGGGTCGTCTTCGATGGGATCATCAGCCATCGGGTCGTTGTTGTCAACATGAGTAATGACACAAGTATGCGGATAACGTCGGTTATTCGGCTTACCTGCATAACGAGACGTGCTACTGGTTCTTGCACCAAGATTGATACGGTAGAAGTGACTTGCAATCTCCACCGACATAGTTCCTACCTCTGCATCCGTAGGCTTTTCCCATTCATGGTTAAAGCTGCCATGATCAATAGCCTGCTCAATAGCGTTATTGATGCTTTTGATAATGACAGAAGTCTTTTCGTGAAAGTCTTTCGTATTGATAGACTTTCCGATGCAGACTAAGACACCAGAGAGGCGGTTTTCTTCCAAACCAAGAGCGTAACCCGTTGCATCATTAACAACGTCACTTAACTCATAGTGAATGGGAATATCCACGCCGTCTATTGTCACCTGAATAATCTTCGGCATATTGCCAACAGCAGCACTATACAAGAAATAATAGTCAGTCTGATCAATGGAAATGGAATAACACTCCTTTCCCTGTGCTTGCGTTTGTGTAATAGTTGTCTGTTCCATATTATTCTGTAATTTTTTCTTGTTTACTTATTCTGTTTTTATGTCTCGTAATGGTAGTTGCAATTGTTTCGATCTCGCTATCAGTTGACTTCACAAAGTCTTGACTGAAGCAATTGTAATTCACAGCTTTCCCTATCGCATTCTCTATTACTTTTAGAATCTCAATTGTTTTAGCCTTGAAACCTCGCTTATTTGTATTGCGATTCGTGCTAACGATGATTTCAGCTAAAAGTCCATTTTCAATTATTACATTGGAAATAGAACCATTCACCATTTCACTAACTTCATAGTTTATGCGAATTTCTGTATTACCGCTTTCAATCTGCAAGAACCTCGGCATATTTTCAAACAGCGCATTGTATTCAAAGTAATATTCAATATCACTTATGATGATAGAAAAGCAATCCTTGCCTTCTAACTCTTTTTTTTGAATCCTCTTCATACTATTTACATTATACTTATTCGATTATGTCAAAGCTACTTTGTGCATTATAGTTGTTAATATCTTCTGCGGTAGGAATTATGGCTGATGGGTCATGTACTAATTGAGGCGGGTTGAATGTCATACATCTTATATCGTAATAGCTACCGTTTTCAGTGAATGTATAACCACTAAAAAAGAACCATGCGATATCATTTCGGCTCATATTGTCCTCAATGATATTTCCGTTAGGGTCTTTTAGCCGGAATTTGTCTACATGTAAGAACAAGTTAGTTACAAGTCGTATCAGGAAGGAGGCTCTACTATTTGTCAACCCACTAATGTTTCGTTTAAATATTGGATTTGTGCCAACGTAGAAATTACCTATTGTACTTCCTTTTTGTCTAACTATCTTTACATTTAAACCGCCTTCAATATCACTTATTATTTCGCTTGCGTATCTATTGAATGGCGAATTTTTGAGAGAGTACCCATAAGGGATGGTTGAGAAGGAAGTAACCATAGCATTGTAGTGACTCATAAAATTGGTGTCATCGCTATACAAAGGTTCTGTTCCCAAATTTACGAAAACACCATAGTTATAAGCGAAATTGGAAACGCCTTTTGCAAGGTTCTCTAATTGTGGCACATAAAGTTCTGCTTGAGCTTTATCATTCACATTTATGGCTTGCAAATCCCACGACATCCACTTAAATTTCACTCTATTTTGCAGTATATGTATCAGCTGCCTTTTTACTTGCATTTCCATACCTATTCTACTTTTGTTCTTGGACCGGGCTTCATGCTCAATAAGTATGGATTACAGATATATTCATCGGGATCATTCTGCCAAATCTTAGGCACTTGCACAATGTACTCATTCTTCAATGCCTGACTAAACAGAAATTCAGCGAGAGCATCAACACTTCTACATGGAAAATGATCCAAAGTGTTGCGAAAGAAAACCTCCTTTACAAGTTTCTTCGTCATGGGCGTTTTTGCAAGTAAAGGATTCTGTGAAATGTATTTCTGCAAAGATATTTTTGCATCAGCAGCAACATAGCGCACCTGTAGAAGGAAACTACTACGTTCCACGTTCTGTTTCTTGTTTGTTCCTATTATCGTACACATAAAGCAATCTTTTTTAATGTGGGTAGGTAGGGCAAAGTTGCCGTTCCCCACCCACACACATGAAACTAACAGAACTCCGATTCCATCATCTGTTGGTACTCAACATTTCCCCTTTCCTCTGCCCTGTGTCTATCCAAAACACGCTCAACCATGCTTTTCTGTTTCATGTGTTCGTCAACGTACTTGTCATAGTCAGGGAAAAGTTTCTCGTCGAGGCGGGTAAGTGTCTGCCTCTCTTCCTGTGTCAGTGAGTTAATCTGTTCCTCACTCAAAACTGAAAATAAATTCTGTATCATAATCTAAAAGTTTAAAATGTTGGTTCTACTTCATTTTTCCCGTACCTGTATTCTCGTAGGGATTCGTCTTGTTGCCAAGTGGTATAAAGTCTTCAGGGTGCTCTTCCAAATGCTTCTTGCGAAGTTCTGCAAGTCGAGCGTTCTGTTCTGACAGAGTGGTTCTTCTTGAAACATTGTACGCACCATCCAAGTACGGATGCTGTTTTCTGTACTCCTTTTGCCATTCCCTGTAAACCCAGTTTGCCGCTAATTTCTCTGGCTGTTCAATTTGCCTCAAATCAAGTTCGACATTAAGGAAGTTATCCGACGGCCAATCGTGTTCGCGCTCGAAAGCCCAAAGTGCATCAATGGCAATTCTGACATTCTGGATAAGGTCATAATGCTTCATCACGTCTTCTTTGGGTACGCTTCGCTTGCATGAGTCAAACACGACTTCATCAGAGTTGACACACACAAGTTTCTCTCCAATACGCACAAACTTTGTTGTGGGATAGGTTGTGAAGAAACGCTGAATGATTTCAATGTGCATGAGTGCATCCTTACGAATATCTTCCCACTCACTTTTTGCCCGTTCCCTTGCTTCAGAAGTCAGCATCTTCATTCCTGCGATTTCAGCAATACGATCGTCAATATAGGTATTGACAAGTTCTGCCTTGACTTCTTTAATATCATCAGGAATAACTTCTGCTAAATCTGTGATACTCTTCAACTGCTCATAAGTATTGGCAATTCCACTACGAGCATGGTCAAACCGTTCCTTAAAAGCATCCCTGTCCTGAGACAAAACGATAAACTCAGGAATCTCTACATTATTCTTTTTTTCTGCCATAGTTATAATATTGTGTTGTTACTTTTTCTTAAAGCCACCACTAAGCCACTTCTGAGCGAACTTGTCTGAGTTTTGGGTGAGATAATTCATTTCATCCATTGAGAGAGATTGCAAGCCGTGAAGTGTTTCGTAATCGCGTATTTCAGACAGAGCATAGCACAAAGCCTTGACTTTCTCGAAGTAGTCACGGCATTCTGTCGGTATCTCAACAGTTGAAGCCGCATTGATAACCTCCAGTTTGTTCGTGCATTTGATACGCTTATCTTTTGGAGTGCTGATATTATCGTCAACAGATAATTCGGCCAAGGGGAAAGTTTCAAAGAAACTGCGAATAGGCTTAATCTGCATCACAGCATCAGAGTATAGTTTCTGCCAGACATTCTTTCCTTCTTCTGGAAGTCCTGCCTGCATCTTCTTCACATACTCTTCAAGCCGTTCCTGAGTGATCTGTTTCGGATTGCTCGGCAATGCCTCTTCACTTAGATGGAATGGCAGTCGTGCATAAGAGTCAACCAACAGTTTAAACTTTGTGTTGAACTCTTCAAGTTTTGCATTTGCCATTGTCTGAGAAACAATTTTCTCCGGCAACTTTGATGTCTCTGTATTCATAATTATTGCTATTATGTTTAAAAACTTTTCGGCAAAGATAATCACAATAATACCTATTATAAATATTATTTTGGGAGAAAAACGTTTTTTCGATGAAAGATTACCAAAAAAGAAAGCGGACTATCTTCACAGACAATCCGCTTCGTGGTCATATTCAAAAGTCGTAGTATCTACGATATGTCTTATATCAGCCAAGGCATACCACCCATAGCCAGAAATTGTGCAATTGTGTACCTGCGGTTTTTACTCCGCTTTTCAAGTCTCTTCACCATCTTCTTAATGGTGTCTTCCTTGGTCATACAACCTGATTCATTGTGATTCTCCATAACTCCAATGTTTTTAATTATTTGACTAACTCGTTACTGAGGAAAGCGTCGAGGTCGCGCTTTCTGAAAAGCCAACGACCACCAGGCTTCGTACAGGGGATAAGACCTTCTGAAATATAGGTCTGCATAGTTCTGAAACATACACCGATGTATTCAGCAGCTTCTTTCGTCCTGAGATAAGTTTCCTTTGCCATACTCTGATATTATCTGTTGAAGAATAGCATTGCGTCTTCACCAAGTTTATGGGTGTCAACACAAACATAGCGGTCTGTCATAGCCGTACTGCCATGACCTGCCAGTTTGCTAATCGTGGATATGGGAACACCATTAGCGGCAAGGCATGACACATACGACCTACGACTGGAGTGCATGGTGATAAACTTGTATTTCTCACCTTTGCGAAGTCTGCCATTTACAAAGAGTTGTACTTCCTCAGTCATTCCAAGTTTCTTGCAGATGGATTGAATAACGCGATTCACAACAGAGCGTTGGTGTTGCTTACTCGGTTTGTCAGAGACATATTTCATCAATCGTGCCTGAACCGGCTGACGTACCTCTACCTTTGTCTTCTTGCTGACATAACTCAGTACTCCGTCACGGATATTGTCTTCACTGAGCAAAACGGCATCCGATAAACGCATACCAGTGAGACAGCCACGCATAAAGAGAATCTTAACGTCACGCTCTGTTTGCGTCTTAGGCTCGTACTGATCGAACATGATAATCTCTTCCATCGTCAATGCCAGATGTTGACTCGGTTCACGTCTGGCTTGTAGTTCGTTCTGGAATGACTTGCACGGTATCAAGCCCGTCTCAGAATAGCGGTTGAGGAAACTCTTCAGGATAGCCATATACGTAACAGCACTATTGGCTGAAACATTCGACCTGATATGTCCTGCAATGATACTGAGGTTTACCCGTGTCAGGTGTTCCCAATCGACAACAGATATTCCAAGCGCATTGTGAATGTGCGACAATATCTGCTTTCGGTCGTCATACCTCTGCAAAAACTCTACTTCAAATGGATTCATAATTAATTATTTTAGATGTTACTCGAATTTGAGTGCAAATATATTTATTTTGACCCAACATTCCAAATAAAATATTAAGTTTTAGTAAATATTAAGATACTATAATATTTATTTTGATACGATATTCTTTGTAAATTATCGGGTATTATTAAATATTTTTAATACACAAAAATTTCTTATTAGGAATAAAATATATAACTTTGCAGCCGATAAAAAAACATTCAATATGGATATTAGGAAAAGAATACGAGAACAAGGGTGGACTGTAACACAACTGGCAAAAGAATTTAATATCTCTCAAGGTTCTTTGTCAACACTCATTAACAGCGAGAATCCAAACTATAAGTCTCTGGAAAGAATCGCTAAAACGATTGGTATTTCTGTTAGCGAGTTGGTTAAAGACGCAGATGATAATCAGGCAATTATTGTTTGCCCTCATTGCGGAGAAATGATAAATCTCTCTGCCAGTCCTAAGAACGTCAAAAGTAATAGGAAAAGCAAGTCTGAGTAAGAATTGACTGATAATGCTAAATTAAAAAGAGCGAGGCCGTCTATTATGATTGGTCTCGCTCTTTTGTCTTACTTGATGATTACTTTCTTTGTCTCGCTGCCATTCACAACGATGTTTAAACCTTGTTGTGGAGAATCGTATTTCTGTCCATTGATGCCGAAGTACGATGGTGCGGATCCTGAATAGGAAATCGACCTCACCCCATTTGTATCTTGCAATATGCCGTATATCTTAAATTTCTGCTGACCTACAATTACGATATAGTCTGGCATTGTGTAATCAGAACTGGCAAAGATTGTTAGGCTCGTATATTGCTTTATATTGCCACCATTATCAAGAACTGCGACCTTGCTTAGTGTGTTTAGATCATAAAGAACAAGTCCGTTATCCTCACTGAAGCAGAAGGCATAGTTTGGCTCGTCTTTCATCGTGCTCTGACCGTATGGTATGTTACGCCCGCCCGGATGAAATGCCATCTGTGTTGTTTCTGCACCTGTGTTCCAACCTCCGCCAGTCACAGTTTTTGACTTTGTTACGTAGGTAAATGAAATAAACGAGCCATAAACGGTACTTTCCAATTCTCTGAATACACCGTTACTATCATAGAGTCCTATCTTATCTGCCATATATATTTTCTTTCCCATATACTCCTGTGTCATATAGACGTTTGCGGCTACAAACTCAGGACGGTTGGAAACTGTATTGACAATAGGAAACACAGAATTGTAAGTCTGAGCACTCATAACATGCACAGATAACGCTACGAATAGCGAAATAACAAACCTTCTCATAAACCATATTTTTAGACGTTACACTTAAATCCATCATAACGCCAGATTGCAAGCAAAAAGGCGCAGAACGTTCCTGTGCCGTTCCAAGTCCACCACAGACTCTACGAAATACAGATAACGTCTGCGCCATATTGCGCACACGCTCTAATTTCGTAGTTGTGGCTCTGCTTTTTTCGAGGTGGTGGTTCGGAACGGCTTGAGCCAATATGTTATGTCGGAAACGACTTCTAATCGTTACGACAATGCAAATTTACGCTTTTTTTGGTAATCTTTCGCCGAAAACACAAAAAAATATCATTTATTGGTAAAAAAAGACTCAATAAGAAATAAATTTGCAGTCAAAAACTAATTAAACGTAAAGAAAATGGAAACAAAAGAACAATTGAATGTGTCAATGGATGCCAAGGGCATAGTCATTGATGGTGTGGAGTATCTTAGCCAGTTGGACGCTGCAAAGGCTGTTGGTCTTACGGTTAATACTTTCAAAGTGAGAGTTGACAAGTTCGGTATTGATCGCGTAAAGATTCAGGGAAGTAAGAGGTGCTTCTATCGCAAGAATGACCTTATCGCCGCCTCTCAGAACGGATGGTTCAAGAAGTGGTATATGTAGTTTCAGACTAAAATTCAAGAATATTATGGCTGAAGCACAGAATAAAATAAACTACATCAGATTCCCGATTTCTTTCATTCGGGATATGCTCGTTGACAAAGAAGCGGGCATAAAGAAGATGATTCTGTACGGTTACAGCCTCGTTGCGGATAAGTCTGACATCGACGAACTGAACGCCTATAAACAGGTGGTCTATTGCTTCTTTAGATATTTGAAGAATCCGGATGATTGGGATGATGGTAATTATTTCAAGAACGAGTTGAATGATTACAAGTCAAGACTGCCAAAATATATCAAAGAAAAAATAACAGAGTTCGTTAAATGTGGAGATTTCGACTTCTACAAATACTACGATTTTGATCATGAGGGATGGAGTTCAAGAGCCGAACAGGAGTTGAGTGAGCCAGCCAGTGACTTGATGGAGTGTGGTAAGACAGATCAAAAGTTTCATCAGATGGTATTGGACTTCCACCGTGTAAGACAGACGGCAGACTTATTCAGCATAAAGATCAACGACTACAATACGATGTTGGAAGAATACAGAAAGTATTGTGGACGCGATACTATGAAAACGAGGATGGTGTCGGTCAAACTCTCACAGTTGCTTGAATACCTTTTCCAGAGAAAGACGGAGGCTCAACTCATGGTGTTTGCCGCCTATATGGGTGTAAAGGCAATCATTGGTAAAGAGCCGTTCAAGCAAACTACAAAGAGTTATATCATTGCCAATATGTTCGGGTGTATGAATGAGGTTGAACTACAGACGATGCTCGTTAAGCCTGGTAACGAAACGCTGTTGGAGTTGCACAAGAAATATACGACGCGAAAGATGTTTGACAACATTACTACTGGACTGAAGGAAAGTAACTTCATTCCTGAATGGTATCCATGCGGAAAGGCTGGAACTTTTGTCAGTTGCAAGTTGAATCACAAACAATTTGTCCGTGAGGTTGCAAAGGCTCTTGACAATAGAGGCAAGGAACATAACACGACCAGACTTAGCGCGAAAGACTATCGTAGGGCAACACGCTTTGAGATTGAAGAGGTAAGGAATAACGCATCGGGGTAATCGTATTTCTATCACTACAAAGGTGTAGGCAGGGGCAAATCCTGTTCTACACCTTTTTTTTGACTCATTCGCGTGCATAACGCTTGCGTACACGCATACGTGACGGGTGCGTACACGCGAGACTTTAACTCCATAAATGAAAACTTTACTGCACCATCTTTTGAGGGCGAAAAACATTCAAACCACCTTATAAAATCGTATTTCTGCCTTATTTTGCCTTTTGTTAATCAAGTGTTAATTTTCGGTGCAATAAAAAGTACAATAAAAAGTACAGTAAAAGGTACAATAAAAAGTACAATAAAAAGTACAATATAAATAATATCAATAATGTCAATAGGTATCTAAATAATATCGGATAATGTCTAATAATGTCTATTTATAAATAATCTACCCGAAAAACGAATTTTCGGGATTTTTGAACAAAGGCTTTCTCTTTCATCGTACTTTCCATCGTACTTCAAGCAATCGTACTCTGGAGGGTATTCTCGTACTTCGTAGAAAACATATCGTACTCTCAACGGATATATCGTACTTCGTACTCCAATTCTCGTACTCCAATTCTCGTACTTCCATTCTCGTACTTCCATTCTCGTACTCTATATTCGTACTCTATATTCGTACTTTGCAATCATCGTACTTTATCCGTAGAAAAACAGGGGGTAAGTTTCGTGAGTCAAAGTTTCCAGATAAAAATTCAGCAGCCATAAGTCAATACAGAAACATAGAGGCAGATTCATAGCAACAGATCATAACTTCAAGAATAGTTCGTACTGCATCATAGAGTCAGGAAAGAAAGTTTTCGACATTGAACGATTCCGGCAAACTATCACAACAGAAGTTTCAGACATAGCAGGTAAAGACCATTACGACCATAGAAAAAAGTATGAGGGTGAAGAGGGCGAGGATGGCGGGAACTGATTAAATTTTGGATTTATGGCGACTTTTCACAAAGATTGCCTTGGCTCCATCGGGAAAAATAACAGCATTTTGAGAAAGAACGTCAAACGATGCCGACCCACCACCAAACACCGACTCAATGCGAGTGTGCGCGTAGTGCCTTTTGTGACAGTTTCGTTCCTGATGTGTCCGAAGAAAGAAGAAAAGAGAGTGAAGAGTGTCGTTTTCTGAGCCAAAACAAGCCCAAAAAGAGCCGGACAGACGCGATTTAGTGTCTTGACCTTACAAGTTGACCGTCATTGCAGAAATAAACGGTCTGTCGGGCTTCTATGTAAGCGTAATGGAAGTTTCGCGTGTCTTCGTCGTAGTCGTTTCTATGCCAGATTGCGCCTCCGTAACCTCAGATGATAGAGAAAGACAATATCTGTCTCATGTCGTAACGACCAGAAGTTAAAACGATGTGACTTGTAACGTGCCGTCGGCAACCATCACCACAACAGCCATGAGATATGCCACCAGTACCATCGAGATAATAAGAGCGTGAATTTTGTCAACATTTTGAAGACTGGCGCGTTTTTGCCCGATTTTTGCCCGAAATAGGCTGCAAAACGCTCAAAATCGGTTACATTATCCGTATAATGTGACTTTTTGGCGAAAATGGAACTGAAAACGGCTCTAAACCTTGTAAGTCTTCGCCTCCCTGCGCGTGTCAACGACGGTTGCAAATTTTGTAAGGCGGTTGCAGGTGTAAATGAAACTCCTGCCAACTCACGACCTTGTAAGTGTCGAACTTCCTGCGCGTGTAACGGTTGAGGCTTGAAAAATAAAAGAACCTGCGAAAGCTGTTGTTAATCTGGTAGGCTGTCACTTGCTGTAGTTGTCGGTTCTGCTTGTTTCTTCTATTCAGAATAAGAACAAAAAGAAAAAGAGTTATTTTGTTTTGGTTGTTACCTGATTGTGCGCTGCATCATGATCACCCGCTTTTGTTGTTCGTTGGCTGGTTGTGCTTTTCGTTGGTTGTGCTGCATCCAGATAGCAACCAGATAGAAGGAAAGTGTTTGTTTGTGTTGGTTGTTTCCTGGTAATACTACAACATAAGAGAAAAGCAAAAAAGAGACGTTTAGAGCGTGTTTCACTTGTTTGGTGGGTAACAATAAGGGCAAAAAGAAAAAGAACCGCCAAACAAGCCAAAACAGGACAAAAGAAAAACGGCTGCAATCATGTTGCAACCGCTTTATAAATGTTAGTGTCGGAATTACTAAACAACTTCTGCCAGTTTAACCGCCGTTACACGTTGTGCAAACTCTTCGACTACCTTCTTAAGTTGTTCTGTTAAGTCTGTGAACTTATCGTTATAAAGTTCTTTGTCTTCGTCAAACAGTGTTGTTGCACGCTCAAACGCTTCTTCTGCGTTCTTGACTGATGAGATAACTCCTACCAATGTAGTGAAAACTTCGTTGTTCTCGTTAATTACTTGCTTGTTCATAATGCTAAAAGTTTAGACGTTAATATTAAAAATATGGTGCAAAGTTACGAATAATATTTCAAACTACCAAACATTTTCAGAAAAAAGTTTGCTCCTATTAAATATTTTATTCATTTCCCCAAAATTGCTACATTATGGATATAATGTGACATATTATATATATAGGTATAAATACGATTCTCGTATTTATACCCCTACACCCCCCCTTGACGCTTTATTAAGCCCCCACCTCACCTTTCGCCGAGATTTTTTATTTTTCATTTTCGTTTTTCACATTTGTATTGGTAATCTTTCGTCAGTGTGCAAACATATCTATTATCAGACATTCATACTTTCCGACGATTCTATTATATTTGCAGAAAAAATAAAAGTTATGGATGCAGTAGCACAGGAAATGTTCGATACTTACAAGAACAACGTAATAGAATCATGGCGTGGAGTAATTTCCAACAATTTTAACGAAGCTGAATTTGTCAATGCTTTTGAAGATTGGGTTCACCGATGGAAAATGGATGATATTTCAACTCTATCGTCTGCTGAGTTTAGACAGCAATATCAGTCCAGATTTACCGTAAGAGAATTTGAGCTTCTTTTCTGGCAATGTCGTGACGAATGTTTATTGTTTCGATGGTTTTCTACTGGTTTTTTCAGACAATACTTCAGTGCCTCTTTCCTAAATCAAGTAGGTATATACATAGACTCCAACTTTAATGGCGCATTGCCGCCCATGTTATCGTTGCGTAATGACACGTATAGAGAATCAAGATACCCAGAAGATCTATTATGTAGCTCTTGTCAACATTATTTAATTCTCGGTACTTCTAATATGAGTATTAGTTTATCTGCCCACCATAACCCCACTATAACAGTCCGTGATGATTCAGAACTTACGCTTCTCAATACGGCAGAACGTGCTGGTGCAAGAATTGAACTCACTGATTCTGCTTCTGTCACTATCAAGCCTGGTTGCCAAAATGTTGTAATAATAAAGCATGATTCAACTGTAACTATTAACGATGAAACAGGAGAAGCGACTATAATCAACAATCCGATTACGATGGGGTCTCCCACTATTGTTGAATATCCTACTTTGAATATTAGAACCAAAAGGCTTTTAAATCTGATGGAAAATGGCCTGATGGCATGGGAACCAATCTATGTGTAGTTTTTTCTCTTTGTTGAATGGAAGTAAAAAATCTGGACGCTGATCTATTCAATCAAGCGTATCGTTTTGCCTGTCAAACAGGTATCGTTCTGCCAAATGCGACAGATGCGGAAATAGAATCATATCTTAGGCTTTATGGTTCATCGGATGAAAAGAATGATTGTTCTCGCGTATTGAATGAAATTAGAGAATCATTACGTCCTCCGTTCTATGGGTACAAGGTGCTATTTGGCAAAGGTTGTAATATGTATTTGTGCAAACTTCTTATAGAAGAAGGTTGTCTATATACATTTGACGAACACTATTTTGGTGCAGCAAGAAGTGAAAAGGCATTGGTTATTGAGATCAGTCCATTTTTCAACCGAAATAGGGTTAATGAGGTTCGCTCTCACTTCATGGGTCATGCGTCCATCTATAAAGTTGGAGAGTACGTTGTTTCGGATGATTTTGACGTAAACAAAGAAATGTGTGGCATACATTTCTTCGTTGCTGAGGAAAAGGCTATAAGGCTTGCCAAGGAATTTGCTACACACGTTAAAATCACAAACAAGGACAACAGACCGATGTCAAGTGACGATCTTCCTAAGATAGTAAGAGACGTGCGTGATTATTGTCAAAAAAAGTGGACGCTAAGTACAACACATGGCATTGACCATTGGGACAGGGTATATTCTAACGGAATGCGATTAGCAGTACCTGGGGTAAACCGTCTTGTTGTCGCCTTGTTTGCATACTTACACGATTCATGCAGGATTAAAGATGGAGAAGACACCGAACACGGTCAACGTGCTTCTGTACTGATTGACGAATTAAGAAACACATTGTTGAAAGACCTTTCCGATTATGAGATTGACTTGTTGAAGTTAGCATGTTATCTCCACACCACAACTCTAAAGACTGGCAATCCGACGATTGACGCTTGTTTTGATGCTGATAGACTTGACCTGTGGAGAGTTGGCGTTATGCCAGAATTAAACAAACTGGCAACTGAAAATGGAAGAAACCTACTTCGGAAAATGGTAAGCAGGCATACTTGATACCACAAGCATTCTAACAAAAAAGTCCGTTCAGAAAGGGCTACTGAGCGGGCTTCTTGATAGTTTGGTGTGCTACGTTCTTTGAATCGGCTGCTCCATTGTCCGGACTAATAACAGCTATGACGTACCCAGAAAGGTCTTTGCAGTTACAGAAGCAGCAGGATTGACGAATCACGAAGTCACCTTCGTTCGGGCTAATCAAGTCACTACGATGCAAAGGTAGTAAATTATTATTACAATACCTTGTTTTTGGTGGTAAATTACTGAAAACTGGTGATAATTCAACTTTTTACTTCGATATTTTAAAGATTCCCACAATTTTTGAGAGGTTTTGTAAAATAATTTTACAAATTTTGCCATACCAACACAAAAAAAGAAGACTTATGGCAGAAAATTTATCACCTCTGATGTTCTCTGTCTCTATCGAGCAACTTGACAAGAAGTTAAAAGACTGGACTGAGAAGATCAACAACTTTGCCAACAATGGTGGCAAAGGTTACAAGTTGAAGATTGACTTTGGCGAAGCCGAGTCAGTCATTAGGACTTTGAAGAATTTGAAGATTGGCGATTCATCTGAGATTCAAAGGATGCAGAGAGAGATTGACGGTCTGAAAAAGAAGTTGAAAGAATTAAACGATGGCTCCGGCCTACGTAACGTCGCTGACAACATCACCAAGCCCCTGAGACGTGGAGCGGATGAATCCAAGAAAGTAGCGGATGAAATCGAGAAGTCGAAGAAGCGTGTAGTGGATGCCTACGCCGACATGATGAAGTCTGTGAACGCCTTGCAGATGGATCGCGCCCATGCAAGGGGTCTTGGTGTTGATGTCAGCAGTTACAAGCAGGTTATTGCCGACATGAAGTCTTTCGCGTCGGAAATGAGCCGTTTAACGAGTAACCCGAAATTCCTTGGCAATACTGGTGCTGTTACGTCTATGATGAATCAGTACGACCGATATATGCAGGTTATACGTATGTTGAGGAATGAGATTAACGGATTGTCGAGGACACAGCAAGAGCAGAGCCGGGCGGCAGAGAAGCAAAAACTGGTTGACAAGCGTAGTGTCAATGAAGCCGTCTATCAGATTGCCGTTTTGGAGAAAAAGATTGCTGCATTACAGGCTTTGCAGTCTCAGGCTAACAAACTTGGTGTGAAGACTCCGAATCTGGATAAGCTGTTGCAGGATATGGACGGCTATATGCAGAAGTTCACGGCAATTTTCAGAAATGGCGGTCACTTGGAAGATGGCACAACGGCACAGATGTTGAAAGCCGAGGGTGGTTATCGAGCATTGACACAACGGATTCAGCAGAACACTCAGGAAACGCGAATCAACATTGCCGCGAGAAATTCAGCCGTTGCAGCCGTTACTTGGCTTGCAGGTGAGGAAATGCGACTTGCACAGGCTATCAACCAAAGTACATCGGCACTTCATGGTCAGTCTCAGACGTTACAGGACTTACGAAGTATGGCGGCTCAATACCTCAGTGTATGGGGTGCAAAGTCGTTTATAGACAATATCATCGAGAAAGGCGGTAAACTTGAACAGCAGCGTCTTAGCATCGGTGCAATACTTGGTGACACGGCTCATGCCACTGATCTTTTCTCTAAGGTGAAGAATCTGGCTATCAAGTCACCATTTGGAGTTACTGAACTTGATGCTATGACAAAGCAACTCAGTGCCTTTGGCTTTGAATACAGTGAGTTGTATGATATGACGAAGCGTTTGGCAGACATATCCGCTGCAACTGGCACTGATGTAAGCCGTTTGGCATTGGCTTTGGGTCACGTCCGTTCCGAGACGGCTCTTACTGGTTATACCTTGCGTCAATTCTCCATGGCCAATGTTCCATTGTTACAGAGATTGGCAGATAAGTTCGGTGTAACCACGTCGCAGATTCGTAAGATGGTTTCCCGAAAAGAGATTGGCTATGACGATGTTCTGAATGTCCTGAAAGACATGACGAATCAAGGTGGCCCGTTCTTTGAGGCACAGGAAACAATGTCACAGGCTCTTAATGCTAAGTTCAAGAATCTCCGTGACTCCTACGAGATCATGTTCAATGAGATTGCAGAAAGTGGTGTCGGTAGCGGACTGAAAGACCTTGCAGCCATTCTCACTACTCTGTCACGGCATTGGGAGGAACTGTTTACCATTGTCGGCTCTGGTATTGTCGCATTTGGAGCGGTTAAGACCTATATGGCTCTTGTCAACTCATTGCTTGGTGCTAATGCCATCGCAGTAATGAACGGTATCAAAGCATATCAGAGGGCAGAAATTGCCAGTTTGCGCCTTGCCAGAAGTTATCGTGACATTACTCTCGCTGAAAATGCCATGATAGCCACAACCCATAAGTGGACTGCCAGTGAAAGACTCGCTCAGTCATGGATTGGCCGTCGCATAGGATTGTCACGACAACTTAACGACGCTCAGAAACTCCGCATTGCCACAACCAGACAGCAGATAGTTTTCGGTAATGCCCTTGCATTGTCAGAACGCAGACAGACAACGGAAGACCTTGCACGTCAGGTTGCTCTTGGTAAGACCTCTAAGGCTCAAGCCAGACAAGCAATCATTCTCTCTGACTTGACAAAGGCTGAGAAGAGTGCAGGAATCGCAGCCGTGAATAGCGTCCGTACCTATGGTGCTATGACTGGTGTAGTGAATGGTTTGAGTATGGGCTTTGTGAAGTTGGGAGCAGCTATGAAGAGTTTGTTCCTGAATCCTCAGATGGCTTTGTTCGCCTTGCTTGCAGGTGTCATGGAACTATGGCAGCGTAACAAGATCGAGGTTGACCGTGCAAAGCAGTTGAACGATGACTTATTCAACCGTGCCTTGGAGGGTGTCAAGAATATACGTTCAATGATGGAAGCCACTGGACTTACTTTCAAGGTCAACGACGTTGAAGTTGAGATTGGTGACGTTAAGGATATTCTCAATGGCAAATTCTCTTATAAGCCGTCGGCAGAAATGTCAACTCAGGACATGATGGCTCAAATAGACAAGTGGACTCAGTTTATCCGTGAATATGCCGCCACTCCTAACCGCATACTCAATGAGTCATTCAAAGACGATAAAGGCAATGTCAGAAGTGTTGCAGAGCAATATGACATTCTCGCTAAGTCTGTAACCCAAACGGCTGAGGCTTACGTCTATCTCAAACAGGTTAGCAGTGCCATTGAATATGCTGAGAATGCGACTAATGGCGGTTGGTTCAATGATAGTTTCATCACCAATATCAATGACTATTCCAATGCCGTTAAGAAATACAACGATTCCATTACAGAACTTACGGTTAAGCACTCGCAGAGCATTGACACGGCACTTACTGCAGCCCGTAGTGAGAAGACGTTTGCCGATGCTTTGAAAGTGGCTAATGCCGCTATGGTGAAAAATGAGAAACGCAACCTCACAGAAGCCGAGCAGTTGAAGATGTTGGTCGAGAATCAAGACAAGTACACCGATGCCGTCAAAGCCTTTGAGGATGCAAGGGAAGGTATGACCAAATACGAGCGTAAGGCACTTGGTCACGTCTTCCACGGCTCTGGTGGTGGTTATCTTGGTGCTGATGGCCCCGATAAGTATGCTTGGATGATGAAGAGTGCCTTTGAGGAAATGGATGCTGATGCAACCAAATGGGCTAACAGTCTGAAAGCAAAACTCACTGAGGCAGGTTGGGACTTCAAGAACCTCTCTGAGTCACAGAAGCAGGCTATTGCACTGGCTCTGGCTGAAACTGTCAGCAAAGCCGATAATGCCACCGAAGACATTCGTGAGAGCGTGAAGAAACTTGCGAGTGAAAAGTTTGGCATTCAACTTGACGTGAAGACGGTCGAAGCCGCCGCCAGAATCAATGCTATGGAACAGTCATTGAAAGATTTGGTTGGTCACGACTGGCACATTGACATAAAGACCGCTACCAACTTTGGTGACGTTATCAGTAAGATTCGCCAAGACTACAAATCAGCACAGGACTATTTCAACAATGTTAAGCCATTGATGATAAAGATGGGTGTTGACGTTAGCGGTGGTATGAAGGAACTTGGACTTACACAAAGGACAGCACTTGTCAATCAGTGGAAGAAAGAGAATCCGGGTAAGGATGCAACCATCTTTGAGAATATGCTTGCTGATTGGGATTCCTATGCTACGAAACTGAATGATGCAATGGGATTCAATGCCGCTACTGGCATTTCCCTCTCTGATCCTAATAGCGGTGGTAAGACTTTCCGAGACAAGAATACGGCAAAGGCTGACAAGGAACTGGAGTTATGGAGAAAGCGCATACAACTTCTGGAAAAGTATAGGCAGGAGTTGGCACAGCTTGAAAAGCTAATGACGCGGGCGCAGGCTGAATCGAAGTTGAAAGCCGAGGGTGACTTTGCACCGTTATGGAGTTACTTCACCAATCCGAATGACTTTGATGCAAGTCTGAATGAGGCTGCAAAGAAGATTGGGTCGAAGACTGAGGAAAGGAAAGTTTTCGTAGAAGGACTTGGGTCGAAGAAAAGCGCAGAGTCATTACGCAAATTTAAGGAAGATATTTCTTTCGCTGTCAGTGAACTTGAACGTCTCGAAAGGATTGTAGGTGAGAACTATGATACTTACAAGAAATGGTTGCAACTGACAGGTGATCCCGATTTTGCTGCCAGAATAGCCGGTGTGGTTCAGAACACATCTTATTCCGACTGGCTGAAAGACAAGATGCAGGAAGAAATGAAGAAGGTAGGCAACCAATATACGCCTGACCAAATCTTTGCCATGTCCGAAAGCGAAGTAAAGAAGTTTGGCAAGGATAGTGCCATCTATAAGATTTGGGATGCCTGGCAGGAGAATCGCCTGAAAATAGAAAAGGAAAGTGCCACTGCCTACGAGAACGCGATAAAGAACGCCAAAGACTATGCTACGCAGATTGCTCAGATAAACGGTGAACTTGCATATCAGAATGAACTTATCAGCAAGAACTCAAAACTGACAGAGGCTGAAAAAAGCAGTGCCATATCAAGGAATACTGCCAGTGCGCAGTTGAAGATTATGGAACTGAGTGCTGACTACAAGAAACTGTTTGGCGATTCCTTCATCAAGGCCAAGGCAGAACTACAAACTTTTGCCAACACTCTAAAACAGAAACTCAATGAAGCCCTGAAGACAGGTGCAATCACGGCAAAGGAATACTCTGACAAAATTTCCGCTATCAATAAACGGATGAGAGAACTGGATAAACAAGACAGTTATTTCCAGTCCTACATGAAGAATGGTTTGAACGGCATCTTTGAGAATATGATCAAGCGTGGTAAATCCATGCAGGAAGAGGGCGCGCAGAAATATCAGGATGCTCAAAAGATTCTTGACACGTCTTCCGACCAGCAACAGATTGCGCAGGCTTTCAAAGACAGTGATGCAGCCCAATCCATGATGCAGATGGGTGAGGGTATGGAAGCTATGGGTGAGGGTGGCATGGAGTGTGTTGCCATTATCGACATGATTGTTCACGGTATCGACAACCTTGTTCAAGGCTTCAATGATGCTTTCCAGCAGATTCGTGAAATGTACACTGCCCTTGGCTATGACACAGAGAGCGATTCTTGGGAAGACGCGAACACCTTCTTCAGTTCTTTCTCTTCTGCCAGTAGTAGTGCTGCAAAGGGTTGGGATTCGTTGAAGAATGGTGATGCCGGAGGTGTTATCTCTGGTGTCGTTGGCTCGTTCACTGGTTGGATAACCGGCTTTGCCAAAGGACATGACAAGAAACGTCAGAACCACATCGAGGCTTTGCAGCGTAACGTTGCTGCTTTGGAAGCCAATACCGAGGTTATCAAATCCCTTCGCGGTCGCACGTTAGGCTATGACACAGGTGCTCTACGTCGTTATTTTGCAAAGACGTACAAAGGTGGTGATGCAGCAAGTAACGCCATGCGTGAGTTCTACACTACTGGCTCTGGTGCATCTGGCTATGCACAGGAACTTGCAGCCCTCGAAAAAGAGCGTCAGGATTACGTCAACATGTA
Organism: Prevotella sp.; assembly: GCA_017554145.1. Taxonomy (GTDB): domain Bacteria; phylum Bacteroidota; class Bacteroidia; order Bacteroidales; family Bacteroidaceae; genus Prevotella. The sequence continues at coordinate 5,222 of JAFZIZ010000018.1, read as the reverse complement.
TAATGAAGAGGATGATAAGAAAGACTCTTCAGACGAGGCATTATTGGAGTTCAAGAAGAAGATAGCCGAACTTGACGAGCAGATTCATTATTTCTCCGAAGACTTGGCGAAAGAGTTGTGGGATATTGACATCAAGGGTTGGGCTGATCAGCTTTCCGATGGTCTCTCTACTGCTTTCGAGAATGGTGAGAGTGCCGCAAAAGCATACAAAGACACTGTTACCCATATCTTACAGCAGGTGATGAACAAGATGATGCAAATGGCTATTCTTGAACCAATGTTTGCCAATCTCGAAGAGAAACTGTTTGGTAGCGTTGAGAAAGGAACCAAGGGCGTGTTCAATGCTAAAGACCCGAAGAGTAGTATGGCAGCAGTCACATCTACCATCACAAACTTCTTTGGCAAAGGCGGTGAGGGTGAGCAGACTATCACGGCAGCTTTGGAGTTTATGAACGCTTTCGAGAGAGGCTTGAACAATGCCGGACTTTCTGTAATGAATGACAGTGCAAATACTCTCAGTAGTAGTGTTCAGGGTACGTCTGAGGAAACGAGTGGCCTGCTTGCAGGGTATGTAAATGCAGCCCGTCAGGATTTGTCAATAATGAGAATCCTTCAGGAATCACAATACAAGGAGTTTGTACAGACATATTGGCGTGACTATATCGAGCAAATCTCAGGAATGAGCAACCATGTTGCAGGAATCCACGACAACACACAAGCACTTGTAAGAATGATTGAACGGGGTGACGGTGCGCTATTTGAAGCCATAAAGTCCATGAGTGACCATATTGACCGTGCTGCAAATGGCATTGAACAAATAAGTATAAAGTGATCTGTTCTATTTTTTTGCCAATTCATTTTTTGTGTTGGGGTAGGTGTCCGATAAGACTCCTACCCTTTTTATATGAAAAGAATCGGCTATCTATCCCAGACATCCGATTCAACCAATAACTAAAAACCTAAAACTATAAATATTACTACTAACTAAACTATTCCCTCACAACGCTTTGCTAAGGGAAAAAGAATAAGAATCATTTTTCTAAATAGTCGTATTCCTCACGTACTTTGATGCTTTCGTCGGCATTGACAGTTACATCGTGTGAGTGTTTAATGACAACTATCTCTGCTTTGTCGAATTGTTTGACGCTGACAGTCGCATTGTCATAGAGGTGGATGATAACAAAACTACGGTTCTTTGCCGTCACTGTAAGTCTGGAGTAGTCGCGGACATAGATACTGCCATGACTTGCACCATTGAATCGAGCCGTGACCTCCGACTTTCCCAGAATAAGGCTTTGCTTTGGATTGAGTGTGCTATGACTATCGTCAACGAATACATTGACCTCTCTACGGAAGTCGAGGCTGAAATGTTCTTTGATGAAGTCGTTGGATGGCCAATGAAGTTTAAGAACGAAGTCCAATCCCTTAAACATTTTGGCTGCAAGTTCCTTGGGTGAGCAAGAATCTTTCCATTCATTATACCATTGATCACACAGTCCGTTTGAACGTGCGCTTTCTCTCAAAGTTTTGCTAAGTTCTGTTGCATCCATATTCTTTCTTATTATAGTTTAGCCTTTTCTGTGATTCAGAAAAGATGATGCAAAGATAGTCGTTTATGATTAGACTTGGTGACAAACTATGTCGGAATCTGAGAATAACCTCCAATAATTACCATATACATTATAATATTTATAACCAAATAAATATTTGGAGCCAAATAGTTTTGATTATCGTACTTTTTTCGTAACTTTGCAACCGAATTGCCAGTAATGGTAATTTTATAAGAACGTAAGGGGTGCAGTTATTGTGATAATAATTGCATCCCCAATTTCTTTTTCTTGGTTCAGACTTATCACAAAACTTTGAGTTTCCCAACTCTTAACGCGAATCCGACGCGAAAAACACCCACAAAAGAAAACCAACCACCTGATAATCAAGTGGTTGGCTTTTTAATCTGTTGGGGTACTCGGACTCGAACCAAGAATGACAGGACCAGAATCTGTAGTGTTACCATTACACCATACCCCAATGAATCCTTGCAATTTTCATTTGCGGGTGCAAAGGTACTACTTTTTCTGGAATTACCAAAACTTTTCGGAGAAAAAATTAAAATAGACATCAAAAAAAGAGATTCCCATGTGGAAATCTCTTTTCTCTGTTCTTATTCTTCCTTGTTCTCAGCGTCGATGGCCTTGATTTTCTCCCTGACGAGATTCATATCGTCTTTCAACTTCTGAACCTTGCGGTTCATCTCGTCGATGAGGCTGTTACCCTTCTTCGAGGAAGCATTGAGGAAACCGAGGTTATTTTCGTAGGTCTGTACCTCCTGCTTGATAGCCTCATACTGGCGGAACAGACGGGCACGCTCGTTGTCGAGGGCGTTCTCTCCACGCTCAGCCACCTGTTTGAGACTCTGCTTGAAGTTGTTCAGACGACGCTTGGCAACACTGATATTCAGTTCCTTATAGAGCTTGTCGAGCACAGCATGGTATTCCTCGTAGAGTTTGTCTTTCTCCTTGAAAGGAACATGACCAATGGACTGATATTCCTCGACGAGTTTCTGGACTGTCTCCTGGATATTGTCTCCAGCTTCCTCGGCCACAGCCTTGAGCTTTTCAACAATCTCACGCTTCTTTTCAAGATTCTCGCGCTCTTCGCCGCGCTGTCCGGCTCCAGCGGCATTACGGGCATCGAAGAACTTATTGCAGGCACCGAGGAATTCCTCCCAGAGTTGGTCACCGAGTTTCTTGGGTACCATACCGATGGTCTTCCATTCCTTCTGGAGGGCGATGAGTTTGTCACCAGTGGCTTTCCAGTCTGTAGAGTCCTGAAGAGCTTTGGCTTTCTCAATCAGTGCACGTTTCTTTTCGGCATTATCCTTGAAAGTATCCTTCAGGGTCTTGAAATAGGTAGCTTTCCTGCCGAAGAAGTCATCGCAGGCAGCGCGGAAACGCTCGAAGATCTTCACGTTCATCTTCTGGGGAGCGAAACCGATGGTCTTCCATTCTGTCTGAATGTCGATAATCTCCTTGGTATGTTTCTCCCAGTCACCGCTGCCCTTGTTCTCCTTGGCGGCGATGGCCTCTACTTTCTCGCAGAGTTCCGTCTTGCGGGCCAGATTCTCCTCTTCCTTGGCTCTAACCCCTTCAAAGTGCTGCTGATGACGTTTGTTGATAACGGTTGAGGCGGCCTTGAAACGGTTCCAGATTTCTTCACGCTGCTCTTTGGCCACAGGACCGATTTCACGATACTCGGCATGCAGTTTCTGGAGCTGATGGAAGGCACTGATGATATCCGGTTCGTCGGCCAGTTTCTCTGCGGCTTCACAGAGCTTGGTCTTCAACCCGTAATTCTTCTTGAAGTCATATTCGCGGGCTTCGCTATTCAACTTGAGCAGATCGTAGAACTGTTCCACATAGAGTTGATAGTTGCGCCACAACTCATTGGCCTTCTCGGCTGGGACATTCTTAATCTCACGCCATTCGGCCTGAAGAGCCTTGAACTCCTGATAGGCTTTGTTGGCTTCCTCCGGAGAGGTGATCATACTCTTGATCTTCTCGATAATGGCGAGTTTCTTTTCCAGGTTCACCTGCTTTTCAGCTTCCTGTTCCTTGAAAAGCTTGGCACGCTTCTCCTTGATGATGCCCATTTCGGCCTTGAATACTTCTTCATCCTCGTCGGGTGTGATCTGATAGGCATCCGGATCGCCGCCACCATCGATATAGGCCTTCAGACTGGCTTCGCGCTCTGCAATGTGCAGTTTGTAGAAAGAGGTCTTCAGGTAATCGATCTCCTCCTTTTGGGGAGCCTCGTCACCATGGGCTATCTCCTTGATGCGGTCGAGCACCTCCTTCTTGGTTTCGTAGACCTTACGGGGCTGCTCTTCTTCTGCAGCTGGAGCCACTTCTTCAGCGGCTGGTGCCTCTTCTTCTACAGTGGGTGCCACATCTTCAACGACTGGAGCCACTTCTGGGGTTTCTACTTCAGGAACAGTATTTTCCTGGATAACTTCTTCTTTTACCTCTTGCTCGAGGATGTTGTCTTGAGAGTCCATCATTTAACTTTTTTAGTTACTGACTTGAATGATTACGAACACTAATTATGATGAAAACGCCCACAATGGGGCGAAATCAGGGTTCAAAGTTAAGAATAATTTTCGGTTTAACCTAATAATTAACATTATTTATGTCTATTACACCAATCGTTTGTGCCTGAAGAACCACCAACAGATGCCTGAAACTGCCACTGAAAGGAGGATGGCAAAGATGAATCCCCATGACTTGTCTTCTATGAAGTTGACAAGGTTCATGCCGAACATCGAGGTAATCAGTGTGGGTATCATCATAATGATGGTGACGGAGGTCAGCGTACGCATCACGGTGTTCATATTGTTGTTGATGATACTCTGGTAGGTGTCCATCGTCGATTCCAGAATGTTGGAGTAGATGAGTGTGGTCTCACGGGCCTGGGTCATCTCAATGTTGACGTCCTCAATGAGGTCAGCGTCCAATTCGTCGATCTGCAATTTGAATTTCAGCTTCGACAATAGCGTCTCATTACCTCGGATAGAAGTCTGGAAGTAGGTGAGCGAGTCCTGCAGACGGCTGAGACCAATCAGACTCTCATTGTTCACTTCCTTATCGAGGTTGCGCTTGGCCTTGTCGACGAGCATCGATATTTGCTTAAGACGCTTCAGGTACCAGACGGCACTGCTGAGGAACAGACGGAAGATCATGTCGACATGGTCGGTGAAACCCACGCCCCGCTTCTGTTGGAAACTGACGAAGTCGATCATCATGTTCGTCTCGTAGAAACAGACGGTGATGGTGACATCGCGTTTATGGATGATACCTAAGGGCACGGTGGTATAGGGTGTCCTCGACCGTATCTCCTTTACGTAGGGGATACGGAGGATGATGAGCATCCAACCGTCGTCGTACTCGTAACGGGCACGCTCGTCGGTATCGCTGATGTCCGACATGAAGTAGTCGGGGATGTTGAACTTCTCTTCGAGTTCGCGCTGGTCGTCTTCGGTGGGGCATGTCACCTGTATCCAGCAATTGGGCTGCCACTCTGTGAGTTGGCTCAGTCCGCCTTGGGTGTTCCAGAAAGTCTTCATTGTGCTAATCCTTTTTTCGTTTGAAATGGTTTTAGCGGCAAAGGGATTAGCAGCCTTGCCACTCGTCCCCCGCCTTTACGAATTGTAATTTTCCGCCGGGTAA
>JAFZIZ010000017.1 GCA_017554145.1 Prevotella sp. | reverse complement strand
TTATATATATAATATATATATAGTATTGTGATTTTCAACAATTCTGGTCTGAGTAGGCAAAAATCACAAAAAACTAATTGTGATTTGTGATTTGTGATTTTGCTCGGAATAATCATGTCTATGCCTCCAAACACTCCAAGAAAAGCCTATTTATAGGGTAAAGGAAAGCCTCCCTCACCTCGTGGGAGGCTGTGGAATGAGGTGTAGAAAGCCCTCGCGCGAGTGATAGAAATGCCTGTTATAAATCACCCAGAAAATTGTAAACACATTTTAACATTAAACAATTATTTTGTTAACATATTTTTGCAGTTTATGGGTTTCTATTTCATGGTTTGTAGGGAAAATAGTAGTAATTTTGCCGTTGCTAAGAGAGAGCTGCAGATCTCGACCAATGCAAAAACAGGCTAACTGCTAACGGCCAATAGCTAACAGCCAAAATTATTAACCCTTAAAAATCTAAACAACATGAGTCAGAAATTTATCAAAATGCAAAACAAGAACGCACGCTCAACCTCTTACGAGAAGTACTTCGCACGTGCCATCTACGACAAGAACTTCATTGAGACGAAGCAACTGGCAGATTTCATCCAGACACAGGCTTCCGTGAAGCGCTCAGACATCATCGCCGTGCTCGACGAACTCGGTGGTGCCATGAAGCACTTCTTCGAGATGGGTCAGAAGGTGAAGCTCGACGGCATCGGCATCTTCAAGGTCGGCTTCTCCAGCATCGGTGCAACCAAGGCAGAGGATTGCGGAGCCAACAACATCACTGCCCGTCGCGTACTCTTCTCGCCCGAGACCTGTCGTGTAGTAACCGGGTATTCCCGTCGTGCAGACGGTACCGTAGCCCAGAAGTTCTCTGTTGCAAAGCAACTCCTGAAGGATGTTGTCTTCGAAGAGGCGCATGAGAATGTCAGCCCCAATGCTTCTAGCGGAGGTTCAAGCACCGGAGGCAACACAGGTGGAAATACTGGTGGTAACACCGGAGGTAACACTGGCGGAGGCGGCACTGATCCGAATGTAGGTGGGGATGATCACTAAAGGTAGCGCCTGAGTAAAGGTTAAAGGTTAAGGGTTAAAGGTTAAAGACTTTTGCCCTTGACCGATAACCGACCCTCTTTAAACTTTAAACGTTAAACTATAAACTTTACAAATACCATGAAAAAGGAAAGTTGGAAAACGGTGATACAGATCATCATAAGTATTCTCACAGCGATTGCAACCACGATGGGCGTAACAAGCTGCATGAGATGAAGGAGTAAGAAACAAAAAAGCGTGCGGATTTTTTCCGCACGCTCATATTAATAGAGAAGTGTATTTACTTCTTGATGAACGAGGCAATCCAGAGGATTGCAACGGCTCCGATGATGGCTGTACCGAGTTGACCAAGGATTCCTCCCCACTGGATGCCTAACTGGTCGAAGAGCCAACCGCCAAGCAATCCACCAAACAGTCCAAGTACAAGATTCATAATGAATCCAAAACCACCACCCTTCATCAACTTGCTGGCACAAAAGCCTGCAAGACATCCGATAACGAGTGATAAAATAAGTCCCATAATATATTAGTCTTCTTGGTTTTCTGGACGGAGTTTGCGAACGGTCTCACCAGCACGCCACATCTCCTGATTGCGCATAGCCTCGAGTTCCTTCTCCAAACCGGCACGATAGTCGGGCTTAGAGTTGGCATCGATGGTGATCTGAGCCTCGTTACCTGTCTGTACAGAGTAGTAGAGCCACTCCATGACGGGCTTGATAGCGTCGTGGAAACGGGGAGCCCAGTCGAGGGCACCACGCTGTGCAGTGGTAGAACAGTTGGCATACATCCAGTCCATACCCTTAGCGCCAAACAACGGGCCAAGGCTCTGGGTGAGTTCCTCAACAGTCTCGTTGAATGCCTCAGAGGGTGAGTGTCCATGCTCACGGAGCACTTCATACTGTGCGAGCAGCAAGCCCTGGATAGCACCCATCAGTGAACCACGCTCACCAGTGAGGTCAGAGGTTGCCTCACGCTGGAAAGTGGTCTCGAACATATAACCAGCACCGATACCGATACCGAAGGCAAGTGTCTTCTCCTTAGCCTTACCTGTAGCGTCCTGATAGATAGCGTAAGAGCAGTTCAGACCACGACCCTCGCAGAACATCGTGCGAAGAGACGTACCAGAACCCTTAGGAGCCACCATGATAACGTCAACATCCTTCGGAGGAATAACACCTGTGCGATCGCTCCAGTTGATAGCGAAGCCATGAGAGTAATACAGTGTCTTACCAGGCTTCAGATATTTCTTGATGGTCGGCCACTGCTGAATCTGACCAGCATCAGAGAGCAGCATGCAGAGGATGGTGCCTTTCTCGGCTGCCTCCTCGATAGAGAACAATGTCTTGCCAGGAACCCATCCGTCAGCCACAGCCTTGTCGTAGGTCTTACCCTGACGCTGTCCGACGATGACATTGAAGCCATTGTCGCGCAGGTTGCAAGCCTGACCAGGTCCCTGAACACCGTAACCAATGACGGCGATCACTTCATCCTTTAATACCTCACGTGCTTTCTCCAAAGAGAACTCTTTGCTGGTGACTACAGTCTCGATAACGCCACCAAAATTCATTTCTGCCATAATGCAATTGTTTTTAAATGTTATACTTATCCCTTGCGTACAATGCCAGCCCTACCCGAGAGCCGTCGTTTTATTAGTCCGCTCCCCATTTACGCGAAATGGCGACAAGGGGTTAACTTATAAATCGGATGCAAAGATACGAAAAATAATTATCAATTATCAATTATCAATTATCAATTATAAGAATTTAACCTTGCTGCGACAGCACTCCGTGCCATCACTACGCACGATGCGAATGCAGTATTCACCATCACCACCTTCTTTATAGAACGAGAGTTGGTCACCTGCATGTGCCTCAGCGACGTAGGCAATCTCGAAACGCTTGATCTGATGCTCACGATACCAGTCGAGGTCCCAGAGGTCGAGCACGTGCTCGATATACTTCACGCTGTTGATATGTCCGTTGATATCCACATCGTTATAGTGCGTATCGATGGTGCGTACCAGTTCGGCATCGTCAGACATCTTCACTCTCCCACCCTTGTCGATGGGACAAGGTTTCTCTTTCTCTATCCACTGGTTGATGGCACCATCGTCGATGCTGAAGATATCCGTAGGTTGTCGACTCTCTGTGTCAATCATCGCCCAGATGCTACGACCGTAGCCGTAAACCTTTTGAGTGTTGAATGTTGAATGTTGAGTGTTGAGTGGATCTGTTCCTATCACGCGGAAGTTACGCGAGGTGAAATAGCGCATGGCACTCTCTACCCACGTCTCTACGTTGAACTTCGTATATTGCATGGGCATCTCCTCCATCTCGATAGCCAGACGAGAAAGCACCCACGAGCGCTGAATAGTCATCAGGCGCTTCATGCCAAAGCCACGATCAGTGGAATGGAAATCGGCAGCATTGAGCATGTGGTTGCCCAGATGCCCCATAAACAGACGTCCACTAAAATCACAGTGGAACGGCTCTGCCATAAACGGATAACACCCTACCTTATCCATTCTCCTGTTCTCTTTGTTCCAAGAACTTGCTGACTTCCTCCTGTTTACCACGCGTCACGGCAATACGTCCACTACGTGTGTACTGGAAGACGCAACCAAACTCGTCGAGGGCACGATAGAGGTTGACGATCTGCTCCGTCACACCATGCTTCATCACGATGACATAGGTGGGATTCACCTCCGTGATACTTGCCTCAAAGCGACGGATGGTACGTGAGATCTCAGGATTCTGCATCACCAACTCCGTAGAGAGTTTATACAGTCCTGTCTCACGGATGAACAACTGGTCGTCCGTGAAGTAGTTTGCCTTCACCACGTCAATCTTCTTCTCTATCTGCTTGGTAATCTTGATAATCTGGTCTTCGTCGCTCCAAGCAGTGATGGTGTACTTATGCACACCCTCAATACTGGATGCCGACACCGTCAGACTCTCGATATTCACCTGACGACGCGTAAACACAGCCGTAATCTGATTCAGTATACCAGCAATGTTCTCTGAGTACACCAGCAACGTATATAATGTTTTCTTCTCTTCCATTCTCTTACCTCTTACTTCTTACATCTTACTTCTTCTCAGACTTCCAACATCATTTCATTGACATTCATGCCTGGTGGTGTCATAGGCAGAACATTATCTTCCTCCTTGATGGCACACTCCAAGATAAACGGACCATCGGTGGTCAACATCTTCTTGACAGCCTCAGCGAGATCCTTACGATCTACCACAGCCTGATAGCCGATACCATAGCCCTTGGCAATCTGCTCGTAACAAGGATTGAGCATCTTCGTGAACGACTTACGACGCATCCAGAACATATCCTGCCACTGGCGTACATTACCTAAGTAGTTGTTGTTCAAGAGCACCATCTTCACAGGTGCCTGCTGCTCCATAATGGTACCCAGTTCCTGAATGTTCATCTGGAAACCGCCATCACCCATGAAGCAAACGACTGTACGATCGGTGGCAAACGTGGCTCCGATGGCGGCAGGCATACCATAACCCATCGTACCAAGACCACCACTGGTGCAGATGCTACGCTTCTGCGGATACTTGAAATAACGAGTGGCAAACAACTGGTTCTGACCCACATCCGTCACAAGGACAGTACCCTTGGGTGCCTGCTCGGCAACGGTATTCACCACCTCGCCCATCAGCAACGGACCCTCCGTAGGATGGATGGCAGGCTCAATGACTTTCTCACGCTCCTTGTCATCCAACTCCTTGAACGAGTCGCGCCATTCCTGATGCTTCTGTTCCTTCAGCAAAGCCGTGATGGCAGGCAACGACTCCTTACAGTCGGCAATGACAGCCACATTGGTCTTTACGTTCTTGTCAATCTCACTATGGTCGATATCCAGATGGATAATCTTTGCCTGCTTGGCATAAGTCTTGGTATTACCCGTCACACGATCGCTGAAACGCATACCGATAGCGATGAGCACGTCACACTCCTGTTCCTTCAGATTGACGGCATAGTTGCCATGCATACCCAGCATTCCGACATTCAACGGATGGTCGGAAGGTAATGCAGAGAGTCCTAACATCGTGCGACCAGCAGGGATATCGGCTTTCTCCAAGAAGGCTTTCAACTCCTCTTGGGCATTACCCAACTCTACACCCTGTCCTACCAGTGCAAGAGGTTTCTTGGCACTGTTGATCAGTTCGGCAGCCTCACGGACAGCCTCCATATTCAACTTCGGATAAGCCACGTAAGAGCGTACGAAGTCCACCTTCTTCGGTTCCCAGTCAATCTCCTCTACCTGAGCATTCTTGGCAAAGTCGAGGACTACAGGACCAGGACGACCAGTACGTGCAATATAGAACGCACGACTGACAGCCCATGCCACATCCTCGGCATGACGAATCTGATAACTCCACTTGGAGATAGGCTGCGACACACCTACGAGGTCGACCTCCTGAAAGGCATCGGTACCCAAGGCGTTGATAGGCACCTGTCCGGCAATCACCACGATAGGCGTAGAGTCGAGCATCGCATCAGCAATACCCGTCAGCGTATTCGTGACACCAGGACCACTGGTCACCAAGGCAACACCCACCTCACCAGAGACACGGGCATAGCCCTCGGCAGCATGGGTAGCACCCTGTTCATGACGTACCAGAATATGGTCGAAACATTTCTTCTCTCCACGTGTATAGTCGAAGAGCGCATCATATACGGGCATGATACTGCCGCCAGGGTAACCAAAGATGGTCTTCACCCCTTCTGCCTTCAACGCTCGCATCAGCGCCTTCGATCCTGTTATTCTATCTCTCATCGTTAACTCTCAACTGTCAACTTTAAACTTTAAACTCTAAACTATCCTCACTCCACCCTTATCGGCACTTGATACACTCTGAGCGTATGCGCGCAGGGCTTTCGATATGGTACGGTTGCGCTTCAGAGGCTGTTGTGGACGTGCCGCCAACTCCTCGTCGCTCAACTTCACGTTAATCTTACGATTGGGGATATCTATCTCGATGATATCGCCATCCTTGATCTTTCCGATATTACCACCAGCAGCAGCCTCTGGCGAGATATGTCCGATACTCAAACCAGAAGTACCACCAGAGAAACGACCGTCCGTAATCAGGGCGCACTCCTTACCCATGTGCATCGACTTGATATAACTGGTGGGATAAAGCATCTCCTGCATACCAGGACCACCCTTCGGACCCTCATGGGTAATCACCACGCAGTCGCCTTTCTTCACGCGCCCACCAAGGATTCCCTCACAGGCATCTTCCTGAGAGTCGAAAACCACTGCAGGACCTTCAAAGTGCCACAGTTCCTCATCCACGCCAGCAGTCTTCACCACACAACCGTCTTGGGCGATATTACCAAAGAGCACAGCCAGTCCGCCATCCTTGGTATAGGCATGCTGCAGGTCACGGATACAACCATTGGCACGATCGGTATCAAGGGTACCCCACTCTGCCGACTGACTTCCCATCTTCGTAGAGAAACGGTTGCCAGGGGCACTCTGGTAGATACGATTGGCATCATAATCTACTCGTCCGTCTGTGATACAATACTTATCCATCGCCTCACCAATGGTCATACCGTCTACACGAGGTGCTGACTTCTCGATGAGTCCACCCTTCGACAACTCGTGCATGATACTTAAGATACCACCAGCACGGTTACATTCCTGAACACTATATTTCTGGGTATTCGGAGCCAACTTACACAGACAAGGCGTCTTACGACTCAAGGCATCAATATCCTTCATGGTGAAATCAGCACCAGCCTCTTGAGCCACTGCCAACAGATGAAGTACGGTATTCGTACTTCCCCCCATCGCGATATCCAGTGTCATCGCATTGAGAAAAGCCTGACGTGTAGCGATATTGCGAGGCAGTACGCTCTCGTCACCATCCTGATAGTAGGCAAAGGCATTCTTCACGATCTGACGCGCAGCCTGCTTAAACAGTTCTACACGATTGGTATGAGTAGCCAGAATCGTACCATTACCAGGCAAAGAAAGACCAATAGCCTCTGTAAGTGAGTTCATCGAATTGGCAGTAAACATACCTGAGCAACTACCACAACCAGGACAAGCACAACGCTCCAACTCCTGCATATCCTCATCACTGACGCTGGAGTCAGCACCCTTTACCATTGCCGTAATCAGGTCAGCATTCTCGCCACGCCACTTACCAGCCTCCATAGGACCACCCGAACAGAAGATGGTGGGGATATTCAGTCGCATGGAAGCCATCAGCATACCAGGCGTTACCTTATCGCAGTTGGAGATACAGATCATCGCATCTGCCTTGTGGGCATTCACCATATACTCTACCGAGTCGGCAATGATATCGCGTGAAGGCAGTGAATACAGCATACCGTCATGACCCATCGCGATACCATCGTCAATGGCGATTGTATTGAACTCAGCGGCATAACAGCCCATCTTCTCAATCTCCTCACGGACAATCTGTCCTATCTCGTGCAGATGCGTATGACCAGGCACAAACTGGGTAAAAGAATTGACGACAGCAATGATCGGTTTACCGAACTGCTCTTGTTTCATACCTGTGGCAACCCAGAGGGCTCTGGCGCCTGCCATTCTCCTACCTTCCGTGCATACCGCACTGCGTAATGGATGTTTATATTGCATATCTATTTAGAAAAATACTGATAATAGGTTGCAAAGTTACACTTTTCCCCTCTAAATGCCAACAAAAAAGCAGATATTTTTCGTATCTGCTTTTAATTCGTAACTCCGTATAGGGGTTTTCGTTTCTATTTCAAAGTATCGAACTTCTGATTCTTCTCAATTGTCCATTTCTCGCGTGTGGAAAGTCCACAGTCTTGACCCTTGAAGAGTTTGGCTGCCGTCTGGTCGCCTTTCAGTTGCCACTGAAGCCATGCCAATGCAACGACGGAGAACTCACCGCCATGAGGCTGTGCATAGGTGCCGCCATGACCAACGGGATAGTTGGTAGCACAAGCAGGCACATGGTCGATACGATGGAAATCGTCCATACCATTCTGATAGGCAATATCTGTCTCGCCACCAAGGATATAGATGATAGAGGTATGTATCTCTTTCAGTTTTGACTTCGGGGGCATCGGCATACCGCCAACGGCACTACCGGCATTCTCCTGATTGAACAAGCCACTATTGCAGATCATCAGGGTCTTGATACGTGGGTCGGCACAGTTGAAGAGCGTCTGCAAACCGCCACACGACATACCTGCCACTGCGATGTTCTTCACATCAATCTTCTGATAATACGGTGAGTTCTTGTCTGCATTCTGAGCCTCCACCCAGTCTATCGACTCTATCTGCTGCTCAGTAGTAGACATCGGACCTCTATACCATTCGTCCGTCATGGGAATATAACCTGTAGCCACTACGATAAAACCGTATGAGGCAATCTCGTTCAGGAACTTGTAATGCTCAAAAGGTGAGTTGGAACACGCACCATTACCCCATACCAAAACGGGCAAGGGATTATTCTTGTTGAACTTAGAGAGGTCTTGAGGCACGAATACAGTATGTGCCTTCAGTGTTGCCTCTTCCTTCATGATGGCCTTGTAAGGTCCCGTACCGCCTTCTTCTACAAGACGAGACTTCTGTTGGTCATCAGGCATCATACTCATACACGCTGCACCCATCAGGATAACAGCCGCCATTCCGAAAAACTGTCTTACTTTCATATTTATCTCTGTTTTAAGTTTAATGTTTAATATTTATTGTTTATTGTATAACGTTTATTGTATATTGCTTATTGCTGCCTCTGTGAAAGCATCCATAATGATGGTGGGGCGGTGGTCTTGAAAGGCACCCAGCCGATAGTAGCGATCAGCTTCCGGAGCCCAATAGAACACCCCCTCACAATGATGATTTGTCTTGTTCTTAGATGCATCAATAATGGCGGCAAGAATTTCCTTGCCTTCCACAGGTTTAGCAGCCTCTACACCTGTCTCTACCACCATCATCGGCTTATGATACTTCTCCCACAGACGATTCATATTGGCAGTGGCTTTTTCTACCGTCTCCTGCCATGTCTTCGTATGCTCATATCTCATATCCCAGTAGGGATAGACACTTAATCCTATCATATCGTAATGTGCCTGATAACGGTTCAAGCCATCGAAGATAAAATCATAGCGATAGGGATCGTAGGCTCCATCAAGATGGACAATAACTATTGCCTGAGGGTAAACCTGTTTGACGGCCTGATAACCTGCATCTGTCAGTCCTGCATACTGCTCCATATGATCGTGTGCACGACCCATTGGCCACAGGAAACCATTGGTGGTCTCATTGCCAACCTGTACCCATCGTACCTCTACCCCAGCCTCTTTGATGGCAGTAAGTACCTCACAGGTATGGGTTGCAAGTGCCTGTTTCATCTGCTCATAGTTCATGTCCTTCCATGCAGCAGGGATATTCTGCTGTCCAGGGTCTGCCCACCAGTCACTGTAATGAAAGTCTATCATCACTGCCATCCCACAATCCTTAGCACGTAAGGCCATCTTCACCACATCATCCTTCGCACAAAGACTGTCCTTAGGGTTCACCCACACACGCAGTCGTATGGCATTCAACCCCAACTCACGCATCAGAGCAGTATTTTCACGAGGCTCACCTTTCGCATTATAAAGTTGAACGCCACGAGCCTCCAACTCTGTAGTGCCACTGATATCAGCCCCCAGCCAAAACGTCTGTGCCTGTAGGGTGAGACAAGAATACAAGGATAAAAGCAGGATAAAAACTCTCATTGACAGATATCATTCGTTATTTCCGACAAGGCGACTCTTGACCAAAGAGGTACTGAGACTGGTAGCCACCAGCATCGATTACAATCTTCTCGAAGACGATACCAGGATGCTTGGGCTGCAACGTCAAGGTATGCACTCCATCTTTCTGTACTGGTAGTTCGACCGTATTCTCAACAATGCGGCGGGCAATCGTCGGATAGAACACCTCGTACATATAGGGCTGACGGTCGACAAGCGTCTTGTTGAAATTCACCACCTGAGGATCTCCACCATCAAGACTGACGGTATACTCGAAACCACCAACATTCAGGAAGTCGAGCGTCGACTTTACGACAACGTGAATCTTTAGAGTTGAAAGTTGAGAAAGGCTACGGGTAGGCGAACGAAGTTCGGGAATGGTGAGAGGTGAGAGTTGGAAGCGATAGGTCAGTGCAGCATCGCCGACAGGCTTCGTATAGGGTGTCAAGGCAACGGCACTGCGGGTACGACCATAATAGGGATAGACCGTCCACTGCAAGCCTTCAGGAGCCGTAGCGCTATAGTAATGCTCTGCTTCCATCGACACATAGCCATTGCTGGAGGTAAAGGTATAACCACCTGCCGTATTATCGTCTACAGAAGTGGTGCGTGGCAACATATCCGCACGGAAGTTATCGTTCCAAGAACGGTAGCCGATATGTTTCTGGATCATCATACCATTCCACTTACCACCTGCGATATCGGTATTATAAGCCGCACAAAGCAACGAGTCGCGAAGGAAGCAGTCTTTCACCTTATCTGCCCACACATTAGCATCAGGATTCTTGTTGGCAACCAGATACTGGTTCATCGCCTGAGCATAGTACATATCGTAGAGGTTAGCCATTGCCTGCACAGGGAAGAGGATGAGTTGACGATAGAAGTCGCGAGCCTCAGCAGGAACCTTCTCGTAAAGACGCAAGGCACGCAGTTCCAGTCGCTGGTACTCATCAGCCACCTGCTTCCATTCACCTGTCTCGACGTTATAAGTACGGGCATCGAGCATCTCAGGAGTGACACGTGCCATATACTGACAGTTCTGATTGTAGATATCGGTAGCCTCTTCTGCAACACAATTGCAGAACACGGAGCGGAAGAAACTGAGGGTGTGGTCAGTAACGGTCTGGACGGTATAGTCCTTCGGACTCCAAGCCATATCCATAAACAACTGGATGGGATATTCCATCGGTTTCAGGTCGCCAACATTAAGAATCCACATGCGTTGGATACCAAAGTCATATGCCAGTGACAGTTGTTCGAACATCTGCTGTGTCTGGGTAACATTGAGCCACTTCGTATTTCGAGGAGCACCCACGTAATCGACGTGGTAGTAGATGCCCCACCCGCCTTTACGACTGCGTTCCGCAGCAGTGGGCACACGACGGATATCACCCCAGTTGTCATCACTGATAAGAATCATCACATCATCAGGCACACGAAGACCAGCATCGTAATAGTCCTGTACCTCTTTATATAAAGCCCACACCTGCGTGGTCTTCTCGGCTGGTTTGCCTGTCACTTCCTTGATGATCCGACGTTGGTTGTCGATGATGTTTTCCAGCAACTTAGTATCAGCCTCTGCACTCATCGCCTCATCACCATCACCACGCATACCGATGGTCACCATGTCTTCAGTTCCTTTCATACGCTCAATACCCTCACGGAAGAAACGATCGAGATTCTCCTTGTTCGTCTGATAGTTCCATGCACCCCATTCCTTACGATTGCGGGCATATTCCTGATGGTTGCGTGCCATCGGCTCGTGATGAGAAGTACCCATGATAATACCCATATCGTCGGCCGTCTTCAGATTCTCAGGATCGTCAGCATAGAAAGCCCATCCCCACATAGCTGGCCACATCATATTACCACGCAGACGGAGAATCAACTCAAAGACTTTCTCGTAGAAGCGATGATCGCCATAATCAGTACCAAAGGTATTCTTGACCCATGTAGTCAGACAAGGAGCCTCATCATTGAGGAAGATACCACGAAACTCTACTGCAGGTTCTCCGTCTGTATAGATACCTTTATTCACATATATCTTATCGCGATGAACAACGGGAACGTCTGCCCAATAATACCAAGGGGAAACACCCATCTGCTCAGACAACTCATAAATGCCATAGACTGTACCACGACGATCGCTTCCAGCAATGACCAATTGATTGTCGATGACTGTAATAATATATTTTTCACGCTTACCTTTCAATTCAGAAGCGTTAAGTTTTTTCTGTTTTACAAGTTTGTCAATAACAGCAGAACGACCTATCGTACCAATCAATATCTTTGCGTCTGCTGTACCAACACACTGGGCTTGTTGACCAGTCACTCTTCCAAAATCTGCTGCAAGAGTCTGGACGGCAATTGCCACTGCTTTGGCATCAGCCTCATCGTAGTTAATCGTTATGGAACCATCTGTCAGTAGGACATCTCCCTTATCAAAAGATACAAAACGGGATGCCGCCATACTTTCCATACTTGCTGTTAACAATAACCCAAGTATTAACAGCCGAGAATAGTTTAGAAAAGATAGTAGTAATGTTTTCATAAGTTTAGGAAAAAAATCCCCGCAGGAGAACCTACGGGGATTCTATGAATATTAATGTGTCAATTACTTAGTAGTATCAACGAACATTGCAACACGGTTGAAGTCATTCTCCTCAGAAATCTCGCTGGTAGCACCCAAGCCCTGAGTGGTGATGCGATCCTTAGAGATCTTGTAACGCTTAATCAGAGCGTTAGCAACAGAAGTAGCACGAGCCTCAGACAGCTTCTGGTTCAGCTCAGCGTTACCCTCTGGAGAAGCATAACCCTTAACAAGAACCTTAGCCTCAGGATGGTTCTTCATATACTTAGCAACCATCTCAACACTTGCATACTGAGCAGCGTCGATAGTGCTCTTACCCTGACGGAAGATAACGATTGGCTGGAGAGTGGTCTCCTTCTTAACCTGCTCAATAATCTGAGTAGGACGAGCCTCGCACTCAGCGAGCTTAGCCTTCAGGTCAGCAATAGTCTGAGCGTCAGCAGCAATCTTACCATTCTTAGCGTCTACGTCAGAACGGAGCTCATTGATCTTAGCATTCAGAGCGTCGATCTCAGCCTGGTCGCGTAGCTCAGCAATCTTGAAGTTGTGAGTACCGTTGCTGTTACCGAACTTATAGTTCAGACCAATGTTCAAGCCAATCAAAGAACGGTTCTTGTTGAACTGAACACGTGCACCGCTTGATGCAATAAAATAAATAATGTTAGGCTCGAGGTATGCCTGCCACTGATTGTCTGAACCGAAGTTGAAAGCGAAGTCAAGAGCAATCTTAGAAGACATAGCATTAAACTTATGACCATACTGGTGGAACCAGCCCATGCCAACAAGTCCAATCACCTCAAATGCACGAGGAGTACCAGGATAACCAGCAAACCAGTTGCTGAAGTTAACAGTACCCAAACCACTGATGTTGTGAGCCTTTACAAAAGTGTTAGAAGGCTCTGCCCAGTGTTTCTTTCCGAAGTAAGCCTGACCTTCAACAGCAACACCTACTACTGGAGTAAACCAACGACCAACACGGAGTCCAGCATCGAAGTTCATGTTACCAAACTTAAAATCTGCACCAGGAATGTTAATACCACCATTGACACCAACATACCAGTTGTCAAAGTTTGTGCTCTCCTGAACTGTCTGAGCAGAAACCGTCTGTGCTGACAAAGCAGCAACTGCAAGCATTAAGAAAAGTTTCTTCATGTTCTTACTAAATTAAATTAATTATTAAATATAAAAAATCTACCTATTTCGCGTTTAAATTCATCTGCAAAGTAAATAAAAAAAACAATATGTTCCAAAAAAAACATGTAAAAAATATGATATAATGTATTATTTTTTAAATAAATCAAGCTTTTATTGGAAATTTTGCTGTATTTTTGTCACCAGATATGAAAAAGATTATACTTATCACTGGTGGTCAACGATCTGGAAAAAGTCAATATGCTGAGAAATTAGCACTTGGTTTTTCCGACCATCCAGTATATGTTGCAACAGCACATATATGGGATGAGGAGTTTAAGCTACGTGTGCAGAAGCACCAAGAACGAAGAGGTCCTCAATGGACGAACATTGAAGAGGAAAAAGAACTGAGTCGACATGACATCACTGGACGTGTTGCCGTTATTGACTGTATCACTCTATGGTGTACCAACTATTTCTTTGACCGCCAAAAGCCTGATTGGGAGCAACCATCTGTTGACGAGGCTTTGAATGCTATCAAAGAAGAGTTCGATAAGTTCACCAACCAAGAGGCGACATTTATTTTTGTCACAAATGAAATAGGTTCTGGTGGAGTAAGTCCTGATGTCATCCAACGTCGCTTTACGGATTTGGAAGGTTGGATGAATCAATATGTCGCTTCAAAAGCAGATGAAGTGATTCTGATGGTAAGTGGTATACCAGTAAAGATTAAAGGTTAAAGATGAGATCATTTGATATACAAAGTCCGAACAAGTCTCTTCGACCTTCTATTCAAAAGAAGATTGACAACCTCAACAAGCCAAAGGGGTCTTTGGGACGTTTGGAGTCACTTGCCATGCAGATCTGCCTCATCCAACAGACACTCTCCCCTAGCCTTTCTCACCCCTGTCATCTGTTATTAGGTGGTGATCATGGTATCGAACGAGAAGGAGTCAGCGTTAGTCCTCGGGAGGTCACATGGCAGCAAATGATTAACTTCACGAAAGGGGGAGGTGGCGTTAATATGTTTTGTCGCCAGCATGGTTTCGACTTGAAAATTGTAGATGTTGGTGTTGACTATGACCTTAGTGATTATCCTCAGATTCTCAACTATAAGATTGCACGAGGTACTCGTGACTTTCTGCATGAGCCTGCGATGACAGCAGAAGAATTTGAAAAGTCTATATCTGTTGGCTGTAAACTTGTTGATGAATGCTATCAACAGGGGTGTCGTATATTAAGTATTGGTGAGATGGGTATTGGCAACACATCACCCAGCAGTATATGGATGCATCTGTTTACAGGTATTCCTTTGGCAGACTGCATTGGCGCTGGTGCAGGACTCAACGATGAAGGAATCCGCCATAAATACGAGATATTAAAAAAGGCTGTAGATAACTATCAACTGTCCTGTCATGACATCTCCCCTATTCCATATTTTGGTGGTTTCGAAATGGTCACTGCTATTGGAGCTATGTTGCGTGCTGCAGAACAACACCTTATCATATTAATAGACGGATTTATTATGACAGCTTGTGCATTAGCTGCCATCCAATTATATCCTGCCGTCAAAGACTATATGATCTTCACTCATTGTGGTGATGAGAGTGGACACCAGCGTATGCTTGAAGCCTTAGAGGAAAAGCCTCTATTGCATCTTGGACTACGTCTTGGTGAAGGTACTGGAGCACTATGTGCTTTCCCTATTATTGACTCTGCCGTAAGAATGATAAACGAAATGAATAATTTTGACAATGCAAATATCACTCGATACTTCTAACTGGTACGACCGTATCTGGGCGTCATTCGTCTTTTTCACCCGTCTTCCTTTCTGGCGGATCTATCAGCCGAAGAAGGAAGCCTATAAGACTGTGGTAGAGCATTGGCCATTAACAGGATGGTTGACTGGTTGCATGATGGCTGCCGTTATCTGGTTCGGCAGTATGGTTATGCCCTATCCTATTATCATCATCCTTGCTATCCTTACACGACTGCTCATTACTGGTGCATTGCATGAAGACGGACTTGCCGATTTCATAGATGGTTTTGGAGGAGGAGGTTCCAATCGTCAACGTATTCTTGACATCATGAAAGACTCTCATATCGGGACATACGGTGTGATTTCACTAATACTCTATTTCCTCCTGCTTTTCTTTGCACTGAGTTCCATGAAACCCCTTGATGCAGCATTGACAGTAATTGCTGCCGATCCCTATGCAAAGATGCTCTCTGCACAACTGATACAGATGATGCCTTATGCCCGTACAGAGGAAACAGCCAAGAATCATACAGTCTATCGCAAATTCAGTATCCGTGCAGGAATCAGTCTTGCCATTCAGGGACTCTTGCCCATTGGACTTTACATCTATTATACGTATGAAAAAATAGACTGGCAGATGTTTGTCTTTCTGCCAGCCTTATTGATGTATTTCCTTTATTTACTAATCTGGAAACGTCTTCGTGGCTATACAGGCGATTGTTGCGGAGCAATATTCCTTATCACCGAACTATCTGTCTATCTGATAGCCACCTACTATTTAGGGTAATTAGAACTTATAATCGATTCCGACACCAATCACGTTGTTAGTACGTGAATAGGTCTCAACACCGTAAGCAGCCTGCTTATCGTAGTCGCTGTAGAGGCTGATGAAATAACCAGCATTAAGACGAATCTTTTCATTGATGTTCCAAGCACCACCAAGACCGATGCTGTAACTGTCACAAGCGAACGAAGTGTTCTGCTGGTAGCCATCGGAAAGTCCGTAGTCAGTGCGCTGAGCACCACAACTTACCGTGAACTTATCGTTGATATCATACTCGACACCAGCCAAGAACTCGTGAGTGCCATGGGTGAGTTCGTTCTGACGATCGTTGGCCATCTTAGCATTCTTATCATCGAAGAAGTGATACTCGAGGGTGGCACGGAGCTTTGGAGTAAACTCGTAACCTACAGCAAGAGAGAGCAGTGCAGGCATGTCATAGCGCGTACGAACACCATCCTGATAAGGAGCAGTATAGGTAGCCAGTCCACTTTCTACTGTTGTCTTGATTTGTGTACCTAAGGCAGCAGCCTGCTCAGCAGTCATGGCTCCAGCAGTAACCAACTTAACCAAAGGAGCCTCAATGAGTTGCTCAGAATTAAGCGTGGCTGACAAGGAATTGGTTTCATTCTTGGTGCTAATCTTGGTACGGAACTCATAGCGGGCAGTCAGTGTGAGGGGACCCTGATGGTAGTTAACACTGACCATAGGTGTGAAGCCCCATCCTTTCTGGTCCACATCGAGCGAGAGGCTGGCGAGATTTCCCATTGTAGAATGGTTGGCATTGACATGACCACGGTAATATCCGTCATAATAGTTAGCACGTATACCTACGGCTGCTGCAAGGCAATCGAGAATCTTATAGGTAAAATTAAGTTGTGCACCATAGATATACTGTTTACCTTTCATCTCGGAATCGTACTGGTCGGGAGTTACGACAGGAGCAAAACCCTTCGTAGCATCGGACAGCCCCTGGGTCAGCGAAGTGATGGTACTGCCAAGCAGCACATTGAACATAGGTACACCATTGTCGTATTTCACAAAACCACCACTACCCACAATGCCTATCATAGTGCTGACAGCCCAGCGATCATGCTTATAAGAAGCAAAGAGGGCTGGCACGATAGGCGCAGAGGCTACACCTTCGTACTTAATGTCGCCAAGTTTGATATCACGATTCTGCCAAGGTTTCTGGAAATTCAAAGAGAGTTGCCATCCCTCATGTCCCCATGCAAGTCCTGCTGGATTACTATAGGCGGCATCAATATCAAAGGTAGCGCCACGAGCCATCATTCGGTCAAAGGCAATATGATAGTTCGTATTCGTCATCAGTCCACCAGCACGAACACTGAGTGCGGAACACAAAACAACTGCAAGAATCAGAATCTTCTTCATTTTCACTCTTATCCTTATTTTAAATAATACTATACTTGCTCGATGATTTTGCCACCTTCCTCAATAGCCTGCATATTCAGAGGAATCATCTCATGATGACGCTCAGGCAGTGTCTTCTTCAATGCCTTCTCAACACCCTTGGTGCTGACTACAGGAACGACCTTCAGCAGACCGCCCAGCACTATCATGTTGAACACCTTCGAGTTCTTCATCTCAGCAGCCTTATCCATAGCGTTGATCTCGTAGATGGTAATATCCTTACGAGTGGGCTTGTTGATAATGCCAAAGCCATCGTAAATCAGAATACCACCAGGCTTGATCTTCGGCTCGAACTTCTCCAGCGAGGGCTGGTTCAGCACCACGGCGATGTCGTACTTACTGAGGATGGGCGAAGAGATGCGCTCGTCGCTGACAATGACCGTCACGTTGGCTGTACCACCACGCTGCTCAGGACCGTAAGCCGGCATCCACGTCACCTCTTTATTGTCCATCAGTCCACTATAGGCCAGAATCTTACCCATCGAGAGCACGCCCTGACCTCCGAAACCTGAAATAATTATCTCTTTTTTCATAACTTCTTTCTTCTTACATCATACATCTTACTTCTCGCCTGTTGTATCTTTGAGGTCGCCTTTGGGATAGAAGGGGAACATATTCTCCTTCATCCATTCATTAGCCTTAGCAGGAGTCAATTTCCAACCGCTGTTACAGGTAGAGACGAACTCCACGAGACTAGAACCCTTACCAGCCATCGATGCCTCGAAAGCCTTGCGCAACGCCTTCTTGGCCTTGAGGATAGAACCTACGCTCTCTACACTCTGACGAGTGACATAGCAGGTTCCCTCCAAGCCAGCAGCAATATCAGCCATCTTCAGGGGATAACCATGCAGTTGAGGATCACGTCCATAAGGACAGGTTGAGGTCTTCTGACCAATCAGCGTCGTAGGAGCCATCTGACCACCCGTCATACCATAGATGGCATTGTTGACAAAGATGATGACGATGTTCTCACCACGATTCAGGGCGTGGATGGTCTCACAAGTACCGATACATGCCAAATCACCATCACCCTGATAGGTGAACACCAGACGATCGGGCCAGCAGCGCTTGATACCCGTAGCCAGTGCAGGAGCACGACCATGGGCAGCCTCCTGCCAGTCGATATCTATATAATTGTACGCGAAGACAGCACAGCCTACAGGTGATACACCTACGGCCTTGTCTTCCATTCCCATTTCCTCGATGACTTCGGCAATGAGTTTATGTACTACGCCATGGCTACAGCCTGGGCAGTAGTGCATGTTATTGTCGTTCATCAGCGTCGGCTTCTTGCAGACGATATTCTCGGGTTGAACTATCTGATTTCTATCCATAATTCTCTAGTTTTTCTAGGTCTTCCTAGGACATCCTAGGTTATCCTATAATTTTTTCTTTCAAAGCATTGACGATTTCTTCGGGATCAGGAACGATACCACCCAAACGACCGAACTGCTCTACAGGCACAGCACCGTTCACAGCCAGGCGAACATCCTGTACCATCTGTCCGGCATTAATCTCGGCAACAAGGATTCCCTTCACTTTCTTCGACAATTCTGCAATCTCCTTTGTGGGGAACGGCCACAGGGTGATAGGACGGAACAAACCAACCTTGATACCTTCCTGACGAGCCAGTTCTACAGATTTCTCTGCAATACGGGCAGCACTTCCAAATGCGATGATAGCATAATCTGCATCATCCATCTGCTGCTGCTCATAACGTACCTCGTTCTCCTGAATCTTACGATATTTCTCCTGCAAGGCAATATTACGAGCCTCCATAGCCTCTGGCTTCAGTTCCAAAGAAGTGATAACCACACGCTCACGGCTCTTTGGCTTACCTGTTGATGCCCAAGGACACTGTTTGATGACTTCCTCATCAGTACGACGGGGCTTGAATGGTGGAAGCACTACCTTTTCCATCATCTGACCAATGACACCATCGCTCAGAATCATAGCAGGGTTGCGATACTTAAATGCCAACTCAAAGGCGAGGTCTACGAAATCTGCCATCTCCTGTACGGATGACGGAGCCAACACGATGACATTATAGTCACCATTACCACCACCACGCGTAGCCTGGAAGTAGTCACCTTGTGAAGGCTGAATAGTACCCAAACCAGGACCGCCACGCTGAACATTCACGAATACACCTGGCACCTCAGCACCAGCCATATAAGTGATACCTTCCTGCATCAGGGCGATACCAGGTGATGATGACGAGGTCATAGCACGCTTGCCAGCACCGGCAGCACCATAGACCATATAAATAGATGCCAACTCACTCTCAGCCTGTACCACCTGCATACCGGTAGTCTCCCAAGGCTTCAACTCAGCCAGCGTCTCAATCACTTCACTCTGCGGAGTAATAGGATAGCCGAAATAGCCGTCGCATCCGCAACGAATAGCAGCATGGGCGATAGCCTCATTGCCTTTCATCAATACAACTTCTCTTTCTTCTGCCATAGTTTACTCCTCCATCTTTTTACGATACACGGTGATACAGCCGTCGGGGCAGACGATGCCACACGAAGCACAACCTACGCAGGCTTCTTCGTTGACAGCCTCCACATAGGGATAACCGTGCAAATTCACTTTGTTGGCCAGGGCGATAACCTTCTGAGGGCAGGCAATGATGCACAACTGGCATCCCTTACACCTCTCAGTATCCACCACAATGGCGCCTTTCATTTTAGCCATTATTTATCTTATCTTATGGATTATACATATCTTTACAATAGAAACTCATAATATCATCGAGCATGCGTTTGGCCTCCACCGCAGGACTCTCTGGATCGAGTTCAATAGCCTGTATGTAGTTATTGATAGCCTCGTGCCATTGTCCGCGTTTGCGAGCCTCATTGCCTTGCTCGTAATATTCCTGTGCCGTCATTACTTATAATACTCTTTCTTTCCTGCGGCTAAGGTATTCTTCATCAGCGAGCAGATAGTCATAGGACCTACTCCACCAGGTACTGGTGTGATATAGGAACACTTCTCTGCTACCTCGTCAAACTTCACATCACCATTCAGACGGAAACCACTCTTACGAGAAGCATCAGGCACACGGGTCGTACCAACATCCACAATCACTGCACCGTCCTTCACCATATCTGCTGTTACAAAGTTGGGCTGACCAATAGCAGCGATAATGATGTCTGCCTCACGGCACTCCTCTTTCAGTGTTTTCGAACGAGAATGACATACCGTTACTGTTGCATCACCATATTGTTTCTGCATCATGAGCTGAGCCATAGGCTTACCCACGATATTCGAACGACCGAGTATCACACATTTCTTACCTGACGTCTCAATGTTGTAACGCTTCAGCAGGGTGATAATACCCAGCGGAGTAGCAGAAATGAAACAAGGAAGACCGATTGCCATACGTCCTACGTTGATAGGATGGAAACCGTCTACATCCTTACGATAGTCGATAGCCTCGATAATCTTCTGCTCGTCAATGTGCTTCGGCAGGGGCAACTGTATGATGAAACCATCAATATCGCCATTCTTGTTTAAGCGATCGACACACTGCAAAAGCTCTTCTTCCGTAACGTCATCCTCATAGCGGATCAGCGTTGACTTGAAACCACATGCCTCACATGCCAACACCTTGTTCTTCACATACGTCTCGCTACCACCGTCATGACCTACCAACACAGCAGCCAGATGGGGTTGTTTACCTCCACGTGCTACAATCTCTTTTACCTCTTCGGCAATCTCCGCCTTGATAGCGGTTGCCGTTGCTTTACCATCTATTAATATCATGTCTTAAAATTTCGGCATTCCACCTCGCATCTTCATCGCAGCAGCCATCTGCGCCATCTTTGAGTTACCTCCTCCAGCAACCATCTTCATCATCTTACGCATCTGGTCAAACTGCTTCATCATACGGTTGACCTCCTCTATCTTCACACCAGAGCCTTTGGCTATACGCTGGCGACGACTCTGGTTGATGATATCAGGATTGGCACGCTCTTTCAGCGTCATCGAATTAATCATGGCCTCAATACCCTTGAAGGCATCATCATCGATATCAATATCTTTAATAGCCTTTCCTACACCAGGTATCATACCAGCCAAATCCTTGATGTTACCCATCTTCTTGATTTGCTGGATCTGCTGCATGAAGTCATTGAAGTCAAACTTATTCTTGCGGAGTTTCTTCTCCAGTTCTTTAGCCTGTTTCTCGTCAAACTGCTCCTGAGCACGCTCTACCAACGATACGATATCACCCATACCGAGGATACGGTCTGCCATACGTTCTGGATGGAACACGTCGATGGCTTCCATCTTCTCGCCCGTTCCCACAAACTTGATAGGCTTCGTAACAACAGTACGGATAGAGAGAGCAGCACCACCACGGGTATCACCATCGAGTTTGGTCAATACGACACCGTCAAAATCCAGACGGTCGTTAAACTCTTTGGCTGTATTCACAGCATCCTGACCCGTCATTGAGTCAACAACGAACAGGGTTTCGTCAGGATTGACAGCCTCTTTCAGAGTGGCGATCTCGTTCATCATCTCCTCATCAACGGCCAGTCGACCGGCGGTATCGATGATGACTACATTATAATTCTTGGCTTTTGCCTCACGGATAGCGTTGTTGGCAATCTCCACAACATTCTTATTCTCTGGTTCAGAGTATACAGGAACACCGATACCCTCACCTACTACATGCAACTGCTGGATAGCAGCAGGACGATAGACGTCACATGCTACCAACAATGGATTCTTATGCTGTTTGGTCTTCAACAGGTTGGCAAGTTTACCACTGAACGTGGTCTTACCAGAACCCTGCAAACCAGACATCAGAATAATGGCAGGACGGTTTTCCAGTTTCAGTTCTGCAGCCTTACCACCCATCAGTTCTGCCAGTTCATCGTGAACAATCTTCACCATTAACTGACCTGGCTTGACGGCTGTGAGCACATTCATACCCAAAGCCTTCTGCTTAACGGTATCGGTAAATGTCTTGGCCACCTTGTAGTTGACATCGGCATCCAACAGGGCACGACGCACATCCTTCAGGGTCTCCGCCACGTTAATCTCGGTGATTTTTCCTTCACCTTTCAGTATCTTAAACGATCGTTCTAATCGGTCCGATAAGTTCTCAAACATACTACATTATTAATTTTAGGGTGCAAAGGTACAAATAAGTAAGCAAATAGCCAAATTTTCTTTGCTTCTTTCTTAAAAACTGATACTAATCTTTCTTTTTTATGCAAATTCTTACATTTTTTGCTCGTTTTTCGTTCCTTTTTATTACTTTTGCCCATGAAACTAAACAATTAGACAAATACTACTAATATGAAAAAGAACAAACCAAACATGGATCGTCGTGAGTTTCTTCGCAGACTGGGTGTCGGTATGGGATCAGCTGCTGCGCTGATGGCGATGGAACCCTTACGTGTATTGGCACAAAACGAGGATAAGATTGTTCCTATGGATCCTAATAGGATGACTTATCGTGTACAACATGGTTCAGGTGAACAAATTTCCCTACTCGGCTTTGGCATGATGCGACTACCCAACGATCAGGAAGAGGTCAACCAACTCGTAGACTATGCCATCGAGCATGGTGTGAACTACTTCGACACTGCCCCGATGTATATGGGCGGTCAATCGGAAGTATTGACTGGTAATGCCCTTGCCCGTCATCCTCGTAAGAAATATTATATCGCGACGAAGATGTCCAACCAGAATCGTCGCCTATGGGATTTTGACGAGGCCGTCAATATGTATCGCCAGTCTTTCCAACGACTGCGTGTAGACCATATCGACTACTACCTATTACACAGTATCGGTGGCGGTGGTGTGGAAACACTGAAAGATCGTTTCATCAATAACGGACTGCTCGATTTCCTGTTGAAAGAACGTGAAGCAGGACGCATCCGTCATCTTGGTTTCTCCTATCACGGTGACGTCAGTGCCTTCGACTGGTTACTGGATCATAACGACGAATACCACTGGGACTTCGTACAGATACAGATGAACTTCCTCGACTGGCGACATGCTTCGCTCAATACAGGTGGATGGAAGAAAGATGCCGATGCGGAATACCTGTATAACAAATGTGAGAAACTGGATATCCAGTGTGTCATCATGGAACCGCTGCGAGGCGGAGCCTTCGGACGTATGGCACAGGAACTTGTCGATCAGTTGAAAGCACGTCGCCCTGATGACAGTACTGCACGTTGGGCTTTCCGCTGGGTAGGCTCTTATCCGAATATCCTCACTACCCTTAGTGGCATGAATCGCATGGACCATCTGGAAGAGAATATTAAGACCTTCTCTCCGCTTGAGATATGCACAGAGGCAGAGAATGCATTGTTGGCAGATATTGCCGACCAGATGTCAGGATTCCCCACGATTCCCTGTACCACCTGTGGCTATTGCATGCCCTGTCCCTATGGTGTTGATATCCCTAAGAATTTCGCTTATTACAATGAGGCAGTGACAGATCATATCCTTCCTCTACCAGTACCTACCGATGACAATTACGCTGCACGCCAACAGCAATTCATAGAGGGTTTCCGTAAGGCTTTGCCCGATGCTGACACGTGGGCACGAGCCTGTCAGGACTGTGAGGAATGTCTTTCCAAATGTCCACAACAGATTCGTATTCCCAATCAGATGAGCCGCATCGTAGAAACCCTGCGAGTCAAGAGGAAATAAAAGACTCAGGTAGTTTCTTTGCGCTGCGAGAACTCACAGCCACAATACTGTTGATTATAGAAAGCGAACTCTTTGAGCAGTTGGTTACGCCGTTCATAGAGTCCGCCTTTTCTCCAATTCTGTGCCCAGAAGGTAGTACCCTCAACGGCTTGTTCTGCCAACTTTCCTGCACGTTCTATCTGTTCCAGACTCTTCCAACGTGAGGAAGCCAGCGTAGTGGTAAAATAACGGATACCCAGTCGTTGGGCTTCCTTGGCTGCTTCTGTCAGTCGAAGCAGGAAACACTGGTCACAACGACGGCCACGTTCCGGCTCCCCTTCTAAGCCACATACCCCATTCAACCACTGCTCGTGATTATAGTCACCATCTATCCATTGAAGTCCCAGACTCTCCGCATGCCGTTTACTCTCGTTCTTCCTAATCTCATATTCCTCACGAGGGAAGATGTTCGGATTATAATAGAAGATCGTGGGGCGCACCTCATGCTGTATCATCCATTCCACAATGGCTGACGAGCAGGGGGCACAACATGCATGAAGCAACACTTCATGCAAACCCTCCGGCACTTGGATAGCAGGACGTTTCGACATTAACGCTTTGGTTTGCCAGTACGTTTGAAGCCAAAGACATGCTTCTGTCCGTCCCAGGTAAAGACGTTCTCTATATATGTCTCGTCATCATCCAACAGATACTCTTTGATGATGAAGTCCTTGCCCTTATGAGGCAAACAATAACTATAGAATTCTTGGGTGGGCTTAAACATATCAGCAGGACTTTCCTCTGGTGTCATCGTCTCCGTTGCGGGATCGTAGTCGTAGAAGCATACGAACTCTATCTCCGGGTCAGTAGGACCGCCCAGAAGAATGGCAAACAGGCGATGCCCGTTATTACGACGCCATACGCATGATTCCATATAATCACTGTCAGTACCACCAGAATCCTCACACATATAACCGTTCTTACGATCTACGATGGTCTCTGAGTTATATTCGGGATCCTTCGCATTGGTGAACTTCGGATTGGCAGCACGTTTCAGAATACCGCTAACCACATAGACATTCCATACCTCGTTCCAGGCTTTGGTCAGGGTAACGATATCAGGTGCCTTGCCACCGCCCTTCACTTTAATCGGACGCGAAGCCCAATTTCTGCCAGCCTCTACCATCTCGTCACCTTTGTAGCAATCCTGCTCATAGGCAGGTGCATAACGCTTGTTAGGTGTCATCTGTGCCATCACCTGACAGGCATACATGGACATAAAGATAAACAATAGCTTTTTCATTTTCTTTTTATTTTATGATTGATTGATACTACAAACCTCTTGCTTTCCAGATACGTTCTTTTGCATCGTTGATTTCCTGGAACTTCCTCTCAGCAGCCTTACGGATATCATCACCGAGGGCAGCCACTTTATCTGGATGATGCTTCAGTGCCAACTGACGATAGGCTTTCTTCACTTCGTCATCACTGGCATTCGGCGATACGCCCAGTACGCGATAGGCTGATTCCAGATCGTTCTTCCCCAATCCCAACATCGAGTCAACTTCATCGGCAGACATCTTCATCCATTGGGTACATTCCTTCAATGCCGTAATCTCACTCTGGGGAACACTACCGTCTGCTCGTGCCACCATCACGAGGAAGTTCAGCAGTTGCAGTCGCTGTGAGTAGTTCATGTGACGGGCTATCTGTTGACAGCAGTCTGCCACTGTCTGGCGGAACGATTGCATCCCCACCCTTTTCTGTTCGTCGAAGAGTTTCTTCAGGATGTCATTACCCTGTATGACAGCCTGCTCTCCGAAGTTCTGACGAAGCATCTGGCGCACCATTTCCATCTCCGAGTGCATCACCTTGCCGTCAGCCTTGATGATATAGGATGAGAGTACCAGCATCGAGAACAGAAAACTATTTCGCTGTCCCTCCTGCGTACGTTGTCTGCTGTTATAGGTAGTCTGTTGTCGTTGTCTGCCAAAGGCATCCTCAAAAGTACCTTGCGTCTCTGGCGTATTCACTGCATCGAGCATCGAGTCGAACAAACTACCCAACACGATACCAGCCAGCGCACCTAACGGTCCAGCCGTCATCCAGCCCAAGAAACCACCTATCCACTTACCGATTCCCATATATAGTCTTTAAACTCTTGAACCTTTAAACTTTAAACTATCAACTTTCAACTAATATTCGTGCCACCACACCTTACCATTCTGCTCCTCACGCTCTAAGTCGTCAATCAGACACTCAGCCAGTTTCAGTACTGTTTCCTGAGGCACATTGAAACGTTGGTCGTCACTATGCGGATTGATGGAAGCAAGGAAATGGGGCATCTCATGCTTATACACCTCCTTCATGTGAAGATTATTACCATCCACACCCGAACAACTATAGGTGATATTGGCAAGACGGTCGCAGAGTTTCACGAATGGTGCATAGGGTGTCTCACGAATTCCCTTGTAATATCGTTCGCCTGCCCTTTCCGCACGCGTACGACCTTTATCATTTGTCAATGCATATACCAACTCAGTAGCCATCAGTGCCTGCTCTTCTGTCATCATCTCTCGTGCCACCTTCAACACGTCGTTATACGTCAGACGCGCATCCTCGATACTATCGTGATAATAGCCCCCGAAGAACAATGGCAGAACGTCTTCCTCGCCAGCACATACCAGATGACCGAAGTCCCTGATGCCGTTCACCACCATATCCAGATGATAACCGTATGGCAGTTCGTCGCCATAGGTCTGATTGACGCTCTGGTGCAAGGCATGAGCCGATTGCCTGAAGGCTTCTATCTTATCGGCATAACGCTCCATCAATGACTCAAATTCTTCTCTTGTCATCTTATTGTTTCATATTTCGGGACAAAGATACGAAAAATTCGATTAAGCGAGAAGAAAACCAAATAATTCTTTTATAATTTGCTCCCTTCTTTGTACCTTTGTCCCCATGAAAAGGATATTATTCGTCTGTCACGGAAACATCTGTCGCAGTCCGATGGCAGAATTTGTAATGAAAGACCTGGTCAGCAAAGCCCGTCTCACTGACAAATACTATATTGAGTCTGCCGCCACCTCTACAGAGGAACTCGGCAATGAAGTCTACCCTCCTGCCAAACGGAAGTTGGCAGAGCACAATGTTTCCTGTAAGGGCAAGACAGCACGTCAGATGACGCGCAGCGACTACGACCGCTTCGACCTGCTCATCGGTATGGACCAGTGGAACATCCGTAATATGAACCGCATCTGCGGAGGCGACCCTGAAGGTAAGATACGTATGCTGATGGACTATACGAACCGCCCTGGTGAAGTAGCTGACCCATGGTATACTGGTAATTTCGAGGCGACTTGGCAAGACGTGCTCTTAGGCTGCCAATGCCTCATCGACAATATCGAAAACAATAAATAATATAAGGTAATATGAAAACGAAACACGTACAATACGAGACTTCCGGCACCTGCTCGAAAATGATCGATGTCACTGCCGATGAGAATAACATCATCCAACAGGTCTTCTTCCTCGGAGGCTGCAACGGCAATCTTCAAGGCGTCAGCCAACTCGTCCGTGGTCAGCACATCGATGATGTTATCCACAAACTCGACGGCATCCGTTGCGGCACCAAAGGCACTTCCTGCCCCGACCAACTCTGTCGTGCCTTAGAGCAACTGAAAGCTGCCTCATTGGAAGATAAATAAGGAAATAAGGATACTACTGATACCTTTGGCGCATCTCGTCAATGCGCAGGAGGAGTTTCTGACGAAGGTCGAGAGGTTCTATGACCTCTATAACGGAATCATGGGAAAGTAACTCACCTATGAAATCAGAGGTAGGACGAAGGTCGAGGGCAAAGTCAGTATATTCCTCTGATGTCGATAGTTCACGCTGGGAGGCATGCAAAGGCAGAGTACGCAAATAGTTTGCCATCGTACCATAGGCTCTGAGAACGATATGTGCCATCGGAGTCTCATCGGTCAACACACCAAAATACTCTGCGAAATACTGTTGGGGCGAGAAGTCGGCAGGCATCTCAAAGTCCTCTTCAGTCAACGATACAGACTTCATGCGGTCGAGACTATAGATAGCGTAATGGCGCCCCGTATACGACAGCAGATACCATCGCTGATGGAAGAGTTTGAGGGCATAGGGCGAGACAACCTTCTCATAACCCTCGGCTCCGAAACGCTGATAACCCATCAGGATACGCTTACCCGTCTTAATAGCACGAATGATGGTTTGTAGATATTCCTCACCAGCAGGAACATTCTCCAAAATGATACGTTCTTTAAGTGAAGCACTATCGGCAAGGACACTGCTGACGGTGAGCGTAGAGAGCATCCAACGTTCAAGGCTGTCGTCATCGAGCACCTCAGGATTACTGATATAATAGCGATACTGCGTGTCGCAATCGATAATCACGCCAAACATATCGAGGATGGCATCACGATGGCGATTGAACGAGGAACGCGAAAGCGGGTTGCCCTCTGCTACCTCATCGTCTACCCATCGCTGAGAGAGTTCGTCGAGGGTTACTCGTGGATAGCGCCTCAGCGTATTGATAAGCCAGATATACTGATGGAAAATGATGGATGGTTTCATATCTTAGATCGTTTTTTATCACAGAGATACATGCCCGTCAGGATGAATACTGTACCCATCAGGAACCAAGGTGTGATTTGCTCGTGCAACAACCACCAAGCGAAGATGATGGTGGTGATGGGGTTGAAATAGACCCAGTTGGTAGCAACGACAGTGCCAAGTTTGCTGATGACCCAGTTCCATACAACGTAACACCCCATCGAAGCGACAATACCCAGAAACAGCAGGTTGAAGAGTATGGTAGGAGGATTGAGGAGTGAAGAAAGATGGAAAAAAAGGGATACCTCATCAGGATTAAATAGATAATAAGGTATCATGGTCAGCAAGCCATAGAAGAATACCTTGCGTGTGATGAAGAGTGTGGAATAACGCTCAGTGGCAGGCTTGACCTTCGGTCGAACTTGCTCACACTCGGCAGAGTTGATGCAAGCATCACTCTGCCCTCGTTCAAACGCAACTTTCATTAGTAACGAATAGACAGCCCAACAAAGACAGGCACAGAAAGCGAGCGTATCACCCAAGGGCGAGAGATGTAATACAAAATGTCCATTGAGTACTACCACCGCCATACCTATACACGCCATGACGGAACCAAAGACCTGTGTCTTCGTGAAATGCTCTGACTGCCGATAGAACAATGCTACCAGCAACATCGCAAACAAAGGACACGAACAGACAATCAATGAGGTATTCGTTGCAGTGGTATATAGCATCGCTGCATTCTCTGTGAGGAAATACACAGAGCCACCCGTGATACCTAACAATACCATCAGAAGTTCGTCTTTCTTGGAATGGCAGAAAAGGTGAGTGGTGAGTGAAGAATAACTGGTATCCCAACAGAAGCACATACGCGATGATGAAGCGGAGCGTGAAGATCTGTGCAGGTGTAAGACCAGCGAGGAGCAACATCTTCGTAAAGACGAAGGTGCTGCCCCAGATGGCTACCACGAGAAATGCAACGAGATGATACTTCACTTCTTAATCTCTATGTCTCTCTTTACATTATTACGAATCTTCGTAAGGTATGCCTTCATACCGTCGGCATTCTTCTCATCAATAATTTCTAAGAGTTCCTTCAACTCCGTACGAATCTGACTGACCTGATCGTGGGTATAGGGGTTGAACAGGATTTCCTGCAAGAGATAGTCATCTTCATTCAGCACGCCCTTCGCAATACGCATGTGGCGCTTGAAGGTAGTACCTGGTGCATCCTGATGTTTCATGACGGCAGCGAAGACAAAGGTAGAGACGAAGGGAATACTCAGTGAGTAAGCCACCGTCTTGTCATGCTCCTCGAAGGTGTATTCGTAGATATTGAGTCCTAACTTCTGATAGAGGTCCTTAAAGAAGATACGTCCCATATAGTCGCCCTCACTGATGATGATGGCATTCTCCTCGCTCAGTTGTTGCAGGTTGGCGAAGGTAGGTCCGAACATCGGGTGGGTAGACACATAACGCATCCCTGCCCTCTCGTAGAAGTCTTTCAAATCAGTCTTCACAGAGGCGATATCACTGATGATACACTCCTTCGGCAGATAAGGGATGACCTCTTCAAACACAGGGATGGTGTACTTCAACGTAACGGCATTGATGACGAGTTCAGGGGCAAAGTCTCTAATCTCCTCCATATCCGTGAAGCGCTGACAGTTGTAAGTGAACCGCATGCGCTTAGGGTCTTTCTCATAGACAGCGACCTCATGGTCGAAACTCAGCAGGTCGATGAAGAAACTTCCCATCTTTCCTGCACCTAATACTAATATCTTCATTACTTATTAATGATTTCTATTTGCTGACGAACACTCTCTTCATGGATATTCTCGAAGACATGGGCAACGAATTCAGGACCCATACCCAAGAGCGAACCCTGAGCACCACGCTTGTCGAGAATCTCATTGTAACGGGAAGTCTGCAACACCGTCATGTTATGTTCCTTCTTGTAGTGACCAATCTCACGACATACACGCATACGCTTGGCGAGCAAGTCCATCAACTGGTTGTCGAGTTCGTCAATCTGCTTACGCAACTGCTGGATACCCTCGGTGGTAGTGTGCTCATCACGGATAACGAGCAGCGAGAGGATATAGTCAAGCACATCGGGTGTTACCTGCTGCTTAGCATCACTCCATGCCTTGTCAGGATCGCAGTGGCTCTCAACAATCAGACCATCGAAACCTAAGTCCATCGCCTGCTGACACAGTGGGGCAATCAGTTCGCGACGACCACCGATATGACTGGGGTCACTGATGATGGGCAGTTCAGGAATACGACGATGCAACTCGATAGGTATCTGCCACATCGGCATGTTACGATAAATCTTCTTGTCGTAACTGGAGAAACCACGATGAATAGCTGCCATGCGCTTCACACCTGCTTGATTCAAACGCTCCAAAGCACCAATCCATAACTCTAAGTCAGGGTTGACAGGGTTCTTTACAAACACGGGGACATCACTACCCTTCAGACTGTCGGCAAGAGCCTGCATCGCAAAGGGATTAGCCGTCGTACGGGCACCAATCCACAGGATGTCGATACCATATTTCAGACAGAGTTCCACATGCTCAGGAGTAGCCACCTCAGTAGCCACGAGCATCTTCGTCTCCTGCTTTACCTGCTGCAACCATTTCAGGGCAGGCTCACCGTGTCCCTCAAAGCCTCCTGGCTTGGTACGTGGCTTCCATACTCCTGCACGGAAGTTATGACATCCGTACATCGCCAGTTGCTTGGCTGTGGTCATCACTTGCTCCTCACTCTCAGCACTACATGGTCCTGCAATGACGAAGGGGCGTTCGTTGTCACTCGGAAGTTTCAAAGGTTCTAATTCCAGTTCCATAATTA
The DNA here is from genome assembly GCA_017554145.1 of Prevotella sp. Taxonomy (GTDB): domain Bacteria; phylum Bacteroidota; class Bacteroidia; order Bacteroidales; family Bacteroidaceae; genus Prevotella. The sequence goes on along the minus strand of JAFZIZ010000017.1, from coordinate 26,239 downwards.
TATTGCTTTTTTGATTCTTTCTAATGCTTCTTTGATTTTTTCTTCTTTCGCACAGAGCGAAATGCGGATATATCTTTCACCATTTGAGCCGAAGATAAAGCCTGGGGTAATGAAGACACGCGCCTCGTGCAATACACGCTCCGTCAGGTCTTCCACGTTCTGTATATTTTCAGGAATCTTTCCCCATAAGAACATACCTACCTGATTCTTGTCATAGGTACAGCCTAAGACATCCATAATCTGCTCAGCATACTGACGGCGACGAGCATAGGTGTTGATATTCGCCTCACGATGCCACTCGTCACTGTTGTCGTAAGCCTCAGCGGCTGCGAGTTGAATACCACGGAAAGTGCCACTCTCGATATTCGACTGTACCTTCAGTATCCACGAGATAAACTGGCTGTTGGAAGCACAAAGTCCTACACGCCATCCAGGCATATTGTGTGACTTCGACATCGAGTTGAACTCAATGCAGTAGTCTTTCGCACCAGGCACTTGCAAGAGCGACAGGTGTTCCTCGTTGAGAATGAAACTGTAGGGGTTGTCGTTGACCACGACGATATTATGGTCTTTGGCAAAGCGCACCAGACGCTCGTAGGTCTCCATACGCGCTCTCCCACCCGTCGGCATATTGGGATAGTTGGTCCACATGAGCCTGATTCGGCTGTTAGCATTTGGCTGTTGGCTATTAGCCATTATTTCTTCCAGTTGGTCGAAATCAGGTTGCCAACCATTATCCTCACGCAGATTGTAGTTCACAATCTTCGCACCCAGAATCTTCGACAGCGAAGTATAAGTAGGATAACCAGGATTAGGTACCAACACCTCATCGCCAGGATTCACGAAAGCCAGTGTTACATGCAAGATACCCTCCTTCGAACCAATCAGCGGAAGAACCTCTGTCTTGGGGTCGAGATCAACATCATACCAACGCTTATAGAAACGAGCCATCGCCTCACGCAACTCTGGTGTACCCATCGTAGGCTGATAGCCATGGGCATTCGGCTGACGGGCTACCTCACACAGTTTCTCTATCGTCTTCTCTGATGGCGGCATATCAGGACTGCCGATGGCAAGACTGATGATGTCCTTACCCTCTGCATTCAGTTGTGCCACCTCTTTCAGTTTCCTACTGAAATAGTATTCTTGTACTAAACCTAATCTGTCTGCTGGTTGTATCATAACTTCAATCCTTCAATTCTTCAATTTTTCAATTCTAATTTGTCTGCTTCCCATCTTTATATTCTCCCAATATCTTAAAGTCTTTGGTCAATGGGATGATGGCATCAATCGACTGACGATAACGTGTCAAGTCGTCATACATCAGATCGACATAGAACAGGTATTCCCATTCCCTACCGATGATGGGCAGCGACTGAATCTTCGTCAGGTTAATCCTGTAGAACGAGAGGATGGCGAGAACATGCGAGAGACTACCCTCTTCGTGAGGCAACGAGAAGACGATGCTCGACTTGTTGGTCTCTGTCAATGGGCGCAACAGGTCTGCCTTGTTAGGACTGCTCACCACGAGGAAGCGCGTGAAGTTGTGCTTGTTGTCCTCGATATGGTCTTCGAGCACCTTCAGTCCATAGAGCCTTGCTGCCTCTGCATGACAGATAGCCGCCCAACCCTTATGCTGTCCGTCGGCAATCATCTTCGCACTACCAGCGGTATCCTCAGCCTCCACATTCTTGATTGTTGGATGCTGAGCAAGGAACTGTCGACACTGCATCAGGGCAACGGGATGGGAATGAATCTCCGTAATCGTGTCCCAGTCGTCTTCTGGCAGACAACAGATACAATGGGAGATATGCAACTTATGCTCACCTACGATGGTCGTACCTGAGTCACGCAACAACTCGTAGTTATGCAGCAACGAACCCGCAATGGTATTCTCGATGGCTGTCATGCCTATCATCGTCGGATCCTGCTTGATACTGTCAAACACCTGCTCGAAAGTATTGCAACATACTATCTGTATCTGCTCACCCTCGTAATACAGGTGCGCTGCAATGTCGTGGAACGACCCGATAATTCCTTGTATCGCTATTCTCTTCATATCTCGACTTTTATTCTTAAAAAGAAACTCCGCTTTCACTTGTTTGTGAAGCGGAGCCTTATTTCATTTCTTCAATTTTTCAATTCTTTAATCTTACATACGACCAACCGCTTCACAATTGCTTGTAAAGTAAAAGTAATAGCCGTAAAAGTAAGCGTTCATATTCAACATCTTTCAGTCGTTTTTTATCTTATCGGCTGCAAAAGTATAACTTTTTCTGCAATTACGCAAACATTTTGAAAGAAAAATCGAAAAAAACATGTAAATTTGCAAACGCTAAGACAATGACATATATATAATATTAAGATATGGAACGTAAACAAATAACCTTCGATTCGTTCGTACGTGGTGCCTTGGTGGTACTTGGTTTTGTAGGAGCCTACCTGCTGCTCCAACGCTTGAGTGGCGTACTCCTACCCTTCTTCCTGGCGTGGCTGATAGCCTATATTCTGTTCCCGCTGGTGAAGTTCTTCCAGTATCGCTGTAAACTGCGCTATCGCATCGTGGGTATTCTCTGTACCTTTATCACGGTGGCTGCTGTCCTCACAGGTGTTTTCTGGCTCATGATACCACCTATCGTCGAGGAGAGTATACGTGTGAAGGACATGCTGATAGAATATATCACCAAAGACTCGCTGATGAGCAATATTCCTGACCAGATAGAGATGTTCATCCATGAGCATATGTCGACGGAGGATATCAAGGCGATTGTCACGCAAGACGGATTCATCAATACCATCAAGGAGACGATGCCAAAGGTATGGGATGTCATTATGAGTTCATTCAGTGCCCTCTCCGGACTGGTCACCTTCGCGATGGTCATTATCTATACCCTCTTCATCCTGCTCGATTATGAGAAGTTCACGAAGGGATGGCCCGACCTGTTGCCTGCGCGTTATCGCGGCATGGCCGTACGACTGGTGGCTGACGTCACGGAAGGTATGAACAAGTATTTCCGTGGACAGGGCTTGGTAGCCTTCTGTGTCGGCGTACTGTTCAGCATCGGCTTCTTGATCATCGACTTCCCCATGGCTATTGGACTCGGCATGTTCATCGGTCTGCTGAATATGGTGCCCTACCTGCAGTTGATTGGTTTCATTCCTGCCATCCTTTTGGCAATTGTCAAGGCAGCAGATACAGGTCAGAGTTTCTGGCTCATCATGCTGATGGTTGTCATCGTCTTCGGTGTAGTACAACTTATACAGGACACCTTCCTCACCCCGAAGATTATGGGTAAGGTGATGGGACTCAACGCCGCCATCATCCTTCTCTCCCTCTCCATCTGGGGCTCCCTCCTCGGCATGCTCGGCATGATCATTGCCCTCCCTATGACTACCCTCCTCCTCACCTACTATCAACGCTACGTGATTAAAAAGGAGAAGGAGAAAGTGGAAGAGAAGCAGGAGTGACTATAAGTATTCTACTAACTTGTTCATCGCACTACTTGTTTAATGCATCCATATAACCAACGAAGAGATCACCACACGCTATCAAAATAGCACAAATAAATAATAAACTAATCATAAAGCATTTCTTTTAAGTTTGTAATTTCGGATGCAAAAGTAAAGGGGAGGTGTCCCAAAAGTCGGTACACCTCCCCAATGTTTTAGTTAAAAAATGCTAATTACTTACCTGTCTTCCAAGAACAATGGATCTTCTGGCATCACCATGATTGACTTCTGCTCATAGTCATTCAGGAGTTTCGCAGAGACATATTGCTTATCGACTACGAGGCGGAACATATACTCACGGAACCAACGGTCTGTCATAATCAAACAGCCTTGCTGTCCCCAAGATGCACCCCACGAGTTCTCTACTTTCCACTTACGTGCCTTGCCGTTGGCATCAAGGTCGACAGCCGTGAGGGTCATCGCATGGGTAGAACCACTGTCAAACGTGCTGATGCGTTCTGCCTTCGTCATACCAAAGGTGGTATTGAACAGCGACTCGTAATCGAAATTCTCTGTATCGGCATAGCCACGCTTACGGTCCAACTGCTTACCAACATCATAACTCGAATAGAGTTTACGGCCATCCTTCAGGGAGGCAATCGCCAACTGCTCAATGTCGTCCATCGGTAGGTTGAGGTATTTCCAGTTATGTCCGTCGTAGGTATGACGGTCGTATTCCACTTCGAAAGTCTTGTAATAAGGGCGACGAGGGTCGTTCATCACCATGATGAAGGTATCGTTGATAGGTCCGCCCACCACTTCCTGATAGAATGACTTCGGAGTGTATGTCTTGGTTTCCGTCACTTGCTTGCCGTCTTTCTTGAAGGCATAAGTAAACTCCTTGACGGGTTCGCCCAATGTCATTACCAGCATACCATAGATTTTTGAAAGGGCTTCTGTCTTTGCCTTCTGGATATCGGCAGGTTTCTTTCCGTCTGCTATCATCTTACGCAGTTGCAAGCCCTGTTCACGCAGTTTCGACTTAATAATAGCCGCCATACGTGACGTGCTCTCTGCAGAGTAAGTCTCCGGCTGAACAGCCATCGGCACAAGTCCGTATTTCTCTGCTAAGTCGGCAACACCACAGAAGGTTCCACCATCACCAATAGGATTCTTGAAGAAGAACTGCACACGCAGGTCATCGATAGGTTGCTTGCCTGTATCTATCACCCCTTGCAGGAAGAGGTTGGCTTTCTCCAACTGGTCGTAGAAGAAGAGATAGTCCTGTGAGAACTCCACCGTCAGCGAATCAGTACGTTTGGCGAAATTGGCACGTAGCACATTGAGTCCACTGAACATCCAACAACGACCACTCGACTGCTGGTCGTGGATAGACTGTTTCTTCGTCTCGATACTGAAATACGTATCCAGTTCACCAGCATTCGCATGATTCTTAGCCAGATTATCGATGGCATTCGAGGCAATAGCATTACGCAACGCCTTGCTGGAAGCTGTCGGAGCGTTCTGCTGTTGTATCTGCTGAAGCATCTGTTCGGAGATGCCGCCATTGGGCGTCTGCGCAATCGCCGTCAGGGTAAAAGCGAGTGCCGCCAGTATTGTTGTCTTTCTCATGACTACTTTTTCTTCTTAGAGGAAATCTTAATGGTCTTGCCCGAAGACTTTGTGGAAGACTTCTTACCTGTAGAGGCTTGGGGCTTGTAATACTTCTGTGCCTCAGGCAACCAACCCTGAATCTGCTTGATACGAGTGGCATCTGTGGGGTGATCGCTGAAGATAGAGGAAGAACCTCCACCTGTTGCCGATGACATACGCTGCCAGAAGTTCACAGCCACCTGTGGGTCGTAACCTGCCATTGCAGCAAAGATCAGTCCCATGTGGTCGGCCTCGCTCTCCTGTTTGCGAGAGAAACCTGATGACCACGCCTGAGCACCAACGCCCAATACCTGCGTACCCAGTTGGGTAAGTGTGGTACTGGCTCCTGCTCCTACAGCCACAGCACTGAGAATCTGCATACCATACTGCTGCTTGTAGGCATTGCTTAAGCGTTCTGCCGAGTGCTTGGCAACAGCATGGGCTATCTCATGACCCAGCACGATAGCCAACGAAGCCTCATCCTGCGTCACAGGCAGAATACCTTCATACACCACAATCTTTCCACCAGGCATACAGAAGGCGTTCACCTGCTTATCCTGCACGAGGTTGAACTCCCACTTATACTGTGATACCTCTGCGCCCAAGCCGTTGGCATTCAGATAGCTCACCACAGCATTGGCAAGGTTCTGCCCTACTCGCTTCACCATCGCAGTCTGTGTCGCATTGGTAGAAGCCTTTGCCGTCTTCATATACTCCTGATACTGCTGATTACTCAGGCTGAGCACTTCTTCATCGCTCACCATTAAACTTTGCTTACGTCCCGTAATGGGCACTGTTGAGGTCGTACCGCAACTGACTAATATCAGTGCGACGACAGATAAAAGAATCGTCTTTACGTTTTTCATATTCCGTTGGTTTTAAGTTTCTGTTTGCAAAATTAATAATTTTCGCGTAAAAGACAAGACACATCATGATATTTTTAGAAAAAAAAGAAAAAGCCACCACCCTACGTTGAGGGCAGTGGCTCCGTTAATCCTGTTTATAATCTCTAACTAAATCATTACTTGTTCAATCCACGATTGTTCATGGTGGCATTCAGCAACCTAACGTAGGTCTTGTACTGATCGCGCTCGAGAATGTAGTCCATGAAGCCCAGATCCTTCTTGATGGCTGCGTCAACACGAGCGTCACGCTCTGCCTCATCATAGCGAGTGGCGAATACCATCTCAGAGCAGAAGGTCTTGTGAATCTCGGCTACTGCCTCTACCTGATCGTCCTTGAGGTGCAATGCCTTACTCAATCGAGCGATGTTCACACTAAGGTCGTAAACCTTCTCATTGTCTACAGTGTTTACACTGTTCATGTTCTCATTTCCAGCAAATGTAAGCGTCATGCTCAACATCGTTGCTACGGTTAAAAACAATCTTTTCATTTTCGTTACCCTTTCTTTTCTTTAAATTATACATACGCCCCTTTTTTGTTTGTGTGTTACCTTATTATTTATTATATGGGGCTCGTTATCCTTATCGCTCAGATTTCTCTGATTGACGATGCAAAGGTAGGGTGTTTTTCGTTATGTTCCAAACTTTTTAGGGTGCTGTGTGCGCAAACATACCAAATTCTTGACCTCAGTCAAAGAATCGGGCTTTTATTGAAAATTTCATGATTTAGACGGAAAACAGCCTCGTTTTTTGCCTATTTCAAAATAAATTCGTACCTTTGAGCCCCAAATACAAAAGTGAAATAGAATATGAACAAAACACCTAACAAATACATTGCCGTGAGCTATCGTCTCTACGTGGATGGCAACAATGGCAAGGAACTGATGGAAGAGGCGACGGCAGAGCAGCCTTTCCACTTTATCAGCGGTTTCGGCATTGCCTTGGATTCCTTCGAGAAACAACTTGTCGACTTGGAGAAAGACGCCACGTTTGATTTCGCACTGCCCAAAGAAGAGGCATACGGCGACTATGAAGAGGCTCATGTGATAGACCTGGATCGTGAGATATTCTCTATCAATGGACATTTCGACCATGAGCATATCTACGTGGATGCCGTGATTCCCCTGCAGAACGAAGACGGCAATCACTTCTACGGCAGAGTCGTAGAGGTTGGCGAAGAGAAGGTGAAAGTAGACCTGAACCATCCGTTGGCAGGCGAAACCCTCTATTTCGAAGGAAAGGTTCTGGAGAATCGTGAGGCAACGAACGAGGAGATTCAGGGTATGATTGCACGGATGAGTGGTGGTTGCGGATGCGGTTGTCATCACGATCACGGTGATTGTGACGGCAATTGCGATGGCGACTGCAGTCATAAGCACGGCGACGATTGTGGCTGTGGACACTGCCACTAAAGGAAAGATTGAAGAATTGAAGGATTAAAGAATTGAAGAATTGAATAAATTTGGTAACATATTCACACTGACGACGTTTGGTGAGAGTCACGGCGAGGCCATTGGCGGTGTCGTGGACGGTATGCCTGCTGGCATCGAGATTGACATGGAGTTTATCCAGAGTGAACTGAATCGTCGTCGTCCTGGACAAAGCAGTATCACGACCAGTCGACAGGAAGCCGATCAGGTGGAACTGCTCAGTGGCGTGTTTGAAGGGCGTACTACAGGTTGCCCTATCGGTTTTATCGTGCGTAACACCAACCAACACTCGCAGGACTATGAGAATATGCGCCAACTGTTCCGTCCTTCCCATGCAGACTATACCTACCATTATAAATATGGTGGGAATAGAGACCATCGTGGAGGCGGCAGGTCTTCTGCGCGTATCACTATCAGTCGCGTAGTGGCTGGAGCCCTCGCTAAGTTGGCACTCCGTCAACTGGGCATTCAGATTCAGGCCTATACCTCGCAGGTTGGGACTATCGCTTTGGAGCGTGACTATCGGAAATACGACCTCTCTTTGACGGAAACGAATATCGTACGTTGTCCCGATCCTGTCAAGGCAGCAGAGATGGTGCAACTCATCACACAGGTAAGGGCTGAGGGAGATACCATCGGTGGTGTGATTACTTGTGTCGTGAAAGGCTGTCCGGCAGGTATTGGCGAACCAGAATTCGGCAAGTTACATGCTGCTTTGGGTGCCGCCATGCTGAGTATCAATGCCGTGAAAGGCTTTGAATACGGTGAAGGCTTCGAAGGTGCATCTGCACGAGGCTCTGAACAGAACGATGTCTTCGTCAACGAATACGGTAAGATTAAGACACTGACCAATCACAGTGGAGGTATTCAGGGAGGTATCAGCAACGGACAGGATATCTACTTCCGTGTAGCTTTCAAACCTGTGGCTACCCTACTCCGTGAACAGAATACAGTAGATACGGCTGGTAATCCCACAAAACTCACGGCAAAAGGACGCCATGATCCCTGTGTTTTACCTCGTGCCGTACCCGTTGTGGAAGCAATGACGGCGATGACGCTGTTAGACTGTTATCTGTTGAATAAAACTATAAAATTATAGTTTATTTACATTTTATCAGAAAAAAAAATCGACAAAACCCTTGTCAATTCAAAATTTTACATTATCTTTGCAAATGCTATGGGAAGGGTTTGTGAAAATCTCCATTAGCTTTTAGTTAAGTCTAGTTTAGTTTTTGTGTTGGTTGAGAGCAGTCTTACGACTGCTCTCAAGTTTTTTATATAACTACCAAAAACACTACGACTTAAATACAGCCAATAATCTCCGTGACAGACTTGCATCCATGCTGGTCGAGCCAATCACTGATACCATCGCGTACCTTAATAGTAACGGCAGGATCAATAAAGTTTGCCGTACCGATCTCTATCGCAGTAGCACCAGCCATCAGGAACTCGATGGCATCCTTGGCATTCATGATACCACCCAAGCCTACGACAGGTATCTTCACTGCCTTTGCCACTTGCCATACCATTCGCAGAGCAACAGGTTTAACGGCTGGACCACTCAGTCCACCAGTATTAATACTCAAAACGGTGCGACGCTTCTCTATATCAATCGCCATACCCATCAGCGTATTGATAAGCGACACGCTATCGGCACCCTGCGCTTCGCAGGCACGGGCAATCTCCGCGATATTCGTCACATTGGGCGATAGTTTCACAATCAGTGTCTTGTGATAACGCTTACGCACAGCCTTTACTACACTCTCGGCACCAGCACAGGTCACACCGAACGCCATACCACCGTCTTTAACGTTAGGACAGGAGATATTCAATTCGATAGCAGGAATCTTCTCTAAAGCGTCGATACGGGCTGCACACTCGGCATAATCCTCAGGAGACGAACCACTGACGTTGACAATCATATTCGTGTCGATATCCTTGATCTGAGGATAGATATGCTCACAGAAATAGTCCACACCCTTATTCTGCAAACCCACACAGTTCAGCATCCCCTGCGGCGTCTCTGCCATACGGGGATAGTCGTTGCCTTCACGAGGATGGAGAGTCGTACCCTTGACAATGATACCACCCAGTCCATCAAGTGGGATAAAGTCAGCAAACTCCAAACCATAACCAAAGGTTCCTGATGCCGTCATCACTGGGTTCTTCAGTGCCAGACGACCTATCTTTACGCTTAAATCTGCCATAACAACTGTTTTACGTTAAACACCGGACCTTCCTTGCAGACACAGAGGTTGCCCTGTACGGTCTTCTCCACACAACAAAGACAGGCACCCAAGCCGCATGCCATCATATTCTCCAACGATGCCTCACACTCGACGTCTGCCTGATGCGCATAACGAGCCACTGCCACCATCATCGGCTTAGGACCACAAGTGGCAATACGGTCGAAATGCTCCTTTTGCAACACGGAATGATTGGTCACAAAGCCTTTCTCGCCCTCAGAACCGTCTTCCGTCGTCACCAAGACACGTCCATACTGCTTGAACAGGTCGATTTCCAAGAGGTCTTCCTTCGTACGGGCACCTAATAGGAACGTGGGCTCGATACCTGCCTGACGCATCTCAGCGCCCATATATAATAAAGGTGCCACGCCTACACCACCGCCTACGAGCAGTACACGCTCCTCCTGCGAGTGAGGCATTGTAAAACCGTTACCCAAGGGTAATACACAATTGACAGTATCGCCAGCCTTCAGTTCTCCCAGACGACGCGTACCATCACCTATCATCGCCACCATCAGCCACAACTCGTTCTGTTCCTTATCCACATAGTTGATAGAGATAGGGCGGCGCAGGAATGTCGTCTCTGAGCCATCGACACGCACCTCAACAAACTGACCAGGCAGCATCTCTGGAAGCGGTTTACTGTCTGTCAGACGCAGTAATACATGCTTAGGACTGATACGTTCCGACTGCTTGACCGTCAAATCAAGAATATATTTCTTCATAAATATACCTTATTATATTTATTAATTGGGTGCGAAATTACAAAAAAAAAATGAGAACACAAATAAATGTGCTCTCATTTAGACTTCATCGGAACAAAAGTCTCATAGGTCTGATCATCGTAATAGACCCTTATTTCTGTCACTTTTCGAGGCTCTTTGTCAATTATTTTCACAATTTGAGGAGGATTATCCGAAAGTGTATTTCTTACACTCTGTTGAGAAGAGGCATTTGGGCGCTCCGGAACAGTCTGATCGAAGTCAAGCATCGTCTCATAAGGAGTGTTAGAAACTGGAGAACCATCGTCAGAACGCCCATCTATAGGGGTTTCATACATATCTCCAGTACCCATGATAAGCCAATTAGTACTGATGGAAGGAATCTTATTTTTGATTGCCTCCACAATTTTGAGGGTAGGGGCGGTCCTTCCATTGAAGATACTACTCAGGGTTGCAGGTGACAATCCTATAAAAGTGGCAAACACTTGTTGACTCATGTGCTGCTCTTCCATGATGTGTTTAATTCTGTCTTTCATTGATTCGTTAGTTATTTTTTGGGCAAAAATGCCTGTTTTTCGTTCACTTTACAAAGATAAAACATTTTTCTGAGACCTGCAACATTTGTAACCATTATTTTGATTTTTAAACTTTTAATTTTGAGTTTTATGATTGTAAAATGTAATAGGTAGAAATCTAAATGAGTCCTTAAGATTTTAAAACTAAAATTAGGGTCGTAAATATGCATACGTAAATATATGCAACCATTTTACGTAACTATCTGAGTTATGTTCAGTTACTTACGGGTTTGTTATTTTGTTAATACATAATATTCATTTTTGACTTCCCAATAGAAGTTATTATTTACATATCTACACTAATAAACCTATATAAATATCAGATTTTTAGCAAGTTAGTATAATGTTCATGTTTTGTATTTGCATAATATCCCCTATCCAGAAGGGTAGATTTTACTTTATAAAAGCAATTTTAGATTTTAAAATATGAATACATTCCTAAAATACGCTATGTTTAAAGTTTCAGACTTTAAATGCCAAAAAGAATGCTTTAAAGACCTAAATCAACAGAATGAAATATTAAAATTGCCTAATTCTAAATTTTATGAGAAAAAACAAGCGAAATTTTTAAAATTCTGAGGCATTTCGAACAAATGACCAAATGGCTCAAAATTCTCGAAATGTAGAGGGGGAATAATTACGAAAAACGCTTTTGCCATCGGGCTTCAAGCCCCATTTTTTATGTATGGGATTTTGGATGAAATAGAAAAAAAGAGGGGAAAATAGCCCGTTTTTAGTGCAAAATATAGAAGATCAACTCCTTCATTAGTTCCCCTGGAGGGGTGTTTGGATTGTCTAAACCCTTACTTTTGGCGTCAATTTCGCGTATTTTATGGATAATTTGCATCACTTTCATACCAGAATAGTTGCGCATGCCTGTCATATACTCCTTGGCAGCCCATGGATTCCTCATTTCCAACCACTCCGCTACCCTCTCCTGGCTCGTTTTTTGTGGACAATAATGTGCGAGCATCAGATTTTGGAAGTAATTAAAGAGCAACGGGAGAAAACCATAGATGCTTCCAGCCTTCGGATTTTCGTCAAAATATTTCACAATCTGGTTTGCCTTGAAAATATTTCGGTTCACAATGGCGTCACGCAGTTCAAAACCATTGAAGTCCTTGCTCACCCCAATCTGGTCTTCCACCACCTCGGGGGTCACTCTCCTACTCTCTTCCGGCAACGAGAGCATCACCTTGTCTAATTCACCCACCAGACGGCTTAAATCAGCCCCTATGGAGTCTGCAATCAATTGGGTAGACTTGTTATCAATAGCAACGTTTTTCGCCTTCAGATAGCCCTCTATGAAGGCTGGGAGGTCTCGTTCACGCAGTTTTTTGCTCTCAAACACTACCCCAGCCTGCTGAATCGCCTTCATATATTCCTTTTTCCGACCATCCACCGAACCGTTTTTATGGCACATCACGAGGATGGTAGAAGTCATCGGAGCCTTGAAATAGCGTTCCAGCGGCTCTGTATTCTTGATATTCTGGGCTTCTTTGACGATTACCACCTGGTATTCCGCCATCATCGGATAGCGTTTTGCAGCATCCACGATCTGCGAAGCCGTCACGTCGGAACCAAACAGAATTGTCTGGTTGAAGTCCCGTTCCTCAGGCTGTAACACATTCTCTGCTATCCAGTTACTGATTTTGTCGATGTAATACGGCTCATCCCCCATCAGATAATAGAGGGGGCGGAACTGTCGTTCTTGCAGTTCACGCATCACATCATCGTATGTCACTAAAGCCTGAGCCATGATGCAAAATTATAAAATTAATCTGATTTTCCACCAAAAACAAACAGAAAACAAACATCTTTTTGCTTTTCCCTACTATTTCTCGAAAAAAAGTAGTAAGTTTGCAACATGTACGAACTGAATTTGCCAAAATACGAGACGCAACTGGGTGGAACACGGGAGAAGCCGGAAATATTCGACTTTCTGCGTCGTCGTTTCGTGAAACTGACACCAGAGGAATGGGTCAGGCAGCATTTCGTACATTGGCTCATAGAGCATAAAGGCTATCCCAAAGGACTGTTGGGCAACGAAATAGAGTTGAGAGTTGGAGAAAAACGGATGCGCTGTGACTCTGTACTATACAATCAGGAGATGAAGCCAGTGATGATTATTGAATACAAGGCTCCTACAGTAGCGCTCTCACAGAAGGTTTTCGACCAAATCAGCGTGTATAATATGCTCCTGCATGTGGATTATCTCATGGTCAGCAACGGTCTGCAACACTTCTGTTGCCGCATGAACTACGAGCATAACAATTACAACTACCTGCCAGATATTCCTAATTATGACAATCTATAAAAAAGAAGCAGGCGTGGAAAAATCCACGCCTGAACTTATCTTTATGCCTCTGCTTCTGGAACTTCTGGTTCCTCGGCAACTTTCTTGATAGACTTGCGAATGGAACGCTTACGCGTCTTCTTCTCCTCTACTCCAGTAGGAGTCACCTTCACGCCAGCAAGCTCTGGATCAATCATGATACGACCACAGTATTCGCAAACGATAATCTTCTTGTGCATCTTGATATCCAGTTGACGCTGGGGCGGAATCTTATTGAAGCAACCACCACAGGCATCACGCTGTACATAAACGATACCCAGACCATTACGGGCATTCTTACGGATACGCTTGAAAGAAGTGAGCAGACGTGGCTCTATCTTAGCCTCCAGTTCCTTCACCTTTGCTTTCAGTTTATCTTCTTCTGCACGGGTCTCGTCCATAATCTCGTCGAGCTCACCCTTCTTCAGTTCGAGAGCCTGCTGACGGTCTTTAATAATTTCCTGATTCTTGTCCAGCTCATCTTTTTTCTCCTCAATACGGAACAGAGCCTCTTTAATCTTCTTGTTGCACAACTCAATCTCCAGTGACTGGAACTCGATTTCCTTTGACAAGGTGTCGTATTCACGGTTATTCTTCACATCATTCAACTGAGTCTTATAACGCTCCACGCTTGCCTTTGCCGTCTCGATTTCGCCTTTCTTTACGTTGATGGCTTGTTCATACTCCTTGATATCCGTCTGGATTTTCTCAATACGGATAGTTAAGCCCTCAATCTCGTCTTCCAGGTCTTGTACTTCCAGAGGCAGTTCACCTCTCAAGGCACGCTTCTCATCAATACTTGAGAGCGTGGTCTGCAGCTGATAAAGCGTTTTCAGGCGCTCTTCCACTGTCAGGTCTGTTGGATCTTTCTTTGCCATAATTTTAAATATAATAAATTGGATTTGTATTTGTCTCTGCGATATAGGTCTTCACCTCAGGACACTCCTTGGCAATGATGTCGCGGAATATCTCACTGGTGTATTGCTCACTCTGATAGTGACCAATGACACAGATTTGAATGCGCTGCTCGTAACCGAAATACTGATGATAGTGCATCTCACCCGTGATAAAGGCATCGGCGCCCTGCTGAAGGGCTTCGTCAAGCAGGAAGTCACCTGCTCCACCACAGATGGCCACACGCTGAATAGGACGGCGCAGTAACTCATTGCACATCGCACACTCCACTCCAAACTGTTTCTTTACCAACAGGACAAAGTCATCGGCAGCCATTGGAGCACAGAGTTCACCTACTACCCCACTACCTGCCTCAAAGGATGGTGAGGGATTATTGGTGAGTGGTGAAAGGAACTGAATATTCTTCAGTCCTAACTTCTCCGCAATCTTCCAGTTCACACCGTCACGAGCATTATCCATATTGGTATGCATCGATATAATGACGATATCATGCTTGATAGCCTTAATAACGGTACGCTGCACATCATTTACGCCACTGATCTGCTTCAGTCCACGAAACAGCAACGGATGATGGCTCACGATGAGATTACATCCCTTCGCAATCGCCTCGTCAATAATCTGTTCGTTGACGTCTAGACACAATAATGCCCCTGAAACCTCCGCCTCTGTCAGTCCTACTTGCAGGCCAGCATTATCCCAGCTTTCCTGTAAGGGCAGAGGCGCGAACTGTTCAAGGGCGTTCAGCACTTGCTTTATTTTCACGCTTCTAATATGTTTTGCGCTGCAAAGATACTGCTTTTACAGCGTTTTATCAATATTACGCTTATTTTTTAGCGTTATTTAATATCTTCACCGTCCTTCTCATGACAGTAGCTGGTACCGTCGAAGCAATGCGTACAGAGGCGCTCCTTCGGTAGTCCGATAGACTCTATCAAGTCCTCCAAACGGGCGAACTTCACACTCGTCAGTCCGAGGCGTCGACCAATCTCCTGCACCATCCGCTCGTATTCAGGCGTACCCGTCTTGGCATACTGCTCGAGATTCTTCTTGTCGTCACCTTCAAAGTCTTTGATGACACGACGAGTAATCAGCTCCATATCTGTCTTCGAGGTCGTGAAACCGATAAACGGACAGCCATAGACCAATGGCGGACATGAGATACGCACATGCACCTCCTTAGCACCGTTCTCAAAGAACGTACGGACATTATCACGCAACTGAGTGCCACGAACGATAGAGTCGTCGCAGAACACAATGCGCTGGTCTTTTAGGATGGCTGGATTGGGAATCAGTTTCATGCGAGCCACCAAGTCACGACGAATTTGGTTGCCTGGTGTAAACGAGCGAGGCCAAGTAGGCGTATATTTCAGCACGGCACGCTTGTAGGGAATCTTCTTACCATGAGAGTAACCCAATGCCATTCCGACACCAGAGTCAGGAATACCACATACCAAATCGGCCTCCAGACTATCGTCTTTCTCACCGACGATACGACCGTTCTTCTCGCGTACATATTCTGTATTGACTCCCTCATAGTCGCTGGCAGGGAAACCATAGTAGACCCAGAGGAATGAGCATATCTGACAACGGCTGAACGGCTTTTGCATCACCTCTATCCCATCCTTGCGAAGACGGACAATCTCACCTGGACCAATATGACGCTCTATCTGGAAGTCGAGATTAGGGAAACTCGTCGTCTCACTCGATGCAGCATAGGCTCCTTCTTTGTGACCGATAGCAATAGGTGTACGGCCCAAGAAGTCACGAGCAGCGATAATACCGTCTTCCGTCAATATCAGCATCGAACAGGAACCCTCAATCTTCTTATATACATTATTAATACCCTCCACGAAGGTATCTCCCATATTAATCAAGAGGGCTACAAGCTCCGTCTGGTTGATATTATTGGCCGACATTTCACTGAGGTGCATCCGCTGGGTAAGCAACTCCTCGGCAATCTCACGAAGATTGTTGATTTTCGCCACCGTCACCACGGCATAACGTCCCAGATGGGAGTTGATAATGATTGGCTGTGGGTCGGTATCACTGATTACGCCAATACCCTGATGTCCCTTAAAACCTTCCAATTCGTCCTCAAAACGAGAACGGAAATACTGACGCTCCAATGAGTGAATAGAGCGATGGAAGCCGCTCTCTTCGTCGAACGTCACCAATCCGGCGCGCTTTGTACCTAAATGTGAGTTATAGTCTGTCCCGTAAAACAAGTCGTTTACGCAATCTTTTGAGGAGATAGTGCCGAAAAAGCCACCCATATTTTTTTCCTTACTAAATTATTAATCCTGTTCAGAGGCTGCAAAATTACAAAAAAATCAGAGATTATCTGCCAACTCTTTTATTTTTTTTGTAATTTTGTACCGTTAATTGATGTGAACAGGTATGTCGCTACGACTTCAACATATCTTAGGATGTACGCTGGTAGGGCTTGGCGGACTGATTTATCTCGCCTTCCGTCCCACCACCATACTGATGTTTCATGTCGCCGACGGCATGGGACTAATGCCCTTGATTATGGCGTGGAGGAGTTGGACGGCAGCATGGCAACCGGCAGAGTTCTGGGTATATTCCCTACCTGGAGGTTTATGGGCAGCCGCCTATATCTTGTTGGTCTATGGACTTCTGTTGCGCCAGTCGGCAATGCTTCGGATCACCATTGCCAGCAGCATTCCTATGATAGGAGTCGTTTCGGAGTTGCTCCAAGGGGTAGGGCTTCTCCCTGGTGTCTTCGATTGGGCCGACCTGTTATGCTATGCCACACCTTTACTACTATTATATATTTACGAAATCATTAAAAACAAAACAATATGTCATGGATGGATCGCTTCAACAGTAAGCAATTAACAATCGTTATCGTGTGTATCACAGCCTTCTTCATCACGTTGGCTGTATTTACTATGGTCGTAGGAAGTAGCGAAGACTCAGGTTCGAGTAACCGACACCTCGTAATGGATGGCGGCGGCTCTGACGAGGGTGGACGTAAATACAAGTTCACCGACAAGGAAGACCGCTCGGAAGGCGGTGGCGACAGTGTCGTTGTCAATAAACCTATCGAGGGTGACCCTTATGAGGAGCTGAACGACTTAATAGGTCTAGATGCCGTGAAGGCTGAAGTTCATTCCCTCGCCAATTTCGTGAAAGTACAGAAACAACGTGAGGCCAAGGGTTTGAAGACTCCTAACCTCAGCTATCACCTGGTCTTCACAGGTAGTCCTGGTACTGGTAAAACCACCGTGGCACGTATCGTAGCACGCATCTATAAGGATTTAGGTATCCTGAAGAAAGGTCATTTGGTAGAGACTGACCGTTCAGGACTCATCGGACAGTATGTAGGACAAACAGCTCCACGCGTCAATGCCATGTGTGACTCAGCCTTGAACGGTGTACTCTTCATCGACGAGGCGTATGCCATCACCCAAAGTGAGTCAAGCAACGACTACGGTGCAGAGGCTGTAGCAACACTCCTGAAACGTATGGAGGACGATCGCGACCGTCTGGTAGTCATTGTGGCTGGTTATACTAATGAGATGAAGCATTTTATCGATACTAACCCGGGCTTGCAGTCACGTTTCAACCGCTACATCCACTTCCCCGACTATTCTTCTGACGATCTCTATAAGATTTTCCGAAAATATCTGAAGAAGAACCAGTACACCATTACAAAAGAGGCTGCCACCTATCTCAAACAGCGTCTTGACTATGCTGTCGAGCATAAGGATCGTAACTTCGGTAATGCCCGTTTCGTACGCAACGTCTTCGAGAAGACCATTCAGAATCAGGCCAACCGTGTAGCTAAGGCTGGAAAGGTCTCAGAGGATGAACTTGTAGAAATCACCCTCGCAGACGTCAAGGGCGCAATTTAGCGGTTTCCGTAAGGTTTATACCAATCCGACAAATCTGCCTTTGCCTCAATACGGTTTTCAGTATTGTCGTCAAGGGCAGAGAAAAAGTCTATACCCGTGAGTCGTTCGATCTCATCCACAGAACGAACGGCTTGGCGCATGGGTTGATTGTTGTTATCATTCTCGTAGATAAAACCGATAGCAGCGGGACTCTTACCCGTACGGAGCACTACCTTATAGAAAGCCTCTGGAACGGTTACACGACGGGCACGAACTCTGCCGATGGTTTTATGTTTGTCGCCCCGCAAAATCGGTCCACAAACGATATATACACGGTCATAGTGTTTTGCCCACTCACGGCACAGCATCTCCAAGTCGTTCCAGTCGCCCCCGTTGAGTGTGTGTGTCTGCGGACAGATATTCGTCATCAGGAACGACTCATCCTGCGCCCGCTGATTCCATTTGTTATCTCCCGAGGGACACATGTGACCTCGACTGTAGCCCGACTGCATATAGTCGAATGTGGTAACAGGATCGCCCTTCACATCGTTGTCGGGATGGAAAGCCACACCCTTACGTTTATAGGAGCCCGTGACGTGATTGCCCGTCAGATACCAAGATACAGCCAGAGGGATGCGCAACGTCTCAGAATAATACGCTTTATAGGCATAGCGCTGCAAGGGCGTTACCTCTTGCATGATACGTACATCCGTCAGACTGTTCTGCTGGTCTGACGATTCATTTTTCTCTACGCGCTGTCCACAAGACTGGAGGCACAATAGCGTGGCGGCTGTAATAATCAGGGATAATCTCTTCATAAGGTTACTTTACTGATTCGGGTATAGATATAAATGGAGAATACCAACGTGAGCATCGTGCTGCAAAGGGCAGCAGCTGTCATCACGGCGAGGAAAGCCACCGACTGCAAGGGAGAGATGCCTCCTATCAGCATACCGCACAACAGAGAGGGGATGAAGACCAGTCCTACCAATAGCAGTTGCGAGAGAGCGGGAGCAAAGGCACGTGTGATGGCTTTCGTCAGGATGGGACGCAAGGCCTCCAACTGACTGGCACCGTTGCCACGCAGATATTCGTAGAGTTCCTGATGGGTACGACGCTCCAACACATAGGTTGTGATGCCTCGACGACAGATAAACAGTGCCTCGGCTTGCAGCATCGTCATCACGGGGATGAATAGTATTGCCTCAAAGATTCGACTGGTGTCTATCAACAGCAATACCACAATGCCGACGATGAATGTTACTACCGTCATACTGGCATAGATGGGTATCGACTGCCAGCGCTTGCGACAATAGACGGCCGTAGCAATGCCGCTGGTTAGCAGCACCCACAGGATGTTTATCCACGTCTTGTCCCACAGGAACACGTAGTAAAGACAGCCCACCAGTACCAACAGCGTGATGGCGAGACGACCGATAACGATAGCCGACTGACGCAGGAAACGGCGGTCTAAGCGAAACAGTATCAAGGCTGGAATGATGAGCAACAGAAGCCCGATGACCAATCGAAGGATGGTAATATTCATAATTGTATTTGATTTTGTAGGATTCGTGAATTCACAGCCAGCACCGTAGCCCCTCTACGGGCTGCCTCTATCAGCGTGTTGTCCACCGTTTCCATTGCTTCCGCACTGATAGGAAGTTCCGGTTCGTCGACAATCAAAAGGCGCTTGTCCAACTGTATCGCATTATTGAGCAGTAACAGGTAACGCTCGTCGGCAGAGAGTTCGTTCCAGCGGCGCCCGTCAGTAGGCACCCTATACTGTGCCTCACCTTTGTTCACCTTCAGTCCGAAAAGCATCTCCGAGAGATCAGACATACTATCGTAGCCCTCCACCGTCGTCAATCGCTGGGGCACGTAGGCTATCTGTCTGCGGAAATACGGTGCCGACAGAGGTGTCTGTAGTTCTCCGTCAATACTGATATGTCCGTTGTTGATGGGTATCAGTCCGAGGACGGCACGCAGAATAGTAGTCTTCCCCACCCCCTGCGAACCCGTCAGGCACACCAGTTGTCCGTCGCCCACCGTCAGTGATAGCGAGTGGATCAAAGGCTCTATCGTTACATTATGCAGTTCTAACATCGTTATTTTTGCTGCAAAGATAATAAAATCTTTAAACTATAAACTATAAACTATAAACTTTTTTGTACCTTTGCAGCATGAAAACAAGGAAGAGACGGATGCCCGCCGAGTGGGAACGGCAGAGTGCGGTACAGTTGACAATGCCTAACGAGCATACCGACTGGGTTCCCATCTTGCCGGAAATCCTGTCTGTTTACGAGGAGATGAAGCGTGAGATTAGCAAGCGCGAATCCTTGATTATCGTCAACGATATTCCTCATAACGACACATGGGCACGCGATCACGGCTTCATCACCGTCGAGGAAGACGGAAGCCTCATTCTTCTTGATTTCAAATTCAACGGTTGGGGCGAGAAATTCCCTGCCGACCTCGACAACCAGATCAACCGTCAACTCTATGAGCAAGGTGTTGTCAAAGGCGTCTATGAAGACCATCTCGACTTCGTATTAGAAGGCGGCAGTATTGAGAGCGACGGCAAAGGTACCATCTTCACCACGCATTGCTGTCTGATGGCGCCCCACCGCAACCAACCGATGACGCAGACAGAGATAGAAGAGCGACTAAAGGAGTGGTTAGGTGCCGAGCGCATCATATGGCTCCAACATGGCAGTCTTATTGGCGATGATACCGACGGACATATCGATACGCTCATGCGTATCTGTCCCAACGACACCATTATATACACAGGGGGCGACGAGCAACATCCCGACCTCCTGGAGATGGAAAAGGAATTACAGGCTTTACGGACAATAGAAGGTAAGCCCTACCGCCTACTGAAGTTGCCGCTGCCTCGTCCCATATACGACGAAGACTACCGTTTGCCTGCCACCTACGCCAACTACCTCGTCATCAACGGGGCGGTATTGATACCCACCTACGGACAGTCCGACCTCGATGCAGAAGCGATGCGTATCATTGGCGAGGCATTCCCAGATCGTGAGATCGTCGGCATCGACTGTCTTCCTGTCATCTGGCAGCACGGAAGTCTGCATTGTTGTACTATGCAATATTACTGATTATGAAGATAGGAATCATACAACAGCACAATGGAGCCGACGTGGCTGACAACAAAGCACGTCTGGCAGAGAAGATAACGGCACTTGCGAAACAAGGCGCTGAGTTGATTGTACTACAGGAACTGCACAACTCACTCTACTTCTGTCAGGTGGAGGATGTCAACAACTTCGACTTGGCGGAGCCGATACCCGGACCCTCCACCACGTTCTTCAGCAATCTCGCGAAAGAACTGGGTGTAGTCATCGTCACCTCCCTTTTCGAGCGTCGTGCCGCAGGACTGTATCATAACACTGCTGTCGTGCTTGAGAAAGACGGTACCATCGCAGGAACCTATCGTAAGATGCATATCCCCGACGATCCCGCCTACTATGAGAAATTCTACTTCACCCCAGGCGATTTGGGCTTCCACCCCATCCAAACATCGGTAGGCAAGCTCGGTGTCTTGGTATGCTGGGATCAGTGGTATCCCGAGGCTGCTCGTCTGATGGCGCTACAGGGTGCCGACCTGCTCATCTATCCCACCGCCATCGGCTACGACCTCAATGACACAGCCGAGGAGCAGCAGCGCCAGCGCATGGCGTGGCAGACTGTCCAGCGCGGTCATGCCGTCGCCAACGGACTACCCGTTATTACTGTGAATCGCGTGGGGTTAGAGCCAACAGCTAATAGCCAAAGGCTACGGGTAGGCGAACAAAGTTCGGGAATACAGCCAACAGCCGGTATCCCCTTCTGGGGCACTTCCTTCATCGCTGGTCCTCAGGGCGAATTGCTCTACGAGGCTCCCACCGACCAAGAGGTAGAGGTGGTCGTCGAGGTTGATATGCAACGGTCGGAACAGGTGCGGCGCTGGTGGCCGTTCCTCCGCGACCGACGGATAGACGACTACGATGGACTGACGAAACGATTTATTGAATAGCAAACTTCAAACAACCAAAAGAGATATGGCAAACAACTTAAGATTTCAGGTCGTCGAAGAGGCGTTTAAGAAAAGAGCCCTCGACGTAAAAGCTCCTGAGGAGCGACCATCAGAATATTTCGGCAAGTATGTCTTCAACAAGCAGAAGATGCATAAATACCTGCCTGCCGACGTTTATGCCAAGATGGTTGACGTGATGGACAATGGCGCAAGCCTCGACCGTTCCATCGCCGATGCCGTTGCCGACGGCATGAAACAATGGGCTCAGGAGATGGGATGTACCCACTATACCCACTGGTTCCAGCCGCTAACCGAAGGTACGGCAGAGAAACACGATGCCTTTGTGGAGCACGACGGCAAGGGCGGTATGATAGAGAAATTCTCAGGCAAGTTGCTCGTACAGCAGGAGCCCGATGCCTCGTCGTTCCCCAACGGCGGAATTAGAAACACCTTTGAGGCACGTGGCTACTCGGCATGGGACCCCACCAGCCCCGTGTTCATCATCGACGATACCCTGTGTATCCCCACCATCTTCATCGCCTATACGGGTGAAGCACTCGACTACAAGGCTCCTTTGCTGCGCGCCTTACATGCTGTAGGCAATGCCGCCAAGGACGTCTGCCAGTATTTCTATAACGATGTAACGAAGGTACAGGTGAACCTCGGATGGGAACAAGAGTATTTCCTCGTCGACGAGGGTCTCTATTCCGCCCGTCCCGACTTGGTGATGACAGGACGTACGCTGATGGGACACGAAAGTGCAAAGAACCAGCAGATGGACGACCACTATTTCGGCACCATCCCCGACCGTGTAGTAGCCTTCATGAAGGACTTGGAGATTCAGGCGCTTGAGCTCGCCATCCCTGTGAAGACACGCCATAACGAGGTAGCGCCCAACCAGTTTGAGTTGGCCCCTATCTTCGAGGAATGTAACCTTGCCGTCGACCATAACATGCTCCTGATGTCACTGATGAAGAAGGTGGCACGCAACCACGGCTTCCGTGTGCTGCTGCACGAGAAACCCTTCGACGGCATCAACGGCTCGGGTAAGCACAACAACTGGAGCCTCTCTGCCGACAATGGCGTGCTCCTGCATGCCCCTGGTAAGACACCTGAAGAAAACCTGCGTTTCGTGACGTTCATCGTCGAGACGTTGATGGCAGTCTATCGCCATAACGGTCTGTTGAAGGCGTCGATTATGAGTGCCACCAATGCCCACCGTCTGGGAGGCAACGAGGCTCCCCCAGCCATCATCTCGTCGTTCCTCGGTACCCAGCTCACCGAACTGCTCGACCATATCGAACAGTCGGATAAGAACGAACTCTTCAACTTAAAGGGCAAACAAGGTATGGAAATCGATATCCCACAGATTCCCGACCTGATTGTCGACAATACCGATCGCAACCGCACATCGCCCTTCGCCTTTACTGGTAACCGTTTCGAGTTCCGTGCCCCAGGCAGCTGTGCCAACTGCGCCTCAGCGATGATTGCGCTGAATGCGGCGATGGCAGAAGCCCTCAACTCGTTCAAGGAGCGCGTGGATAAGAAGATTGCCGCTGGCGAAAACAAGGTTAGCGCCATCCTTGAAGTGCTGAAAGACGATATCAAGACCTGCAAACCCATCCGTTTCGATGGCAACGGATATTCAGAGGAATGGGTGAAGGAAGCCGCTTGTCGTGGATTGGATGTCGAGAAGTCGTGCCCCGTCATCTTCGAGCACTACCTCGACGACTCATCTGTCGAGATGTTTGAAAGCACCAAAGTGATGAACCGCAAGGAACTCGAGGCCCGCAACGAGGTGAAATGGGAAACGTACGTCAAGACCGTACAGATCGAGGCCCGCGTACTTGGCGACCTCGCCATGAACCATATCATCCCTGTCGCCACCCACTATCAGTCACAGCTCATCAAGAACGTGCAGGGCATGAAGGACATCTTCTCGTCGGCTATTTTCAATACCGAGAAAGCCAACAAACTCTCCGCCCGTAACATCAAACTCATCGAAGAGATAGCCGAGCGCACGGAGAAGATCGAGCAACTGGTAGAAGACCTCACCGAGGCCCGTCGCGTGGCGAACCGTATCGAGAACATCCACGAGCGCGCCATCGCCTACCACGACACCGTCTGTCCTCACATGGAGTCCATCCGCTACGAAGCTGATAAGCTCGAACTCATTGTCGAAGACGGTCTCTGGACGCTCCCGAAATATCGAGAGCTATTGTTTATCAGATAAAGGTTATAGGTTATTTTTTATAGATTAAAGATTAAAAGCCTGGGCATTCGCTCAGGCTTTTTTGCACTATCGCAGTGCATTTTTCTCAAAATTTTGCACTACTTTAGTGCATTTTTATTATCTTTGCAGCCGAAAACAATATTAAAACGCTTATGGATATATCGCTTATCGAGTTTATGGAAAGCCAGTTGAAGCAGACAACTTCAACATTCCATCGTTATATGTACGACCAGATCAGTTGGCAGTCCCGAATGTTCGGACTTGTAGGTCCTCGCGGTGTCGGCAAGTCTACTATTGTCCTTCAGTATATTAAAGAAAACAGAGATTCCAAAAAGATGTTCTATATAAGTGCTGATCATCTGTATTTCTCATCTCATACGTTGGTGGATACTGTAGACGAGTTTGTCAAAGAAGGTGGCGAACAAATATTCATAGACGAGATACATAAGTACGAGAATTGGTCAAGGGAACTGAAACAAATCTACGACTCGTCCCCTGAACTGAAAGTAGGCTTCACGGGATCATCGGTACTTGACATTTACAAAGGACAAGCCGATTTGAGTCGCCGTGCACCCATATTCTTGATGCAGGGCTTATCGTTCAGAGAATACCTGATGCTATTCCATCAGATAGAAGTCCCAGTTTATACGCTTGACGAGATACTGGCGCAGAAAGCTCATGTCACTGCCGTTAGCCATCCTCTACCTTTGTTCCACGAATACCTTCAGAAAGGCTATTATCCCTTCTCAGGCGACACTGACTTCGAGATAAGACTTCGTCAGATTGTCAACCAGACGATGGAGGTAGATATACCGCAGTTTGCCAATATGAATGCATCGACAGGCAGAAAACTAAAGAAACTTCTGGCAGTCATCGCCAAAAGCGTACCGTTTAAGCCCGTCATGGATTCGCTGGCTACGGTAATCGGTGTCAGTCGTAATGTTCTGCCTGACTATTTCCTCTATATGGAACAAGCAGGAATGATAGGTCAGTTACGTGACGATACTGGCGGCATCAGAGGAATCGGAAAGGTAGAGAAAGTCTATCTGGATAACACCAACCTCGCCTACCTCTTAGGCAGCGAGTCGACTGATACAGGAAACATACGTGAGACGTTTTTCTATAACCAGATGCGTGTTACGACAGACGTCATCAGTTCTAAAATCAGTGACTTCGAGATTGATGGCAAAACTTTCGAGGTTGGAGGAAAGAAGAAAGGCAAGAAACAGATTATTGAGGCAACAGAAGGGTACGTCATCAAAGATGATATCGAATATGGCTCTGGCAATATCATTCCCCTCTGGTCTTTCGGACTGACATATTAAAGCACCTCCCGAAATACCGAGAATTATTGTTTATCAGATAATAAGAAGGAAGGCATCCGATTTGGATGCCTTCCACTTTATTAAAAAAATGTTTCTATCCTCACTTCACCAATACTTTCTTTCCATTGATGATATACACACCCTTTGACAACTCTTTCAGCGTCTTAATCTTTGAACGCACCTTATTGCCTTGCAGGTCATAGACATCAGCAGGATGCTCTACGGAGATTCCTAAGATACCATCTGCTTCGGTAATCGTAAGTTTACCCTTAACGTAGCTGATTTTATAGTTCTTTGCCTTAGCACCACTGACGGTAATATCATATTCACCAAGAGGACTCGCCGATGTAGCTGTCGTGGTAAACGTTGGCTGCTTCGTCAACACCGCTTCTGTTTCATCATTCTTGAAACCATCGTATGTTGCCTCGAACTCTGGCAAGGGCTGTCCCTGCTTAATCGTATAGTCCTTCGCCGTTATCTTCAATGGTGCCTTCTCGATAGTCAGCGTACCATTAACGTATGCCACATTATAATTTGATACACTACCTTTACTAATGGCA
>JAFZIZ010000029.1 GCA_017554145.1 Prevotella sp. | reverse complement strand
ATCCTGAGCCAGGATCAAACTCTCCATCGTATAAATTCTTTATCGTTTCCAGAATAACCCGAAATAAACCCGGGATACTCTAGGAGTAATCTGTCTCAAAACTTACGCCTTTCGTTTCCGGTAGTATTTAATCGGATAGCACCTTTTCCAAAATCTCTACAAGGTGCTTGCGCGACCTTATATTTCTACAAGGTTGCTTGCGCGACCTTATATAAAATTGACGGTTCATTTCTTTGTTCTACCCTGGACGCAAATACCATAAAAACATTTGCGTCCGGCTTCTCGTACTACTACTTTCTCTGTCTTATGTAATTCTATCAAAGAACTCCTTCTCTTAGTCTTACACGCAAAAAAAATGCGCGAAAGCGGATGCAAAGGTACAACAAATTTCTGAAACACCAAATATTTTTGCAGAATTTTTTCATTAAAAAAGAATAAAAATTATACGACTTGATGTAGGTCAAGACAGGAAATACCCTATACCTTATTATATTAAATAGAAAAAAGCCCTGCCAAGTATGAAACTTAGCAGGACTCGTCTATGATTGTTTGCTTAGGATGTTTAGAAAGTATAGGTCAACGAAGCCATAATCTGGTGGCGGTTGTCCTTCACCTCAACGGGATTACAACTGTTGGTGAGAGTTACCATAGCACCCGTCTCTTCATCTATATAGGCGGCAGAGTAGTTTGGCATGAAGGGATAGAAGTCACCCTTGCGCATACTGTACTGATAAGCCAGGTCGAGACGGAACTGGTCGAAGCTGAATCCCACACCAGCTGTGATGCGGTGCGTATCCTTCCAGTTAACAAAGTCGGTCGTCGAGGCATAGTAGACACCAGGGGAATAAAGCGTCTGGTCACGTACGCCACTCTCATTGTAGATAGGCGACACGTAGTTGTAGCCAAGACGGAGGGCAATATTCTTGTCAGGTTTGAACTCAGCACCAAGTTTGATGGTAGAGACACCCTTTAACGTATTCTCCGTATGACGCTTCATCACATTGTCGCTGGAACTCTCCGAATAGTAATTATCTGCCCAGTAATCGTAATACTCGCCATCAATAGTACGCATATCACAAGTACCATAGTCAGCATACTCGTAGACAGCACCGAGGGCAAGATTATTGCCAATAGTATGACCAAGACTCAAACCAAACTTCCAAGGGGTATTGAAGCGGAAATCTTTCTTAGTGGTAATTCCGTCGACATAATCACCAATGGTTGTATAGTTCTCTGTGGTCAGACGATAGAATGTCGGTGTAGAGACAGAGGCACCAATACGGAAGGGTGACTCTTCAATAGGACGGAAGATAACACCTGCTTTTACATTCATACCATAACCGTCAATCTTGTGGTTGTCGGTAATCAACACATCGGTAATTTCCGTACTGTTCAGCATCTCATAATACTCGCTATAGCCTTTGTAATTGACGTAGTTAACGCCGACGGTCAGACCAAGATAGAGGCGGTTCTTGATGTTACCGCTAATATTGAAATCGAACTCGCTAATATAGCCTGTATGGGCACGAGTGAAGTCATAGTCTGATCCATCAAAACCATATACACAATCTGTTTCTCTATCATAAATCATATTCCTAATATACAAAACATCTAATTGCGAAGCAGCAAGGGAGTTATAATAAAACTCCTTCTTTTCTTGGTTATAGTAAAAAAGATCTTTATCATTCATTGCCTTCAATGACGTCTGATTACATTGTGCCGAACCATTCAAAGCATTGACTGCAGACAATACATAATTGAAGTTGCGGTTCTTACGATAGTTGAATGCAATATTCAAGAAGCCTGTCTTACCTGAAGGAGAAGAATAAACAAAGCCAATCTGGTCAAACGAGACATGAGTCTTACTACCATCCTGGAAACTCTTGCCATCCTCTTGGATATTCACACTCAGAGAACCTGAGAACTGGTTCTTACGGAATAGACCGATACCTGCGGGATTCGTACCAATGGTAGAGATGTCTGCCCCTAAAGCATCCATTGCACCACCCATACCAATATAACGGGCTGTTCCGCTCAAATCTTCTGTTGCCAACGCCGCACCTGCATAGGTGTCCAGTGTTGCAGCAACATCCTGTGCCTGCATCTGCATGGCTGTCATCGCCATAGCTGCGAATAAATATATCTTCTTCATAATCGTATCCATTTAAAACATTAACCTTTAACCTCTAAACTATAACCTTTATTTTATCTGCGTCCACCGTAAGAGTGTCCACCACCAACGGAACGACCTCCGCCAGAAGAACCACCACTGCTGCGGCCTCCACCAAACGAGCCTCCGCCACTACTACGACTGCCCCCAAACGAATTATTATTGATAGAAGTGTTGCGAGGAATAGAAGTGGTACGCGTATTGTTGCTACGATGACCACCCAGACTACCGCGATTGTTGCCACTATTTACACCTGGAGTGTTCTTGTGATGAGAGATTCTCACACGACTCCATGAGCGTCCGCCAGAACCATAACTATAGTAACGTGGACCATAGTAGCCGCCCCAGTAGCCATAACGATAGTAATAGGGAGAATACCACGAAGAGTAATAATAAGGTGAATACCAAGGATCGTACCAGCTATAGTAACCATAATAGCCGCCATAATACCAAGGAGAATACCAAGGATCGTACCAGCTATAATAAGAATTGTAGTACCAGGGAGACATCCAACGGCCATCACGATAGCCTGCCCAATAGGCGGCACTCGGTGTATAGTCATCGAAACGACTCATCCGACTGGTGTACTTATAATCATTCACCTCGCTGAAAGCAGAGTCGGGATAGACACCCTTTTCCGCAGAGAAGTCAATGATATCATTGCCTGCCGAGTCAATGGGGGCAACACGACTCCACGCACGGCGGTTGTATTCGTCAGCGCTACGTGTACTGCCCGCATAGTAAGTATTGGTAGGCATACCATACTTCTCAGCTTCCTTTGCCACGTTCTCTTTCGTCGGTACGAAGTAGAGATCGTCGTCCTGTGCCATCATAGTAATGGGCATGGCTCCTAAGAGGACTGTGAGTAGAACTAACTTTTTCATCTTCTTTTTCATCATTTTATGGTTTCACGTTGCAAAAATACAACGAATTTCAGTGCAAAATTAGGGAAAAACCCTAAACTGAGATAGGTTTTTCCCTATTTTTTGTAATTTTGCACTAAACAATTAACAATAGTATGAAGTATTACGAAATAAATTTCATGATTCAACCCCTTTCGCAAGATGCACGCGACATTCTAGCTGCTATGGCAGGGGATATTGGTTTCGAGACTTTCGAGGAGACCAGTGAGGGACTGAAAGGCTACGTACAACAAAGCCTGTTCGACCAAGAGGCACTCGATCAGACCATCCAGTTCTTCCCTATGGAGAACATACATATTATATATCATGTTGAGGAAGCCGAGGATAAAGATTGGAATGAGCAATGGGAACAGGAGGGCTTTGAGCCTATCATCATTGGTAACGGAGAAATGATGATTCACGACGGGCGACATCTGCCTCAATCGCCAATACCCATCACCATCGAAATCGACGCTCATCTTGCATTCGGAACGGGTACGCACGAGACAACCCAAATGGTATGTGCCACCCTGTTGGAAGAACCCCTCAAAAACAAGAAACTCTTGGATGCAGGATGTGGAACAGGAATCTTGGGAATAGCCGCACTGAAACTTGGAGCAAAAAACGTAACTGCCTATGATATAGACGAATGGAGTGTAGAGAACACAAGACATAACGCTATCATTAATCAGGTAGACGAACACCTTAACGTGCTCTGCGGAGATGCTTCCCTACTCGACTCCATCAGTGAGTGTTTCGACTTTGTGGTGGCGAATATCAACCGTAATATCCTCCTGCAAGACATGCCCCGTTTCCGTCAGGTGATGAATCCCAACGGCACCTTTATCCTTAGTGGATTCTACACCGAAGATATCCCCTTATTGGAAGCCAAAGGTAAAGAACTTGGACTCACCCTCGTCAACCAACGGGAAAACAATCACTGGGCTTGTATTGTTATGCGAGAAGGATGATTTTTTACCTTTGAACTTTGTTCTAAGGTAGGCTGCATCTCAGAAAAACTCAAATAAATTTGGTTTTTCATTCGATTTGCACTACCTTTGCACCGTTTTATTCGAAATAATTAAACAGAAGATATATTATGCTTACACTGAAGCTTATTACAGAAGAGACAAATCGCGTGATACGCGGGTTGGAAAAGAAACACTTTAAAGGAGCCAAAGAAGCCATCGACGAGGTGCTTGCCGTTGACAAGCAGCGCCGTGAAGCCCAACAGAAACTGGATGCTAATCTGAGTGAAGCCAAGAAGATGGCAGCACAGATTGGTGGACTGATGAAGGAAGGCAAGCGCGACGAGGCTGAGGCTATCAAGGCTCAGGTTGCACAGATGAAGGAAACCAACAAGCAGTTGGAGGAGACCATGAACGAGGCACAGGAAGAGGTGACCCATCTGCTCTGTCAGATACCTAACATCCCTTACGAGGAAGTACCTGAGGGAGCCGCTGCTGAGGATAACCACGTGGTAAAGAGTAACCTGAAGGAATGTACGGACAAGGATACCGTTGGCAACTGGGACGTGAATCCCTCGCTGGGCATCGCCAATCCCTTGCCCCACTGGGAACTCGCCAAGAAATACAACCTCATCGACTTCGACCTCGGTGTAAAGATTACGGGGGCCGGTTTCCCTGTTTACATCGGAAAGGGTGCACAGTTGCAGCGTGCCCTCATCAACTTCTTCCTCGAAGAAGCTCGTAAGAGCGGTTATACGGAAATTATGCCACCTACTGTCGTAAACGCTGCTTCCGGCTATGGCACAGGACAGTTGCCAGATAAGGAGGGACAGATGTATCACTGTGAAGTAGACGATTTCTATCTTATCCCAACTGCTGAAGTACCTGTAACGAATATCTATCGTGATGTGATTCTCGACGAGGCTCAGTTGCCTATTAAAAACTGCGCCTATACAGAGTGTTTCCGTCGTGAGGCAGGTTCGTATGGTAAGGATGTTCGTGGCTTGAACCGTCTACACGAGTTCTCAAAGATTGAGATTGTACGTATCGACAAGCCAGAGCACTCAAAGGAGAGCCACAAGGAGATGCTGGAGCATGTAGAGGGACTTCTGAAGAAACTCGAACTGCCCTATCGCATCCTGTTACTCTGTGGTGGTGACCAGAGTTTTACCTCGTCTATCTGCTACGACTTTGAGGTGTATAGTGAGGCACAGGGACGCTGGCTCGAGGTATCATCCGTATCTAATTTCGACACCTATCAGGCCAACCGTCTGAAGTGCCGTTATCGTCGTGCTGATAACAAGAAGACGGAACTTTGTCATACCCTGAACGGTTCAGCCTTGGCTTTGCCCCGTATCGTGGCTGCCCTGTTGGAAAACAACCAGACGGAAAATGGTATTAAGATTCCTCGTGCGCTTGTTCCCTATACGGGTTTCGAAATCATTGATTGAAAATTGAAAACTAACCAAATATGAATAAGATTGTCAAGAAAGAACAATTCTCGGAGAAAGTATTCCTCTTCGAGATTGAGGCACCGCTGATTGCGATGAGCCGTAAGGCAGGTAATTTCGTGATTGTGCGTGTCGACAAAAAAGGTGAACGTATGCCACTGACCATTGCTGGTGCTGACATTGAGAAAGGCACCATCACACTGGTTGTTCAGATGGTAGGACTTTCATCCAAGAAACTCTGTGCCCTGAATGTAGGTGATTACGTAGCTGACGTAGTAGGACCACTCGGTAATCCCACTCGTATTGAGAACTATGGTACTGTGGTTTGTGCCGGTGGTGGTTTGGGCGTTGCTCCCATGCTTCCCATCATCCAGGCTTTGAAGGCTGCAGGCAACCGCATTCTCTCCGTAATGGCAGGTAGAAGCAAAGACCTGATCATCCTTGAGGATAAAGTACGTGAGAGTTCCGATGAGGTTATCATCATGACAGACGATGGCTCGTATGGTGAGAAAGGTGTGGTCACTGTTGGTATTGAGAAATTTATCGAACAGGAACATGTCGATAAGGTATTTGCCATTGGTCCTCCTATCATGATGAAGTTCTCGAACCTTACAGCTCAGAAGCATAACATCCCATGCGAGGTCAGCCTTAACACCATCATGGTGGATGGTACTGGTATGTGTGGTGCTTGTCGTCTGACAATCGGTGGTAAGACGAAGTTCGTCTGCATCGATGGTCCAGAGTTCGATGGTGCTTTGGTTGACTGGGATGAGATGTTCAAGCGTATGGGTACCTTCAAGCGTGCTGAGCAGGAAGAACTGGAACACTATGAAGAACATCTGGTATCCATAGAGGATTCTGAAAAATCAGAAAACTCAGAACATTCCGAGATTGCAGCAATTGCTAATCCTACTGATGACCCCATCGAGGTATTAACCGACCGTAGTGCTGCATGGCGCGAGGAGCTTCGTAAGAGCATGAAACCAAAGGAGCGCACACAGATTGAGCGTGTCGTCATGCCCGAGCTCGATCCCGTTTATCGTGCTACCACTCGTACGGAGGAAGTGAATATCGGTCTCACCAAGGAGATGGCTATGACAGAGGCCAAACGTTGTCTCGACTGTGCAAAGCCAACCTGTGTAGAAGGCTGTCCTGTTAATATTAATATCCCATCGTTCATCAAAAATATCGAGCGTGGACAATTCTTGGCTGCTGCCAAGGTACTGAAAGACACCTCTGCCCTCCCCGCTGTCTGTGGTCGTGTTTGTCCTCAGGAGAAGCAGTGCGAGAGCAAGTGTATCCATCTGAAGATGAACGAGCCCGCTGTGGCTATCGGTTATCTGGAGCGTTTCGCTGCAGACTATGAGCGCGAGAGCGGAAACATTTCTCTGCCAGAGATTGCACCCGCCAACGGTATCAAGATTGCTGTGGTAGGTTCTGGCCCTGCAGGACTGTCGTTTGCTGGTGATATGGTAAAGAAGGGTTACGACGTATACGTCTTCGAAGCTCTGCACGAGATTGGCGGTGTTCTGAAATACGGTATTCCTGAGTTCCGTCTGCCTAATAAGATTGTCGACGTGGAGATTGAGAACCTTGCCAAGATGGGTGTTCATTTCCAGACAGACGTTATTGTGGGTAAGACCATCAGCGTGGAGACACTTGAGAAGCAAGGCTTCAAGGGCATCTTCGTAGGTTCTGGTGCTGGTCTGCCTAACTTTATGAATATTCCTGGCGAGAATGCCATCAATATCATGTCGTCAAACGAGTATCTGACACGTGTCAATCTGATGGATGCCGCTAACCCTACAACGGATACACCTATCAACTTCGGTAAGAACGTACTCGTTGTAGGTGGTGGTAATACTGCTATGGACTCTTGTCGTACGGCAAAGCGTCTGGGTGGCAATGTCACGCTCGTCTATCGTCGTAGCGAACAGGAGATGCCTGCTCGTTTGGAGGAGGTAAAGCATGCCAAGGAGGAAGGTATCAACTTCCTAACGCTGCATAATCCTATCGAGTATATTGCTGACGAGCAGGGCGCTGTGAAGCAGGCTGTGCTTCAGGTGATGGAGCTGGGTGAGCCCGATGCTTCTGGTCGTCGCAGTCCTGTTCCCATTGAGGGCAAGACCGTTACACTCGATGTCGATCAGGTGATTGTAGCCGTAGGTGTTTCACCCAACCCACTCGTTCCGAAGTCTATCGAAGGACTGGAACTGGGACGTAAGAACACCATCGTTGTCAACGAGGGTATGCAGTCTGCTCGCTCAGAGATTTTCGCTGGTGGTGATATCGTGCGTGGCGGTGCTACCGTTATTCTTGCTATGGGTGACGGTCGTCGTGCTGCTCAGCACATGGATGAATATCTCCAGAAGCAATGAACGGACTATATACTATCATTTTGCTCATACTAAGCAATGTGTTCATGACGCTTGCTTGGTATGGGCATTTAAAATTACAGGAGACAGGCACTTCAAGCAACTGGCCGCTCATCGGCGTTATCGTCTTCTCGTGGATGATCGCCTTCTTTGAGTATTGTTGTCAAGTACCTGCCAACCGTATGGGCTTTGAGGGCAATGGAGGTCCCTTCTCTTTGGTACAACTGAAAGTGATTCAGGAATGTATCTCTCTGGGAGTCTTTGCCGTCATTGCCAATATCATGTTCCAAGGGCAGAACCTGCACTGGAACCATATCCTCGCATTCTTCCTGATTATCTGTGCCGTCTATCTTGTCTTTATGAAGTGATGGGATACTATGAATGTGGGACAACGACTTCAACGACGCTTCCGAAAAGCCTTACGTGACTATCGCCTCATTGAAGATGGTGATAAGATTCTCGTAGGACTGTCTGGTGGGAAAGATTCACTGTGTCTGTTGGAGTTCCTTGCCCGTCAATCAAAAGTATATCAGCCCCATTTCACTGTGGAGGCGCTTCATGTACGGATGGAGAACATACAATATGAGACGGACACCACCTATCTGCAACAGTTCTGTGATACGTTAGGCGTTCCCCTGCATATCATCACTACCCGTTTTGAACCTTCAGACACAAAACCTGCTTGCTTCCTGTGTTCATGGCAACGAAGAAAGCAGTTGTTCAACCTCGCACAAGAGCTGGGGTGTAACAAGATTGCGTTGGGACATCATCAGGACGACCTGATTCATACAACCTTGATGAACCTCACCTTCCAAGGACAGTTCTCTACGATGCCAGCCTACTTGCAGATGGAGAAGATGCCACTTGCCATCATCCGTCCCTTGTGTCTCTGTGAGGAAGCCGATATCAAGGCGTATGCAGAACAGCAAGGTTACGAGAAACAACTGAAGACCTGCCCCTATGAGCATGACACCAATCGCACCACAGCCAACGAACTCTTCGAGCGGATGCAGGAGATGAACAGCGAGGCCCGCTATTCCATCTGGAACGCATTAGAGGAAGGACATAAACTGGTACAGCGACTGACGATACTACTCGTATTTTTGATGGCTACAATGGCCCATGCGCAACAGAAAGAGCGTATGGAACGTATGATGGCAGCTACCCAGCGTATCATGTTCATCGATAGTGTGGTAGTCGACAAGAAGGATTTCCTTCGTGCCTACCATCTCACGGAGGAGGCAGGACAAATCGCCGACTATGTTACGTTTTTCAAGAAAGGGAAGCAACAGTCATTGACTTTCATGAATGCTCTACAAAATCGTTGTTTCTTTCCACATCCTGACAAAGGAGGGAATGCCGCTCTCTTTTGCCGTGAAAATCAGGATGGACAGTGGACAGAATCCACAGAAGTGTTAGGCGTCAACGACTTCCTTCAGTTCCAACGGATTGACTATCCTTTCATGATGCCTGACGGAGTCACCTTCTATTTCGCTGCAGAAGGAGAAGAAAGTATCGGGGGCTATGATATCTTCATGACGACCTACGACAGGGAGGAAGGGCGTTTCCTCAAACCAGAGAATATCGGTATGCCCTTCAACTCAATGGCCAACGACTATCTGTTTGTCATTGACGAATACAACCAATTAGGCTTCTTCGCTTCCGACAGAAATCAGCCCGACGGCAAGGTATGCGTCTATACCTTCGTGCCCTCAGAAAAATACCAGACGTATGATATCCAACAATATACTCCTGAACAGATTGCCGACTTCGCTCGTATTACAGCCATCAGTCAGACGTGGAGCGACAAGCAACAACTCAAAGAGGCCAAGGAGCGATTAAAACAAGCCAAAACCGTTCGAAAGAAGGTGAAGCATGAGTTCACTTTTGTTATCAACGACCATACTGTCTATCATCAGTTGAAAGACTTCAAGGCAGCAGGCAATCAGGAGCGTTACAACCAACTTATTAAATTGAACCAGCGTTATGAGCAGACCGTTCTGGCCTTAGAGAAAGCCCGAAAGTATTATCCCAAGGCAACGGCAGAGGAGCGCGAAGCCCTCTCTCGTGAGATTCTCGACAACGAAGGCGTACAGTATGAGTTGTTTACGGCCATCCAGCAACAGGAGAAAGCCATCCGCAATGCAGAAAACATCTATTTAACTAAAAACAAATAAAGCCTTATGAACAAAAGAGTATTCCCAGCTTCAGAGCTGATTATCAACAACGATGGTTCGTGTTTCCACCTACATCTCCTTCCAGAGCAACTGGCCGATCGTGTCATCCTCGTAGGCGATCCAGGGCGTGTGGAAACCATCGCTACCTATTTCGACGAGAGAGAATGTGAGGTGAGCAACCGAGAGTTCCATGCCATCACAGGAACCTATAAAGGAAAACGTATCACCGTCCAGTCGACAGGTATCGGATGCGACAATATCGATATCGTCATGAACGAGTTAGACACCCTTGCCAACGTTGACTATACCACCAGAACGGAGAAGGACGAGCATCGCAGTCTTACCATCGTACGTATCGGTACCTGTGGCGGTCTGCAGCCCTTCACCCCTACAGGATGCTTCATTGCCAGCGTCAAGAGTATCGGTTTTGACGGACTGCTCAACTACTATGCCGGACGCAATGTGGTTTGTGATATCCCCATGGAGAAAGAGTTCTGCGAGCACATGAAATGGGACCCCATCAAGGGTGCACCCTATGTCGCTGTAGCTGACGAGGAACTCATCGACCAGATAGCACAGGACGATATGGTACGAGGCTATACCATTGCCTGTGGCGGTTTCTATGGTCCACAGGGCCGTCAACTCCGTGCCGACATCGCCGACCCGCAACAGAACGAAAAAGTAGAGTCGTTCGAATACGAAGGCATGAAGATCTGTAACTTCGAGATGGAATCCTCTGCCGTTGCAGGTATGGCTTCTCTCCTTGGTCATCGTGCTATGACCTGTTGTATGGTGATTGCCAACCGCTATACCACCGAGATGAATACGGAATACAAGAATTCCATAGAAGTATTAATCCAGAAAGTACTTAACAGAATATGATGCAGGGGGATACGATCTGTGCACTCGCCACTGCTACAGGTGGAGCCTTGGGAATCATCAGAATCTCAGGTCCCAACGCCTTTGATGCTGTCAGTTCCATCTGTTCCGTACATTGCAGCGTTGTCGCAGCCAATACCATCCACTACACCCATATCGTTGAGTTTGATGCTGTTTCACAGCATCAAGAGGCTCTCGACGAAGTACTGGTCAGTGTCTTCCGTGCGCCCCACTCTTATACAGGTGAGGACAGCGTGGAAATCTCCTGTCATGGTTCGCAATATATCATGAATAAGGTGCTGGAACTGTTGGTGGACAACGGTTGTCGAATGGCCAATCCTGGCGAGTTCACCCAACGTGCCTACCTGAACGGTAAGATGGATCTCTCGCAGGCGGAAGCCGTTGCCGACCTCATCGCGTCAACCAACAAGGCAACGCATCGCCTCGCCATGAGTCAACTGCGAGGCGGTATCTCTACAGAACTCAGTCGACTGCGCGAACAACTCCTGAAACTTACTTCTTTGTTAGAACTCGAGCTCGATTTCTCCGACCATGAGGACTTGGAGTTTGCCGATCGTAGCGAACTGTTGGCGCTGGCCCAGAAGATTGACAACCATATCGTCCATCTTGCTCAGACGTTCCACGCAGGCAATGCCCTGAAGAATGGTATTCCCGTCGCCATCGTCGGAGCACCCAATGTAGGAAAGAGTACGTTGCTCAATGCCTTAGTCGGTGAAGAGCGTGCTATCGTCAGCGATATACAGGGTACTACGCGCGACGCGATCGAAGACACTATCCAACTGGATGGCATCACCTTCCGCTTCATCGATACCGCAGGCATCCGTCATACCGACGACCAGATAGAAAACTTAGGTATCGAGCGTTCTATCGCTGCTGCCCAACGTGCCCAGATTATCCTGATAATAACAGAACCCGGTGTCCCCTACCCTGACATCCCTGTCCGTGACGACCAGACTGTCATCCGTATTGAAAACAAGACGGATGCCTTCCAAGCGAAATTCGGTGTAGGTCTTGATGAGTTGCGCCAACAACTTATTGATGCAGCACCTAAAACTGCTGACAATGATGTCATCATCACTAATGCCCGCCATTATGCGGCTCTCATTCGTGCCAACGACCATCTGCAACGTGTGATTGACGGATTACAGAAACAGTTAAGCGGAGACCTCCTTGCTGAAGACCTCCGCCTTACCCTCGATACCCTTGCCGAAATCACTGGCGGTCAGATAACCACCAACGAAGTGTTGGGAAATATCTTCAAGAATTTCTGCGTGGGAAAATAGAATACGATTAACGGTTATCACTCGATATTACTCGATATGACTAAATCGTTTATTTCCAAGCATTTCCACACTCGCAATATCATCAGCGTTAATCGTTGATGATATTTTTTTCGCTCATTTTTGTACGTTATTTGTACGTTTGGGAAAATCCCAACGTTGGCACATGCTCACTCAATGTCTCCGACTGGCACACGTTGGACACCATTGGATTGCTAAACGATGTCCTCGCGTGGCACACATTGGACACATTTGGACACATTTAGACAGACTTGGACAGAGTTGGACAGAAAACAGGAATAATAACATACAAAATAGGACATATGGAAATAGTTAAGAAATGCGAATGGTGTCATAAAACCTTCATTGGTCAGATGGTCACAGCAAGATTTTGCAGCAGTAAATGTTGCAATCAGGCTTATAGGTACAAGAGAAATGTGCAATCGGGCAAGTGCACACCTCCCGACAGCACTATCGATTTGAGTACCTTATCAAGAAGAGTTGATGAGAAGAAGCAGTTCAATGACACGCTGAAAGACAAACAGTTTCTGTCTCCCTTAGAGGCAGCAAAGCTTCTTGGCGTTTGCCGAAGTACGATCTACAATTATCTTGGGCTGCAAGAACTGAAGGCAAAGCAGTTTCGAGGAAAGACCATCATCAGAAGGAGCGACATAGAAAAACTCTTCGATGAAGCCCCATCCTATAAGAAACGAGGCAACATCCAAAAGGGAAAGAAAACACATAATGACTATTATTCCCTCAAAGAGATGATGGAGAAATTCAAGATCAGTAAGCGAACGGTATTCCGCAGATGTGAACAGTTCGGCATTCCCCAAATCATTGAAGGGAGAAGGACTTTCTGGAAAAAGAAAGACGTTGACGTGCATTTCGCAGAACTGCTCGTGCAGTACGACCAGAAAGACTGGTATAATGCCAAGCAGATAGAGGACATTTACGGAATGAAGCGTGCTGCGCTAAACAAGTATGCCCTTCGTCATAATGTGCCACGTATCCAGTTTCAGAACGTCACTTACTTTTCAAAGAGCCACATCGACAATCTCAAACGACTTGCCAAAATACCAGATGGCAACTACTACACCGTTCAGGACATTGTCAAAAGCAGCAGTTTCTCAACATCCCAAGTTCGTTACTATGTCAAGAACGAAGAACTGAGAATGAAGAGGGTCAACGGACTGTTGCTGATACTGAGGACTGACTGGGATGCCTTCGTAAAACGATATCAGGCAAGCCACCTCTCTGAAGCACCCAAGCCACAAGAACCCAGTCCTTTCTACACCATTGATGAGATTATTGAGAAGTACAAGGTCAAGGAAACGACCATCTACCGTATTGCCAAAGCGCAGAACATAGATGTCTTTACTATTGGGGATAAGAAATGCTTCCCCAAAGCTGGCATCGACAACTATTTCATCAAGGACAATCCTACCCCAGAACTGACAGAATGGTACTCCAGCGAAGAAATCCAATCGAAATACAACATGACTTACAAGCAAGTCACAACCTTCGTCTGCAAGCATCATATCCCTCGAAAGTATGTCGGAACAAAGCCCTACTACTCCAAACTGCATGTTGACAAGGAGAAGAACATCCTTCAACCTGAGGATGATTTCAAGACCGTTGAGGAACTGATGAACATGTATCAGATGACAGTCCATCAGGTAAGAGAGGTTATCCGCTTCTATCATGTGCCAAAGAAGAGGTGTGGCAAGTTCATCAAACTCAGTTTACATGATTTCAACCGTATCATCGAGGAGCGGAAGCAAGGTATTGTACCGGCTAAATGTGATGAGTTGCCAACAGATCCATCCTAAAATCCAGTTTATTGTAAGTTTATGGCGGTATAAAGATATACTGACGATACACTCCCTAATTTTGCAACCAGATTTTCAAAACAGAAGTATAACGCATTAAAAATTAAAGTATTATGAACACAAGTAACATTTGCACCAAGGTAACCGTTCGCCAGGCAAAGCTCAAAAACGGCATGATTTCACTCTATTTGGATTACTACCCTGCAATCCGCAATCCCAAGACGATGAAAATGTCTCGACGCGAGTATCTTGGAATCTACATCTATGCCAACCCTCAGAACCAGATGGAGGCTGATTTTAACAAGGACATGTGCATGAAAGCAGAAGGTATTCGCTGCATGCGTGTGCAGTCTCTCATCAACGAACAGTTTGGATTTCTCGACAAGACAAAACAAAAGGCTGATTTCCTTGCATACTTCAAGGAGAAATGCAGAGTGAAGCACGACAGATGGGGTATTGTGTACAAGCATTTCTCCAAGTACGTCAACGGGAAATGCACTTTTGGACAAGTTACTGTCGAGCTATGCCGTGGGTTCCGTGAGTATCTTCTCAATGTACATCAGCTGAAGCACACCAAACAGATGCTAAGTCAGAATTCCGCCGCCAGTTACTATTCCACCTTCAGAGAACTGTTATATCTAGCCTACAGGGAGAAGTGGCTCAATGAGAATATCAGCGAGTATCTTGACAAGATTGACACACTTGATACACGCAAGGAATCACTTACTCTTAATGAGTTGAAGAAGTTGAATCAGACTCCATGCAAAATTCCTACAGTAAAACAAGCTACACTGTTTGCGGGTTTGACAGGCTTACGTATTAGTGACGTTCTAAGACTGAAGTGGGAAAATCTTCGTATTGGTAACGATGGTGGTTATGTTATCCAGTATCGCATCAAGAAAACTGGTGCCGAAGAAACTCTTCCTATTAGCGATGAAGCCTATGAGCTTTGCGGTGAACGCAGTACGGGTACGGTGTTCAAAAAACTCAGCTACAGTATTGTAAGCTATACTTTGAAGGAATGGGTAAAGGCAGCTGGCATAGACAAGCACATCACCTTCCACTGCTTGCGTCGCACTTTTGCCTCCCTTGAAGTAAGTATGGGTACCAGCATCTATACCGTTTCAAAGATGCTTGGCCATAAAAATGTGGCAACAACACAGATATATGCAGACGTGAACGATGCCAACAAGCGTAAGGCTTCTGAACTCATTTCTTTGAAGTAAAAGTCCATAGAATATCATTAGGAACCAGGCCCTATCATTCATTGTTTAAGTGACTTATGCAATGAATGGTAAGGTTTGTCGTTCCGTATTGAAAAGTTTATTTTTAGCACTAAACATTACTCGTTAT
>JAFZIZ010000016.1 GCA_017554145.1 Prevotella sp. | reverse complement strand
GCCGGCCTCGAGATGAGGGCTCCTTATGAGGGTCGTCCGAGACGAGGACGTTGATAGGGTGCAGGTGTAAAGACGGCGACGTCAAAGCCGAGCACTACTAATTGCCCGAAGTCTTTCGCCAGTAGTTGTGTTTT
Source organism: Prevotella sp. (assembly GCA_017554145.1). Lineage (GTDB taxonomy): Bacteria > Bacteroidota > Bacteroidia > Bacteroidales > Bacteroidaceae > Prevotella. The sequence goes on along the minus strand of JAFZIZ010000016.1, from coordinate 100,419 downwards.
CAGGTGTTGGTGATGAATCGACATCTATAGCTTGCTTGTGTAAGATGTCAATAACCTATATCAGGTGGTTATTGCGGCGGGGTCCCACCTCTTCCCATTCCGAACAGAGAAGTTAAGCCCGCCTGCGCCGATGGTACTGCAATGCAATGCGGGAGAGTAGGAGGCCGCCTTTTTTCAAGACGATGAGTCCCTGTTATCAAAAGATAGCAGGGACTTTTTTTGTTGGTATCATTTCTTTTTTGTACTTTTGACTTCGTCGAAGGTACTCACGTTTGAAAAAACTCAAGATTCTCTTGGTTTTTTACTCACTTAATCGTACCTTTGCCTTTGATATGAATAGGGTCAAACGTATCATAGTGTGGCTTAGCCGTATTTTCTATTGTCAGGGGTTTGGAATACAATCTCCTACTGATTATGCTTTTGCCCGTTATGTGATTAGTGAGCACTGGCCCTATTACGCCTATCAACAATTCAACGAATTGAGTGATGATTGGTTGACTCGAAAACTAGGCCGCCTATATTTTCGATTAGCAAACTGGCGTCAACCCTTCATGATACAAAAAGACGAGTATGAACCCTATTGGAAGGCTGGATGTCGAAGGGTCATACTGGCAGAAAATCCCGAAAGAGTGGAACTCGCAAGATTTGATATTCATGATAAAAATGCTATTGCTACTATATATAATAAGGTGGAAGGTCATTCTGTTGTAGTAATAGAGCGTATTTATCAGAATTGGGACTTGTGGCATGAGATAGAGCATGATCATAGAACAGGTACGACTTTTGATCTATATTATTGTGGTATCGTATTCTTTGATTTAGAACGACATAAGAAGAACTATAAAGTAAATTTCTAATAACATAAAATGAAAAAAATAACCAAAGTGTATACTCGTCGTGGTGACCAAGGACAAACCTCTTTGGTAGGTGGACAGCGTGTTAGTAAGGCAAGTGTTCGTCTGGAGTCTTACGGAACAGTTGATGAATTGAGTTCTCATCTTGGATTACTTGCTTCTATGTTACCAGAGGGAGAAGACAAGGTGATGATCCAACGTATTCAGAACAACTTATTTAATGTATGTACCAATCTTGCTACTGACCAGGAAAAGACACCGCTTTATCCTTCTGCGTTTTTGCCCAAAGGGGAAATAGAGTGCTTAGAACATGAAGTGGATGTTATTATGGATATGTTACCAGAAAAACAAGGTTTTATACTACCTGGTGGTACTCCTTTGGCAGCCCAAACACATGTTTGTCGTACCGTCTGCAGACGTGCAGAAAGACGTATCGTCGAGTTATCTGAAACGGCAACTGTTTCATCAGAAGTATTGCAATATGTGAATCGTTTGAGTGATTATTTGTTTGTTTTGGCTAAGAAGTTGAATTTTATTGCAGGACAGAGTGAAAAAATATGGCAGAATGCTTGTGATTAAGAAAAAAAATAGTACTTTTGCGGTCAAATTCTAAAACAGTTAAAATTTAACGATTATGTATTGGACACTTGAATTAGCATCAAAGCTTGAAGACGCTCCCTGGCCAGCAACCAAGGACGAACTTATAGATTACGCCATCCGTTCGGGCGCACCGCTTGAAGTACTGGAAAATCTTCAAGAAATAGAAGACGAAGGTGATGTATATGAAAGCATCGAGGATATCTGGCCAGATTATCCCACGAAGGAAGATTTTTTATTCAACGAGGATGAGTATTAAGTAATCGAAAAGAAGAAAAAAGAAGGGCGAGACATTCATCTCGCCCTTTCTCTTTTCTAACCCTTAATCTATTTGTTGATGAACTTCTTACCGTTCTTAATGACGATGCCCTTGTGGTTGGCATTTGTCTGCTGACCTTTGAGGTTGTAAGTCTTGCCAGTCTTTTCGCTAGCAGCAACATTGTCAATACCAGTAGATACGGGTTTCAACTCAATCTTATCAATATTGCAACTATTACCTGTAATCGTAATACGTATGATTTTCTCGCCAGCCTCAAACGGCTTATTAATAGTCTTCGTTACGGTTTCATATTTATTCCAATTATTATTGCCGGTTTGGGGAACATTAATCTGACACAAATTGGTGACACTTCCATTTGGGTTGACATATCCCACTCTGAATCCAGAACCAGTGGTACCAGAAGATACTGTCGCTACGCAGACATACTCTCCGGGTTCTGTCACGTTGACACTGTATTCTAACCATTCGTTAGTAGCAGTATAACCGATGGCAGTACCGCCATTGCCCTTCACCATGTCAACACCTTCACCATCTGTACGGTAGTTGGCATCACCTTCATCAATGTCATCTGAATCGTGGAAAGACAAATTCTCGCCGCCTTGGTCGAAATTCTCGGCCTCAATAATACCAGGAATGTTAACGACATTATTATTATAAGGTACGCGCTTACCATTGACTTTCAGAGAGTAACTGGCAACTAAAGACTCCTTGCCATCAACGTCAGTAGCGATGGCTGTAATTGTCTGAGCACCTTTAACGACAGGTTCGTAGGTAAATGTGTATGGTGCTTCTGTCATTGTCTTAATGAGCATACCGTTAGCATATACTTTAACGTAGTCAATCGTGCTACTTACAGAAGAGGCTTCTACAGTAATCTCGGTATTATCGCCAATGTCAATGGTCTTCTGATCTGCAGTAACGGTAACCTCTATTGTCTCGTCAACATTCAGTGGATTGAAAGACATCTTGTCAATACTCATATTACCTTTGTCAATAAACAATGTGAATATCTGCTGTCCTGCCTCTAATGGTCTTTCCATTCTGATATGAACAGTTTGGAAATTTTCAGCACCCCCTGTCGCAGGAATCCTGATATAATCTGAGATAAAGTTCATGTTACCTAAAGAGTTTTCTACGATATGGATTAAGCCATCCTTTTCAGCAGCGACATCAATATCTATAGAATACAGACCTGCTTCTTTTACATCAACTGTATAATCCAACCACTCATCAGAAGTAGTATTACCAATTCCATAGCCGTCACCAATCTTAACGAAGTCCACACCAGTAACATCATCGCGATAATCTACCCCACTATTCTTACTATCAGAATCATGGTATGCAACGTCTTTGGCTCCCTGGTCAAAGTTCTCAGCCTCGATAACTCCAGGCAGTTCAGCCATCTTTCCTTGGAAAGCAGTATGAGGTGTTTCATCTGACAATACGGTCACTCTGGAAAGACGCTCAAAGGTCTTTCCATCTGAATCAGTAACAACCGCTTTTAGTGTCTTGGTTCCAGCAGATGTCGGTACGTATTCTGTCTTGTATGGAGCATCTGTCATCGTGGCAATCAGTTCATCGTTTGCGTATAACTCGATTTTATTGATCGTCTTTTCTGTATTATTCAAACTGGCACGTACGAGAATAGGTAATTTGTCACCATTGGCTACTTTCAGTGCAGCTGGCTTAATATAGATAGATGCTTCTTTCTTCATTCCAGGGAATGGGCTTTTGGCATTCTTGGCGTCATCACTTGCCATATATTCTCGCAACCAGGTCATGGCTTTACGGTCTGTGCCGTCCTCCTTGATGATGCCAGAGGTGTTTTCATTCCAAGTATGACCGTAGACATAGCCCCAAAGTGTGATGCCGGCACAATAATCATTCTCCCAAAAATATTTAATATGGTTCCTGTAGTCAGTCAATTGTTTATCATCGTTTGTCTCTTGAATGTCATATTCACTGACATACATTGGCATTTTTAACGCGTCTTGAAGTTTTTTATCAGCATTCCTTAGACCTTCAAGGCTTAACCCTTTTAATTCATGTGCCTGACAACCGTATGCATCAATAGGCGCACCAGCGTCACGTAAAGCACGGACAAGGTCAATATACTGATTGTCTTGCCACAGTAGTGAGTTGTAGTCATTATAGATGAGAATGGCATTTGGCCAGCGTTCATGAGCCATTTCGAAAGCCTTGATGAGCCAATCGTAGCCTGTCTTACCTTTACCACCCAGGGCTTCTCTCATCATTGGATTACCTGGTTGGTGTGGGTTACTCTCGTTAGTCCAAACAGCCTCATTCACTACATCAATCAAGGGGAGATCAGGGTAGTGTTTCTGTACATCGTCAAACCATTTTACAATGGCTTGATATCGATCTTCCACAGACAGACTCGCAATTCTGTCAGGATATTGAGCTCCCCAGACCAGTGCGTGGTACTTCATCGGGATGTTATGTTCTTTGGCATAATTATAGATATTGGTACAAGCAGGCCAACCCGTCCAGCCTTCTATGGACCCCCATTTCCCCTCGTTCTCGGGTGTAATCTGGTTCCACAATTCATAGTACTTCTCTTTTCCGTAGTCTATTTGACCACTTGTCGTAATGTTACCCAAGAATTTATCAGGGTTAGATGATAGTTGTGCGTTTGCCTTTGAGACAAACAGACAAATACCCAATAGTAATAAATACTTTTTCATATTGAATGTCTTATAAGTTGTTTTTAATTGATGAGGAATATCTTTTCTTTGCCTTTGTAAGTCGCTTTTATCGTAGCACGGCCGTCAACAATGGGGCTGATATCGAACTTGACAGCGTTAGGAGCCTTTTCGCAGGTAGCCTGTAACTTAGAACCAGCCTTCAGCGGAGCATAGAGTTGGTAGTGAGTGTAGTCAGTATAACCATTGGCATTGGTTGACATAATGGGTCGTGCAGGGATATTCAGCTTCTGACCGTCAGCGGTGATGGTAACCTCAGGTACAAAGGGTACGGGTTTTGCATCAGTCTTGGTGAATCCGATGCCGTGGAGGTCGAAGAGTCCCTGTGGACGTTGGGGACCTTGTGGACGACGTCCCCACGGTCCTTGAGGCCGTTCAAGCTGCTTCAAATCAGGACCTTCTACAACGAGGTAGATGGCATGCTTGCCAGTCAGTCCTTCAACGTCAGGAACTAAATGGGAAATCGTCACAGCCTGATTGACAGGGAATTTGTCGCCAATAGCTAAGACCCCGATTTCCTTACCCTTCCAAGGATTGTCGAGCATGATGTGAATCTTGAACGCACCCTTGCCGCTGTTGGTCAGGTTCACATAAAGATGAGTGTTGTCACCTTTCTTCGTGCCTTCAAAGGCCTTCACACCTTTCGTGTCCTGAGCCAGACCGCCAAAGCCGAAGTATTTGAAACCGACGATACCGCCATTCGTGATGCCGGCCAAATCCATGGAATTGTTCCATACGTCGAAGTTGTCCTGCATCCATTCGTTGGCATTCGTGCCACCAGTCATGAAGCAGGCCAAACCTGCGCTATAGTATTGATAGGGAGGCAGGCCGAAGATTTGGAAACCCTCGCTGGTCACTTCAGCACCAGTATATTCATTACCGTCAGTAGCCTTAGCGGTCCACATATTGTCTTTAGTATAGGGGTCGTAGGCGGTAATCTTCACCACACCGCCCTTGGCAACGGGCTTCTTGTCCCATGTAATCTTCACAGGAGCCACCATTGCTTGACGGGCATAACCAAAGCCGCGTGGTGGACGATGATAGAACACATACCACTGACCATTGATTTCCTGTAGTGAGCCGTGGGTATTATGACCAGTATTGGTGGTAATCAACTTGGAGCCATCTTCGTTGAGCACCACACCACGTGAGTCGACGAGTACGCCTCCCGAGCGCCAAGGACCGAGAGGAGAGTCACCGAAAGCATAGCGTAGAGCCGAGTTGGTATTGCCCAAGCCATACTCCTTGCCAGAGTAGCCAGAGAATACCATCACATATTTGTTACCCACCTGACGGATACTCGATGCTTCGAAGAAATTAAAGTCCAGCGGATTCTGTCCCTCATAGAGAGCCTTATACGCACTGCCCTCCTTATCGAGCAAGCGACCGTCGGCACTGCTGGCAGGGATGAATGGGTCAATCAGTTCAGTTCCTTCGCGCTTTGAATACATTGTATTCTGGTCGAGTTCACAAGCAGTAGAATGTTGGAAGCCATAGAATACATAGGCGCGATAGCCCTTGTCAAAGTCTTTGTCCTTTTTATCGGTGATAGTCTCGATGAATACCGAGGGGTCGAAGTCGATGAGCGAGCCGGCTAGGCACTGTGTACCGTCTTCCGTCAGGTTGACAGGTACGAAGGGGCCATTAGGGCGATCGCTCTTGCAGACCATTGGCACACGACGCCAGCCGCGACTATGGGGATAGAGCCAATAGGTTTTCTTACCAGTGGATTTATCGACAACTTCAACAAGGTCGGGAGCAAACATGGTGTCCCATTGTCCTTGTACGAACCATGAGAAGATGGGACCTTCATCACGCCATTGGCTCAGGTCCTCGACAGGTGCCGACCACATGCGGATGTCTGGGCCACAATAATCAGTGTACTTTGTATCGTGCGATCCAATAATATAGGCACGAAGTTTGCCTGGATTATCAGGGTCTTCAAATACACGGGGTTCTCCGTCGGGAAGATGTTCCCAAAGGGGAAGATACGGATTTTGTGCATTAACAGTTGTTGCAACAGTTAGCAGTAATAATTGGAGTAAAAATTTTTTCATAAAAATGAGTTTCGAATTTGGATGCAAAGATACTACTTTTTTTTCAGTTCGGCTTCCGCTATAAAATAAATTACAAGTCTTTAACGTTATATATTCGTGAAAAAATGGTTACTGATAGGATTACTATGTCTATTGACTATCTGTGTTAAGGGACAACAGGAGGCTTCTTTTGCTCATTATTGGGCGATGGAACCTTCTTTCAATCCTGCAGCAGTGGGTAAGGAAGCTAAGATCAATGTAACAGGTGCTTATAACATGTCATTGGCAGGTTATGAGCACAATCCTCGAACCATGTATGTTGCCGCCGATATGCCTTTACAACTGATAGGAACACTTCATGGAGTGGGTATCCAGTTGATGAATGACGAGATAGGTCTTTTCACACATAAGCGTATCGTGTTGCAATATGCCTTGAAACGACGTTTATTCGGAGGAACCTTGAGTATTGGAATACAAGGAGGAATGCTGAGTGAGGGCTTTAAAGGCTCAGAGATAGATTTGGAGAATCCCTCTGACCCAGCTTTTGTAACGACAGATGTTAATGGTACGGCATTAGATCTTAGTGCCGGACTCTATTATCAGCATGGAAGTTGGTTCGCTGGAGTATCGATGCTTCATGCGACAGCTCCCTCAATAGAATTAGGCGACAAATCGATTTTAGATATTAGTAGAATGTATTATTTAACGGGTGGATACAATATTCGATTAAAAAATCCGTTTCTAACAATACACCCCACTGTTCTCGCCCGTACAGACGGAGTCGCTTATCGGGTAGATGTGACAGCAAGGGTAAAGTACACTCATGATCGTAAAATGCTGTATGGCGGAGTCGGATATAGTCCGTCTAATTCAGTGACAGCGATGATTGGTGGAAACTTTCATGGCGTCTGTTTAGGATATAGCTATGAGATGTTTACTTCTGGGACAGGGCTTGGCCATGGGTGCCATGAGTTGTTCGTAGGTTATCAAACGGATTTGAACCTTTATAAGAAGGGGCGTAACCGTCATCAAAGTGTAAGAATATTATAATAATAGAGAATATGAAGAAAACTATTAGTATATTTGGCTGCCTCTGTGCAGTACTGATGCTTTCGGGCTGTTTCGGTTCGAAGCTTGCTTCGTCGAAAGGTGGCGAGGTGACAGGTGCCAGTGGTCGTGCGTTCAGTGAACCAACCCCATATGGCATGACGCTGATTAAGCGAGGTCATTTGAAAATGGGCATAGAGCAACAGGATAGCCTGTGGGGTAAGACAATGCCTGTTCGCGACATCTCCGTTGAGAGTTTCTGGATGGATGAGCATGAGGTAACAAACTCGATGTATCGTCAGTTTGTAAACTATGTGCGTGATTCTATTCTCCGTGAACGTCTTGCCGATCCCAACTATGGTGGTGATGAGAGTTATAAGATTGAGGAGGATAAGTATGGTGAGCCTGTTACTCCTCATCTGAACTGGAAAAAGCCATTGCCCCGTAAACCTAACGAAGATGAGCAGCGTGCCTTCGAGAGTCTTTACACTACCAATCCTGTGACTGGTGAGAAGATGATTGATTGGCGTCAGTTGAACTATCGTTATGAGATTTATGATTATACGGAGGCAGCAAAGCGTAAGTATCGTGTCAATCCACAGGAGCGTATCCTGAATACAGATTTACGTCCCAATGCTAATGAGCAGGTATGGATTTCCAAGGACACGGCATATATTGATGACGAAGGAAGAATCGTCCGTCAAACCATCAACCGCCAATATACTGGTCCATGGGACTTCCTGAATACCTATATTGTTAATGTATATCCCGATACAACATGTTGGGTGAATGACTTCCCCAATGCGGAAAATGAGAGTTATATGCGCTATTATTTCTCTAGTGCTGCCTATAATGACTATCCAGTAGTGGGCGTTACGTGGGAACAGGCAAATGCTTTCTGTGCTTGGCGTACGGAATATCTTCTAAGAGGTTTAGGTGCAGCAGCCCGTTATATCCAGCGTTATCGCCTGCCGACAGAGGCAGAATGGGAGTATGCGGCTCGTGGCAAAGACCAGAATGAGTTCCCATGGGAGAATAAGGATGTTGCTTCAGGCAATGGCTGCTTCTATGCTAATTTCAAACCGGATAAAGGTAACTATACGAAAGACGGAAATTTGATTACCAGTCGTGTGGGCATCTATTCCTCGAATACTAATGGTCTTTATGATATGGCAGGTAACGTTGCTGAATGGACAAGTACTATCTATACAGAGGCTGGTGTGGAGTCTATGAATGACATCAATCCTCAGTTGAAGTATAATGCAGCCTTGGAGGATCCCTATCGTCTGAAGAAAAAGAGCGTAAGGGGTGGTTCATGGAAAGATCCAGAGTCGTTTATCCGTTCTGCATGGCGTACTTTTGAATATCAGAACCAGCCACGCAGTTATATAGGATTCCGTTGTGTACGCAGTATGGCAAACACAGCCAGTGATAAGGTTAAGAGTAAGAATTCAAAACGTAGCAAGAAATGACAGAATACAGTAAACTGAATATCATTTATAAGTTACAGAAATGGATGGACAGCGTGCCTGGCCAGACATTCCTGAACTATGCCTACAGTTGGGGTGCTTCTATTGTGATTTTAGGAACGCTTTTCAAACTGACCCACTTGCCGGGAGCCAATTTCTTCCTGTATTTGGGTATGGGTACGGAGGTCTTTGTGTTCTTCCTGTCAGCCTTTGATCGTCCTTTCGACAAGACTACCGATGGAATGGATTTGGATCTTCATGCCGGTGGTGATGTTGAAGCTACCACTGTAGTGAATGGTGAAGAATCTCATGCTGCTATTGGTGGCGTCGGTGGCGGTACTGTTATTATTAATGGCAGCGGTGTAATCGGTGGCGGTGGTAGTCAAGGTGGTGGTACTATTCAAGGAGGCAGAGGCATCGCTAATGTTGAGCCTGTTGCTGCTGCAACTGAGCCAGTACAACCTTCTGTAGCGGCATTTACCACAGGTGCCCCTGCTGGTGTTGCTGAGGCTACAGGTAACTATATCGATGAGTTGAACGAACTGACAGAAGTTCTCCGTAAGGTTAGCGAACAGAGCAAGCGACTTACTGCAGACTCTGAGGAGATGGAGAATCTGAACCGTACTTTGACAGGCATCAGTCGCGTATATGAGATGCAGTTGAAGAGTGCAAGTTCACAGATGGGAACCATCGATGAGATTAATGAACAGACTCGCCACATGGCTCGTCAGATAGCAGAATTGAACGCTATCTATGCCCGTATGATAGAGGCGATGTCAGTACAAAATATTAATAGACAACAATAAGCATGGCTATCAAGAAACGCCCGATATCTCCCCGCCAGAAGATGATTAACTTGATGTATGTCGTCTTGATGGCATTATTGGCGTTGAACGTCTCTACAGAGGTGCTCAATGGTTTCTCTGTGGTTGAAGAGAGTCTCAATCGCACCACAGCCAATGCAGCGCAGGAGAATAAGGCTATCTATGATGACTTTGCCGAACAACTGAAGAAAAATCCTCAAAAGGTCAAGCAATGGTTCGACCGTGCCCAGCAGGTACGCCAGATGAGTGATTCTCTTTATCAACTTGCGGCAGAGTTGAAACTTGCCATTGTGCAGGAGGCTGATGGCAAGGATGGCGATATTGCCAATATTCGAAATAAGGAAGACTTGGAGGCTGCCTCTCAGGTGATGCTTGCCCCAGGACGTGGTCGTGGCGGTGAGTTATATCAGGCTGTCAATCAGTTTCGTGAGCGTATTTTGACGATGGTAACTGATGAGACCCAGCGGAAGACGATTGCCTCCAGTCTCTCTACAGAGCCTTCGGCTACAGCAAAGGCGATGGGTAAGAACTGGCAGGAATATATGTTTGAAGATATGCCTGTGGCAGCAGCCGTTACCCTTCTTAGTAAGTTACAGAATGATGTGCGTTATGCTGAGGGTGAGGTACTTCACATGTTAGTGTCTAATATCGATGTGAAAGATATCCGTGTCAATGCCCTCAATGCTTTTGTGATTCCTAATGCCCAGACAGTGGTTAGGGGAGATAAGTTCTCTGCCCGTATTGTCATGGCAGCAGTAGATACTACCCAGGCTCCTCAGATATTTATTGGAGGTAAGGAGATGAATTTGCCAGACGGACTTTATGAAACGATAGCAGGACGTACAGGTGACTTTACTCTTACGGGTTATATACAGGTGCAAAATGGTAATGGCGACTATATCAAACGTAATTTCGAACAGAAGTACTCTGTAGTTGATCCTTCCGCGACTGTCAGTGCTGACTTGATGAACGTGCTTTATGCAGGATATAGCAATCCATTAAGCATCAGTGTGCCTGGAGTTCCTGTAACTAAGATACAAGCATCGATGACAGGTGGAACCTTACAGCCAGTAGGACCAGGTAAGTATATCGCCCGTCCTTCGGCAGCAGGACAGAATGTAACCATTACTGTTACCTCTACTAATACAGGTCGTGCCCAGCAGATGGGAAGTTTCACTTTCCGTGTTCGTCGCCTGCCAGATCCAACACCTTATATTACTGTAAAGGATGAGAATGGAGCAGACCGTTTCAAGGGCGGTGGATTGACAAAGGCTCAGTTATTGGCTGCCGATGGTATCGGAGCTGCTATTGATGATGGAATCCTTGATGTTCCGTTCCATGTTCAGAGTTTTGAGGCTGTCTTCTTTGACAATATGGGTAATGCCGTCCCGATGGTAAGTGATGGTCCTCGTTTCTCTGCCCGTCAGAAAGAGACATTCCGCAAGTTGCAACGTAATCGTCGTTTCTATATCTCGAGAGTTACAGCAACAGGTCCTGATGGAACAGCCCGTAAGTTGAACGCCTCTATGGAAGTAATTGTGAAATAATAAAACAAATAGATATGAAGAGAGTTTTGTTCTTTATAATGATAGCACTGGTAGCACAATCAGCGATGGCACAGCCAAAAGCACGTCGCCAACAAGCCCAGGCTCAGAAACAACAACAGTCTCAGACTGCTACTCAGCAGCAGAATCAAGGTATCAGTCAGCGTGCCCGTCTGATGTATCCGACTTCCTTGGATATGCCAGAGGATGTCGTATGGCGTCGTGATATCTATCGTGAGATTAATCTAGATGACGAAGCAAATTCAGGACTCTATTATCCTGTTGAACCTATCGACAAGCAGATGAATCTTTTCACTTATGTCTTCAAACTGGCTTTGAATGGCTATATTCCTGTCTACGAGTATCGGTTAGACGGCAATGAGTCGTTTAGTGATTCCTCGAAGGTGGCTATCAAGACCATGTTGGACAACTATCACATTCTCTATGAGACACGTGACGGAAAGATTCGTGTGGAGAATAGCGACATCCCTTCTGCAGAAGTGAAGATGTACTATCTGAAGGAATCGGCCTATTACGACCAGTCGAATGCACAGTTCCGTCGTAAGGTAATGGCTCTTTGTCCAGTTATGGTAAGGGAAGATGACTTTGGAGGTGAAGCCGCTAAATATCCATTATTTTGGGTGAAATATACTGATTTGGAACCTTATTTGAGTCGTCAGAGTGTACAGGCATCAGATCTAAACAATGCTGCCACCATGACTTTGGAGGATTATTTCACATTGAACCATTATCAGGGAAAGATTTATAAGGCGGGCAATCGTATGAGTCAAACTCAGCAGCGTCCACAGTTTGGAGACTTCGATATGAAGAGTGCTGATAATGCAGCCAAGAAAGAACAGGAGAAGATTGAGAAAGAACTGCTTGCCTTCGAGCGTGGCATGTTCGGACATACCCCTCAGCGTGACTCTTTAGACTCTATCGCGAAGATACAACCAGAGAACGAGAAAGTGTCAAAGAAGTCGTCGCGAAGCAGTCGTCGTACTCGTGCACCCAAGGTGAAGAGTAGTAAGAAATCGTCGGACGGAGGTGCTTCTTCTTCCTCATCGGCACCACGTGTGTCGGTACGTCGTCAACGTCATTGATGCAGAAATATGTTAAAAAATTTGCAGATGTCAAATAAAATGTTTATTTTTGTCGCAAATTAACAGTAAAGAAAAGAAAATGAAAAAGATTTTTGTAATGATGACAGTAGCTTGTATGGCATTTGCAATGCCTTCACAGGCGCAGGTTAAGTTCGGTCTGAAAGGTGGCTTGAATCTTACAGCTATTACAACTGATGGAAATTCAGATGGTATTTCCAATAAGGCAGGTTTCTTTGCAGGTCCTACCGTAAAATTTACTCTTCCTGTAGTAGGGTTAAGTGTTGATGGTTCTGCTCTTTATGACCAGCGTAATGCAAAGATTAAGGGTACAGATCAGACTTTGAAGGTCCAGTCTATTCAAATTCCTATCAATGTACGTTATGGAGTCGGCTTGAGCAGTATTGTGAATGTGTTTGCTTTTGCAGGTCCTCAGTTTGGCTTCAATATTGGTGACAAGACAAAGTTGCTGGATGACATGAGTACTTGGAAACTGAAGAGCAGCAGTATCAGTGGCAATGTTGGTATCGGTGCTACTGTTTTTAGTAAACTGCAAATTACTGCAAATTATAACTTCCAGTTGAGTAAGACAAGTGAGGTTGAGTATCAGATTGGTGGAAATACTGAAAGCGGTAAGTTGAACTTCAACTCTTGGCAGTTGGGTCTGGGATATTTCTTCTAATAATTAGAGACACTTGATTAGATATAAGGAAGCACTCTTGCAAATGCAAGGGTGCTTTTTTATTAAAAAAAATGACTATTCCTTTTGCTTTTTTGCTCACTTAATTGTATCTTTGCAAGTGATGAATTACGCTGACCTCATTTTGCCAGTACCCTTACAAGGTACCTTCACCTATGCCGTCCCTGCCCAGATGCAGCAGACGATACAGGTAGGTATGCGTGTCTTGGTGTCTTTTGGGCGTAACAAATCATATTTGGGTATAGTCGCCAAGTTGCATAATATGAAGCCCAAAGGTTATGAGGTCAAGGATATTGCGCAGTTGGTGGATGCAGAGCCTATAGTTACGGCACACCAACTGAGACTATGGCAATGGATAGCCGACTATTACTTGTCGCCCATTGGTGATGTCTATAAGGCGGCTTTGCCTGCAGGACTAAAGGCAGAAGACGGCTATCACCCCAAGACGGAGATTTATATCCGCCTGACTCCTTCCTTTCAGAACGAGCAGGCATTGCATGTGGCACTGAACATCTTGGGACGTGCACCTAAGCAGTTGGAGGCCTTTACGGAGTATCTTGCTTTATCGGGTTGGGATCAGTTGGAGGAAGGCAAGCGGATAGATTCGGCTGAGATTACTCGTGAGGAATTGTTGAATGCCAGTCATGCATCAGCCGCGACTCTGCAGCAGCTGGAGAAGCGGGGCATATTGGAGACTTATGAAGTGGAAGTCGGTCGACTGAATCATGGTGGAGAGTATCATCCAGAACTCATCAAAAAACTCAATGAAGCCCAACAGACGGCATACAATAGTATCCTGATGTCGATGATGAAGAAGCCCGTTACGTTGCTGCATGGTGTAACGAGTAGTGGAAAGACGGAGATATATATCCATCTCATCCAACGGGCTTTGGAGCGAAAAGAACAGGTGCTCTATCTCTTGCCCGAGATTGCGCTGACGGTTCAGATGATGCAGCGCTTGCAACGAGTCTTTGGCAATCGACTTGGTATCTATCATTCGAAATATTCTGATGCGGAGAGAGTGGAGATTTGGCAAAAGCAACTCTCTAAGAATCCGTACGATGTGATATTAGGAGCACGCTCTGCAGTGTTCCTTCCTTTCCAGAAACTCGGTCTTGTTATTGTGGACGAAGAGCATGAGACGAGCTATAAGCAACAGGATCCTGCTCCACGTTATCATGCCCGTTCTGCTGCAATCATGCTGGCTCATCTCTGCCAACAGCCCAAAGTCCTTCTTGGTACTGCGACTCCTTCTTTGGAGAGTTACCATAATGCCAAGACAGGAAAGTATGGATTGGTGGAACTGAAGAAACGTTTTCAGGACATAGAACTTCCAGAGATACAGGTGGTAGATATTGCCGATTTGCAACATCGCAAGATGATGGCTGGTCCGTTCTCTCCACTTTTGTTGACTCGAGTCAGGGAGGCTTTGGAACGTGGTGAGCAAGCTATTCTCTTCCAAAACCGGCGTGGCTTTGCTCCTTTGATAGAGTGCCGACAATGTGGATGGGTGCCTCATTGCCAGCATTGTGATGTATCCTTGACGCTCCATCGGCAGATGAACCAGTTGACGTGCCATTATTGTGGTTTTACTTACCGCATTCCTACGGAATGTCCTTGTTGCGGAAGTACTGATTTGAGGACAAAAGGCTATGGTACGGAGAAGATAGAGGAACAGGTTCGTGAGGTATTTCCAGGGGCTCGAGTGGCTCGTATGGATTTGGATACCACTCGTACGCGTAATGCCTATGAGCGTATCATCATGGATTTTGGAGCAGGTCGTACTAATATATTAATAGGTACGCAGATGATTTCGAAGGGTTTGGACTTCGATAAAGTTAGTGTGGTAGGTATCCTTAATGCTGATTCGATGCTCAACTATCCTGACTTCCGTGCTTATGAACATGCCTTTATGATGATGTCTCAGGTGGCAGGAAGGGCTGGTCGTAAAGGGAGACGCGGACTGGTCATCCTACAGACTAAGAGTAAAGAATTACCCGTTATCCAACAGGTGGTTCATAACGATTACGTTGCTTTATATAAAGATTTAATTGCAGAACGACAGGCTTTCCATTATCCCCCTTATTATCATCTGGTATATGTCTATCTGAAACATCGTTATGAAGAAGTGGTCCATACAGCCAGTATTGAACTTGGTTCTCGCTTGCGTCAATGGTTCTCTGGTCGTGTATTAGGTCCTGATAAACCTTCTGTTGCCAAAGTGAAATCACAGAACATCCGTAAACTCGTTCTTAAACTGGAGAACGGTATCGACATGAAGAAAGTCCGTGAGTATCTGCTCATGGCTCAGAGTCAGATACTCACGGATAAACGCTATGCTTCTTTACAGATCTATTATGATGTAGATCCGTTGTAGATCTTAGAAGTCAACTTGGCAGCCAATACCTAATACACGATTGGTACGTGTGAAGGTCTCGTTGACAGGGATAGACTCTGTAACAACCTTATTGTAATCGCTATAGTTGGTCTGGAAATAGGCGGCAGTAAGGGTGATATTGTCTTTTACCTTATAACTGAAGCCAAGACCAATGCTGTAGCTGTTAACAACGAAAGACATATCGTTCATGTAGTCGTCGCTCAATCCGTAACGGGTAATCTGGGTACCAGCAGAGACATTCAATTTGTCTGTAACGTCCCATTCGATACCAGCCAGGAACTCGTTGGTGTTATTCTTTAGCAGATCCTGAGCATTATTATACCAACTGGCATCCTTATCAAAGTAGTGGTGCCATCCGAAGTTGAGGCTGACAGCGTCAATGGGTTTCCATTGTGCACCAACGGTCAGGAGGGCAGGGGCGTCTTCATTCACCTTCTCGCTATCCTTATACTTATTGACGGCATTGATCTCACTGGCTTCAAAGACGGTTGACTCGTTCTTCATACGGATCTGTGTCTTGAACTCGTATTTGGCAGCGAAGTTGAAGTTACCCACCTTATAGTCTACACCAATAATAGGTGCGATTCCGACACCATCCTGATTACAGAGCAGGTTAACACCCTGGGCGTATTTCTGCAGATAGGTGAGACTCTGCTTGGTTCCTTCCAGTTGAGCCTGTTGAGCCAGTAATTCAGCAGGGACGGGCACACCAGCAGCCTCATACTGTGCAATTCCTGCATTCACCTGGTCGAGACCATTGTTAACGGTGGTAGAAGAGTTCTGCAGGAAGTCAGCGAAGTCTACATAGCCAGCTTCTGTCTTTACTTGGATATTGCTGATCTTAGCCTTGTAGGTAGCATCGCCATAAAGCAGACGCAGACCACCATAAACGGAGAAGTTAGGATTGATTTTATAGGCAGCACCTAACTGTATTCCATAAAAGTATTGGCGCCCTTTCATATATCCGTCCATGTCGTAGCCCTGTGCACCAAGAGGCTGTAACATACTGGCAAGACTTCCAACGACACGCTCGAAAGAACCTAATCCGTCAGCAAATTCACAAGAGCCTCCACCACCAGGAACAGAGAAGTTGAACTGTACGCTCCAGTTTCCTTTGTTCCATGCGGCTTGCAAAGAAGGGATGATAGGAGCATCAGCTACACCTTCGAAGATCTTGTTGTCACTGCTATTGTTCTTTTTCCCCAGTGCATAGACAGGACTGGTGGAGTTGATAGTACGAGTCTGATGAGCATACTGCCAGTTGAAGGCAATATGGAAACCCTCTGGCAAAAAGACGACACCTGCGGGATTGCTGTATACGCCATCAAGTCCGATGGCAGCATCACGTGCGGGGTTCTTCAAAAATAATACGCTTTGATTGGTGTTGGTAAGGATACCTCCTGCAAAGGCACCTAATGTAGTCATCATGAAAACAACTAACGAGATAATACTCTTTTTCATTTTCTTATACTTTACGATTTAAACAAATTTTTCAAAACCGGCTGCAAAGGTATAAGAAATGTTTAAACTCTCTCTTGTAAACGCACACAGATTAAGGTTTATTAACAAAATATTGCACATTTCTTGCACAAATGTGCTATTTTGTGCAAGAAAACACTGCACAAAATGACAAAAAGTGCGCAATAGCGAGGAGCTATTTTTCGGACGGGTAACTGATACGGGTATGATAAATCGTCTTCAGTTTCTCAATGAGGACGGTCTTGGAATACTGGATATCGCGGAAAGTAATAGGACACTCACGGAAGTATCCTTCACTGACTTGTGCATCAATCAGACGGTTAACCAAGTCCCGGATAGCCTGTTCCGTATATTCAGGCAATGAGCGTGAAGCCGCTTCAACGGTATCGGCCATCATAAGGATAGCCTGCTCTCTGGTAAACGGATTGGGTCCTGGATAAGTAAACAGCAGATCATCTACGGACTCGTCAGGATGCTCATTGTGATATTTGATATAGAAGTATTTCACTTTTCCTTGTCCGTGATGGGTAGAGATGAAGTCACGAATCTCTTTGGGAAGATTATGCTTGTCTGCCATCTTCTGTCCCTCAGTTACATGACTAATGATCATCTGTGAACTTTCAATATCGTTGAGCATCTCATGCGGATCGATGCCTGACTGATTCTCTGTGAAATAGATTGGATTGGTCAGTTTTCCGATGTCGTGATAAAGGGCACCTGTACGGACCAACTGAGCTTCAGCCCCAATCTTGTTGGCAATCTCACCAGCCAGATTGGCTACCTGTATAGAGTGGTTAAAGGTGCCTGGTGCCACCTCACTCATACGGCGCAGTAGGTCATTATTGGTGTTGGACAGTTCAATGAGGGTAATATCACTGGTAAATCCAAATGCCTTTTCTATCAGATAGAGCAGGGGATAGGCGAATAACAATCCAATACCATTAGCAATCAGATAATTGTAGGTACTATAGTCTATCTTTGACAATGAGTCGGTATGCATCCAGTCAAATGAAAGATTGACTGCCATTGCCGCTATTGTGATGAAGATGGCAGTCTTAAACAACTGGGAGCGTTGTGACAATTCCCTCAGCGAAGTGATAGCCACCAACCCTGCTATCGTTTCTACCACAACGAACTCGAAGGAATGGGTAAGCATCACCGCACAGATAAGCACCATTGTTATGTGTGCCATAAAAGCGGTACGTGAATCCATAAACACTCGGACGAAGATGGGGACGATGGCATAAGGTAGGATATACACATGTATGAATGTGTTCCGCATAAATAAGGCCGTCAAGAGAGCGAAGACGACAATCAGGGCATAGACCATCATGATCTTACGCGACTTAACGAGGTAGTCTTTCCGATAAAGATGGAGATAGAGCGTAAATGCAATAATCAGAATCGAGACATAAATGATTTGTCCTAGCAGGGCAAACTGATTCAGTGTGTCGTCCTGATGGAGTCTTTCGTTCTCTTTGATATACGACTCGATGATGCGGTATGTCTTGTCTGTTACAATCTCACCACGACCAATGATTTTCTGTCCCTTCTGTACCACACCTGTTGCCAAGGCAATGCTCGACATGATATCGTTGATGCTTGTCTCACTGCGTTCACGGTCATAGATCAGGTTCGGTGTGATATAGTCGTTGAGGTTACATTTCTGAAGGATGGGACGCTGCAGGGCAAGTGTCTCATCTTGGAAGAGTTGTTCATAGGCGGTCTTGGCAGAATAGATTTCCATGATGGAGACGCTGACTGCCTGTTTCCCATTGACAACACGAATCATGTGAGTCGTATCTGCACGTAGTTCCGAATACTCTGTCGGAGCCATGATGCCCTGTTGGTAAAGACTGTGTAGTCGGTTGGAGATAATCTTCACGTAATCTCCTTCCAATCCGGGAATGCCCTCGGCATAGTCCGTCTGGAACTTCTTCACCATCTGGGACTCCTTTTCTTGATTGAACTTATAATAGGGCTCATAGTTCTTCATCAGGCTGTCTTTCTCAATGCGGATAGCTTCTTCCGACTTATAGACAGGGAAATCGAAAGGCGCAGTGAAGTCGGCATATTTCCATGGTTTACCTTGCTCTACATGGAAATAATTACGATTATCACGTGGCATCGCCCATACGATCAGTCCAACAGACAGGATGACCAAAACGATACGTGTCACAATGTTGCGCCACGTCTGCTCCTCTATGATATTATAATTGATATTCTTCATTCTATCCGCAAAGGTACAGAAAAATTTGGGAACTCAATGGATTTCAAGGAAGAAAAGCATAGATTATCAAAAAAAATGCGTAATTTTGCAGCAATTTTATAGTAATACCGTTATCGGATGATGGCAGAAAGAAGAGTAAGAGTGCGTTTTGCTCCCAGTCCTACAGGGGCTTTGCATATCGGTGGAGTACGTACAGCCTTGTATAATTATTTGTTTGCCCGCCAACATGGGGGCGATTTAGTGTTCCGTATTGAGGATACAGATTCCACTCGCTTCGTTCCTGGGGCAGAGGAATATATCATAGAGTCTTTTAAGTGGTTAGGCATTCAGTTTGACGAGGGTGTTTCCTTCGGTGGTGATAAAGGTCCTTATCGTCAAAGTGAGCGTCGTGATATCTATAAGAAGTATGTCAAGCAGTTGTTGGACGCAGGCAAGGCGTATATCGCTTTCGACACTCCTGCAGAACTGGAAGCCAAGCGTGCTGAGGTTCAGAACTTCCAATACGATTGTCATACACGTCAGCAGATGCGTAACTCGCTGACACTTCCCAAGGAGGAAGTGGAGCGTTTGATTGCTGATGGCAATCAATACGTTGTCCGCTTTAAGATAGAGCCTGATCAGGAGATTCTGGTCAACGACCTCATTCGTGGTGAAGTACGTGTGAAGAGTGATATCTGTGACGATAAGGTGTTGTATAAGAGCGCTGATGAACTGCCAACTTATCATCTTGCCAATATCGTGGATGACCATCTGATGGAGATATCCCATGTGATTCGTGGTGAGGAATGGTTACCTTCTGCACCTTTGCATGTGATGCTTTATCGTGCTTTTGGCTGGGAGAATACGATGCCTCGTTTTGCTCATCTTCCTTTATTGCTCAAGCCCGATGGAAAAGGAAAACTCTCGAAGCGTGATGGTGATCGCTTGGGATTCCCTGTATTTCCCTTAGAGTGGCACGACCCCAAGACTGGAGAGGTATCTTCTGGTTATCGTGAGAGTGGCTATTTCCCAGAGGCAGTCATCAACTTCCTCGCTTTGTTGGGATGGAATCCTGGTACTGAGCAGGAACTGTTTACCTTGGAAGAACTGGTTCAGTTGTTTGATATTACGAAATGTTCGAAGGCAGGTGCCCGTTTCGCTTACGAGAAAGGAATCTGGTTCAATCATGAATATATCCTGAAGAAGAGTAATGAGGAGATAGCCTCGCTCTTTGAACCTATCTGTCGTGAGCATGGCGTTAAGGATTCTTCTGAGCGCATCCTGCAGGTAGTGACGATGATGAAAGACCGTGTGTCGTTCGTCAAGGAACTATGGCCTCTGTGCTCGTTTTTCTTCGAGGCACCTACTGAGTATGATGAGAAGACTGCCAAGAAGCGTTGGAAGGAAGACAGCGCGCAGCAGTTGACAGAACTGATGGGTGTATTGGAAGGCATTGATGATTTCTCTTTGGAGAATCAGGAACAGATTGTTCACGCTTGGATTGAGCAGAAAGAATATAAACTTGGTAATATCATGAACGCTTGGCGTTTGACACTTGTGGGTGAGGGTAAAGGACCAGGTATGTTCGATATCTCTGCCTTCCTTGGTAAAGAAGAAACCATCCAGCGAATGAAACGTGCTATTGAAGTATTAGGCTAAGTATGTATAACCTCGGAATATATCTCTATCTCATCGGCGTTGCCATTGCCAGCCTTTTCAACGAGAAGGTTCGTAAGATGTGGCGAGGGGAGCGTAATGCCATCCGAGTGCTGAAAGAGAAGGTTGATCCTGAGGCTCAGTATATCTGGTTCCATGCAGCCTCTTTGGGTGAGTTTGAACAAGGTCGCCCTCTGATGGAGCAGTTACGTCGCGAGCATCCAGAGTATAAGATTCTTTTGACCTTCTTCTCGCCTTCTGGCTATGAGGTACGTAAGAATTACGAGGGAGCGGATATTATCTGTTATCTGCCACTTGATACAATCACCAATGCACGTCGTTTCCTTCGTGCCATCCGTCCTGTGATGGCATTCTTCATCAAGTATGAGTTTTGGTATAACTACCTGCATATCCTGAAACACAGGAATGTTCCAGTATATAGTGTCAGCAGTATCTTCCGTCCTGATCAAATATTCTTCAAATGGTATGGAAAGCAATATGCACATGTGCTGAAGTGCTTTACCCGTTTCTATGTACAGAATCAGACGAGCAAGGATTTGCTGGCAACGATAGGTGTGACGGATGTTATTATCGTAGGCGATACCCGTTTCGATCGCGTGCTGCAGATTAAGGAGGCAGCCAAGCAGCTGCCTATCGTTGAGAGCCTCTGCCAACAGCCAAAAGCCAATGGCCAACAGCCCCAAATATTCGTGGCAGGTTCCTCATGGCAACCAGACGAGGATATCTTTATCAAATATTTCAATGAGCACCCTGATTGGAAGATGATTATTGCCCCTCACGTGATTGGCGAGGACCATTTGAAGCAGATTGAAAAGTTACTCGAAGGCCGCAAGGTTATCCGCTACACCGAAGCAGAGAAATCTCTCACCTCTCACCTCTCAAAGGCTACGGGTAGGCGCGTCAGCGGGAATCCTCTCACTTCTTATGATGTTTTGATCATCGACTGCTTTGGCTTACTTTCCAGCATCTATCACTATGCCGATGTTTGTTATGTGGGTGGCGGTTTTGGCGTGAGCATCCACAATACATTAGAGGCTGCCGTGTGGGGCAAGCCAGTTATCTTTGGTCCTGAGAACAAGAAGTTCCAAGAGGCACAAGGTTTGAAAGAGTGTGGTGGTGGCTTTGAGATTCATGATTACGAGGAGTTCAGTGCAGTAATGAATCGTTTTGAGAAAGAACCTGACTCATTGACACAGGCAAGTCAGGCAGCAGGTGATTTCGTAAAACAACGTGCTGGTGCTACCCAGATGGTTCTTTCCGACGTACAATTTTGAAGAACAATGGCTTTAATTAAGAGTTATAGAGGCTTAACCCCCAAATGGGGACGTGACTGCTATTTCAGTGAGAATGCAACGATAGTAGGTGAGGTGACGATGGGCGACGAGTGTTCCGTATGGTTCAATGCTGTCGTTCGTGGTGATGTCGCTCCTATCACGATAGGTGACCGTACCAATATCCAGGATGGCTCTTGTGTGCATGTCACTCACGATACAGGTCCAACACATATCGGCAGCGATGTGACTATCGGACATAATGTCACTGTTCATGCCTGCACGATCCATGATGGTGCTTTGATAGGTATGGGCGCTACGTTGTTGGATAACTGCGAAGTAGGCGAAGGCGCTATTGTGGCTGCTGGTGCCTTGGTACTTCAGAACACGAAGATTCCCCCTCATGAGATTTGGGGAGGCGTGCCCGCCAAGTATATCAAGCCTGTCCGTCCTGGTCAGACGGATAATGCCAAGCATTATGTCGCTTATAGCAAGTTCTTTTTAGAGGAGAATCCTGATTGTCGCTTTAGCAACGAGTTGGAGACAAAGACTATTTAATCGTTGCTACGACATATTCTGAGCGTGTTCCGATGCGGAACTTACCACCCCAGATACCCATTCCTGAAGTGATATAATATTGCGTGTTCCCTTTTTTTAGGGGACCGAAGGCACATTCGTAAACGTTATGTGTGATCCATGAGATAGGCCATACCTGTCCATGATGGGTATGTCCACTAAACTGGAAGTCGATCTTCTGTTGTGCTGTTTGGTCTAAGAAGAATGGCTGATGGTCGAGTAGGATGGTGAACTTACTCTTGTCGGCTTGTTTCATGAGGTCTACCAGACTCTTTCGCTGCCGATTGGTGCGGTCGTCCCTGCCGATGATACAGAGGTCGCCGACGGTTACGCAGGAGTCTTGCAACAGATGGATGCCTGCCTGTTGATAGAACTGTTGGGCATCTGGCTCACCACTATAGAACTCATGATTGCCGATGCAGGCATAGACAGGGGCATTCAGTCGGTGGAACTCTTCAAACATCCGTTGCTCTTTCAAGGGGCGCATACTCATGTCGATGATGTCGCCGGCTATCAGGATGAGGTCGGCATGTTCCTCGTTAATCATATCCACCCAGCGATGCAGTTCCGCCCTTCTGTTGTGATACCCCAGATGCAGGTCACTCAGCATCACCACCTTCATAGGTTTTGTGAGGGTCTTTTCCGTTGTCAATTCGATTTCCTCGCGATGCTTATGCAGGTAATGGAAATAACCGTAGGTGAAGAGTGCCGTCATGACGACGAGTATGCCAATCGCCATCGCCCCGTTATTATATAATAAGGTACGCGGAACCAAGCGTACCAGTCTTCCTAAGTCGAGCAACAGGAAGAGGATGAAGAGATAGAGCAGGATGATGAGACTCGAGTTCGCTACTTCATAACAGAAGATAGCCGCAGGCATCGGCATACCATCTGTGGCACGGGAGAAGTTGGCGAAGGTCAACAGGAAACAGCCCACCATACAGGCAATGACCAACGTCTTCCATACCCCCGACAGAGGCAGCAAACACCAGAGGTGCCATCCGATATAGCCGATGGCGATAAAGGGAAGAGCGAAAAAGAGCAACATCCACATCGTCTTCATCTCTTTTTAAGAAAAATGGGGAACGTTGTTTTTCCGTTCCCCATTTGTTATTCTTACAAGTTCGGATTTTCTGTCTTCCAGTCCTCTACGGCAGGAATGATGCCGAGCGAGATAATCTCGTCGCGCATCTTCTGCAAATGCTCGTAGGAAGCCTGCAATGCAGCCATCTCCTCAGCAGTACCCTCTGGCTGAGTGAAGTGAACACCGTCCTTGTCGATAACGGTAGGCATTGCCATCATCACGTTCTTGAAACCGTAAGCGTTTACATAGCAACCAGCAGGCCACTTGAATGGTTCGCCACCCATAGCACCCTCAATCATCTTAACTGCTTGATAAGCGGGGCTCTGGAATGAAGAACGACCACGGAGCTTGATGATATTGCTACCACCCTGTGTTGTCATGTGCTTGATCTCTGCCCAACGCTCGTCAGAGAGAGGAAGTTCAGAGAGGGGCTTGCCGTCGATGAGAGCCTTGCTGGCGAATACTGCCATCTGCTCACCGTGTCCACCATAAGTGTAAGCGTTAGTAACCTTGTCCTGACGAACACCGAACTCCTGAGCCAACTGCTGCTGCAAACGGGTAGAGTCGAGGGCTGCCAGAGAGGTCAACTGGTTGGGTTTCAAACCGGAGTGAATCAGCGCTGTAAGAGCTGTTACGTCAGCAGGGTTGAAGATAACCACTACGTGCTTTACGTCTGGGCAGTATTTCTTGATGTTCTCACCGAAGTCAGCTGCAATCTGGCAGTTGCCTTTCAGCAGATCCTCACGTGTCATACCTTCCTTACGTGGAGCACCGCCAGAAGAAATGATGTACTTAGCACCTGTGAAAGCCTCCTTGGCATCTACCGTGTAAGAGATGTTTGCACCAGGGAAAGCGCAGTGACACATCTCGTCGTAAACACCATGAACACCAGGCTCATAGATATCATACAAACTAATGTTGGGAGTCAAACCCAGCATCAACACACTCTGCACCATGTTAGAGCCAATCATACCACCAGCACCAACAATCACCAATTTCTCGTCTGTTAAAAATGCCATAATTCGAATATTTTTATTTTAATTGTTCTTGAATGCATGCAAAGATACAAATAATTTTCAATTCTCAATTCTCAATTCTCAATTAAATATGTTATTTATTCTAAAAGCGTTCCCGTTGCTAACTCCGTGTGGCAAATAGATAATATGTTTCTGCCCGAAAAGTATATGACTTACGAGGTGAAAGTATATAGTTTACGCTTGCTTAATATATAGTTTAGGAGTGCTAAACATATAGGTTTTGGTGGCTAAGTATATAGGCTGCGGTTTTTCCTCCTCTTCGGAGCAGAACTTTTTCCCCTTCGGAGGAAAAAGTTTTAGAGTGCGGTCTAGGAAAAAGTCGTTCTTTATTATTTTTCTATCGAAATCCTTGCAACTTTAAGAAATAATGAGTATCTTTGTATTAGGCACTCATTCAATACTTCAAAACAGAAACAAGAAAGTTAAGAATAAAGGAGTCATGAAAATTGCATTATTCAATCATGAAATGTTGAAGGCAGAGCATCAATTGTTCTCAACGCTTGCAGGTGAGGATGCCCCTGCATGGTGGTCTGTGGTCAAGGCGGATAAAGACCTCTATATTGAGGTTAGAAAACAGAATATCATCGATATCTATTTCATGGGTGGTAGAATTGCAGAAGCCAAATATGACTTCAGGTTACAAAAGGTAAAAGTAACTACTCACCCTAAGTATATGGGATATAAAGACGAACGCGATTCCAATTATTACAGAAAGACCATCAATTCTAAGGGGAAAACGATTTATGTGGCAAAGTATACAGATTGTGAGGAATGGTTGACTTCAAGATTATCCGAATTAAAGGATAATATCACAGATGTTTATTCAAAAGAAGATAATGGAGAGTCTACGAAGGAGAAACTAATACAGGGAACATTAATCATTAATGGGCGAGACAAATATATTGATTCTGAATTTGCACACCAGTTTGAAAAAGGTTCAAAGAATACCATTCGGATTGACTTGATTAAAATAGAAAACAACCAATTTGTTTTTGAAGAACTGAAAAGAATCGGAGACAATCGCCTGCGTAATACTGATGGTAATCCTGAAATATTAACTCAAATGGAAAACTATAGGGATTTCCTTCGTGTGAACCATGAGGCTTTGACTAAATACTATCGAAAACTTTACACTATTAAGAAGAATATTCTAGGTTTAACTGTTCCTGATGTGAAAGATATCAATACTGTTACAATGTCTTCTGAACCTCAGTTACTTATTGCCAACAACTATGAAAAGACAACGGATGAAAGAACTAAGAGGATTGAAGCAATAGAAGAAGCATTAGCCACCATTCATGTTAAACCAAATTATATTTACTTATGAGAATCGTCATTCATCGTGGCATAGACCAAATAGGTGGATGTATAACGGAGATATCCACTGCCCATACTAAAATTATTATTGACTTAGGAAGTAATCTACCTGGCAGCAATGGCAGAGAGTTTACAAAACAGGAAATAGAGGACATCACAAAGGATGCGGATGGTATCTATTATACCCATTTCCATGGAGACCATGTAGGACTTAGTAGTTTCGTTCCAGATGATATTGCACAATATATTGGGGAAGGTGCTAAAGAGGTGAATATCTGCAAATATACAGTATTAGCTTCCCATGATTCCAAATACAAGCGTGACATGATGGTTGCACAGAATATGAAAACCTATGAAGAAGCACACAGGTATAACGTAGGTGGAAAAGGAGAGATTTTCATTACACCATTCTTTGTCGACCATTCTGCTTTTAATTCCTATATGTTCCTTATCGAGGCAGATCATCGTAAAATTCTTCATACAGGAGATTTCAGGGGACATGGCTATCTTAGTAAGGGACTTATGAAGATTCTTCAAGCCAAGGCACAGAATATAGACATACTGATAACTGAAGGAACTATGCTTAGTAGACTTGACGAGAGGGTTGACCATGAATGTACTATTAAGACTGGTGCCATCAGATTGCTGAAAAAAGATAATTGTCCTCATTATATGTTTGCTCTATGTTCTTCAACGGATATGGACCGTTTAGCATCTTTCCATGCTGCATGTAAGGAAACAGGGGCTAAGTTCTTATGTGACACATATCAGAAATCCGTCCTTGATATATTTACAAAATATGCTGCCAAGCATAGTGAGCTTTTCAATTTCGATGATGACACAACTGTTGTATTGGGAGATAGTTGTAACTTTGATAAAGACTTGAGACCACATGGTTTTATTATGCCTGTTAGGGCAAGCAGTCAATTGGACTTTGTGAGGAAGATGCTGTATTATTTTCCTAATGCAGAACTGATTTACTCAATATGGAAAGGTTATTATAAAGGCACAGAAGAGCAAAAGAACAAAAACGTCATTGACTTCGTGAATCTCTTTCATGGACAATATCACTATCTTCATACAAGCGGACATGCTGATGTAAAGACATTGGAAGATGTATGTCACATCACGAATCCAAGTATTGGAGTCATTCCAATACATAAGGATAGGAATACCCGATTTGAGAATCTTTCTGTTGCCGATATGGTTAATGTGATATCAAAGACAACAACGATCGATGATGTCGAAATCAGAATTGAAGGTTAAATTATTGTTATTTATTTCCCTTTGGTCGATGATAGAAGGGAATTTAGCTGTATCATGCCATTTTCCATTTGGCTGGTTGCTTTTTATTTTGTACCTTCGCGTCTCGAATAGGACGAAGAGAGGGGGCATGCATCGCACTGAAGTGCGACGAACGGGACGAAGAAAAATGCAAACATCGCACTAAAATGCGACAAACAGGACGAAGAAATCAAGATAACAGAAAGAATGGAAAAAGCACCTGTCAAACATAATAGGTTGCGCCGAATGGAGAAGCATGACTATACTTCGGTATGCATCTATCTGATTACAGTAACGACGGTTGACCGCAAGCGTATTCTAGGTTCGCTTGTGGGCGATAGCCCGAATACGGCAGAGATAGTGCCAACGGCCTTGGGTACGTACGTGGCTGAGGCATTCCGAAAGATAGCAACAGAGACAACGAAGAAGACTGGCTGCCGAGTTCAAGTGCTCCATTATCAAATCATGCCAGACCATTTCCACGGCATACTATATGTCCGTGACACGCTCCCAACTGACTATGCTTTGGGTAAGATAATCGCAGCATGGAAGAGCGCTTGTTCTCATGCTTTTTGGGATGATGTTTCGTTCCGTGCTCAGAACTTAAGTTCAGAGAAAACGCCTCTTTTCTCACGCGGCTTTAATGATCGCATCTTATTTCGCAAAGGGCAACTACAAACGTGGATAGCCTATCTGAAAGATAATCCACGCCGCCTCTGGCTCAAAATCCATTTCCCAAATCGCTTGCGCAAGGTCTATGATTTCTCGGCAGGAAAGAAAGGACATCAATATACAGCTGTTGGTAATACGTTTTTGGTAACATATCCGGAACGCCTACAAGTTCGCTGCCATCGTCATCTGACAGAGGAGCAGATACAAGCGGAGGTAGCAACATATCTCAGAGAAGCACGGCGAGGAACAGTGCTGATATCGCCTTTCATCTCGCCGGCAGAGAAAGCCGTATATGATGCTTGTTACAAGGAGGAAATGCCGATGATACATATTGTTAATCGTGGTTTGGACGGGAAATTTATTTATCCATCTGGTAGAGATTTGGCGGGTTGTTCGGATGGCTTTCTGTTGGTTTTGGCTCCTTATGCTGATTATAGTGCAGAAACAGCCGCGAAACGTATCACACGAGCACAATGCCTTGACATGAATGATTATGCTGAGGATTTGGCTAACATCGCACTAAAGTGCGACGAACGGGACGAAGAAAGGGATATGAAATAAAGAAGTAAGAAATTTGGTAGGTTGCTCTTTATTGTGTATTTTTGTAGTCTGAAAGAAAAAGGACTATAAAAGGTAAAATAAAAGTATAATCAAAGAAGTAATAGGGAAGAGTGGGAGGATGGAACAGGAAATCATTAAGGAACGGATAGAAGAGGTGAGGGAGGAACTGAGACGGGAGCATTTGAGTGCTTTCGTATTCTCTTTCCTGCGTCCTGAATGGAAGGTATATGTGGTAGTGACACTGAAGAGTATCGCCTTGTGGGTGAATGGTGTCTCTCAGGATGCTGGAAACATGACGATAGCCGAATGGATAGGACGTGAACTGGAGGATATGGCTGACAAGGATGTGGGTATCGACGGGATGCTGAATCCAACGGTTGATGTGGAGGAGTTGAAGGAGGCGCTGAAACGGCAAGGTGGTATCACGCTACGTACGAATTTCAATCCCTTGCAGCGCATCATTAAGAAGAATGCTGCCAATCCTCATCTTATCGAGACCCTTTCTCAGAAACTCACGAGTGCGGAAACAAAAATGAAGTTGACGCGTATCCGTCGCGCATTGAGGGAACAGCATGCTGACGGGATGCTGATGATGCGTTGGGAGGATATTGCCTGGACACTGAACCTGCAAGATGACGAAACGCAACATGACGAGGATGTTGTTGTATGTCTGCTGATAGACAGTAATAAGGCCACTTTACATAACAGTCAGGATATTAACAAAGGACTGAAAGACTATTTTGAGTATAATATCCTGTTGGATCCCCATGAGGTTTGTTATACCCTCTATCAGCAGGTAGAGCGGAAGATTGTGAGGGAAGAATCTCCCGTTTCGGTGATGAGGCAAATGAAGTAATATGAGGGCTTTGGAATAAAAAAAACAAAAAAAACTTGGTCAATTCGTAAATAAGTTGTAATTTTGCACCCGCTTAATTGCAAAATAGAAGTTTAACTTAAAAGAATTAAATCAAAAAACAACATGATTATTGTACCAGTAAAGGAAGGCGAGAACATCGAAAAGGCTCTCAAGAAGTTTAAGAGAAAGTTTGAAAAGACAGGCGTGGTAAAGGAACTCCGCCGCCGTCAGCAGTTTGACAAGCCCTCTGTACTGAAGCGCCTGAAGATGGAACACGCTATTTACGTACAGAAGCTGCGCGCTACCGAGGAATAAAAAAGTAGCGGATTTTCTTGGTAGTTTGAAAAATTCTTCGTAAATTCGTTGCCGAAAACCGATTGCAACGAAAATATGATAGAGAAGTTCATAAACTACCTGCGATATGAGCGAAATCGCTCCGAACTCACAGTAACAGGCTATGAGCGGTATCTAAGGGATTTCGAATCGTATTTCAAAAATCGAGATAGTCAGCTCTCGTGGGAGTCGGTAGACTCGGACATCATCCGTGATTGGATGGAGAGCATGATGGATAAAGGCGACATGGCATCAACAGTAAATTGCTGTTTGAGTGCCGTGCGTTCTTTTTTCCGTTTTGCTTTGTCTCGAGGGCTCGTAGAGAAAGACCCTTCCCATGTGGTGAAAGGTCCGAAGAAACAGAAACCGTTGCCGCAGTTCCTTCGTGAACAGGAGATGGATCGACTGATAGACGTCAAGGAAATGTGGGGCACAGATTATAAAGATGTACGTGCGCGTACCTTAATTATATTATTATATAGTACTGGTATCCGCTTGGCAGAGGTGGTAGGCCTGAATACGCAGGACGTGGATTTCATCTCTCATCAGTTGAAGGTAACGGGTAAGCGCAATAAGCAACGTATCATTCCCTTTGGTGAAGAGACGGAGAAAGTGCTTCAAGACTATATCCGTTTGCGCGATGAACTCGCTGGCGGAACGACGGAGGCGTTGTTTACAGACGAAGAAGGCCAGCGTATCAAGCGTCATCAGGTGGAGACGTTGGTGCATAAGTATCTGTCGCAGGTGACGACGATGAAGAAACGTTCTCCCCACGTATTGCGCCATACTTTTGCAACGGCGATGCTCAACAACGGAGCAGGATTGGAAAGTGTGAGGAAACTATTGGGCCATGAGAGTGTGGCAACGACGGAGATCTATACGCATACCACATTTGAACAATTAAAGAAAGTATATAAAGACGCCCACCCAAGGGCTTAACTTAACCTTTTAAAATAGGAGGTAACTATGGAAATTAAGATTCAGTCAATTCATTTTGACGCTACTGAGAAACTACAGGCGTTCATCGACAAGAAGGTCGCCAAGTTAGAGAAGACTTTTGAAGACATTCAGAAGGTAGAGGTGCAGTGCAAGGTAGTAAAACCGGCCACAGCACAGAACAAGGAGGTGAGTATCACGGTAACTGTGCCTGGATCTAAGCTCTTTGTAGAGAAGATTGCCGACACCTTTGAGGAGAGCACAGACCTTTGTGTAGACTCCATGAAGGTGCAGTTGCAAAAATATAAGGAAAAATTACGCAAACACTAAAAAAAAGAAGAAAAGTTTTGGTAATTCGAAAATAATGTGTACCTTTGCATCCGCTTTCCGATATTTCGCACGGAGAGCGGATGCTTAGTGAAGCCTCTTTAGCTCAGTTGGCCAGAGCACGTGATTTGTAATCTCGGGGTCGTTGGTTCGAATCCGACAAGAGGCTCGAAAGAGCCTGAAGGATAGATGAAATCAATCAATTCCAAGGCTCTCCTACTAGCAAAGAGAATAAAGAAGGGTGGTTTCCAGAGCGGCCAAATGGGGCAGACTGTAAATCTGTTGTCTTTCGACTTCGGTGGTTCGAATCCATCACCACCCACTTCCTGAAAGAGGAAGTAACTGTTGCGGAAATAGCTCAGTTGATAGAGCACTAGCCTTCCAAGCTGGGGGTCGCGGGTTTGAGCCCCGTTTTCCGCTCACGCTCGCTGTTATAGCTCAGTGGTAGAGCACTTCCTTGGTAAGGAAGAGGTCACGAGTTCAAGTCTCGTTAACAGCTCTCGAGAAAACGACGATTTAAATCGATCATTCATTCATATAATAAAAAAGAAAAGCTATGGCTAAAGAGAATTTTGTGCGCACCAAACCGCACGTAAACATTGGTACTATTGGTCACGTTGACCATGGTAAGACTACTCTGACTGCTGCTATCACCATGGTATTGGCAAAGCAGGGTCTCTCTGAGATTAAGTCTTTTGACCAGATTGACAATGCTCCTGAGGAGAAGGAGCGTGGTATCACTATTAACACCGCTCACGTTGAGTACGAGACAAAGGCTCGTCACTACGCTCACGTTGACTGTCCGGGACACGCCGACTATGTAAAGAACATGGTAACTGGTGCTGCTCAGATGGATGGTGCTATCCTTGTTGTTGCTGCTACTGACGGTCCTATGCCTCAGACTCGTGAGCACGTTCTGCTCGCTCGTCAGGTAAACGTTCCCCGTCTGGTTGTATTCCTGAACAAGTGTGATATGGTTGACGATGAGGAGATGCTGGAGCTCGTTGAAATGGAGGTTCAGGAGATTCTCGCCCAGTATGAGTTCGAAGATGATACTCCTATCATCCGTGGTTCTGCCCTCGGTGCACTGAATGGTGTAGAGAAGTGGGAGCAGAAGGTTATGGAGTTGATGGATACTTGTGATACATGGATTCAGGAGCCTCCTCGTGCTACTGACAAACCTTTCTTGATGCCTGTTGAGGACGTCTTCTCAATCACAGGTCGTGGTACTGTTGCTACTGGTCGTATCGAGACTGGTGTTATCCACGTTGGTGATGAGGTTGAGCTGCTCGGTCTCGGTGAGGACAAGAAGTCAGTTGTTACAGGTGTTGAGATGTTCCGTAAGATCCTTGACGAGGGTCAGGCTGGTGATAACGTTGGTCTGCTGCTCCGTGGTATCGACAAGAACGAGATCAAGCGTGGTATGGTACTCTGCCATCCAGGTCAGATCAAGCCTTTCAAGAAGTTCAAGGCTTCTATCTATGTCCTGAAGAAGGAAGAGGGTGGACGTCACACTCCATTCGGAAACAAGTATCGTCCTCAGTTCTATCTCCGCACCATGGACTGCACAGGTGAGATTACTCTCCCCGCAGGTGTTGAGATGGTAATGCCTGGTGATAACGTAGAGATCACTGTTGAGTTGATCTACGCTGTTGCTCTGAACCCAGGTCTCCGCTTCGCTATCCGCGAGGGTGGTCGTACCGTAGGTTCTGGTCAGATCACTGAGGTTTACGAGGATTAATCCTAGGAAACTAGGAAGACCTAGGATGTCCTAGGAAATCCTAGAAACTTAGTAACATACCAAGCCCCCGCTTTAGGGTGGGGGCTTACTTACGGGAATAGCTCAGTTGGTAGAGCATCGGTCTCCAAAACCGAGGGTCGTGGGTTCGAGTCCTCCTTCCCGTGCTAAAATACTAATAGTATGTTTAAGAAGATTATCAATTATTGCAAGGCATGTTACGACGAACTTGCACATAAGACGACTTGGCCGACTCGTAAAGAGCTGACACAAAGTGCTGTGTTGGTGCTTTCGGCTTCTCTTATCATTGCAGTAGTAGTATGGCTGATGGATGTTGTATTCAAGGCAGCCATGAGTTCAATTTATCCTAACTAATCGTTCGAAAGAAGAAGATGTCTGAGACAGGTATGAAGTGGTACGTGTTGCGTGCCGTTAGTGGAAAAGAAGGCAAAGTCAAGGAGTTCATCGAGGCTGCCAAGAAGCACAACGATGTTCTTGAGGCTAATGTGGGTGAGGTGTTGCTCCCTACAGAGAAGTATGCCATGCTTCGTAACGGCAAGCGCGTCATCAAGGAGAAACTCTTCCTGCCAGGTTATGTGCTTGTTCAGGCAAGCCTTCAGGGTGAGGTGGCACATATGCTTCGCTTTATTCCGAACGTACTTGGTTTCTTGGGTGGCATGGACAATCCTCAGGAGGTCCGCCAGTCAGAGATCAATCGCATTCTGGGTACTGCAGAGGAGACAACAATTGAGAGTGCAGAAATCAATATCCCTTATACTGTCGACGAGACAGTGAAAGTGGTGGATGGTCCTTTCAGTGGATTCAGTGGTGTTATCGAAGAGGTGAACACCGAGAAGCGCAAGCTGAAGGTGATGGTGAAGATTTTTGGACGAAAAACTCCACTGGAACTGGCATTCACACAAGTAGAGAAAGAATAAGGCGTAAGTTACGGTACGTCTGTTCTATATATACGGTCGCAGGAGGCTTCCACTCCCAAGACTTATATAAAGAATCAAATTAATTATTTACAGAAATGGCTAAAGAAGTTGCTGGATTAATCAAATTACAGATTAAAGGTGGCGCAGCGAATCCCTCTCCCCCAGTAGGACCTGCTCTGGGTTCAAAGGGTATTAATATTATGGGATTCTGCAAAGAGTTCAACGCCAGAACCCAGGATAAGGCCGGTAAGGTATTACCTGTCGTTATCACTTACTATGCAGACAAGTCATTTAGCTTCGTTATCAAGACTCCTCCCGCAGCTATCCAGCTGATGGAGGCTGCTAAGATTAAGGGCGGCTCTGCTCAGCCTAACCGTAAGAAGGTTGCTTCTGTTACCTGGGATCAGGTACGTGCAATCGCTGAGGATAAGATGAGCGACTTGAACTGCTTCACCGTGGAGTCGGCTATGAAGCTGGTTGCCGGTACAGCAAGAAGTATGGGTATCACTGTAAAAGGGGACTTCCCTGGTAAATAACAAATAACTTCAATTAGAAAAATGAGTAAACTGACAAAAAATCAAAAGTTAGTAGCTGATAAGGTTGAAGCAGGGAAAGCATACTCTTTGAAGGAAGCCTCACAGTTGGTGAAGGATATCACCACTACAAAGTTCGAGGCTTCACTGGATATCGACGTACGCTTGGGTGTTGATCCGCGTAAGGCCAACCAGATGGTTCGTGGCGTTGTTTCGCTGCCGAACGGAACTGGTAAGGTAACACGTGTGCTCGCTCTCTGTACTCCCGATCAGGAAGCTGCTGCTAAGGAAGCTGGTGCCGACTACGTTGGTCTTGACGAGTATATCAACAAGATCAAAGGCGGTTGGACTGATGTTGATGTTATCATTACAATGCCCTCATGCATGGGTAAGCTCGGTCCCTTGGGCCGTGTGCTCGGTCCTCGCGGATTGATGCCAAACCCAAAGAGTGGTACTGTCACTATGGACGTTGCTAAGGCAGTGAAAGAGGTTAAGCAGGGTAAGATCGACTTTAAGGTTGACAAGGCCGGTATCGTGCACACGTCAATCGGTAAGGTGACCTTTACTGCTGATCAGATTTATGAGAACGCTAAGGAGTTCATTCAGACTATCATTAAACTGAAGCCTGCTGCTGCCAAGGGTACATACATTAAGAGTATCTTCATCTCAAGCACGATGAGTGCAGGTATTAAGGTGGATCCTAAATCAGTTGAATAACTCCGTAAAAGTTTAGTAAAATGAAAAAGGAAGTAAAAGATACTATTATTGTAGAACTCGGAGAGAAGCTGAAAGAGTATCCTCATTTCTATCTGGTAGACGTTACTGGACTGAACGCTGAGCAGACGAGCAACCTTCGTCGCAAGTGCTTCAAGAGTGAGATCAAGATGGTCGTTGTGAAGAACAAGCTTCTGCACAAGGCTTTCGAGGCTTCTGAGATTGATTTCGAACCCCTTTACGGTTGCTTGAAAGGAAACACTGCCCTGATGTTCACACAGCAGGCAAACGTTCCCGCCAAGTTGCTGAAGGAATACAAGAAGGAAGGCATCCCCGCCCTGAAGGCTGCTTATGCAGAGGAAGGTTTCTTCGTAGGTGCCGACAAGCTTGATGAACTGGTTTCAATCAAGAGCAAGAACGAACTTATCGCCGATGTTGTGGCTTTGCTGCAGTCTCCTATCAAGACTGTCGTATCTGGCTTGAACGCTGGTGGTAAGATCCATGGACTGCTTGACGCTATCGCTGAGCGTAACAAATAAGCGAAAAGTATAACAATTAACATTTAAAAACATTAAAATTTAAATAAAATGGCAGATATTAAAGCTATTGCTGAAGAGTTGGTAAACCTTTCAGTTAAAGAAGTACAAGAGTTAGCTACAGTCCTGAAGGACGAGTATGGAATTGAGCCCGCTGCTGCAGCTGTTGCAGTTGCTGCTGGTCCTGCTGCTGCAGGTGCCGCTGAGGCTGCTGAGGAGAAGTCTTCTTTCGACGTAGTTCTGAAAGAGGTAGGTGCTAACAAGCTCCAGGTTGTTAAGGCCGTTAAGGAGGCTTGTGGTCTGGGTCTGAAGGAAGCTAAGGATCTCGTTGATGGTGCTCCCGCTACTATCAAGGAGGGTATGGCTAAGGACGAGGCCGAGAACCTGAAGAAGGCTATCGAAGAGGCTGGTGCCGTTGTTGAGCTGAAGTAATTTAAGCACAACCAAAATAGAATAGGTTAAGGACTTCCCAGTCGGAGGTTCTTAGCCTTTTTCTTGTCTTTTCTAGAAACAAATAATAATATATGGCTTCAAAATTAGTTGATAACAGAGTAAACTTTGGCAGTGTCAAGAATCCGATGCCGTTTCCGGATTTCCTTGATGTGCAATTAAAGTCATTCAAAGATTTCCTGCAGTTGGATACACCACCTGAGGAACGCAAGAATGACGGTTTGTATAAGGTGTTCGCAGAGAACTTCCCTATCACCGACACACGTAATAATTTCGTTCTTGAGTTCTTGGATTACTATATTGATCCGCCACGCTACACGATTGATGAGTGCTTGGAGCGTGGACTGACTTATAGTGTACCCTTGAAAGCTAAGTTGAAACTTTATTGTACGGATCCGGATCATGAGGACTTCGGAACCGTGATTCAGGATGTGTTCCTGGGTCCGATTCCTTACATGACATCCAATGGTACATTTGTTATCAACGGTGCTGAGCGCGTCGTCGTGTCTCAGTTGCACCGTTCACCAGGTGTATTCTTCGGCCAGAACATTCATGCTAACGGAACACTGCTTTACAGTGCCCGTATCATCCCGTTCAAGGGCTCATGGATTGAGTTTGCTACTGATATCAACAATGTCATGTATGCATACATCGACCGTAAGAAGAAGTTGCCTGTTACCACGTTGCTTCGTGCCATCGGTTACGAGAACGATAAGGATATCCTTGAGATCTTTGAACTTGCCGAGGAGGTGAAGGTCAACAAAGCATCTTTGAAGAAATCACTTGGTCGTAAGCTCGCTGCCCGTGTACTGAAGAGCTGGAACGAGGACTTCGTAGATGAGGATACCGGTGAGGTTGTATCTATTGAGCGTAATGAGGTAATCATGGAGCGTGAGACAGAGATTACCGAGGAGAATATGAATGACATCCTGGAAAGCGGTGCTCAGACAATCCTGATTCACAAGGACGAGTCTGTAGCTCAGGATTATTCTATCATCTTCAATACGCTGCAGAAAGACCCCAGTAACTCTGAGAAAGAAGCCGTATTATATATCTATCGTCAGTTGCGTAATGCTGATCCTGCTGATGATGCCAGTGCCCGTGAGGTCATTCAGAACCTCTTCTTCTCTGACAAACGTTACGATTTGGGCGATGTAGGTCGCTATCGTATCAACAAGAAGCTGGGCCTGAATACTGAGATGGATGTTCGCGTCTTGACGAAAGAGGATATTATTGAGATTATCAAGTATCTCATTCAGTTAATCAACTCAAAGGCTACCGTCGATGATATCGACCACCTGTCAAACCGTCGTGTACGTACTGTTGGTGAGCAGTTGAGTAATCAGTTCTCTATCGGTCTGGCCCGTATGAGCCGTACCATCCGTGAGCGTATGAATGTTCGCGATAACGAGGTATTTACTCCGACAGACCTGATTAACGCCAAGACCATCTCGAGTGTGATCAATTCGTTCTTCGGAACTAATCCGTTGTCACAGTTCATGGATCAGACCAACCCACTTGCTGAGGTCACTCACAAGCGTCGTCTCTCAGCCTTAGGTCCTGGCGGTCTGTCTCGTGAGCGTGCAGGATTCGAGGTACGTGACGTACACTATACACACTATGGTCGTCTTTGCCCGATTGAGAGCCCTGAAGGTCCTAACATCGGTCTGATTTCGTCACTTTGCGTATATGCTAAGATTAACGAACTTGGCTTTATCGAGACTCCATATCGTAAGGTGGAGAACGGTATTGCTAACCTTAATAATGACGATGTAGTTTATCTGACTGCCGAGGAGGAGGAAGATCATATCATCGGTCAGGGTAATGCACCCTTACGTGATGATGGTACCTTCATCCGTCCTGTCGTTAAGTGTCGTCAGGATGCCGACTTCCCTGTAGTACCTCCTACGGATGTCGATCTGATTGACGTATCTCCGCAGCAGATTGCTTCTATCGCTGCATCTCTCATCCCGTTCTTGGAGCACGACGATGCTCACCGTGCGTTGATGGGATCTAACATGATGCGTCAGGCTGTGCCTTTGCTTCATAATGAGGCTCCTATTGTTGGTACAGGTATTGAGAAGCAGGTATGTGAGGATTCTCGCACGATGATTACTGCCGAGGGTGATGGTGTTATTGACTATG
Organism: Prevotella sp.; assembly: GCA_017554145.1. Lineage (GTDB taxonomy): Bacteria > Bacteroidota > Bacteroidia > Bacteroidales > Bacteroidaceae > Prevotella. The sequence continues at coordinate 62,174 of JAFZIZ010000016.1, read as the reverse complement.
TTGACGCTACCACTATCCGTATTCTTTACGATCGTACAGAGGACGAGGAGTTTGTTAGCTTCGAACCAGCTTTGAAGGAGTATCGTATTCCAAAGTTCCGTCGTACCAACCAGAACATGACGATTGACCTGCGTCCTATCTGTGAGAAGGGTCAGCGCGTGAAGAAGGGCGATATCCTCACTGAGGGTTATGCTACTGAGAATGGCGAACTCGCTTTGGGTCGTAACCTGCTCGTGGCTTACATGCCTTGGAAGGGTTATAACTATGAGGATGCTATCGTGCTGAACGAGCGTATTGTTCGTGAGGATATTCTTACTTCTGTTCATGTGGATGAGTATTCTCTCGATGTCCGTGAGACGAAGCGTGGTGCAGAGGAGTTCACGGCTGATATTCCTAATGTCAGCGAGGAGGCTACCAAGGATTTGGACGAGAACGGTGTAATCCGTGTGGGTGCTCGTGTTGAGCCAGGTGATATCTTGATTGGTAAGATTTCGCCGAAGGGAGAGAGCGATCCCTCACCTGAGGAGAAGTTGCTCCGTGCTATCTTCGGAGATAAGGCTGGTGATGTGAAGGATTCTTCACTGAAGGCCAATCCATCACTGACTGGTGTTGTTATCGACAAGAAACTCTTCACTCGTGCCACTAAGACTCGTGCCACCAAGCAGCAGGATAAGATCCTGTTGGCCAAGATTGACGAGGAACATGAGGCAAAGATTGATGACTTGAAGGATATCCTGATTGAGAAACTGATGAAACTCACGAAGGGTAAGACTTCACAGGGTGTCAAGGATTATACTGGTGCTGAGATTATCTCTAAGGGCAGTAAGTTCACTGTCTCCGCTTTGAAGAATCTCGAGTATGGTGATGTACAGATTAGCAACTGGACAGCCGATGAGCACAAGAATGAGCTGATCGCACAGTTGATCATCAACTACATGAAGAAGTTCAAGTTGCTGGATGCAGAGATGAAGCGTAAGAAGTTTGCTATCACGATTGGTGATGAGCTGCCTTCGGGTATCCTGCAGATGGCAAAAGTATATGTTGCCAAGAAACGTAAGATTGGTGTGGGTGATAAGCTCGCCGGACGTCATGGTAACAAGGGTATTGTATCTAAGGTAGTACGTCAGGAAGATATGCCGTTCTTGGAGGATGGTCGTCCTGTAGATTTGGTATTGAACCCACTGGGTGTACCTTCTCGTATGAACCTTGGTCAGATATTTGAGGCTATCCTCGGTGCTGCAGGTAAGCGCCTTGGTGTGAAGTTCTCTACTCCTATCTTTGATGGTGCAAAACTTGATGACCTCGCAGAATGGACTGATAAGGCAGGTCTGCCTCGTCTGTGCTCTACCCATCTGTATGATGGTGAGACAGGTGAGCAATTCGACCAGCCCGCTACAGTAGGTATCACCTACTTCCTGAAACTCGGTCACATGGTTGAGGATAAGATGCACGCTCGTTCTATTGGTCCATACAGTCTGATTACCCAGCAACCGCTTGGTGGTAAGGCTCAGTTCGGTGGACAGCGTTTTGGAGAGATGGAGGTTTGGGCACTGGAGGCATTCGGTGCCAGCCATGTACTGCAAGAGATTCTGACTATCAAGTCTGATGATGTGGTAGGTCGCTCTAAGGCTTATGAGGCTATCGTGAAAGGTGAGCCGATGCCAACTCCGGGTATTCCTGAGTCTCTCAATGTGTTGCTGCATGAGTTGAAGGGTCTCGGATTGAGTATCAAGATGGATTAATCGAGTTAAGAATTAAGAGTTAAGAATTAAGAGTTATATTGAAATATGGCTTTCAAGAAAGATTCAAAGATAAAAAGTAATTTTACAAAGATTACTATTGGTCTGGCTTCACCAGAGGAGATTCTCGAGAACTCATGCGGTGAGGTGACCAAGCCAGAGACCATCAACTATCGTACTTACAAGCCTGAGCGTGACGGTCTGTTCTGTGAGCGCATCTTCGGTCCGACAAAGGATTATGAGTGTGCCTGCGGAAAGTATAAGCGTATTCGCTACAAGGGTATTGTCTGTGACCGATGTGGTGTAGAGGTAACAGAGAAGAAAGTTCGTCGTGAGCGTACAGGTCATATCGAGCTTGTTGTACCTGTTGCCCATATCTGGTATTTCCGTAGCCTTCCTAACAAGATTGGTTATTTGCTGGGTCTTCCCACCAAGAAGCTCGATGCAATTATTTATTACGAGCGTTATGTGGTAATCCAGCCGGGTGTGCTGGCAGGTAAGAAAGATGCTGAGGGCAATGATGCCATTGGTTCTAATATGTACGACCTGCTGTCTGAAGAGGAGTATAACGATATTGTTGACAATAAGATTTCTCCAGAGAATGACTATTTGGACGATAGCGATCCTAACAAGTTCATCGCCAAGATGGGTGCTGAGGCTATCTATGACCTCTTGGTCCGTCTTGACCTTGACTCCTTGTCATACGAACTGCGCGACCGTGCAAACAGCGATTCTTCTATGCAGCGTAAGAACGAGGCATTGAAGCGTCTGCAGGTAGTAGAGGCTTTCCGTAGCAGTGTGGAGAAGGGCATCAACCGTCCTGAGTGGATGATTATGAAGATTATCCCTGTGACTCCTCCAGAGTTGCGTCCGTTGGTACCACTGGATGGTGGCCGTTTCGCTACTTCCGACTTGAACGACCTCTATCGTCGTGTCATCATTCGTAACAATCGTCTGAAGAGACTGGTGGAAATCAAGGCTCCTGAGGTGATTCTGCGTAATGAGAAGCGTATGTTGCAGGAGGCTGTTGACTCCTTGTTCGATAATAGTCGTAAGTCCAGTGCTGTCAAGAGTGAGAGCAACCGTCCGTTGAAGTCACTCTCTGATTCACTGAAAGGTAAGCAGGGTCGTTTCCGTCAGAACTTGCTCGGTAAGCGTGTTGACTACTCAGCCCGTTCCGTTATCGTTGTAGGTCCTGAGTTGAAGATGGGTGAGTGCGGTCTGCCGAAACTGATGGCTGCCGAGCTCTACAAGCCGTTTATCATCCGTAAGCTCATTGAGCGTGGTATTGTGAAGACGGTGAAGTCGGCCAAGAAGATTGTTGACCGTCGCGAGCCAGTTATCTGGGATATCCTCGAGAACGTGATGAAGGGTCATCCCGTTCTGTTGAACCGTGCCCCGACACTTCACCGTCTGGGTATCCAAGCCTTCCAGCCTAAACTGATCGAGGGTAAGGCTATTCAGTTGCATCCATTAGCATGTACGGCTTTCAATGCCGACTTCGATGGTGACCAGATGGCTGTACACCTTCCTTTGAGCAATGAGGCTATTCTGGAGGCACAGATTCTGATGCTCCAGAGTCACAATATTCTGAACCCGGCCAATGGTGCTCCTATCACCGTTCCTTCACAGGATATGGTGCTCGGACTCTATTATATCTCTAAGATCCGTCCAGGTGCCAAGGGAGAAGGTCTGACCTTCTATGGCCCTGAGGAGGCTATCATTGCCCACAATGAGGGTAAGTGTGACTTGCATGCCCAGGTGAAGGTAATGGTCGACGATATTATCGACGGCAAACCGGTGAAGCACATGGTAGAGACCTCTGTTGGTCGTGTTATCGTGAATGGTATCATTCCAAAGGAGGTAGGTTATGTCAACCGTATCATCTCTAAGAAGTCATTGCGCGATATTATTGCCGATGTGATTAAGAATGTAGGTTTCGCTGAGGCTTGTGAGTTCCTTGACGGTATCAAGAACCTTGGTTATCGTATGGCTTACGAGGCTGGTCTGTCATTCAACCTTGACGATATCATTATCCCAGAGTCTAAGAAGGCTTTGGTAGAGAAAGGTAATGCCGAGGTACAGCAGATCACCGAGAACTACAATATGGGATTCATCACTGACAACGAGCGTTATAATCAGGTTATTGATACCTGGACACATATCAACAACGACCTCGGTAATGTACTGATGAAGGAGATGACTGAGGCCGACCAGGGATTCAACGCTGTATTCATGATGCTTGACTCTGGTGCCCGTGGTAGTAAGGACCAGATCCGTCAGCTCTCTGGTATGCGTGGTCTGATGGCTAAGCCTCAGAAGGCAGGTGCAGAAGGAGCACAGATTATTGAGAACCCGATTCTGTCGAACTTCAAGGAAGGTATGTCAGTGCTCGAGTACTTTATCTCTACACACGGTGCCCGTAAGGGTCTTGCCGATACCGCCATGAAGACGGCTGATGCCGGTTATCTGACTCGTCGTCTGGTTGACGTTTCTCATGACGTGATTATCAATGAGGAAGACTGTGGTACGCTGCGTGGATTGGTTTGCACCGCTCTGAAGAATGGCGATGAGACAATCTCTACACTTTATGAGCGTATCTTGGGTCGTGTTTCCGTACATGATATTATCCATCCTTCTACTGGCGAACTGATTGTTGCAGCCGGTGAGGAGATTACAGAGCCTATCGCACAGGCTATCGAGGATTCACCTATCGAGAGTGTCGAGATTCGTTCGGTACTCACCTGTGAGTCTAAGCATGGTGTCTGCATGAAGTGTTATGGTCGTAACCTTGCTACCCGTCGTATGGTACAGAAGGGTGAGGCCGTTGGTGTGATTGCTGCTCAGGCTATTGGTGAGCCAGGTACACAGCTGACACTTCGTACGTTCCACGCCGGTGGTGTGGCTGCCAATGCAGCCGCTAATGCCAGCATCGTAGCCAAGAACGACTCTATGTTGGAACTGGAGGAAGTACGTACCGTACCGTTCGATGAGGATGGTCGCGAGTGCGAGATGGTAGTCAGCCGTCTGGGTGAGGTTCGTTTCGTTGATCCACATACCAAGATCGTTCTCTCTACGATGAACGTGCCTTACGGTTCTTCTCTCTATTTCAAGAGTGGTGACACGGTGAAGAAGGGTGATAAGATTGCTCAGTGGGATCCGTTCAATGCCGTTATTGTAACCGAATATGCTGGTACACTGAAGTTCCACGATGTTATCGAGGGTGTAACCTTCCGTGCTGAGACTGACGATACTACTGGTTTGACAGAGAAGATCGTTACTGAGTCGAAGGATAAGTCTAGGGTTCCTACTTGTGATGTCATTGGTGCTGATGGTGAGATTATTGGTACATATAACTTCCCTGTAGGTGGTCACGTGGTTGTTGAGGATGGTCAGACTGTTAAAACTGGTGAGACTCTCGTGAAGATTCCACGTGCTGCTGCCAAGGGTGGTGATATCACTGGAGGTCTGCCCCGTGTTACCGAGTTGTTTGAGGCTCGTAATCCATCTAACCCTGCTATCGTTTCTGAAATCGATGGTGAGGTAACCATGGGTAAGGTAAAGCGTGGTAACCGTGAGATTATCGTTACTTCTAAGACTGGTGAGCAGCGTAAGTATCTTGTATCCCTTTCTAAGCAGATTCTGGTACAGGAGCATGATGCTGTTCGTGCTGGTACTCCATTGTCAGACGGTGTCATCACACCTGCCGACATCCTTGCCATCAAGGGTCCGACGGCTGTACAGGAGTATATCGTTAATGAGGTTCAAGACGTTTATCGTCTCCAAGGTGTGAAGATTAATGATAAGCACTTCGAGATTATCGTACGTCAGATGATGCGTAAGGTACAGATCAACGATCCAGGTGATACCTCATTCTTGGAGCAGGAGATTGTCGACAAACTCGACTTCACGGAAGAGAACGATCGTATTTGGGGTAAGAAAGTGGTTATCGATGCCGGTGACTCTGAGAATATGCAGAAGGGTCAAATCGTGACAGCACGTAAGTTACGCGATGAGAACTCTATGTTGAAGCGCCGTGATATGAAGATTGTTCAGGTACGTGATGCTGTGCCTGCTACTTCTACACAGATTCTTCAGGGTATCACTCGTGCAGCCCTCCAGACGAAGTCGTTCATGTCTGCCGCATCCTTCCAGGAGACAACGAAGGTGCTCAACGAAGCAGCCATCCGTGGTAAGGTCGATACGCTGGAAGGCATGAAGGAGAATGTGATTGCAGGTCACCTCATTCCAGCCGGTACTGGTCTCCGTGAATTCGATAAGATTATCGTTGGTTCTAAGGAGGAGTACGAGCGTATGCAGGCTAACAAGAAGAATGTCCTCGACTTTGCAGAGGAGGCTATTATGGATGAGAAGTAAAAATTGATACCTATATGATGAAAAACCGCTGTTGCGATAAAATGCAATGGCGGTTTTTTCTTGCTTTCATATTTTCTTCGTATCTTTGTAGGCATAAAATAATAACAATAAACCTATGAAGAAATTTTTGATGATTCTTGGGTTGGCAGGAATCGTACTGACCGCTGCAGCCCAGCAACCTACGATGACGGAATGGCACGACTTGCAAGTAAACGAATATAACCGTCTGGCGAAACATACCAGCTTCTTCGGGTATGAGTCAGAGGCGCTTGCTCTTGCTGGTGATAAAACACAATCCGCGAATTATCTTTCGCTTGACGGCACTTGGCGCTTCCTTTGGGTAGAGAATGCCGACCAGCGTCCTGTGGATTTCTATCGTCCCGATTACGAGGAAAAGGGATGGACCACAATGCCCGTTCCAGGGATGTGGGAACTGAATGGTTTTGGCGATCCTGAATATGTCAATGTGGGATTTGCCTGGCGTGGCCATTTCGAGAATAATCCCCCGGAAGTACCTATCAAGGATAATCATGTGGGATCCTATCGCCGTACAATTACTATTCCTGCCGATTGGGATGGCAAACAGGTGATTGCCTATTTCGGTTCTGTTACATCCAATATGTATCTGTGGGTGAATGGCCAGTATGTAGGTTATTCTGAAGACTCAAAGATTGCTGCCGAGTTTGACATCACTCCTTATGTCCATAGTGGTGAGAACCTTATCGCTTTCCAGGTTTTCCGTTGGTGCGACGGTTCTTATCATGAGGATCAGGACTTCTGGCGCTTGAGCGGTGTGGCCCGTTCAAGTTATCTCTATGCACAGGATATCAAGGACCACATTCAAGATATCCGTATCACTCCTGACCTGATCAATAACTACGAAGACGGTACGTTGAATATCAAGGTTTGGGCAACGGGACAATCTTCTGCCGCCCTTCGTCTCTTGGATGCTGATGGTCAGGAAGTAGCAACAGGAGAGGTAAATGCTTGGCAAAAGACACAGCCCAAACAGGGTGGGGTGATGCTTCAGGTGAAGAATCCCCATAAATGGTCGGCAGAGATTCCTTATCTCTATACGTTAGTAGTCAAATACGGCAATGAGGTCATCACGCAGAAGGTGGGTTTCCGTAAGGTGGAGATTAAGAATGCCCAGTTGTTGGTGAACGGACAGTCGATCTATATTAAAGGTGTTAATCGTCATGAGATGGATCCAGATGGTGGTTATGTCGTTTCTCGTGAGCGTATGCTTCAGGATATCCAGTTGATGAAACGCTTCAATATCAATGCTGTTCGCACCTGTCACTATCCTGACGATCCCTTGTGGTATGACCTTTGTGACCAGTATGGTCTCTACGTGGTAGCCGAAGCCAATCAGGAGAGTCATGGATTCCTTTATGAGAAGGAGCAGCGTTCGAAACTCCCCATCTTTGCCCGTCAGATATTGGAGCGCAATCAACATAACATTGCTGTGAATTTCAATCACCCCAGTGTTATCGTCTGGAGTTTAGGCAATGAGACATCGGATAGCCAGAACTTCACGGCAGCCTATCAGTGGATTAAGCAGCAGGACCCGAGCCGTCCCGTTCAGTATGAACCGGCAGGCGAGGGTGAGAATACGGATATCTTCTGTCCGATGTATATGGCTCAGATTCATTGTGAGCAGTATTCGAAGGATGCCTCGAAGCAAAAGCCGTTGATTCAGTGTGAATATAACCATGCGATGGGTAATAGTAGTGGCGGCTTCAAGGAATATTGGGACCTCGTACGCCGTTATCCGAAGTTCCAAGGTGGTTTCATCTGGGACTATGCCGACCAGGCGTTGCATGGTAAGGATAAAGAGGGTCGTGACATCTATACCTATGGTGGTGACTATAACGACTATGACCCCTCGGACAATAACTTCAATTGCAATGGTATTGTCAGTCCTGACCGTCAACCCAGTCCACAGACCTTTGAGGTGGGTTATCAGTATCAAAATATCTGGGCAGAACCTATCGACCCTAGTCAGGGACGTATTCGCGTGAAGAACGAGAATTTCTTCCGTTCTTTGGATTATGTACGGTTGGAATGGACGTTGCTGCGTGATGGTAAGCCTGTTGAAAACGGTGTCGTGAATGATATTAACTGTCAACCGCAATCAACTACCGAGTTGACTCTACCTATTGGTGACACGAAGGAGACAGGTGAGTACCTGCTGAATATCGACTTCAAACTGAAACAGGCAGAACCGTTGATGCAGGCTGGAGAGACTGTTGCTATCGCTCAGCTTCCCGTCACTCCTCCCTCTCTTATTTCGTCACCTTCCTCAAAGAATAAGTACTCCATTCGCTTTGATAAACAAACGGGCTTCCTGACCGAGTATATCGTCAATGGACAGTCGCTGTTAGGTGAAGGTGGATCGTTCAGACCTCAGTTCTGGCGTGCCATCACGGATAATGATATGGGTGCTGTGCTGCATCATACTAACAAGGTATGGCAATCCCCGACTATGACGTTGGTATCATTTAAGGAATCTAAGAAAGAGGTAACGGCTGTTTATGACCTGCCAGAAGTAAAGGCGACACTGACACTCCGTTATCAGATCCAGCGTGATGGCTCCATCACTGTTACAGAGCAGATGCAGACGACTTCTGGTGAGAAACAACCAGACCTGTTGCGTTATGGTATGGTCATCCAGATGCCATACGATATGGACCATAGCCGCTATTATGGACGAGGGCCGTGGGAGAACTACAATGACCGCTGCCTGTCACAACGGGTAGGTATCTATAGCCAGACTGCCGATGAACAGTTCTATCCCTATATCCGTCCTCAGGAGTCTGGTACGAAGACCGATATGCGTTGGTGGGAACAGACAACGAGTGCCGATATTGGCTTACGTGTCGAAGCAGACAACCTGTTCTCTGCCTCCGCCTTGCATTATGATATTACCGATCTCAATGAGCCGACACCTGACAAGAAACAGCGTCATGTGCCACAGGTTCCTAAGTCGAAGTACACCAATCTGAATATCGACCAGGAACATGCCGGCGTGGGTGGCGTCAATAGTTGGAGCACGTGGGGACAGGCTCTGCCCCAGTATCGTGTGCTCTATAAGGATCGTACTTTCACTTTCCGGTTGATTCCTATTACTACAGAAAAATAGTAAGTTGATACTTTGAATACTTGAAGTCTCCAAATTTGGAGACTTCTTTTTTGCCCTTATTTTATATATAGTTTGGTATTATGAAAGGTTTGATAACCAAAAATACTTTAAGATAATCTTAATTTAAATATATGTAAGATTTTATAAGGTTCTTCTCTGCTTCTTTCTTGGGAATATAGCGTATTTTTGCGCTGTTAAATATATTTTGGACTATCATTAGATGGATGAATCATAGATTGTTCATAACGACTCTCTTCCTGTTTGCCCTGACCGTCACGGTGAGGGCACAGGTTTATGATGATAATCGGAATCGCATATTGTCAGACTCTGTCAAGAGTGATTACGAGGAGTGGTTACGCAATGAACCGCTAAGACCGGAATCTGGTGATAGTATGTCAGTTCGTCCTTTATCCCCGTCGGACGCAATCGTTGACCCCATGGAACTAAAAGAAAAGCAGCCACCGGTATCTATCAATATCATGACGCCCAAATTACGGCAGGATATGCAGTTGGCTTATCAAGGCCATTGGTTGGAGGAACAAAAGAAGAGTCAGATTGGAGGTGCCATGACTATTGGTTTCAATCCATTGGTTTTTATTGGCTATTTAATCAGAAAGATATTTCCCGAGCGTAAGTCGAAAAAACAACGAGAACGTGAGAAACTACAGCAAATATTAGACAACTATTAATTTATAGGAATAATTTTGGTGATTTGCCTTGTTTTTTGTACCTTCGCACTCGTAATGTATTATATATATAATAATGTATGGACAATAACGATAGGAAAGGACAGCAGAATCAACTGCAACTGGAACTGCCACAAGAGGTGGCACAGGGCGAATATGCCAACTTTGCAATTATCACACACTCGAGTAGTGACTTCGTGATTGACTTTGCACGGGTGTTGCCTGGAGTGCCGAAAGCACAGGTGAAAAGCCGTGTCATACTGGCTCCGGAACATGCCAAACGATTGCTGGGCGCCCTGCAGGAGAATATCATGAGATATGAGCGCGAATTCGGACAAATTCAGATTCCAAACAAGGAATCACGCACCATTTCCCCCTTTAATGTGGGCAAAGGTGAAGCATAGATGTAGTTAATTAATCTAAATACACTTATTTTATGTTAATTTTCATAAGGTAAGTGTTTTTTATTGTCTTATTAATTAGGTGAATTTCTGAAAAGTTTGTACCTTTGCAGCCCAAAAGCGACCTGTGATTAGGGAGCATTATGTCAAGTTGAATATATACATATAATATAATAATTTAAAAATCAAACAATTATGCCTACAATTTCACAATTGGTAAGAAAAGGCAGAAAGGTGCTCGTTGACAAGAGCAAATCACCCGCGCTGGACTCATGTCCCCAGCGTCGTGGCGTATGTGTTCGTGTCTACACAACGACCCCGAAGAAGCCTAATTCGGCTATGCGTAAAGTAGCCCGTGTTCGTCTGACCAACCAAAAGGAGGTCAACAGTTACATTCCCGGAGAGGGACACAACTTGCAGGAGCACAGCATCGTTCTGGTGCGTGGTGGTCGTGTAAAGGACCTTCCCGGTGTACGTTATCACATCGTTCGCGGTACATTGGATACTGCCGGTGTTGCAAGCCGCACTCAGCGTCGCTCTAAGTACGGTGCCAAGCGTCCTAAGGCTAAGAAATAATAACCGGAGAGGGTTATAAAGCCTTTAAGGACTTCGCCTTGAATGATAAGGCAAAAAAAAGAAATAAGTAAAACTGTTTTGCTGGAGAATTGTTATAGACAGGTTGAGTAAATGCTCATGTGAGAGCGTTGAAGAACAAGAAAGAACAGCCCCAAGCAGACAACAAAACAACAACAAAAATGAGAAAAGCAAAACCCAAGAAGAGGGTGATCTTGCCAGATCCCGTCTTCAATGACATTAAGGTGTCAAAGTTTGTGAACCATCTGATGTACGATGGTAAGAAGTCTGTCTCTTATGAGATTTTCTATTCAGCTCTTGAGAACGTCAAGGCTAAGATGAAGGACGAGGAGAAGTCTGCCCTTGAGATTTGGAAGCAGGCGCTCGACAACATCACCCCACAGGTGGAGGTGAAGAGCCGTCGTATCGGTGGTGCTACCTTCCAGGTACCTACTGAGATTCGTCCCGACCGCAAGGAGAGCATCTCTATGAAGAACATGATTAATTTCGCTCGCAAGCGCAGTGGTAAGTCTATGGCCGACAAGTTGGCTGCTGAGATCATGGATGCCTTCAACAACCAGGGTGGTGCCTTCAAGCGTAAGGAGGATATGCACCGCATGGCTGAGGCTAACCGTGCATTCGCTCACTTCAGATTCTAAGGTAGGTAAAAAGATTAATTAAGGAAAGTAAAAAGAAATGGCAAATCGCGATTTACATTTGACCCGTAATATCGGTATTATGGCGCATATCGACGCTGGTAAGACTACCACGTCGGAGCGTATCCTTTTCTATACGGGTAAGACGCACAAGATTGGTGAGGTACACGATGGTGCCGCCACCATGGACTGGATGGCTCAGGAGCAGGAGCGCGGTATCACTATTACCAGTGCTGCTACTACTTGTAACTGGAAATGGAACGGCAAGGAATTCAAGATCAACTTGATTGACACTCCGGGACACGTTGACTTCACTGCTGAGGTGGAGCGTTCACTGCGTGTACTCGATGGCGCCGTTGCCACCTACAGTGCCGCTGACGGTGTACAGCCCCAGTCTGAGACTGTTTGGCGTCAGGCTGATAAATACAATGTTCCACGTATTGGTTACGTGAACAAGATGGACCGCTCTGGTGCTGACTTCTTCGAGACAGTACAGCAGATGCGCGATATCCTTGGTGCCAATCCTGTAGTCATTCAGGTGCCCATCGGTGCTGAGGAGAACTTCAAGGGTGTAGTCGACCTGATTAAGATGAAGGCTATCCTGTGGCACGATGAGACCATGGGTGCTGAATATGACATTGAAGAGATTCCCGCTGACCTGCAGGATGAGTGCGACGAGTGGCGTAACAAACTGCTCGAGGCCGCTGCTGAGTATGACGAGGCACTGATGGAGAAATACTTCGACGATCCCAACTCTATCACAGAGGATGAGATTATCGCAGCTATCCGTAAGGGTACTATCGCTATGGACTGCACTCCAATGATCTGCGGTTCTTCTTATAAGAACAAGGGTGTACAGCCTCTGCTCGACTATGTATGTGCTTTCCTGCCTGCTCCTGTAGATGTAGAGGTGGTAACTGGTACCAACCCCAATACCGAGGAGGAAGAGGGACGCAAGCCCAGCGAGGATGAGCCCACAGCCGCTCTCGCCTTTAAGATTGCCACCGACCCCTACATGGGACGTCTGGTATTCTTCCGCGTTTACTCTGGTAGCGTGAAAGCCGGTTCTTATGTTTACAACCCACGTTCTGGTAAGAAGGAGCGCATCAGTCGTCTGTTCCAGATGAACTCCAACAAGGAGATTCCTATGGAGTCAATCGACGCTGGTGATATCGGTGCAGGTGTAGGTTTCAAGGATATTCGTACTGGTGATACCCTCTGCGACGAGGATAAGCCCATCGTACTGGAGTCTATGACCTTCCCCGATACGGTGATCTCTATCGCCGTTGAGCCGAAGTCACAGGCCGACGTTGCCAAGCTTGACAACGGTCTTGCCAAACTCGCTGAGGAGGACCCAACATTCACCGTTCGTACCGACGAGCAGAGTGGTCAGACCATTATCTCTGGTATGGGTGAGCTCCACCTCGATATCATTATCGACCGTCTGAAGCGCGAGTTCAAGGTAGAGTGTAACCAGGGTAAGCCCCAGGTTAACTATAAGGAGGCCATCACCAAGACTGTTATGGGTTACCGTGAGGTTTACAAGAAGCAGTCTGGTGGTCGCGGTAAGTTTGCCGATATCATCGTTAACGTTGGTCCTGTTGATGACGATTGGAACATCAAGGAGAACGGTGGCTTGCAGTTCGTCAATGAGGTGAAGGGTGGTAACATTCCTAAGGAGTTTATCCCCTCTATCCAGAAGGGCTTCGAGGCTGCCATGAAGAACGGTATCCTTGGTGGTTATCCCGTTGACTCACTGAAGGTTGTCGTTGTCGATGGTTCATTCCACCCAGTTGACTCTGACCAGCTCTCATTCGAGATTGCTGCCCAGATGGCTTATAAGAACGTCTGCGCACAGGCTAAGCCTGTTCTGATGGAGCCTATCATGAAACTCGAGGTTGTTACTCCTGAGGAGAACATGGGTGACGTGATCGGTGACCTGAACAAGCGTCGTGGTCAGGTAGAGGGTATGGACGAGGCTCGCAGTGGTGCCCGTGTCGTTAAGGCTATGGTTCCCCTGTCAGAGATGTTCGGCTATGTAACCGCTCTGCGTACCATCACTTCTGGTCGTGCCACCAGCTCTATGGAGTACGATCACCACGCACCGTTGTCAAGCCAGTTGGCTAAGGCAGTGCTTGAAGAGGTGAAAGGTCGCGCCGACTTAGTATAAAATAACAACGCTGTTGAGCAAATGACTCTTTAGCAGCGTAAATAGTAAAATAGTTAAATTATAAAATTGTAAAATTAGATTATGAGTCAGAAAATTCGTATCAAGCTGAAGAGCTACGACCACAAACTCGTAGACAAGTCAGCAGAGAAGATTGTGAAGGCAGTCAAGGCCACAGGTGCTATCATCAGCGGTCCTATCCCCCTTCCCACACACAAGCGTATCTACACCGTCAACCGCTCAACCTTCGTTAACAAGAAGGCTCGTGAGCAGTTCCAGTTGTCAGACTACAAGCGTCTGATTGACATCTACAGCTCAACAGCCAAGACTGTTGATGCTCTGATGAAGCTCGAACTTCCCAGCGGTGTTGAGGTAGAGATCAAGGTATAGTAACAGATTCCTGTTTATATACAAAGAAAGGAACTCCACATCAAGTGTGAGTTCCTTTTTTTTATTGTATTGAATCGGAAACCAAGCGATTCCTTTTTTTCGCTTTATATTACCTCTCCTGTTAGGTCTTGGCCGTCTGAAAAGCGCTCAGAAGCCCTTTATACAGGCACTTTCTCTAGGTGTTGTGATAAACGCCACTTATTTTCAAATAAGGCGCCCTTATTGTTCAATAAACGGTATGTCTCATGAAATACGTTCCCAGTACGGGAATAAATTATTCCTCCCTTGGGAATCCAGCCGAACTGGTAGAGAAAGTGAAATAGAGGACATATGTGAGAAGCAAGAACTAACGAGGAGCCCACGTGGTCCCTTTTATATATTAAATAATCTTAATTTATTTAAATAATGTTATTTTGATAAGAATTAGGGTTGCGTATGTTATTAATTATGTGTACCTTTGCAGCCGCTAAAGTGTGTATTGCGCTGGCTCGACGGCTAACAATACCTTGAAAAAGAGCGATTTAACCTTCAGTTTGGAAGAAGTGAACGTGTCTTTTTAAGGGTTTCTGTGAGCGCGAAAAGGCAAAGACCACTTAAAAAGAACGAATATATTCACATTAATATTTTAAATTTTAAACTGAAATGCCAGGATTAATTGGAAAGAAAATCGGAATGACATCCGTTTTCAGTGCCGACGGTAAGAACGTACCGTGCACTGTTATCGAAGCTGGTCCTTGTGTTGTTACTCAGGTGAAGACCGTTGAGAAAGACGGTTACGAAGCCCTTCAGTTGGCTTTTGGTGAGAAGAAGGAAAAGAACACCACCAAAGCTATGCAGGGAATCTTCAAGAAAGCAGGTACAACACCAAAGGCCCACTTGGCCGAGTTCAAGTTTGATGAGGAGCACAACCTCGGTGACACTATCACGGTGGAACTTTTCAACGACACTGATTTCGTTGACGTGGTAGGTACATCGAAGGGTAAGGGCTTCCAGGGCGTTATGAAACGCCACGGTTTCGGTGGTGTAGGTCAGGCTACACACGGTCAGGACGACCGCGCCCGCAAACCGGGATCTATCGGTGCTTGTTCTTATCCCGCCAAGGTGTTTAAGGGTATGCGTATGGGTGGCCAAATGGGTGGCGACCGCGTAACAACGCAGAACCTGAGAGTGTTAAAGGTAATACCAGAGCACAATCTTATCCTCGTGAAGGGTAGCTGCGCTGGTTGTAATGGTTCAACTGTTTTAATTCAGAAGTAAGCAATGGAAATTAACGTATTGAATATCAATGGTCAGGAGACCGGAAGAAAGGTTACGTTAAACGAATCTATCTTCGGAATTGAACCTAACGACCACGTCATTTATCTGGATGTGAAGCGTTACCTCGCTGATCAGCGTCAGGGAACAGCTAAGTCGAAGGAGAGAAGTGAGATCTCTGGTTCTACACGCAAGCTCGGTCGTCAGAAAGGTGGCGGCGGTGCTCGTCATGGTGATATCAACTCACCCCTGTTGCGTGGTGGTGGCCGTGTTTTCGGTCCGAAGCCCCGTGACTATCGTTTCAAACTGAATAAGAAGGTGACTGTTCTTGCCCGTAAGTCTGCTCTTGCCTACAAGGCTCAGGAGAATGCTATCATCGTGGTTGAGGACTTTAACTTTGATGCTCCCAAGACGAAGGAGTTCTTGAACGTAGCCAAGAACCTGAAGGTTGAGGGTAAGAAGCTTCTCATGGTTTTGCCTGAAGCAAATAAGAACGTCTATTTGTCGGCTCGTAACTTGCAGCGCTCTGAGGTGATCCTTGCTGCATCGCTCAATACCTATAAGGTGCTGAATGCTGATGTAATGGTTATCACCGAGAACTCGCTGAAGACTATCGACAGTGTATTAAATAAATAAAGAGGAGACATAGGATATGGCATTTATTATCAAGCCTCTGATTTCAGAGAAAATGAACAATATTACTGAGAAGTCTTCTGTCGAGAAGAAACTGCGTGCCCGCAATGAGAAGGCTGCCCAGAAGCTGGGTGCCAAGGCTGAGAAGGTAAGCTACACCGTAAAGCGCAAGGGCAAGGCAGACGAGAAGAAGGAGAAGACCATCTATACTTATACGAAGCCTGCTCGCCAGACTTACGGTTTCATCGTAAAGCCTGAGGCAAATAAGCTGGAGATTAAGGCAGAGGTCGAGGCTCAGTATAATGTGACTGTAGAGAGTGTGAACACGCTCCGTTACGCTGGTAAGCGTTCTAGCCGCTATACAAAGGCTGGACTCGTGAGAGGACAGAAGAACGCGTTCAAGAAGGCAATCGTTACCTTGAAGGAGGGCGATTCTATTGATTTTTATAGCAATATTTAAATAAGAAATGGCAGTACGTAAATTAAAACCCGTTACTCCGGGTCAAAGACACAAGATTATTGGCACGTTCGAGGATATTACTGCATCCGTGCCAGAGAAGTCTCTCGTTTACGGTAAGCGTTCAACCGGTGGTCGAAACAACACCGGTAAGATGACTGTCCGCTACATGGGCGGCGGCCACAAGAAGAAGTATCGTCTGATCGACTTCAAACGAGAGAAAGATGGTGTTCCAGCTGTAGTAAAGACAATCGAGTACGATCCTAACCGCTCTGCTCGCATTGCTCTGCTCTACTATGCTGATGGTGAAAAACGTTATATTATTGCTCCTAATGGACTGCAGGTTGGCTCAACCTTGATGTCTGGCACGGAGGCTGCACCTGAGGTAGGTAACGCCCTTCCCCTTGCCAACATCCCCGTAGGTACCGTCATCCACAACATTGAGATGCGTCCCGGTCAGGGTGCCAAACTCGTCCGTTCGGCAGGTAATTTCGCTCAGTTGACTTCTCGTGAGGGTAGCTATTGTGTCATCAAGCTTCCTTCAGGTGAGACTCGTCAGATTCTCTCGGCTTGTAAAGCTACTGTAGGTAGTGTAGGTAACTCTGACCACGCTCTTGAGCAGTCTGGTAAGGCTGGTCGCTCTCGCTGGTTGGGACGTCGTCCTCACAACCGTGGTGTTGTTATGAACCCGCATGATCACCCAATGGGTGGTGGTGAAGGACGTCAGTCTGGAGGTCACCCACGTTCACGCAAGGGCTTGTACGCTAAGGGTCTTAAGACTCGTGCACCTAAGAAGCAGTCGAACAAGTATATCATTGAAAGAGCTAACAAGAAGTAATCACGAAGTTAATTAGAGAAAATTATGAGTCGTTCATTAAAAAAGGGCCCGTACATCAATGTATCACTCGAGAAGAAAATTCTCGCTATGAATGAGAGTGGTAAGAAGAATGTCGTCAAGACATGGGCCAGAGCTTCAATGATTTCCCCGGATTTCGTGGGACATACCGTTGCAGTTCACAATGGAAATAAATTCATCCCTGTTTACATTACTGAGAACATGGTAGGACACAAGCTCGGTGAGTTCTCTCCGACGCGTCGTTTCGGTGGCCATGCAGGTAATAAGAAATAAGCAGGCTAACCCACCAGAAATAAAAAGAATAAAATAATGGGAGCAAGAAAAAGATTAGCGGCTGAGAAAAGAAAAGCAGCCAATAAGACACAGTATTTTGCAAAGCTGAAGGGTGTTCCTTCTTCTCCACGCAAGATGCGCTATGTCGTTGATATGATTCGCGGCATGGAAGTAAACCGCGCTCTTGGTGTTCTGAGATTCTCGAAGAAACATGCTGCAGCTGACGTTGAGAAGCTTCTCCGTTCGGCTATCGCCAACTGGGAGGCTAAGAATGACCGCAAGGCAGAAGACGGCGAACTGTTCGTAAGCCGTGTCTTCGTTGACGAAGGTGTGACAATGAAACGTATGAGACCGGCACCTCAGGGCCGTGGCTATCGTATCCGTAAGCGTTCGAACCACGTGACTCTGTTTGTCGACGCTAAAACTAATGATAAGTAAGAAGTATGGGACAGAAAGTTAATCCAATTAGCAACCGCCTTGGTATCGTAAAAGGCTGGGACTCAAATTGGTTCGGAGGCAAGGACTTCGGAGATAACCTGGTAGAGGATCAGAAAATCCGTAAGTACCTCAACGAGCGTTTGGCTAAGGCCAGCGTTTCGAAGATTGTCATCGAACGTACATTGAAACTGGTGACCATCACTATCTGCACTGCCCGTCCGGGTCTTGTCATTGGTAAGGGTGGACAGGATGTCGATAAGTTGAAGGAAGAGTTGAAGAAGCTCTATGACAAGGAGATTCAGATCAATATCTTCGAAGTGAAGAAACCGGAACTCGATGCAAACATCGTAGCTAACAACATCGCTCGCCAGATAGAGGGTAAGATCGCTTACCGTCGTGCTATCAAGATGGCTGTGGCTAACACGATGCGCGCTGGTGCCGAGGGTATCAAAGTACAGATCTCTGGTCGTCTGAACGGTGCTGAAATCGCACGCAGCGAGATGATCAAGGAAGGCCGTACTCCTCTGCACACTTTCCGTGCTGACATCGATTACTGCCAGGCTGAGGCTCTGACGAAAGTCGGACTTCTGGGCTTGAAGGTTTGGATCTGCCGTGGTGAGATCTACGGTAAGGTAGACTTGGCTCCGAACTTTACTCAGGAGAAGGGCGTAGGTCGTTCAAATGGTGGTAACAATGGTGGCAGAAAGTTCCGTAATAAGAAAAAGTAATTAACGTTAAAGTAAGAAGCTATCATGTTACAGCCTAAGAGAGTAAGATATAGAAGACCTCAGGACGGACGTGGCAACAAAGGCAACGCCCACAGAGGTACACAGCTGGCTTTCGGCTCATTCGGCATCAAGACACTTGACGCCAAGTGGATTGACAGCCGTCAGATTGAGGCAGCCCGTGTTGCCATCAACCGTTATATGAACCGTGAGGGTCAGGTATGGATCCGCATCTTCCCCGACAAACCTATCACACGTAAGCCTGCTGACGTACGTATGGGTAAAGGTAAGGGAGATCCCGCAGGATGGGTTGCACCCGTGACTCCGGGTCGTATCCTCTTTGAAGTAGAAGGCGTTTCTTTCGAGACCGCAAAAGAGGCTCTCCGCCTCGGTGCTCAGAAACTGCCCGTGAAGACTAAGTTTGTTGTTAGACGCGATTACGATAAAAACGCTTAAGAAGTATGAAAATCAAGGAAGTAAGAGAGCTCGAGACCAAAGACTTGGCTGAGAGACTGGAGGCAGAGGTTGCCAAGTACAACCAGATGAAAATCAATCATGCTGTCACTCCTCTGGAGAATCCATCACAGATTAAGGCTGCACGTCGTGACATCGCACGTATGAAGACAGAACTCCGTCAGAGAGAACTTAACAAATAATAATGGTCCAGATGGAAACAAGAAATTTAAGAAAGACAAGACAGGGTGTCGTTATCAGTAACAAGATGGATAAAACCATTGTTATTGCTGCTAAGTTCAAGGAGAAGCACCCGATTTATGGTAAGTTTGTCCAGAAGACAAAGAAATACCATGTACATGACGAGAAGAATGAGTGCAATGTAGGTGATACAGTACTCATCATGGAGACCCGTCCTTTGTCAAAGACCAAGAGATGGAGATTAGTACAAATCGTAGAAAAAGCTAAGTAATTATGATACAAGCTGAAACAAGACTGACAGTTGCTGACAACAGCGGTGCACGTGAGGCTCTTTGCATTCGCGTACTGGGTGGTACCCGCCGTCGTTATGCCAGCGTGGGTGATGTGATTGTCGTTGCTATCAAGAACGCCATCCCCACAAGTGATGTTAAAAAAGGTGCAGTATCTAAGGCTTTGGTTGTTCGTACCAAGAAGGAGATTCGCCGTGCTGATGGCTCGTACATCCGTTTCGACGACAACGCTTGTGTACTGTTGAACAACGCTGGTGAGCTCCGCGGCAGCCGTATCTTCGGTCCTGTTGCCCGTGAGTTGCGTGCCGTAAATATGAAGGTCGTTTCACTGGCACCTGAGGTTCTTTAACATTTAAAGTATTAAAGACATGAGTAAGTTACATATTAGAAAAGGTGATGAGGTGATTATCCTCGCTGGCAAGGACAAAGGCCAGAAGGGTAAGGTGCTCAAGGTCTTCGTCAAGGATGAGAAAGCCCTGGTAGAAGGCGCCAATATGGTATCAAAGAGCACGAAGCCGAGTGCTAAGCACCCCCAGGGTGGTATCGTTAAGCAGGAGGCTCCTATACATATCTCAAATTTAAGTCTGATTGATCCGAAGAGCGGTAAGGCTACCCGTGTTTCTATCAAGCACGATGGCAAGAACGTGATTCGTGTCGCTAAAAAGTCAGGGGAGGAAATTAAGTAATGGATACAGCACAGTTAAAGAAAGAGTATAAGGAGCAGATTGCTCCGGCTCTGCAGAAGCAGTTCAACTACACTTCAGCCATGCAGATTCCTGTCCTGAAGAAGATCGTAGTCAATCAGGGCTTGGGTGATGCAACACAGGATAAGAAGATTATCGACGTTGCCATCAACGAGATCACTGCCATTACAGGACAGAAGGCTGTTGCCACTTATTCAAAGAAAGATATCGCTAACTTCAAGCTCCGTAAGAAGATGCCTATCGGCGTAATGGTAACACTGCGTCGTGAGCGTATGTACGAGTTCCTGGAGAAACTGGTACGCGTGGCTCTGCCCCGTATCCGTGACTTCAAGGGTATCGAGAGCAAGTTCGATGGTCGTGGCAATTACACACTCGGAGTTCAGGAGCAGATTATCTTCCCTGAAATCAATATTGACACAGTAGACCGCATTCAGGGTATGAACATCACTTTCGTTACGTCTGCAAAGACTGACGAAGAGGGCTTCGCACTGCTGAAGGGCTTCGGTCTGCCATTCAAGAATGCTAAAAAAGATTAAGAGAATATGGCAAAAGAATCAATGAAGGCTCGTGAGGTAAAGCGCGCTAAGCTCGTTGCCCGTTACGCTGAAAAGCGTGCAGCCTTGAAGAAGATTATCGCAACATCTGAGGATCCCGCAGAGGCTTACGAGGCTGCTCGTAAACTGCAAAGCATTCCCAGGAACGCTAACCCCATCCGTCTGCACAACCGTTGCAAACTGACAGGTCGTCCCAAAGGATATATGCGTCAGTTCGGTCTCAGCCGTATCCAGTTCCGTGAGATGGCTTCAAGCGGTCTGATTCCAGGTGTGAAGAAGGCAAGCTGGTAAATTTTTAAGTATTAATATTGTCGGGGCAGTCCCGATTAATTAAACAAATTATTTTATGACAGATCCAATAGCAGATTATCTGACCAGACTCAGAAACGCCATCATGGCTCATCACCGTGTTGTTGAGGTTCCTGCGTCTAACTTGAAGAAGGAAATCACCAAAATCCTCTTCGAGAAGGGTTACATCCTGAACTACAAGTTCGTAGAGGATGGCCCTCAGGGTACTATCAAAGTTGCTTTGAAGTATGACCCTGCCACAAAGGCAAACGCTATCAAGTGCCTGAAGCGCGTGTCAACACCAGGTCTTCGTAAGTACACTGGTTACAAGGACATGCCGAGAGTAATTAACGGATTAGGTATTGCAATCATATCTACATCCCAAGGTGTAATGACAGACAAAGAGGCTTCTCAGCTGAAGATCGGCGGTGAGGTGCTTTGCTACGTTTATTAATTGGAGGACTCGATTATGTCAAGAATAGGAAAATTACCAATTAATATCCCTGCTGGCGTAACTGTTACGCAAGGTCAGGACGGTGTCGTTACCGTAAAGGGTCCAAAGGGCGAACTTTCACAGAAGGTTGATTCCTCTATTAAAATGAAGATAGAGGATGGTCATATTACATTCGAGATCGATGAGAACAATCCCGTTAACCTGAAGCAGAAGCAGGCTTTCCACGGTCTGTATCGCTCACTCGTCAACAACATGGTTGTCGGTGTCAGCGAGGGCTACAAGAAGGAGATGGAACTCATCGGTGTTGGTTATCGTGTTTCCAACCAGGGCAACCTGATCGAATTCTCACTGGGTTATACCCATCCTATTTTCATCCAGCTTCCTAAGGAGGTAAAGGTGGAGACCAAGATGGAGCGTAACCAGAACCCTCAGATTATTCTGGAGTCTTGCGACAAGCAGTTGCTCGGACTCATTTGTGCCAAGATTCGTTCTTTCCGCATGCCGGAGCCTTACAAGGGCAAGGGTATCTTGTTCAAGGGTGAGGTTATCCGTCGTAAGTCGGGTAAGTCGGCAGCCGCTAAGTAATCTTATAAATTAATTTTGAAAAATTGAAGATTATGACAACAAAGAAAGTTGAAAGACGAATTAAGATCAAATATAGAATTCGTAAGAGCGTGTTCGGCACAGCCGAGCGTCCTCGTTTGAGCGTGTTCCGCAGCAACAAGCAGATCTATGCTCAGGTGATTAATGATTTGGAAGGTAAAACACTCGCATCTGCATCTTCTCTCGGTCTCGAGGCTATGCCTAAGACTCAGCAGGCTGAGAAGGTCGGTGAGTTGGTAGCCCAGAAGGCTCAGGCTGCAGGCATTACATCTGTAGTTTTCGATCGTAACGGCTATCTCTATCACGGTCGTGTGAAGTCATTGGCCGATGCAGCACGTAAAGGTGGACTTAATTTTTAAACGATTATGGCAATGAACAAAGTTAAAGTAAATAGTGACGTAGAGTTGAAAGACAGACTGGTTGCCATCAACCGTGTTACCAAAGTAACAAAGGGAGGTCGCACCTTTACATTCGCAGCCATTGTTGTTGTCGGTGACGGCAACGGCATCATCGGCTGGGGACTCGGTAAGGCAGGTGAGGTTACCGCTGCTATTGCCAAGGGTGTTGAGGCAGCCAAGAAGAATCTGGTGAAGGTTCCAGTACTCAAGGGTACTATTCCTCACGAGATGGAGGCACGTTTCGGTGGAGCTCAGGTATTCTTGAAGCCAGCCGCAGCCGGTACCGGACTGGTAGCTGGTGGTGCTATGCGTGCCGTACTTGAGAGTGTTGGTATTAAGGATGTGCTTGCAAAGTCTAAGGGTTCTTCTAACCCCCACAACTTGGTAAAGGCTACTATCGCCGCTCTGAGCGAGATGCGTGACGCCTACACCATCGCAGGTACCCGTGGAATCAGTATGGAAAAAGTATTTAGAGGATAAGGAGATTAGACTATGGCAACAATTAAGATTAAGCAAATCAAAAGCAAAATCGGATATCCCGTAGATCAAAAGCGTACTCTTCAGGCCCTTGGTCTTCACAAGATCTCTCAGGTCGTTGAGAAAGAGGACACTCCCGTTATCCGTGGTATGATCCGTAAGGTTCATCATTTAGTGACTGTTATCGATTAATATCCATTTTAAAACAGATACGATTATGAAACTACATACTTTAAAACCAGCTGAGGGTTCTACCCACTCACGTCGTAGAATCGGTCGCGGACCAGGTTCTGGTCTCGGTGGTACTTCTACTCGTGGACACAAGGGTGCCAAGGCTCGTTCAGGTTACAAGAAGAAGATTGGTTTCGAAGGTGGTCAGATGCCACTGCAGCGCCGTGTTCCGAAGTCTGGATTCAAGAACATCAATCACAAGGAGTACTTCGCTGTTAATCTCTCTACCCTTCAGAAACTCGCTGAGGAGAAGAATCTTACTAAGATCGGTATTGCAGAACTCGTGGCTGCACGTCTGACTAACGGTAAGGAGCTCGTGAAGATCCTCGGTAATGGCGAACTGAAAGCAAAGATCGACGTAGAGGCTAACGCTTTCTCAAAGACTGCTGAAGAGGCTATCAAGGCAGTTGGTGGTAACGCAACAATTATCTAAATAAGATGAAGAAGTTAATAGAGACACTGAAGAACATTTGGAAGATTGAGGACCTGCGTCAGCGCATCCTGATTACTCTTCTGTTTGTAGCGATTTACCGTTTCGGCTCGTTCGTAGTACTGCCTGGTATCAATCCGGGAATGCTCGACAAACTGCAGTCACAAACTCAGGGCGGTCTGATGTCGCTTCTGGATATGTTCTCTGGTGGTGCATTTTCCAACGCATCCATCTTCGCGCTTGGAATCATGCCTTACATCTCTGCTTCCATCGTGATGCAGCTCCTGGCTGTCGCTGTACCTTATTTCCAGAAGATGCAGCGTGAGGGTGAGAGCGGCCGTAAGAAGATGATGACTTACACCCGTTACCTGACAGTGGCTATCCTGCTGTTCCAGGCTCCGAGTTACCTCATCAATCTGAAGATGCAGGCCGGTGCTGCCCTGGCATCAGGAATCAGTTGGTCGGTATTTGTATTCCCGGCTACGATTATCCTCGCCGCAGGTAGTATGTTCATCCTCTGGTTGGGTGAGCGCATCACTGATAAAGGTATTGGAAATGGTGTCTCACTGATCATTATGATCGGTATCATCGCCCGCCTTCCTCAGGCATTCATCCAGGAGGTAGGTTCTCGTTTCACCGCTATCACTGGTGGTGGACTGGTGATGTTCCTCGTTGAGATTATCATCCTCTATGCAGTTGTTTGTGCATCTATCGTTTTGGTACAGGGTGTCCGCAAGGTCCCCGTACAGTATGCTAAGCGTCTTGTAGGTAATCAGCAGTATGGTGGTGCACGCCAGTACATCCCCTTGAAACTGTTCGCTGCTAACGTGATGCCTATCATCTTTGCCCAGGCATTGATGTTCATCCCATTGGCTTTCGTACAGTATGCTGCTCCTGAGAATGCAAACTGGTTTGTCCGTTCACTGCTGAACCATCACAGTTGGACTTACAACATCATCTTTGCCATTCTGATTATCGCATTTACCTATTTCTATACGGCAATCACACTCAATCCCACCCAGATGGCTGAGGATATGAAGCGTAATAACGGTTTCATCCCTGGTATTAAACCAGGAAAACCAACAGCTGACTACATTGACACCATCATGTCACGTATCACGCTGCCCGGTTCACTGTTCATCGCTTTCATCGCCATCATGCCGGCTCTGGCAGGACTTTTGAATGTGCAAGATGCTTTCTCACAGTTCTTTGGCGGTACCTCTCTGCTGATTCTCGTTGGTGTTGTGCTTGACACACTCCAGCAGATAGAGAGTCACCTGCTGATGCGTCACTACGACGGTCTGCTTAATTCAGGCCGTATCCACGGACGTGGAATGAGTGCGTACTAAGTCTGTGTATGAAAATCTTTCTGAAAACAGAAGATGAGATAGAGCTGATGCGCGAGGCCAACCAACTTGTTGGTAAGACCCTCGGCGAATTGGCAAAACATATCAAGCCTGGTATAACGACCCTCCAGTTGGATCAAATAGCCGACGAATTTATTCGCGACCATGGGGCTGTTCCGACTTTCAAGGGATTCCCTAATCCATATGGAGGACCGTTTCCTGCCAGCATCTGCACATCAGTGAATGATGTAGTGGTGCATGGCGTTCCCAACAGCGAGACTGTACTTCAGGAAGGAGACATCATCTCCATCGATTGCGGTACATTACTGAACGGCTTCTGCGGAGACTCCTGCTATACGTTCTGTGTAGGAGAAGTCAGTGAGGAGAAAAAACAACTGCTCCGTACAACCAAAGAGGCGCTCTACAAGGGAATAGAAAATGCAGTGGCAGGAAGACATCTGGGAGATATCAGCAGTGCTGTCCAGGAACATTGCGAGGCTCAGGGCTACGGCATTGTCCGTGAACTGACAGGTCATGGAATAGGGCGCGAGATGCATGAAGACCCTCAGGTACCCAACTACGGCCGTCGTGGCAACGGTGTCATGCTGAAAGCCAGTATGTGCATCGCCATCGAGCCGATGATTACCATGGGTAAGCGAGATATCTGGCTTGACAAGGATCGTTGGACTATCCGTACCCGTGATGGAAAACCCGCCGCTCACTTCGAGCATACGGTAGTTGTCAGAAAGGGACAGGCCGAGATCCTCTCTTCGTTTGAAGAAGCTGAAAACATCGAGTTAGCGAGAACACAATAAGGGTACTTATTATGTCGAGCGTAAGATGTTTCGACCAAAAGGTCAAAAGCATAGAAGGTAAACAATATTAGTATGGCAAAGCAGGGAGCAATTGAGCAAGATGGAACTATCGTGGAGGCATTATCCAACGCTATGTTCCGGGTGGAATTAGAGAACGGTGTGCCCATCATCGCACATATCTCTGGTAAGATGCGTATGCATTACATTAAGATTCTGCCAGGTGACAAGGTGAAAGTGGAGATGAGTCCGTATGACCTGACAAAAGGGAGAATTGTATTTAGATACAAATAAATAAAGGAGATCATATAATGAAGACAAGAGCATCGTTGAAGAAGCGTACCCCAGACTGCAAGATCGTACGTCGTAAGGGTCGTCTGTTCGTTATCAACAAGAAGAACCCTAAGTACAAGATGCGTCAGGGTTAATGTTAAATAAGCATAAAGAGGTAGCGGAATCTCAGAAATTCTGCGTACCTTTGCATGCTTTTTGGCGAAATTCGAATTTTATTTTATTTTTATTTATTAGTTTAACACATGGCAATAAGAATTGTTGGAGTAGATTTGCCCCAAGAGAAGCGTGGCGAAATCGCATTGACCTATATCTATGGTATTGGTCGAAGTAGTTCAGCAAAGATATTGGACAAGGCCGGCGTGAGCCGCGACCTGAAAGTCAACGAGTGGAGTGATGATCAGGCAGCTAAGATCCGTGAAATTATCGGCGCTGAATTCAAAGTAGAAGGTGATCTCCGTAGTGAGATCCAGTTGAATATCAAGCGACTGATGGATATTGGTTGCTATCGTGGCGTTCGTCATCGTCACGGTCTTCCCGTTCGTGGTCAGAGCACCAAGAACAATGCCCGTACACGTAAGGGTAAGAAGAAGACTGTTGCAAACAAGAAGAAGGCTACGAAGTAATTGAGAGTTAAGAATTAAGAGTTAAGAATTAAGAATTAACTAAAGTTATGGCAAAGAAAACAGTCACTTCAAAGAAGAGAACCGTGAAGGTTAACGCCCTTGGCCAGCTTCACGTGCACAGTTCTTTTAATAATATCATCGTAACATTGGCAAACGACGAGGGTCAGGTGATTTCTTGGTCTTCAGCCGGTAAGATGGGTTTCCGTGGTTCTAAGAAGAACACTCCGTATGCTGCTCAGATGGCAGCAGAGGATTGCGCAAAGGTTGCTTTCGACCTTGGTCTGCGTAAGGTAAAGGCTTACGTAAAGGGTCCAGGTAATGGTCGTGAATCAGCTATCCGTGCTGTCCACGGTGCAGGTATTGAGGTTATCGAGATCATCGATGCTACACCACTTCCACACAACGGATGCCGTCCTCCCAAGCGTCGTAGAGTTTAATCATCAGAATTTATTTTTAGTATTATGGCAAGATATATTGGACCGAAATCAAAAATTGCGCGTCGTTTTGGCGAGCCCATCTTCGGCGCAGACAAAGTTTTGTCTAGGAGAAACTTCCCTCCTGGACAGCATGGCAACAACCGTCGCCGCAAGCAGTCGGAGTATGCTGTCATGTTGGCAGAGAAGCAGAAAGCCAAGTATACCTATGGTGTTCTTGAGCGTCAGTTCCGTAATATGTTCGAAAAGGCAGCTAAGGCAGAGGGTATTACCGGTGAGGTACTGCTCCAGAACCTTGAGAGCCGTCTCGACAATGTAGTGTTCCGTCTGGGTATTGCCCCGACACGTGCTGCTGCCCGTCAGTTGGTCGGTCACAAGCACATTACGGTTGATGGTGCTGTTGTGAACATCCCCTCTTTCTCCGTAAAGCCAGGCATGATTGTTGGCGTACGTGAGAAAGCTAAGTCTCTCGAAGTTATCGAGGCAGCTCTTGCAGGTTTCAACCACAGTAAGTATCCTTGGATTGAGTGGGACGAGCAGACCAAGAGTGGTAAGTTCCTTCACAAGCCGGAGCGTGCCGACATTCCCGAGAATATTAAGGAGCAGTTAATCGTTGAGTTGTACTCTAAATAAATCATTAAATTAATGGCGATATTAGCATTTCAAAAACCTGATAAAGTCGTAATGTTGGAGGCCAACGACAAATTCGGCAAGTTCGAATTTCGTCCCCTTGAGCCTGGCTTCGGTGTAACCGTTGGTAACGCCCTGCGTCGCATTCTTCTTTCATCACTTGAGGGTTATGCTATCAACACCATCCGCATCGGAGGTGTTGAGCATGAGTTCTCATCAGTACCTGGTGTAAAGGAAGACGTGACCAACATTATCTTGAACCTGAAGCAAGTTAGGTTCAAGCAAGTAGTGGAAGAATTCGAGAACGAAAAAGTCTCTATCACCGTTGAGAATTCTACCGAGTTTAAAGCTGGTGATATAGGTAAGTATCTGACTGGATTTGAAGTGTTAAATCCCGATTTGGTGATTTGTCATTTAGATTCCAAAGCCTCGATGCAGATTGATCTTACTATTAACAAAGGTCGTGGATATGTTCCCGCAGATGAGAACCGTGAATTCTGCACTGATGTAAACGTAATAGCAATCGACTCCATTTATACTCCGATTCGTAACGTAAAGTATTCTGTTGAACCCTATCGTGTTGAGCAGAAGACGGACTATGATAAGCTCGTCATGGAGATTACGACGGATGGTTCCATTCACCCGAAGGACGCGCTGAAGGAAGCTGCCAAGATCCTTATCTATCACTTCATGCTCTTCTCTGATGAGAAGATCACCCTTGAGAACAATGATATCGAGGGCAATCAAGAGTTTGATGAGGAAGTACTGCACATGCGTCAGTTGCTGAAGACCAAGCTTGTTGACATGAACCTCTCTGTTCGTGCCCTCAACTGTCTGAAGGCTGCTGATGTCGAGACCCTTGGTGATCTCGTACAGTATAATAAAACAGACCTCCTGAAGTTCCGTAACTTCGGTAAGAAATCGCTCACTGAGCTTGATGATTTGCTCGAGAGTCTGAATCTGTCGTTTGGAACTGATATTTCAAAGTACAAATTAGACAAGGAGTAGAGAGCAACTCCTTAAAAAGAAAAACAAAAAATGAGACACGGAAAGAAATTCAATCATCTGGGCCGTACTGCAGATCATCGTCATGCTATGCTTGCCAACATGGCAATCTCACTGATCATGCACAAAAGAATCACTACGACCCTCGCCAAGGCAAAGGCACTTAAGAAGTATGTTGAGCCACTGATCACACGCTCAAAAGACGATAGCACCAATTCTCGCCGCGTAGTATTCAGCTACCTGCAGAACAAAGAGGCTCTGAAAGAGCTCTTCGGTGTTGTCTCTCAGAAAGTAGGTGATCGCCCCGGTGGTTATACACGCGTCATCAAGCTGGGTTCACGTCTGGGTGATGGTGCAGATATGGCTTTCATCGAGCTTGTAGATTTCGATGAGAACATGCTGAAGACTCCAAAGGCAGAGGCTAAGAAGACTCGTCGTTCACGCAAGTCTGCTGCTAAGGCAGAGGCTCCCAAGGCAGAAGAGGCTCCCGTTGAGGCTCCTGTTGCTGAAGAAGCTCCCGCTGAGGCACCTGTTGAGGAAGCACCCAAGGCTGAAGAGGCTGCTGAGGCTCCCGCAGAAGAGGCAAAGGCTGAATAATAGTTTTATCATACTGAGAAGAAGGGACATTGCGAAAGCAGTGTCCCTTCTCTTTTTCTTTTTTCTTTTCTATTCTAATAATTTTATGTTTCTGCGCCTTGAACTTATGTTTCTGCACCGCAAACACATGTTTCTGAACCGCGAATACATGTTCATCGCCCTTGAACATAAATTTTTATTAGAAAGAAATCCTTTTTCTATTAATTCCTACGATTTTTTTCTATTGTCATTCTAAACGCCTTGTATGTATGGTGTCTATTCAACACTTAACACTCTTCAACTCCTTTTTATTTATACAATAGAGTAATATTGTATAAGGAGAGTGGCAGATTATTACATTTTTTATTCAAAAAACTTGGAACTTTCAAAACTATTCTATATATTTGCCATCGGAGTGGGAAGGACCTGCTCCTGCAGAAGAAGCGTTATGCTCTGAACTTGCGGATGGAAACGTGAGAAATTTTCAAGCAAGACTGAAATAGACAGGAGAGCAAAACAGCTTCCACGTATAGCGTGGGGTCGTTATCCATTTTCTATTTCAGGTTTTCTCACGACCTCCATCCGGAACTGGTAAAGACAGTCCCGCGCTTCTGCTATGTGAGGAACCTAAAGATATAAAACTATAACTTAAAAACAACATGAAGAAACTAACCTTATTATTCATTAGTCTTTTTGCCTTCCTGACAATGTCTGCAGGAGAGGTGACAGAGGCTGAAGCTTTGCAGAAAGCACAAAAGTTTATGCAGGGCAAGCAGTTCAAGCAGAAGAATCTGCGTCGCGCACCAGCATTTGACAAGAATAAGTCTTTCTATGTGTTCAATGCCGAGGGACAAAACGGCTTCGTCATTGTGAGCGGTGATGACCGTACCATCCCCATCTTAGGATATGCGGATCAGGGCAGTCTTAATCTCGATAAATTACCAAAGAATGCGAAAGTTTGGTTAGAGGGATATGCTAAGCAGATAGAGGCATTAGGTGGTGCTTCGATAACCACAACTCCTCGCAGGGTGATTGGCACTCCTGTGAAACCTCTGCTGACCAGCCATTGGGATCAGGGACGTCCTTACAATAACTTATGTCCAATAGGATGGTCGGAAAACTGTCCCACAGGTTGTGTTGCCACAGCAATGGCACAGGTGATGTACTATCACAAATGGCCGCAGGGTGAGGTGGCTTCACCAGGATGGGATTTGCCTGCAACGACCTTTAAATGGGATTTGATGAAGGACGACTATGACAATTCTGATACTGGCGAGTCCGCTGATGCTGTTGCCGAGTTGATGTACTATTGTGGTGCTGCTGTGGAGATGTCCTATGGTGTATGGGAATCCAGTGCCAATGTATATGCAACAGATTTGATTAATCATTTCGGGTATAGCACAGCGGCAAAAACGGTCCTTCGTAGAAGTTACAGCACAGAAGAATGGGAAGGGCTTATTTACAATGAATTGAAGAACGCACGCCCAGTGTTGTATAGTGGACAATCAGGACAAACTGACGGAGGATATTCTGGCGGACATGAATTTGTCGTTGATGGTTACGATGACAAAGGTCTCTTTCATGTCAACTGGGGATGGAGTGGTCAATCGGATGGCTATTTCGCCTTGTCGATTCTCAACCCATATGATAAGGGTACTGGCGGTGGCACGTTTGAAAGTGGCTTTTCAATTTTACAGGAAGCCATTATAGGTATTCAACCTCCTTATGAGGGAGAAGTCGCTGCTTCTCCCATTGTCTATGATCAAGGGGTAAATTGTGAAAGTGTCTCCCGAACATCTACAAATGAGGATTTTGAATTGGAATTCTGGGACAGAATCTACTATTGGGAAGATGAAGAAATGGAGATTGACTTCGCATGTGCACTTTATCAAGGTGGTACGCAAGTCGCTCTTATAGGTGTGACAGATGCCTTCGTCAAACCTTGGGGACAGATTACGTATGCACATTCTTATGCTACTTTCGGTGCAAGTATTACAGAAGGCACCTATGAAGTAAGACCAGTCTTCAGAGTACAGGGAAAGGATGAATGGCAAAGAATCGCCAACTTTAATAATAATAAGGTGATACTCACCATCAAAGATAATGAGTTGACGGTATCATATGCTTCTTCTTCTGATAATATAAAGAATGCCGTCCAAATCAACAGTTGTAAGTTCGAAAATGCCATGAAAGAGAGTCGGTCCAATACGGCAATCATTAATTGGACAAATAATGGATATATGGATGAAACGACATTCTATTTATGCGATGAGGCAGTTTCTTCTTATGTCGCTCCAGGACAGACAGGTAACGTCATGATTAGTTTTGTACCTTGGGGTTCGGGTGATGTAACTATAGAGATTGCTGCTGGTGACAAGAATAATGTGGTGTGGAGCCAGGCAGTAACCATTGAGGAGACACTTCCTCAAGAATTGAGTGCCATAATTGACTTTGATGAACAGGAAGGAGAGACATCTACTAGGAATACTATTAACGCTACAGTGACCTTTACGAATGAAGGCGAGAATGACTATAATGATGAAGTGAAGTTTGTATTGTACCCAATGGCTAAAATAGAAGTGGAAGAAGAGGATTCTTATTATTTATCTCCAGATGGTGAAGCTATAACAATAACGCAGCAATTGGTTCTGCCGACTGGAGAGGAAAAGGCTCTTCATGTAAACTTCTCCAACTTAACAGAAGATAAGTATTATGGGCTGTATGTCTATTACTATACATGGGATATCGATCCTGTGTTTGTTGCCTATAGAACTTATTTTCTTAATAAGCCTATTCCAACTGTGACTGCAAACGATGCAAGTCGTGAATATGGTGAGGCCAATCCTGAGTTTACCTACACGATAGATCCTGCTGGATCGCTGACAGGTGTACCTGCTTTGTCAACCACAGCAACAGCAACATCTAATGTTGGAACATATGCCATCACCGTTGCCAAGGGTACTATTGAGAGTGAATTTGAGGCTGTAGATGGTAAACTGACTGTCACACAGGCTCCGTTGAAGATTATCGCAAAGGACTATACCATCAAGCAGGGCGATGCTCTTCCGACCTTCGAAGTTACCTATGAAGGCTTTAAGAATAGTGAGACTGCTGCTGTACTGACAGCCAAACCAACATGTACTACGACAGCTACTTCTGCTAGTGAACCTGGTGTGTATGAAATTACCGTTTCTGGTGCTACCGCAACGAATTACAATATTGATTTTGTGAAGGGTAAGTTGACGATTCAAGAGGCAGACCCCGTTACTATTACGGCGAAGAGTTATACGATTAAGTATGGTGACGACCTGCCTGCTTTCGAGTTTACAAGTGAGGGTGCTACACTCAACGGAACTCCTTCTATCACTTGCGAAGCAACAAAGACCAGTCCTGTAGGTACATATCCGATTGTTATTAGCAAGGGTACGGTAAAGAACTATAACGACACCTACGTCAATGGTACATTAACTATCGAGAAGGCTCCGCTGACAATCACAGCGAAGGACTATACCATCAAGCAGGGCGAGGCATTGCCAACCTTCGAGGCAACGTACGATGGTTTCAAAAATGATGAGACGGAAGCAGTGCTGACGAAGCAGCCAATGTTTACCACGACGGCTACATCTGCCAGTGAGCCTGGTGAGTATGATATTATCGTTTCTGGTGCAGAAGCACAAAACTATGAGATTACTTACGTTAATGGCCATCTGACGATTACCGAGGCGGATGGTATCTTAGGTATCTCCGTAGAGCATCCTGCTGATGTCTACGACTTGCAAGGTAACAAGGTGCGTTCAAAGATTACGACGCTGAAAGAATTGCCAAGGGGTGTGTATATCATCAATGGCAAGAAGGTATTGATTAAGTAAGAGTAAAGAAAAGTTATCTCTTAACTTTTAACTCTCAACTCTCAACTAAAAAGAGTCCCAGTTTTGGGACTCTTTTTAGGGATTCCCCTATGAGATTTTCGGGAAAAGCCCCTTGCAGATTTATGGAAAAACCGTATCTTTGCAACGTGATACTTAAAAAGAGAACGATATGAAGAAGATTGGAATATGGGTTATCGGTGCTGCTTTGATACTAAGTAGTTGTGATACTTACACAGGACAGGGTGCCTATGTAGGTGGTACATTCGGTTCTATTCTCGGTTCTGCCATCGGAGGTATTGCCGGTGGATGGCGAGGCAGTGATATCGGTACTATCGTCGGTATGGCTGGCGGTGCAGCCGTTGGTGCAGCCATCGGTGCACAGGCTGACAAGGCGGAGGCAGAGAAGTATGCGGCCTATAAGCGTGACCGAGAGTTACGCAGGGCAGAGCGTGCAGCTCAGCGTGACGATGACTATCCACAGGGCGGTTATCAGCCAGACCGTAGTGGTTTCGATGCGACCAATAGTGGTGACGACCGTATTAATCTTGATATGGCGGGTCCTGGTGATGAGAAGCCAATGACGTTCAGTCCTTCTGAGGCAGACCCTACGGCTGTTAATGCCCCAGGACGTATCATTATCCGTCATGCACAGTTCATCGACCAGAATCAAGATGGTATCCTGAAGGCTGGTGAGGAGTGTAAGGTAAGCTTCGAAATCATGAACTATACGCGTCGCACTCTTTATGATATCCAGCCTGTCGTGTATGACGTGACGGGCAACAAGAATATCCATATCTCGCCTAACCTTCACGTGGAGAGTATTGCTCCGAACAGTGGCGTACGCTACACGGCAACGATTCTTGCAGACAGGAAGCTGAAAGACGGAACGGCAAAGATTCGTGTAGGTGCTACCGTTGGCAATCAGGAACTGACGGCACAGGAAAAGGAGTTCACTATTGTGACCCGTAGGAAATAAAAGGGAAAAGATTAATAAGAAAGGCTTCCCGAAAGAGGAAGCCTTCTTTGTTTTTATACAATGCCTTGCGCCATCATCGCATGGGCTACTTTCATGAAACCTGCGACATTGGCACCTTTTACATAATCGACGTAGCCGTCGGGCTGTTTGCCATACTTCACGCACTGCTCGTGGATGCTCGACATGATATAGTGGAGTTTCTCGTCCACCTCTTTCTCGCTCCATCCCAGGCGCATGGAGTTCTGCGTCATCTCAAGACCGCTGGTAGCCACACCGCCTGCATTGACCGCCTTACCTGGGGCAAAGAGTTGACGGGCAGCAATGAACTTCTCGGCAGCCTCTGCGGTGCATCCCATATTAGATACCTCAGCGATGCATAATGGCTGATTGGCAAGTATCTGGTCGGCATCATTGCCGTTCAACTCGTTCTGTGTAGCACAAGGTAGATAGATGTCCGCCTTCTGTTCCCAAGGACGCTTGCCTTCGAAGAAGGTGGCGCCGTCGAACTCCTCAGCGTATGGTGCACAGACATCATTGCCTGAGGCACGCAACTCCAACAGATAGTCTATCTTCTCAGCATCGAGACCTGCAGGGTCGTAGATATATCCGTCTGGACCGCTAATGGTGATGACCTTGGCACCCAGTTCTGTCGCTTTCTTCGCAGCACCCCATGCCACATTACCAAAACCTGAGAGGGCAACGGTCTTACCCTTGATGTCGTGGCCGTGGGTCTTCAGCATGTGATGAACGAAATACAAGGCTCCATAACCTGTGGCTTCAGGACGAATCTTAGAACCGCCCCATTCGAGTCCTTTGCCCGTGAGTACTCCCTGGAACTGATGGGTAAGTTTCTTATACTGACCGAAAAGGTAGCCAATCTCACGGGCTCCTACACCGATGTCGCCAGCAGGCACATCCTCATCAGGCCCGATATGACGATATAACTCGTTCATGAAAGCCTGACAGAAACGCATCACTTCATTGTCGGAGCGTCCACGAATAGAGAAGTCGGAACCTCCCTTGCCACCACCCATGGGCAATGTCGTCAATGCATTCTTGAAAGTCTGTTCGAAACCGAGGAACTTCAGGATGCTCAGGTTGACGGAAGAGTGGAAGCGCAAACCGCCCTTATATGGACCGATGGCACTGTTGAACTGTACACGATAGCCGAGGTTCACATGCACCTCACCCTTATCGTCTACCCAGGGGACACGGAAAGTGATGACACGTTCCGGCTCGACAATGCGCTCAATGAGTTTGGCTTTTTCAAACTCAGGATGCTGGTTATACACCTCTTCAATAGAGATGAGCACTTCACGAACTGCTTGCAGGTATTCTGCTTCTCCTGGGTGCTTGCGCTCCAGGTCCTGCATGATTTTCTCCACGTTCATAGTTTAAGATTTTATCGTTATTAATGACATTATGCTATAATTATAATGCAAAAATAGGGGAAATTCTTTGAATGACAAAGAAAAACCCCTATAATTTTACTCGAAAGTTTACAATTTGTTAAATGGGCAGGTTAGAGAAGATGTAGATTGCCTATTACATAGAGTAGGGCATAGCCCAACGCCATACTGAGAATACCCATGATGATACCAATCTTCGACATTTCGTTCTGTTTGACCAGACCTGTGGCGAAGGCAAGGGCATTTGGTGGGGTGGAGATAGGCAGGATCATTGCACTGGAAGCTGCAATAGCTACACCCATCAGTACGGTAGGAGTACCACCGATGGCATCTAACTTATCACCCATAGCGGTGCAAACCACAGCAAGGATAGGCATCAACAGGGCAGCCGTTGCCGAGTTGCTGATGAAGTTGCTGAGGATGTAGCAGATGAGTCCTGAGAGGATGAGGATAAGGAAGGGCGAGAAATCTCCGAAAGGAATACTCTTGATAGCATTGTCCGCCAATCCGGAGGCATTCAGACCATAACCCAGGGCGAAACCTCCAGCCACCATCCAGATGACACTCCAGTTAATCTGTTCAAGGTCGCGCTTGGTAATCACACCCGTCAGGGCAAAGACAACAAACGGAATCAGTGCCACCGTATTACTATTGATACCTGTCACGCTATCCAGCAACCACAGAGCTACTGTAACAAAGAAGGTGACAATGACGATATAGGTCTGCGGCTCTTTCTTCATCTCGCCGTCAATCTTCAGTTCCACAGTCTTCTGGGTGAAGGGGAACATCGTCTTGATGAGCCACCAACTCAGGAACAATAATACAATAACCAATGGCAACATGAACATCATCCACTCGCCGAAACCGAGTTGCAGATTCAAGCCCTCAGGGTCGTTCAGGTATTTCAAGGCAATGGTATTTGGTGGAGTACCGATAGGTGTTCCCATACCACCAAGGTTAGCAGCCACAGGGATAGACAGTGCCATTGCTATGCGTCCCTTACCCTCTGGAGGCAACTGGCGGAACACAGGAGCCAGAAAGGTGAGCATCATAGCGGCTGTGGCGGTGTTGGAAACAAACATCGAGAACAATCCAGTTATCAACAGAAAACCTAACAGCACGTTTTCGCTTTTACTGCCGAAGGGCTTAAGCAACACTTTGGCAAGTTGGGCGTCAAGTCCAGTCTTCGTGGCCGCGATAGCAAGGATGAATCCGCCGATGAACAACATGATGATGGGGTCACCAAAGGTAGCCATCACTCCTTTATGGCTGAGCACTGTGCCTACCTCATCAGGATTCACCATCCATTTGAAACCACTGTCGGAACAGAATACCAACATCAGCACCATGATAGCCACAGAGGTAGCCCATGAGGATACCACTTCGAGAATCCACATCAGCGTGGCGAAGGCAAAGATGGCGATGATACGCTGTTGGATGACGGTCAGTCCCTCGATGCCATACCATTCGGTGGGTATGTTCCAGAGGAAGAGTGTGACAAGGGCTACCAATGCAATCTTAATAACCCGTTTAGTACCATCAGTAGGATGGTATTTCCGTTGATAGCGCATCTTGTGGTAGGCATCAACGAGATGGAATCCTTCATAAATATGAAACATATGCTAATATACAATTATTATTTATATTCAAATCTTCTCCAGTGCTTGTTTGATATCATCCAGAATATCCTCGACATCTTCGATACCTACTGACAGACGGATAAGATCAGGAGCCACACCTGCTTCACGCAGTTGCTCGTCACTGAGTTGG
The DNA here is from genome assembly GCA_017554145.1 of Prevotella sp. Classification (GTDB taxonomy): domain Bacteria; phylum Bacteroidota; class Bacteroidia; order Bacteroidales; family Bacteroidaceae; genus Prevotella. The sequence goes on along the minus strand of JAFZIZ010000016.1, from coordinate 24,577 downwards.
CGATGGGTGTGACTGGCAGGATGCAGCACACAGGTACGGGCATCGGCCACATGCGTCACGATATTGATCATCTCTAAAGAATCCATCCACTTGATGGCAGTCTCGCGATCGCCTTTGAGTCCGAAGGCAATGACACCACAAGAACCGTTCGGCAGGTATTTCTGTCCCAACGCATAGTGGGCATCGTCTTTCAAACCACAGTAATGAACCCAAGCCACCTTCGGATTGTCATGCAGGAACTCTGCCACGCGCTGTGCGTTCTTACAGTGCTGCGCCATACGTAGATGCAGCGTCTGTAAACCAAGATTCAGTAGGAACGAGTTCTGGGGAGCAGGGATGCTGCCGAGGTCGCGCATCAACTGTGCTACCAGTTTGGTGGTGAAGCCCATCTTACCAAATGCCTTTACGTAAGTCAGTCCATGATATGAATCGTCAGGTGTGCAAAGGCCTGGGAACTTCTCTGCATTAGCCAACCAGTCGAAATTGCCACTGTCTACAACACAGCCGCCTACCTGAGTAGCCAGACCGTCCATATATTTGGTCGTAGAGTGGGTGACGATATCAGCACCCCATTCAAAAGGACGACAATTGACAGGAGTAGCGAAGGTGTTATCCACAATCAAGGGCACCCCGTTTTGATGGGCTATCTTAGCAAAGCGCTCAATGTCGAAAACAGCACAGCCAGGGTTTGATATGGTCTCTCCGAATACGGCTTTTGTGTTGGGACGGAAGGCTGCCTGTATCTCTTCATCGGATGCTTCCTGTGAGATGAACGTACAGTCAATACCGAGCTTCTTTAGCGTCACGCCGAAGAGGTTATAGGTACCACCATATATCTCGTTGGAGGTGATGAAATGGTCACCTGCCTGACAGATATTGAAGATAGCGTAGAAATTGGCTGCCTGTCCAGAAGAGGTCAATACGGCGCCTACACCACCTTCCAGCGTAGCAATCTTCGCTGCCACAGCATCGTTAGTGGGATTCTGCAGACGGGTATAGAAATAACCTTCTTTCTTGAGGTCGAACAACTGTGCCATCTCGTCAGAGTCGTCATACTTGAAAGTAGTGCTCTGGATGATGGGCAATTCTATTGGTTCACCGTTTTTCGCCTTATATCCTGCTTGTACGCAAAGGGATCCGGTTCGTAGTTTTTTATCCATAATTTGATGATGTTTTTGAATTTCAGCCACAAAAGTACGAAGAAAATATGAAACAAAGCCCGTGATTACGAAAAAAATGATAACTTTGCAACATGAAATGTTGATTATATGAGTGAAACGAATAAAATACCCAACGAGTGGAATCAATTCTATCTAAAAGATGTGTCGTTTGTCAATTTGATGACGCGTCGCATCTTCAACGTCCTCATCGTAGCCAATCCCTATGATGCGTTTATGTTGGAGGACGATGGACGAATAGATGAGAAACTGTTTGACGAATATAGCGAATTGGGTATGCGTTATCCTCCTACGTTTACACAGGTATCTACGACAGACGAGGCGGAAGAGGTATTGAAAACGACAGATATCGACTTGGTCATTTGTATGCCTGGTAATGCCGACAACGATGCCTTTGCTGTTGCCCGTGATATCAAGCAACTGGCTTCTCATATCCCTTGTGTCGTACTGACTCCTTTCTCTCATGGTATTACCAAGCGCATTGAGAACGAGGATATGTCGATCTTCGATTATGTGTTCTGTTGGTTGGGTAATACCAATCTAATCCTCTCTATCATCAAACTGATAGAGGATAAGATGAATATTGAGCACGATATCAAGGAAGCCGGTGTGCAGATGATTATGCTGGTGGAAGATAATATCCGTTTCTATTCCTCAGTTCTTCCTAACCTCTATAATTATATCCTCGCACAAAGCAAGAACTTCTCGACAGAGGCGTTGAATCCCCATGCTGCAGCCCAGCGTAAGCGTGGACGCCCTAAGGTGGTGTTAGCCACCAATTATGAGGAGGCGATGTTCTGGTATGAGAAATATCACGACAATGTGCTGGGTGTCATCAGCGATACCCGTTTCCCCATCAAGATAGTGCCTGGTCGACTCTCTCATGTGGAAGAGGGTGATGCAGAGGCTGGTTTGAAACTATTACGTGAGATTCGCAAGCGCGATGAATATGTGCCCTTGATTCTCCAGAGTTCGGAGATTCAGAATAAAGAGAAGGCTGAACAGGAGAAGTTCCTTTTTGTGGATAAGAACTCAAAGAAGATGAATGTTGACCTGCGTCAGTTGATAGAGGAACACATGGGCTTTGGCGATTTTGTGTTCCGAGACCCGAATACGAAGGAAGAAGTGGCTCGTGTATCAACGTTAAAGGAGTTACAGGATAATATTTTCAAGATCCCTAACGACTCGATGCTCTATCATATCTCTCGTAACCACATGAGCCGTTGGCTATGTGCCCGTGCTATCTTCCCTGTATCACAGTTCCTGAAGACTGTTACGTGGCATAAGTTACAGGATGTAGATGCCCATCGACAGATTATCTTCGATGCCATCGTTCAGTATCGTAGGATGAAGAATATCGGTGTGGTAGCCGTCTTCGACCGTTTGAAGTTTGACCGCTATGCCCATTTTGCTCGTATTGGTGAGGGCTCGTTGGGAGGCAAGGGACGTGGCCTCGCTTTTCTCGATAACATCATCAAGCGACACCCAGAACTGAACCAGTATGAGAATGCATCTGTATCTATCCCGAAGACGGTAGTACTCTGTACAGACTTCTTCGATGAGTTCATGGATAATAACAACCTGTGGGGTATTGCCCTTAGTGATGCCTCTGACGAGGAGATATTGGAGCATTTCCTCAAGGCACAGCTTCCTGACTCATTGATAGCAGACTTCTTCACGTTCTTCGATGCGGTGAAGTCGCCTATTGCCGTGCGTTCCAGTTCATTACTGGAGGATAGTCACTATCAGCCGTTTGCAGGAATCTATAGTACCTACATGATTCCTTATTTAGAGGATAAATATGAGATGCTGCGGATGTTGGCATGTGCCATCAAGGGAGTTTATGCGTCTGTCTATTATAAGGACTCGAAAGCCTATATGACGGCAACCTCTAATGTCATCGACCAAGAGAAGATGGCAGTGATCCTTCAGGAGGTGGTTGGTCATCAGTATGGCACGCACTATTATCCCACGTTCAGTGGTGTGTTGCGTTCGTTGAACTATTATCCCATTGGCGATGAGACGGCAGAGGAAGGTATTGCCTCGTTGGCTTTGGGCTTGGGTAAGTATATCGTAGATGGCGGACAGACGTTGCGAGTGTCGCCCTATCATCCTACGCAGGTGTTGCAAACCTCAGAGATGGAGACGGCACTGAAAGAGACGCAGACACGCTTCTACGCTTTGGATATGTCGCATGTTGGTGATGACTTCAAGGTGGACGATGGCTTCAATCTCCTGAACCTTCGTGTGAAGGAAGCCGACAAGGACGGTTCTCTGCAAGGTATCGCCTCTACTTATGACCCTTCCGATCAGATTATCCGTGATGGTATCTATGAGGGAGGACGTAAGGTGATTTCATTCTGTGGCGTGTTACAACAGGGTGTATTCCCCTTGCCTGAGATTCTCCAGATGGTACAGAAACTTGGTTCTGAGGAGATGCGCCGTCCTGTGGAGATAGAGTTTGCTTGCAATCTCTTCAACCAAGAGTTAACAGCCAGTAGCCAACAGCCTGTCGGCGACTTCTATCTCTTGCAGATTCGTCCTATCGTTGATTCCAAGCAAGTATTGGACGAAGACCTTGCCGCTATTCCCGATGAACAATGTCTGCTGCGTTCTGCGAATTCTTTGGGACATGGTATTTATGAGGATGTGGTGGATGTAGTTTATGTGAAGACGAATGATGATTTCACAGCAGCCAACAATCCTTATATTGCCGATGATATAGAACGTATCAATCGGAAGTTCCTTGATAACGGAGGCTCTTATGTACTTGTTGGTCCTGGACGATGGGGTAGTAGTGACTACTGGTTAGGCATCCCCGTGAAGTGGCCTCATATCTCTGCTGCTCGTGTCATTGTGGAGTCAGGACTGAAGAACTATCATGTCGATCCCTCTCAGGGTACGCACTTCTTCCAGAATCTCACTTCTTTCGGTGTGGGCTACTTTACTATCAATACCTATACAGGCGACGGCATCTTCCAAAAAGAAATCCTCGACAGCATGCCTGCCGTCGAGGAAACTCAGTATGTCCGTCATGTGCGTTTCGACCGTCCTCTGAAAATCATGATGGACGGCAAGAAACAACAAGGTGTGGTATTGTTGCCTGCTTAGTCTATTTCTCTAACCCTTTGCTGCTCATTAGCAGGTCAACCAACGGCTTGTCCTTGAAGTCGTGCTTCTTCTGATCCCAGAAACCGAAGTCGGCATCGTAGCACCATGTGGTCCATGCAATATTGAACTCGTCGAAGACAGTCAGCATGTCCTTCGTCCACTTGTAGGCTAACTCGCGGTCTACGGGTTCGTAGACACCCCATTCGCCACAGAACAGTTGCAGACCATACTTCTTGGCGGCCTCGATGGCATCCTTGAAGTCAGCGCGGATGTGATCGATGTTCCACTCCTCGGTAGTGTAATGGTTCTCGTCGATCACTGCCTTCACCGTGTCGTTGGCGGCCTCATAGTCTTCCTTCGATACCAGGATGCCAGGATAGTTCACCTTGCCCTTGTATTTGCCTATCGGTGCCCACCATGCGCCGTAGTGCGTCAGGATCATCGGGTTGTAGTAGTGGAACGACAGCACGATGTTTTTGTCGCCCTCGGGCACCTTCAGGTATTTCATCGTCTGATAGCCCTGCCACAAGTTCGAACCGATGACCAGTGTGCGCTGCGGCTCACGTTCGCGCAGGGCCTTGTGAACCTTAGCCACCAGCTGGTTCCACTGCTCGTGGTCCTCAGCCACGGGCTCGTTCATGAACTCATAGGCCACTGAGTCGTTGCTATAGCCTTTCAGCGCATCCGACAGCTGGTACCACAAGTTAATCAGGTCTTGCTGCGACTTCTCCGATGTGAAGAGCGTGTTGGCAGCTTGGTCTTCCTCATTGACGGCATTGAAATAGTGCGAACGGATGATGTGCAGGTCGACAATAGCACGCAAGTGATGCTTGCTACACTGGTCGAGGGCAAAGGTCAGCAAGTCCCAAGCCTCAGGCAGTTTGTTGCCTTGCTCATCCCAAAACTGTACTTCGTCGATGGGGATGCGTACGAAGTCAAACCCCAGTGAATCTAGACGTGCAAAGTCGTCTTCTTGGATGTGCTGTTTGCGAGCTTCGCCGCGGTCTTCATTGTTCTGTGACAGCCAATGGCTGAGATTGGTGCCGCGTTTGATGCGGAAGTTGTTGACTCCGTCTGTTGCCTCAGTCTTTGTGTTACAGGCACTGAGTGCCAGCAATGTGGTGGCAATGATTGCCATCATGGATAAACATTTCTTCATTATCTTTATTGGTTTTAGTGAGTAATATTCAGTGGTGTTACTGTCCTCCAAGGCGTGAGAAGTATTCGATGATATCATCCCACGTCTTGAACGTGTCGGAACCATATTCCAAGAGGGTTGCCATGGTGTCGACACCTTCTTGCTTAGCAATTAGATAGTCGCCATACAGCAGGTCACGACGTGGCGTGAAAATGGTGTGTCGCCAAGCAGGTACGTTGATGTACTCTGCAAGCCACGATTCCGTCGTGGCATACTTTAAAGGCGGTGCCACGAAAAATACCTCATAGTGCTCTATCAGTAATCTTATGGCTTTTTGCACTGATGATACGGGCTTTTGGTAAGCATCTATCATCGTCTCTATACCGATATAGATGATTGGGCGCTGCCGATGCTCTTGCTTGTCGTCTATCCAACGGATGACGGGTAAGACGGAGTACATATAACTCTTGTCGTCCATTCGATGCTCACCATGGAATTTGGTATATTGCGAGTAGTGGTCACTAAACATGCCGATAGTGTCTACCAAATCGTCTTTGTCGCCAAAGAGTCCGTAGACACGCTGTTCATCCTCTGGAGTAAGACCAACGAAGCGCTGTTCGGAAACATCGCGATAGGCTTTGACAAGCGCCTTGTCAACGTAGAATTCCTGTATGCCATCCAGTCGGGGATTCTGAAACTGCTGGGTACCTGTCATCCCATGTGCCCTCATCGTCTCTGCTATCTCTAATGCAGGATTGATACAGATGCGGTCAAAGCCACGTAACTGTTCCGTGTACATACCTCCCATTGAGGTACCGATAATCAAGTCGGGCTTCTCCTGTTCGCATATCGTATGAAGCAAAGCGATAGCTTCGTGAGGATCAACAGGCAGGTCGGGGGCAATCACCCGTGCGTTAGGCATCACAGTTCTTAGACGTGTTACGGTACCCGATTGTCCGCTGGAGGCAAAGCCGTGACAGTACAACACTGTCTTGCCTGCCATCAGTTCTGGAAATTGCTTGATATACGGATTCTCAGTTGTCATGGGTACAAAGATAATGTAAAATTTTGAGTAAGCGAACAAAATGAGAATGTTTTTTCATTTTCTTGGCATTTTACTTGCATGTTTCAAATATAATGATTACTTTTGCGTTACATTAATAAACCTTTTAATTCCTAAAACAAAAGAGTTATGAAAAAGTATTTAGCTGAAATGGTGGGTACGTTTGTACTTACGTTTTTGGGTTGCGGTGCTGCCGTTAGCCTGAATTGTGGTGTTGACACAGCATCTGTAGTAGGAACGGCAATTGCCTTTGGTCTCTCTGTTGTGGCTATGGCTTATGCTATCGGTGGTATCTCTGGTTGTCATATCAACCCTGCCATCACGCTGGGTGTGTTCCTGAGTGGAAAGATGAACTCAAAGGACTGTGGTATGTATATGCTGTTCCAGGTGATAGGCGCTATCATTGCTGCTGCTCTGTTGTACTTCCTCGTATCTACAGATCCGGGTTTGGCTCGTGGTACAACGACTGGAGCCAATGCTTGTGCTTCAGAAAATGTGGTAAACGGTCTGGTGGCTGAAATCATCCTTACCTCCATCTTCGTACTCGTCGTATTGGGTGCTACCTCTAAGACGAACGGTGCTACCAACAACTTCGCTGGTCTGGCTATCGGTCTCGCCCTGATACTGATTCACCTCGTAGGCATCAACTACACTGGTACATCTGTGAACCCCGCCCGTTCTATCGGTCCTGCTCTCTTTGAGGGAGGTAAGGCACTGAGCCAGTTGTGGGTATTCATCGTAGGTCCATTCGTTGGTGGCGCTCTTGCTGCACTCGTGTGGAAGGTCCTTGAGCCTGCAGAGGAGAAGTAATTATTTGTAAATATAACATAATTCTAATTATCCCGATAGGATACAGGCTATCGGGATAATTTTCGCTTATGAAGAACATATTGCCACGATTGGGCTTGACGGCAATAGCAGTGATTCTGGCAATAGGTGCCTCTGCCACTGTATTGACATTGTCGAAAGGATGGTTAGTACAGCCATCAGCGGAAGTACAGACAACGGGGGATATACTTTCTACCCCGACAGCAAATGTCACAGGGTGGTATGAAGCTACAGTGCCGTCTACCATTATGGGTGTGTTGACTACTGACGGCATAGAGCCTGAGGCATTGACGGCTGCTGATTATCAGCGTATCGACAAAAGCCGCTTCAATGTCAGTTGGTGGTATCGCACCACGTTTAAAGTTGAATCGCGCTTAAAGGAGCATGTTCTGCTTTCCTTCGATGGTATCTGCTATCGTGCTAACATCTGGTTGAACGGTCATTTGGTGGCGGGCAAGGACGAAGTGGCTGGTACATACCGTCAGTTCACGTTTGACGTAACGCCTTATGTCCGAGAACAGAATGTTCTGGCTGTTGAGGTGTTCCGTGCACAGCCAGGTGAACCGAATATCGGTTTTGTGGACTGGAATCCGCGTCCTGCTGACGAGAGTATGGGGCTCTTCCGTGAGGTGAAGGTAAAGACCTGCGGAGACGTGGCAATTAGTCATTCATCCGTTCGTTCACGTGTCAATACCGAGACATTGCAGGAGGCGTGGCTAACTATCGATGCAGAATTGACAAACCTGACAGATAAGACCGTCAAGGGCGTATTGCGAGGTACTTTTGACGGTCGTCAGTTGACGACTTCCGTTACGTTGCCACCTCATGAGCGTCGTATGGTGACGCTGGCTGCCGATGCGCATATCGACAAACCACGTCTATGGTGGTGTCATACATTAGGCAAACCAGAACTCTACGACCTGCGTATGGAGTTCGAACAGGATGGTGTGGTGGCAGATGACGAAAACGTGCGTTTTGGTATTCGTGACATCAAGAGTCATCTGACGCCTGAAGGCTATCGTACTTATACGCTTAATGGGCGTGATGTGTTGATACGTGGTGCAGGATGGACAGACGACATCTATCTGCGTGATACCCCAGAAAGGAATCGTCAGCAATTGGAATATGTGCGTGATATGAATATGAATACCGTTCGTCTGGAAGGTTTCTGGGGTACGTCTCAGAGCATCTATGACCTCTGCGACGAACTAGGACTATTGCTGTTAGCAGGTTGGAGTTGTCATTGGGAATGGGAAGAGTATCTGGGAGCTCCCTGTGATCCGCATTATGGGGGTATCACCAGTGAGGAGAACATCAAACTGATAAGTAAGTCATTTAATGATCAGGTACTTTGGTTGCGCCATCATCCCAGCATCATTGCCTGGTTTGTGGGCAGTGACCGTTTGCCTGTGCCAGATCTGGAATGGCGCTATCGCGATTTTTTGGCTACCTGCGATGATCGTCCAGTTGTTATCTCCGCCAAACAGATGGAGAGCACTATCTCAGGTCTATCAGGTTCGAAGATGGAAGGTCCCTATGATTATGTATCGCCAAGTTACTGGTACGACCCACAGGCACCAGGCAGTGCCTATGGCTTCAATACCGAGACGGGTATTGGTGCCCAGCTGCCTGTCAGGGAGTCGTTGGAAAAAATGCTTCGTAGTGCCCAACTATGGCCCGTTGACGAACGTTGGAATATTCTGTGTACCGCCTCTAGTTCTGAGATGAACACGCTGGCAAGACTCACGGAGGTTATCAATGCTCGCTTCGGAGTTTCAAAGAATATCAATGAATATCTGCATCGTGCCGACTTGCTCAGCTATGAGGGTACGAAGGTGATGTTCGAGGCATTCCGTGTCAACGTGCCTCGTGCTACAGGTATCATCCAATGGATGCTGAATAGTGCCCGCCCGAGTGTCTACTGGCAACTTTACGACTACTATCTGCAACCTAATGCCTCCTATTATGCCGTGAAGCGTGGCAATGCTCCCATACAACTCATCTACGACTATCAGCGTCATGCCGTCTTTGCCGTCAATGAGACGTTGAAGCCTGTCACTTTGAATGCCGGTATGCGCTTAATAGCAGGAACGGTGGATCAACAAGAACAGAAGACATTGACGCTGGAGGCTGGTGCCGTGCAGAAGGCTTTTGACATTCCTGATACGTCCGATGTCTTCCTGTTCCTTAAGGCAACTGATCCGACAGGCAGTGAAATTGCGGTTAACGATTATTTCCTACCTGCTGAACGCGATGACTACGATTGGAAGAAAACAGATTGGGTCACTACGCCTATTACTCGTTATGCATCCTATCGTGTACTGAACAGCCTGCCGCGTGTCACCTGCCGTTTGGAATCAAAACGTATCGACAATGGTTATGAACTGACCCTCACTAATCCCTCGTCGACAATTGCTTTCTTCCAACGTCTTATCGTGAAGGATGCGACTGGCACACTAGTGTGTCCTGCCTATTGGTCAGATAACTATATATCGCTGGCTCCTGGTGAGTCGCGCACCATTACCTGTATGCTACCCACTATGGATAAAAATGCGGTAGTACAATTTGAAGTAGAAGGTTTTTAGTTGAGAAATTAAGACGATGAAGAAACTGATATTGTTTTGTGCTGTGATGCTATGTGCGACAATGCAGGCTGTGAACTATGACGTAGTGCCTATGCCGCAACAGGTTACTTTATTAGAAGAAGAACCGTTTGTTCTGAATAGTAGTGTGCAGATTCTAGTTTCTGATGACCTTATGCAGGAGGCCGAGTTCTTGCAATCGTATCTTCAGGAACAGACTGGGTTATCGCTGACTATTAGTCAGAAACGGGAGAAGAAGGTGAACTACATCGAATTAGCCCTTTTCCCCAGAGTGAAAGGTGCTGAGGGCTATTGGCTCATTGTCAATAAGAAAGGTGTTACCATCTCGGGAAGTTCTGCCGCTGGTGTGTTTTATGGTATTCAGACACTTCGTAAGGCACTGGCTGATGAAGAACAGACAAAAGGCGGTAGTGTGCTGTTACCTGCAGTCAATATCGTCGATGGCCCACGCTTCTCTTATCGTGGTATGCACCTTGACTGTTCGCGTCATTTCTTCCCAGTGACGTTTGTCAAAAAGTACATCGATTTACTGGCGATGCATAATATGAATGTATTCCACTGGCATCTGACTGACGATCAGGGTTGGCGTCTGGAAATCAAGCGATGGCCCAAGTTGACGACAGTGGGTTCGCAGCGTAGCGGAACGATTATCGGTACTAATTCCGATCTCGACGACCATACGCCCTATGGTGGCTATTATACCCAGCAAGAGGCTCGTGATATTGTGGCTTATGCAAAGGCTCGTCATATCACCGTAGTCCCTGAAATTGATATGCCTGGCCACATGTTGGCAGCACTCGCCAGCTATCCAGAACTGGGTTGTACGGGTGGTCCCTATCAGGTGGGTCATTACTGGGGCGTTTATAAGGATGTTCTCTGCGTTGCCAATGAGCGCGTCTATGAGTTTGTGGAGGATGTGCTGGCAGAGGTAATGGACATCTTTCCTTCGGAGGTAATCCATATTGGAGGCGATGAGGCACCCACTGATAAGTGGCTGCAGTGTCCGAAATGTCAGACGCTCCCAACCCTACAAGCACATTTCACCAAACGTGTCTTCGATTTCCTCACTGCTCACCATCGTCGGGCGATGGGGTGGGACGAGATTCTTGACGGCTGTCCGCAGGATGCTATGATTATGTCGTGGCGGGGCTCCGAGCCAGGTGCTAAGGCGGCTGCATTGGGTCACGATGTCGTGATGACACCTACTACACACTGTTATTTCGACTATCAGCAGGTTGAAGATCCTCAGTTTGAGCCCAGTCGCTGTGGAGGTTTTATTCCCGTCGAGAAGGTATATAGCCTTAATCCTGTGGCTGACAGTCTCTCTGCTGAGGCTCAAACACATATTTTAGGTGTCCAAGCGAATCTTTGGACAGAGTATGTCACCAACGAGGAAATGGCGGAATATCAGGCTTTGCCTCGTATGTCGGCATTGGCAGAAGTACAATGGACACAACCTAATCAGAAGAATTACGAAGCCTTTCTCCAGCGTCTCACCCGTCTGACGCAGCTCTTCGAACTGAAAGGTTATACCTATGCCAAGCATCTTTGGCCTGAGCGCCAATTGTCCAATCGATGGCAGTTCTGAGTAACTTTTGCAACACGTAGTTTGCATTTTTCTGGGCACGGATTGTGCGGAGCATACGGAAAACTTAAAATCCGTGAAAACCGCAGAATCCGTGCCTTATTTTTTTGTGAGTGAAAAAAGAAAATCGTACCTTTGCATGCGGAATTTCACAAACATTATTTTTAATATAACAATTATGGTAAACTACAAGGATTTGGGTCTCGTAAATACCCGCGAGATGTTTAAGAGAGCAGTAGCCGGTGGCTATGCTATCCCCGCTTTCAACTTCAACACAATGGAGCAGATGCAGGCCATCGTTATGGCTGCCGTTGAGACAAAGTCTCCCGTTATCATGCAGGTGTCTAAAGGTGCCCGCAACTATGCTAACGCTACTATTCTCCGCTATATGGCTGAGGGTGCTGTTGCATACGCTAAGGAACTTGGCTGTGAGCATCCTGAGATTGTTCTTCACCTCGACCACGGTGATACTTTCGAACTCTGTAAGGATTGTATCGATATGGGCTTCTCTTCTGTTATGATCGACGGTTCTCATCTTCCTTATGAGGAGAACGTTGCTCTGGCAAAGAAGGTTGTTGAGTATGCTCACCAGTTCGACGTAACTGTTGAGGCTGAGCTCGGTGTTCTCGCTGGTGTTGAGGACGAGGTAAGCGCTGCTGAGTCTCACTACACAAAGCCTGAGGAGGTTATCGACTTCGCTACTCGTACAGGTTGCGATTCTTTGGCTATCTCTATCGGTACATCTCACGGTGCACACAAGTTCACTCCAGAGCAGTGCACACTCGTAAACGGTGTACTCGTTCCACCCCCATTGGCATTCGATATCCTCGCAGAGATCGAGAAGAAACTTCCTGGATTCCCCATCGTGCTTCATGGTTCTTCTTCTGTTCCTATGGATGAGGTAAATACTATCAACCAGTTTGGTGGTAAGCTCGAGGCTGCTATCGGTATTCCTGAGGAGCAGTTGCGTAAGGCTGCCAAGAGTGCTGTCTGCAAGATTAACATCGACTCAGACTCTCGTCTGGCTATGACTGCAGCTATCCGCAAGCATCTCGCTGAGCATCCTGGAGACTTCGATCCTCGTCAGTATCTGAAGCCCGCTCGTGAGAACATGAAGAAGATGTACATCCACAAGATTGTGAATGTGCTTGGTTCTGACAACAAGCTCGCTCAGTAATTGAGATACTTAACGAACGATAAAAGGCTGCGCATCTTGATAGGTGCGCAGTTTTTTTATGCCTTGAATGATGGTGGTTTCCATAAAATAATGTATCTTTGCAACATCATTAAAAATTGAAAGATGAAATTAGTAAATGCCGTAATTAAAGACCGCATCTGTTATGTCGAGATGCAGAATGCTGACCACTTCAACTGTTTAAGTGAAGAGATGTGTCAGGAGTTGATAGATAGCCTACAATATGGCTATGATCAAGAATGTGTGGGTATCGTTATCAAGGCACAGTGTAAGAAGGGTGTATGGAGTGCAGGACATGATATCCGTGAATTGCCTCAAGATGGCAATGATCCTCTTGCCTATGATGTGCCAATGGAGAAACTGTTGAGAAAGGTACAAGAAACAGCCATCCCTGTCATTGCCTGTGTGTCTGGCTCTGTTTGGGGAGGTGCCTGCGACCTCTGTCTGTCGTGTGATATGATAGTTAGTGCCTCTACGGCTACCTTTGCCATCACACCTGCAAAGATAGGTATTCCCTATAATGCCTCAGGTATTATGCATTTCATCAACCAGTTGGGATTGAACAAGGCACGTGAGATGTTCTTCTTGGCTACACCTATCACGGCAACGGATGCTCTGAACGTAGGACTTATCAACCGCATTGCAGAACCAGAGGAGTTGGAAGAGGTGCTGGAAGAACATTTCCTGAATGCGTTGCGTCGTAATAGTGTATTGTCGATTAGTGCCATCAAACGACAGTTCCGTATTCTTAGTCGTGCATCCTCTGTCATCCCTTCAGAGAGTTTTGAGCGTATCAATGCCTATCGTACGAGGGTATACAAGGGGGCAGATTATAAGGAGGGTATCAATGCTTTCTTAGAAAAGCGCGCTCCAGAATATAAAGGTAAGGCTTCCGATTTGGACACTACCAGATAAAAACTAAATGAGACGATAATATGAAGGATAATCAGTTTGACAGCAGACGACGGATATTTGGTGCGATTATCGGTCCGCTCTTGGCTATCTTCTTATGGTGGCTGCCTATCGAGGCATTATCAGATGAGGCTCATCATCTGTTGGCTATCATGTCATTGGTAGCCGTCTGGTGGATCACAGAACCTGTAGCCATTCCCGTTACTTCCCTCTTAGGTCCCACACTCTGTGTCTTGGTAGGCGTGGCTCCGATGGATAAGGCATTCTCCAACTTTGCCAATCCCATGATCTTCTTGTTTATGGGTGGTTTTCTTTTGGCAAAGGGTATGATGGTGAATGGGCTCGACAAACGTATTGCCTATGGTATCATGTCGATGAAATGGGTAGGTGACTCTCCTCGTCGTATCTTCTTAGCCATCGGTTTGGCATGTATGCTATGCTCTGGCTGGATTAGTAATACTGCTACTGCTGCCATGATGTTTCCTATCTCCTTGGGTTTGTTGGAGGCTATTCGTGCGATGATGGCTTCTAATGGTAAGGTGATAGACCTTCATAACTATAAGTATGCGACAGGTCTGATGCTGATGACGGCGTATGCCTGTTCTATTGGAGGCGTGATGACACCAATCGGTACACCGCCTAATATTATCATGATAGGTTTCCTCGGAGAGTTGGCTCCAGATGCTCCAACTATCTCGTTCTTCCAATGGATGGTATGGGGTATCGTGGCGATGATTTGTTACTTTGTAGTTGCCTATATTGTGCTGTGGTGGATGTTCCCATCAGACGTAAAACATATTCATGGTGCTCAGGAGTTCATTCGTAAGAAGGCAGATGAGTTAGGAAAATGGACACGTGCCCAGAAGAATACACTAATTGCCTTTGGTACTGCTGTTGTGCTGTGGGTAGCTCCAAGTGTGTTGAGCCTGATTCATGGTCCTCATTCAGACATCATGAAGGCATACGACAGCCATTGTCCGGAAGGTATTGCTGCGATGGTGGGTGGACTATTGCTTTTCTTCTTGCCTGTTGATATCAAGAAAGGAGAGATGACCCTGAACTGGAAAGACGGTGTAGCAGGTATAGAGTGGGGTACCTTATTGCTCTTCGGAGGTGGTTTGGCGATGGGTGCCATGATGTATACCACAGGATTGTCTGACTGGATAGGTGCTGGTATCAAGGATGTATTAGGTGGTCATCCCTCAGAGTTACTCTTTGTAGGATTGTTCTGTGTCACCTGTCTGTTACTTGCAGAGTTTACTTCCCATACTGCCGCCATCAACCTGATGGGTTCTATTGCTATAGGAACAGCCCTCTCATTAGGTTTCAGTCCTATTCCTGTGGCTGTCGGTATTGCTTTGGCTTCGTCCCTTGGCTTTATGATGCCAGTATCTACACCGCCGAATGCCATCGTCTATGCATCGGGCATGGTACCTATCACGAAGATGATCAGGTCAGGAATCATCATCGACATCATCGGTGTCCTACTGATTACTATTCCCATCGTGCTCTTGCTGGTAAAGGCAGTGATGGGTATATAAGACTCAATTATTTCTCGGGAAGTTCCGTATGGAGTTTCTCTACTGCACCTGTGATAGGATTAAGTCGCAGGTGAGTGAGGTGTTGCTTGAAGAGATTGATACCTCGTAGTTCTGTAAATCCAAACTGGGCGAAAGGATAGTTATAGGTAGCCAGTTGACGGTCTTCCCGATAGAGAGTGAGGCGTACGATACCTGGTACATTCGTATAGAATCCCTCTTCTTTCTTATTCTCAGGGGAATCGTCTGGTTGTTGGGTTGTCTGATGCAGGTCTTCCAAAGACAAGTAAAAGGGAATACCCGAGAGGTCGTCCTTGTCTACCAATCCTCGTTGTTTGCTGATGCGGAAGATGACCTCACGCTTCATCTCTTTGTCAGGACAAACAGTCACTATATGCTCAGTGGTATCACAGGTGGTCGTTCCTGTGAAGAGCGAGAGGAGAGTCTCTTTCTCGCGCTCTATCTGATCCAACATCAGTTGCAGTTGTGCCTTGTCGGTAGGCATCTCTTCTGCTTCTCCCGTAATCAGTTGTTGGCGGTGTTCTTGCAGTTCTGCTATCTGCTGGGCAACAAGTTCCGCCTTCTTGGCATTACTGCCTGCCTGTTGTATTTCTGCACTGATCAGTTGTTGCGGATTCGTGCGTGTAGGTTTTGCGGAAGGTATGAAAGGTGCTGGCTCTTGGAGAATCTTCGGAGTGTCGTTGACAGCCAATAGTATTCCGTCATCACTAAGACGGATATCCACCATCGTGCTCTTCCCTTTTACGTTGACCAGATAACACTTTGAGGTATCACGTACACCTATCAAGTTCATACGATAGTCAACCACCCGATGAACGGTTTCCTGCTCTTGACCTATACCTTTCAATTGAAGGTATTTCTCGGCATATTTGCAGAAGACGCCAGGAGTATATACCTTCTTCTCAACGAGGATATGGAAACGGATAGCCGTCTTGGGAAGGAAATACACAGTGCCTTTTATTGGCTTGTCAGATGGTAGTTGTGAGGAAATGGGTTGGGCAATAACTATTGTACTGATGAATATCAGGACAGTAGTAAATAATATCTTCAAAGACCTCATGACTTATTCTTTCAATCGTTTGAAGGCACGTGACAGATAACGGATGATATCTTCAGCAACCAAACTTTCTTCGCCTAAGTCGCGAACAGCGAGATCACCTGCAAGACCATGCAGATAGACACCTACCACACAGGCATCTGCTGGCTTATAGCCTCTGGCAAGAAGGGCAGTAATAATACCCGTCAGCACATCACCACTTCCTGCTGTTGCCATTCCTGCATTACCTGTCGGATTGAAGAATACATGACCGTCAGGCAGACAGATAGCAGTATAGCGTCCTTTCAGGATGACATAACCCTGTAGGCGTTCTGCAAGATGACGTGCCTTGGTCAACCGTTCGTAACTATCGGCAGAGTGTCCTTCCATGCGGTCGAACTCTTTCGGATGGGGAGTCATGATGATACCTTTGGGCAGTTGCTGTATCCATGCACGATGGTTGGCAAGGATATTCAAAGCATCGGCATCAGCCACTACAGGACAAGTACTGCGGCGCAGTTGGGCAATCAATGGAATGGCCGTTGTCTCACTTTGCCCAAGACCAGGCCCGATACCCAGTGCATCAAAACCCTCTGTGTCTGTTGCCTCAGAGAAAATCGTCTCTTCTGGGTCAAACTGAAGCACAGCCTCAGGGATGGCAATCTGTAGGATATTCCTGTTTTTCTTAGGTGTATGGATAGTGATCTTACCCACTCCAGAGCGAAGACAGGCACGAGAGGCGAGAATAGCGGCTCCTGCCATTCCATAACTGCCTGCTATCATAAGTGCATGTCCCATCTGTCCCTTATGGGCAAATGGATTACGGTCTAAGAGCAGAGAGCGTACATACGATTCTTCCACAATCGAATAACTGGCCTCCGTCTTGTCGATACCTTCCTGACTTAAACGGATGTCCAGCACACGGAGTTTCCCGATGAACTGTTGGTTCTCTGGGAAGAGGAAGGCGAGTTTGGGTTGTTGGAGTGTCAGCGTGAGGTTCGCTTGAATGATATTGGCACGGACATTATAGGTATTGTCCTCTGTTATCAGACCAGAGGGAACATCAATAGACACGACCTCTGCTGGTGCGGAGTTGATGTATTTCACCAGTGAGGCAAAACCACCAGCCAATGGTTTGTTAAGTCCAGAGCCAAAGAGTCCGTCGATGACTAACATGCCTTTCTCCAAACGGGGCGGGTCGAACTCTTGTGTCACCTCAATGAAGTCCTTGGCACGCTTGGAGTCTATCAGCCGTTTCTTATTGATAGCACAGTCCTCAGAGAGATGTCCACTGATATTAAAGAGATAGACACTCACCTGATAGCCGAAGTCGCCCAGCATACGGGCAACGGCCAAGGCATCGCCACCGTTATTGCCAGGACCTGCAAATACAACGACAGGCACCGCATTATTCCATACATCAGTGATGGCGCGCGTCAATGTCTTAGCCGCACGTTCCATCAAATCGATACTGGATATCGGTTCGTGTTCGATGGTGTATTTGTCAAGCTCTTTGATCTGAGCACCAGTGAATATCTTCATTGCAGTTGCAAAAATAAGAAAAATATACTAATCCATGGCTATTCTTTGCCGAAAAATTAGTAATTTTGTAGCAAATTAGCAAAATAAGGCCTTATGAGTATCGTAAAAATCAAGGACAAGACGTTCGAGACATCTATCTCTGAGGATGTTATCAAGGAGCGTGTAAAAGAAGTGGCGAAGCAGTTGAGTAAGGATATGGAAGGTAAGAATCCGCTACTCTTGGGTGTGCTGAATGGCTCGTTTATCTTTGCCGCCGACTTGATGCGTGAGATGACGATACCTTGTGAGATATCTTTTGTGAAGTTGGCTTCCTATCAGGGAACGACATCTACAGGAAAGGTTCATGAAGTGCTGGGCATCAACGAGGACTTGACAGGTCGTACCGTTATTATCGTGGAGGATATCGTGGAGAGTGGTCTGACGATGAAACAGATGATAGAGTCTCTCGGCACCCGTCATCCAGCCTCTGTGCATATCTGTACCTTGTTTGTGAAACCTGAGAAGTTGAAGGTGGACTTGACTATCGACTATGCTGCCTTCTCGATTCCCAATGACTTTATTGTAGGTTATGGCTTAGATTATGACCAGCAAGGACGAGGACTTAAAGAAATTTATTCATTAGTGAGCAAATGAGAGAAGTAAAACTGCCACATCTACCGAGTGACTTAGAGGCGCAACAAAGCGACCTCATTACCGACGTATGGTATAAAAAAGGTAAAGAAAACCAAGTAAAGAAAGACAAAATAAATTTGAAAATCAAAATGAAGAATATTGTAATCTTTGGAGCCCCTGGCTCTGGCAAAGGAACACAGAGTGACCTGCTGATTGAGAAGTATGGTCTGGAGCATATCTCTACAGGTGATGTGTTACGTAGTGAGATAAAGAATGGTACCGAACTGGGTAAGACAGCCAAGGGATATATTGATAACGGACAGTTGATTCCCGATGAGTTGATGGTTAGTATTCTTGCCAGTGTTTACGACTCTTTCGGTCGTGGCCATAAAGGGGTCATCTTTGATGGTTTCCCCCGTACTATCCCGCAGGCTGAGGCACTGAAGAAGATGCTGGAAGAGCGTGGCGATAAGGTGGCTGCTATGTTGGAGTTGGATGTTCCTGAGGAGGAACTGATGACACGTCTCATCAAACGTGGTCAGGAGAGTGGTCGTGCCGACGATAATGAGGAGACTATCAAGAAGCGTCTGGTAGTATATCACTCTCAGACACAGCCGTTGATTGAATGGTATAAACAAGAAGGTCTGCACCATCATATCAATGGTTTGGGTTCTTTGGAGCGTATCTTCTCAGACATCTGCGCTGTTATTGATAATATTTAGTCTGATTATTCCGAATATTCAGATTATTCCGACTAATTAAGATGGAATCGAATTTTGTAGACTACGTCAAGATACTTTGCCGTTCAGGAAAGGGTGGACGGGGATCTATGCATCTCCGTCACGTGAAGTATAACCCTAATGGCGGTCCTGATGGTGGTGACGGTGGTAAGGGCGGTAGCATCATTCTGCGTGGTAATCACAACTACTGGACGCTGCTCCATCTGCGCTATGAGCGTCATATCTTTGCAGAGCATGGAGGCAACGGTGGTCGCGACAAGTGTCATGGTACCGACGGTAAGGATGTGTATATCGATGTACCTTGCGGCACAGTGGTCTACAATGCGGAGACGGGTAAGTATGTCTGCGATATCACTTACGACGGACAGGAGATAGTATTGCTGAAAGGTGGTCGTGGCGGATTGGGTAATTTCCAGTTCCGCTCTGCCACGAATCAGGCTCCACGTTATGCACAGCCAGGAGAACCTATGCAGGAGATGACAGTCATTCTGGAGTTGAAACTGTTGGCTGATGTCGGACTCGTAGGTTTTCCCAATGCTGGTAAGTCGACGCTGGTATCTTCTCTCTCGAATGCTCGTCCGAAGATTGCCAACTATCCCTTTACCACGATGGAACCTTCATTGGGCATTGTAGGCTATCGCGACGGTAAGTCGTTCGTGATGGCTGATATCCCTGGTATTATCGAGGGTGCCAGTGAGGGTAAAGGTCTTGGACTTCGTTTCCTGCGTCATATCGAACGTAATTCCCTGTTGCTCTTCTTGGTGCCAGGCGATACCGATGATATCAAACGGGAATACGAGATTCTTCTCAATGAGTTGGCACAGTTTAATCCCGACATGCTCGAAAAGCATCGTGTCCTTGCCGTTACCAAGTGCGACCTGTTGGATGCTGAACTCATCGATATGCTTCGTGAGACATTGCCCGACGATCTTCCTGTGGTCTTTATCTCTGCCGTTGCCAATATGGGACTTGACGAACTCAAGGATGTCCTTTGGGCAGAACTCAATGCAGAGAGCAATAAGTTGGCTACCGTGATAGCAGAGGACACGCTGGTACATCGCGACAAGGATATGTCTTCCTTTGCGCAGGAGTTGGCTGACGAGGGTGAAGACGAGGATATTGAGTATCTGGATGATGACGAAGTCGAGGACTTAGAGGATTTCGAATACGAAGAGGATGAATAGTCCTGTACTTACTTATTACGACTTAGGACCGCATGCTGTTGCTTTCAGCACGACCCGTCATGGAGGCGTCAGCGAAGGCAACTATTCCAGTTTTAATATCAACCGGTATTGTGGTGATGATGCTGAGCATATCGCCCAGAACCTTCATGCATTGGCCACTCTGCTTGATATTCCCGACAATCATATCATCATGCCCCATCAGGTGCATGGTACGGAGGTCCGTCGTATAGATGCTCCCCAACAGGAAGTCATCGAAGGGGTGGATGCCGTGATGACGGATGTACCCCAGTTGTGTATCGGAGTCTCTACTGCTGACTGTATACCTATTATAATATATGATGAGGCTCATCATGCAGTCTGTGCCGTCCATGCTGGTTGGCGAGGCACGGTACAGCGTATCGTCCGTGTGGCTGTTGAGGCGATGTGTAAGACCTACGGCTCTCTGCCCTCAGAGATGAAAGCCGTCATAGGTCCTGGTATCTCCCTCGAGAGTTTTGAGGTAGGGGATGAAGTCTACCAGCAGTTTGCCGATGCCGGCTTCGATATGTCTGCCATCAGTCACCGTTATGCCAAATGGCACATCGACCTTCCGATGTGCAATCGTCTACAGTTAGAGGACGCAGGCATCACAGATATCTATATGTCTGATATCTGCACCTATCAACAAGCTTCCGACTATTTCTCTGCCCGTCGCTTAGGCATCAATTCTGGTCGCATCTTCACAGCCGTGATGATGAATCTCGCATAAATCCAACGTCATCAGATTCATCTGTTTACATTGTTCGGCTGTAAGTTTGCGCTTCTCATTATGATGCTCCCATGGCGAAAGCATCAGCAATAATCCTTTGGCACAAGCATAAAACTGCTCACCATGAGGCTTTGACAAAGACGTAAAACCGTTTTCCATAATCACGATAGTCGGTAAACCTGCATCAAATGCTGCCCTCATCACTCGCTTCTCACCAGGAGAAATGGCTGGAGATACAAGCACCGCCCCCTTTCTGGCCTCTTCAAGATATTGCGCCATTACTGATAATATCTCAGTTTCGCTAAGCCGTCGTGACACACGGACTGCCATTCGTTTCGGAGCCGTTAGTAAGTTACGATTCCCTATACCGCTATAGCAGTGCTTTCCTATACGGAAATCAAAGAAAGGATGTAGCCACTCTGGGCGAGTGCGCTTCATCATCAATCGCCTCGGGTTATCATGTAGATAATTCAACCAAGTAGGAAGTTCATCGTAGGAGCGGAGTATCAAGTCGTTATAGCCTTTGGCGAAAAGTGGGCGATACTCTCGTGACGGCAAAGCCGACACCTGCAGATAACCATCCATCTTCTCCGTAGGCTGCGGCTTTTCCGCAGCAATCAAGGCTTTCTTTCCCGCAGGCTGCGGTTCTACCGCAGCAATCAAAGCCTTCTCCGCCCTTCTGCATCCTGCTTTAAAGCCGGAAATCACTTGCCCTAGGTGCACGGGCAGCCTATCTCTCACAAAGAGGATGCCATGCATGTGGTCAGGCATCATCTGCACAGCCTTCACCTCAATCTGCGGATAGTAGCCATGAATGCCGAGCCATTCACTCTGTACCACCTTCCCCAGTTCTGTCAGTTCTATACGAGGCTCGTCTTTGCTACCTTGCGGAGCAAAGGCATCGCCCACGATCTTTCCAAACAGAGGTCGCCGCCCTTCTACCTCCAAGGTAATCATATACATGCGCCGTTCTGTATAGTCGTGATAGTCATCACGACGTTTCATCGAGGTTTTCTTTTCCCCCGCATGTTTCTTCTTCTCTGCAATCTGCTCTTCTGTCATATTGAAGCGCGAAGTTACAACATTTATTCCAACCCACCAAATGCGATTGAGCATTAACGGATGAAATCCCCTTCAATCATCGACTAAAGGGAAAGAAATAACAAAAATTTAACAAAAGAAAGAGGGCAGTTGACAAACTGACCTCTTATCGTTTTGTCTACAAAAAGTCAATGTGAATTATTCGGAATCGTTCCCAGTTTATTTTAAGGGAAGGAAATAAAGGCTTTTTCATTGTATACTATTTTACTATTACCTTCACTGCCTTATCTCCTATCATGACAATAGCGATGCTACCTGTTTGAAGGTTTGTATTTATCATTGCTTGTCCATTTTTACCTATTGCAGAGCCAGTCAGTACGCCAGCCGAATTATAGACATTCACTTTTGTACCATCATCAACACCTTGAATCGTTAGTACTCCACCATTGCTCTGTATAAGAACTGCGTCTGCAACCACCCTTTTCTCCTCATTGATAATGCCATCTATTTGAGGTTCTTGATCTATCCAACAGAGTGTTGCTGTTGCAACATCACTATTATCATAACCAGATTTAGTAGCATAAACACTGATATTATAAGTTGCTGTAAGCGAAATCGTAGCATCATAATACCTCTTGATGTCCACATCAGTAATCTCGCTAATGAACTCAACTCCATCTGTTTCGCAATCATACTTTAGTTTGCCATTGTCATAACTGATGATTGGTGTAGCGCACTTCTGCGTTTCTGGAGTTGGCCCTTCTAAACTTATGATATTTTTGAAACCGCTCCAAGGAGCTACTGATTTATAGGTGTTGATTGAGGCTTGGGGAACATGTAGTATAACATATTCAATAAAAGAGTCCTCAAAAGCGTCGGTACTGGGGTTTCTATTTTGGTCCATCATACTAGGAACTTTCTCTGCATAGCAATACACATCAGTTAGTTCTGGACAGTTTGCAAAGGCTCTTTCGTAGATAGTTTTCACTCCACTGCCGATGGTAATTGTCATCAGGTTGCTACATCCTTCGAAAGCTCTATACCCTATGTTCGTTACGTTGTTGGGAATCGTGACAGAAGTCAGACTGCTGCAATTATAGAACACATAGTTTTCAATGCTCGTGACATTATTAGGAATCGTTATAGAGGCCAGATTCCTACAATCCAAGAAAGCATTGCTCTCTATTTTTGTCACGCTGTTGGGAATCGTGACAGAGGATAGACTGCTACATCTTGCAAAAGCTGCGCCTCCAATGCTCGTCACACCGTTGAGGATTGTGACTTTGGTAAGATTATTACAATCATCAAAAACACTTCCTCCAAAATTAACCACGCTACCAGGAATTGTGATGGAAGTCAGACGGTAACAACGAGAAAAAGCGTAGTCTTCAATAGTCGTCACGCTGTTGGGAATCGTAACAGAGGTCAAGTTCCAGCAATAATAGATAGCGGCACGTTCTATGGTTTTTACACCATAATTAATTGCAATGGATGTCAGACTTCCACAAGCATAGAAAGCATTTTCTCCTATACTTGTCACACTATAATTAGATCCCTTGTATTCCACAGATGAGGGAATCACGATGTCGCCATAATAATTGTTATTCTTGGACTTGATAACCTTAGCTTCTTTAGTCTTCGAAACTACTTCATACCAAAGACCGTCGATTTCAACTTCAACGGCAAAGACATTGGCCGCCATCGACAACATCATCGCGAGTAATAGTAATTGTTTTTTCATAATCATTTGTTTTAAGTTATTATTAGGTTATTTGAAAACAAAAAGAAAACGTGGACAATTTACTTCGTCTACGTCTCCCAAGCGTCGCCAAACGCCTAACAATCTAAACGAGTAAAAGCCCACGCCATCAGGCGCGAACTATCTACTTTGTTCTTGATTGTCTCTTATATTTGGCGATATTAGGGAGACAAGAATCAAAAGTGGATGTTCATCCTATATGTCCATTTTTATCTATCTCAGCCCATAGGCATTCAATGTTTTAGAGTTCAACTTCAATCATTACATTGGCAAAAGTAAATAATTTATTTGAAAGTCGCAAGGATTTCGATAGATTTTTTCCTTCTTAAGCGTTTCAGATTTCAGTTATTTCAGTTTTCAATTTTCAGTTTTTCAGTTTGCGAAATCTCAGTCTCAAATCTCAATTAGCAATCGTCACAAATCACAGATCACAGTTAGTGAATGTCAACTTTCTTAGGAAAAGGGGCAACTAAATCAGGGGCAAGTGTCAACTTTTTCAGTACGACTTTTGACAGTTTTACAGTTTGACAGTAAGAAAAATGGGGAGATTGAACTATAAGCAAAATAAATATATCTATATATTTATTTGGAGACCCATATCCCCGAATACCGATCCAGCCGTCATTAAGCCCCGCGAAAGCGGAAGCCTGGTCCCCGGCGGATCAGCGCCGGAGGGCCGGCCCGGGAAAAGGGAGAAAGGTCTTCGACGGACCCGTTTCATAGAGAATCAATACATTAAGGAG
>JAFZIZ010000015.1 GCA_017554145.1 Prevotella sp. | reverse complement strand
CGACTGTTCCTTATGTATCAAGTTAAAAGCACCTCTTGTCATATTATCCTGTAAAGGTTGCTTGCGCGACATTATATTTCTACAAGGTTGCTTGCGCGACCTTACAGGGATTGACGGTTCGTTTCTTGTTACCCAAGTACTAAAAAAGTACTCGCTTCTTGTACTACTTCTGTCTTTTTATGTAATCCTTTCAAAGAACTCCTTCTCTTAGCCTCAACACGCAAAAAATGCGCGAAAGCGGATGCAAAGGTACAACAAATTTCTGAATCGCCAAATATTTTTGCAGATTTTTTTCATTAAAAAAAGAAAAAAGTTTTCAATCTTGACCTGCATCAAGACAGATAATACAATATACCTTATTATAATATAGAAAGAATATATTACTCAGAATATAAAATTCTGCGAATACAAAAAGAGGCAGACATGATGGTCTGCCTCTTTTTGATGTTTTATTACTCTTTCTTAGTTACGACGTCCGAAGATGCGAAGCAGATAGATGAAGAGGTTGATAAAGTCGAGATAGAGCGAGAGAGCACCTAAGAGTGCATACTTCTGGGCTGCCTCTCCAGCATCAGGAGCTTGCTCCAACATACGCTTGATCTTCTGAGAATCATAAACCGTCAGTCCTACAAAAATCAGAACTCCTGCATAACTGAGGATGAGGTCAAAAACAGAACTCTTGACGAAGAAAGCATTCACTAATGTCGCAATAATCACACCTATCAGCGCCATCAGGATATACTTGCCGAACGACGAGAGGTCGGTCTTGGTGGTATAACCAATAAAGGCCATCGCGGCAAAGGTTCCTGCCGTGATAAAGAAAACAGTGGCGATGGACGACTGCGTATAGACCAAGAAAATTGAAGACAACAGTGCACCATTGATGACTGAATACAATACAAACATCAAGGTGGCAACAGTCAGTGACAACTTGTTGATGGCAGCAGAAACGCCGATGACCAATGCAAACTCAGCAATAATCAATCCCCAGAAGAGAATCTGGTTAGAATATATCGCCTGTAGGACACCTGGACTATTTGCCACGCCATAGGCTGTGATGCCAGTGATTACCAGTGCCAGCGTCATCCATACATATACTTTACGCATCAATATGGGGAAGGCAGCGGAGACATCCCATTGTCTCTCGTTTACGCTTACGCTTTCACCCACATACTCTTTCAATTCATAATCGTTGTTATAATCCATTTTTCCTATAAATTTAGAAATTCGCCACAAAGGTAATTATTTATTTTATCGGAGCAACAATATCAGTATTAAAAAAGAATAAAATTATTGTTTAGGCGTCGTACACTCATTGACGAGATAGACAATGCTCATATACGGAATACCCGTATTGGTCTCCAATCCAATCTCGCAGGTACGGCTATTGCTATACCCTACTTCAATATGATTCGCCTCAATCTGTGGACGGAGTTTACGCAAACCATATTTGTTGAGTTCAGGGAAAGTGAAGCCTCTGTCGCCAGCGAAACCACAGCAGCCCACACCCTCTGGCAAGAACACTTTTGTAGAGCACATCTTCGCAAGGTTAATGAGGTCGTCTGCCACTCCCATCTGTCGGGTAGAACAGGTGATGTGCAGCGCAATAGGACGGTCGATGGGATGGAAGTCAAGACGCGGCACAAGATACTTCATGATGAACTCTGCAGGTTCGTATAACTCCATCTTCTTCATGACCTTTTTCATGCGATGCAAGCAAGGACTCTGAGCACAGAGCACAGGATACTTGCCTTCCTCGGATGCCTTCCATAATGCTGCCTCCAGTTCTGCACTCTTACGGTCGGCAATGTCGAGCATACCCTTCGATTCCCATATCTGACCGCAGCACATCCGTTCCATTCCTTCTGGGAAGATGACTTCGTAGCCTGCTTTCGCCATCAACTGAATGACTTCATCGACCAGGTCGTGAACCTTGCCACCTTGTTTCGACTGCCCCATCGTCTGATTGATACAACTGGGGAAATAGACCACCTTGAGAGGCGAATGGTGAGTAGTGAGTGGTGAGTGTGGAATTGACTTTTCGATGATGAACTGCGTGAGGTCGGAAGGTTTGGGTTGACGTTTCTTCTTTGGCATAGCCGTCGTCCACAAGGGAAGTCCCATCTTGTTCATACCTCGACAAACACTGGTCATGAGTGAAGGACCAAGGGTAACATGAGCGGCATGGGCCACATCGAGTACTACGCGCAAGCCACTCTTGATACCTGCCATGTGGTTGGCTGCAAACTCGCCTACCTGATAACCAGTCTTGTTGCTGTTCATATCCAACTGACGAATCAGATGGGTCAGCTCACCCGTATTAATCTTCATCGGACACGAAGTGGAGCAGAGTCCATCGGTGGCGCAAGTCTGGTCACCGTAATACTTATATTGCTTCTTGAGTGTAGCCAGTCGCTCGGGGTTCTGGCCGGTTTTCGTGAGGTAGCGTATTTCGCGTTGAACGGCAATACGCATACGGCTGGAGAGCGTAAGTCCACACGACATACAGTTGACCTCACAGAAGCCACACTCGATACACTTGTTGGCACGCTTCACCTGCTCGATGGTTTCCTTTGCAGTCGACAGCGCAGGATCCATGAGGTAATGCCCACCATCAGGAACACTATCGAAATCATAGTCGAGTACAGGTAATGGTTTCAAACATTTGATAAAGCAGTCGGGATCATCATTGAAGATAACGCCCTGGTTCAACAATCCATCAGGATCGAAGATAGCCTTCAACTCCTTCATCACCTCATAAGCTTTGTCGCCCCACTCGTATTTCACAAACGGAGCCATGTTGCGACCCGTTCCATGTTCGGCCTTCAGCGAACCATCGTATCCCTCTACTACCAGTTTAGCCACATCACGCATCATCTCTGCATAGCGAGCCACCTCATGCTCATCGGCAAAGCTCTGGTTCAGGATGAAGTGATAGTTACCCTCAAAGGCATGACCATAAATACAAGCATCATCGTAGCCATGATCGGCAATCAGCTTCTGTAATTTCACTGTTGCCTCAGGTAGGCTTTCAATGGGGAACGCCACGTCCTCAATAAGACACGAAGTACCAATAGGACGCGTGCCACCCACCGATGGGAAGATACCTGAACGGATAGCCCAGTACTTACCATATACAGCAGGATCCTCTGTAAACTCTGCAGGAATATAGAGTTTAAACTGTCCTAAGCACTCTTTGATCTTCTCAATCTTCTCAAGCAGTTGCTCGTGGGTGATACCCTTCGTCTCCGTGAGGATAGCCGTCAGGTTATGATAATCACCAGGCTCGACACCTTCAATCTTTCCTACATCCACATCTTTCTTATATTGCAGGAACACGGGATCGTCCACCGAGTTCAACGACATATAATCGAGCATCTCGGCACTTTTCACCATCAGGTTCTCTGCACTCATTTTCAGGTCTTCCTCACTGGCTTTGAGTTTCTTCATCGCCACTACAGCCTCACAACTCTCCTTCATCGTAAGGAAATAGACCATTGCCGACGCCTTAAACGGATAATCGTGCAGCGTTTTCATCGTCACTTCAGAAAGGAAAGCGAGTGTGCCCTCAGAACCTACCATTGAATGGGCGATGATGTCGAAAGGATCGTCATAGGCAATCAGCGAACGAAGGTTTAGACCCGTCACGTTCTTTATACTATATTTGGTACGTATGCGCGTTACGAGATCTGCATCATTACACACCTTATCGCGCAAATCCTCAATCTTCTTGATAAACTCCGGATGACTCTGGCGGAAAGCCTCCCTACTTTTTTCATCACCAGTATCGAGCACAGTGCCATCAGTAAGGATAATCCTTGCGGAAAGGAGCATCCTGTCGCTGTTGGCATGTACACCACAGTTCATACCAGAGGCATTATTAATGACAATACCACCCACCATCGCACTTCCGATAGATGCGGGATCAGGCGGGAAGACTCGTCCGTATGGTTTTAATATCTCATTGACCCTACTGCCTACAATACCAGGTTGCAATCGGATTGTCTCGTAATCGGAAGACAGTTCGTACTTCTCCCAATGCTTGCCTGCCACAATCAGCACGCTTTCCGTACAACTCTGTCCTGAGAGTGATGTACCTGCCGCACGGAAGGTAAAGGGCAGTTTGTGTTTCTTACATAACTGGACGATTTTAGAGATTTCCTCTTCGCCATCACTACGGATAACGACCTTCGGAATCTGGCGATAGAAACTGGCATCCGTTCCCCAACCAAGGGTACGAAGCTCATCAGTATAAATACGGTCATTGGAAACGAACTGCTTGAGACTACTCAAGAAATCAGCATAAATCTGGGATGTTGGATTCATAGATGTATTCATAGGGTATAGTTTTTGCAAATATACGAATAAAAGAACAAAAAGCAAAAAAAATCCAAAGAATAATACCCTTCTTATTATTTTTTTGTATATTTGTAGCCAGAACTTAAATAATAATCACAAATTGCTACGAACCTATGACTGCATTAGTATCCGTTATCCCAATTCTACTGCTCATTATCCTAATGATGGGCTTTAAAGTGTCTGGTTATAAGAGTGCTATCATCACACTCATTGTTACCATCCTTTTGGCATTGTTTGCCGTCCCGGCCATGGGCATCATCCCTGAGAAGTATGTCTCAGAAAGCATCTACGGTATCACCCTCTGGTCTGTCATCGAGGGATTCCTGAAGGCCTGCTTCCCAATCATCCTGATTATCATCTGCGCCATCTTCAGTTACAACATCCTATGTGAGACGAAAGAGATAGAGACCATCAAGACGCAGTTCATCCAGATGACCTCCGACAAAGGTCTGCTGGTATTGTTGCTGACTTGGGGTCTTGGTGGAGTACTTGAAGGTATGGCAGGTTTCGGAACTGCTGTGGCCATCCCTGCCGCCATCCTCATCGGACTGGGCTTCAAGCCGATGTTCTCCGCCGTTATCTGTCTGGTGGCAAATACAGTGGCTGTAGGTTTCGGAGCTGTTGGTCTTCCCGCCACGACACTTGCCAACCAAGTGGCTGCCAGTGGTGTAGCTACGCCAGAGGAGCTCTGCGAAGTGGCTACCTTTATTATATTACAACTCTCACTGATGTTCTTCATCACACCATTCCTCATCCTGATGATGACCGACCGCAAGAAGATTATGAAGAATATCACGATTGCACTCTTTGTAGGCACTTTCTCTATCATCGTGCAGTTCTGCTGTGCTCATTTCATTGGTCCAGAGACTCCTGCCATCCTCGGTTCTGTAGCAGCCATCATCGCGATGCTGATATACAACAAGCTGTTTATCAAGGACGAGAATCCTGCCGACGAGGTAGTGGTCGAGAAGAAGAAGTTTGGCACCGTGAAGACTCTCAAGGCGTGGAGCGTCTATGGTCTGATTATCTTCTTTATCCTCATCTCGAGCAAGATTGTACCTCCCGTCAATGAACTGCTGAACCAGACGCTGGTCACCAAATTCGACATGCCCGTTATCGGTAATACCTTTAAGTTCGGATGGTTGTCAAATGCTGGTTTGATGATTTTCCTCGGTGCTGTCATCGGTGGTTTGATTCAGGGCATGAGTTTTGGAAATCTGATGAAGTTGCTCGGTAAGACAACTCTCAACTTACAGAAGACGGTTGTGACTATCTGCTGTTTGGTTGCAATGGCCATGCTGATGAACAATACGGGTATGACCAATGACATCGCCAAAGGTCTTGTACTGCTGACAGGCGCTGCCTTCCCATTCTTCGCTCCGTTGATTGGTTCTATCGGCACCTTCGTAACGGGTAGTGCTACCAATGCCAATATCCTCTTTGGTAAACTGCAGGCAACAGCCGCCAGCGACCTCGGCCTTGTGAATCAGGGTACGTTCTTCGGTGTCAGTGGTAACGAAACCAACTGGCTTGCCGCTGCTAACTGTGCAGGCTCTGAGGGTGGTAAACTCCTGTCTCCACAGAGTATCGCCATTGCGACAGCTGCCTGTGATATGGAAGGCCAAGACGGTGACATCATGCGTAAGACCATGCCATTTGCCATCTTCTGGATTCTGATGAACGGCTTGATGGTATTCCTCGGACTACACGTCATATAAAGTTTATAGTTTAAAGTTTAAAGATATGAAGGTAGGACTATTTATCCCCTGCTACGTAGATGCAGTCTATCCAGAGGTGGGTGTGGCAACGTACAAGTTGTTGAAACACCTGGGCATTGACGTAACATATCCTGAGAAGCAAACCTGTTGCGGTCAGCCAATGGCCAACGCAGGTTTCGAAAAGCAAGCCATTCCTCTGGCCGACAAGTTTGAGGAGAAATTCAAGGACTTCGACTATGTGGTGGCTCCCAGTGTCAGTTGTACGGCGTTTATCAAGATCAATTATCCACGACTACTTAACCACGAGTGCGAGACGGCTAAGAAATGCATAGATGTTGTGGAATTCCTACACGACGTGGTGAAGGTAGATCGCCGCTTGGGTACATTTCCCCACAAGGTCAGCCTGCACAACAGCTGTCATGGTGTTCGCGAGCTTGGACTCTCATCACCCAGTGAAGAGCACATTGCTCCATTTAATAAAATCAAGGACCTGCTACAATTTGTGGACGGCATCGATGTCGTTGAACCAGAGCGTCCTGATGAATGCTGCGGCTTTGGCGGTATGTTCTCCATCGAAGAGACTGCTGTCTGCGCCCAGATGGGTAAAGACAAGGTGGAGCGCCACATGCAAACGGGTGCTGAATACATCACTGGTCCTGACTGCTCTTGTCTGATGCACATGGCTGGTGTGGCTAAGAAGCAAGGCTTCAATATCAAGTTTAAGCATGTGGTTGAGATTCTGGCAGCTGGGCTGTAAGATTGAAAAATTGAAGAATTAAAGAGTTGAAGTTATGAGTACATCACATAGCAAAGCAGCAAAGGAGTTCTTAAAGAACCAGCAATATGCCCACTGGCATGATGCTACGTTCTGGGCAGTGCGCACCAAGCGCGACAACATGGCATACGGATTGGAAGAATGGGAACAGCTGCGCGAAAAGGCCTCTGCCATCAAGCGCCACACCATCACTCACCTGGATGAATACCTCGACCAGTTTGCGACGAAAGCAGAAGAAAACGGCTGTATTGTACACTGGGCGAAAGATGCCCAGGAGTTCAACGATATCGTCTACGGCATTCTGAAGAACCATCATGTGAAGAAGATGGTGAAGTCGAAGTCGATGTTGACGGAGGAGTGTGAGATGAATCCCTATCTCGAATCGAAGGGCATCGAAGTGGTGGAGACCGACCTCGGTGAGCGTATTATCCAGTTGAAAGGTCAGAAACCCTCACACATCGTGATGCCTGCCATCCATTTGAACCACGATGACGTAGGTGAGCTGTTTGAGGAGAAAGGCATCTCGAACGAGAAGGGCAACCACGACCCCACGTACCTTACTTATAGAGCGCGATTAAGTCTGCGCAATGAGTTTCTGACAGCAGATGCTGGTATGACGGGTGCCAACTTCGGTATTGCCGAGACAGGTGATATTGTGGTTTGCACCAATGAGGGCAATGCCGACATGTCGACATCCTGTCCGAAACTGCACATCGTCGCCATCGGACTGGAGAAGGTGATTCCCAACTACGAGTGTCTTGCCGTATTCCAACGCATGCTCTGTCGAGCAGGTACTGGTCAGCCAACCACTACCTACACTTCTCACTTCCGCAAGGCGCGCCCCACAGCGAACCCCATGCACATCGTGTTGGTAGACAATG
Organism: Prevotella sp.; assembly: GCA_017554145.1. Classification (GTDB taxonomy): domain Bacteria; phylum Bacteroidota; class Bacteroidia; order Bacteroidales; family Bacteroidaceae; genus Prevotella. Next base: position 370,440 of record JAFZIZ010000015.1, on the reverse strand, counting down.
GTCGTAGCGAATGGATAGCCAATCCCGAGCATTGGGAGGCTTTGAAGTGTATCCGTTGCGGCTCGTGTATGAATACCTGTCCTGTATATCGTCGCTCTGGCGGTTATAGTTACAGTTACTTCATCCCAGGCCCTATCGGCATCAACCTCGGTATGCTACGCGACACACAGAAACATAGCGGCAACGTCTCAGCGTGCACACTCTGTTTGAGTTGCCAGACAGTATGTCCCGTAAAGGTGAATCTCGGCGACCAGATATACCAGTGGCGCCAGCAACTCGACGACTTCGGCACCGCCAATCCGCAGAAGAAGCTGATGTGTAAGGGCATGTCGATGGTATACGGTTCGCCAGGCTTGTACAACTTCGGTACAGGACTTTCCCACTGGGCGAACTTTATCCCTTCGCCTCTCATGAACTGTAGCCTCAACCCATGGGCAGAAGGTCATAAGATGATGAAATTCCCCAAGAAACCGTTCCACGAGATTATTAAGGAGATTAAATAGCAATTAGCCATTAGCTGTTAGCTGTTAGCACATTGCTAAGAGCCAAGAGCCAAGAGCCAAAAGTTAAAATATTATGGCAAGTAAAGAAGATATATTAAGTAAATACAGGGCAAATATCAGAGAGAAGTTCGACATGCCCGATTTGAGTGATATTCAAGCCATCAGCTACCCTGACCCGTTGCTTCAGTTTATGAACATGACGAAAAGTGTAGGCGGCAATGCCATTGAGGTGGAGAAAGGTCGCAACATCAACGAGCTCATCAAGGAACTATATCCCGATGCCAAGGAGATTGCATCGAATCTGCCCGAGATCACTATTGCCACGCGTAATCCCGATGAAGTCGGTCGTGCGCATGACCTGAACGGTACGGATGTTGGTGTGATACGCGGCATGTTTGGTGTTGCCGAGAACGGCTGTATCTGGATTCCCCAGCAGATGAAGGAGAAAGCCGTCTGCTTTATCTCTGAGAACCTCGTTATCCTGTTGCCGAAAAGCCAAATCGTAAATAATATGCATGAGGCATATAAACGAATCGAGTTCAACGACTATGGTTACGGCACGTTTATCAGTGGTCCCTCGAAGACCGCCGACATCGCACAGGTCCTCGTCATGGGTGCCCAAGCTGCCCGCAGTGCCACTGTGCTACTATTGGAAGAATGAGATAGTCAATGAAATATATTGAGGAGGCTGACCACTTGGTTGGCCTCTTCTTTTGTCATAGCCGGATAGCATGGTAACGAAAGTTCCTGCTGATGGATACGCTCTGTGATGGGAAGCGAAAGCGTGTTCCACCCTGGATAGCAGCGTTGCTGATGAGGCGGTATGGGGTAATGAATCTCCGTTTCTACACCATGCTCCAACAGATACTGTCGCAATACATCGCGACGAGGCGACAATATAGGGAAGATATGCCATACACTGTCGCGATTACTCTGTGGTATCAGGATATCGGGATGTTTCACTTTTTCCATATAGATAGCGGCAATCTCTTTACGTCGCTGATTGGCGACATCGAGATCTTTCAGTTTTGCATCCAATATGGCAGCTTGTACGTCATCCATGCGGGAGTTACGACCCAGATAGTCAAAGACGTATTTCTTCTGACTTCCATAATTTCCTAAAGCGGAAATAATCTCTGCCAGTTCAGTATCATCAGTCGTCACAGCACCTGCATCACCAAAAGCGCCAAGATTCTTTGTGGGATAGAAACTATGACCGGCAGCATCGCCGAGGGAGCCAGTTTTTTTGGAGAGATGAGAGGTGAGAGGTGAGAGATATGTACAGCCGTGCGCCTGGGCATTGTCTTCGATGAGCTTGAGATTATATTTGCGGCAGATATCCCCTATCCTATCGGTATAGGCACAACGACCATAGAGATGAACAATCATGATGGCGCGGGTGCGAGGGGTGATAGCATGCTCAATGAGGCGGTCGTCTATTTGGAGTGTATTGATGTCTGGCTCTACGAGTATAGGCTTCAGGCGATTCTCCGTAATAGCAAGTATAGAAGCAATATATGTGTTGGCAGGGGCGATGACCTCATCTCCTTCTTGCATCACGCCCATTTCCTTATAGGCACGGAAGATAAGCGTCAGGGCTTCGAGTCCATTGCCGCAACCGATACAGTATTTCGTACCTATATACTCCGCATAATGCTCCTCAAAACGACGAGTAGCCTCGCCTTTGAGATACCATCCGCTCTGTAATACCTCGTCAGCAGCATGCTCATAGGGGGCGTTGATGGCTTTCAGATCCAAGTATTTCATCATAGTTCCCATTCGTATCTGTCAAAACATATTCCCCGACCACCAAAGCCTTCCTTTTGGAACACCAAAGACTCGTTGATGACATTCGTATCTCCAAGCGCCGACGTGCCAAACTCGAAATACGGGAGACTGGCATAGTCGCGATGGATGATGCGATCGTAGATGATGTCGATGGCTCCCAATTGTTTGCCAAGAGGTGTGGCGGAACTATATTGTGCACGAGCCACCTGTGAACTAACGTAAATGACGATGCCTGCAAGTATTTCCTCATCTTTCTTGGCCACATAGAGCACGATATTGTCTGGGAAACGCGAATGCAGTAGTTCTATCTCTGCCAATGTGTGGACGGGCTTGGAGTTGTAGGTCTGCGCCAGATTATCACAGAGCACATTCCAGAAACCAGCATAGTCGTTGCTGCGTTCAACAGTAATGCCTGCCTCGATTGCACGTTTGAGTGCACGGCGTCGCACTCTCTCCCATCGGATAGCGTTACGCTGAATAATGACTGTTCCCAAATCACGGTTAACGAGTCGGGCGTCACATGTTCGAACAATTGCATAGAGATCCTCCTCGGCAGCCATCTGATGATACATCCATGGTATGCACTTATAGAACACATGATGGAAACCCTCATCACGTAAATAATCATTCAGTTCACGAAACAGTTCGACTGTTGCCGCTACCGTCGTTTGGGAATCCATGACAAGTCCGCCATAGGTTAATCCAGCATGTGACTGGAAAATATCACCTTTCCGGTTGGCAGGCATCAGTCCATATAGACTACCCTCACGATAGAACATCAGTGAGAAGTCCTCAAAACGGTCGCTATGGTAGTCCATGTAGTCGCGGTTGAAGAGGAACGTACCATTCTTTGAACTGGCAACGAAAGCATTCCACTCGTCCTTACGGTCAGGGGTATAGCGTACAATCTCAAACATCTGGGATATTTACTATTGGACAATTAACCATTTACGATTTGCAGGAATTCGTCGTAGTCATAAATGTATTCGTCTTCGTTAAACAGCTCCGAAGCTAATACAAGACATACGGATCCACTTGAGAAATCTTCCAACGTACGCCATACACCCGTCCCCACATAGAGCCCCTGATACGGATGATTCAGATGAAACGTCTGACGCTCTTTGCCATCAAAAAGCTCCACGTCAAACGAACCGCTGACAGCAATGATAATCTCCTCACAAGTGCGATGAGCATGACCACCACGACGTTCACCAGATGGTACATCATACGTCCAATAAACCCGTGCAATATCGAATGGTATATTCTTCATCTGTTCCGCTACTGTCAGATTACCACGAGGGTCTACAATCTTCGGAAGGTCTATAATCCTTGCTTTGTCTTGTTTCATATACTTTTTAACGTAAAAGTCGGGAAAATATTATATGAATGCCCCAACTCACCATCAGCGTAATAAAGATGCAGGCCGCCAGCATGATTGGGGTTGACATTTCAGGTAGTCGTCGTAACATGATACCAATCAACATCTGATGGGTAAGAAACAACGGCATACTCAGTGAACCAAGAAACAACATGGATCTCGTTTTCAACCATCTGGACAGATATCCTTTTTCTTGTGCAAAGACAAATATCAATGGCATCAGCACTAACCAATATAGCGGTGCATTACGAAATTTGGCATCAACATAAGGATAAAGTACTAATGATGCCAATAAGAACAGTACGATTATCAGTTCTGTCCATTGAGGAACATTAAGTTTCCCTCTGCGCTCATAAACCTGACATAGAAACATACCCAGATAGAAGTCAACAAAACGCACTAACGGATTTACATAAAGAATGGCATTTACTTTCTCATAGGGAATCAAAAGATAGACTATCACATACCCCACAAGAATAAGAGAAAGCCATCTAACAGATACACGCTTATAAGCAAACGGAAAGAGAATATAGCAGAAGAACAGGCAAGACAAAAACCACGACACACTATTGCAAGAGAAATAGTAATCAGGATTTGGTATCCACGCCTGTAACAGTAAAACATTCAAAAGAACGGACCAGTCAAGGCTTACCTTACCTACTACCAAGAAGAAGATGAGGCAAAGAAGATGAAGAGGATAGAGTTTCAGAAAACGACGTTTCAGGAAACGTCCATAACAGAAAGTCCCATCATAAATCTTCCTTCCATAGCCTAAAGAAAGTACAAAACCACTAAGCAGAAAGAAAAAAGCAACGCCACAATCACCGCCTGCGTCTAATGCTTGAATATCCCTGTATGCGAAATGCGACAGGAAGATTAACATAACAAACACAAATCGCAATGATTGTAGCGTCGCTATCATTCTCTTATTTCTTCATATAAGGATCAGTACCTAATACGGTTGCAGCAAGACGCTTTGCCTTGTCACGAAGTGCATTGACATCGTCACCTAACTCACCATAGCAGAGAACAACACCCATACGGCGACCCTTATGTGCCTCAGGCTTACCGAAGATACGGATGCGCGTACGGTCTTCCTTCAATGCATCAATGAAGTTATAATCCAGCGGTCCCTCTTTCTCCTCAGGCGAGAGGATAACAGCAGAGGCGCCTGCATGCTCCAGATGAATGCCTGCAATCGGCAAGCCCATCACGGCACGGAAATGCAACTCAAACTCTGAAAGATTGGTGGTATGTCCAAGTGTTACCATACCTGTATCGTGTGGACGGGGTGACAACTCAGAGAAGATAACTTCTCCCTGACGGGTAAGGAAAAACTCTACACCCCAGATACCATAACCTGTGAGCGCTTTCGTCACCTGGTCCGCCATATTCTGAGCCTGTTTGAGCGCCTCATCGGAAATCTTATAGGGCTGCCATGATTCACGATAGTCACCACCCTTCTGCACGTGTCCGATAGGAGGACAGAAGATGGTTGGAGCGTTCTTCTGCGTTACCGTCAACAATGTGAACTCTGACTCGAAGTCAATAAACTCCTCAATGATCACTTCCTTCACATCACCACGACTGCCTTCCATCGCCTCACGGAAAGCCTGCTCCAACTCGTCATCGTTGTGCACATAACTCTGTCCGTGACCAGAAGACGACATCAAAGGTTTCACCACGCAGGGGAAACCAATTTCATCGGCAGCCTTCTTGAACTCATCAAAGGTCTTAGCATAGAAATACTTCGCTGTACGCAAACCTAGGTCACGAGAGGCAAGGTCGCGGATGGCACGACGGTTCATGGTGAAGTTAACGGCACGGGCCGAAGGAACCACCTGAATACCCTCTTTCTCAAAATCGAACAAGCGCTCTGTACGAATCGCTTCAATCTCAGGGACGATGATATCAGGCTGATGCTTCTTGACGGCAGCCGTTAAGGCATCACCATCGAGCATTGAGAATACCTCACGCTCATCAGCCACCTGCATAGCAGGCGCATCGTTATAGCGATCGCAAGCCACTACATAAGCACCCGCACGTTTGGCTGCAATCACAAACTCCTTACCTAACTCACCACTTCCCAGTAATAGAATCTTCTTCATAATCAATATAGTTTTTATCGGTTAGCATACATATTATCATAATACTTCTGGTAGTCACCAGACGTCACATTGTCCAGCCACTCCTGATTGTCGAGATACCAGCGGACTGTCTTCTCTATGCCCTCCTCGAACTGTAACGAAGGCTCCCATCCGAGTTCCTTCTGGAGTTTCGTAGAGTCAATGGCATAGCGCAGATCATGTCCTGCACGGTCGGTCACGAAGGTAATCAAATCCATATCTGCACCTTCAGGACGTCCTAACAATCTGTCGACGGTATTAATCACCACCTTGATAATGTCGATGTTCTTCCACTCGTTGAAGCCACCGATATTATACGTCTCAGCTATCATACCCTGATGGAAAATCAGGTCGATGGCACGGGCATGATCCTCGACAAACAACCAGTCGCGCACATTCTCACCCTTACCATAGACAGGCAACGGCTTACGGTGACGGATATTATTGATAAACAACGGAATCAGTTTCTCAGGGAACTGATAGGGTCCGTAGTTATTCGAACAGTTCGTTACAATGACGGGCATTCCATAAGTATCATGATAGGCACGAACAAAGTGATCGCTCGAAGCCTTGGCAGCACTATAAGGAGAATGTGGATTGTACTTCGTGGTCTCCAAGAAGAACTTGTCACCGTATGCCAGATGATGCTCTGAAGAAGAAGCCGTCGTAGAGAATGGAGGCTCGATACCCTCTGGATGTGTCAGTTCAAGTGCGCCATACACCTCATCGGTACTAATATGATAAAATCTGCAAGGAATTCTTTGCCCCTTTCCCTCTGGGGTTTCCCCGTTTGACGGGGACACCATCACATAACGCTCAGGCAATGACTCCCAATAGAGTTTGGCAGCCTGCAGCAAAGACAATGTTCCCATCACGTTGGTCTTGGCAAAGGTAAATGGATCCTTGATGGAACGGTCTACATGACTCTCGGCAGCAAGATGGATGATACCATCTACCTTCTTGTCCTGCATCAGCTTGTAGAAGGCATCGAAATCGCAGATATCCATCTTCACAAACTCATAGTTGGGTTTGTCCTCGATATCCTTCAGGTTTGCCAGATTGCCAGCATACGTCAACTTGTCAAGATTGATGATGTGATAATCGGGATACTTGTTTACAAACAGGCGCACCACATGACTACCTATAAAGCCTGCGCCACCGGTAATGACAATTGTACGTTTCATATCTTTCCTTTCTTTTTAATGTTTTCCTAATGTGATGACCTCACAGTCTTTAAACTCCTTGCCGTCGATGGTAAGGCGAACTAATGTCCGCTCCTTATGCCATCCCTGCATACCTGCAGCCCCTGGGTTAATATGCAGCAAGTTCAGTGTCTTATCAAACTTCACTTTCAGGATATGCGAATGTCCTGCGATGAAGAGTTGTGGCGGTGAAGCATAGATCTGTCCGCGAATGCTATAGTCGTAATTGCCTGGATAACCTCCGATATGTTTCATCAGCACTTCCATGTCTTCACATTTCCATCGCAACACTTCGGGATACATCAGTCGTAAGTCACCTCCATCGCAGTTACCACAGACAGCACGTAACGGACGAAACTCCGCCAGTCGGTCTGCTACTTCTGTCGAGCCGATATCACCAGCATGCCATATCTCGTCGCAAGGTTCGAAATAGTGCAGATACTTATCGTCCCAAAAACTATGGGTGTCACTGATGATACCTATCTTCTTCATAATCCGAATTTCTTTCTAACAAAGTCAGCAATAAACTTCTCGGTGGCTTGTAGTCCAAGAACACTGGCATCGATACAGAGATCATAAGACTCTGAACTTCCCCATTTCTTGCCTGTATAGTAATTATAGTAAGCAGCACGTGTAGCCTCCCTCTGCTGGATAAACTTCAGAGCAGCGTTTTTGTCGATTTTCTGCTTTGCCATAATCTGGTCAATACGGAAGCGCTTCGAGGCTGAGATGAACACGTTCACTACATTGTCGAAGTCGCGCAATACATAGTCGGCACAACGACCAACAAATACACAACTACCTTCCTGCGCTGCCTTACGGATTGCATCACTCTGAAACTTAAACAGGTTCTCTTGTGAAATATTATTGGCATAGATACTACTATCGCCAACAAACGGCACATACTGGCGCAACGACTTGAAGAACCCACGCTGTTCGTCGTGCAACTCAAAAACCTTCTCGCTGAAACCACTCTCCTTCGCTGCAAGGTTGAGCAATTCACGATCATAATACTTCGCGTTGAAGTCCATGGCAAGCATACGGGCGATATCATGTCCGCCACTGCCTAACTGTCTTCCGACATTGATGATAATATGCTTTTTCTCCATCACTTCTATTGATTAACTTTTGATGTTTCTTTTATTTAGTTTTTTGATATACCATATTAACAAAGGAATCGTCATCGCAAATGAGCCGAAGTCACTGGCCGGCATCGCATACCATACACCATCCAAATCCCAAAACAAGGGAAATACATACGCCATTGGCAACAACAGGATCAACTGGCGTGAGAGACTCAGGAAGATAGAAATCTTTACCTTGCCAATGCACTGGAAGAAGTTGGTGATAACCGCCTGAGAGCCTACGACGAAGAATACCATCATATCGATTTGGATACCACGTGCTGCCATACGAATCAGCGTCTGGTCGGTAGTGAAGATACGGGCTATTTGGCTCGGGAAGAGCATGGACAATCCCCAACCTACCAACAGGATAGAAGTCGCAGCAGCAATGGTCAACCACAAACAACGGAACATACGGTCAAAACGCTCTGCACCAAAGTTATATCCTACGATGGGTTGCATACCCTGTATCATACCCATGACGAACATAAAGAACATCATCACCACCGAATTGGCAATGGAATAGGCACCAACCGCCATGTCTCCGCCATAGCGCACAAACTGGTTGTTCATGAAGATAACGATGATACAGGAGGTGACATTCATCAGGAAAGGAGAGATACCTATCGAAATGATGTTACGTACCAAATTGGCTTTTAACTTATAGATTCCACGCTTCAGGTGTAGCAACTCTTTCTTATCCGAGAATATCCAAAGTTGCCAACACATCGCCATCGTCTGAGAAGTAATCGTGGCAAGAGCGGCTCCTCGGATACCCCAACGGAACCACCATACGAAGGCGATAATCAAGATGATATTCATACCCACCGTGAAGAGCGTGGCATACATCGCGTGACGGGGTTTACCTGCTGCCCTGAGTACGGCATTCATTCCGAAATACATGTGAGTCACCATGTTACCCAATAGGATAACGATCATGAACTCACGGGCGTATGGCAGTGTCACATCCGACGCTCCAAAGAAACGCAGAATAGGATCGAGGAAGATAAGGCACACCACCATGAAGAGGAAACCTATAATCAGATTGAGCGTCACAGTGTTTCCCAACAGTTGCTGCGCTCTCTTATAGTCTCTCTGACCCAGTTTTACGCTAATACACGTTGAGGCTCCCACACCTACAGCTGCTCCAAAGGCTGCACTGAGGTTCATAAAGGGGAACGTGATACCCAAGCCGGCAATCGCCTCCGGACCCACTATCTGTCCAATAAAGGCGCGGTCAATAATATTATATAGACTTGAGGCTGTCATAGCCACGATAGCGGGAAGGGCGTATTGCGTCAACAGCCTTCCCACAGGCTTTGTACCTAACTCAAGTGTTGCTTGCTTATTTTCCATGCAATATCATCTCATAATCTTTTGCAAAGATACAAATAAGTGAGCGAAAAAACAAATTTATTTAATTGAATTACTGAGTAAAACGAATTATTTGTGTATCTTTGATTATAAGCTTATAATTGAAGTTAGGCTACGTCTCGGAAATACTCAAATAAATTTGGTATTTCGCTTAAATTATACTAACTTTGTAGCCCAAAATAAAATAAATAAGGTATTAAAGATATGATTCTCTTTTTCAAGACACCCCAAAAGAGCGTGATTGCCACACAAGTGGACCATCAACTCACACAGACAGAAGTACAAGAACTTTGTTGGCTCTATGGCAATGCCGAGCCTATTGACGCCCAGACTATGGAGGGATTCTTCGTCGGTCCACGTCGCGAAATGGTAACTCCTTGGTCAACAAATGCCGTTGAGATTACTCAGAATATGGGACTCAAAGGTATCAGTCGTATCGAGGAATATTTCCCCGTGGACAGTAAAGATGCTGAGCACGACGAAATGCTGCAACGCATGTACGAAGGACTGAATCAGGACATTTTTACTATCAATATCAAGCCAGAGCCCATCAAGTATGTGGACAACCTGGAAGAATATAACGAGCAGGAAGGTCTGGCGCTGAGCCCCGAGGAGATAGAGTATCTACACGGACTGGAGAAGCAGAACGGTCGCCCATTGACAGACTCTGAAATCTTCGGTTTCGCCCAGATCAACTCAGAGCACTGCCGTCATAAGATTTTCGGTGGTACCTTTATTATTGATGGCAAGGAGATGGAAAGTTCGCTCTTCGCCATGATTAAGAAAACTACACAGGAGAACCAGAATAAGATTCTCTCAGCATATAAGGATAATGTAGCCTTCGCACAAGGTCCCGTTGTGGAGCAGTTTGCACCGAAAGACCAAAGCACCAGCGACTATTTCCAGATAAAGGATATTGAAAGCGTGATTTCACTGAAGGCTGAAACACATAATTTCCCCACCACCGTAGAGCCATTTAATGGTGCTGCTACAGGTACTGGTGGTGAGATCCGCGACCGTATGGGTGGTGGCGTAGGTTCATGGCCAATTGCCGGTACTGCTGTTTATATGACTGCTTATCCGAGAATCGAAGACGAGGGACGTGACTGGGAGGACATCTTGCCCGTTCGTGAGTGGCTCTATCAGACGCCTGAGCAAATTCTTATCAAGGCTTCGAATGGTGCATCTGACTTTGGCAATAAGTTCGGACAGCCGTTGATTACTGGTTCTGTATTGACTTTTGAGCATCAGGAAGGAAAAGAGAAATATGCCTACGACAAAGTTATCATGCTGGCAGGTGGTGTAGGCTACGGTACCAAACGTGACTGCTTGAAGAAAGAGCCACAGGCAGGTAATAAGGTAGTCGTTGTCGGTGGTGATAACTATCGTATCGGACTGGGCGGCGGCTCAGTATCCTCTGTGGATACAGGACGCTATAGCAATGGTATCGAGTTGAACGCCGTACAGCGTGCTAACCCTGAGATGCAGAAGCGTGCCTATAACCTCGTTCGTGCCCTCTGCGAGGAGGATGTGAACCCCGTTGTCTCTATCCACGACCACGGTTCTGCCGGTCACCTGAACTGCCTCTCAGAGCTTGTTGAGGAGTGCGGTGGTGAGATTGATATGACCAAGTTGCCTATTGGCGACAAGACACTGAGTTCTAAGGAAATCATTGCCAATGAGAGTCAGGAGCGTATGGGCTTGCTCATTGACGAGAAGCACATTGAACATGTACGCAAGATTGCTGAGCGCGAGCGTGCTCCGCTGTATGTCGTTGGTGAGACAACTGGCGATGCCCACTTCTCGTTCAAGCAGGGCGACGGCGTGAAGCCATTCGACCTCGACGTTGCCCAAATGTTCGGACATTCACCGAAGACCATCATGCGCGATAATACCGTTGAGCGCAAATATGAAAATGTAGAGTATTCACAGGATAAGATAGAAGACTATCTACAACGTGTGCTTCAGTTGGAAGCAGTAGCTTGTAAGGACTGGTTGACAAATAAAGTTGACCGTAGTGTAACAGGTAAGATTGCTCGCCAGCAATGTCAGGGTGAGATTCAGTTGCCACTGAGTGACTGTGGTGTCGTTGCCCTCGATTATCGTGGACGTAAAGGTATTGCCACCGCTATCGGCCATGCTCCTCAGGCAGGTCTTGCTTCTCCAGAGGCAGGTAGCGTTTTGTCTGTTGCAGAGGCACTGACCAACATCGTTTGGGCTCCCCTTGCTGATGGTATGGATTCCCTTTCTTTATCAGCCAACTGGATGTGGCCCTGTCGTTCTCAGGAGGGTGAGGATGCTCGTCTGTATGCTGGTGTGAAGGCTCTGAGTGATTTCTGCTGCGACCTGCATATCAACGTGCCTACAGGTAAGGACTCGCTCTCTCTGAGTCAGCAGTATCCTAATGGTGAGAAGATTATCTCTCCGGGAACAGTGATCGTAAGTGCTGGTGGTGAGGTTTCTGATATCAAAAAGGTGGTAAGTCCCGTTTTGGTAAACGATAAGAACGCATCACTCTATCATATCGACTTCTCGTTCGACGAGCAGCGCCTTGGTGGTTCTGCCTTCGCCCAAAGCCTGGGTAAGGTTGGCGACGATGTGCCTACGGTGAAGAACGCAGAATACTTTGCTGACGCCTTCATGGCTGTACAGCAGATGATTGAGAAGGGTTGGATTCTGGCTGGTCACGATATCTCTGCCGGTGGTCTCATCACCACTCTGCTGGAGATGTGTTTCGCCAACCAGAAGGGCGGTATGCACATCAACCTGCACGACATCTGCAAGGATGGCGACGTGGTAAAAGCTCTGTTCGCTGAGAACCCAGGTGTAGTAATACAGGTAAGCGACGAGCATAAGCAAGAGTTCAAGGAGTTTATGGAGGAGCAAGGTGTAGGCTTTGCTAAGATTGGTTATCCCGTTGAGGACAGCCGCAGCATCGTAGTGAAGGCTGGCGATAAGGATTTGACCTTCGACATCGACGCCCTGCGCGATGTTTGGTATAAGACCTCATATTTGCTTGATCGTAAACAGAGCTTCAACGGCAAGGCGAAGGAGCGTTTCGAGAACTACAAGCAACAGCCACTGGAAATGAAGTTCAACAAGGACTTCACTGGTAAGCTGGCACAGTATGGTATCTCTGCAGATCGTCGCGAAAAGACTGGCATGAAGGCCGCTATCATCCGTGAGAAGGGTACCAATGGTGAGCGTGAGATGGCTTACTGCCTCTACCTTGCAGGCTTCGACGTGAAGGATGTGATGATGACCGACCTCATCTCTGGTCGCGAGACACTCGAGGATATCAATATGATTGTCTTCTGCGGTGGTTTCTCTAACTCTGACGTACTTGGTTCAGCTAAGGGTTGGGCTGGCGCCTTCCTCTTCAACCCCAAAGCCAAGGAGGCTCTTGATAAGTTCTATGACCGCAAAGACACTCTCTCACTGGGTATCTGTAACGGATGTCAGCTGATGGTTGAGCTTGGACTTACTGGTGCTAAGGGCGCTAAGATGCTTCACAACGATAGCCATAAGTTCGAGAGTGAGTTCATCTCATTGAACATTCCTCAGAACAACAGCGTGATGTTCGGCTCACTGAGCGGCAACAAGCTTGGCCTGTGGGTGGCTCACGGAGAAGGAAAGTTCTCATTGCCTGAGGCAGAAAGCGAATATAATGTCATAGCGAAATACAACTATCATGGTTATCCAGCTAATCCTAACGGCTCTGACTATGATGTGGCAGGTATCTGCTCTGCTGATGGTCGTCATCTCTGTATGATGCCTCATCTGGAGCGTGCCGTATTCCCTTGGCAGAATGCCTGGTATCCCGCTGACCGTCGCAACGACGAGGTAACACCTTGGATTGAGGCCTTCGTCAATGCACGTAAGTGGGTCGAGGAAAAATTGAAAAATTAAAGAATTCAAAAATTGAATATCTACTGGGATTCATTTAAAACTTTCTTTAAGATTGGCATGTTCACCTTAGGTGGTGGATATGCCATGATTCCTTTGATAGAGGAAGAGGTGGTCAACAAGCATAAATGGGTGAGCAAGGAAGAAATGCTCGACCTGACTGCTATTGCCCAGAGTTGTCCAGGCGTGTTTGCCATCAATGTCTCTATCTTCATAGGCTATAAACTCAGAAAGATATCTGGAGCCATTGCTACTGCTCTGGGTACGGCACTCCCATCTTTCCTGATTATCCTTGCTATCGCTATCTTTTTCCACCAGTTTGAGGAGAACAAAGTGATTGCTGCTATGTTTAAGGGTATCCGACCTGCCGTTGTCGCCTTGATTGCCGTTCCTACCTTCCGTTTGGCGCAACGTGCCCAACTGAACTGGTACACGTTTTGGATTCCTATCGTATCTGCCCTATTGATTTGGCTATTGGGTGTATCACCCATCTGGATTATCATTGCAGCTGGTATGGGAGGCTATATTTATGGGAGGATTGCCGTATGATTTTCCTTTGGCTATTTATAACATTCTTTGAAATCGGACTCTTCGGTTTTGGCGGAGGATACGGTATGCTATCGTTGATACAAAACGAGACGGTAGAGCACTGGCACTGGTTGACGGCAAGTCAGTTTACAGATATCGTTGCTATCTCACAGATGACACCAGGACCCATCGGTATCAATTCTGCTACCTATTGTGGTTATATGGCAGTGAAGGAAGCAGGCTATAGCGCCTCCTTTGCCATTCTCGGTTCTGCAACAGCTACCTTTGCACTGATACTGCCTTCATTGATTCTAATGGTATTAATCAGTAAGATGTTCATGAAGTATATGAACACCCGATCCGTTCAATCTGTCTTCTCTGGACTTCGCCCAGCTGTAGTAGGATTGCTTGCCGCTGCCACCTTATTATTATGTACACAAGACAACTTCTCTTCGCCTTCTGAGAATCCATGGCAATTCTATATCAGTGTAGCCTTATTCATTGCAACAGCTTTTGGCACAGGCTATCTGAAAATAAATCCCATCCGCATGATTTGCTATTGTGCAATAGCGGGACTCCTACTGTTCTATTAACAACCTACAAAAAATGCGCCCCCATTGGGAGCGCACTATTTTGTTTCAATAATACTTCTAATTGATTAGAGAGCAAACTTGTAACCAATAGTGAACATGAACCAAGAGTGCTTAGAGTTAGTTCCCCATGAGTCCTTGAAAGCCTTGGTTACACCGAGGTTATAACGTGCATCGAAAACGAAGCCCTCATATTCGTAAGAAAGACCGAAGGGAATAGAAAGAGCAAAGCCCTGAACATCTTCAAGGTTTTCAGAGTCCTTAGCTGTCTGACCATCTGCAGAACCCTTAGCTGTTACCTTAGCAGAAGCCTTGAAACCCGGTTGGATACCAGCCTTGATGGCCAAGCCAGGAACGACATAGTACTGAGCCAAAACGGGAATGTTAATGTAATCCATTTTGTAAGTAAGATCGAGTTTACCTCCAAGAAGTTGCTCTGAGAACTTCACCCCCTGCATAGAATAAAGAACACCAGCACTAATGCCGAAATTCTCAGCAACACCATACTCTGCCTCAACACCAGCGGCAAGACCTACACGTAACTTAGAGTCGTTTGTCTTTGTCATAGTAGCAAGGTTGATACCAGCCATAGGTTTCAGAGTTACCTGACCAACTTCATTCTGTGCATTTGCACTAATTGCTGCAATCATCATAGCAGCGATCATCATCATTTTCTTCATAATCATTTCTATTTAAGTGAATAAAAGTGAATTAAATCTGCTGCAAAAATAGAATTAATAATTGAATTGACAATGAAAAATGTTTAAAAACTGCTATTAAATGTGTATTTTTCTTGATAAATATCAGTTTCAACCTTGATTTTCACCTATAATACGCTCATATTCTTCCATTGTGACACGTTTACCACGTAACGAACGAACTTTCGACCAGTTAGCGTATTGTTGGTCGCAAGAAACCACCCAGTGATGGTCAATAATCATAGAAGAAAGCATTATCTGCCGCTCTATGTATTTCCTATACGATGGAGAGACGACAGAGAGGTAATGCTTCCCATCCTTTGTCTTGATGGCAAGCAGCAGATACTGCGCATTCTTCTGCTGATTACGTATCGTATAGCCAGCGGTCTTGGAACTGATAGTAATCTCCCACCCGTCCTGGTTGATACGTTGCATCCACTGACGAAACAGAACACCATGAGCAGAGGTATCCTTCTCGCGCGCGTACGCAATATAATAATGTATCATCTCATGGAGCAACGTCGACTGGTATTCATGTTCCAACAAATCATAGTATTCGCTTACTTTGATGGTATAACCCACCGTCTTATAGCTACGAAACAAACCCTGACGTACCCTTTTGCAAGAGAATTGCCCCAACATTCTACGCGCCTTATTGACTACAAAACAAGGTTCGGGCAGTTCATTGCCGAAATAGCGGACATTGAACTGTCCAAACCAGTCACGCAGAATCTGTACGGTGAGTTCCATTTATTTCACCATCACCTTCTTCATTTCATTGCCCTGCTTGCGGATGATCAAACCCTTAGTAGAGCTGTTCACCTCCTGACCTTGCAGGTTATAGTAACGAACGGAATTGTCGTTCGGCTGCTGACGGATATAACGAATCGCCGTGGGTGATGTTCCACCTGTGATGAATGTCGGAGTTTCAGCGAACGTTGCTTTCCCTTTGTCATCAACGGTTAAGTCATAGTAGAATGCACCGCCTACCGTACGGACATACTGCCATGCAGTTTCACCTTCGTCTAATGTTGCCATATAAATATGATAGGTTCCTTTAATAAATGTCGCATCAAAAGTTACTGTCTGAGCATCATAGCCGCTCCAATATTTGACGATATCCCCTTCTTCCATCAAATCCTCATATTCTATGTCTTCAGGATTATTCACATTTTCAATGACAAGACACCATCTGCCTTTGAAATCGCGACTAGTCATATTATACAAAGCTGCGCTCAAAGTGAGCGATAATTTATGTGTATCGTTATCATACCCGAACTGATAAGGCTTATCTGTAGCAAATAATGATAGGATAATATCCGTCGACAAAACTGTAGGACGGATGCCCGTTATCATATCTACTCCAACCTCGGAGAAATTACAATCTTCACCTCCAGGCGTCAGCATACTTACAGCGTAATAGCCGTCGTACAGACCGTCCCAGCCCCAGTTGACATACGCCAGTCCATCGGCATCCATACCATGTAACACAAAAGCATGACCGCCAGATTGCTCATCTGTTCCACTATATAATACTGGGCACCCATTGACGAGTTCCGCATATAGGATATCCATCCACTCTTCTGCTGTATAAAAGGAGTTATAATAATACTTCACCGACTGCTTGGGATAGTCAAACTTATTCACGAGCGCATTACTAGCATCTACTACTACGGCACCGCTACCCTCTTCCGTATATTCCATATTCACTGCATAGCCACAGTCACGAAGTAGCGTAGCGACGTGCTTACCTTGGATTACACTATAACTTTGGCTCTTAATATCTTTCATAGAAGTATAACCATCAGGAAGATAGGAACCATAAGCAATCAGATAGGGCCATGAATATATAGACTGGATTTCTCTTTCTTCATACAATTCGTCTCCCAAATAGGAAGCTCCGTTAAAATGAACAGTAGCGGGATACTGCTGATAATTCATAATCTGCGCCATAGCTGTAGCGACACATCCCGTAGAGGCACGGGGTGAATCTTGATCCTTTTCATCACCACTAATACGAGGACACATGTCATTATAAGGAGAGTCCTGTCCCCATTTGGTAGTCATTAACGGAGCCACTGGGGTATAGGTCTTGGGCGCACGAACAGATGCCTTTCCTTCGATGGCAAGTTCCATGCAGCGCTGGGTATGTTCCAGCCACCACTTCACATTGGAAGGCATATTGTTCACATCAAAGTTACCATTACCGTACGCCAAGACAGCGGGAAAGCGGTCATCACGGCTGACGATAGAGAAGCGGTTGCCATCAGTAAAGACTTCTAGTGTCTTTTTATTAAGAACGCACTCTGCTTTGGTGCTGTTCAGCGAGCGCAGGGCAGCCTGACGCATCTTAGCCACTGAGCGTTCTGCTGCTGAAACTGTGAAAACGGCAACAGTCAGGAAGAGTAATGAAAGAGCTATCTTTCTCATCATCTGTTTTATAAAAATACAAAGAGACTCCTATCAGACAGCCATTGTCTGGCAGGAGTCTCTCTATTAGAACATATAATTACTTCTTTTTAAGAGTAGATTTGTTCTTCAATATAGGAGCGAAGTACTGGGGAGCCAGTTTGCAACCGCGTCTAAGAGTCATCTTGTGGTTGCTTCTCTTAGCCTTGCTGATAGCCTTGGCTGCACGAGAAGAGGCCTCGTAAGCACCTGTGAGAGTGAAGGTATCCATTACAAGGCAGAAAGGTTCTTCTACATTATGATATGCTAAGTTGAAGTAGAAAACTCCATCATCATAACCGCTGGGGTAATTACCAACACCATAAGTGACAAAGTCAGAAGCAAAGAATTCACCATTCTTTGCACTTGTATAACCTGTATAGACTTGGTCAACGGTCACAATACCAGTATTTTCATCCATTGTAAAGATCAGACCTTCCTCACCTTCCAAATCGGCCCAAGGAGCAATCTTCCAACGAGTTTCGTCACTGTCGCTCTGGTAAAGGATGGCATCAACCTTTGTACCGGCTGGATACCAACCGCCCCATGGCTCACTTTCGCCATCATCAGTATAGTCTTTAACAGTATATTCATACTCTCCAATAAACTTAGGTGTCCATGTCTCTTCTACCACACCAAACTTAATCTTGGCAGCTTCAGAGTTGACAGCCTTGCCACCTGCGAAGGCAACAGCAATGAGATAGTAAGTACCTGGCTCAGTAACAGGAACTTGTACACGACCAGACTCTTTCAGTTTCTCACCTGCAATACTACCATCGATCAAACCAGCAAGCGTAGCATCAGCCTTATCTGCAGTTGCCAAAGCATAGAGAACATACTCTACATCCTTAGCAAAGGTAATGTCTGCCAATAGGAAGTTCTGGTCTTCAGAAGTTGTCAACTTACCAAAGTAAGCAACAGTCATTGAGTAGTCTGAACGCTCATAGCCGTCGATGTAAACATACTCAGAACCCCATCCGAAATAACCTGCATCTACGAAGTAGACAATAGGAATCTTAATAATACCCTGCTCCTCATCAAATGATCCATAGTCTTCAGGAGTAACATCTTCTGGTGGGAAATAAGAAGGAATATCAGATATGTACACATCACCATAATCTGATGACACGACACCAGTAAACTGAGGTGCACATGATACAACACCTGTAGACTTGTCGTAGTTGAGAATTAATTCTACATTTTTCCCCCAAGCCTCTAATTTGAACTGCATGAGGTTCTCATTTAAAACATTATGACGATAAGTGAATTTCAAGTTTGGTTGATCACCAGAGAGCACAGAAATAATACCAGAATACTTATAGACAGCCGTTCCTTTTTCATTCCACTCTTCCCATGCAGTCCAGTCGCCCTCACGTTTCACCTTGATGGTGTAAACCTTGTTCTGCGTCACTTTGGTAATGGTATCAGCTGTAGCGATAGCGGCATCAGAGAGACTTAGTGTATAAGTGTACGACTTTTCTTTCTCCAGATTAGCAGCCGTTACATTAAATGTAGCGGTGTTCTGTCCAGGAGCGAAAGTAACCGTACCGTTGGCATCATTGCTGAAGATGCCCTCCTCACTTGCCTCTGCCTTAAAGGTTATTGTAGACGCATTAGCTACAACACCACGGTTAATCGTCACAGGTATCGTTGTTGACGACTCGTCAACACTCAGCGATACACTGGTGGAGGTACCATCGAAGGTTACATGCTCCAAATCGGAGTTGTAAAGCGTACCTTCCGCGTCAGTGTTACAAGAGGAAAGACCTCCTAACACTGCAACCGCAAGTCCTAATATATACTTGTTGATTTTCATATTTGTGAACTTTTTAGTTATTAATCAAAAGGATTCTGGTCCTTATCATCATCCATGTTAACATTTCCGTCAAACTCAGATTGTGGAATAACCATGACCCACCTATAACTCTCAGGATCATCGGTGTCTTCAAGGATAGCATCACTGGGATGTCCGTCGTCTTCAGTACGCATGAAACCTTGGTGCAGGCGGCGGATGTCATAGATACGTCCGAACTCACCCCATAGCTCAATACGACGCTGGTTGATAATCTCTTCACGCAGAGAACCAGTAAACTCACTGGTCAAAGTACCCAAGAGATTACCTGTCCTGGTGCACTCATAATCCTTATCACGGGTTTGGATAAGAGCGGTCAGTATCTGCTGGGCAGTTTCATCATGACCAAGCATACATTCAGCCTCAGCCTTGATCAGGTACATCTCCTCCACACGCATAAAGATATAGTCGCCTTCCCAAGTCTGATAGTTCAGGAACTTGAACTTCTCCTGCTGGTAGCCATTTTTATCATTGTGGCTATCCTCAGGATTCCACCAAGCACGACGCTCGTCCTTGTCACCCATTTTGGCATAGAGGGAACGAGTAATCTGCTGACGGGCATCAGCACCATATTTACCTAAATCAGCATCCATGTGGGTGAAGAAGCTGGCATAACTAGTTGTCTGGTCGGAGATAATCTTTACGCCCCACATTACATTCTGGGCTGCTACGCTATTCAAACCTAAGAACTGGCTAACACTGGCGATATCGATATCTTCCTTCTTAGCCTCGGAAATAGCCTTGGTCGCATAGTCAAGAGCAGCATTCCAATTCTCTTCTACCTGAGCAATACGGGCATGCAATCCGTAAGCTACGGCAAGACTGAAATGTGACTTGCTTGAACGTACTTTTCCAGAAGCACTCAACAGTTCCTCAGCCTTAACAATATCTTCATCAATTCGTTTATAGACTTCAGCCACCGTCTCACGCTTCTTACCCTGAGTAGTTTTATCAGTTGGTTCTGTATAGATAGGCACACAAGGCTCATTCTCATGACCTACCAACGTACGGGCATACCACTGTGCGAGCATGAAATAGCTGAAGGCACGAATAGCGTATGCCTGACCAACTATATATTTCACATCAGAGGCATCACCTTCCATGGTGGTTTCTGCAGCCGTTACATAGTTGGCGTTGGAAATCAGTGTATAGAAAAGGTTCCATACACCATAAGGGCGACCGGCGTTGCCCGTATAGTCACCTTTTACATCATAAAGATAATCATACCAGAACCATCCGCTACCCATCGCCTGCTGAATATGGTCTTCACCCATCAGGTCAGCGGTTAGTGTGAAGGCTGACAAGCCAAATTCCTCATACTCCCAACTGCTGGTATAACCAGTTCTATAAAGCAGTCGGTACATACCTTCGATGGCTGAAATGGCCTTGCTGCTGGTCAGTGTCACCTCATTGGTGGCAACAGCAGTCGTAGGACTTGTCTCCAGAAGGTCTTCTGAACAAGCGGTAAACATACCCACGCCCAGAAGGCTCAACAGTGTATATTTATATATTGCTTTCATATTTTATCCTTTATTTATATTAGAAATTAACCTCAACACCAAATGAAAGAGTCTTGTTGGGTGCATAAGCATAAGTGGTACCACCGCTAAAGTTGTACTGCGGATCCATACCGTCCAGATGACTGAAGAGAGCGACGTTGTCGAAAGAACCATAAACCTTGATACCGTTCAGACGAAGGTGTCTTACGATAGATGAAGGAAGGGAATAAGACAACGTGATATTCTTGATGGCAAAATAAGAAGCGTTTATCAGATAACGATCTGTGACATAGGTATCAGCTTTTATTTCCATACGAGGAACATCGGTGATATCACCAGGCTTCTGCCAACGGCGCAATGCATTGGTGCTCCATGTTCCACTCAGATAAGTCATATTCATGTCACTGTAGTATAGACCATCCAGCACCTTACCACCAATAGAGTAAGTAGTCAGGATTGACAGGCTGATGCCTTTATAGTTCAAATCTGTACCAATGCTACCATAGAGGTCTGGGATACGAGAGCCCATCTCATAACGGCATGAAGCTGCTTCTTTGTATTTAGAGGTGATGTGCTCGTTGATGATGTTGCCATCCTCGTCCTTGTCGTATGCCCACCAGAGTTCCTTACCTGTTGAAGGATCTACACCGGCGCTCTTACGAAGATAGAAAGTATTCAGAGGAAGACCCTCCTTGATGATATAGCTACCTGTCAGAATCTCAGGAGACTCAGCAGTCAGCTTGGTTACCTCATTCTTGATGGTAGAACCCATCCAAGTCAGATTCCACTCAAAGTCCTTCGTGCGAACAGGAGTACCAGAAACCTCGAACTCGAAGCCTTGGTTGACCATGTTACCTACGTTAGCGTCATATCCACCGAAACCGGTAGATACAGCCATCGGGTAGTTCAGCAACATATCAGTCGTCTTACGATGATAGTACTCAGCGCTGAAGCGAATGCGACGATTCAGCAGTGTACCCTCCAAACCGATATTGAAGTTACCGTTCTTCTCCCAAGAGAGGTCTGAGTTCTCCAAAGTAGAGAGCACAGCACCAGCAGCGTTAGCATTCGGATAAGAAACGCTGGAAAGACCTTGCCATGCATAGTACGAACCAATATCATCGTTACCTTGCTCACCATAGCTTACCTTGAACGACAGGTTGTCAATCCACTTGATATCCTTCATGAAGTTCTCCTGGGAGATACGCCAGTTGGCACCTAATGACCAGAACGTACCTGTACGGTTGCCCTTCTTGAAACGAGAAGAAGCATCAGAACGCAGAGAAGCAGAGAAGTAGTACTTATCATCATAGCTGTAGTTGAAACGGCTCAACCAAGAATTGATACGATATTTAGAAGAATAAGAGTCTGCATCCTTCAGCGTAGCACCTGGACGAAGCTCCAGAATACCTGCCATCAAACCTGTACGGGTAGCCCCCAGATATTTGTAGCTATATGCATAGTACTCGTGTCCGAAGAGCACATCGAAATTGTGCTTACCAAAAGTACGGTTCCAAGTGAGCAACTGGTTGAAAGTGTAACTCTGCGTGCGGCCGTTTTCCTTTTCCAACAAACCACCCTGTGCAGCCTGGTTACCATGCTCCATATTCATATAGTTCGACTTGTTGGCAGTGTTATAGTCGAAACCAAAGTTAATAGCCAGTTTCAGACCCTTTGCCCAACCCATGTTGTCGCTGTCACTACCAAATACCAGTCCAGCACGCATACCAGCAACATCGTTAAGCGTCTCTGTCTGATCGAGCATCAGCATACCCAGAGAGCTATGGTCGCTCAAAGAGCCCGGACGCTTACTGCCATCCTCACGAGCCTCACCCCAGTCGTACTCAATCTCTCCATTCTTATAGATAGATTGACCATTTGCATCCTTCAGATATACAGGGAACAATGGGTTGATAAACTGAGCGGTATACCATACGTTAGAGTATGAAGAACCATCATAGTCGCTGAAATTAGAAATGGCATGAGCCACATTCAAACCTACATTAGCTTTGAACCAGTCGGTGATTTTCGTATCCACATTCACACGGGCTGTATAACGCTGGTAAGCAGTAGTCTCCAGAATACCATCCTCATTCAGATAACCGAGAGACAAAGCATACTTGATTCTATCATTACCACCAGAAGCAGAGAACTGATGCTCATGGCGGAAAGCGTTGTTACGAGTAACTGCATCCAACCAATCCTCATCCCATGCAGACTGAGCATCAGCACGAACCTGACCAGTAGTAGGATCGATAATAGTATCCCAAGTATAGTTCTTGAACGGGTTGTACATCTCACCGCCAAGAGTCTTTCCTAATGATTGGCGGGCAACTGCCTCAGCATCAGACCAAGAAGAACCCTTATCCCATGCGGCATTACGCAGAGCCTCGTAAGTCAACTGGACATAATCCTTCTGACTAACATGACTATAGCGTTTGGTGGCACGGTTTGACCAACCGATATTTGAACGCCATGTAACGTTAACTTTACCTTCCTTACCCTTCTTGGTGGTGATCATCACAACACCATTGGCACCACGGGCACCATACAGAGCACCAGAAGAAGCATCCTTCAAGACTGTCATGCTCTCAATATCCGACGGGTTGATAGTAGCAAGGCTGCCATCGTAAGGAATTCCATCTACTACGTACAGCGGACTGTTAGAAGCATTGATAGAACCGAAACCACGGATACGGATAGAAGGAGAAGAACCTGGCTGACCAGAAGCTGAAGTCACTTGGACACCAGATACATTACCTTCCAGAGCCTTTGTTACAGAAGTGATAGGACGAAGTTCCATATCCTCTGCATTTACACTTTCAGCAGAACCGGTAAAAGATGCTTTCTTGGCTGTACCGTATGCAACCACAATCACCTCGTCCAAGGCTTTCTGGTCGCTGGTCAGCAAGATGCGCATATTGGCACGAGCACTAACCTCGATAGGCTCCATACCTACATAAGTGATACGCAAGGTGTTCTTGCCGGCAGGAACTGTCAACGAGAACTGACCATTTACATCTGTTACGGTACCTACGTTTGTACCTACTACGAGGACTGAAGCGCCGATAACGGGCTCGTTGTCCTCCTGAGCGATAACGGTACCATTAACTTTAGTTTGGGCGATTGCCATTCCCAGACTCAGGAACAGACACGCCAAAAACAACGTTAGTCTTTTTTCCATAAACACTCTCTTGATTATAATTAACTATTAAAAATTGTATTAATGCCAACACCATACATTTATTAGATGTACGTGTACATTATTATATAAAGTCTCTTTTCTCTCTTGCTTTTAAAAAAACACCTTGCAAAGATACAACATTTTTTTGCAAACGACAAATAAAATTTTTAAAAACATACATTTTTATGCGAGATTTTAACGTTTTAGAGTCTTTTTCGTCCACTTCGCATTATTTTTTTCTTAAAAACTTCCAATTTGTTATGATTTATAAGTTGTACTATGATGATAAAAAAAACTGGCAATGTCCAAGACACTGCCAGTCATTTTTTTATCGATAACGTTTATTACTTCACGAGAACCACCAGATACTTGCTGGTAGACCAGAACAGCTGGGGATTGGTGATACGTAGTACATACTGTTTGTTGGCATCACGCTCCAACACATAACTGGAAGAAGGATGAGCCGTCAACAACTGAGCCGAACGGGAATACAGTTTAATTTCCTTGTCGACACGGATGTCAATCTTCGTGAAGTACTCACGATTGAAGTTTGACTGCAACACCTTTCCGTTCTCGATGATATGCTGCTCTTTCAGTTCCTTCTTGGTTCCAAATACAAACCAAGCGGTATTTAACTGCTTATCCTGAGCAGAAATGGTCTCTGCCTTTTGGGAAATCTCTGCTTTCTGCTGAGAAGTCTCTACGGTGAGATCAGCTACCTCGTTACCCAGCTCTGCCAGACGGATATCCCTGGACTTCAGATCCAGACGCAGCTGGTTGATCTCTTTGTCTTTCTCCTCCATCTGCTTCACCAGATTCTCAATCGTCTTACGCAACTCGTCCCCCTTTACAGAACTTGTGCGCAATTGATTCTTCAGTTTATTAATGAGCTCACGGTTCTGCTGCATCTGTTGCTGGATCTGGGCGATATTCTCACGGATACGCTCCGTTCTGTTTGAACCCTCTCCTGCTTTAGCAAGAGTCACTCGATCTTGAGCAGCATTAATAATACGGAAACCTTCTTCTATCTCATTGAGTGTTCCCATCATGTCGTTGATCTCATTGTCTTTCTGTTGGATGATGCGGTTCAGCGAATCAGCCTGCTGCTGCATCATCAAATCCGCTTTCTCTCCCTGCTGCTGATTGCAGGCTACCAATGCTACGGCACTGAGTGCCAAAATAAATAACTTTTTCATATCTTTCATTTATTTTTCTCTTTAAACTTTAAACTATCAACTTTAAACTTTATTTCGCCCCGCAAGGACGATTACAAATTCCCCTCGCGGTTCATGCTCCGTAAAATGGGCGATGACTTCTTCCAACGTGCCACGAACACTCTCTTCATGCACCTTACTGATTTCACGGCACACACATACCTGACGGTCTTTACCCATCACCTCGGCAAACTGTTGCAAGGTCTTCAGTACGCGGTAAGGCGATTCATAGAACACCATCGTACGTTCCTCTTCCGCCAGGCTCTGTATCTTCGTCTGCCTACCCTTCTTCTGAGGCAGGAAACCCTCGAAACAGAAACGATCGCAGGGCAGTCCACTACTTACCAAAGCCGGAACGAAAGCTGTTGCTCCAGGCAACGTCTGCACCTCAATTCCTGCACGGACAGCCTCACGCACCAAATAGAAACCTGGGTCGGAGATGCCCGGTGTACCCGCATCACTAATCAGGGCTATCGTCTGTCCTGCCTGCAGACGTTCCACGATTGCGGCACTAGTGCCGTGTTCGTTGAACTTATGATGAGAAAGGAGATGCTGCTGAATCTGAAAATGTTTCAGCAGGATGCCCGATGTCCGCGTGTCCTCTGCCAACACCAAATCAGCCTCTTTCAGAACACGAATGGCACGGAGCGTCATATCCTCCATATTACCTACAGGCGTGGGTACAATATACAAAATGCCCATGACGGATGCAAAAATACAAAAAAATGATAATAAAGTGTGATATATTAAGATTTATTTTATATCTTTGTGCCATGATTATAAATATTTTCCAACTTTAACCCAAAAAACAAACTTATGAAACAAAGGAAATTCAATCTGTTGTACTTGCTGCTGATGGCAGTATTCGTACTCTCATCGTGTTCGAAATCTTCTCAGAAGAGCGCGAAGTTCATTCCCGACAACGCCGTTGTCATCAGTATCGACGTGAAGCAGATGCTCGAGAAAGGCAAGATTGCTGACAATGCCGAGGCTAAGAAGAAACTGCTGGAGAGCATTGAGCAGGGTGCCAAGAATCAGGAGACCAAAGATCTGTTTAAGAAAATTGTTGATGATCCCACGAAGGGCGGTGTTGATTTGAGCGAGCCATTGTTTCTCTTTGCAACTGCCGACAGCAAGGACATGGGTATCGTAGGTTCTATCCTTGACAAGGGTGACTTCACAGAGGTGCTGAACACTGTTGGCAAAGAAGCCGGTTCAGTGGCTGTTAAGGAGAAAGACGGTTTCCAGTATTGGGAGAGCGATGGTACTGTTATTGTCTTCGACGATGCCACCTTCTTTGCTTCAGAAAGCAAGAAACTCGATGACGCCATTGCTAAGTTCAAGAACGACGACACCAAGGGCACGATGGCAGAGAGCGACGACTTTGGCAAGCTCGCAGATAACAAAGGCTTTATCAAGGCCCTCATCCCAATGGCTATTGCTGAGGGACAAATTGGTGACGCTAAAAGTATGCTGCCAGAGGGTGCAGAGCTAAAAGACCTCAGCATCATCCTGGATCTCTCTACCTCTAAGGGTGAGGCTAAGTTAGCTTTCGAGTGCATCGCCAAGTCTGACGCATGGAAGAAATATATCAAGGAAAGCTCCGAGATCAGCGGGAAAATCGATGGTGACTATCTGAAATTCCTCCCGAAGGGCGCTATCATGATGTATGCAAACTTCAATGGCAAGAAACTGTTTGAGATGTTGGATAAGAAGGGCCTCTTCAAGAAGGCAGGTATGGAGGGGCAGGTTGATATCGCCAAGAAGATTATCGAGACTATCGATGGTGACTTCGCACTCGGTGTAGGCGAGATTAAGGGCTCTATGCCTCAGGTTGCAGCTTATCTGAAGACCAAGGACCAGGCTATCACCGACTTGGTAAAAGAGCAGGGTCTGAAGCCTGGTGATCAAGGTGTCGACTTCGGCTATAAGGACGGTGCCACCTATATTGCTGTAGGAACTGATGCCTTCAAGGAGGCAAGTGCCAAGTTCGACAAGAGCGTTGTCAGCGGCCGTCGTTTCTATATGTTCTGTGACGTTGAACTGATTGCCGGTTTGGCTGGTATGATTAACGGTCAGGCAGCCGAAGGTGCCAAAAGTGCTAGCGAAGTCATCAAGACTGCTGAGCTCTACGACACCAGCGACACCGAAGGTGAGCTCATCCTGAAGTTCAAGGATGCCGACAAGGATCCTATCGAATTCTTCATAGACATGGCTCTCAAGAACATGTAATTCCCAGTGAACAATTTGCTCTACAGGCTTTTAAGCCGACATATGAACGCAGGACAGTTGGCGGGCTTCGTGCTCGCCAACCTCTGTGGTATGACAATCGTTCTGGCAGCTATCCAGTTTGCTACGGACATCATTCCGATGTTTACGGGCAGCGACAGCTTCATGAAACCAGGACAGATGGTGATGGCTAAGCATGTGAGCACCGTTCGTACCCTGACAGGCAAAGCACCCACATTCACCGCCGAGGAGATTGACGATGTACGGAAGCAGTCGTTTGTCAGTAATGTAGGCACCTTTACACCCTCCCTTTTCAGTGTTGTTGCCACCCTTGGCAGCCAACGGTTGGGTGTACAGTTCTCTACGGAGATGTTCTTCGAGGCAGTACCCGACGAGTTTATCGATGTCGACCTCTCCCATTGGAAGTGGCAGGAAGGTGACGAGGAAGTGCCCATCATCCTGCCCCGCAACTACCTCAACCTTTATAACTTCGGCTTTGCCAGCAGTCAGGGGCTTCCCGCTCTCTCCGAGAGTCTCGTATCGATGGTGAAGATACGTTTCTATTTAAGGGGGACTGCAGATCGTCGCGAACTCTCCGGACATGTAGTGGCCTTCTCCAAGAAGCTCAACACCATCCTCGTACCCCAGCATTTCATGGACGTGATGAATGCGAAGCTGTCGCCCAACCGCCAGCCGGAGCCCTCACGCCTTATCGTCACCGTCAGCAATCCTGCTGATGAACAGATCGACAAGTTCCTGAAGAGCAATAGTTACGAGACAGAAGCGGATGATGCCGAAGCAGCCCGTACGGCATACTTCCTGCGTATCATCATCAGCATTGTCCTTGTCGTGGGACTTATCATCAGTGCCCTCGCCTTCTATGTCCTTCTACTCAGCATCTTCCTGTTGCTGCAGAAGAATACTGAGAAAATCGATAATCTCCTGCTCATCGGCTATTCCCCTCAGGCAGTAGCACGCCCCTACCACTTGCTAACCATTAGTCTCAATACACTGGTATTAATACTCTCCATTGTTATCGTCCTCTCGCTGCGAAGTTACTATCTTCCCCTCTTCGGACAACTCTATCCCAGTTTCAGTGCTTCCAGCCTTACCCCTGCCCTTTTCACAGGACTGGCACTCTATTTGTTAGTAGGTATTCTCAACTATGTTGCCATTCGCCGAAAAGTACTTAGCGTATGGCATCTGCACGAGCACTAAGAGAAAAAACTTCCGATAAATTTGGCAGATTCAAAAAATCATTGTAACTTTGCAGCCGATTTCGATGAAATCGCCTGCGATGATGGGCTGCACCTCGGCAAAAAGCCTGCTTTTTGCACTCGATTTGCACCATCATTGCACCCTTAAAATAAAGGTCGATCCGTTAGCTCAGTTGGTAGAGCACAACACTTTTAATGTTGGGGTCTTGGGTTCGAGCCCCAAACGGATCACGGAAAAGAGAGGTTCTTGCCTCTCTTTTTTATGTTTCCTGATAGGGCTTCCTAAATATTCGCCAGCCAAGAGCAGCAATGAAGATGCTCATGAAGGGACTGATGATATTGAAGAAACAATACGGAAGATAGGTCAGCGTGGGAACACCGAGGACAGTAGATTGTGTCATTCCACAGGTGTTCCAAGGAATCAATACGGAAGTAACAGTGGCTGAATCCTCACAGGAACGACTCAACAGACGCGACTCATAGCCCTGTTCACGATACACTTCCTTATACATATCGGCATTCAACACGATAGAGATAAACTGGTCGCCAGTGGTGATATTGAGAAAGATGCCCGTACCGACGGTAGAAGACACCAGACTCACCCTATTACGTACCCAATGGATAATCACCTGTGTGATACTCTCAATCATACGACTTGCTACCATCGACGCCCCAAAACACATAGCACAAAGAATGAGCCAGATGGTATTGAGCATACCGGCCATACCACCTGTAGAGATTAGTTCGTTGAGCGATGTATTACCGCTATCTACTGCCGTTGCTCCATAATAAGTAATGGCGAGTGCACGAACCAATCCACCACCGATCTCCGTAAGAACATGCGGCTGGAGTATCAGGGCAACTATACCTGCCATCACTGACGAGGCAAAGAGAACGATGAGCGAAGGCACCCGTTTGGCTATTAAAATACCTGTCAGCAACGGCACGAGCAATGTCCATAATGATATATTGAATGTGCGCGACAGTCCTTCGGTATATTGGTTTATCTGCAATTCCGCCCCATTTCCATTGCCCAGCCCTGCTACGAAGAAGATGGCGAGAGTAATGAGAAATGTCGGCGTGGTGGTAAGCATCATATAACGGATATGCACGAAGAGGTCTGTTCCCGTGGTCGATGAGGCGAGGATAGTGGTATCACTCAGCGGTGACATCTTATCTCCGAAATAAGCACCTGAGATAATTGCTCCTGCTGTCCATGCCTCAGAGATACCAAGTGCATGGGAGATACCCAGTAAGGCAACACCTATAGTAGCGATGGTAGTCCATGAACTACCCGACAACAGGGATACCAATGCACAGATGACACATGCCGACACGAGAAAGAACTGAGGAGACATGATTTGTACCCCATAATAGATTAAGGTAGGAACAATACCACTAATCATCCACGAACCAGATAGCATACCCACACACAACAGGATCAATAATGTAATGGATACCTCGCCCAACGTTGCCTTGATTTGTTGCTCAAATGTCTTCCACTTCACCCGATAGAACGCCATCGAGACACTCACACAGACTGCCATTCCCATCAATAAGGCGATCTGACTGCCTCCACTCAATGATTCACTCCCGAAAAGGGAAATCACCACGGCAAGGAAGACAATAAGCACCACTACTGGAATGAGTGCAACAAGGGGATGAGGGATAATGTCTGTCCGTTTCATGGATGCAAAGATACGATTAAAAGAACAGAAATCCAAAGAATTTTTTGTTTCTCATCTTTTTTTATTACTTTTGCAGCAGGGATTATTCAAACTTAAAACAAAACCATTATGAAAAGAACAGCAAGAATCCTTTCCACATTAGCATTGGCATGTCTGATGTTGCCCGCTCCCTTGTATGCACAGAAGAAAGCGGTAGCGAAGAAAAAGCCTGCAGCACAATTGAAGACCTATCCGCAGCGTGACGAAGCGTTTAAGGCAGACTATAAGTTGACTGCCAAAGGCGCATTTAATGCCGCAAATATAGAACAGATCAACTATACGATTGTGCCTGGTCCCGATTTCACAGGTCATGTTCTGAAGCGTGATATGAATCGTAAGCAGGTAAGACTGCAACAGCAGTCTTGCAAAGCGAACCAGATTATCGACGACGATGACTGGTATCTCAACAACGACTTGACTCGTCGCAAACAGCGCGTCGAGACACCTATGGATGTGTTCGGACCCCGTTTTAGTTATAAGACTGGCGGATATCTCATTACCACTTATGGCGAACACTGGGGTTATACGATGAAAGTCGTCATTACCGACGAGCAGCAGCAGACGCTCTATGCTGCCTACGATTTCGTGAACTACAAGTTCTCTCCGAAAACGACGCTGATGGGTAACTACCAAAGCGTGGAGGACTTCATGATTGAAGGCAACATCCTCTATGTGGCTCACGGCTCTAACGGTTATTCCGACGGTGCAGGTTATCAGACTGGCTATATCACTGCCTTCGACATGGAAAACGAAGAGATTATCTGGACGACACAGCCACTGACCTGTAACTCACAGTTTACCATCTACAATAACTCTATCATCTGCGGCTACGGATTCACTGGCGAGGCTGACAATCTCTATGTACTCGACAAATACAGTGGTCAGCGTGTACAAAAGATTCCTGTAAAGAAGATGGTGAACGATGTGGTCATCCGTAATGGTCTTGCCTACGTGCGCACCTATAGCTTCGACTATACTTTTACGGTGAAATAAAGAGGACGAACACTGCCTGCCCTCTCCTCAACGATAGCGGAGGGACAAAATCGGGACGAAAATTTGGTGACCTGCAAAAAATGTAGTAATTTTGCACCTTATAATCAACAAGAAAAGAAGAAATGTCGTGCATACTACATATAGAGACCAGCACGTCGGTATGCTCTGTCGCCGTTTCGGAAGACAGCCACTGCATCTATCATGAGGAGGACCATAGCGGTCCGAACCATGCGGAACGACTAGGCTCGATGGTGGACGAGGCGCTGTCGTTTACAGACAGTCACGCCATCCCGTTTGATGCTGTTGCCGTGAGTTGCGGACCAGGTTCCTATACGGGTTTGCGCATCGGTGTGTCGATGGCGAAGGGTATCTGTTATGGGCGTAACCTGAAACTGATAGCCGTACCAACATTGGAACTGCTCTGTGTGCCCGTCCTGTTGCGCGAAATTCCAGAAGATGATGCTCTACTCTGTCCGATGCTGGATGCACGGAGGATGGAGGTATATGCTGCCCTCTACGACAGAGCACTAAAGGAAGTACGTCCTGTGAGTGCCGATGTGGTGACGGCGGAGACTTATAAGCAGTGGCTCGACGAGCACCCTGTGTACTTCTTTGGTAACGGTGCGAAGAAGTGTATGGAGACCATCAATCATCCCAATGCCCACTATATCGACGGTATTGAGCCTATCGCCAAGTGGATGCAGCCATTGGCTGAGAAGCGTCTGCTGAACGGGCAGACGGAGGATGTCGCCTACTTCGTGCCTTTCTACCTGAAGGATTTTGTAGCCATCAAGGCGAAACCGCTGATTTAGTTGAAAGATGAAAGTTGAAAGTTAATATGAATATAGAAGGATTAGATTACAACACGCAACGAGAGAAGTTGCTGATGCCCGAATACGGACGGGAGATTCAGAAGATGATAGACCATGCGGTCAGTCTGCCCGACAAGGCGGAGCGACTGAAATGTGCCAAGACTATCGTACGACTGATGGAGAGCAAGAACCCACAACTGCATGAGAGTACAGACTACGAGCAGACGCTGTGGGACCATCTCTACCTGATGAGTCATCAACAACTGGATATTGACTGGCCTTTCGACGTGAGTGAGGCAGAGAAGATTCACTCGAAGCCCGCACCGATGGAACTTCCACAGGGAAACACCCATTTGCGCCACTACGGACATCTGTTGGAGGAAGTCTTCGACAAACTTAAGACGATGCCTGAGGGAGAAGAGCGTGATGAACTGGTACGCCTGACAGCGAATCAGATGAAGCGTAATCTCGCTGCATGGGGTCATGGTTCGATGGATGATGAGAAGGTGGCTGACGATCTCGCCCGCTTTACAGACGGTAAGATACAGATTGACCTCAACACGTTCCGCTTCGACAATATCCCTATGTCGGCTGGTAATGAGAACGGAAAGAGAAACGGAAAACGGAAAAAATAACCCCAGAAGATATGGCATCATTCAAGATTGAGGGCGGACACTTGCTGAGCGGCACGATTACCCCACAGGGTGCGAAAAACGAGGCACTGCAGGTGATCTGTGCCACGCTGCTGACGCATGAGAAGGTGGTGATTCACAATATCCCTGACATCCGCGATGTCAATAACCTCATCCAACTGCTGAAGGATATCGGCGTAAAGGTAAAGAAAGCCAAAAGCCAAGAGCCAAAAGCGAATAGTTATTCTTTCCAAGCCGACGAGTTGGACCTGAAATATCTGGAGAGCGACGAGTTCGTACATAAGTGTGCTGCACTGCGTGGCTCCGTGATGATGATCGGTCCGCTGTTGGCTCGTATGGGTAAGGCGATTATCACCAAGCCCGGTGGCGACAAGATAGGTCGTCGTCGACTGGACACCCACTTCTTGGGATTCAAATATCTGGGTGCGAAGTTCCGCCATATCGACGAACGTAACGTCTATGAGATTGGGGCGAAGAAACTGAAGGGCACATATATGTTGCTCGACGAAGCTTCCGTAACGGGTACGGCGAATATCGTAATGGCTGCCGTCTTTGCAGAAGGTATGACCACCATCTATAACGCTGCCTGTGAACCTTATCTCCAGCAACTCTGTCACATGCTGAACAATATGGGTGCCAAGATCAATGGCATTGGCAGTAACCTGTTGACCATCGATGGCGTGAAGAGCCTGCATGGTACGGAACACCGTTTGCTGCCCGACATGATTGAGGTGGGCTCGTTTATCGGTATGGCAGCGATGGTGGGCAACGGTATCCGCATCAAGAACGTATCACTGAAAGACCTCGGCATCATCCCCGATGCCTTCCGCCGACTGGGTGTGAAGGTGGAGACAGATGGTGATGACCTTTATATCCCCCGTCAGAAACACCTTGTGGTGGACTCGTTTATCGACGGCACCATCATGACGCTGGCAGATGCCCCTTGGCCAGGACTCACACCTGACTTGCTCAGTGTGCTCATCGTCGTGGCTACACAGGCTCGCGGCTCTGTGCTGTTCCATCAGAAGATGTTTGAAAGTCGTCTGTTCTTCGTCGACAAACTCATCGATATGGGTGCACAAATCATCCTCTGCGACCCTCATCGCGCTGTTGTCGTAGGACATGACCGTAAGTTGACGCTTCGTGCACAGCGTATGTCGAGTCCTGATATCCGCGCAGGTATCGCTCTGCTGATTGCAGCACTGAGTGCCAACGGCACCAGCCTCATCAGTAATATTGAACAGATAGACCGTGGCTACGAGAACATCGAGGGACGACTGAATGCCTTAGGAGCGAAGATTGAGAGAGTATGATACGAGAAGAAGAGGTTTACAAGATAGGCAGGCTGGGTAAGACGCACGGAGTCAAGGGGGAGATCACCTTCCAGTTTGACGATGATATCTTCGACCGTACAGACAACGACTATCTCGTCCTCGAGATTGACGGCATCCTTGTACCGTTCTTCATGGAGGAATACCGCTTCCGCTCTGACTCGCTGGCACTGGTGAAGTTCTGCGATATCGACACGCAGCAACGTGCCGCTGAGTTGACAGGTTGCAACGTGTTTTTCCCTCGTGAACTGGCAGAAGAGGAAGACATGCCCTCTCTCTCAAGTCTCGTAGGCTTCGAATTAGTCGAAGCAAAAACGGGAGAGACCATCAGCACCATCGCCTCCATTGACGACAGTACTGCCAATATCCTCTTTGAGTTGGAAGACGGAAAACTGATTCCTGCCACAGACGATCTGATTACTCGGGTTGATATGCAGAAAAGAACGATAACCATGCAAATCCCAGAAGGATTATTAGATATATGAAAAAAAGACAAATTGCCATACTCGGCTCTACAGGTTCTATTGGTACACAGGCGCTACAGGTCATCGAGGAGCATAACGACCT
Source organism: Prevotella sp. (assembly GCA_017554145.1). GTDB lineage: Bacteria > Bacteroidota > Bacteroidia > Bacteroidales > Bacteroidaceae > Prevotella. The sequence continues at coordinate 335,497 of JAFZIZ010000015.1, read as the reverse complement.
CTATGAAGTGTATTGTCTAACTGCCAATAATAAGGTGGAACTGCTGGCAGAACAAGCCCATCGATTCAATCCTGCCGCCATCGTCATCGCCAACGAGGAGCGTTACGACGAACTGAAACGGCTGATGGACGACATGCCCGACGTAAAGGTGTATGCAGGTAAGCAGGCGCTCGATGAGATTGTAGAGGCGAATCCCATCGATATGGTGCTGACAGCGATGGTAGGTTTCGCAGGTCTCTCACCTACGATACACGCCATCAAGGCGAAGAAGGCTATCGCCCTTGCCAATAAAGAGACACTGGTGGTGGCTGGAGAACTGATTCAGGCGCTCGCCACACAGTACCACACCCCTATCCTGCCCGTTGACAGTGAGCATTCTGCTATCTTCCAGAGTCTGGTGGGTGAAGACCATAACCCCATCGAGAAGATATTGTTGACAGCCAGTGGTGGTCCTTTCCGTAATATGTCTATGGAACAGATTGCCAAGGTGACGAAGGACGATGCCCTGCGTCATCCGACATGGGACATGGGAGCGAAGATCACCATCGACTCGGCGACGATGATGAACAAGGGCTTTGAGGTGATTGAGGCGAAATGGCTGTTTGGCGTGAAGGCGTCGCAGATAGAGGTGCTGGTACACCCACAGAGTATCGTACATAGTGCCGTACAGTTTGAAGACGGTGCCGTGAAGGCGCAACTCGGTGTTCCCGATATGCGACTGCCCATACAATATGCGTTCTCGTATCCGAAGCGACTGACGCTCTCCAGTGAGCGACTCGACCTCTTTGCCGCCCAGCATCTGGATTTCTTTGAGCCCGACCTGAAGAAGTTCCGTTGTCTTGCCCTTGCCTTCGAGGCGATACAGAAAGGCGGTAATATGCCGTGTATCGTGAATGCCGCCAACGAGATTGTCAATCGTGGCTTCCTGGAGGATAAGTGCAGTTTCCTACAGATGAGTGATATCATTGCAGAGACAATGGTGAAATGTACCTTCGACGCCAATCCAACGTACGACACGTATGTCGCTACGGATGCAGAGGCAAGACGCATAGCATCTGCAATGCTAAAGTAAAAATGAAAAGTAAACAATAATAATGGAAGTATTTTTAATTAGAGTATTACAGTTTATCCTTGCCATTTCCCTGTTGGTATTTCTCCACGAGGGAGGGCATTTCTTCTTCGCCAAACTCTTTGGGGTGCGCGTAGATAAATTCTATATCTTCTTCGACTGGAAGTTCAGTCTTTTTAAATTCAAACCTAAAGGCAGCGATACGGAATACGGTATCGGCTGGTTGCCCCTCGGTGGCTATTGTAAGATAGCGGGAATGATTGACGAGAGTTTCGATACGGAACAGATGAAGCAACCTATGCAACCATGGGAGTTCCGTTCGAAGCCTGCTTGGCAGCGTCTGCTGATTATGATTGGCGGTGTGTTGGTAAACTTCCTCCTCGCTCTGCTGATCTACTCGATGATTCTGTTCTACTGGGGAGATACCTATATCCCTGTGAAGGACATGTCGCTGGGTATGAAGTTCAACCAAGAGGCAAAATCGTACGGATTCAAAGACGGTGATATCCTCGTAGGAACGGAGAAGGGAGAGTTCAAGGATTTCTCTGCCGACCTCTATCGTGATATCTCGGAAGCTAAGCGTGTGGATATCATCCGTAACAACAAGAAGATGAGTATCAACCTGCCTGGTGACCTGAACCTGTTGGGTATGATGAAGGCAGACCCATCGTTTGTGCGTCCACTGATTCCTGCAAAGGTAGACAGCGTGGTGCCTGGCACTCCTGCTGAGAAAATCGGTCTGAAGGCGGGTGATCATATCCTTGCGCTGAACGGTAGTCCTGTGGATAGTTATAATGAGTTTGTCGACCTATTAGGTCGTCGTCAGGATATGCTCGATACTGCCAACTCATCGGCAGACAGTCTGAAGGCAAGAACGGTAACGATTGTCTTTGGTAATGAGAGCAAGAAAGACACAGTGACTACGCAACTCACACCCGACTTGAAACTCGGCTTCGTGGTAACGAGTATTGCTGGTCTGTATCAACCCATTACGAAGGAATACGGTTTCTTGGAAAGTATTCCTGCTGGTATCAAATACGGCTGGAATGTGCTCGCCTCGTATGTCGACGATCTGAAATACATCTTTACGGCTGACGGAGCAAAATCTCTCGGAGGATTCGGTGCCATCGGCAGTCTCTTCCCCCCGATGTGGGACTGGTATATGTTCTGGAAGATGACAGCTTTCCTGAGTATCATCCTTGCCTTCATGAACATCCTGCCTATTCCTGCCCTCGATGGTGGCCACGTGCTGTTCTTGTTGTATGAGATCATCACACGTCGCAAGCCCTCGGAGGACTTCATGATCAAGGCGGAGTATGTCGGCTTCGGCATCCTAATCCTACTCATGGTGGTGGCAAACCTGAACGATATCCTACGATGGTTGGGGTATATGTAATATATATATAAGGTACGCATAGAGAACTGGATAAGTTAAATAATATTAAATGTTATACTTATCCAGTTTTTTGTGCTCCTTATTCAATAGAAAAGCAGTACCTTTGCAGTCCGATTACTGGGGAGAGACTTAGAATCCCCGTGAACCGTGTGTAAATAGCGATGTCTTTGGCCGGGCATAGCGGTTTGTGAATCACGATTCAGCCGAAAGGCACAGACGTTAGACTACTGCAGAGCGTTAGACTCTCTGCCGTGGTGTTTGTTTGTGTATAAGAGAAAAGAAAGAAATTGTTTTTTAGTAGTAAAATTAAAAGTAAAAATGAACACTTTAAGTTACAAGACCGTTTCCGTATCAAAGGAAGCTGCCCGTGAGCAGAAGCAGTGGGTGGTCATCGACGCTACCGACCAGGTAGTGGGCCGTCTGGCTTCTAAGGTTGCGAAACTGATTCGCGGAAAGTACAAGCCCAACTTCACTCCTAACCAGGACTGTGGAGACAATGTGATCATTATCAACGCTGCCAAAGTGAAGTTCACTGGCAACAAAGAGACAGACAAGGTATACACCCGTTATACTGGTTATCCCGGTGGTCAGCGTTTCAGCACTCCGGCCGAACTCCGTAAGACGAAATTCGGCGTAGAGCGTTTCCTGAAGCACGCTGTCAAGGGCATGCTGCCAAAAGGTCCTCTGGGACGCAGCCTGTTAGACAACCTCTATATTTACGAGGGTACTGAGCACAATCACGAGGCTCAGAAGCCAAAAGCAATTGATATTAACCAGTATAAATAATAAGATAGAAGATGGAAGTAATTAATGCAATCGGTCGTCGTAAGAGCTCTGTAGCTCGCGTTTACCTGAGCGAAGGCACAGGCAAGATCACGATCAACAAAAAGGATTTAACCGAGTATTTCCCTTCAGCTATCCTGCAGTACGTGGTTAAGCAGCCGCTGAACCTGCTCGAGGTGGCTGAGAAATATGACATCAAGGCAAACCTGGACGGTGGTGGTTTCACTGGTCAGAGCCAGGCTCTCCGCCTCGCCATTGCCCGTGCACTGGTAAAGGTGAATGCTGATGATAAGAAGGCTTTGAAGGACCAGGGTTTCCTCACCCGCGATGCTCGTGAGGTTGAGCGTAAGAAGCCAGGTCAGCCCAAGGCTCGTCGTCGCTTCCAGTTCAGTAAGCGTTAATATACTGAACAGTTTAGTATCTAAACCGCTGAGACTTGAATTGTCAATTACCCAGTGGCTGATTCTAACAAACAGAATTAAAAAAGAAAGTAAACAACAATTTAAAGTATTAAGACAATGTCAAGAACAAATTTTGATATGTTACTGCAGGCTGGCTGTCATTTCGGCCACCTGAAGCGTAAGTGGAACCCTGCCATGGCACAGTATATCTACACTGAGCGCAATGGTATCCACATCATCGACCTCCACAAGACTGTAGTCAAGATCGACGAGGCTGCAGACGCCCTGAAGCAGATTGCCAAGAGTGGTAAGAAAATCCTGTTCGTCGCTACTAAAAAACAGACGAAGGAAATCATCGCTGACAAAGCAACCAGCGTTGGTATGCCTTACGTTATCGAGCGTTGGCCCGGTGGTATGTTGACCAACTTCCCAACGATTCGCAAGGCCGTTAAGAAAATGGCGAACATCGACAAACTGATGCAGGACGGTACTTTCGCTAACCTTTCAAAGCGTGAGTTGCTGCAGATTACCCGTCAGCGTGCTAAGTTGGAGAAGAACCTCGGTTCTATCGCTGATCTGACACGTCTGCCTTCTGCCCTCTTCGTCGTTGACGTACTGAAGGAGCAGATTGCCGTTCACGAGGCTAACCGTCTGGGTATCCCCGTATTCGGTATCGTAGACACCAACTCTGATCCTAACAACATCGACTTCGTAATTCCCGCTAACGACGACGCCAAGGACAGCGTAGAGACTATTCTCACCGCTTGCTGCAACGCCATCAACGAGGGTCTCGAGGAGCGTAAGGTTGAGAAGGCTGACGAGAAGGCTGCTGATGCTCAGGCTGAGGCAGAAGTAGAAGAGGTAAAGCCCAAGCGTGCTACTCGCAAGCCCCGCAAGGCTGCTGAGGCAAAGGCTGAAGAGAAGGCCGAGGCTCCTGTAGAGGAGGCTCCTAAGGCTGAGGAGAAAGCCGAAGAGAAGGCTGAAGAAGCTGCTGCTGAGTAATTTTCAATTATCAATTTTAAATTATCAATTAAATAGATTATGGCTATTTCTATAGACGATATCAAGAAGTTGCGCGCAATGACCGGTGCTGGTCTGGCTGACGTAAAGAAGGCTCTGACTGAGGCTGAGGGCGACTTCGACAAGGCTAAGGAACTGCTCCGTGAGCGTGGACTTGCCATCGCTGCTAAGCGCAGTGACCGTGAGACATCTAATGGTTGTGTACTCGTTAAGGCTGTTGACGGCTTTGCTGCTACCATCGCCTTGAAGTGTGAGACAGACTTCGTTGCCAACGGTGCTGATTTCATCGCACTGACTCAGAACATCCTCGACGCTGCCATCGCTGCTAAGGCGAAGGACATCGAGACTGTGAAGGAGTTGACACTGGCTGACGGTCAGAAGATTCAGGATGCTGTTACTCAGCGTTCTGGTATCACTGGTGAGAAGATGGAACTCGACGGTTACCTCGTACTCGAGGGTGAGAACATCGAGGTTTACGACCACATGGGTAAGCACACACTGACTACTATGGTACAGACCAACAAAGCTGCTGCTGAGGTAGGTCACAAGATTGCCATGCAGGTTGCTGCCATGAAGCCCGTTGCCCTGAATGCAGAGAGCGTTGACCAGAAGATTCTGGACGAGGAGTACAAGACTGCCGTTGAGAAGACTAAACTCGAGCAGGTAGAGAAGTACGTAGAGGTTGTCCTGAAGAAGGCCGGTATCAACCCCAACCTCGTTGACTCTGAGGATCACATCGAGAGCAACATCAAGAAGGGTTGGCTCACTGAGGAGCAGGCAAAAGAGGCTCGTGAGTTGAAGGAGAAGGCTGCTGCTGAGAAGGCTGCTACCCTGAACCCCAACATGATCGAGAACATTGCCAAGGGTCGTGTACAGAAGTTCTTGAAGGAAAACTGCTTGGTAGACCAGGAGTTCCAGTTTGGTGATGGCGACAAGGCTACCGTTTCTCAGTGGCTTGCCCAGCAGGACAAGGAGCTGAAGATCGTAGACTTCAAGCGTTTCACACTCGTTGCAGAGTAATTAAGAAAAGTTTCTCTATCATAAAAAAGCGCTGGCTCCAATGAGTCAGCGTTTTTTATTCATCCCAATATCGAATCTTACGAGTCTGTACGACATTGGTCGACTGACTCTGCGCATCCTTCTCCCAATAGACGATATTCAATGCATTACGCGTCCAGTTACCAGTCTCGTCGTGTTCTTCATAGTTGTTTCGCATATTGACAGACATCAGGCACTCGTTATGCTCGTCATATACCTTCTGACTCAGATTTAGTATCTCGTCATTCTCATTATAGGTATATTCGTGGACATAGGTGATATTCGCTGCCTTATTGGTCAGCGTACGTTTCACCAGACGATTCTGTTTGTCGTACTCATAATCGATGATACTCATGCCCTGACGTTCCAGCATCTTGCCTTGTCTTAAGTAACCATACACGTCATACTGGCGCTCTGTGATATCCGGATTCTCCATCTTCCCGTTTCTGGCAAAACGCTCCAAAGGATTCTCCGACACTGCATTCTCCGTAACGACTTCCTGTACATGACCTTTCAAACCAAAAAGCAGCGCATCCTTATAATAAGGGGTAGAAGGCATATAGAAGAAATTCAGGTCTGTAGCCCCCCCGTCGTTCTCTGTCTCCGACACTTTGATATCTCCATAATCGCTGAAGAAATACTCTGCCCCGCCACGAGTGACATACTTTCCATATTCTGTCTCTAACTTATTCAGGAAATAAGAATGATTGCGGGAAAGCAAAGCCTTGGTGCGATAAGGACCAACAGTGACATAGACTGACTGTACGAAACGGTTGGGCAGTTGTATATTGACCATCACCTTGGCACGGATACCATAATAGTCACCACGGAAATAAAGATCTTCCCCATCGTCAGAGTTACCCCATTCCGTAAAACCCTTACCCTTCAAGGCAACGATAAAGGAATCTACTGGGCCTTCCAACGGAATGCCCATGAAGTCCATACAACGGGTGTCTTTCTGGGCCTGAGCACTGGTAATTCCCAGAAGCAACAGGCATAAGATGAGTAACTTTTTTCCCATAGTTGGGTACAAAGATAATCATTTTAAGAAAAAAATCCTTATCTTTGTGCCACAAAATTAAAAAGACATGAAGATATTTGCAGTAGGTATGAACTATATCCAGCACAATAAAGAACTGGATGGAGCGTTATATAAACCAGAGAAACCTGTCATCTTCACGAAGGCCGACTCGGCATTGTTGAAGGACCACAAACCCTTCTTCATTCCCGACTGGAGTAAACAGGTGGACTATGAGACAGAACTGGTAGTGCGTATCTGTCGCTTGGGAAAGAGTATTCCTGAGCGCTTTGCTCATCGTTATTACGATGCAGTGACGGTAGGTATCGACTTCACAGCGCGCGACTGGCAAGAGGAAGCCCGTCAACAGGGACACCCCTGGGAGATCTGCAAGGGTTTCGACGGGTCCGCTGTCATTGGAGAATGGGTTGACATCCAGAAGTTCCGTGACATCCAGACGATTCACTTCCACCTCGACATCAATGGCAAGACGGTGCAGGAAGGCTGTTCGAGCGATATGCTCTATAAGGTGGACGAGTTGATAGCCTATATCTCACAATTCTTCACCCTCAAGACGGGCGACTTGCTCTATACAGGAACGCCAGTGGGTGTAGGTCCCGTTCATATCGACGACCATCTGGAAGGCTGGTTGGAAGAACATAAAGTATTGGAATTCAATTGTAAGTAAATGAGGAAATACATACTGAGTCTGTTGCTGTTGCTCTCCTGCTTATGCATGGAGGCGCAACGGTTCTTTAACTTGACTGCTCCGCAAGTCAAGATTGACTCGGTATTACCACAAGTCACCTACTCTATTCCCCTCTTCCACAACTATGCGGATTCCACCTATACCGTCAGTATCGAGTATCCGGAGTTTATCTCGATGAGCAATCATGACGTGCAGAGTTACTATGCCATCACGAAGGAGCCGTTGCCCAAACTGCCGAAGGTACAACAGCAGATCAGTATCTCTCGTAAGAAGGCATCGTTGGAAATCTCACTCGTACCACTGGTCTATCGCAATAAGAAATACCAGAAACTAGTAAGTTTCATGCTGAAGGTCGAGTCGAAGGCTATCAGCAAGAAACATCTCGCCAAAAGGTCTGCCGACGGAAAGCGGTATGCCGACCATTCGGTATTGGCAGAAGGAACATGGGTGAAGATACGTATTCCTGAGACGGGTATCTACCAACTCAGCAACGACCTCATTCAGAAAGCAGGTTTCTCCAATAGCAGTAATGTAAAAATCTATGGCTATGGCGGTGCCTTACAACCTGAGAAACTGACACCCGATTATCTGACGAACACAGATGACCTGAAGGAAGTGCCTACCTGTACCGTAGGAAGTCATCGCTTGTTCTATGCCGTCGGACCTGTTACCTGGGACGAGAATCATCGACGTATCCGTAATCCATATTCCAGTTACGGCTATTATTTCTTGACAGAGAGCGAGGGTGCGCCATTGTCTGTCAGTCAGGAAGAGTTCCTTGCCAGCCATCATCCCTCAGACGATGACTATAACACACTCTATGAAGTGGACAACTTCGCCTGGTATCAAGGAGGGCGCAACCTCTATGATGCCGAGGTATTGATAGCAAACACACATCATGATTATACGCTCAGGGCTTCCGGGCGCTCCACCAAAGGCTCTATCACAGTGTCCGTTACAGCCAATAAAGCAACTACTGTATCCGTGAGTGTGAACGACAAGAGTGTTGGAAGCCTCAACATTTCTGCACCCGGCAAATACGATGCGATGCGGACGAGCACGAAGACATTCGCTATCGACAATCTGGCTGCAAGCAACAAGGTAAGAATCAGTCACTCCAACAGTGATGCTACCTTGCATCTTGACTACATCTCTTTATATAGTGAGCAACCGATGGCTGCCCCAGATTTATCGTCAGGTAATTTCCCTGTTCCTGAATATGTAGAGGCTGTTGCCAATCAAGACCATCATGCCGACGAAGCAGTGGATATGGTGATTATCATTCCTACCAGTAGGAAACTGGAGAAACAAGCAGAGCGAATCAAAGCCATCCACGAAGCAATAGACTCTTCTCGCATCCGTATCATCCCTGCTAATGAGCTCTATAACGAGTTCAGCAGTGGTACACCCGATGCCAACGCTTATCGTCGTTACCTGAAGATGCTCTATGACAAGGCAACGACGGAGAACGATATGCCTCGTTACCTGTTGCTCTTTGGTGATGGTGCGTGGGACAACCGAATGCTTTCATCCGCTTGGAAGAATGAGACACCCGACGATTTCCTGCTCTGTTATGAGAGTGAGAATTCCAGCAGCAGTACGGATTGTTATGTTACTGACGACTATTTCTGTCTGTTGGACGATAATGAAGGTGGCAATATGTTAAAGACCGATAAACCTGACGTTGCCGTAGGCCGCTTCCCTGTCCGGACTGTAGAACAAGCATCCGTGATGGTTGATAAGATTGAGAACTATGTCAACAACCAGCAGGCTGGCGCCTGGCAGAATACGGTCTGCGTGATGGGTGATGACGGCAATGGTAACCAACACATGAAAGACGCTGACGATGTAGCTAAGCAGATTGAGAAACTGCGTCCTGCCATGCAGGTAAAACGTGTCATGTGGGATGCTTATCCACGCACGACAACAGCTACGGGCAACCGCTATCCGGATGTCACCCGTCTCCTTCGCCAACAAATGGCAAGTGGCACGTTGGTGATGAACTACTCTGGACACGGTGCTGCCAATGCTTTCTCACACGAGTATGTGCTGACCTTACAGGATTTTGAGGAAACCGTATCCCCTCGCCTTCCGTTATGGGTAACAGCCTCTTGTGATATCATGCCTTTCGACGGACAGGAAGATAATATCGGAGAAGCCTCCATCTTTAACAAAAACGGTGGTGCTATCGCTTTCTATGGAACGACACGTACCGTCTATCAATCGTATAACATCGTGATGAATCTCGCCTTCACACACCATCTGTTCGGTTCTGAACGCATCGCTATCGGCGAGGCTGTCAGACGCGCAAAGAACGAACTGGTGAATACAGGCAGTGACCTCTCTACCAACAAATTGCAATACACGCTATTGGGAGACCCTGCCCTCCTGCTGGCAATGCCTACTGTTCCCATTGTGATTGATGCCATCAATCAGCAGGAGCTCACCTCCATGACAGAGAATCTGCATATCGGAGCAGGCGAGACATTGACCATCAGTGGGCATATCGCCACCCAGGAAGGAGCTATTGACAGTAACTTCAACGGAGAGATGACGGCTACTGTACGTGATGCTGCCGAGAAGGTTGTCTGTCGACAGAATGATACTTCTGAGGCAGAGTTTCCTTATACCTATACCGACCGCACGAAGGTGCTCTATCAGGGTAGCGATAGTGTGCGTCAAGGACGCTTCTCGTTCTCCTTCACTGTTCCCCGTGATATCAGTTACTCCGATGCCACAGGACTTATTAATATCTATGCTGTCAGCAACGACAAAAAGCAGGAAGCCAGCGGATATACCGACTGTGTCGTGTTTGGAGGCACAGGACATGAAGGTGGCGACCATGACGGACCTTCCGTATTCTGTTATCTCAACAGTAGTTCTTTCGTCGATGGTGGCGTCGTCAATCCTACTCCATATTTCATTGCCGAACTCGCTGACTCCAGTGGTATCAACTCGACGGGCAACGGTATCGGACACGACCTGCAACTGATTATCGACGGAGAACTGGCACGCACTTATACGTTGAACGACTATTTCCAGTATGACTTCGGCAGTCATACCAAGGGAACGGTGGGATTCAGTATCCCAGAACTCAGCGAAGGCAACCACCGCTTGCAGTTCCGTGCATGGGATGTGCTCAACAACTCGACAACGAAGGAACTGAACTTCCAAGTATCGAAGGAGCTGTCACCAGAATTCTTTGATGTGGAATGCACGCAGAATCCTGCCACTACCACTACTGGTTTCCGCATCATCCACGACCGTGTAGGCAGTAATATGGATATTGTGCTCGATATCTTCGATATGGCAGGTCATCACCTATGGCAGCATACAGAGCATGCGACCCCCGTTGACAACAGCTATACCATCAACTGGGACCTCTGTGTCGACGGCGGCAGACGGTTACACACAGGTGTCTATCTCTATCGCGTCCGCATCAGTAGCAACGGTTCTGGTCAGACGTCGAAGGCTAAGAAATTAATTATCATAAGCAATAAATAAACAAGCATTGCGTTTTGTAAGATGATGAAAGCAAATAAGATATATACAACTATCACACTCCTATGGCTGGCCATTACGGTACAGGCACAGGATACGAAGAGCCAGTTCAACCCGATTGAACATGCCGTTGTCTCCCAGACCATCGCGCCAGATGCCCGTGCAGCAGGTATGGGTGATGTAGGTGTAGCTACTGATCCAGATGTCAACTCCCAATACTGGAACCCTGCCAAATATCCGTTCTGCATCAGTCGTGCAGGTATCTCACTGAACTATACGCCTTGGTTGCGTCAGTTGGTAAACGACATCAGTTTGGCGTATGTGTCAGGATACTATCGTATCGGTGACTATTCTGCCATCTCCGGTTCACTGCGTTATTTCTCTTTAGGTGAAGTGATGACCTCTATGGACGATAACGCCTTGACGGTGAAGCCTTACGAGATGTCATTAGACGTTGCTTATTCGCTGATGCTCAGTGAAAAATTCTCGTTGGCTGCTGCCATCCGTTGGTTGTTTAGCGACCTCCGCTATGACTATACAGAAGATGCATCACCTGCGTCTGCTTTTGCTGCAGACATTGCCTGCTACTATAACAACTACCTTAACATCGGACAGCGTGAGTGCCAGTTGGGCATTGGTTTGAATATCTCCAATGTGGGTAGTAAGATTACCTACTTCGGCGATGACCGTTCTAACTTCCTGCCAGCTAACATGCGACTGGGTGCCTCGCTGATGATTCCTATCAACGAATACAACCGTTTCTCGATTGCTGCCGATGCCAATAAGTTGTTGGTACCTACCGTTCCCAAGCAGGAAGAGGGAGAGTCGAAGGAACATTACGAGGAGCGCGTCATTGAGGAATACAACGATGTCGGTTCTATTGCCGGTATCTTCAAGAGTTTCCACGATGCCCCTGGCGGCTTCAAGGAAGAGTTGGAAGAGATACAATGGAGCGTAGGTGCCGAATATGTGTACCACGATCAATTCTCTCTCCGTGCCGGTTACCACCACCAAAGCGAGAACAAGGGTAACCTGAAGTACTTCACCGTGGGTGGCGGTTTCCGCATGAGTGTCTTCTCATTAGATGTAGGTTATGTGATTGCCACTTCCAAGAGTAATCCTCTTGACCAGACACTTCGTTTCACCCTTGCCTTCGATATGGACGGCATCAAAGACCTGTTTAAGAGATGATCAGAGTCGGAATGGGATATGATGTCCACCAGTTGGTTCCCAATAGGGAACTGTGGATGGGTGGCATCAAACTGGAACATACGTTAGGACTCTTGGGCCATAGCGATGCCGATGTGCTGATACACGCCATCTGTGATGCTATCCTTGGTGCTGCTAATATGCGCGACATCGGTTATCACTTCCCCGACACTTCCAAGGAAACAGAAGGGATGGACAGCAAGATTATCCTGAAGAAAACCATCGACCTCATTGCTACCAAAGGCTATCATCTTGTGAATATCGATGCCACCATCTGTGCTGAGCGTCCGAAGATGAATCCTCATATCCCTGCTATGCAGCAGTGTATGGCACAAGTCATCGGCTGCGATTCCGATTGTATCTCCATTAAGGCTACCACCACAGAGAAACTCGGTTTCACAGGCAGAGAAGAAGGAATCTCCGCCTATGCCGTCGCCTTGATTGAGAAATAATTCTTTATTCCCCTTTAAATTAGTACTACTTTATCACCACCTTTTTTCCGCCATGCAGGTAGATGCCTGATGTTGTAGGCCGCTTGGCAAGCCGAGTACCGTTCAGCATGCACCAGCCATCCTTGTTATCCTCTGCCATCACCTCGACGATGCTCGTTTCCTGTTCTGGCAGAATCAACACCTCAGTGGCAGGAGTAGTAGCAGTTCCAATATACTCTGAGAAAACCTCTGCCCCTTTAGGCTCTTTTGTGCTGCAATAGTGCATACTAATGCCGCCTGTCCAGTTGCACACAGCGCCTATGCCACCCTTGGCTTTTACGGTTGATTTGTTCACCTCTAACGAGCGAATCATGGTCAAGCCATCGTCACCTCCATAGATACCATATTTTCCGCCTTCTGCCGTCACATTGGTTTCGTAGATTGTCAGGCAGACATTTGCTGGATTAAGTTCGTTAAATACAATACCACAGTCACCGCCACTGACGGTTAGTTTGCCGTCGCCCGAAATGAAGATGCTCTGCGTCAGCGAGATTCCGTCGTTCTCCTTACTGTTGATATAGCAGTCGCCCACCACTTGGCACACCATGCCGCTCTGGTTGAACCTCACGCCTGGCTTCGAGCTTTCCGCATTGATGGTAGCGTTGTTCAGTGTCAATGTCTTCACACCGTCAAAGGTCACCTTTCCGTCACCTAGAATGTCATCCATGTTTCGAGTGGTCACCTGCTGACCTGCTACCCAAAGGTCAAACTTCTGACCGGCGACAGTAATATCACAGAAAGCAGTCTTATCGCCTACTGACGCGAAAATAGTTCCACTGGCACCAATATCAGCTGTTGAAGCAACTTTGACTATCCCGTTCTCGTCCACTGGGAAGTCTGTAGTGTTGTTACTCGTCCAGTAAATATTCTCCTCCACACCAGCTGGAAAGACGGTCAGTTCCAGTTTGTATTCCTGTCCAGGCTCAGCATCAGTTATCACACTAGGGGTAATATACACCTCCTCCACAGCAGGTGTGGTGACTTCCACGGTGAATCCGCCGACAACTTCATTGCCTTTCTGAGAAACATTGTAATAGAACGTGCCCTTGGTGGCACTCGATGCGTCCACAGAGAATGTACGGCTTTCCGCATCCACTGTGAGAGTCGGTGCAATGCCCGTTCCTTTGTTCAGCGAGATGGTGATGTTGTTCAGTGAAGCCTTGAGGGGATAGGTTGAAATGTCAAAGCCGCTCTTCTTCTCTCCCTTTCGGACAATAGCACGGTCGCCAGATATGGAGTTCGCCAGAATATTACCGTTGGTATCCGCGATGTGCAGACTGAAGGCATCGCGAGCAATATCATTATAACCTTTGGTGAACTGTGCGGAAATATCGGCAAAGTTACATTGCTTTGTAGGTTTGAAATAGACGGTCTTGTAAGACTGTCCGCTCAGCAATGGACTAGTGCAGGCACGATCGGCATAGAAAGTACCACTCTTCGAGTTGTTAATCCAGTTGTCATAGTAGATGCCGTTAAAGTTAGTGGCATCGGCAGGGATAGGAGAGGCTACAATCCGAAGCACTTCACCAACCTTGCAGTAATATGCACCGTACTCTTGCGGTAAATCGACATATTGAGGTTTCCCCATTCCGTTTTGCACTATGCCTTTCACTTCTATCTCAATGTTCTGCGTATATATCGTCTCTCCCAAATAAATAGACGCCATACACACTTCGGTGCCAGCGTATATCGTGGGGGTTTCTGCCTTACGGGTATAGACATAGTTGACGGAATTCTTGGTACCGCCCAAGAAAAGGAAGGCATCATTCTTGCCCAAGGCTTTTGCGTTTTCCCAGTCGCTTTCTGTCAAAGAGGCAATGTCTTTCTTATGATTGAAAATAAGGTATTCTTGATCGTCCTTCGGGTTAGTCACACGCACTTGGTTGTTCGACACCATTAGCGTAGGCGCCACCACCGTGCTAATATTCTTGTTTTTTTTCACAAAGATTTCCGAACTGACGATGCTACCCGTATAGCCTTCTACCGAGATTTTCACACGCAAGTACTGGTCTACATCCTCTGCCCACACCTGATACACATCTTCTCCACTGCTTGTCTTATTTCCTTCTACATTTATCCATTTACTGTTTTTTGAACGGCGTTGCCATTGTGCCTCGATGACGGCTCCTTTCGCCTTCAACTGAGCCACCTCGCCCTCCAAGTCATAGTACACCCATGAGCCAGGGGTAGGGTTGACTGACGTAAGAGAGACAGTGCCCTTAAAACCATCTCCATCACGCACTACTATAAATGTCATTGTACCATCGCTGTTTTGGGTGATGTCTGTGACAGCATAGTCTGAATATTTAGTTCCGTTTTGGGTGTTATTATAGAACATTGTATTGGTTCCCGGCGTGTTCTTGGAGAAAAAGTCAACATTATTGGAGGGCCATGCATCTGTTTCTTTATCTTTAACACTCTTCGTTGTCGGCATCAACGCCATACGCATGAATCCAGGAACAATTCTATCTATATCTGTATAATGGTAGGTTGTTGTTACATTGACTTTATTATGTCTCCACACATCTGCATCATAATTCACACGGAAAATCAGTAAACCTGATCCTGGTAGACCAGCATCCCATCCTGTCTTTTGGCGGTTTTCGAGCAGGAAGTACTCGTTTTCGTTAGCATCGTTACGAATCAAAAAGCCTCTGCCTCCCTCTGCTATCGACTTCACATCCCATACCTTAGTGGATGTCTCGATTTCCATGATGCTTCCCCATCCGATTTCGTTAAGCTCATAGCTGGTATAGCAGGGTGGTTGGTAGCCATCATCATTATAGCTACCTCCAGCCATGATGTCCCAACTATGTGGGTGATTACCGCCTGTATAGTCCACGTTGTAGAAATCGGGAAATCCAAACACATGACTTGTCTCATGGCACATGGTACCGATACCTTTTAGGTTGGTGGTTCCACCTTTCAACTCAGGTCCACAAGCATAATGGACAATATCCTTATTGTCGTGTTTTGGACGAGAATCCTCGGGGAAGTCCCAAGAATGAGGCCAAACCGTTTCATCACTGCCGCCATCAGCTTGCCCTTCGCCCGCATAGATGACATAAAGCAAATCCACCACACCGTCGCCATCCCAGTCATAATCAGAAAAATCTACATCATTATCCACTAGGCTGCATGCTTCACTAATCATTTCTCTCGCATTCACATTGTATGAATCAGAACTGTCGTGACCATAGTACCAACGGGTTTGAGACAAGGTTACAGGTCCCACCACGTCGAAGGTTAATTCAAACTCATTGCGACTCTGGGCATAGAAATAGTCATACACTGAGCCTTTGAAACTACCCTCCGTATAGTTTTTCTTGTTCACAATGTCGTTGAACACGTCGCGGGTGTGCCCCGCACCAAAGGATACATCACTGAAGTTCACCAAAATCAACAATCCCTTTTTCTTGCCTGTCAGCCCAGACATGATAGTACCAACCCTGCGCGACTTACCGTTGCGCGCCTCCATTAGGGCACATCGGCGTTCATAGACCTCATTGCGCTGTTTGGCGGCACGTTTCTGAATCGCCTGTTTGTCTACTTCTCGGTACAGTCTTGTGGCATCCGTTGCCCAGTAAGCCTTGCCATTGTCAGCTAACCAGTAGTGTCCAAACTCGTCGCCCACCAACTGTGCCACTACTGTGGAGCCATCAGTGAGCGTGAGGGTGCGCTTCAAGCCAGGCTTAGCAGGCTCGGCAAACAGCTGCACAGCCATACACAGGAACGCTACAAACATCATGCAACGCCATCCTATTCTCTTTTCCCATTCTCTTTTCATTGTTTTTAGGTTTTAATGGGTGAATAATAAGTGGAGCAAATATACATTAAATTTCTAAGTTGTATTATATTTTCACCATAGTTTTTACCTTTTTAACATAATCATTATTTAGTTCTTGTTGTTACTTCTTGGCAGCTACCCACACTTTATGTGAATGGGCGCCACGAGCGGCGATGCCAGAATCGGCATCAGCTACTATCTGTCTGAGGTCTGTCGAGGCAGCAGATCGGCTTTGCCCTGTAGCGTTGGCATAGTCAGAGAGCGTCATATACCCGTTTTTGTCTATCATCTCTTTGGCCTTCGCCAAACGTTCCTCGCGACTGAGCTTCGTTTTCTGTGGCACTTTGACATCAGTCGCTACACGATCGAATGTCGCCTGCTTATTCATTTCCTTCAGCAACTCCGTATCGGGCTTGAAGTTAATGCCCTTGATACAAACATGTCTGTATTTCGTCTTATCCTTAGGATTCTTCTCTGACGGAGCAGATTCGTCAAAGCCTAACGACAGCGAGAATACACCTAATCCGTCGATTTTTATCGTATGTCCCAAAGGCATCCAACTTTCCATCACAGACACCAAGGCGTCAAAGACACCACGAATCATGCCTTCGCTGAAGTTGCCAGCATAGTCACGCATGTGTTTGATTACTGTTTCGTAGTCGTGCAACGAGTACGTCTGCATCTTAGGATATACTATTTTCTTCCCATCCGACAACTCCTCAGGAAGTTCCTGTAAAACATAATTTGCCATATATCTAATCCTTTCTATTATTTTGATTCTACAATTATTGCTTTTCTATTCATACCATTTTATATTCATGCACCTTGAACTTATGTTCAAAGGCTTTGAATACATGTTCGCCGACCGTGTACTTATGTTCACAGACCGTGAACATAACTTTTCTCTCTGCAAAATTACTTTTTTCTTTCTATTCTGCCAAATATTTTATTTTAATTCTTGCAACTTTCTGAAATAATCTATATCTTTGCAGAAACTAAACTATACGAATATGAAATACTACCAGTTCAGAAGAATCCTGTTAGTAGCTATCGTTCTACTGACAGTGTCCAACATGCAAGCAGGACATTTTAAAAACTTTAAGGTGTCAACCTATATCCGGGCACAGGATGTGGCACGGATGGATGATGACAAGTTTCTGCAATCTACTTGGGAAACGGTGAGTAGCCAGGTGGACCTTGACAAGATTTATCTCGAGACCCATCGCGATGCATTTACAGTTCCCGAGAAGACACTGCTCAAGGTCAAGAAATTCTTCCTGTCGAAAGGTCTTGAGGTAGGTGGCGGCATTACGTTTACGCGCTCAGAACCCACTGATTTCGAGACCTACAGTTATGCGAAAGAGGAAGAACGTCAACAGGTGAAGCAAATTTCCGAGTTCACTGCCAAATACTTTGACGACTTTATCCTCGACGACTTCTTCTTCATCGACCTGAAGAACGATGACGAGATTGCCGCCAAAGGCAGTAAGAGTTGGACGGAATACCGACTTAAGTTGATGGCGGAAGCTGGTCGTGAACTGGTGATGAAGCCTGCCAAGGCTGTCAATCCCAAAGTAAAGGTCATCATTAAATATCCAAACTGGTATGACCATTTCCATGGATTAGGCTTCAATCTGGAAGAGGAACCAACTTACTTTGATGGGATATGGACAGGAACGGAAACACGTGACCCTGGTTCTGCACAACACCTACAGAACTACCTGAGTTATAATATCGTTCGCTATTTCGACAATATCGCACCAGGACGCAACGGCGGTGGATGGGTGGATGCCGGAGGTATTCACATGAGTATGGATCGCTATGCGGAACAGTTACACCTCACCATGTTGTCGAAGACGCCCGAGATTATTCTCTGGAACTATATGCAGTTGTACGAGGTGAAGATTACGCCCAATATGCGAGCCGCTTGGCAGGCAGCAGGTGGCAACAGCTTCCGCTACGATGAGATGGTGGCTCCTTTCACCAAAAACGGGAAGACTATCACACCTACCACAATGGCACGCTTTGCCAACGTGACACTTCATGAGACAGACAAACTGATAAGTCTTTTAGGAAAGCCTGTCGGACTCGTCTCTTACAAGCCTTACCACTCCTCGGGTGAGGAATTCTTGCAGAACTACCTCGGAATGATTGGTCTGCCAATGGACATGCATCCCCAATGGATCAACGGAAAACAGCAAATCCTTTTGACAGAACAAGCCGCCAAAGATCCCAAGATTGTAGAGAAGATCAAGCAACAACTGAAAAACGGTGGGGATGTCATCATCACTACAGGTTTGCTAAAGGTTATCAAAGACCAGTTGGCAGATGTCTGCGAACTCTATTGTGGAGATCTCAAAGCTATCGTCAACGACTTCGGCTGGTTTGGTAAATCAGAACGTGAGTTTATCATCCCACAGGTGAAATACTTCACCAACGACGCATGGGAAGTAGTCAGTGCCGGCAGACCGCTTAACGGTGGCGTATCAGGCTATCCTATCCTGTTACGTGACACTTATTCAAAAGGCATCCTCTTCGTATTAACCATTCCTGACGATTTTGGTAATCTCTATGACTATCCTGCCCCTGCCCTCAATGTCATTCGCAAGGTGATGAGCAAAGATGTGGGAGCCTATATCGAAGGTCCGTCAAAAGTAGCATTATTCCCTTATGACAACAAGACCTTAGTTATAGAGAACTTCAACGATCATCCTGTCAGTCTGCGTGTGGTGGTGAATGCCAAAGTGAACTCCCTGCGCAACCTCTTGACGGACGAGCAACTGAAACCTGCAGAAAAGGTACAACCGCAGGGGATGTTCTTCCGGAGTCGCTTCTTTGGCTATGACGACGGACAGACCGTTTTCGACGTGCAACTGCCTGCACATAGTTATATTGGATTAGGATATTAAAACATTCAAAAAAATGACAGGAATCAGAACGATTATCACTATAGTTGCCTTGGGTGCAGCCACAGCAATACAGGCACAGAAATACCCGACACGCCTACTCGACAACGAATCACAGATTGAGAGCATCATCAAGGGCATGACATTGGAAGAGAAGGTGGCGATGCTTCATGGTAAAAATATGTTCTCGTCAGCAGGTATTGAGCGATTGGGCATTGCCGACATCGAATATGCCGACGGACCTTTCGGCATCCGTGAAGAGATGGAACCCCACTCATGGAACTCGGCACATCTGACTACAGACTCGGCAACCTTCTTCCCTACTGGTTCTGCACTGGCTGCTACGTGGAGTACAGAATGGGCTTACGCCTATGGACGTGGTATGAGTCGCGAAGCTCGTTTGCGCGGAAAAGATATGATTCTGGGACCAGCCATCAACATCCAGCGTATTCCAACAGGTGGACGAACCTATGAGTATCTGAGCGAAGACCCTATGCTTAGTGGTGCGCTTGCCGTAGCCTATACGCGTGGTGCACAAGACGACGGGACAGCAGTCTGCCTAAAGCACTATGCGCTGAATAATCAGGAAGACTATCGTGGCTTTGTGGATGTGCATATCTCTGACCGTGCCATGCATGAGATATACCTGCGTCCCTTCGAGATGGCTGTACGCGAGGCCGATGCCTGGGGTGTGATGGCGGCCTATAACAAGGTGAACGGACGTTGGTGTTCTGAGAATGAATATTTGCTGAACACCGTATTACGTAAGCAATGGGGCTTTCCTGGTATGGTGATTAGTGACTGGGGCGGTGTTCATTCTACTGTCGATGCCGTCACATCAGGTATGAATGTCGAGATGCCTGGTAGTCGGTTTATGGGGCAGGCATTGATTGATTCCGTGAAGGTTGGTAAGGTGAGTGAAGCAGTGATCGACCAGCGAGTGCGTGAAATTCTGCGTGTCAGATTCACCGTCAAGCCCATTGCCAAGGAGGATGCCAGTCGTCTGCCTGTAGGTAATCCCGAGGAGATGACCACAGCCTTGGAGGTTGCTCGCCGCTCTATCGTATTACTGAAGAACGAAAATTTGCTTCCTATCGACACCAAACGTATCAAGAGCATCGCCGTAATCGGTGAGAATGCCGTTACCAAGATGGCATTGGGCGGTGTCGGTGCTGGCGTGAAGACTCGTCAGGAAATCACACCGCTTGAAGGTTTGCAGGCATTCGTTGGCAACAGTGTCAAGCTGATCTATGAACCAGGATATAAGAGTTTCGATCGCGACAGCCGCAATAAGCGCCTTAGTCCACAGCAGAAGGCTGATGCTCAACTGATGGCACAAGCTGTAAAAGCAGCTAAAAAAGCCGACCTCGTCATCTACTTTGCAGGCGACAATCGTGAGGTGGAGACTGAGGGGTCCGACCGCAAGAGCATCACCCTACCCTCTGGACAGGATGAACTGGCCATTGCCCTCGCCAAAGCGAACAGGCAGTTGATTACTGTTATCGTATCGGGTGGACCCGTCGATATCAGTACCGTCGATGAAGTATCGGGTGCACTTATGGTTTCATGGTTTAATGGTTCTATGGGTGGACAGGCGCTTGCCGAAGTACTTACTGGTAAGATTTCCCCGTCAGGCAAACTGCCTATGACCTGGACAAAACGTTTGGAGGACGTTCCTGCATACGCTACAGGTAGTTATCCGCAACACGTTGAAAACAACAATCAGGGTGATATCTTCGTGGGGTTAGTTCATAATCAGAGCAACGACCGTCGTCAACAACTCATTGCCAACTATGCGGAAGAAGACATGGTGGGCTACAGATGGTACGATTGCAAAAATGTTCCTGTAGCCTATCCTTTCGGTTATGGTCTTTCCTATGCGAACTTCCAGTACAGTGACATCAAGATCACCCCTACGGCAGAAGGACTGGATGTGCACTTTATGCTCACCAACACCTCTTCTATCGATGCTGAGGAAGTGACACAAGTCTATGTATCACGCCCTCTGTCTAACATCGAACGCCCAGTAAAGGAACTTAAAGGCTTTAAGCGGGTAGCTTTGAAGGCTGGTGAACGTAAGGAAATCACCATTCCAATACGTCGTAACGATCTCTGTCATTGGGACGAAGCAGCGCAGACGTGGATGTTGGAACCAGGAAAAGCCATCATACAAGTTGGTGGCTCATCAAAGGACCTCCCATTACATCTCGAAACAGACATCTGACTTCGAGATGTAATAAAAAAAATGCCGCCACTCTCAACGAGCAGCGACATCCAAAGCCTATGTTTAACTAAAAATCCTTTTCTAATGAATCCTGCTATCCAGCAGGAAGCCTATCTTTCGATAGGAATATTTAACTAATACTAACCTTTTCGTTTTAAAAAGAAAGTTATGGGAGCCTCACGGCGACCACTGTTATCCTAACACATTTAAAACTTTCTTAATACCAATAACTAAAAACCTAAAACTATAAATATTACTACTAACCTAAAACAATCTATTAACCGAATGTCAATTTAAGACCTCTTGTCTTTTGACATTGCAAAGGTACGACGATTTTTTGAATCTGCAATGGATTTAATGTATAAAGTTTGTAAAAATCCATCATTCTTGACCTAAATCAACGGATTGTGTCCGCAAACAGCATAAAATGTTCGCTTAAATGATGATTTTATTCATTTTATTTGGTTATCTCTTCACTTATTCGTACCTTTGTCAATATGAGAGTACTGATTGTCAATACCAGTGAACGGACAGGTGGTGCCGCTGTTGCTGCCAACCGACTGATGGAGGCACTGAACAACAACGGTGTCAAGGCGAAGATGCTGGTTCGTGACAAGGAGACAGACCATATCACAGTTTCCACCCTACCAAAGAGTTGGAAACTGCACTGGAACTTCCTTTGGGAGCGTTTCCGCATCTGGTTAAGCCTTCATCTGCAGCGCACGCATCTCTTTGAGATAGATATTGCCAACACGGGAACGGATATCACTCAGCTGCGTGAGTTTCAAGAGGCAGACATCATCCATCTTCATTGGATCAACCAAGGGATGCTGTCGCTTAAGGATATCCGAAAGATATTGGAAAGTGGTAAACGGGTGGTATGGACAATGCATGACATCTGGCCCGCTACGGCTATCTGTCATCTGACAATGGACTGCCGACAGTTCGAGACGCAATGCTGTCAATGCCGTCTGTTGCCCAGAGGCGGTTCTTCGAACGACCTAGCCGCCAACATCTGGCGTAAAAAACAGAAGATGCTGGAAAGACAACATATCTCCTTCGTGGCTTGCAGCCAATGGCTTGCTGAGGAAGCAAAGAAGAGTGCACTATTGAAAGACCAGCATATCACCAATATTCCCAACCCTATCGACACGCATATCTACTGCCCTATTGACAAACAGAAGGCTCGTAAAGATTTAGGATTACCCTCAGAAGGGCATATCATCCTGTTTGTGTCGCAACGGGTGACGAATCCCAATAAAGGCATGCAGTATCTGATAGATGCCTGCAACCTCTTGATGGAACAATATCCTGATATGGCGAACGACACTTCCGTTGCCATCTTAGGGGGACATGCCGAGGAACTGATGGGTAAACTGCCTTTCCAAACACATGCCTTGGGTTATATTAACGATGAGCACCAGATCGTGAAGGTCTATAATGCCGCTGATGTGTTTGTACTCCCCTCGCTCTCCGAGAATCTTCCTAACACCATCATGGAGGCGATGGCTTGCGGTATCCCCAGTGTGGGCTTCCACATCGGAGGAATCCCTGAGGAGATTGACCATCAGCAGAACGGCTATGTGGCTGACTATCGGGATGCCACCGATTTGGCAAGAGGCATCCGATGGACTCTGAATGAATCCAATAAGGAGGAAATCAAGAAAGCATGTTTGCAGAAAGTGGCTCGCAACTACTCTCAACAGAGTGTTGCCAAACGATATATGGAAGTTTATGAAGATTACCATCATCACCGTCACCTATAACGCTGCCAGCGTATTGCAACGCACCCTCAACAGTGTGAAGGAACAGACGTGGCAGCAAATTGAGCACCTCATCATCGACGGTGCTTCAAAAGACGATACTATTGCCATTGCTAAGACCTACCAAGCGCAATGTTCCTATGAAGTCGTCATCCAGTCGGAACCTGACAAAGGACTATATGACGCGATGAATAAAGGACTACGCAAAGCGACGGGTGACTATCTGGTGTTTCTGAATGCAGGAGACATCCTTCATGCCGACAACACCCTTGAAATAATTGTCAAAAGTCAAAAGCCAACTGCTGAAAGCCAACTGCCAGCCATCATGTACGGCGATACAGCTGTCACAGATGAAAATGGCAAGTTCCTTCATTTGCGCCGCCTACGCCCACCCCAACAACTTAACTGGAAATCGTTCCGTCAAGGTATGCTTGTCTGTCATCAGGCTTTCTATGTACGTACGGATATCGCTAAAGGACAGGAATACGATCTACAATATCGCCATTCGGCAGATGTCGACTGGTGTATCCGTGTGATGAAACAAGCAGAGCAAATGGAACTGCCTATAGTCAACACCTATGCTGTCCTTGCCGACTTCATGGAAGGTGGTAACACGACACAGAATCATTGGGCATCACTGAAAGAACGCTATCAAGTGATGTGCCATCATTATGGTGGGATACAAACCTTCTTCCTGCATGTCTGGTTCGTCATCCGTAGCATCATCAAATAAAAAAGAGCCCGGATCTTCCCAGACCCGGGCTCCCCACAATGTAAAGTTCTAAAAATTACCCATTGGGTATATCTTTACCGAGGCGGGAAGAGAACTTTCCCGTCTCAGTGTTTTTACTTACTTCTTATAAACTGGCGCAAACTCCTCAATGGTAACACCACTACGCTGCCAAACCAGTTTCTCATGAACAGACTTTGTAAAGCCGTCAGCAAACTTGATAGTATAGTTCAACTCCAGACCGTCACGATCCTTGTTGCCCCATGCTTTCTTCTCAGATTTCTCGCCGAAAGAACCAGAGCCTGTAACAGTTGCATTATCTGTCATGCAAGAGATTTTGCAGTCGTCACCGCTGAAATCCAAGAGTAAGTCTGCATCATAAAGCGTCGCACCATCCTGATCAGAGAAATGATAAACAGCCTGATTCAAAGACTTAGTCTTAATCTCCACAATATTGGCTTTCTCAATATTCTCCGTTGACATGTTTCCATTGGTCAGCCAAAAGCCAGCGTATCTGTTCTGATACTTCACACAATAAAGAACATAGTCTTTAGGCTGCACCTCCCATGCAGACGCATCTGTACGGGGACCATTCTGACCTTCCACAGGTGTACCTGTGAGAATAGAGCCAAAACCTGTCTGGCCTGTGATAACAACAGGAATCACATAAGTCTCTTTCACAGAATTGGGATCAGCGAAATATGCATCAGTGAGTTGAACTGTCACAATACCATTCATCGTACCATTGAAAGGCATCGTGTTGGAAGACAGTTCGTAATAATTACGAGGCATTGCCTTCACGGGATTTTCAAACTCCTCATCAAAATACAGGTTATTCACCAATGTCTCATCAACGGCAATCTCTAAAGTTCCGTTAGAACCATTGTAAGAACCACCGAATGTAGCATATATCTGACACTTATGCTCTTTGTCAAGCGTAGTATCATACTCATCGGTACCAAGTACGATGGTACGAACAGGATACTGATAAGCAAAATATGCTGTCGTTCCATTCTCATAGTCTGGGAAACTGATGTCACCATTCTTGCAAGACCAGAGACTGCAAAGAATTCCCATTCCAGAGATGAACATTAATATTTTACGTTTCATAATCATTTTTCTTTTAAATTTTACATTGTTTGATTATTCTTCACCTACATTCTCTGTTGCATCTTCATGGACAACAGTTGGCCAACCATCATTCTGGCGAAGAGCATCGTACTTGAGGATTTCAGAATAAGGAAGAGGTCCATAAATCATATAATCCTTAAAGTCACGAGGCTCTACAGTAATAAATTGATACTTTGCGTTACCTGTTTCAGCATCTGTCGTAATGCTGACACCTTTGGCAGCCTCGTCAATCTTGAGATTCCAACGACGGAGATCCCAGAAACGATGATTCTCGAAACAGAGTTCAAGACGACGCTCATTGCGAATTAATTCACGCATCTTATCTTTGTCGTTCTTGATGCTCTCCAGATATTCATTGCCAACACCTGCACGATTGTGCAGAGCCTTGATGACGTCATAAGCCGAATAGCTAGCACCTCCGAACTTTGCCTGCGGTCCACCAGCTTCATTGGCAGCCTCTGCATAGGCAAGGAAGATTTCGGTGTAACGGATACGAGCACCAAAGTGTCTCTTTTCCGTTTTCGGCTTCAAGTTAACATCAGGACGCAACAACTTCTTCAGGTAAAAACCTGTTCTTGTCGAAAGTCCATCCTCATAATTCAAGCCATCAACACTCTCGTTATCCGCTTGCGTATTAATCTTTGCCTTCTTTGGTCCCTGCTCCCCACCGTTGACAAGGATATACTCCTTTAGACGAGGATCACGGTTCTCATAAGGATTATTAGCATCATATCCAGATTTTGGATCACTAATAGGATATCCATTAGCCATGGGGAAAGCATCCACCAGATTCTGTGTCGGGTTTACACGACCTTTACCATAGAGAGAAGGAGGATAGTTGTCATCTTCAGGGGTAGTAGTATTCTGCACGACTCCACGCCAACAGATTTCGGCGGGATCTGGACCATCAAATTTAAACTTCTGGATCATCTTCGTATCACAATACCAACGCCATCCTTCAGGATCCATACCGTCAAGACCACCAGCGTTTGCCAAAGAAGTAGCAGCATACTGAGCAGCCTGCTCGTAGGTCATGGCACCACCAGAAGCATAAGCGGGAGAAGCAGCAAACAATGCTACCTGAGCCCTGAAGGCGTCAATCATACGACCATCAATCTTGCCACGCTGCAAATTACCAAAAGCGCGGTTGTACTCACTATTATTTCCACCCATCTGCTTATATTTGGCAGGAACATCATCCTCTTCAACGTCACCATACTCTCTAGGAAGTAATTTACTTGCTTCATCGAAGTCCGACATAATCTGGTCGATACAATCCTTGAAAGAGGCACGTGGCTGATTGAAATCCGAACTACCATCCTCAGAACTTAAATGAATGGGAACACCCATAAGTACACCATCCACTTTACCTGCATGAGCACGGAGCAGATAGAAGAAATGCAAACCACGCAAGGCATAAGCATTACCCTTATAGTTATCTCCGTGCATTGCACTCAATGATTCACTGGAGGGGTCCCAAACAACCTGATCAGCATTCTCTAGGAACAAGTTCAGGTACTGAATGGCATGGTAACGAGTATCCCACTCATTAACAGGGTTATTAGAGGGGCTCCAAGCACCTTTAGCCATAGTACTATAGCGATTGGATAACTCGTTAGAGACTGCATTGTCTGTCGCCATTTCTGTAGTTGGATACTCATCATAAGGTAATACCAAGTTGGCATTATCCATAATTCCACGTGCAAATTGTGGATCAGTGTACATCTGCGTGATGTCATGATTATTTTCAATAGCCGGGTCAAACATATCCTCACATGCTGTGAGTGCCGTGACTACCACACTGAGAAAAAGAATATTCTTAAGTTTCATGTCTATAATTCTTTATCCTATTAGAACAATACTTTAAAACCAAGGTTGTAGAAACGAGACTGTGGAGCAGAAGCCAAATTCATCTCAAGCAGTTTCTTTTCCTTAGCAAAGGTCAACAGGCTGTTACCGCTTACATAAACAGAAACACCCTTAATGAAGTTAACCTTGTTGAATACAGACTTCGGGAAGTCATAGGTCAACTGAACCTTGGCAAGATCAAAACGAGAAGTAGAGTAAACCCAAAAATCAGATACCTGATAGTTGTTTGCTCCATTAGTTGTAGTCAGACGAGGATAAGATGCTGTTGCAGCATTAGCAAGTCCTGTGGCATTGCCTTCCTCATCGAACGTATATTGCACACGATCAAGTACCACAGCAGAATACTTATCAGTACCCTGAACCCACCAATAAGGTTCTCTGCTACCATCACTCTTCTGACCTTTAACGCCATGACCACCAAAGCCACCAACACCTAACATAAAGAGGGTGAAGTTCTTGTATTTCAGCGTCAGGTTGATACCTAAAGTAGTAGGAGCACCGTACCAGCCACCAGTAGCAAGGTTCACTTGGTCTTTCGTGTCAATAATACCATCATTATTCTGGTCGACATATTTCAAGTCACCCATCTTTGGAGTACCGCCAAGCTGATAGCTCATAGTACCATTCGGTCCACCTATCACATTTCCATTTTCGTCGAAATCACCTTTATCGAAGAATCCTGCACACTGATAACCCCAAATAGCATCTAATGGCTGACCCTCACGATACTGGTATTCATCGGCGTAATTCTTATCATCACGCTGAGCGGCTTTCGTCTTATAATAAGTCAGATTGGCACCGGCCTCGATACCGAACTCACCCAGCTGCTTCTTGTATTTCACAGCTACGTCAAATCCTGTCCGGTTATCCTTATTATAATTCATATAGGAAATGAAAGATGACTCAGGATAGCCAACTCTGAAATAACTTGGTACCTGATTGGTTGCCAAAATAATACCACCATCCATTTGGCTAGTGAAGAATGAAGCGTCAAAACTTAGAGAGCGCTTCAGCAACTCTGCGTGAATAGAGGCAGAGAACTCCTTACGCTTAAGATAAGCAAGATCATTATTGCCACCACGCTTAGACTGATAGAGTGAGAAGCCTGTCAGACCATTCCAGTCAAACCATCCACCACTCTGATAAGTACCCAGATACATATAATAATTTTCAATATCCATATCTGTCTTCAGGTTGCTGGCACTGACACTAACCGTCAGATTGTCAAAAATACTACCTTCCATGAACTTTTCCCTGGCAATATTCCAACCAATTGTTCCAGAGGGAGAGAATCCTGCACGCTTACCCTCTGCCAGTTTTGTTGTCCAAGGAGTAGCCAAAGAGAACTCTGCATAGTATTTCTTATCGTAGTTATATGACAGGTTCAGACCAAGGTTGACATTATTGGTCCTATGATACTGTCCAGACTTTGACTGCTGATAGCCATTAGCAACCAACATGGCACTCACATGATGCACATCTGCGAAAGTACGGTTGTAATCAAAATGAGCATTAAATGCAATGGTCTGATTATCTGTCTGGCTACCAAAACGCTGATTACCGTCACTTTGGTCTACACTCTCATGATTATCCAATGCTGTAATCAAACCTGTCTCATCATCCCATGTCGGTTCGAAAGTAGCATATTGGTTCTCATAAGAGGTTGAATAAGTTGTTGCATAATCAATCGCAATCATCGTATGGAAGGTCAATCCCTTTAAGATTCCGTTCAGATCCAAGTTTACACCAGCATCGAACTGGAATTGACGACTGGTCCATGTACTCTTACCTGCTGCATAATAGTCAGCAAAGATGTTAGTCAAATCTGGATTCTTAGCACCAAAGAAATACTGTCCGTCAATAATGTGACGAGAAGATGTCAAAGCATTCAGTGCATCCGTCGCAGTCGGATCAATCATTGATATCGGAATCAGTGGAGCAATACGGTTAGGACGCCATGTGGCAGCTACCTGCCAATAATCGCCAGACTGCGTCGATCTTGCGGATCTCGCATTATAGTATGTCGCATTGGCATTCACGTAAGCAGAAAGGAAATCATTCAACTGCATGTCTACATTACCACGGACATTAAATCGATCAGTATAATTATCCTTGGCCTCACCGAAATTCAGATAACTTCCCTCACGGTAATAGCTGACATTCGCATAGAAACGAGTACGATTATTACCGCCTTCAATCTCTGCTGTCACGTCTGAACGATTGTATGACTTCTTAATATAATCAGAGGAATAGAAATCCACATTCGGATAACGATATGGGTTGGCTCCACTGGCATAATCCGCAATCTCCTCAGGAGTATATTGAGGAGCAAGACCGTCGTTCTGACGAGCCTCATTATACAGTGTCATATAATCCGCAGAGTTGAGATACTCTGGAAGAGACTTACGTACATTCCAACCTGTATTGGCACGGACATTGATACTTAAGCCATCAGAAACCCTACCACGCTTTGTGGTAATCAGAATAGCACCTTTTGCTGCACGACTACCATAGAGTACCACTGCTTGTGCACCCTTCAAGAAAGTAACCTCCTCTATTTCGGAAGGAAGTACGTTATTTGCCTCACGGGGAACACCATCAATCAAGACCAACTGATCAGTATATCCCCACATACCTGCACCGTTGTAACCGGCGACATAGCCCTGCATATTGTCAAGACTATAGGTATTATAGTTCTTTTCCATCAGTTCCCTGTAGTTCAGAGAAGAGACACCGCCCATGATATCTTCCTTGGCGACCTTACGGAATGCCACATTGACCTCAGCAGAGTCTGGTGCATCAATCTGGGCTGTTGCAGGAATTGCCGACAAAGCCAAGAGAGCTGACAGTATGATATATTTATTATGTTTCATAAAACTTTTCACATTTAACATTATACTATTAATTACCATCCTGGGTTCTGCGGATACTGGTCGTTGAGGTAGATGTCACTCTCCTTCAGTGGCAGAAGATAATGTTTTACACCCAACTGACGTGTCAAAATGAGTTCTTCTTTCCAACCAGTCACCTCTGCATCACGTGGATCTTTCTTGGCATAATCATAGTTAGGATCTGCACGATAGAAATCCTGACGAGTCTTAATATTATAAGGATACTCTGTCAGCAGCAACCAACGCTGCAAGTCCTGCCAACGGAAACCTTCAAAGGCAAGTTCACAGGCACGCTCACGACGAATCTCGTCAATAAGCAGTTTCTGGTCACTGGCAAATCTTGAAGCGACATGGCCTGCACCTACACGATCACGAAGCACGTTAATGGCATTTGCTGCTTTGCTCAAATTACCAGAAGCCGCAGCAGACTCTGCATAAAGCAGATAAATATCAGCTAAGCGCATATAGGGTAAGTAACCTTCAAACTCATTACCATACTCCATTAACTGATCCACCTTGTTACACTGGTGCGGAATGAGCTTCTGGCAGAAATAACCTGTACGGCTACCATCTGCCTCACGGGCAGTAACACCTGACGGCACCATATTTCCTCCGTGGAACATTTCCAGATACTGATATTGCACATCCGAAGCAGCTGGAGTTCCGTTCAGGAACTTAAATCCGTCAAACATGATGTCATGATAGAAACGTGGGTCACGATTCTTGTATGGATGGGTTGGATCAAAACCGGATTTCGGGTTGAGAGAACCATCAGCCAACACAATAGGCTCACCATTAGCCATACCATAGGCATAATTCACATAGTTGGCAGTTGGCATGTGAATGAAAGCGTCATGTGGTACCAACTCATTCACCTTAGGTCCCCATGTCTTGGCAAAGTTCCATGGAGTCAAATTGGCACCTGAGGGTGTACCACGCATGATTGCCTCAACAGTTCCAGGCTGTTTCCAACCTTGTCCCGTGGTATAGAATATTTCAGAGAAACAAGTCTCTGCGCCGTCAGCCGGAGTATGGTCATAAATATTGGAATAATTAAACTCAGCCAAAGCGTACGGAGTCTCACCATTTTCAACATAGGAGATTGCCTCTGCCAAGACATCAGCAGCACGTTTAGCTAAGTCTGTATCATATTTATAGGTATTGCCATTCCTCAGGGCACCTGTCTGTGCACCAAGTACATTCAATGGAGAAGCTGCCCAAAGGAGCACCTTACCCATATAGCCTAAAGCACAAACTTTCGTAATAC
The DNA here is from genome assembly GCA_017554145.1 of Prevotella sp. Classification (GTDB taxonomy): domain Bacteria; phylum Bacteroidota; class Bacteroidia; order Bacteroidales; family Bacteroidaceae; genus Prevotella. The sequence continues at coordinate 304,294 of JAFZIZ010000015.1, read as the reverse complement.
GCAACTCGTTCTGACCTGCAGTTCTCTGACCTGCCGTCGTCTCATCCCAGTTATTAGGAAGCAAATCAGCAGCGGCACGATAGTCTTCAGCACACTTCAATGCACATTCTTTAAAAGAAAGACGTGGCAATGCGAGAACCTCGTCAGAGGGCAATACATAATCCACGTATGGCATGCCGCCATACCACTCTATCAACTGATGGTGCCACCAGGCACGGAAGAAGAGCATCTGCCCCTTAATCAAGTTCTTCTCTTCCTGTGTTGCATCCACCATCTTGTCGAGATTCTCTAAACCAAGGTTCATCTTACGGATGCAATACCATGCATGCTCCAAAGAATGCTGGTAAGCGCCACCTACTCCACCACCAGTAGCTGTTGGGCTTAACGTACGGTCGCCAGAACCACAGTGTAACCAACTCTGGTTTCCTCCCTTATCTTCATTATTATACCACCAGCGATAGTCACCCAAATCGAAATGGGCAGTCAAATGCGTATCGCCGATACCTGTATTACAAATCTCATCCTCGCCCCAGTTGAAAGTGACACACCAGTAGCAGGACTCCTTATTAGGTATACAGTTATAGACCTCCTCTACAAATCCTTGGAAGTTGGTGAAGTTCTTAAAAGCTTCTTCTTCTCCCACCGTAGATTCAGGAGCCTTGTCCAGATAGTCTTTACAAGACGTCATTCCCAAAGAGAGTGACAAGGCTGCTATACCTATTATAATATATTGATTAATAAACTTTTTCATTGTTTCTTCTACTAATTAAAGATTGAACCTGATACCAAAGTTAATACGCTTCATAGTAGGATAAGCTCCATTTCCGGCATTATGGTTTCCACCAAAGTTCGACTCACGGTCATCCGGCATACGAGTCCATACCCACAGGTTATTACCGCTAACGAACAACTTCAGACTCTTCAGACCGATCTTATGAATCCAAGGCTGTGTAAAGGTATAAGCAACCTCCACGTTCTTCAAACGGATATAACTACCATCGCACATATACTGTGTACCATAATAGAGACCTGTCTCTTGCTTCACGTTGAAACGTGGAGTAACACTGGCTGCGCCGTAATGGTCGTCGCTCCACCAAGTACCCTGATCATAGACATTGGCAACCATGATGTCTGCGAAACTGATCATTGACACATCACGAGTCACGTTAGTAACACCATAGAACTGTGCAAAGCAGCTAAAGCCCTTCCACTCAAAACCAACTGTAGCGTTATATGTATTCTGAGGAATACCTGCATAACCATAAGGCACATAGTCGTTCACATTGTCAATCACACCATCACCATTGAAGTCTACGATGTAATAGTCACCTGCCAATTTCTGGTTATCTTTTGAATCATATTTTGGTGATCCATAGACAGCATCGTAGGTCTGCATCATGTCTTTACTGATAAAAGAATGAACCTGGTCAATTGCATAACCCTGCTCTTTACGATATGAAGGCAGCAATGGAGCATCGTCCTTCACATCAATAACATTCTCGGCATGAGTCATGTTCAGGTTAGCCCAAACACGCATCTTATTCTTAAATACCTTATTAACACGAAGTTCGATCTCATAACCATGAGTCGTTACCTTACCCAAGTTTGCGATCGGGGCAGTTGCTCCAAAATAAGAAGGAACGGCACGCTGACCACCATCCACCAGAATATCAACACGCTTGTCGCGGAAAATCTCCACAGAACCTGCAAGCAGTCCACCAAGGAATCCGTAGTCGATACCAAAGTTCATCTTCTTAACTTTCTCCCAGTGCACATTGGGGTTACCTACCGTCGATTCACGATACCATTTATAAGGTGAATTACCACCAGGGTTCGAGATAAGCATATGGCTATTACCGCCATAACTCCATTGTGTCATATAAAGGAAGCGACCGCCGACATTATCGTCACCAATCTCACCATAAGAGAAACGGAGCTTTAACATATCGATGATTTTCTTCTCGCGAAGGTACTTCATGAATGGCTCTTCACTAATCATCCAACCAAGAGCACCTGACTGGAAGAATGCAAAACGATTATCCTTCGAGAATTTCTCAGAACCATTATAGGCACCATTATACTCAAAGAAATACTTGCCGTCATATCCATAAGTAGCACGGAATACCCAATCCTCACGATAGGTAGGAATCATGGTTCCCCATGCCTGCTCCTGACGAGCAAACACGCCCATCGCAGAAATGTCATGCTTTCCAAACTTACGTGCCCAACTAAGTTGAAGCTGGTAGTTCAAACTACGAGTTGTACCAGTAACGGATCCAGCTTGTGTACTCCAGTTAATTCCCTGTGAATAATCAAAACGGTCATACCCCTCATAAGTCTCCTTATAAACAATCTCTCCTGTCTCGGGGTTAATCCACTTTCGCTGTGGATTGTTATACAAGTCACTAATACCACGTCCAGACTCCGTAAAACGGTTGTCCCATGCAATCATACCACGGAAATTCAGTCCTTTGGTAATAAAGTCAAGATTCTGCTCAAGAACAAAGTCTGTAGTAATCGTAGTAGTTGTTTCAGTCGCCTGACCACCAAGAGCAATATTCATAGCACCGTTATCCACGTTGGTAGAACCAGGCAGGAAGCCCCATGATTCGTCACTATATTTCGGCAGGAATACATCCCCGGAAATATTATATATACCATTCCAAGCCTGTGAAATCTGCCAGTCGTTAAATGTCAAATTAAGGTAAGGAGCCTTTTTCTTGGCATTAGAACCTGCGATACTGACTTTCAATACGGTAGACTTTGTAATATTGAAGTCGAGGTTTGAACGGACATTGACGCGGTTATATCCATATCCAGTTGGATAACCACGTCCACCACCTAAATCTTTATAGAGGTCACCCTCTGAGGCAAAGTCAACACTGGCAAAATATTTCACGAAACGAGTACCACCGGAAATATTCATGTTAGCATTGTAGGACATACAAAAATCCTCAAACAAAGTACGCTGCCAATCTACATTCGGATAGCGCTCAATCAACAAGTTTCCAAACTCATCCTTTGCTGTAGGATCTGACTGGCGATAGTTCTCAATGAAACTAACGGGTCTAACATAAGCAAAACTTGCAGGATTGAGATTCAACTCATGCTCTACGACTGTATTACGAGCCATCAAAGCATCATAAGAATCGTACTTGTCTGGCAGCTTAGAAGGAATTTTCATAACAGCATTGGCAGATACACTGATTTGTGCCTTACCTTCCTGACCACGCTTGGTAGTAATCAGAATTACACCATTAGCACCTTTCACACCATACACAGCTGTTGCAGAGGCGTCCTTTAATACAGAAATGCTAGCGACAGACTGAATGTCAACGCTATTCATTGAACGCTCAACACCATCTACCAGAACCAGAGGCTCTGAGTTGTTCCATGAAGAAGTTCCACGGATGACAATCTGTGGTTCCTCTTCACCTGGCATACCAGAAGAAGCCATTGTTACAACACCAGGCAGGTTACCTGTCAGAGCAGCACCAATATCAGTAATACCAGCAGCACGTTCAAGTACTTCGCCAGTAGTCTGAGTAATGGCACCCACAACAGAAGCTTTCTTCTGCTGTCCATAACCAACCACTACGACTTCTTCAAGTTGAGTGTCTTCATTCAACGTGATGTTAAATGAACGCTGTTTTCCAACTTTCACCTCACGTGAAGTCATTCCCACATAAGACACGACGAGCGTCGTTGCCTCAGAAGGAACCTTCAAAGTGAAGTTTCCATCGAAATCAGTCACTGTTCCAAGAGAAGAATTTCCCTTCACAACAACAGAAGCACCTATCAAAGGCTCTGAGTTGCTGTCAACGACTGTACCCTTAACGGTGATACCGCCCTGAGCATGTGCTTGAAGCACAAAAACCATGAGCATTAATACCGCAGGAACAGTCCTTTTGATCAATTGCTTTAGATTTCTCATTGTTACTAAATTTGATTCATCGGTTTATTATTTGTTAGTTGCTAATAATTCGCACTTATTTATAAAACATTTAACATTGCGCCTGCAAAATTAAACATTTTTTATATACTAACATTGTTTGGTTGTTACATAGTCTTTCTTATTTGTAACATATCTTAAAGATTGATGTCTTTCCTGAACTATTTGTTTCCTTTACCACACATACTCCACGGCAAGGCTTTGATAATTTTATACCGGAAAGCGTATAATATTCGCGGCGTACCACATCGTTTTGCCCTCGAACGCTAAAGACAGGAAGATAGCCTTCAGAGTTAATCAAGTCACTATATTCTTGCGTTGCATAATATTGGAACCTGCGATAACAAGGACGCGGACAAGCTTCAGGGTCAGTAAGGAAAGTTTTCCCATCCGGGGCGGCATCATTATATTTTGCCAACAAGTGACCTCCAGTAAAAAGTAACCAACTCACATTTAAGCTCTCGTCGGCAATACGAATAAAGTTTGCCCCGAAACCATTACCTCCAGCAGTACCTGTAATGGCTTTCCCCCAAGAGGATTCGTATTTTTCAGGAGCCCAGTCCATTTCCGTAACCACAATAGGAGCCTTCCTTCCAATAGGCATAATCTCGTTATTCCACCCCCTTTTGAACTCATTATAGACAACTTGAACTTCGCTATCGTAGCCACTGTTATACCAGCCTGGATAACAGTGCACGGCATAGCCAATGTTTTCACCCTGAATTGGATACTTTTCAAAAGTACTATAAAGCATCTGGTAGTGAAGACCAGGCACAAGTATGATATTATTGCACTCATTTTCGCGAATGGTATTGACTACATCCTGAAAAAACTCGGTCAACAACTGACCACGTTTATCCCAAGAACCACCATCCCAATTATTAATAGCATTGCCATTTGCATCGCAAATCTGAACAGGCTCGTTGGCCAACTCAAATATAACAGCACCATTATTTTTCAGTTTCGGGTGCTGGGACACAATACTCCAAACTTTCTTCAAGTATTTATAATACTTATCACCTTTCTGAATTTTCTCTGGGCACACTCCAGGCGGGCGCATTACTACATAAAGTCCACTCTTGATAGCATACTCCGCCATTGGCACAAACACTTCATCAAGGTAAAGCTGAAAACGATAAGAACTGAATGCCGAAATATCACTTTCACCCTTAACATCCTTACCCGGTGTATTACTCCAATACGGATCCATATGCTGACGAACAAAGTTCATCTTCCAACCCGCTATAATAATTCCATCAATAATACCTTTATTATATTTAAGACATCCTTCAACGTCATAGTTAGACCAATAGGCACCTTCCTCATTGAAAAAAGGACTAAATGTCTGGGCAAAACCATGTAAGATCACACGCTTTCCGTTTTCATCAACAAAAAAGCGTCCATCCACGTGAAGCGCAGGTAGCCCCTGAGCTACTACAGTTCCGAAACTACAAAGCAATAGCCATAACACAAACAGTTTTGATTTCATGTTGTTCATACATTTATATTTTTAGTCTTTACACATTATTATATATTATAGAATTCTAGATTATTAAAAAAAAGAGGGGTGACTCACGTCAGCCCTCATACTAAAACCATAACTAGCATAACTACTAATCTAAATATTATTTCTAACCTAACTTTGCTTGCTCTTATTTTTGTTTGCAAAGATAGACTAAAAGAGAGACTAGAGCAAACATATGCGTTACACAAACTTTCCCAAATGTAACAACCGCCTCAAATTGTTATAAAATGTAACCTCTTGCAAAAATAAAGTATCATTCGCATATAATTATCTGAAATAAAAACAATAATTTTGCAATTATAAAAAAAGAAAATGAACTTTTTACTTTACTCACATCTATGAAAAAATTATTTTTAATAGCAATCGCATGGTTCTGTGCAACATTATCCACAATGGCGCAAGATCCAAACTTTTACATCTTTCTATGTTTTGGACAATCCAACATGGAAGGTAATGCACGCCCAGAGGCTGCTGATTTGGCCAGTCCCGGGCCACGTTTTTTACTGATGCCCGCAGTCGATTTCCCTGACAAAGGACGCAAAAAGGGTGAATGGTGTGAAGCCTCTGCCCCACTCTGTCGTCCCAACACGGGTCTAACACCCGCTGACTGGTTCGGAAGGACTTTAGTAGCCTCTTTACCAGAGAACATCAAGATTGGTGTTATCCATGTGGCAATTGGCGGTATTGACATTAAAGGATTCTTGCCCGACAGTATTCCGAGTTATGTCGAGAAGAAAGCCCCAGGTTGGATGAAGGGCATGCTCGCTGCCTACGATAACAACCCTTACAAGCGCTTAGTGGAACTCGCCAAGAAAGCCCAGAAAGACGGCGTTATCAAGGGCATTCTAATGCATCAAGGCGAAACCAACACTGGTGATCCTCAGTGGGCTGGTATGGTGAAGCAGGTGTACGAGAACCTCTGCAGTGACCTCCAACTAAAGCCTGAAGAAGTGAACCTCTATGTCGGCAACATCGTACAGGCTGACGGCAAGGGGGTCTGCATTGGTTGTAAGAAACAAATTGACGAACTTCCTCAGACCATTCATACTTCTCAAGTAATCAGTTCTGATGGCTGTACCAACGGTCCAGACCGTCTGCATTTCGATGCTGCCGGTTATCGTGAACTGGGCTGCCGCTATGGTGAGGCCGTTGCCCGCCATTTAGGATTTGAGCCCAAACGTCCACAGAACATGCCAGTTGCCAAGAAGATTGAAATACCTACCGATGCCGTTACCGTTGAGAATGCAATTCCAGGCAATGAGTTCCCGAAAATTGACAAGCAACACCGTGCTTACTTCCGCATCGAGGCTCCTCAGGCACGTAAGGTGATTGTAGACATTTGCAGTAAGAAATACGACATGGAGCCCGACGGCAAGGGTGGCTTCATGGCTGTGACTGACCCACTACCCGTTGGCTTCCATTATTATTTTATGAATATCGACGGCGTAAACTTCATCGATCCCGCCAGCGAAACCTATTTGGGCTGTAACCGCGAAGCAGGTGGTCTCGAAGTTCCCGAAGGTCCCGAGGGAGACTACTATCGTCCACAAGTGGGTATTCCTCATGGTCAGGTGCGTAGCATCTACTATCATAGCCCCAACTCCAAATTCGGCAAGTGGCGTCACGCCTTAGTTTACACACCTGCTGAATATGAGACAGGCAAAAAGAAATATCCCGTGCTTTACTTGCAACATGGTATGGGTGAGGGCGAGACCAGTTGGATGCTACAAGGTAAGATGCAGCATATTATGGACAACGCTATTGCCAAGGGTGAGGCTGTTCCTATGATTGTAGTTATGGAAAGCGGCGACATCAAGGCTCCATTTAACTTCGCTGGCGGTGGTTCGAACGAACAAGGGCGCAGCGAATACGGTGCTTCGTTCTATCCTGTCCTGCTCAACGACTTAATCCCTTATATTGATAAGAACTTCCGCACAAAGAGCGACCGTGAGAATCGCGCTATGGCTGGTCTTTCATGGGGTGGACACCAGACTTTCGATATCGTGCTTCAGAATCTCGATAAATTTGCGTGGATGGGCACTTTCAGCGGCGCCATTTTCGGTCTTGACGTAAAGACCGCCTACAATGGCGTCTTTGCCAACGCTGATGAGTTCAACAAGAAGATGCACTATTTCTATATGAACTGGGGTTCTGAAGACTTCATCAAGAGCCAGCCCATTGTTGACAGTCTACGCGAACTCGGCATCAAGGTCGACTCTTCTGTCTCTGAGGGTACTGGACACGAGTTTCTTACTTGGCGTCGTGGCCTCTACGAATTTATACCCCATCTGTTTAAATGATTCATTAACATTCATTGATTATATGCCGTCGGTAAGATTCTTATCGACGGCTTTTATAATATTGATGTTACATCACGCAAAATATTAGTTGCGTGCTATCAATTTTTTTCTATAGAAAACAATTATCTTTGCAAAGAAATTTGAAAACCAACCCAAATTAAACACAACATACTTAAAACAAACATATTTCAAAATGAAAAAATTAGCGGTAACTGCTATGGTGGTATTATGCAGTACAACAATGTCCATAGCACAAAATCCTATCGTGCGTGATCAGTTTTCGGCTGACCCAACTGCACGAGTATTCAACGACAAAGTGTACCTCTATCCATCGCACGACATCAAGCCTCCTGTCGGACAAAGACAGGACTGGTTCTGCATGGAAGACTACCACGTGTTCTCGTCCAAAAATCTGACCGATTGGACAGACCACGGCGTAATTGTCACCCAGAACAAAGTACCATGGGTAAGACCAAACTCCTATTCCATGTGGGCACCCGACTGCGTTTACAGGAACGGGAAGTATTATTTCTATTTCCCCGCTGGTGCTGCTGAAGGCAGGGGTTTTGGTGTTGGTGTAGCCATTGCCGACAACCCTGAAGGTCCCTTCATCCCTGAGCCAGAGCCTATCAAGGGCATCAATGGTATAGACCCTTGCGTACTTCTGGCATCCGACGGCAATGCCTACATTTTCTGGGGCGCTGGACGTTGTGCCAAACTCAAGGACAATATGAAGGAACTTGCCGACGACACCCCTTCAGAGACCGTCAAGTGGGGTGAGCGCGAATTTGAGATGAAGGGTGTAAACTGTCTTAAAGACCTGCCTAATCGTCAGGCAGAAGGACCATTTGCCTTCGAGTACAACGGCAACTATTACCTGACGTATCCTTACGTGAGGGAGAATACCGAAGTCCTCGGATATGCCATGAGTAAGAACCCAATGGGACCTTACGAATACAAGGGACTGATTATGGCAGAACACGACAATGGTTGCTGGACAAACCATCACAGCATTATCAATTACAAAGGTCAGTGGTATCTCTTCTATCATCGTAACTGGTTCTCTCCACGCGATGATAAGCGCCGCTCAGTTTGCATCGAGAAACTTTTCTTTAATGCTGATGGCACCATTCAGGAGGTAAAACCCACCCTGCGTGGCGTAGGTATCAACGACGCTACAGAGAAAATTGAAATCGATCGTTACAGTGAAGCAAGTGCAGATGTAACCTCTGAGCTCATCGATACCATCAACACATTCCGTAGTTATCAGGCAACCCTGCCAAAGAAGGGCAGTTGGCTCCGTTACAATGATATTGATTTCAGCAACATCAAAGACGGCTACCTTATAGTCAGTGCCAAGGCTAATGCCAATACTGAGTTCTATATCCGTGAAAAGAACGCAACAGGCAAGATTATCGCCAAGGTACCGATGACTGTAAAGCCTGAGGTTCCAGCAGGAACTCCAGCGATGTTCCGTCGTGACATGACTAATCAGTGGCTTACACTGACCGCTGCTTTGAACTTTGTCCCCAAAGGTGTAACAGATTTAGTAATTACTTGTGAGGGCGAAGGAGCCGTATCTGTAGATTGGATTTTGTTCAAGAACCGACCAAAGTACTTCACGCCTGCTACAGCACAAGCCATACAGCCAGACAACGAGGGTTTCATCCGCCGTTGGCTGCTCTTAGAACCTATCGATAAGCCCAATAGTGGTAATACGGTCTTCACTGACACTTATTTGCGTGAGCATTTCAACAGAGAATACTTCAAAGACCAGCAGACCATCATACCAAAGGATGGTCAGAAAATCAAGGCTACCTTCAAACAGGAACAAGCTCCCGCAGGCTTTGGTCGTGGTATGCAACAAGCACCTGCTCAGCCAGAGGTGAAGACTGTTACTCAAACACTTACATGGCATGCCCTCGATAGTGAGAATTACAACGTGAAATTGTTCCGTTTTGCTGAGAAATGGGGAGAAAAGGTCTATGGCGTCCTTTTTTGGGCTGTAACGATTATCGATTGCCCTGAGGATATCGAGAATGTTCGTTTAGCCGTCGGTTCGAACTCTGCCTCCATGTGGTGGCTTAATGGCAAGGAGACTTTGTTACTTTCTGGCGACCGCCGTATGGTAAAAGACGATGCCATGTCACCCAGACTGACCTTGAAGAAAGGACGTAACATCCTCCGTGGTGCTATTATCAACGGTCCAGGCATGAGCGATTTCTGCGTTCGTTTCCTTGACGAGAAAGGCAACCCTGTAACTAACTATTCAATTAATGCACAATAAAATGAAAAAACTATATCATATTTTAGCGGCTTTGGCTATAGCCACAACTGCTAATGCGCAGATTGGCGCACCTTATATCCACGACCCCTCGACGATTGCTGAATGCGACGGTAAATATTATACTTTCGGTACTGGAGGCGGAGGTCTTATCTCTGAAGACGGCTGGACTTGGAACAGCGGTGCAGAACGTCCTGGTGGCGGTGCTGCTCCCGATGTTTTGAAGATTGGCGACCGTTATCTTTGTATCTACGGTGCTACAGGTGGTGGGCTCGGTGGTGGTCATGCTGGTCGTATCCTCACCATGTGGAACAAGACCCTCGATCCCAAATCCCCCGATTTCAAATGGACAGAGGCCGTTGAGGTATGCTACTCCGACGGTATGGAGGATCAGGATGCCATTGACCCAGGTTTGTTACTCGATCCCACTACAGGTCGTCTTTGGGCTAGTTATGGTACCTACTTTGGAGCCATCCGTCTCATCGAGATTGATCCTAATACAGGTTTCCGCGTAAAGGGTAATAAGGAAAAAGATATCGCTATCGACTGTGAGGCCACTGACCTCATCTACCGCGATGGTTGGTACTATCTGCTTGGTACCCATGGTACCTGCTGTGATGGTGTAAATTCTACTTATAATATCGTGGTAGGTCGTAGCAAGAGTGTTGAGGGTCCTTATCTCGACAATGTAGGCCGTGATATGTATCACGGTGGAGGCAAGATGGTAGTTGCCGCTGGCGACCGTAAGACGGGTGCAGGACATTTCGGACGTACTATCATTGATGAGGGTGTTGAGATTACATCATTCCACTGGGAGGCCGACTTTGATATGGGCGGTCGCTCCACATTGGCAATCCGTCCTCTGCTTTGGAAGAACGGCTGGCCCGTGGCAGGCGAACAGTTCAAAGGCGGGACCTTTGAGATTGAGTCAGAGCGTCGCGGTTATGCTCTCGAGTTGGCAGTTGACTTCGTTCGTATGAATGTGCCCCGTCAGGGGGGATTCGGTGGCTTTGGCAGACCACAGCAGAATGCTGCTCCTCCTCAGCCCGTGGCTAACCAAACACTGGCAGATGTCATCGGCACATGGCCGAAGGGAGACATTCCTGCTCGCATTGGTGATTACATGTTCCGTCCTTGGCAGCGTTGGACTATCACCCCAGTAGAAGGCAAGGGTGGCTATCTGGGCAATACATATTTTAAAATCACTATTGAGGGTACAGAGCGTGCACTCACTGCTACAACCGACAAAGAGGTAACCACTGTTCCTGCTTATACAGGCGATGACGCCCAACTTTGGCGCATCGAGCAACTTACCGATGGTACTTTCCGCATTATGCCGAAAGTCATCCCAGGCATTGAGGGTATCAACAAGGAGTTCTGTCTCTATTCTGCAGGTGACAGCACCCCCACCCTCGCCAAGTACGATTTCAATAGTGATAATTCTAAGTGGAATTTCCGCAATCATTAAGAAGAGACATGAAACGCTTTGCAACAGCCTTGTTGATAGGTATATGCCTGAATGCTACGGCACAAAATCCTTTTGTACAAACGTGGTGTACTTCTGATCCCGCTCCAATGGTTTATGATGGGACCATGTATGTCTATACGGGACACGATGAGGATGGAGCCGATTTCTTCTGGATGCAAGAATGGCGTGTTTATTCCACCCAAGATATGGTCAACTGGACGGATCACGGTTCACCCCTTGCTCTGGAAAGTTTCTCTTGGGCTGATGACCGTGCCTGGGCAAGCCAATGTGTTGAGCGAGACGGAAAGTTCTATTGGTATATTTGCGCCCATTCCAAGATTTCCAAAGGAATGGCAATTGGTGTAGCTGTAGGCGATTCTCCTACAGGCCCGTTTCGTGATGCATTAGGCAAGCCTTTGTTTGAGAATGGTTCTTGGGATCATATCGACCCTACAGTATTCATTGACGACGACGGTCAGGCTTGGCTCATGTGGGGAAATCCACGCGTCTACTATCTGAAACTTAATCGTGACATGATTTCCTATTCAGGAGAACTCGGTATGTTGCCGATGACAGAGGAAGCCTTTGGTGCTCCCCCCATGAATGAACGTGTCAAGGATAAGAAATATAAAGACAGTTATGTAGAAGGCCCTTGGCTGACCAAACGTAATGGCACTTACCAGTTGCTCTATGCGGCTGGTGGTGTTCCCGAGCATATCAGTTACAGTACAGCTCCTTCACCTTTAGGTCCTTGGACCTATGCAGGTGAGATTATGCCGCTTTGTGATACAAAGTCATTTACCAATCATTGTGGTGTTGCCGACTACAAAGGACACAGCTATTTTTTCTATCACACAGGAAAACTTCCCAATGGCGGTGGTTTCGGACGTAGTGTTGCCGTAGAAGAGTTCAAATATAATGCTGACGGCAGTTTTCCAACGATTATGCCGACAGACAAAGGTGTCAACCCTATTGACAAGTTTGATCCCTATCGCAAGGTAGAGGCTGAAACAATGGCATTCTCTAAAGGAATCAAGACAGAGCAGAACGATAAAGTCGGTGTTTACGTGACGGATATCCATAATGGTGACTATATCAAACTGCAAGGTGTTCACTTCTGCAAGAAGACACCGCGTACCTTTACGGCACGTGTTGCCAGTGGTTTGCGTGGTGGTGCTATTGAGATTCGTATTGACAGTTTAGGAGGACAATTGTTAGGTCGTTTGGAAGTACCGGCAACAGGCGGTTGGGAAGAATGGCAGACATTGACTACCGACCTTACATCCGTTATCAAGGGACACCACGACCTTTATTTTGTCTTCACAGGACGTAAAGGTCCGAAGCTCTTCAATTTCGACTGGTGGGAGATGCGGGGATTGGAACAGGTTAATATGCCGCTCTTCCAAACCAAGTTTACCGCTGACCCATCGCCATTGGTAGTGGGTGATACGCTGTTTCTGTATACCTCTCACGATGCTTCCCCTGAGGATATTCCTGATGAAAACGAGAAGGGCTCAGCAGGATTCTTTATGTACGACTGGTTGCTGTGGTCGACTACTGATATGGTCAACTGGACAGAACACGGTGCTGTCGCATCACTGAAGGAATTCCCATGGCGTAGTCGTGAGAACGGAGCTTGGGCTATTCAGACAGTAGAGCGCAACGGCAAATTCTACCTCTATGCTCCACTTCACGGACATGGTATCGGTGTCTTGGTGGCCGACTCTCCCTATGGTCCTTTTAAGGATCCTTTAGGCAAACCATTGGTATGGGATCAGAGTAACTGGTTCGATATCGACCCTTCTGTCTATACGGATGACGATGGTCAGGCCTATATGTATTGGGGTAATCCCCATACTTTCTGGGCAAAGCTCGGCAATGATATGATTTCCCTCACCAGCGAGGTAACAAAGTTACCACATATTCCCAACTATCAGGAAGGACCTTGGTTCTATAAACGTAATGGTCATTATTACCTCGGTTTTGCCTCCACCTGCTGTCCTGAGGCTCTTGGTTATGCTATGAGCGACTCACCAACAGGTCCATGGGAATGGAAAGGTTATATTATGCGCCCCACCGAACGTGACCGTGGTAACCATCCCGGCATTGTCGATTACAAAGGACACAGTTATGTGTTTGGTCAGAACTACGACCTGATGCACCTGGAGACATTTGTTCATCATGAGCGTCGTAGCGTATCTGCCACAGAGATTACCTACAATGCCGATGGTACTATCCAGGAGGTTCCCTATTGGCTCGACCAACAACCGATGAAACAATTACACTGGCTCAATCCCTACAAACGCGTAGAAGCAGAGACGATGGCATGGGGCTTCGGACTGAAATCAGCAAAGATGGGTATTCCCAATACTGGTATCATTGCCAATATGCCCACCTCTACTGGCAAGAAGAATCTGTATATCTACGACATCAACAATGGCGAATACATCCGTCTGCGTGGTGTTGATTTTGCCGGAGGTGCCAAACAGTTCAATATTACGGCAGCAGCGATGGGCAGTTGTACCATCACCCTGCGCCTTGACGCTATCGACGGTCCCGTCATCGGTACTGTCCAGGTCAAAGACACCAAGTCTTTAGAGAAATACCGTTCCTTCAGTACGAAGGTAAAGAATGCCGCAGGCGTTCACGACCTCTATCTCTGTTTTGGCGATGCTAATGGCGATATACACCTTGACTGGTGGCAATTCAACTAATCAATCTAAAAATCGATATGAAACAACTATTCAGTATCTTCCTCCTTTCCATTCTGCTGTTCACAACAAATACAGTATCAGCAGACAACGACGAAAAGATAGACAACCCCATGTTGTGGGCTGACGTACCCGATCCTGATATCATTCAGGTTGACGGATATTTCTATTTAGTATCCACCACCATGCATCTCATGCCTGGTGCACCTATCATGCGTTCCAAAGACCTGAAGAACTGGGAGACGGTCAGCTATGTCTACGACCGTCTGACAGACTCTCCCAAATACGATATGCAGGAAGGAACTGTCTATGGTCGCGGACAATGGGCAACCTCACTGAAATATCACAACGGGAAGTTCTACGTTCTCTTCGCCCCCAATGAGGCAGGAGCTATGGGCGACACGTATATTTACAGTGCCGACCGCGCTGAAGGGCCTTGGACGTTAGTGTCACGTATGCGTCATTTCCACGATTGCTCACTCTTCTTCGATGACGACAACCGTGTATATGTCATCTATGGTACAGGCGAGTTGATGGAACTGAAGCCCGACTTGTCGGATGTCATTGAAGGTACTCACATGCATATCTTCCAGCGCGAGGCCGATGAGACAGGTCTGTTGGAGGGAAGCCGTATGATCAAGCACAACGGCAGATACTACCTGCTGATGATCTCTCAAGTCTATGCAGCAGGAAGACATCGCCGTGAGGTATGCTATCGTTCCGATAATATCCGTGGTCCCTACGAGAAGAATGTGATTCTGGAAGCCGACTTCGGTGGCTTCCCCTATGTCGGACAAGGTACTATTGTCGACAGTAAGGACGGCGACTGGTATGGCATCATCTTCCAAGATCGTGGCGGTGTTGGCCGTGTGCTCACCGTAATGCCCTGCCGTTGGATTGACGGATGGCCTCTGTTGGGTGACGAGGAAGGTAAGATTCCTGTTCAGATGCGACCCTACACCAGTGGACAACCCAAGACGGGCATCATTAAGAGTGACGATTTCTCCAGTACGAAGTTAGGACTTCACTGGCAGTGGAACCACAATCCTATCGATGCTGCATGGTCATTGACAGAGCGCCCGGGATTCCTGCGCCTGAAGACCAATCGTGTGGTAGAAAGTCTCTTCCTGGCTCCCAACACCATCACACAGCGTATGGAAGGTCCACAGTGCAGCGGTATCGTTGCCCTCGACCTCTCTCACATGAAAGACGGTGACTGTGCAGGTTTCTCTGCTTTCAACAGCGATTCCGGTGTGCTGACTGTCAAGAAGAACGGAAAGAAGCTGACGCTTGAGATGAGTGAGCAGTCCGTCCAACTGACTGATAAAAACAAAGAAGTGACGAAAGTAGACGAGAAAGTCATCGAGAGCATCGACCTGAAGCAGCAGAACATCTGGCTGCGTATCGATGGTGATTTCCGTTCTGGCCAAGCCGGCGGCTTCATGGCAGGACGCGACCTCGCTACCTTCTATTATAGTCTCGACGGCACTAACTGGACGAAGATTGGTTCCGACTACAGGATGCGCTTCGACTGGCGCCGCTTCTTTATGGGTTCCAAGTTCGCCATCTTCTGCTATGCCACCAAGAAGGCAGGCGGCTATGTAGACGTTGACGAGTTTATTGAAAAGAAAATCAACTAACATCAAAAGAATATATAACAATGAAAAAGTCATTTTTATTTTTGCTGTTACTCGGCTGCACGCTGATGAGTAACGCACAGCCTGGAGGTTTTGGCGGTTTCAAGATGCCGGAAAACAATGCCACGTTCAAAGACATCAACTATGCAGGTGACGATTTGGAGGCCCACCGTATGGACATCTATCTCCCTGAGAAGGCACAGGACAAGTACAAGGTCATTGTGGCCATCTACGGCAGTGCCTGGTTCTCTAATAATATGAAGGTGATGACCTACATGTCTTTGGGTAAGCCCCTGACAGATGCCGGCTTTGCTGTAGTCTGCATCAACCACCGTTCCAGCGGCGACGCCAAGTTCCCCGCTCAGATCAACGACGTGAAGGCAGCCATCCGCTTCATCCGTGCTCATGCTGCAGAATACAAGCTTGACACTTCCTTCATCGGTATCACAGGCTTCTCGTCCGGTGGTCATCTGGCTTCGATGGCTGGTGTCACCAACGACATGAAGGAGCGCACCGTTGGCAATACTACTGTCGAAATCGAGGGCAATGTAGGCAACTGCCTCGATTTCTCCAGCCGTGTAGATGCTGTTGTCGACTGGTTTGGACCTGTTGACATGTCACGCATGAACAAGTGCGAGACCGTCAACGACGGAAACTCACCTGAGGCAGCCCTCATCGGCGGTGCTCCTGCTGACCTTCCCGACATGGTCAGCCTCATCAGCCCTATCACGTATGTCACGACCTTAGGTCCCCGCTTCCTCGTCTTCCACGGTGAAGCCGACACGGTGGTTCCTCACTGCCAGGGAGTCTATTTCTCTGACGAGCTGAAGAAATGCGGCCGCTTAGAGGCATTCGTCAGTGTTCCTGAGGGACAGCATGGTCCTGTGACATTCAATGAGAACACCTTCAAACAGATGACAGACTTCTTCCTCAAGGAAGCTGCGAAATAAAGAATGAATCCAGTAGCATATATCCGTAGAAAGCTTTCTGTCAGGCTTAGCCTGTGGATTGTGTTATTTGTCGCCCTGCTCTTCCTGGCGGCAGCGTTTGTCATGTTCTACTTTGCCCGCAAGTCCATCATGCATGAGGCACTGGCAAAGGCAGAAAAGACGTTAGACGCCGCCGTCTTCAACATCGACAACATGTTACAGGTGGCAGAGGTGGCAACGGATAATATGCTATGGAATGTTGAGCACCATCTTGACAGCCCTGAGAAGATGGATGTCTACTGTCAGAAGTTGCTCAAGAACAATCCGACCATCGAGGGCGCTGCTATCGCCTTCACCCCGGGATTCATCAAGGGGAGAGACGATTTCATGGTCTATTACTATAGGGACAACGACTCGCTGGTCTTCTCCGACCATTTCGGAACGACTCATTATACCACACAGGAATGGTTCGCCCTTCCCATAAAAAAGAATCATCCGATATGGACCGATCCCGCCATAAACCACGATGTCCATCATCCTGTCACGTCGTATAGTGTTCCTATCCACGACGCGACGGGTGAGGCCGTCGGTGTGCTTGCCGTAGATATCTCGCTGAACTGGCTCTCTCATACCATTGAGAATCTTCGCCCGTTCCCCAACACCAACTGTGCGATGATGAGCCAGAGCGGTGCTTTCATCATCCACCCCGACAGCACCATGTTAGCTCCCGGTGCCCTCTTCCGTCAGTTGAAGGAGAATCCCGACGAGAATCTGAAGAAACTGTCTGAGGCGATGCTGGCAGGTTCCAGCGGAAGGATGAACTTCAAATTCTACGGGACGCCAGTCTATGTCTTCTACAAGCCGTTCAAGTATACCGGCTGGAGCATCGACATCGTCTGCCCGGAATACGAGATCTTCGCCTCCTATCATCGGTTGCAGTTCTACATGATTGTGATTGCCGTTGTGGGTCTGGTGTTATTGTTGACATTCTGCGTGACTTTCATCAAAAAGCAGTTCAAGCCGCTCGAGAAGTTGGACGAATCTGTTCAGCATCTGGCAGGAGGATATTTCGAGGAGCATATCCCCAACAGTCGCCGACTGGATGAGATTGGCCACCTACAACGTACCTTCCAAAAAATGCAGCGCTCGCTGGTATCCCATATCGAGGAACTCAGTCAGCGCAATGCCACCCTCAACGAGCGCAACGAGGCTTTGCAGGTTGCCTATGAGCAGGCACAGGAGGCCGACCGCGTCAAGGCGGCCTTCCTCCAGAATATGACGGAGCAGATGGCGCCACCTGCGAATGCCATCAGTACGCTGGTTGCCTCTATCCCCAAGGATCATGAGCAACTGGAGCCCCAGGAGATGTCGGATATGACAGACAAGATGAACAACCACAGCAAGAGACTGGCTTTCTTGCTGGATCATATTCTTGAGCTATCGGAGAAGAAAGCCGACAAATCGCCATTGTCTGACCCTCAATCCCCTTCGAGCCTATGATTCTTCTGTACAATATCCGCAAGTCGCTATCGACGAAACTCAGTGCCGGCATCCTCGCCCTTGTCGTCATCGGGTTCTTCTTGGCCCTCGGATACCTGTTCCAGAGGTCACGCAGCATCGTCAGACAGGAAGCGATAGAGCGAGGCGACCGTATTCTGAAGATCAATGCCCTCCGTGTCACGTCTTATCTCAATGAGGTCGAGACGGCCACACACAACATGGAGTGGCTCATCCTCCAGAACCAGCAGCCCGACTCGCTGCTGAACTTCTCGCATCGCATCGTGGAGCTCAACCGCCACTTCAACGGCTGTTCCATCACGATGGAGCCCAATTTCTTCCCGCAATACGGACGCTATTTCTCTGCCTACTCCGTCAGGAAGGGCGACTCCATCAGCACCGTCAGGGAAAGCGAATACGAGTACTTTGAGAAGGTATGGTATAAGACGCCTAAGGTTCAAGGCAAGCCCGTATGGACCGACCCCTACGACGACTTCAATGCCGGCACGCTCTATTCTGAGGAGATCATCGTCTCCTATTGCATGCCTCTCTATACCGCCGACCGCCGTTTCATCGGCGTCATCTCCACCGACCTGTCGCTGCCCTGGCTCTCTGCCACCATCACGCACGACAGGCCCTACAAGAACTCCTACTGCTTCATGATTGGCAAGAGCGGGCAGTACTATGTGCATCCCGACTCGACAAAACTCATCAACCAGACCATCTTCTCGAACGTCGAGCCCGACCTGCATCCCGACATCATCACTCTGGGCCACGAGATGACCACAGGCAAGAAGGGACTGCTTGAGGTCAACGTCAACGGACAGGACTGCTTCGTATTCTACCAGCCCGTGCCGAAGACGGAATGGAGCATCGCCCTTGTATGTCCTCAGCGGGATGTCTTCCATTCGTACAACCGCTTCACCTACATCGTCGGTCCGCTGCTGGTCATCGGTCTGCTGGTGATACTCCTTCTGTGTAAGAGGATTATCTCCCACCATGTCGAGCCGCTCAATCAGCTAGCACGGGAGGCACGCCATATTGCCGACGGACATTTCGAGGACCACATGCCTACCAGCAAGCGCACAGACATCATCGGCCGACTGCAAAACAATTTCGCGTCGATGCAGAACACCATCAACCAGCACGTCAGCGAGCTCCATCACGTCAGCGAAGAGACGGTGCAGCGTAATGAGGAACTGGAAAACGCCAATGTGCTGGCACAGGAGTCAACCAACAGAAAGAACATCTTCCTTCAGGACATGTCCCACCAGATACGCACGCCGCTAAACATCATCATGGGATTCATCCAAGTGCTCAGAGACGGCTACAAGATGCTGCCCGCCGCCGAGTTGGAAGAGATTACCAACACCATGCAGCAGAACGCCACCTCCGTCGTCCGGATGGTGAACATGCTGATAGCCGCCTCCGCCCTGGAGAACGGCACCACCGTCGAGAAGACCGATGTGGTAAGCTGCAGCCAGATGGTTCGTGACGCTGCCAACATCTACAACCAGCGCGCCCCGAAGACACCCGACCTGATTACCGAAATCAACGTGCCCGACTCGCTGCGCATCCACACCAACAAGGACTATCTCACGAAGGCCCTCCACGAACTGCTCTTCAACGCCAAGAAGTTTGCCGCCTCGCAGAGCGGTGAGCAGGATGCCCGCGTCGTCCTCCGAGTGGAATGCGACAACGACCTCGTATGGTTCGCCGTCGAGGACAACGGTCCCGGCATTGCCGAAGCCGACCGCGACCGTATCTTCAAGACCTTCACCAAACTCGATGATTTCTCCGAAGGCCTTGGTCTCGGTCTGTCTATTGCCCGCCAGTTTGCCCGCCTTCTGGACGGCGACATCTTCCTCGACCACACCTACACCAGCGGTTCCCGCTTTATCCTATCGGTTCCTAATATATAAATCCCTGCAAGATTTTGCAGGGATTTATGCTTCTTACATCAAACATCCTATCATTCCCACTCAATCGTACCAGTAGGTTTTGGAGTTAGGTCATACAACACACGGTTGACTCCTGGTACCTCAGTAACGATTCTCTTAGTGATATGATGCAACAACTCATAAGGAATTTCTTCAATAGTCGCAGTCATAGCATCTCGTGTGTTCACGGCACGGATGATGACGGGCCAATCCCAGCTACGTTTGTTGTCTTTCACACCTGTTGATTTATAATCAGGAACGACGGTGAAATACTGCCATACCTTGCCCTCAAGACCATTCTTCGCAAACTCCTCACGTAGGATAGCATCACTTTCACGCAATGCCTCCAGACGATCACGCGTGATGGCACCTGTACAACGTACACCCAGACCTGGACCAGGGAAGGGCTGGCGATATACCATATTATCAGGCAGACCGAGCTCCTTACCTACTACGCGTACCTCGTCCTTAAACAACAACTTGATAGGCTCCACCAACTCAAACTGCATATCCTCGGGAAGACCGCCCACATTGTGGTGTGATTTTACAGGACCCGATTCCACGATGTCGGGATAGATAGTGCCCTGAGCCAGGAAACTGATACCCTCCAGTTTACGAGCCTCTTCCTCAAACACACGGATAAACTCAGCGCCAATAATCTTGCGCTTCTGCTCAGGATCAGCCACGCCTGCCAGCTTATCCAAAAAACGGTCAGTAGCATCCACGTACACCAAATTTGCATTCAACTCATCACGGAACACACGTACCACCTGTTCAGGCTCTCCTTTACGCAGCAATCCGTGATTCACATGTACTGACACCAGTTGCTTACCTACAGCCTTAATCAATAGTGCAGCCACCACAGAAGAGTCCACACCACCCGACAAAGCCAACAGCACTTTTTTGTCACCAATTTGAGCACGTAGCTCCTTAATCTTTTCGTCAATGTATTTCTGGGCCAATGCCGGAGTCGTTATTCGCTCCATATCAGCCGGCCTCACATTACCTGTACTCATAATTATTTATTATTTAAAAGTTAATAGTGTTTGCAAAGATAATATATATTGAGCGAAAAGCAAAATAAAACTCAATTTATTTGCATTCTCTTTGCTTACTCGATTTTTATCACTATCTTTGCAAGCAAACAGTTATGATTAACTGTTGACTTATTAACCGAATCATTCACTACCCACTTGTGAAAGTGGGTGGTATTTTGTTTTATAAGTCGTTTTTGTTTCTTTAACATTAGAAACTGTAATTATTTAGAAAACCACTTGTCCATTAAGTAGAATGAGCGAGTTGATTAGCATGAGTGAACGGCAGCGCATCGAGCGGATACTTGACGGCAAGCACGAAGAGTATGCCTGGTTTGTGAATACCTATTCGCAGCAGGTTCTCGACTTCACGTCGCGAATGGTGCCCGATGCCGAGGATGCCAGAGAACTGGCGCAGGATGTCTTTGTCAAGGCGTTCCGCTCACTATCAACGTTCAAATACCAATCGTCATTCTACACATGGGTATGCCGCATCGCCTATCATGAATCGCTGAACCACCTGAGACGCCAGCAACCTTACTATATCGGCATTGACAACTTACCTGCTATTGAAGACGAAGAACTGTCGACAGGGCTCGAAGAGCGCATTCTACTGATGGAAGAGGCCATTGACAACCTGTCGCCTGACGAACGCCTGCTGCTACACCTTTATTATTATAAGGACCGACCGCTGCGAGACATCGCCTACATCATGGATGCGGAGCCGAAAACACTTACCACCCGACTCCATCGTATCAGAAAGAAGCTACTACGAATGATTAAACAAAAAGAAAATGAACGAGTTTAAAGATAAATACCTGCGCGAAGCCCTAAACAGAAGGGAAGCCCGACGGACGAAGCCCGAAGTGCCAGCCGACTTCTGCGACAATATCATGCAGGAGATTGCTCCCAAGCCTGCACGCCGACCGAGATATGCATGGTATGCAGCCTTTGCCGTAGCAGCATCGGTAGCCTTTGCCCTGTTGATGATTTTGCCCAAAGAGGATATGCAAAAGTCCGTAGGGAACGAACTCATAGTCCGTAAGGCGCGGACTCCCAGTCCGTCGCTTACGGACGGACAGTCCGCCAAAGTAGAACTTGTAGCCAGTCCTAAACAGGCTATCATGAGACACCATGTCAATAGACAGGCACCACTGCAAATCTCTGTCCAAACATCAGCTACCGACAGTCTCGACTACTATATCAACAAGATAGAACACGAACTGGCCCAAGTGGACGACAGCCTCTATATCGAACGAATTCATCGGGTGATACATGCTGACGAACGACTGCAGCGTATCGTCAACAACTACATCCTGAATGAGTTGCACAAAGATGTCCGCCCCCATCAGGCCATCATTATTAATAACAACGTAAAAACTGATGAAGATGAAGAATAGGAACTTTTTATTAGCAATGTGCCTGATATGGGCGATGTCAATAAGTGCCCAAACAAGCGACGCCGCTCGTCGCGTCCACGAAGCGTTACAGGCTTTCGTAGCCTCTGGCGAGTATCATGTAAGTGATGGTCGTATTCTCAACAACGTTGTTGAGACTGGTAGTAAAACTACAACTTACGATTTCAGTCAGGTGTTCGGTGTTGAGAACAGCAACGATTCCACCATGCTGTTTCCTCACATGAAGGATTTAGAGGGAACCCTGCGCACAGAGGCTGTGAATGCCAAGGAAGTGATGATCCACGATGCCTCAGAAGGTGCTCCACTATTGTCTGGTATACAATGGTTCTTGGGAAGTTACAAGGGCTTCGTCAGCGGTAAATATGTATTTGGCAGTCAACAGAATATCTGCCTGCTTTCCTTCGATGAGCCCAATGACTATCATTATGCCGTCTTGTTGGTATGGGAACAACAGATTAAACATGATCAGCAAATTGGAAATATTTGGATGATGAATGGTACCATTTTTGAGATTGTGTCAAAGAAGCTCGACAACATGCGTTTCATACAGCTTTATTCCGAACAGCCAGAAATGACGGCAACACTCAAATACGACACAGACCCCACAGCACCTCAGACCTACGACGAACTACTGGCTAAGGTCAAACAAACCTGCCAAATCTATGATCGCGAGACATCAGGTGGTAAGACAGCAGCCGTCGTAGTACTCCACAAAATGTGCGACGGCTATCCTAACAAACTGACGCAAGAGCAGTACAACACCCTCATCGGCATCCTTTCTCCATATGCTGAGACAACGGCAGACCAAAAGCATAAGGAAATGTTCGGAATCACCTGCTACACGCTCTATCAAAAGAGTGAGCATTATCAGAAAGATGACCATTAGAATTTAATCAAAGGTTAAAGGAGGGTGAAACGAAGATAGAAAACGGGAAAAAAGATGCTAAAAGGTATTAAAAAGAGACTTCGTGTAATTTTATGTAATGGATTTCTTGAGAGAAAACGGGATTTTCATTACCTTTGCGATGCCTTTAAGGTAAACAGATTGTTGACTCGCTAACATCAAAAATTATTTATGAAAAAACTTTTTTCAACCATGCTTCTCGCCACTGTCCTGTTGTCAGGCTATGCACAAACCGAGCAACAGGATACGGCGGGGGTGAAAAACGAAAAGAAAGAGAAGAAACTTTATCTATACGGCTATCTGTCGGATGCATTTACGCGTTCGCACATCCCCGACGTGAAGGTCGTGCTGCTCAGACCCGACTCCACGCTGGTGGACTCTGCCCATGTGGATAATGGCGGCTGGCATGGTATTAAGTCGTCGGAATGGTATCTACAGGTGCCTGCCAAACCTGCCAAGTTTATCATCAAGGCTACGGCTCCCGACTACGAGACAACCTACAAGAACTACGAGATAAAATATGTGGCGCGCAACCGCCAGTTTGAGGTGCCTGCCATCCACATGCGCCGCATCCAGCGTACGGACTACGACAAGGACGGCGGTGAACTGGGCGAGGTGGTAGTGAAGGCAACGAAGGTGAAGATGGTGTATAAGGGCGACACGATCGTCTTCAACGCCGATGCTTTCAACATTCCCGAGGGCTCAATGCTCGACGGACTCATCAAGCAGTTGCCGGGCGTGGAACTGAAGGATAACGGTGAGATATACGTCAACGGCAAGAAGGTGGAGAACCTGACGCTGAACGGAGCGGACTTTTTCAAGGGCAAGAACAAGATGATGCTTGAGAACCTGCCCTACTATACGGTGAAGAACGTGCAGGTGTTCAACAAACGGACACCGAAGAGCGAGTTCCTGGGCAGAGACGAGGAGGAGAAGGTGTTCACGATGGATGTGCAATTGAAGAAGGAATATACCGTTGGCGGCTCCGTAAACCTCGAAGCAGGCTATGGCACCGACGACCGTTATAAGGTGAGGGGCTTCGGCATGCGATTCACCGACCGCACACGCGCCGTGCTCTTCGGCGGTGCCAACAACCTGAACGAATATATCGACTACGACCGAGAGGGCAACGAGCGCGACCGTACCCAGGCCTCGGGCGACCGCGACGTGGAGAGCATCGGCGGTATGTTCTCGTGGCATGCTCCCGAGGAGCGCATCACCAATGATATGGAGTTCAAACTGCAATGGCAGGACATCCACTCGGAGAGCAAGGGTCAAAGCGAGAACTATCTGGCAGGCGCCAGTACCTTCGGGCAGTCGCAGTCTATCAACAACAACCGCATCTTCGACCT
Organism: Prevotella sp.; assembly: GCA_017554145.1. Classification (GTDB taxonomy): domain Bacteria; phylum Bacteroidota; class Bacteroidia; order Bacteroidales; family Bacteroidaceae; genus Prevotella. The sequence continues at coordinate 279,343 of JAFZIZ010000015.1, read as the reverse complement.
GAACCTCCGCAACACGTTCTACGTCCGCAAACCCGTCTACATCTATTCGTGGATAGACCTCGACTATGCGCACAGCCAAGGCAACGGCGAGGGATGGTCGCTGACTGCCAACGACCAGTTGATGAAGGACAGCATCAACCATACATGGAGCCGCAACATGCAGAGGGAGAACCGCCTGAGCCTGAACATGACCAACCTCATCGACGTGAAACTACCGTGGGGCGACATGCTGGAGTTCCAGATGACCGGCTACCTGAGCAGGCAATGGAACAACGGCAGTTTCTCGCAGAATCGCTATACCTTATATAATACGGGGACCGTCGACCAGCGCAACCAGTACGGTATCGGTCCGTCGAAGAACTACGACCTCAACGGTGAGTTCCGCTATAGCCTGCAACTGACGGAAAACCTGAGCATCAGTCCGAGGTTCAATATCGGTTACCAATACTACAACTACGACAACAACAACTATCGTCTCGACTGGCTCGGTCCCAACTGGGCAGTGGGCGGTCCAAACGAGATGGGCATGCTGCCATCAACTGCCGACTCGTTGGCACTCGCTCTTGATGCTCCCAACTCGTCGGAGCAGAGCCATCGCATCAACAGATACGGTGTCGGCGGTATCTTCAGTTACAACAAATCATCACAGGAGGGCTATAAGTACTTCTATCTCATGTTCGACCGCAATTTCAACCGCAAGCACATGAACTACTATAGCGACGTGCTGAACAGCAGCATGGACCGTGACTACAACTACTGGAAGTTCTATACGCAATACTATACCAGTTTCGCTAAGAACAGGAAGAATTTCTCCATCTATGCGCAGAACAGCCTCTCGATGCCCAACATCTCGCAACTGGTGGACATCACGACAACCAGTAACCCGCTGTATGTACGCAAGGGTAATCCCGACCTGAAGCCGCAGACCTACTGGTATTTCAACACCCGCTACTCTGCCCGCGTGGACAGCCTCGACCAGAATTTCAGTATCTCGCTCAACGGTAACCTGTCGCATAATGCCATCACCACTGCCTATACCTACGACCCGACAACGGGTATCCGTACTACCTGGTCGGAGAACGTGAACGGCAACTGGAACGCCTCCACGAATCTGGACTTCACCCGCGCCTTGGGCAAGAAGAAGTTCTGGCACATCAGCAACAACCTCAACTTCGGCATCGGACAGAGTACCGACATGTCATCCGTCCAGTCTGTTGCTGTAGCACAGCAACAAACCACGGAGCCTCAGCGCAACCGCGTCACCACCACGCGTCTCTCCTACTCTCCTAACGTCCGCTACCAGAAAGAGAAACTCAGTTTTACACTGCTGGGCAATGTCTCTTGGCAGCATATCCATCGCAGTATCGAGGTCACCGAGATGCCCACCGATGTCTATGACTTCAGTTACGGTTTCAATGCCAACTACAAACTGCCGTGGAACTTCACCATCGACACCGACTTGCAGATGCACTCGCGCCGTGGCTATGCCGACAGTCAGATGAACGACAACCGCCTCTATTGGGATGCCACACTCACGAAATCGTGGAAACAAGGACGCTGGATAGCCAAGCTGAAGGGCTACGATATCTTAGGACGGGTATCGCAATGGCAATACTACGTGAATGCACAAGGTCGCACGGAGACGTGGACAAACAACATGCGACGATACATATTACTCTCTCTTGCTTATCGCTTCAGTCTAACACCAAAGAAGCAATAAGAAAAAGGAGCCGCTTGGGCTCCTTTCTTTATTTCAGTAACTGCTGGGCGGCAAGCACCAAGAACATGTAATGCGACGAACCGCCGCCTAAGACATATTCCACTTGTTGCCAGAGGAACGGGAATTCCAACAGTTCGGGGAAGTCGGGACGTATCAACGCTGTACCCGATACAACACCACCAGGAATATATGACCAGTCAGCACGATTCAGACCATAAGCTACTGTAGCTGATTTTGCACCCACACCAGAGGCAAACGATGCCGTATTGCTACCAGGATGACAACCGAGTACAAAGTTCAGTGCATGAAGTACGGTTTCTTTAGGAAAAATTTCAGGATAAGCACTGGTCAGGAAATAATACTCAAAACCAAAGCGCTGGATATCCCAGCCTGCTCCCCAAATAGATGGGCGATAAGGCACTCCATAAGGTGTCTCTGCCGCCTGTTTCTCCAGTTGGGTGCGGTACCCCGGCAATGCTGCACGAAAAGCTTCGGCAAATTTCTTGGCACTTGGGTCGCTCATTTGCTCCATCTTCTTCACCAGACGTGTCATATACCAGCCGGAGCGACTGATGCCTCTGACGGCGAGTTCCTGATGATCCAGTACGAAATCGAGATAACGCTGTTCACCCGTAGTCAAATACAACTCAACGGCAGCCTGCATCTTCATGCCTTCCATCATACCACTCACCTGAGTCTGATCGTAAACCGCAATGGCAATATCCAAGCATTCCTTGCTCAGCGCATCGTTGTACCCCTTGAGCACACGGGCGGCACCCGCCAACTGGGCGGCCGACGACAAAGCACGGAAGGGATTGTCCTCCGTATAGATCCAACGGTCATCGTCATTGCCAATCTGTCCGTCGGTCATCGCCGAGGCATCACCCAACAATACATACTGACGGAGATTATTACAGATAATACCGCGATAGAGGCGGCCCAATGCCTGATAGGTGCGTACCACCGTCAAGGCGCCATTCTCCACTTGTTGCAAAATATCGTTCTTGCCGTCGGGCTCATGGATCTCCACCCGATGACGCTGCTGGTCGATAGCTGTGACATCGATATCCGGATGGAATGCCTCATAGGCAAGCGCCAGGATATAAGCCTCACCTGCCTGTGACTCAATACGCAGGTCGAAGTCACCAGCATCATGCCATCCACCGACATTCACACCAGGTACAATGGCACCTTCCTCGTATTTCGACAAGCCCGGCTGCTGGGCATAACCATCGATATGGTTGCCGACGGCAGCCATGCGGGCATCATCCATGTGACAAGCATCATGCCAGACACGGTATTTCTCGCTGACTCGCATGTGACACATCTGAACAGGAAGGAAGTACTCAATCACCGGTTGCCATACACCACGATCATAGACATCCGTAGCAATACGGAACACAGACGACTCAGACTTACCATAGCGTATCTTATAGAGTCCCGACTGGTTGATATCGCTGAAGTCTGCCTTCAGGTAGCGATAGCGTAGGAACTTACCCCAAACGGTAGGCTGGATGGTCTTCGCTACCGTCTCGCCATCGGCACCGACACGAATCAGTTGTGCTTGCTGGAGACTGTTCTCACGGGCATCGGTCTCGATGATTGCCTGCTTCTCTTGGGCAGGATGATAACCTATCTGCGAAGTCTGTATCACGGGCTGATAATACCAGTCGCTCACCACGTTAGGTGTAATCACCCACTTCACAGCACCCTTTGTTGCTCCCGCCTTGATCTCACTGCGCAATACAAACCATCCGTTGTTATGATTCATGCGTCCGTCATAGAGTTTCAAGGGTTCCGTCAGCGACTCAATAGTCAACTTACTATAAGAATCGTCAGGACGAGACGTGAATTTCTGACCCACCGCATAAGGTGCGGCAATGAGTTGGTCGGCAGTATAGGGGCTATAGCCAGTGGCATTCAGATGGTCGATATCGGCTTTCTGTCCTTTACCTGCATAGAAATCACCTATATGCTGATTGTTGGGCGTGGTGGTCAGCATCGGTGAGTTGGGCTGTTGTGGATAGATACCCGTCTGATTGTCCATCACCCAAGGTTTTCCAAACAACCAGCCTGGATAGAATTCCAAGTTAAAGCCAGCCTTACCCAACAGGAAATCGGGCACGGGCTTGTCTAAGTCTACAGTAACGACGATACTCTTTCCCTGACTCTCTACCGACACCACATAGGTAAACTGGTAGTCGGGATAGACCATCGGATTAAAACCCGTCAGATGGCGCGATGAATCAGGATAGCACAATGTAGTCACAATGCGATTCCCCTCTACTTTGCGACTCAACTGCTTGGGAACGGGTTGCCATTGTCCCGGCGTCGCCTCCAAACGGATATCGCCATTGGTAGCAATGCGCTGACCGTTCATGATCACACAGACTCCGCCCTGATGTCCTTCAGGATAGAAATCACTGAATGCCATTACATCGACACCACTCTGATTGAAATAGCCATCTGGCAATAATTGAAAAGTTTGTGCTGACAGTATCTGTACTGCTAACACGGTTAAGCCTGTTAATAGTTTTCTTAAAAACATAAATCGTATTTGTTGGTTTTTATTTGTGTTATTGTCGCAAAGATAGCAAATTAATCGCTACCTCAATGCGTTTGAGAGACTTTTTATTGTAGATGTAACACTCTATAACATTTTATGATGTAAATAAAGGACGGATTATGGAAAAAATGTGTACCTTTGCATCCAAATTACTAACTAAATTACGAAAATGAAAAAATTATTGTTCTTAGGAATATTGCTTTCCCTATTCCTTACAGCAAATGCTGAAGTAGATCCTAATTTCTACATCTATCTGTGTTTCGGACAGTCGAACATGGAAGGTAATGCCCAACCTGAGGCTGTTGACAAGAAGAATGTTGACGAACGCTTTCAAATGCTGGCTTGTGTCGATTTCTCAAGTCCTAAGCGTACCATGGGCGAGTGGTATACAGCAACCCCTCCTCTTGTTCGTCAGGGTACAGGCTTAGGTATGGCAGATTATTTCGGACGCACCATGGTGGCTGCGCTCCCCAGCAATATCAAAGTCGGTGTCGTTGATGTTGCCATCGGCGGAACCAAGATTGAAGGATTCATGCAGGACAAGGTCGCTGGCTATATTGCTTCGATGAATCCATCATCAGAAGGTTGGCTGATTAACTATTTCAAAGCCTATGACAATGATCCCTATCAGCGTTTGGTAGATATGGCAAAGATTGCCCAACAGTCGGGTGTTATCAAGGGTATCTTGTTACATCAAGGATGCTCGAATTGCGCTGACCCCAACTGGCCAAACATGGTGAAGACCATCTATGAACGTCTGCTCAATGATCTCGGACTCAATGCAGAAGATATCCCTTTATTTGTGGGTGAAACAGAACGTCAGAATATGGGAGGTGGTTGTTACTCTCACAACACCCAAGTAGCCAGAGTGCCACAATTTATTGCTAATTCTTACGTCATTAGTTCCGAGGCTATTCCTGGCAACGGAGTTGATGCTTGGCATTTCTCTGCCACAGGTTATCGTATTTTTGGTAGGCGTTACGCTTTTAAAGCATTGGAAGTCATGGGATGTGAGGCCAAAATGGATCCAGATTACAACATGGCTGACAACTTGAAAAATTTCTTCTCTCCCATGAGTTTTCAAACTAGTATCACGAGCAAAGCCAATAGGACAAGAAAACTCAGGTTGGTATGTACTTATGCTGATGGCCATTCGGAAGATTTAACTAAGGAGGCCATTTTTACCAGTGACTATTACGAAATTTCAGAATCGAACACGGTGACACTGGGGGAAGATGGTACAGGTGGTATTGTCAAAGCAACCTTCACGGACTTCCTCGGCAAAGAACACGTTGTAGAGATTCTTGTTGCTACCGAAGGCTATACGGGTATTCAGAACGTAAAGAACAAGAAATCTAATTCCATCGTTTATGACCTTCGTGGTATGAAGAAGGGAACTACTGAGCAGTGGGAGAAACTGCCTCACGGTGCTTACATTGTTGACGGTAAACTTATCATCAAGTAAATATGAAAAAGGTTCTCATAACTTGTCTGCTGGCTGGTAGTTTCCTCGCCCTGAATGCAACAGAGAAGCATTTTAACAGTCCTGACGGTAAAATCGACATTGTCGTCAATGACCATGGTGGTAAAGTAACTTACCAGATTACTCATGAAGGTGTCACCGTCCTCAATGCCTCACCATTAGGATTAAAGTTGAACTTCGATGACCTGACAGAGGGACTGAGCATGAAAACATGCGAAGAAAAGCGTATCACGGATGACTATACGCTGAACACCATCAAACAACGCCACGTTGTCTATGAGGCAACGGAAGCTGTTTGTCAGTTTGAAAAGGACGGACGACGCGCCATGGACATCGTTTTCCGTATCAGTAATCGGGATGTGGCTTTCCGCTATGTTGTCTATCCGAAAAAAGACACCCGCGTAGCGGTCGTAGAAAAAGAAGCCTCAGGTTTTTCACTGCCTGAGGGTACTACTACCTTCCTTTGTCCTCAGTCTAAGCCAATGGGTGGTTTTGCAAGGACTTCACCCAGTTATGAGACACCTTACACACTCGATGAACCCGTAGGAAAGAATGGTTGGGGTGAGGGTTATACCTTCCCCTGCCTGTTCAAAACGGGTAACCAAGGTTGGGTTCTTATCAGCGAAACCGGTACAGACGGTAGTTATGTAGGTTGTCGACTGCTGAATGAGCAAGGTGGACTTTACAAGATTGGCTTCCCTCAACAAGGGGAAATGAACGGTATCGGCTCTACCACTCCTGCAATAGCACTCCCTGCCGCTACTCCTTGGCGTACCATCACGATAGGCACAACACTGAAAGAAATCGTAGAGACTACCGTCCCTTGGGATGTCGTACAACCCAAATACGCTACCAGCAAGGACTACACCTACGGTAAGGGTTCTTGGTCATGGATTATCAAGATGGATCCGAGTTGTAACTTTGATGAGCAGAAGAACTATATTGACTTCTCTGCTGCTATGGGCTATCGCTCCGTACTCGTTGATGCCCTGTGGGATGTACAGATTGGCTACGACAAGATTGCCGAACTGGCACGCTACGGAAAACAGAAAGGTGTAGGGCTCTTCCTTTGGTACAACTCTAACGGTTCTTGGAACGATGCTCCTCAATCGCCCATCGGAAAGATGAACAATGCCCGTATCCGTCGTGAGGAAATGCGCTGGATGCAGCAAACTGGTATTCTTGGCATCAAAGTTGATTTCTTTGCGGGAGACAAACAAGCAACGATGCAACTCTATGAAGATATCCTTGCTGATGCCAACGACTTTGGACTACAAGTCATCTTCCATGGATGTACTCTACCCCGTGGGTGGGAACGTATGTATCCCAACTACGTAGCCTCTGAAGCAGTACTCGCCAGTGAAAACCTGCATTTTGGACAAGGAGCCTGTGATGCAGAGGCACGTAACGGTTGTACGCATCCATTTATACGTAACACAGTGGGTTCTATGGACTTTGGCGGATCAGCACTCAATAAGCGGTATAGTGCAGACAACCAGCACGGCACCGTCCGTAAGACGAGCGATGTTTATGCTCTTGCCACTGCTGTGCTCTTCCAAAGCAGTGTGCAGCATTTTGCCCTCGCACCTAACAATCTGACGGACGCACCAGATTGGGCAATTGACTTCATGAAGAAAGTGCCCACCCTATGGGATGAGGTTCGTTTCATTGACGGTTATCCCGGGAAATATATCATCCTTGCCCGTCGTAGTGGCGACCAATGGTATGTAGCAGGCATTAACGCGGAGGCACAACCATTGAAGACGACGGTTACTCTGCCGATGTTCGAACAGAACAAAATGCTGACTATCTATAGTGATGACGCATCCCTCAACGGTAGTATCAAATCGGTTAAGCAAAACAAGAAACAACAAATCACCATCACGATTCCCCAGAATGGCGGTGTCGTCATCTTATAATCTTATGATGAAGAAGTCATTAGTCTTATTCCTGCTGTGTGCCTGTCTGTCTATCACAGCAAAGACCGTTCCTTTTGGTAAGGGACAACTGGTTATTAAAACCGTAGCAAAGAATGCGGTGAGGATACAATATACAGAAGATAAGACTGATGATGTTTTACCTGACTGGTTGTATGTCAAGCACGATGAGGTAGTAAGCAAAGACATCAAGGTGGAGGTGGATGCCAAGCGTCAGGTGGTGACTATCAAAAACAAGAACGGACAAACAGTCTTCACTGCTACCCAACATCAGTTACAACACCAAGAGGCTACCCTTGCTATTGCATCTCCCAAAGATGAATATCTCTTCGGATTAGGACAGTTTCAAGACGGCTATGCCAATATCCGTCAACTGCCTCGTCGCCTGACACAAGTCAATACCCAGATATCCATCCCAATGATGGTTTCGAGCAAGGGCTATGGCTTTCTTTGGAACAACTATGGACTGACGGACTTCAACCTTGCCGACCAATCTGTCAGACTCGTCAAACGTGAAGGAAACGGTGAACGTGAGGAAGTGAACGTCACCTCGACAGAAGGAGGCAAGAAAGAGATTCGCGAACGTCACATCTTCGAAGCGACTATTGATGTCAAAGAAACTGGCAACTATGCCCTGCTTTTGGATGTCGGACAGAAGATGGCACGTCGTCATAACCTCTGCATTGACGGTAACACGGTTATCGAGATGCAGAACCTCTGGTTACCGCCGACTGCTTCCACCATCGTCCAACTGACAGCAGGTCGTCATACCCTGACAGCAGAGTTGACCAAAGACGACGTCCCTACCTTATATTATCATCAAGTAAAGGATGAGACGGTGTTCCGTTCACCTGTCGCCTCTTGCGTCGATTATACGGTATTCGTCGGTTCTGCCGATGAAATCATTGCCACCTATCGGGAACTGACGGGCAAGGCTCCCCTAATGCCCCGTTGGGCACTCGGTTACATCCACTGCCGTGAACGTTTCCATTCTTCTGATGAGATCCTACAGACCGCCCGACGCTTCCGTGAAGAGCAGTTACCAGTAGATGTCATCGTACAAGACTGGCAGTATTGGGGAAAGTACGGTTGGAACTCGATGACGTTCGATGAAGAATACTATCCTGACCCCAAAGCACTGACAGATAGTTTACATCAGATGAATATGCGCCTGATGGTCAGTGTCTGGTCAAAAATCGATAAGAATTCGGAAGTCGGTAAACAGATGGAGCATGACGGACGTTATATCCCTAACACGGATTGGATTGACTTCTTCCAACCTGATGCTGCCACCGCTTATTGGAAGAACTTTTCCACTCGCCTCGTTCCTTTAGGTATTGATGCTTGGTGGCAAGATGCAACAGAGCCTGAGAACGACGACCTTGTAGGGCGTCGCGTCAATAACGGGAAATGGGCAGGCGAACAAGTCCGCAATATCTATCCGCTGTTGGTAAACAAAACCGTCTATGAAGGACTGCGTAAGGATCTTCCTGCCCAGCGTCCGATGATTCTCACCCGTTGCGGTTTCCCAGGCATACAACGCTATGGCTCTGCGATGTGGAGTGGAGATGTTGGCAATGACTGGGAGACTTTCCGACGCCAGATTGTCGCAGGTATCGGTATGCAGGCAGCAGGCATCCCTTGGTGGACCTACGACGCTGGCGGTTTCTTCCGTCCTGCCAACCAATATACAGACAGTGCTTATATCGAACGGATGCTCCGTTGGATTGAGACCAGCGTCTACCTGCCATTGATGCGCGTTCATGGTTATATGAGTAATACGGAACCTTGGAACTATGGAAAAGAGGCACAGGACATCATTGCCCGTAGTCTCAAAGAGCGCTACTGTCTGTTACCCTATATCTATAGTCATGCTGCCGCTGTCTCTTTTGATGGGGCTACACTCATGCGTCCATTGGTATTCGACTTTGCCCATGATGCAAAAGCATTGCAACAGAAAACCGAATTTATGTTTGGCAAAGCCCTGCTCATCAATCCCGTTACAGAGCCCGCTGTTACCAAATGGAAAACCTACCTGCCCCAACACAAGGCTGGCTGGTATGATTATCATACCGGAAAGTTCCTACAAGGTGGACAGACTGTGGAGACTGCTGTTGATAAGAGCTATATCCCCGTCTTCGTCAAGGCAGGCAGTATCTTACCTATCGGCAACGACTGTCAATCTACAATCGACAGTTCTAACCAGTCTCTTACCATCAAGGTTTATCCTGGAGCAGATGCCGACTTCACACTCTATGAGGATGACGGCAAAAGCAATGACTACGAACAAGGACATCATGCTACGATTCCCTTGCATTGGGATGAGAAAAAGCATACGCTGACCATTGGTAATAGACAAGGTTCCTATCCCAATATACCTCAAACATACCGCCTCACCATCGTCATGAATGACGGGCAATCCAAGACCATTGACTACCAAGGTGCAGCACTTTGGTTACATTTCCAATAGAAAATGATACAATAAAAGGGATTTTCTCTCTTTTTATTTCGTATCTTTGCATCCAAAATCACCAAATATCCAATTGATGTTATCTAATAGGAAAAGACCGTTAATGGCCATTCTTTCTTTGTGTGCAATCAATATGACATTGATAGCACAGTCGTTCGTTTCACCCAACGGGAAATTATCGGTAGAAACGAAACAGCAGGGATTAGTCATCTGTTTTGAGCAACAAAAGGTGTTAGAACTGACAGACATTCCTTTTAGCAACAACACTACTGTACCGACATTATCATTCACCCAATCGGTGAAAGACGACTACCAGATGCTGGCAGGTAAACAATTGCATTGTACCAACGCTGCCAACGAATATCAGGCTTCATTGGGCGAGAATGCCCGTCTGGTACTTCGACTCTATAACGACGGTATTGCCTTCCGTTATGAATACATGAACCTGCAAAATAGCAAAGCACCCTCTGAACAGACTGCCTACATCATCCCTGAGGGCACGAAGCGCTGGATGCAGCAATGGAGTGATGGTTACGAGGGATTCTTCCCGATGACAACCACTGCCAACGTGAATACTTTAGGTGGCTTCGGTGGTTCAATGGTTCTAAAAGACATCAATACCCATTGGGGCTATCCTTTGTTGATGGAGTCCGCCGATGGCGTGTTTGCCTTGATTACCGAAGCCAATATTGAGCGTCGGCAGAGTGCTTCAAGCCTCTTCAACAAAGGTGAGGAGTTCCATGTAGTGCAAGACCAAAACGACCTGTTGTTATCAGGTGACTGGCATACACCTTGGCGCGTCGTCATCATCGGCACATTGGCTGACATCGTACAGTCTACGCTGGTAACGGATGTCAGTGAACCCTCAAAACTTACTGACACCAGTTGGATTAAGCCTGGTGTAGTATCATGGATTTATTGGGCTTACAATCATGGTTCCAACGACTACAACATCATTAAGAAATACGTGGATATGGCAGTCACACTCAAACTACCCTACGTACTGATTGATGCCGAATGGGACGAGATGGACAAGGTTGCCAACAATGAGGGCAAGACCATTGAGGATGCGGTGAAATATGCTATCTCCAAGGGCGTGAAACCCCTGATTTGGTATAATTCCTCAATAGGTTGGGTGAATGGTGCCCCTGGTCCTAAGTATCGCCTCAACAAGCCCGAGGATCGTGAGAAGGAGTTCGCTTGGTGCGAGAAAATCGGTGTGGCAGGTGTGAAGATTGATTTCTTCAGTGGCGACAATCAGGCAAACATGGACTATTGTCAGGACCTGCTAGAGAGTGCCGCCCGTCATCATCTACTGGTGAACTTCCATGGTGCACCCATACCACGCGGATGGCAGCGTACCTATCCCAACCTGCTCACCACAGAGGGCGTCTATGGTGCCGAGTGGTACAACAATGTGCCTCATTTTACGAAGAAGGCTGCCAGCCACAATGCCACCCTGCCCTTTACCCGTAATGTCATTGGTCCGATGGACTATACCCCTTGCACTTTCAGTGACTCGCAGCATCCGCATATCACAACATGTGCTCATGAACTGGCACTGACTGTGCTTTTTGAGTCTGGTTTGCAGCATCTGGCAGATAAGCCAGAGAGTTATCTGGTACAACCGAAGGAAGTACAACAGTTCCTTTCATCCCTTCCTAACGTATGGGATGAGACACGTCTTGTCGGTGGCTATCCCAGTGAATATGCCGTTATTGCCCGTCGTAGTGGAAAAACATGGTACGTGGCAGGCATCAACGGATCAGACCAGATGAAAGTGATAACCCTTCCCCTCAAAGACATTGTCAAAGGAAAGCATGCCATTACCGCCTTTACCTATAGCGGTAATCAGGACACCCCATGGGACATCCGTTCACTCAGTGACACACCGGCAGCTATTACCTGCCATCCACGTGACGGCTTTGTCTACATCATTCGTTAACACAAAACAACTAACAAACTATATTGTAAAACTATGAGAAAAACTATCCAACTGGCAATGATGCTCGTCATGGTATGTAGCATCGCCAAAGCACAGGGGCTGAAAGATGCCTACAAGAACTATTTTAAGATTGGCGTTGCCGTCAATCTTCGTAATGTAACCACTCCCGAACAAATGGATCTGATTAAGAAGGAGTTCAATAGCGTTACTGCTGAGAACGACATGAAGCCAGAACCTACTGAGCCCAAAGAAGGAGAGTTCAACTGGGAGAATGCCGACAAGATTGCCAATTTCTGTCGTGCCAATGGTATCAAGATGCGTGGACACTGTCTGATGTGGCACTCGCAGATTGGTAAATGGATGACAGACAGTCCTACCAAGGAGGTCTTCTACCAGCGCATGAAAAACCATATTAACGCAATAGTAAGCCGTTATAAGGATGTCGTTTATTGTTGGGATGTTGTCAACGAGGCAATGACCGACGACAAGAATGCTGTTGACCCCTATCGTCAGAGTCCAATGTACAAACTCTGTGGTGATGAGTTTATTGCAAAGGCTTTCCAGTTTGCCCATGAGGCTGACCCGAAAGCACTGCTGTTCTACAACGACTATAACGAGTGCGACCCTGTGAAGAGCCAGCGCATCTTCAACATGGTAAAAGCCATGAAACAGGCAGGTGTACCCATCGACGGTATTGGTATGCAGGGACACTACAATATCTATGGTCCTACAGAAAAGGAAGTTGACGATGCCCTCAACCTCTACAAGAAGATTGTAAAGCACATCCACGTGACCGAACTGGACATCCGTGTCAATACCGAAATGGGTGGACAACTTCGTTTCAGTCAGGGCGGTGTGAATATCAGCGATTCTGTGAAACAGCATCTTGCTGACCAATATGCCCGCGTCTTCAACGTATTCCGCAAGCATAAGGATGTTATCGACTGCGTGACATTCTGGAATCTGGGTGATAAAGACTCTTGGCTCGGTGCAGCCAACTATCCGCTGCCTTTCGATACCGAGTACAAGCCTAAACTCGCTTACGACGTGATTAAGAATATGTTGCCTGCCAAGTGGGAACTCCCCAAGGCTCCAGCACCCAGACCACGTCAGCAGATGCAGCGCCCACCGTTCAATCCTGCTATGGCATTCCGTAAGATTGATGGCGTGGCAGACGACTTCAAGCCTTCTGTCATGAACCAACCCGGACAGGATTATCCTCAGGTGAACTCTCAGGGTTATGTCCGCTTCCGTATCGAGGCTCCCGATGCCAAGGCAATCACTGTTAGTCTGGGATTGGGCGGCAGTGGCGGTACCAAGTTACATCGCTTCTTCGACGGCTCATGGATTGGACAGACCGAAGGTCCGATGGACGAAGGCTTCCACTACTATCACTTGACTGTTGACGGTGGTACGTTCAACGATCCCGGTACCCATAACTACTTTGGCTCTTGCCGTTGGGAAAGTGGTATCGAGATTCCTGCCAAGGATCAGGATATCTATGCCTGCCGCGAGAATATCGCCCATGGAAACATCCAAGAGGTACTTTTCTACTCTAAGAGTCTTGGTAAGATGCAGACCGCTATGGTTTACCTGCCACCTACGTACGGTCAATTGGTTGACAAGAAGGGTGCACCTGTCAAAGCAGGCGAAAAGGGCGTTCAAGAGCGCTTCCCCGTGCTCTATCTGCAACACGGTTGGGGTGAGAATGAGACCAGTTGGTCGAAGCAAGGTCACGCTGGACTCATCATGGACAACCTGATTGCCGACGGAAAGATTAAGCCTTTCATCATTGTGATGGCGTATGGTCTGACCAACGACTTCAAGTTTGGTACTATCGGACAATTCACTGCTAAGGAGTTTGAGACCGTTCTCATTGACGAACTGATTCCTTATATCGATGCTAACTTCCTGACCAAGACCGACAAGTGGAACCGTGCGATGGCTGGTCTGTCAATGGGTGGCATGGAGACGAAACTCATCACTCTGCGCCGTCCTGAAGTATTCGGTTACTGGGGCTTGCTCAGCGGTGGGCAGTATGCTCCTGAGGAGATCAAGGATCCGAATGTCGTAAAGGTTATTTTCGAAAGTTGCGGTAGTAAAGAGCGTCCTGACGGCATCAACAAGTCTGTAGCAGACCTGAAAGCCGCTGGCTACAATGCCCATGGTTTCATCTCTGAGGGCACAGCCCATGAGTTCCTCACCTGGAGAAGAAGCCTTTATCACATGGCTCAACTTCTGTTTAAGTAAACGTTTCTATGAAGAAAACGATTATAACCACAATCCTCCTTTCTGTCATGACAGTCGTACAGGCTGCAGGACCTTGGCAGAAAGGAGGTTTTGAGACTCGCCAATATCGTAACCTTTTCGTCGAGATGGGTTACTCACCCCAGGCTGTCGAGACAAAACTGCAAGAGGTATTCAACGATGTCTTCTATGGTCCCAACAAAGTCTACTTTGAGGTAGGCGACTCGATGGGCTATATCTCTGACATCAAGAACCACGATGCCCGCACCGAGGGTATGTCATACGGTATGATGATTGCCGTACAGTTCGGCAAGAAAGACATCTTCGACCGTCTCTGGCGATGGAGTAAGAAATACATGCAGCATCAGGACGGTATCCGCAAGGGTTATTTTGCATGGAGTTGTAAGACTGATGGTACTCGCAATGCCGAGGGTGCTGCCAGCGATGGTGAGTTGTATTTTATCACCGCCCTGATCTTCGCCTCCAACCGTTGGGGCGACAACACAGGTATCAACTACAAGGCAGAGGCACAGCATATCCTGAACTGCATCCAACCTAAGGAATATGAGCCAGAGGCACGACCAAGTGGTTTCGGAGGCTTCGGTGGTTTCGGAGGCTCCCAGCAACAAGGTCCACAGAAGATGTACCTGATTGACCCTGAGACCCAACTCATCACCTTTACCCCTGACGGCTTCGGACAACGCTATACGGATCCTTCCTATCATATCCCTGCCTTTTATGAGGTATGGGCACGATGGGCGGATGACGGACGTTCTGCCTACTGGAACGAATGTGCGAAGAAGTCTCGTGAGTTCCTGCATAAAGCTATCAATCCTGAGACAGGTCTGAACCCCGATATGTGTCAGTATGACGGTTCACAGATGCAGATGCCTCGCTTCCCACAACGTCCAGGCGCACCACAGCAACAACAGACTGCCCCTCGCCGTTGGGGTAACGATAACTTCCGTTATGACTCTTGGCGTGTGCCGATGAACATTGCCCTTGACTATGAATGGAGTTGTGCCGACCAGAAATGGCAACAGCAATATGGTGAGACTATCCAGAACTTCCTCTACAAACAAGGTGTCAATACGTTTGTCGACCAATATCGTGTAGATGGAACACTTCCTGAAGACAATGAAATCCTCCCTGCCGGCGGCTTCCGCAAACTGCGCCATTCTATCGGTTTAGTGGCTACTTCCGCTGCCGCTTCCATCATGTGCTCCCATGCTAAGAGCAAGGAGTTTGTAGACGGTCTGTGGAATGCAAAGCACGAGCCTTTCGAGGACGGTTACTTTGATGCCTACTATGACGGTCTGCTTCGGCTCTTCGCTTTTATGCACCTAAGTGGCAACTATCGTGTCATCTTCCCACAAGGCCAGACTTCTCAAAGTCAGGTTCCTCTTGTTTACCAAGAGGAGCATACAGGCAGAAATTTCGCAGCCCCCGCTATGCCGGGGTATGACCAATTGCCCGAGAGTCGCGAGTTACCCGATCCCCTTGCATGGAGCAACGGAAAAGGTAAGGTCAGCAACTTCGGGGAATGGGAGCGCCGCCGCAGTGAGATTGCCGCTGAGATTCAGCATTATGGCATCGGCACGAAACCTGCTGTCGACAAGAAAAACATCCAAGCACAGATGGTGGGTGACACCCTTATCGTTGATGTGACGGTAAATGGACAGACGCTGACACTGCGCTCTGAGATACAATACCCTAAGACGGGAAAGGCGCCCTATGCCCTAATGATTGGCACCAGTGGTATTTCACTTCCCAAACAACTCTTTGAAGACCGTCCTATCGCCCGTATGGTGTTCCATGAGAAGCAAGTCAATGACTACGGACAGTGGGGCAAGCATCACGAAAGAGGTGAACATAACTTTGACCGTCTCTATCCCGAACTGAAGGACAACGGAGCCTATAGCGAATGGGCATGGGGATTGAGCCGCCTGCTTGACGGTCTGCAACTCTTAGGCGAGGAACAGACGAAGATTGACATGCAGCATATCGGTGTCACAGGATGCTCTTATGCTGGTAAGATGGCACTCTACTGTGGTGCCTTCGATGAGCGTATCGCCTTGACGATTGCCCAAGAGCCTGGTGGCGGCGGTGCTGCTGCCTGGCGTAAGTCACATGAGTCAACAGAGAAGGTAGAGGATATTGACAAGACGGACTATCATTGGTTCCTGCAAAGCCAGTATGATACGTTCCGCGGTGATTCCGTCTATCGCCTGCCCTACGACCAGCATGAACTCTGTGCGATGGTTTGTCCACGCGCCCTGCTGCTCATCGGTAATCCTGACTATCCATGGCTCTCTGACCCTGCCATGCTTGCCTCTGCGAAAGCAGCCCGTAAAGTTTGGCAACTGTTCGGCATTGAAGACCGTATGGGTTATTCCATCATCGGAGGTCATCCTCATTGCATGCTTCCCGAGAAGCAATACCCCGAGGTTATTGCCTTCATCGACAAGTTTCTGTTAGGAAAAAATACAGATACCCGAGACATACAGATAGCGGTATTCAAGCAATGATGATTTAACAATATATTTTCAAATTGTCTCACCCCATGGGACAAATCATACAAAAGAAGATGCCACGCTTTGAAGTGTGGCATCTTCTTATTTGATGAGAACATTCAAACGCTTATTACTTAATAACTTGTCCCTGAACTCATGAGCATCCATTTCTACCTTGGTCTTAGTAAAGTCTGGAACATTGTAAGAGTGCATCATTTCCCGATAGAAGGTGCGCGGATTGCGTTGGGGCAGAAGGAAAGGCTTGGTAACGTTGCCTTGACTATCAATGCTGGCAAGATATAGCTGGGCATACATGCCATCTTCACGCTTGCTTGAATAGACAAACCAACGGCTATTGTCGCTCCAATTATGGAAACTCTCAGCCCACTGGCTGTTTAGCTTTTTCAATTCTCGGCACTCACCAGTCTGCAAGTCCATCAACCACAGGTCGGCATCGTTCTGACAGACGGGGAAGTTACCACGACTTGACACAGTGTACATCAACCAACGACCATCGTAACTGGGACGCACAAGGGTATAACTCATGCCAGTAGCAGGTCCATTGAGTAACGTATCAACCTGCTCACCACACAGTCCTGTTTTGGCATCAAAAGCGATACGGCACATGGAGCATTTGACCTTTTCATATTCGTAGGGCACGTTACAGGGTTTCGACGTACTATAATAAATCCATTTCCCATCATGCGAGAAAGCAGGGAATATCTCGAGGTCGTCTGTCCGGAGCAATGGCGAGAGAATCAACTGGTTATTACGTATATCCAAGACTACAACATCACTAAAAGTATGGAACACCTCAATACGCTGTCCTTTGCCCGTGAAGAAAGCCTGATGGACACTATTGGCAGACATGACACAGTAGTTGCCCTCGGGATGCCAATAGCTATACGAACCTGCAGCCTTCGTCTCCGCAGTCTTAGTGTCCAACCATTCCTGTTTGTCGTCTTTCAGTAGTATAGTGCCACCGCCCTCTCCACGAACCTGCATGGTAGCACGATCTGGATTAGTACGATTAGCAGTATGACAGTTCATACAATAGCCAGGCACCAAAGTCTCCGTCACCATAGCATATTCGTCGAACGTGCTGATGTCGCGCTGATACATACCAATGTCACCACCATTCTCATAGCCAGGTTTGATGCGTCTATAGGTCAGTCCCCATTCTTCCAACGCATCATTGCTCACAAAGATATCAAAATCCTGATATTGTGTCCAGCGACCTTCTTTTTCAACACACACTGTGAACGAAATCTTTCCGCCTTTATTTTGCTGAGTCAATGCATGCCATTCGTCAATATCAAAGTCTGCCCACTCGCCATTCGTGTGGATCTCTCCTCCCCTGCTTCCCTTTACTACCACATCCATACAGTCAATGTCCTCATCGGCAAAGTTGAAATTCAACGGAGCAATATCAACAGGTATCGTCACTCCGATATAGTCGGGATAGATAGTTGGCTGTTCGTCAACTTTTGTCACATCCGTCGGCAGATGGCTACACGACGTGAGAAGCAGCAATAGGTATAGGATATTCTTTTTCATCATCAGCTTCATTTTAATTTATTAATTCGTTGTGTCTATGTATTGCGCCTTGGTTTGCAACACTCTGTTCACATATTCTACATACGCCGAACCCATGACACGTCCTCCGTTCGCTATCGCATTGAGTGCATCTACATATCCATTAGGCATCTGTTCATAACCACCATATTGCTGTACCATCGGTATGTTTCTACGGAACTGACCTATCTTACTCTTTAGCAACAATTGCCCCATATAATAATCGAGAGCCATCTTATTGTTCTTGTTCTCCATAAAGAGCGCCCTCAACAACTCGTCAATCTCGCGATAACTATAGAGATGCTCTTGATGGAAACGCAGTTTGCGAAGTTTTCCATACACTGGATGTGCATCAATCATTTCCTCGTTGCCCAGCATTGTCTCAGCTTCCTCTGCCCAAGATCTGTAGAATAGTGTCTTCTTCAGGATACGAATTTGCTTAACGGCTGTCTGGTAATGACCATTTACCAACATACACTCCGCTATACGCTTTGTACAGCGTCCACTCAGTTTACCATTCAGAATCGTCTCTTGTGTATCAAACATATAGCGCTGCGCAGAGTTCACCATTCCTAAATGCCAGAAAGTCTCAGCTGTAGGCAACATCGTCGTGTTATCTCTATAATAGGGCATGATAAGCGCATCCTCTCCATTTTGGTAGAATTCAAACATGCGCTCTGCTAATTGTCGTTTTTTTGCCAAGGCAAGATTCACGCATACAGAACTAAACGCCGTATTCACCTGATATTTCTCGGCACGCTGAACAATCTCATCCCAACACTCGTTCCTCACCAAGTAGTCCTGACGAATCAGTTCATACAATTCTTTGTTATAGCTATTGCTAATGCTAATCCATGCTATCAGCAGACACACGGTACTATAGGCAATAAAAAATATTTTACCTTTCCGTACGCTCACAAACTTTAAATGAATAATCACATATTCCATCAATGCCACCAACGGAATCACCCACATAAGACTATTCGTCTCAAGAGATATGCGGTAATACAATGTGGGAGTCAGCACTATCTCCAAGGGTCGCTGGTCAAGCAAAAAGCGATATGACATCAATGCCACCGCCAACAGATAAACAATATGTATACTGCCCCATATACCCAGTTTCGTAATGCGTAACAGCACATAGAGCAACGCTATCGGTCCCGTCAACCAGAACAACAACGGAATAACCCCGATATCGACAAGCAATCCTTTCTTCCCCTCCGTCTTGTTGAGTCGGAAGGTTCCTTGGGAAAGTATCACTGCCATCACATAACCCAACGTCACTGCCGGATCACCCAACAAACCAAAGAGTAGCATGGCAGGAATCCATCCCACAATCCAAGCAAAAACCACAAACACCACTGCCAACAACAAGGCGCCAAGCCACGGCACATAATAGAACTGCATCACCAGTTCGCCCAACCAACAAGCAAAGCCTCCAGGTATACTCATGCTATTGGCAAAATAATCACCTGTCCAAAGAAACAATTGATATTGCTCCTGATATGATAACGCATGCGGATATACAAAAAGCCAAAACAGAAACACCACAATGCCCAACAGCATTGAGACCAGAAACTCTCTATACTTTATTACAAAATTACTCATATCAAGCTTTCAATCTAAAAGAATGTCACAAAGGTAATACTTTCCCCCCAATTTCCCAAACATTATGAAGCCTTTAATTCTTTGAAAGACTCGAAAATTATCAACAAAAAAGATGCCACGCTTTTAAGGCGCGGCATCTTCTTTTATTGATTATCCAAAATATATTAGTATCCAGGATTCTGATCACAAGCAGGATTCTTCAGCAACTCATCCTGTGGGATAGGCATATCCATCTTCTGATCGTTGTATTCGTAATCACGGTTAGTCCAAGGAGTATTGGCAAGAGGCGCATATTTAACATCCTTTATCTTGCCAACTGCGACTTCCTCATCTTTTGCTGCAATATTACGTTTCGGATAGTTAGTAGCTACATGGTCTGCCATGAAGCCAGACTTCTGCATATCCGGACGCAAGCTCCACTCACAGTTGAACTCCTTACGACGCTCTGTGTTAACAGCAACTTTCCATACAGGAGACTTGAAGCCCTTTTCAGCAGCATACTTGGTGTAGTATGTCTTGGCATCCTCAGCTGTACCATTGCTTCCTAAAGGAAGAGGATACTCTGTACGTGACTTGATGATAGGATCATTACATGTCGTTGAGTATTTATCCTCACGCTCAATCCATCCTGCGAAACTATTGTAGTAAGCAATGTACTTTGCACTCAACTCATCCTCCTTGCCTGCTTCGAGATTACCCCAAGCACGATTACGCAAGTCGTTAATCATTTTCCATGCAGTAGCATCGTTCTCACCATTGATGCGGAACAGGCACTCAGCATAGTCAAGCATAACGTTTGGCAGACGCTTCCAGTAGATAGGAGTCGGGCTCCAGTGACCATCACCCCAAGACTTGTAGTCTGCAGAAGCGGTACGCCACATCTTAGAACTCCAGATAGCGGGAGCATACTCACCATTGTTGAAGTGATATTGAATAGTTCTGGAAGACATCGACTTGATATCACCATCCTTAAACCACTGGTTGGGATCATACTTTTCTGCTTCAGCAACAGCTTTCTTGTCTTCTGCAGTCTTTGCATTCTTTTTCATATCCTCAACTTTCTTCGTATATGCCTCCAACTCAGCTGCTGTCCAAATCGTTGTACCATTACGACCTAAGCGCTCCTGAAGATAAGGATTATAACCGTATACGGGAGAAGTCTTGTCTACAATGTTGAAAGGTTTGGCATTTGCGTCAAAATGCTTGGCATAGTAGTAAGGATTATTTTTGTAATAAATAGGAGACTTGGAATTTTCCTTCTTTTCCTCATCACTCTCGTTTTCATTACCAACGGTATACAATTTAGCATACTCATCATACAGAGCTTTTGCTTCAGCCTCTTCCAGAACGGCACCTGTGTAGCAAGATCCGTCACGACGCTTGTCACCCTTCTCATAGCAAGAGTACCACTCCCAAGAGAGGTAAAGTGAACCCCAACCGCCATTCTCAGGACATGCGGTGTACCACTTCAACATCAGCTTAGAAGTCAGGTTATCCCACTTACCCCAGTTGCTGCCTTCGTCAAGCTGCTCACACCAAATAGTCTCAGGTCCCCATGCAGAAGCGGGGTCCCACAATGTGGCAAATGACTCATTGAGTTTGTAAGTGTTGCTATCAAGAATCTTCTTGAAGCAGTCTCTAGCCAGTTCATAGCACTGCTTTGCAGTTTCCTTGTTGCCCTCATGAGGCTTCAGTCCATTGGCACCATCAGTCATACGATAAGCTTTCCACATATAGGCATCACCGAGGTAAGCCAAAGCCATACCTTTGGTACAACGACCATATTCCTTATCCAGAGGAGTCCAGTCAAGCAGGTCAGCAGCAGCCTTGAAGTCTTCGATGATGAAGTCCCACATCTCAGTGTAGGTAGCTGCACGTGGCTTTTCAGGAGTGTTCAAGAAAGTCTCACCTGTAGCCAGCATAGGTACACGACCGAAGGTAGTAGCCAGCCAGTGGTAGAAGAAACCACGCAATGCACGGCCTTCACCTTCAAGAGCCTTCTTCAGATCAGCGTCAACTACATCCTCAGGATAGGTCGGTAACTTATCCAAGAAGTCGTTGGCACGGCAGATGGCAGCATATACATGCTTCCAACCACTCAGCAACTCAGTAGAACCAGCGTTCCATTCCTGTACGTTCCAGTTCTTATCCCAACCCGTAGCCTGGGTATCAATGGTCGGGTGGCAACCTGTGAACAGGTTGGGCTTGAAACCCCAGTCACCGTCATAAGAGTCGTTGGGGAACACCATGTCATAGACACCATTCAGTGCTCTCTTGGCATTCTCTCGGCTTTCGTAAGATGCAGCCTGGTCGACAACATCGTATTGTGTTACATCAAGAAACTCCTCGTTGTTGCAGGATGTCAAACCCAAGGATAACATTCCGCAGAGAGCAGTTCCAAAAATCAAATATCTATTTTTCATATTTGTATTTACTTTTTAGTTTTAAACGTTTTAAAGACTTAACTTCTTAACTACTTGATTAGAATGTTACGTTCACACCTGCCATCCATGTACGTGGCTGTGGATAACGACCAGTGTCAAGACCCTGGTAGAGGACAGAACCGCTACCGCACTCAGGATCTCCGTACTTGTTGTATGGAGAGATGGTGAACAAGTTGTTAACACCAACATAGATACGAGCCTTCTGAACAGAAATCTTGCGGCAGATATTGCTGGGCAAGTTGTAACCTACCTGCAGGTTAGCGAGACGGAGGAAGTTACCGTTCTTCACCCACATGTCGCTGACACGGAAGTTACGGTTAGAGTCCAGAATGGTCAGACGTGGCAGTGAACCGCTTCCATTGCGGAAGGCTGCATCGTAAGACTCAACCAAAATGTTAGGAACAGTCTGGTCGTCGAGCTGGCCCATGTTGCTCATCTTCATGGCTGAATAAGACAGAATGTCCTGTCCGAATACACCATACATATAGAGGTTGAAATCCCAGTCCTTATAAGTAGCACCAATATTCAAACCATAGTTCAGAGAGGGGAATCCGTTGCCCAAAATCTGACGGTCGTCCTGGTCAATCTTACCATCACCATTTATATCCTTGAACTTCATGTCACCAACTGCCAGTGGGTGCTCAGCGTCACACTTTGACTCAGCGTCAGACTTGATTCTGCTCTGATAGTCAGCAAGGTCAGCTTCATCCTTGATGATACCGTCTGCGATATAACCGTAGAATGAACCTACAGCCTCACCCTCGATACAGATAGAGTGGTTGTTCCAGTAACCGCTACCGTCGATAGCACCTACCTGAGAACCGTCAATCGTACCAGAGTTTCCAGAGCAAGTGCTATACAGAGGATCACCCATAGACTTTACTTTGTTCTTAATAGTAGAACCTGTCAGACGGGCATTGATACCCCAGTCCTTATTAAGCTGCTTGTGATAACCGATAGCAAACTCAAATCCCTTGTTCTGAATCTCACCATAGTTGGTGTAAACACTGGTATAACCTGCAGATGCACGCATCTGACGCTCAATCAGCAGATCCTTGGTATTCTTAATGAAGTAATCCAAAGTGACATCCCAGTCATTAAGGAATGCGAAATCGATACCGAAGTTGGTCATCTCGGTGGTCTCCCACTTCAAATCTGGGTCAACCAACGGCATGAAGAAACCGATATCACGTGCACCATTACCCCAAGCACCAGATGTTGCACCTTCAGCGGGATATGTCTTGTAAGCAGCGTCTGTGCTCTGAGCTACAACTGCTTTACCTGCAATAGAACCAGCGTTACCAGTCTGACCCCAACCAACACGGAGTTTCAAGTTGTTAACCCATGATACTTTCTTCATGAACGGCTCCTCGCTAATACGCCATGCACCAGCTACAGAGGGGAAGGTACCCCAGCGGTTACCCTGAGAGAAGTTAGAGCTACCATCCTTACGGATAGTGGCAGTCAAGATATAACGGTCCATCAGAGAGTAAGATGCACGAGCGAAGTAAGAGATGGTGTGGGTGTCTGCATTGTAAGCACCGCTAACGCCCTTAGAGCTAATATCCATTGTCTGGTTGATACTACGGTTATATACAGAAGGGAAGCTTCTGGAACTACCGTTCAACCATTGTCCCCAAGACTTTCCAACCTCATTACCCAACATGATGGTCAGGTTGTGGATGTCATAATTCAGGTTATAGGTCAGGTAGGTCTGGATACCAAGGCTGTAACCGTTGCTATTACTCATTGAGAAAGCATAAGTCTGGTCAGCCTGCAAAGGAATCTCAGTCAGCACATCGTTGATGTAGTTGTAACGATGACGTCCGCCTGTGAAATCAGAACTGTTGTTTCCCCAGTAGGTGTAGGTGCCTTGTGTCTTGACATCCAACTTATGATGATTGATATCAAGAAGTGTCAGGTCGATGTAAGCAGTGGTCTGGATACGGTCGTAACCATTGCGAGAACGGTCACCATTCTCCATCTGAGAAGCATAGGGGTTAGCACCAATATTGGTGTTACCTTCCCAACCGTTAGTAGTTGCTTGATAACCAGTACCGAATGATCCATCAGGATTTACCAAGTTTACATTGATCAGGTTACCACCAGCGCTATTGTTTTCAAGATAGTCCAGAGTCGGAGTCAAAGAAGCGAAGTCACGCAGAGAAGACATGTTCTGGTTGTTACCTAAAGACATGTTAGAGCCCTTACTCTCACTATGAGTGTAGTTGATGTCACCACCAATCTCCAAGTACTTATTAATCTTGGTGGTTACGTTGGCGCGGACTGTGAAACGCTTGTAGTTTGTATTGACAACCAAACCGTCAACGTCGAGCCAACCCAGAGAGAAGTTGTATTGGGTCTTTTCGTTACCTCCATTCAAAGAAGCACCGTACTGCTGACGAAGAGCGGCACGTGTCATCTCCTTCTGCCAGTCAATTTCATTAACCTGACTGAAGTCATCCAGGTTCCACAGGTTATTGATGAAGTTACCACCCTGATTAGCTTTTGCCTCACGGATAGCACTTGCAAAGGTGTTCAGACCTAAAACATCAAGAGTCATAGGCAGAGTCTGCAAACCGAAGTCAGCAGTGATGGTGATGTTAGTCTTTCCCTTAGCACCGTGTTTGGTGGTAATCATGATAACACCATTGGCGCCTTGAGAACCGTAGATGGCCGTAGCGGAAGCATCCTTCAATACCTCGATACGCTCAATGTCGGCAGGGTTCACGAAGTCAGCATTTGTACCAACCTGTACACCGTCTACAACATACAGAGGAGAGGCGTCACCATTGATAGTTCCGACACCACGAATGCGGATAGCTGCACGACCGTCAGGAGAACCGTCCTGCTGAGAAACCATCACACCAGCAGCAGCACCCTGCAGAGCCTGACCGATATTGGTAGGCATACGCTTCATAACTGCTTCCTGATCAACGGTAGCAACAGATCCGGAGATGTCACTCTTCTTCATCGTACCATAACCCACAACGATAACGTCGTTCAACATCTGGGTGTCCTCTTTCAGGACAACGGTAATGTTACTCTTACCAGCCACATTTACCTGCTGAGGAATATAACCTACATAGGAAATGCTCAGTGTGGCGTTAGAAGCAGCATTGATGCTGAAGTTACCGTCGAAATCGGTAATCGTACCTTCATTGCTACCCTGTACTTTGACGGTGGCACCGATAATCGGTTCGCCAGCTTCGTCATTTACGGTTCCTTTTACGATGCTTTGAGCCATAGCTCCCAGGGGGAACAAACAAAGCAGGAACAGAAAAACTAATGGCTTTTGAAGTGATTTGATTTTTCGATTCATACCTTAGTGATTAATAAATATAAATATAGTTAAAACTTAAGTATTTTTTTGATTAGTAAAATATTCAACGTTAAGTTGCAATTGACGGGATATAAAAATCCCTCCACGCCAAGTCCCTGGGACCCGCAATGGTGAGTCATTTCTTTTTCTTTAATGGCATAGTCTTAGTTTTTTATTTTATATTGTTGTTAACAGATGTTAGACTATTCAATAGATGAACGCAAAAATTCACCATGCAAAGATAACACTTTTTATCAAACTGCATTCATTTTTCTTGATATTTTTTTAAACTTTCTTGCTATTTTCTTCCTTTTACCCCCATTTTTTAACATTTCGCGTGTTTTCCTTCGAATAAGTGTAAAAAATACAATATTGCTTTCTCCCTTCTAATTATAGTTCAAATACGTCTTTTTCGCGCGTACCATAGTTTATATTATATTGTTTTCCTTCCAAAGATTTGGAAAGATGAAAAAGATTGCTTACCTTTGCTGACTGAATCGAAATGACATGAAAGTGAAAACCTTTATCTCTACCTACTGGCAGCAGTTAGTATTAGCACTATGTGCTGTTGCTGTGTTCTGTTTCTGGCTTTTCCTTTATCCATTTGTATTGGTGATGAGGGAAATGGCTGTTTTGTTTTTATGGAACAGCGACTATTTCATGGAACGCATCGTATTACCTGGAGGATTCGCTCAATATATTGGAGAATTCATCGTACAGTTCTTTCAGAATCCTATCAACGGAGCCTTCGCCTATGCCGTTCTATTCTTGTTAGAACAAAAAGTAGCATCCCTATGGCTTCATTGTTTTTTCCCAAATTTAAAGAGCGTCTACCGCTTTGCGCTTTCCTTGGTTCTTCCTGTTGTCTTGTGGAAAATCGCCATGATCTCCTATATCCCCATGACCCCAACCATTGCAATCATACTGGTCATGGGAGCAGGGTATCTCATCATGATATGTAAAAAGAAAATGAAACTGATAAGCACTTGTCTGCTTATACCCGTTATATATTGGCTGACAGGTCCTGCGGCTGTTTTGCTGTTACTTTGTTGTATTCGTTGGATACCCCTGACTGCCACCTTATTTGCCGCCTGTATGATAGGTAGTTCATGGCTAACGCCCTATCCTTTAATGAACATCATTAAAGGTATTGACTACGACTGGAGCGGAGAGAAACAGATGGGAACCTATGAGGAAATGGAATGTGACATGCTATTGCGTATGAAAGAATGGAACCAGATTCTCCGAAAGTTCCATAATCCGATGTCACCAGCTGTACAAAGTGCTATCCTGCTTGCCACCTATCAGACAGGACAAATCGGTCAAGAGGAGTTGTTCCGCAGAATGATTGTTCCAAGTAACATACCAGGATATGAGCCTTCAGTCTTTAATTTGGGGGGCATGCACCTGATTATCAACTTTGGAAGTTTGGTATCTGCTTTCATGGTAAGTGATATTGCCCTTCAAACCAATATGCCGAATGTATCTCAACGTGCAGCTTTTGAAGCGATGGAATACGTCCCCAACTATAATAAAAGTGGAAGAGCACTGAAACGATTGGTGGAGACCTGTATCATTACGGGGCAATACGATCTTGCAAAGAAATACCTTTCCATTCTGGAAGAAACCTTCTTCTATCGAAGATGGGCAGAGTCAATGCGTCCTATAGTGGAACATCCTGAAAATATCAAGAGTTCACCTTTCTATCAAAAATCACAAGAGTCTTATGCGAATACGGAAGATTTGTTCTTTATATAGTCTCCTCCTTGTCATCCTCTTTACGGGATGCCATTCACAACCAGAGGATGTTGTGCAGGTCAACCAGTTACCTGATATCTATCCTGATTATACAGATGTCACGATACCTGTCGGCATTGCTCCTTTGAATTTTTCCATGTCAGATGATGATTTCACTACGATGGATGTAACTATTAAAGGAACAAAGAGTGGAACGCTTCATACCAATGGAGATTATGCGGATTTTGATATTGATGAATGGCATCAGTTGTTGGAAAACAACCAAGGCGGAGACCTCTTGGTGACAGTATGTGCTGAGAAAAACGGAAACTGGACACAGTATCGGGAATTTCCAATCCATATCAGCAAATATCCCCTTGACGAATGGGGCATCACATATCGCCGTATTCCTCCCAGTTATGAGATTTATAGTAAAATGGGACTCTATCAGCGAGACTTGTCTAATTTCGAAGAAACTGCCCTACTAATCAATACTCAGTCACCTGGTATGTGTATCAATTGCCATACGGCAAACCGCACCAATCCTGACCAATATGTATTTCATATTCGCGGAGCACATGGTGCTACCGTTATCCACCGACAAGGAAAAGACGAACTGCTAAAAGCGAAGAATGATAGTTTAGGCGGTGCTATGGTTTATCCTTACTGGCATCCTAATGGACGTTATTGCACCTTCTCCACTAACAACACTACGCAGATGTTCCATTTGGCAAAGAACAAGCGCATCGAAGTATATGATACCAAGTCAGACGTCTTTGTATATGACACCGAGACCCATACCATTCTGAAAGACACCCTTGTTATGAAGGAACTCTGGGCTGAGAATTGCCCAGCATTCTCACCCGACGGGAAATGGCTCTATTTTATCACGGCAAAGCGACAGCTCTACCCTACCGACTATGACAAAGAAAAGTATAGTCTTTGTCGAGTTGCCTTTGATGTTAACACTGGGAAGATTGGTCAACAGGTAGACACACTGATTGCTACCGACCGTATCGGAAAGAGTGTAACATGGCCTCGTCCTTCCTATGATGGTCGATATATTATGTACACACAGACCGACTACGGGTATTTCTCCGTATGGCATCCTGAGGCAGACCTCTGGTTACTTGATTTGCAAACAGGAGAAACCAGACCCATGACTGAGGTTAATAGTAAACGTATGGAGAGTCTGCACAATTGGAACACTAACAATCACTGGTTCCTATTCACCAGCCGACGGGATAACGGACTCTACTCCCAAGTTTATTTCGCGTCTTTTGAGAACGGCAAGGCAACCAAGCCTTTCCTTTTACCGCAACGAGACCCGAAAAATTACTACCGCCGATTGTTGTATTCATTCAACACGCCCGACTTCTCGAACCGTCGCATCCAAACAAATGCCAGGGAAATGGGTATTCAAATTGAGAGTGACCAACGCATAACAACAACTGTCAAATAAACAAATATGAAACTGATTACTACCGTCTGTCTGTGCCTCATGGCACTCACTGCTTCAGCGCAACAGTCTGGAGCCAACAAGTATCCATACCAAGACCCCAGTCTGTCGGCTCATGAACGAGCCGTTGACCTGTGCTCACGTCTGACACTGGAAGAGAAAGCCTCGTTGATGTTAGACGAGTCACCGGCTATTCCTCGTCTGGGTATCAAGAAGTTCTTCTGGTGGAGCGAAGCACTCCACGGAGCCGCCAACATGGGAAATGTAACGGTATTCCCGGAACCTATCGCTATGGCATCGTCTTTCAATGACGCATTATTATATAAGGTGTTTGATGCTGCCAGTACAGAGTTCCGTGCCCAGTATAATGAACGAATGTATCGTGGCTCCGGCGAGGATGAGAAATTCCATAGTCTCTCTGTTTGGACTCCAAATGTGAATATCTTCCGTGACCCTCGTTGGGGACGCGGACAAGAGACGTATGGCGAAGATCCCTATCTGACAAGTGTGATGGGATGTGCTGTCGTTCGTGGATTGCAAGGACCAGAGACATCCAAATACCGTAAGTTGTGGGCTTGTGCCAAACACTATGCCGTACATAGCGGCCCAGAATATACACGTCATTCTGCCAATCTGACCAATGTGTCGCCCCGTGATTTCTGGGAGACTTACATGCCTGCCTTCAAGACATTGGTACAAGATGCCAAAGTCCGTGAGGTGATGTGTGCCTATCAGCGTTTGGACGATGACCCCTGTTGTGGCAGTAACCGTTTGATGCAGACCATCCTTCGTGACGAGTGGGGATTCCAATATCTGGTAGTCAGTGACTGTGGCGCCGTATCAGATTTCTATACTTCGCACAAGAGTTCTACCGACTCCATACACGCCTCAGCCAAGGCAACACTGGCTGGTACTGATGTGGAATGCGGCTTTGCCTATGCCTATAAAGGCATTCCCGATGCCGTGCGTCGTGGTTTTATCACGGAGACAGAGGTGGATAAGCATGTCATCCGACTGTTGGAAGGCCGTTTCGACCTTGGTGAGATGGACGATTCCTCATTGGTAGAGTGGTCTAAGATTCCCTACTCTGCCATGTCGTCAAAGGAACATGCACAGATATCCCTTGACATGGCACGTCAAAGCATCGTTCTGCTTCAAAACAACAACAATATTCTACCCCTTAAGAAGAATGCAGAGAAGATTGCTGTCATTGGTCCCAATGCCGACAATGCCCCGATGATGTGGGGTAACTATAACGGTATGCCTAACCACACGATTACAATTCTCGACGGTATCAAGACTAAGCAGAAGAATCTCTACTATACCAAAGGTTGTGACCTGACCTACGATCAGGTGATGGATTGCCAATTGGCTACACAATGCAGCTTCGAGGGTAAGAAAGGTATGAAGGGTACCTTCTGGAACAACCGCAGGATGGAGGGTAAGCCCGTGACTACACAGTATTACACGACTCCTTTGGCTGTAACCACTGCGGGTATGCACAACTTCGCCCCTGGTATACAAATTGAGGATTTTTCTGCCAAATACGAGACCGTCTTCACTCCCAAGGAAGCTGGTGAATATGTAGTAAACGTAGAGGGTACAGGACATTTCGAACTCTACATCAATGGAGAGCGCAAGTTCATGCACCATATCTGGCGTACGACACCTAACCGTGTACCCATTCAAGCAGAGGCCGGAAAGAGTTATAACATCGAAGTGCGCTACGCCCACATCCACACCTATAACGCTGATTTGAAGATCAATGTGGCTAAGGAACTACCCATTAATTATCAAGAAACTATTGCCCAATTGAAAGGCATTGACAAGGTTATCTTCTGTGGTGGCATCTCACCTGCTCTTGAAGGTGAGGAGATGCCCGTGGATATTGACGGTTTCAAAGGCGGAGACCGCACACATATCGAATTGCCGAAGGTACAGCGCAACTTCCTAAAGGCACTCAAGGAAGCTGGTAAGACTATTATCTATGTCAATTGTTCGGGTTCTGCCATTGCACTGACTCCAGAAACAGAGTCCTGTGATGCCATTGTACAGGCATGGTATCCTGGACAAGAAGGAGGATATGCCGTTGCCGATGTTCTTTTCGGCGACTATAACCCTTGTGGAAAACTCCCTATTACTTTCTATAAAAACTCTTCACAGTTACCCGACTATGAAGACTACTCGATGAAGGGACGTACCTATCGTTATTTCGATGACCCATTATATGCCTTCGGATATGGTATGAACTACACCCAGTTCCAAATGGGTGAAGGAACACTTACCAAGCAAGGTGAGAACTATACATTGACGATTCCTGTCACCAATGCCGGCAAACGCGACGGAACGGAAATCGTACAAGTCTATCTCCGTGACTTGGCTGACAAAGAAGGTCCTTCCAAGTCGTTGCGTGCCTTCCAACGAGTAGACGTAAAAGCAGCACAAACCGTCAATGCAACATTGACACTCACTCCGAAATCCTTCGAATTCTTTGACACAGAGACGAATACGATGCGCATCAAGTCTGGCAACTACCAACTGTTCTATGGTAACAGTTCACGACCAGAAGACTTGAAAACGATGACGATGACTTATTAAGATACGACAAGGCAGGATGATCATCCTGCCTTGTTTATTCTTTTTCTACTCATTTTTTGTAACATTTATTTGGTACATTTGATAAAATATACTATCTTTGCACTTGTTCTGATGTAACATCATCAGATTAAAACCAAATAATGAAAAGTAAAGTTCTTTGCGTTTTTCGTAACGCACTACTAATCTTATCTACCTTTCTTTCCCTGAGCACATCAGCCCAGCAAGGTATCCTTTTTGATGCCAACATGCAATTGTCAAGTAGTTTTGTTAATCAAGTGTATCTTGACAACGACGGCTTTATCTGGGTATCCACCCGAAACGGCCTCAATAAATACGATGGCTATCAGTTCCGTACCTTCAAGAAAGAAGTGTCTGCCAATATGGGTATGGCAAGTAATTATGTAAACTGGGTCATGCAGGACAGCAAAGGTGTCTTCTATGTCGGTATGTACGGTGCTCTACAATCGTTCAATGGCTATCGTTTCCAGGACATACAGGTTTACGACCTGCAAGGAAATCTCATGCCTCCTTATGTAACCAGTATTCTCGAACGACATAATGGGGATATCGTAGTTGGTACGTCTGGACATGGACTCCTACAGATTACTGATTCCAAAAATGCTCGTCAGATTGGAGGTGCTATTGCCGATGTCATTGGCATTCACGAGATGACAGAAGACAGTCAGAACCGCCTGTGGCTCGTTACCGAGGAACAAGGACTGGTTTGTTTTGACGGCAATAAGACCACACGCTATTTCACTGACGACACTTTTCGTACCCAACTTCGTTCTGTCTGTGAGGGTAAAGACAAGAAAATCTATGTCGGAACAGCACAGACTGGTCTTTATGTATTAGGAGAGAAAGGTACATTTGAGCATGTTGCCATCACCGAAAACCTTCCTATTGTTGAGATTTTCAATAACAGCCGCGGGGAACTGGTATTAGGATATGACGGTAGGGGTATCGGTATCTTCAATCCCCAGACAGGTGTCCTTAAGAATAACCCCTACTATAGCCGAGAGATTGACCTGTCGCTCAGTAAATGTTATTCTATCACGGAAGATAAGACAGGTAACATGTGGTTTGGTCTCTTGCAGAAAGGTATCTTCATGCAACCACGTGAAGAGCATTTCTTCCATTATATGGGATATAAACTGGGACCTAATAACCTCATCGGGCAGGCTTGTGTCACCAGTGTATTGATTGACAGCAGAGGATGGACATGGATAGGTACTGATAAGGACGGACTTTATAGTTTTGATGATAATGACCGACCAGTATTCCATTACAAAGCGAATTTCCCCAGTACGATCCTCGGACTGACAGAAGACCAACGTGGACATATCTGGATCGGTACTTTCCGTCAGGGATGCGGATGGATTGACGTTGCCAGCCATACCTATCACAACCAGCCGCTTCCACAGGGAAAAGCCGTCAGTGTGTTCGGCTTAGAATGCGATAAACAAGGCAATATCTGGATAGCATCGATGGGTGAAGGACTGTTACGGTTGAATATAGAGACTGGAGATATCAAGACCTATGCTACCAAGGAAAATGTTGTCAACGACCAGAAGATCAATAACATCATCAATAATTATCTCTCCCAAATCTCTCTGTCACCCGATGGGCAACGCATTTATGCCGCCACGACGATGGGAGTATGCTGCATGGATATTGCCACAGAAAACTGGACGAAAGTCTTTGGAGGCAATACTCTAAACTATGGAGTACCAACCCGTGTCGTCAAGGAATATGATAAGAAAGTATGGATTGGTACCAATGACGGACTCTATATTTTCGATCTCGCTACGAAAGAATATCGTCATCTGAATAGAGAGCGAGGACTTGCCGACAATGGCATTGCCTCCCTTCAGCAAGACAAAAAAGGAATCATCTGGGTAGGTACCGACCATGGTCTTTGCCGGTATGACCCCAAAAATGGAACAATAAGAAACTACTTCATCGACAATGGTCTGCAGAGTAATGAATTCAGCGACGGTGCCGCCTGTATCTCCGCAAAGGGAACAATGCTTTTTGGTGGAGTCGGTGGTGTTACCTGGTTTACTCCCTCAAATGTCAGACAGAGCGAATGGAAGGCAGAAATCTATTTGACCGCCTTCAAAATCAACGGTATCGAGGTGACTCCCGAGACAATGTCAGGCTGGTACCATGTTACTGATACCGCCACTATCGCCGCCAAGCGTTTTGCCCTTAGTCATGGCGACAACTCGTTCTCTATTCTATTATCTACGCTGACCTACGACAATCCTGAACATATCACCTACCTGTATCGCATTAACAAAGAAGACTGGGTACGCATGCAACCGGGAGTCAACGAGATCACGTTCAGCCACATGGCGCCAGGAGAGTATAACTTCTGTGTCGTCGCCCAGCGTAATGACACGAAGACTGAAGAGCGTTGCTTCACGGTATATATTCGTGCCCCCTGGTATCGCACCACGTTAGCCTATATTACCTATCTCTTTATACTGGGACTCCTTATATGGCAGTATCTGTACTATCGGAGACGGAAAGAACAAGACCGTCTGCATCTGCAGGAACACGTCCATGCCGAAGAGATGGGTGAAGCGAAATTACGCTTCTTCATGAATATTAGTCATGAGATACGTACGCCGATGACACTCATCGTCTCTCCGCTTATGTCGCTCATCAAGCAAGACGACGACCCTCATCGCCGCAGTGTCTATGAGACCATCCGCCGCAATGCCGAGCGTATCTTAGGACTCATCAATCAGATGATGGATCTCCGTAAGATTGACAAGGGACAGATGCAGATGCACATGAGTGAGACCGACCTCATAGGTTTCACTGGCGACATCCACACGCTGTTTGCACAGCAGGCAAAGACGAAGAATATCAAGTTCGAATATGAGCACGATGCCGAGAAGCTCCCTGTATGGATCGACCGTAATAACTTCGATAAGGTCATTGTGAACATCCTCTCTAATGCCTTCAAGTTCACACCGACAGGCGGTAATATCCGCATCCGCATCACTCACGACGAGCAAAACGCTACCATCGCCATCTATGATAATGGTGAGAAGATACCAGAGGATAAGTTAGACCGTATCTTCGACCGCTTCTACCAGACCCCGTCAAGCGCCAACGATCGCAAGGTGGGAACAGGTATCGGACTCGACCTGACTCGCTCACTCGTAGAACTGCATCACGGCACCATCAGTGCCCACAACAATAGCGACGGTATGGGTTGTGAATTTGTAGTGACCATCCCGTTAGGCAATGCCCATCTGAAACCCGAGGAGATGATCCCTGTGACAGAGGAGAACCAACCTGAAGCTCACCTCTTGGATGACAGTGCCGAGAATTCGGAGAAGCAAGAAAAGACGGAGAAACTGAAAATCAATCGTCAGCAACGTATCGTTATTGCGGAAGATGATAGTGAGATACGCGATTACCTTTATAACGAGTTATTGTCAGACTATACGGTCGTTTGTTGCGAGAATGGTAAAGAAGCCTTCTCAGAAGTGCTGAAGAGCACCCCAGACCTTGTCATTTCCGATGTCATGATGCCAGAGATGGACGGCAAGACCCTTTGTTCGAAAGTGAAGTCGAATCCGGGAATGAGTCATGTTCCTGTCATCCTGCTCACTGCCAAGAATCGTGATGAAGACCGCTTGGAAGGTCTGGAGACAGGTGCCGATGCCTATATCGTCAAACCATTCAATATGGAGATTCTGCGCCGCACCATTGTCAACCTCATTCATACCCATCACATGTTACGATTAAAATACGGACGTAACGACCAATTGGAACAGCAGGTAGACGAGGTACGCATGAAATCACCAGACGATAAGCTCTTGGAGCGTATCATGAACGTCATCAACAAGAATATCAGTAACTCTGACCTCAGTGTCGACGGAATTGCCGACGAGGTAGGTATCAGCCGGGTACACCTGCATCGTAAGATGAAGGAACTCACAGGTCAGACACCCCATGACTTCATTCGTAACATCCGTTTGAAACGGGCTGCTAACCTACTGGCGAACCAAAACATGAACATCACCGAGGTGATGTATGCCTGTGGCTTCAATAATGCCGCCTCCTTCTCGACTATCTTCAAGAAGTTCTACGGCATGTCACCTCGTGAATATATGAACGAAGGGAAGAAAAAGAAATAGACTACATAAAGACAGATAGAACATAAGAAGCCCGCCTCCACTATTTGGAAGCGGGCTTCTTTATCTAATGTATAGAATCTTTCTAACCTTACGCTTTCTCTTCTACTTCGTTCTCACGAATGGTCTTACCCATTACGAGGAAGGCTGTTGGAGCAGCGATGAAGATAGACGACAGGGTACCGAAGATAACACCGAGGATCATGGCGAACGAGAAGCTGCGGATGCTGTCACCACCGAGGATGAAGATACACAGCAATACGATCAACGTGGTCACAGAGGTGTTGATGGTACGAGCCAACGTCTGGTTCAGTGAACCATTGAACAGGCTCTGACGGTCGCGCTTTGCATACAGGTTGAAGTTCTCACGTACACGGTCGAATACTACCACCTTATCGTTGATAGAGTAACCGATAACCGTCAGGATAGCACCGATAAATGTCTGGTCAATCTCCAATGACATCGGAACCCAGCCCCACAATACACTATAGAAACCGATTACGATCAAGGCATCCAGTGCCAACGCAATGATAGCGCCTACAGAGTAAGCGAAGTTGCGGAAGCGGACGAGGATGTAGATGAAGATAGCAATCAGGGCGATAATCACACTGATGATAGCACCGTAGGTGATATCCTTAGCCACAGAAGGACCTACCTTAGCACTGCTGATGATAGAACCTCCCTCACGAACATCGGGGTTCTTGAAGGCGTCAACGTTAGCCTGGTTCACCAGACCTGCTTTCTTCAGTGCGTTATAAAGGATGGTCTCAGCCTTATCGTCAACCTGTGGGTTGTTTGACTCGATATCCCAGTTGGTAGAGATACGAACCGTCTTACCGTCAGTACCGAGGGCAATCACACTCGTATTGGCTTCCTTACCGGCATTCTCACCAATGGTGTTTACAAACGCTCCTGCCAGTGCTTTGCGAACATCCTCAACGGGTGTCACCTTGTCGATGGTCACTACATAGTTGCGACCACCTGTGAAGTCGATACTCTGGCTCAAACCACGAACAGCGAAACTGATGATGAACAGGATAGCAGCAATACCCCAGATGGTGAATGATTTCTTGTACATACCCATGAAGTTGAACTTCGTATCCTTCATCATGTTTCGAGAATAAGCAGTAGAGAAGGTGAGGTTCTGCCACTTGTCCTTCTTCATCTTGGCATCGTAGATCAGACGAGTCATGAAGACAGCGGTGAAGAACGATACACAGATACCGATCATCAAGGTCGTTGCGAAACCACGGATAGGACCTGTTCCGAAGACATACAGAATGATACCGGTAATCAACGACGTGAAGTTAGAGTCGAAGATTGCCGAGAAGGCATTCGAATAACCGAGGTTCAGTGATTCCTTCACGCTATGACCCTTGCGGAGTTCCTCTTTCGTACGCTCGTAGATAAGCACGTTGGCATCCACCGCAGTACCTAAGGTCAGCACGATACCGGCAATACCTGGCATCGTCAATGCTGCCTGGAAGGACGTCAGAATACCAAGAGTGAAGAACAGGTTGAATAGCAGCGCCATATTGGCAAGCATACCCGGAATAAATCCGTACAGCATCACCATGTAGATCATCAGCAGTACGAAAGCCACTACAAAGGAGATGACACCCTGCTTGATGGACTGAGCACCGAGTGACGGACCAACAACCTCTTCCTGTACGATACGCGTTGGAGCCGGCATCTTACCAGAATTCAGTGTGTTGGCAAGGTCCTTGGTGTCCTCAATGGTGAAGTTACCAGTGATAGAAGAGTTACCACCGTCAATCTGGGTCAGGATACGTGGTGCGCTATATACAGCATCATCCAGTACGATAGCCACGCCACGACCAATGTTCTGCTTGGTGATCTGTGACCAGCGACGAGCACCGTCAGAGTTCATCTGCATCGATACAGAAGGATGACCCATCTGGTCGAACTCATCCTTGGCATTAGTAATCACGTCACCCTCCAACGGAGCACGTCCATTAGGCTCAGTAATCTTCAAAGCATAAAGAGCGAAGATGTCACCCTTGGTGTTCTCGCCACCAAAGTCTTCTGCCTTGGCACCCCAACGGAGTTTGCACTCAGCAGGAAGAATCTGACGGGCAATATCCGAATAAATCACCTTGTTAACATCAGCAGTATCACGAGCATTGGCATAACCAACGATAGCAAGACCCTGGCTCTGTGGCTGGAAGACAGCAAACAGCGGGTTCTGCTTCAGTGCCTCAGCCTTAGCCTTGGCATCAGTCACCTTGTCGTTCTTCTTGGCCAGTTTAGCAGCAAGGTCGTTAGCAGCAGCGGTAGTAGTATCGGCAGGAGCAACAGAGTCGTTCTTCACTTCCTCTGCCTCACCGCCTGTTGCAGCATATTTCTGATTGAGTTGTGACAGCAACGGAGCAATCTCCTGAGAGTTATAGGTCTCCCAGAACTCCAGATTGGCACTTCCCTGTAACAGTTTACGAACACGCTCAGGCTCCTTGATACCAGGCATCTCTACCATGATACGTCCGCTCTGACCTTCCAATTTCTGAATGTTAGGCTGTACGACACCGAACTTATCGATACGGTTACGAACAACGTTGAAAGAGTTGTCAACGGCCGACTGTACCTCGTCGCGCAGAGCACGCTCTACTTCAGCGTCGGTACTGTTCGTGCTGACCTTACCCTTCATCTGCTGGGTAGCGAAGACAGCAGCCAAAGGACGACCGTTGGAGTTCTGCTTCCAATACTTGATAAACAGGGAGATGAAGTCGCTCTGACTAGTCTCCTCTTCTTTCTTAGCCTCTTCCATGGATTTCTTGTAGGCAGCATCGTTCTTGTGGTCGGCAAGCACGTCGACAACATCGGGTACGGATACCTCAAGAATCACATTCATACCACCCTTCAAGTCAAGACCAAGACCGATCTCCATCTCACGACACTGCTTGAAGGAGTAGATTCCGCAGTACACTTTCTCGTTCATGATACTGTCGAGGTACTCCTGACCAGCCTCTTCTGTCATGGCTGCTGCCTTATTCTCATGGTAGCGAGTCACGAACGAGAAGGAAAGGTAGAAGCAGCATACGAGTATCAGAACAACTGCAATAAACTTTACAATTCCTTTGTTTTGCATTTTGTTTGTTATGTTATTTTAATTTATGATTTCACTTTTTAGCCTGCAAATATACGTATTTTTCTCCACTTACCGAAATTTATAGCCAATTTTCGTACTATTTTCATGGTTTTCTGTCTATTTTAAACCAACAAATCATCGGATAATGGTCGCTAGCATCCATTTTATTGTCTATTTGACAGTTATATGGTTGGATATCATCAGAGCAGAAAATATGGTCAATACGGAACTGAAATCCTTTCTGATTATATGACAAACCGAGTCCTCTTCCCGTGTTTTTGAAACAGTCGTTCAGCACTTCTGCAATTTCATGACGAGAATAGGAAATAGGGCTATCGTTGAAATCACCACAAAGGATGATAGGATATTGCCGATGCTCTTCCACATAGCGGCGAACGGCTTGAACCTCTGGGGCTCGTTTGGCAGCCGATTCCGCCAATGTGACAAGCATTTTTTTTGATTCCGTGCGTATCGTATCTCCTTTCAGGTCTCCCTTGAGAATCTCCTTGTATGTCTGACGGGATTCGATGGAGAGATGGGTTCCCTCGAAATGGTTATTGATGACCAATAGGGTATCATTGCCTACTTGCAGATACCAGGCGACACTGCCGTTAGTGTTAGAACGATAATGAATACGTTCTCTACGGATGATGGGGAAACGGGTATGAATACCCACAGCATTGGGGTTAATCTTGCTATCGAAATGGACAGTATCATTATAGGCGAATTTCTTCTGGTAATGAATAAAGCAATAGCGACGCCATGTATCTACATCCTCTTGCAGACAGACGATGTCGGGATCCTCTTCAAACAAATAGTCACGCACTTTCTCAAAGCCCTGTTCGTATTTGAAATTCCCACCATATTCACAAACGTTATAACTGATGAGTTTAATGGTTCCTTCTGGCAGGTTTGAAGTCCGCAAATGGATAGGCATGTATATATTAATAGGTACATACGCGAGGAGATATCCCAAAACAGGTATCCAGGCCATCCTGATTTTGAAGATCAGCCAGAAGAAAAGAAAGAGCATATTGATGAGCAAGAAGAAAGGAAAGGTCATCCCCACGCATGCCAGTACGGGATGGTCGGCAGGATTCAACCTATCGGAATAGCCGACCAGTACCATCAGGATAATGGTGGCGATATTAGCACCTGCCACCATCTGGACAGTAATCTTTTTGAGTTGCTTAATCAATTCCCTTTGCTTTGGTCAAACAACTTCTTCTTCTCTTCCTTCGTGAGACTGTCATAACCACTTTTGCGGATCTTGTCCAGAATGGCATCTATCTCCTCCTGATTTTCTCGTTTGGGTTTAGGAGGCGTTTCCTGATGCTGCTCTGGTTGCTGCCGATAGGAAGTCTGTTTTCGTTCATCAAAGCGTCGTTTCATATTGTCGAAGAACTCCTGCCCTTTACTTCGTCCGAAACGGGCACTTGAACCAGGATGCTTTTTCCAATAGCGAATCATGATGAAACCGAAGAGCATACCACCTAAGTGCGCCATGTGAGCCACACCGTCGGGAGTAGGACTAAAGAGTGAGAATGCTTCGAGGGCAATATAGCCAATAACCAACCACTTTGCCTTGATGGGGAAGGGGAAGGGAATGATAAACAGTCGTTCGTTGGGGAAAATCATACCAAACGCCAACAGGATAGCATAGACAGCACCAGAGGCTCCAATCGTTGTCCAAAGGTTCAAATAGTCTGCTGTTGCCATCTGGGTAGTTCCTATTCTGACATATTCATAGGTTTCCAAACCCTCTGCCACGTAAGTTCCGTATTGGGCAACTTCTTGAATCAAGCCGGCTCCGATACCACAAGAAATGTAATAAAAAAGGAATTTCTTGGGTCCCCATACTCTTTCAATCACAGTGCCAAACATCCAGAGGGCGAACATATTGAAGAATATATGGGAAAAACTTCCATGCAGGAACATGTAAGAAATAAATTGGTAGATATGAAAATCCTTTGCTAAGAAAAAATGGAGTCCAAGAAGAGAAGTCAGATTGATGCCCCTCATCTCAAAAACCCATGTTGCCACAAACGCCAGAAAATTGACGATGAGCAGATTCTTAGTCATTGTTGGAATACTATTCATCTTACTATTTTGATGTTAAGTGTATAACTGTCCTTTATTCATTAATTTGCGCACAAAATTACGAAAATTATCTGTTTTTGGGCACAAAAAAGGGCATTGATGCACTTTTTTTCAATAAAAAAGCATTTTTTTTTGGTTTTTTGTTTGTTATCTAAATACTTTCCCCTATATTTGCGAGTGAATTTGGATACAACCAACTTAAACTATTTATATTTCATCTTTAAAAACAACAATTATGAACAAGACAGAATTAATTTCAAAGATTGCTGAGAAGGCAGGTTTAACAAAGGCAGATTCTAAGAAGGCTCTTGACGCAACTATCGACGCTATCAAGGCTGCTCTGAAGAAGGGTGACAAAGTTCAGTTGATTGGTTTCGGTACATTCGGCGTAACCAAGAAGCCAGCTCGTCAGGGTATCAACCCCGCAACAAAGCAGAAGATTAAGATTGCTGCTAAGAAGGTTGCTAAGTTCAAGGCTGGTGCAGAACTCGCTAAGATCGTTAACAAGTAATTAATTTGTCAAGAAAAATGAAGAGGCTTTCCTAACGGGAAGCCTCTTTCTGTTTTGATAGAATTCGAGTAGGTTCGCCTATTTATTAGGACTTTCTTTGTTTTACCATATTATTTGGGGTAAAGTAGAAAGAAGAAAGTATTTTTGTAGAGGGAAAAGTTATGTTCGCAATCGGAGAACATAAGTACACGGGCGGAGAACATAAGTACACGGGCGGAGAACATAAGTACACGGGCGGAGAACATAAAATTATATGAATAGAAAAGAAAAATCAAGAAATAGAAAAAGGAGCCACGTAGCTCCTTTTTGATTAGAAATATATGTTTTGTGTATTAATACTCAAATATCAAGGATTGACGAGGACGTAACTCGAAATCCTTCGAGAGGTCGTAGTAACGACCAGTGAGGATATCCTTCGCCCGTTGGGTGTCGCCAATCACTTCGGCATAGCGTTTTACTTGCATGACGACAGGTTTGCTGGTGCCGTTGAGGATGGTGAGGGCGGTACGTCCTTGATACTGGCGGGCAATGACATAGATGCCTTCGTAAGGAATGAACTGTATCTGTTTGCCCTTCGTGATGACCTCATTACCCAGTCGCCAGTGCAGCAAACGACTCGTCCATTGGAACATCTGTTGCTCTGCCTTCGTGCGTCCCTCCTTGGTGAAGGCATTATGTCCGTCGCCTGGGAATCCTCCTGGGAAGTCTTTACGTACGTTGCCGTCAGTCACTTCTTTCGTACCGTTCATCAGAATTTCTGTACCGTAATACAATTGTGGGATGCGGTTGACGGTGAGCAGCAGCGCGAGTGCCTGTTTCAGCGAAAGACTATCTTGTCCGTTGCCCAGATAGCGGTCGGTGTCATGGTTGTCGATGAATGCCATCACGGACGAGGGGTTAGGATAAAGGTAATCATAGACGAAGGAGTTATAGATACGGTTCAGTCCGTTCCACCACGCGTCCGTCTCTTCGTGCTTTGCCTGATTGAGCTTGTCGAAGAAAGAGAAGTCCATGACGGTCTTCAGGTAACTGTTGTCTGCAGACAGTTTGCTGTCTTTCTGCCAGGCAGCAGTATAGGCAGGTTCCGTAACCCATGTCTCCCCTACCGTGTTGAAGTTAGGATATTCCTCGTCGAGTGTCTTCATCCAGCGTGCCATACCCTTGGCGTCGGCATAGGGATAGGTGTCCATACGGATGCCGTCGATGCCTACCGTCTCAATCCACCAGATGGAGTTCTGGATGAGGTAGGTCATCACATGAGGGTTACACTGGTTGAGGTCGGGCATCGTAGGTACAAACCATCCGTCGACCGTCTCTTTCAGGTCAATCTTCGAGGCATAGGGGTCTTTGACGGGTGTGAGTTTATAACTGGTCTGCAGATAACTCTTGGTGGGCGTAGAGGTGCCCTTCGACTCCTTCAGCCATTCAGGGGTGTTAAACCAGTCCTTGCTGGGCATATCAGCCACCCACGGGTGTTCAAAGCCACAATGGTTGAAAATCATATCCATCACGATCTTCAGACCTTTCTGGTGGGCTGCATCCGCCAACTGACGATAGTCCTCATTGGTACCGAAACGGGGGTCTACACGATAGTAGTCGGTGGTGGCATAGCCATGATAGGTACTAAAACCATTGGCGTTGTCAGGAGAGTTGTTCTCCAAGACAGGTGTAAACCAAAGCGCCGTGACACCCAGTTCCTTGAAATAGTCGAGGTGTTCACGGATACCCTCTAAGTCGCCACCATGACGGAGAGAGGGTTGCGTGCGGTCTTCCTTGTACGTATTCATCCCCTTCACCTGTTTCTGATGATGGGCACCCTGTGCAAAACGGTCGGGCATCAGCATATAGAGCACATCAGCATTGGTGAACCCCATCCGTTTCGAGCCAGCCATCTCACGCTCCTTCAGCGTGTAGTTAACTTCAGACTTCTTACCTCCGCCATCAAACTTCAGTTTCATCGTACCTGCTTTGGCACCCTTCAGGTTCATATAGACGAGCAGGTAGTTGGGGGAGTCGAGACGAACGATGCTGTCAACGACGGCACCAGGATAGTCGGTAGTCACCTCCTGTACGCTGGCAATATCCTTACCATAAACCATCAGTTGGAGTTGTGGGTTCTTCATACCCACATACCAGTCGGTCGGGTCGATGCGGTCGACCGTCACTTTTGCTGCTTTCATCATCATTGTCACGCCTAAAAACAGGCACAAAGTTATTATTCTTTTCATTGTTAGTTATGGATAATTAATGCGGATTGTGGATTTACCTTTACTTCTTTGTCGTTGATCTCGCCTAACCCAGCCTCGTTGATGACACCATCACGACAAACCACCGTATATTTCCCGTTGGGTATCTTGACGGTCTTCGGGGTGGGGTTGGCATTGAGGATAACGATGATATCCTTCCAAAGGTCATTGCCGGCATGGTCTTTCAGGCGGAAAGCCACCAGACAGTCTTCTACAGGAAGGAACTCCAGATGTTTCCTGACCAGTTCTGACTTTCCGAGACGGAAAGCAGGATGGTTCTTACGTAAGGTGATCAGGTTTCTGTAATAGTCGAATACCTGCGGATACTTCGTCTTGTTCGACCAGTCGAGACGATTGATAGAGTCAGGCGACTCGAAAGAGTTATGGACACCCTTCTTG
Organism: Prevotella sp.; assembly: GCA_017554145.1. Classification (GTDB taxonomy): domain Bacteria; phylum Bacteroidota; class Bacteroidia; order Bacteroidales; family Bacteroidaceae; genus Prevotella. Next base: position 235,200 of record JAFZIZ010000015.1, on the reverse strand, counting down.
TCACGTAGCAGTTCCTCGCCACTGAGCATGAAGGGCACACCTTGTGAGGTGAAGACAGCCGTCTGTGCCAGGAGGTCGAGACGAATCAACTGAGTGAGGAGTGTGGAATGTGGAGTGTGGAATGATTTATCTAAGCCGGGAACGGAGGATTTCAGGCGATCCACGAGACACATATCATCGTGGCAACTGACGTAACTGATCATCTGGGTAGGCTCTACGGCGTAAGGTTCTTTGGAGTAGTTGACTTTCGTATAGTCAACCTGTGGGTGTTGTATCATACCTGCTATGCCAGCCTTCAGACTCTCTTCTTCGCCAGGGATGCCAGCCAAGAAAGCCCCTTTGGTATCGTCGGAGAAAGGACCACGCAGGGCATCACGGATATCATCCGAGAAAGCAGCGATACGAGGCATCTGTGGAATGTTCGCCTTTATGCCGAGTTGTTCGTTAGGCAAGGCACATGCTCCTGCGCTCCATCCCTCACCATAGATGAAGATGTCGGGGTTGATCTCATCCACCATCTGACGGATAGCATTCATCGTCTCGATATCATGGCAGCCCATCAGGTCGAAACGGAAACCGTCGATATGGTATTCGTCAATCCAGTACTTCACGCTCTCCAGCATGAACTCCCGCATCATCGGCTTCTCGGAAGCAGTCTCATTGCCACAGCCAGAGCCGTTGGAGTACTCTTGCTGTTGGGTGATGGGTGATGGGTGTTGGGGGCTAATCGTTTTTCTATAATAATAGTCTGGATAGGTCTTCTGGAAATTGCTGTGCTCGATATCGTAGGTATGGTTATATACCACATCGAGGATGATGGAGATGCCAGCCTTGTGGAGTGCTTGAACCATCTGTTTGAACTCACGGATGCGACAGGTAGGGTCATAGGGGTCTGTGGAATAGCCACCCTCTGGGACGTTATAGTTCACAGGGTCATAGCCCCAGTTGTATTTGTTGTCAGCAAGACGCGTCTCGTCTACCGAGCCATAGTCGTACGACGGCAGGATATGGATGGCATTCACGCCGAGCGCTTTCAGATGGTCGATAGCCCAAGGCTCTGTGAGAGCTAGGAACTTACCAGGATTCTTGGCGTCCTCTCGGGCAATGGAGAAGTCGCGATGGTGCATCTCGTAGATGATATTGTCCTGAAAAGGACGGACAATATGTTTGTCGGCTGCCCATCCGTCAGGATCCGTCTTCTTCATATCGATGATGACACCTTTCTCACCGTTGACCGTCACCGCCTTGGCGAAGACGCCAGGTGAAGCCTGTCCGTTGACCACAAACTGATAAGTCTCGCCCTGATGGTCGCCTTTGATGGTTGCTGTCCATATACTGTCAGCATCCAGCGTCATACGGACGCTGTCCTTGTCTGTCACGACATAGCACTCGGCATCAGCAGGTGCAAACAACCTGAAGACCGTCTCGCTGGGCGAATAGGTCATCTCATCGAAATGAAACGCCTCTTTGTTTGGTTGACATGCCATCGTCAGAGCCACCATGCCTATAAATATTAGTTTCTTCATTATTGTGCGATTAATGATACTGCAAAACCACCTCCAGCGGCTTCCGTCAGTTTGAGGACATCACCAGCCTTCACCATTTTCTTGGTGATGGTATACGCCTTGGGGTTCTTCTCGTAGTGGGCATCCTTCGCATCGGCATAGATGGTGCATTCGTATTTCTTGTCCTTGTCCAGGAAATCGAGTTTGATGACACTCTGGTGCCCGTTCTCATCACACTTACCACCGATAAACCAGTTGTTGGTGCCTTTTGCCTTACGGGCAACGGTGATATAGTCGGCAGGCTCAGCCTCCAAATACTTACTGTCATCCCAGTCGCAGGCGACATCACGGATAAACTGGAAGGCATCGTCGAAGCGCTCATAATTCTCAGGAAGGTCGGCAGCCATCTGCAACGGCGAGTACATCGTCACATAGAGTGCCAACTGTCCGGCAAGGGTAGAGCGTACCCATGAGGTGTTCTTGCTCCACGATGACAACTGCGTCTCAAAGATACCAGGGGTATAGTCCATCGGACCGCCTTGCAGACGAGTGAAGGGAAGGATACAGGTATGGTCGGGACGATTGCCTCCGAAAGCCTCGTATTCTGTACCACGAGCCGATTCGCCACCTACCAGATTAGGATAGGTACGACAGAGTCCTGTAGGACGTGTTGCCTCATGGGAGTTCACCATGATATGGTGCTTGGCAGCCTCCTTGATGACATACAGGTAGTGGTTGTTCATCGACTGGGAGTAGTGGTGGTCGCCACGAGGGATGATATCACCCACATAACCCGTCTTCACAGCATCATAGCCATAATGGTTCATCAGTTCGTAAGCCTCCTTGATATGACGTTCGTAGTTTTGTGTAGAACTGCTGGTCTCGTGGTGCATCAGAATCTTTACACCCTTTGAGTGAGCATACTCATTCAGCATCTTGATATCGAAGTCAGGATAAGGAGTGACGAAGTCGAAGACATCACGCTTCCACATGTTCGCCCAATCTTCCCAACCAACATTCCAGCCTTCTACCAATACCTCATCAAGTCCATTCTTGGCAGCGAAGTCGATATAGCGCTTCACATTCTCGTTATTTGCCTTGTGGGTACCGTTGGGAGTTGACAGTTGATAGTTGAAAGTTGACAGTTTGACGCTGGGCACATCATTGGTATAGTGCCAAGAGCCACGCCCTACAATCATCTCCCACCATACACCACAGTATTTCGTAGGATGAATCCAAGAGGTATCCTTTATCTTACAAGGCTCGTTGAGGTTGAGGATGAGGTTCGAACTGAGCATGTCGCGAGCATCATCGCTCACCATCACCGTACGCCAAGGTGTTTCGCAGGGTGTCTGCATACAGCCCTTCAATCCTGTCGCATCAGGTGTCAGATGACTGATGAAGGTAAAGGGTGCTGGCAGGGGATAGGGTGACGGCTTGGGGTTGGGTGTATAGGCATTGCTACCTCCACCCAGTTGTGTTGTCAGATGTTTGGTTGCTGCATCGACCAGTTCCAGATGCATCGTAGCATAGTCGAGACAGGCAGCCTCATGGATGTTGATATACAATCCGTCGTCGCTCTTCATCTGTAGCGAGGTCTGCACACCAGTCTCTGAGAATACTGCCACCGACGAGTTGCCCCAGTTGACAGCCGTCTTCATCCTGTCGCGAATCTCCGACAACTTGGTCTGCTGGGTTTCCTGCTCCTGTGTATCGTAATCGCCAGGCAACCACCATGCGGTATGGTCACCAGCCATCGCAAACTCTGTTTTCTCCTCTTTGATCAAGAAATAGTTGAGTTCTTCCTGTTGAGGGAACTCATAACGGAATCCAATACCGTCATCATACACGCGGAAACGGATGATGATATCGCGTTTATGATTATAGAATGCTCGTCCGCGCTCACCTTTCTTAGCCGTGACCTCGCTGGTCTCCCATTGCTGAGACAAAGTTGCTGCATACTCATTGTAGTGGTTGCGGATATCTTTGGTCTCGCCCCATACAGGTTGCCACGTCTCGTCGAAGGTTGACATCTGTTCGTCGGTGATACGGAAGCCGTCCATCAGATCGGTCTCACTCATCCCTTTCGAGGCATGCTTGTCCTTCGCCAGTTCCAATCCGAGGTGAGAGGGCTTGATGACAGCCTTGCCCTTGTAAGTCATCTCATAGGTGGGACGTCCATTGTCGTCAACATAGAAGTTCACAACAATGTTCCCATTGGGAGACTTCACTTCTGTTGCATGTAGGCCAACAGCCAACAGACAACAGCCAATAGCCAGTAATAGTTTAGTTTTCTTCATTTTTACTTTCTTCCACTTTGTATGATTAATGTACGGATGGTCTCATTGAAATCGTCGGCAGCCAATAACTGCTCTATAGATAGATGCATGCGATAGCGCCAGTAGTGACGTGGATTGGCAGGAATATTGATACGCTCGGCATTGGCATCAGGCAGACGTAACTTCTCATCAATCGACAACCAGTCTTGCAGAGACAGCAGACAGAGCATAGACGGACAAGTGAGATGACGACTGACGATATCCTTAGCCAACCAAGCGGGCAGAGGATGCGGTGCTGCCCCACCCCGATGGAGCATCGTGCTAAAGTAATCCTGCGTACGCTCTTCGTCCTCATCCCACCACTGACGGAGCGTAGCCATATCATGGGTGGAGATAGTATCGACAGAGCGATAAGGATTATGTGACAGTTTACCGAAACGCAACTCCGGGTCTTTCGGCATCGACTGAATCTCCAGACTCAGGATGCGTAACTCGTTCATCACCCAGGGAACGCAATCGGGTACCATTCCTAAGTCTTCTGCACATACCAACATACGGGTTGCCTGCGTCAGACGAGGAAGTTTCTTCATCGCCTCCTGATACCAGAATTGGTTGTTACGACGATAGAAATAATCGTTGTACAGACGGTTGAAATTAAATTTCTGGTCGTCAGCGAGCTGTTGGTAAGCCTCCTGATACTGGACAGCGATACGAGGATGCCAGCGATCGTTACGCTTATGATCCACCAAGAACAGTCCATCATTGAAGGTGACGCCATAAGCCTCTATCTCTTCCTTGCTCATACCCAAAGCAGGTGCAAACTGTCCCATCAGTCCAGATTTCTCGGGAACGGGAATCTCCCAGATGCGGAAGAAGCCAAGAACGTGGTCGATACGGTAGGCATCGAAGTACTGCGCCATCTTACGGAAACGACGTACCCACCAAGAACAACCGTCCTTTAACATCTCGTCCCAATTGTAGGTGGGGAATCCCCAGTTCTGTCCGTCGGCAGAGAATGGATCGGGTGGAGCACCTGCCTGTCCGTTCAGGTTGAAGTATTTAGGTTCTACCCATGCCTCCACACCATCACGACTGATACCGATGGGGATATCACCTTTCAGGATGACGCGATGCTTACGGGCATACTCATGGGCACTGCGCATCTGCTGATCAAGGTTGTATTGCACGAAGTACCAGAAATCTATTTGGCTGTTGGCCTTTAATTCTTGGCTCTTGGCGGTCGCTTCTTTAGGCCATTTGGAGAATTCTGCCGTACCATATTTGTCGCGATAATAGCAGAAGGCGGCATAAGGCACCAGCCACTCCTTGTTCTGCTCGAAGAATTCCTTATAGGAAGCACGACGCTTGATGGTTGCCCATTCCTGAGTGAATAGTTCATGGAGATACTCCATCTTAGCAGTGAACATACGCTCATAGTCAATCTGCGGGAGGGCATTCAACTCCTTTTGTAATTCCTTGAATTTAGTCTTCAGTTTTTCATCCTTGAGTTCTGGCAACTGCCTAAAGTCCGTATATTGTGGATGCAGGGCATAGATACTGATACTGTTATAAGGATAACTGTCTTGCCAAGTATGTGTGATGTTTGTGTCGTTGATAGGCAATACCTGAATGATACGCTGGTTCGTCTTGTCTGCCCAGTCAACCATCATCTTCAGGTCACCGAAATCACCGACGCCGAAACTTCCCTCACTGCGGAGAGAGAAGATCGGAATGACAACGCCTGCACCTTTCCACGGATAGATGGAGAAGAATGCCTGCGACAATTCATAGACAATAACCTCGTTGTCTGCGATTTGAGGAAGAACGATGGTACGGTTTGCACCATTCTCCCATAATGGGGTATAGTCTTTTTCTTCATCCAGTACAACAAACTTAAACTCAAAGCTCTGAGGCAGTTTGTCGGCATCCAGGCTGATGACCCATTCGTGGCTGTCATGCTCTATCATTTCCAGAGCGCGTATCGACTCCCAGTTACCAAGAGCCTCCCCATTACCAAGCAGGGCGAGACGCTCGTTACTGCGTAACTGAGGGGCACGTACTTTCAAGCGTACCGTCTTGCTAAAAGAACTCTGATCGCTCATCTTGCGATGACGCGCTGCAACACAGTCCGTAAAAGCAGAAGAATACATGTAGGAATCGTCTGGGATATCCAACCAATGGTCATATACCGTATAGCGATTGGCTTTTGAGGCAATGAACTCCAGCCGATGTGGCATGACAAGCCATTCATGACGGGCTTCCTTCCCTTCACGTGTTACACTATAGTAATAATCAAGGTGTGTACTTGACTTTGCTGCCTTCGTCAATTGGACAAACCAATGTTGGCCATCCAGCGTACTCATCTTATGGCGCGAAACCTTCGCAGCGTCCTCTTCAGACAGGACATTCAACACTAACTCTTCACCGAAAGTAGTCAGGTATTCTACGTTGAATAATATTTTCATATGCATCTATTTATAGTTTTCTGCCGTCAAAAGTACAAAAAATCCCCATTCGGTTGGAACCAAATGGGGAATGTTTTTCAAGTTAGAGGATGCAAACGTTTGCACCCAGAGTTATTTTTTCTGTATAAATGCCACGCAGACAGCACCAATTGTCAGAAGGACCCCTGCAACAATCATCATGGATGACTGATGACTGCCTATCAGCGAAAGTACAATACCTCCGCAAAGGGCTGCTACAATCTGAGGAATACAGATGGTGCCGTTGAACAATCCGAGATAGGCTCCCATATGGCCATAACCCTGTAAGGCATTGGTAACAAAGGTGAAAGGCATAGCAAGCATGGCTGCCCATGCACAACCTATCAACAGGAAGGGAATGAATTGCATATATGCATCGTGGATGAAGGGAACAAGGGCAAAACCGATACCACCAATGATGAGGCTGACGGCATAAGCCACTTTCGTGTTCTTGAACTGAGGTAATAGCGCAGCCCAAATGACAGAGCCGATAGCCTGTACGGCAAAGAGTACGCCCACCCAGTTGCCTGCTTCCTGGAAATCCTCGCTGGCGGGATCGGTAGTGTTCCATACCGTCTCAGCAATTGCTCCTGTTGAATAGTTCCACATATAGAGGAAGGCAGCCCAACAGAAGAACTGCACCAGTCCTACTTTCCAGAAAGTAGAGGGAGCCTTACGCAAGAGGGTAAGCCAGTTGCCGGAGCCCTTTGAGTCCTCTGAATCCTCAGATTTCTCATTATACTCTGCATACTCTTTGGGATTCCACTCCTTGACCTTCGAAGTGGTATAGATGACACAGAGAATCAGGATGGCAGCACCAATATAGAACGACCAGATGACACTATCGGGCACCACTCCCTTCTCGGCGACATTACTGATACCAATGAAAGTGAAGATAAAGGGGAACAGATAGCCTGCCACACTACCTGCATTACAGAGAAACGACTGGATGCTGTATGCCTTCGCCTTCTGCTCTTCATTCACCATGTCGCCCACTAACATCTTAAAGGGTTGCATCGCCATATTGATGCTGGTGTCCAAGAACATTAATGCGATGAGTCCGAACATCATGGCAGCACTGATAGTCAACCCCAAGGAACCTGCATTGGGTAAGAGACACATCACCAAAACCGCTGCAGTCGCTCCTATAAATAAATAAGGTATACGTCGACCGAAACGTGTCCATGTCTTGTCGCTCAACGTTCCAACAATCGGTTGCACCAGGATACCCATCAACGGAGGGAGAATCCAGAAGTAACTCAAGTTATGAGGATCAGCGCCCAAAGTGGCGAAGATACGTGAGATGTTAGCACTCTGGAGTGCATACGCTATCTGCACTCCGAAAAATCCGAAACTAAGGTTCCATAGTTTCCAGAAAGAAAGATTCGGTTTCTGTTTCATATCTTATATCTCTTAACTATCAACTATCTAGTAGTACCTCTTATTATCAATCTTGTACGAACAACTCGACGCTCTGCCTTTTCCAAAGGGATGGTACCTTCCACATGCCCAATCAAAATATCGGCAGCCTCTTCACCCACCTTGACGCCTCGTTGTTCCACTGTAGTCAGCATGGGATCACAAGCGACAGCACGCTGTCCATTTGTAAAGCCGCAAATAGAGATATCGTCTGGCACCTTGAATCCCATACGTTTTGCCGTATAAAGGATTCCGATGGCAGTATCGTCGTTCACAGCAAAGAAGCCGTTAGGAGGAATAGGCATAGAAAGTAATTCTGGTGTAATCGTTTCCGCATCCGTACGGTTATCGCAGAATCGCATCAGCTCCGGATCGGGCTGAATACCATGCTTGAGCAAAGCATCCTTATATCCATTATATCGGTTCTTGGAAATTTCCAATGTCATGGAAGAACCATAGAAGGCAATGCGGTTACAACCTGTCTCTATCAGATGTGTCACGGCATTGTAAGCACCCATATAATCGTCCACCACTACACGACTGGCATTCACCCCAGTACAGATACGATCATAGAACACTAATGGCACACCTGCGTCAATCAGTCGTTGGAAATGCTCATATTTTTGGGTATCCTTCGCCTGTGAGACAATGATGCCACAAACCTTGTTCTCATAGAAAGACTGACAGATTTTCACCTCCCGTTCGTATCGTTCGTTACTCTGTGCCACCATGATACGATAGCCATGTGCAGAGGCTTCTTCCTCTATACCCGCCAAGATGGAAGAGAAGTAATAATGTGCAAATTCAGGAATAATAACACCAATCACCTTAATAGGTTGCACCCTTGAGTGGCGTAATGACTCTGCAATAACATTGGGGATGAAGTTATGTTCTCGGGCATATTGCTGGATAACCGCACGTCGTTCAGCCGAGATGCGGGGCGAGTCTTTCAACGCCCTGGATACCGTTGCCACGCTGATACCAAATTCACGGGCAATATCTTTCATCGTCAAAGAAACCTTCTCTTTCATTTGTCGGCCTTTAGTTTTACTCAGCAAAGGTAGTATAATCTTTTGAAACCACCATCTCTTCTTCTATTTATTTATAAGGTGTAGTTAATGCAAACGTTTGCATTGGTATAATAAAGAATTTAACTCTTAAAAAAGAATAACGAATAAAAACAAATCATATCTTTGCAACGGATATACTCCACTAGCAATTGATAATAGAGAACTAAATCATATTACTAACTATAAAAATTAAATGAATGAAGCGGGTAAACATTAAAACTCCGTTAAGGATGTTGGTCCTGATGTTAGGACTCTTTCTTTCGGTGGGTGCCTTTGCTCAAATTGATGTCAAAGGTCATGTTAAGGATGCTCAGGGCGAACCGATTATCGGTGCGACGGTACGTGTGGTTGGTACTCAAACTGCTACCGTATCAGATTTTGACGGTAATTTCGCCTTGCAAGCAAACCAAGGTGCTGATATTAGCGTTTCATACGTGGGATACCAAACCCAGACGGTGAAGGCTGCCGCTAATATTGAGATTACTCTTCAGGAGGATGCTGCAGTCCTTGAAAATGTCGTTGTCATTGGTTATGGTCGTGCTAGGAAGACCGATTTGACAGGTTCTGTCACTGCCATTAAACCAGATGAAAAGAACCATGGTCTGCAGGTAAGTGCTCAGGACATGATTCAGGGTAAGATCGCTGGTGTCAACGTAAACTCTGCCTCAGGTGCTCCTGGTGACGGTGCCCAGATTCGTATCCGTGGTGGTGCTTCTTTGAATGCAAGTAACGACCCGTTGATCGTTATTGACGGAATGCCTATGGACAATAACGCTACCAAGGGAATGAGCAATCCCCTGTCGTTGGTTAACCCTAACGATATCGAGTCATTTACCGTACTGAAGGATGCTTCTGCTACTGCGATCTTTGGAAGCCGTGGTTCTAATGGCGTTATCATTATCACTACCAAGAAAGGTCGTCGTAATCAGGCTCCCAAAGTTTCATACAACGGCACTTTCTCTATAAGTAGTGTTGCTAAGAAACTCGATGTCATGAATGCCAGCGAGTATGTCAACTTCATGAAGGAAAAATATGGTGAAGGCTCTATCCAGTATAATGGACTTGGTTGGAAGGAGTTCATAGATGAAAACACACCTAACTATGCAGCAGGAACATACGATACAGATTGGCAGGATGAGATATACCGCAATTCATTCAGCCACGATCAGAACATTACCGTTACTGGTGGTGTGGGTAACACAAAGTGGGCTATGCCTTATCGTGCCAGTGTAGGCTATACTAATCAGCAGGGTGTCCTAAAGGGTTCTGACTACAGTCGTTTCACTGCAGGCTTTACGCTGAATCCCTCATTGCTGGATGACCATCTGAACCTTAATATTAATGGTAAGTATGCCTATTCCAAAACACGTCCTGGTGGCACCGAAGCCATTGGTCTTGCCACAAGAATGGATCCTACACGTCCTGTAACGAGCAGTGATCAGAAGTTTGCCAACTGGGGCGGCTACTGGCAGTGGACCAAGGAAACAGACGTCTTCGATCCTACGTTCCCCTATACGCTTTTGGATAATTCTCCTGCCAACCCCATGGAGAAGATTGACCACTATACTTGGTATAAAAAAGCCAATGTATTGTTGGGTAATTTCGAGATTGACTACAAGATTCATGGTCTTGAGGACATTCGTCTCCACATGAATTTTGCTGGTGAGTATGCCGATGGCGGCGAATATACAAACAACAATCGCTATTCTACCTATGGATTCTATTATGGTGGAACGGGTGAAAATCAAGAGAAGAAATACAACCTGATCTACACCGCTTATGCCCAGTATTTCAAGGATTTCAACGAGAATCATCACTTAGACATTATGGCTGGTTACGAATACAGCCGTATGCGCTACTGGGGTACCAACAACTACACGTCCTACTTCCCCTCTACTTATGAAGGACTTGATGACGAAGGTAATCCTAAAGCCAATACCATTAATAATAAGGTGGAGGATAAATGGAAAGGTCAGACTGTCCTCGTCAGTTGGTATGGACGTATGAACTACACACTGATGGATCGCTACCTCTTCACCTTCACGGCTCGTTACGACGGTTCTAGTCGCTTTGCTGATGGTCACCGCTGGGGTTTCTTCCCCTCTGCAGCCTTTGCTTGGCGTCTGAAAGATGAAAAGTTCTTGAAGAATGTAGATGCTATCAGCGATGCTAAGATTCGTATCGGCTGGGGTAAGACTGGTCAGCAGGATACGGGTAGAGAATACTATACTCCTATCTATAAGGTTACCAGAGATGCTGCCAACAGCCACTACCTATACCCCATGAGTGCCAACCCAAGTGGTATCCTCTATCAGCCTTTGGTATATAACAATGACCTGACATGGGAAACTACTACTACGTGGAACTTCGGAATTGACTTCGGTATGTACAATCAGCGCTTGACGGTGGCTTTTGATGCTTACTATCGTAAAACTACCGACCTGCTCTGTACTCCTACTATTCCTGGTGGTATGAACTTCGACAATGCCATGATGCTTAATGCTGGTTCTCTGAAAAATACGGGTATAGAACTGGCTATCAGTGGCAAACCCGTCCAGACCAAGGACTGGTTCATGGAGTTAGGTGCCAACATGGCCTACAACAAGAACAAGATTAGTGAACTCTATGGCGGTCGTGACATGATTGAGGCAGGTATGACGGCAGGTACGGACCAAACAGTGACTTATCACAAGGTAGGACAGCCCGCCAACTCCTTCTGGGTGTACCAGCAGGTGTATGATGCCAGTGGACGTCCTATTCAGGGTGTCTATGTTGACCGCAATGCCGATGGTGTCATCGACGAAAACGACCGTTATTTCTATAAAAGTATTACTGCCCCCTGGACTGGTGGTTTCTTCTTCAAGGTTGCCTATAAAAACTGGGATTTGGGTACTAACTTCCGCTTCAGTATTGGCAACTATGTCTATAACGACATCGTGCAGGGTAAGATGAACTCTTCTGTGCTAGCGAACACCGCTGGTTACTATGAGAATAGTACTCCAAGCATTACGGCACTGAAATGGAGTTCCTACAACTATCCACTGAGTGATTATTTTGTACAGAATGCTTCTTTCTTGAAATGTGACAATATTACATTGGGTTACAATTTCGAGAATTTGTTCAAGGCAGGCAAATATCATGGTATTTCAGGACGCGTATATGCTTCTTGCACTAATGTGTTTACCTTCACAAAATACGAGGGTCTAGATCCTGAGCAGACCTCTGGTAAGGAAAGTAGCGTTTATCCTCGCTGTCGTACCTTCCTGCTTGGTGTAAACTTGAATTTCTAATCAACAATCAATAAAGTACATTATTATGAAACTCAATAAAATCAAAGCAATGATTCCGGCAGCAGCACTGCTGTTTGCTACCAGCATCACTTCTTGCATGGATGACCTTAACAAGGGTAACCTTGATCCAAATGTCACCCCAGAAGTGGATATTGCAGCACTATACTCTAAGTGCTATGCTGGTCTGATAATGGAGGGTAACGACGGTGCCGCCGATTTCACCATCCAAGATGCTGGACGCTCCACTCTTTTACGTAACATCTTCAATTTCAATGTGCTGCCTACCGACGAGGCCATCTGTTGGTGGAGTGACGGTGGTATTGTGGATATCTGTTATAACCAGTGTATGCCAAGCACGCCCACACTGAAGTTCCTCTACTATCGTCTAGTGTCGAACATCGGTTTCTGCAACCATTTCCTGGCAATTGCCGAAGAAAATGGCGCTGATGCCACCATGCAGGCAGAAGTCCGCTTGCTGCGTGCATATAACAACTACTTGATGCTTGATTTCTTTGGAGATCCATCGTTTACAACATCTATTTCGGCAGATCCTCCCATGCAGGCACATGCCTATAATTCCAAATTTGTCGAGGGTCAGTCCTATACGCGAGCAGAACTGTTAGCGATGGGACGTGAATATCTGTTCGAATGGGTAAAGAGTGAAATCGAGGCTGCAGAGCCCAACCTATTGGATGCTCAGCCTAAGACAGATAGTGATGCAAACTACGGACGTGTCGACAAGGCTGCTGCGTGGCTGCTACTAAGCCGTCTATACTTGAATGCAGGTGTCTACCTGAACAATGACGGTCAAAACAACCCATACTGGGCAGAGGCTCTCTCATATGCCGAGAAAGTCATCAACTCTGACTATTCTCTGTTCGATGACAGTAAGATATCTCCTGTTGCCACAGCTAAAGGCTACAAGCCTTATGACCTGCTGTTTATGGGCGATAATGGTTCCAATGGTGCAAGTTGCGAAGCCATTCTTCCTCTTAAGCAAGATGGTGTCACCACGCGTGGCTGGGGCGGCTCTCGTTTCTTTATTGCAGCGATGTGGGACAGTTTTATGAAGAATGTTATAGATCTGAGCAGTGCAACTACCGATGGTGCTTGGAGCGGCATGCGCTGTCGTCCTGAATTCCTGGAGGTATTTACCTCTTCTCCTTCAACGTATGTCGGCAAGACTGCTGTTGAGATTCGTGCTGCCAGCAACGATGACCGTGCCATCTTCTGGGGCAAGGGAACGGACAAGAAAGACCGTACCTTAGAACTGGGTAATAACACAGAGTTCGTAGAGGGTATTGTGACTCCCAAATGGAACAATAACTATTCCACAGGTGCTACTCCTCACGATCCCACCGATGTCGACATCGACTTCTTCCTTTTCCGTACAGCAGAAGCCTATCTGAATGCTGCTGAGGCTGAGATACACCTCAACGGTTCTACTTCTTCTAAGGCTAAGCAGTATATGGATGCCGTTCGCAACCGTGCTCATGCTGCTGCCAAGAGCACTTACTCGCTGAATGACGTGCTGGATGAACGTGCTCGTGAGTTCTACTTCGAGGGCTATCGTCGTGTAGACCTTATCCGCTTCAATAAGTTTGGAGGTCAGGATGCTTACAACTGGTCTTACAAGAACGGTATTAAGGATGGTTCTAGCAAGATTAAGTTCGACAAGAGCCGTAATCTATTTCCTCTGCCTTCTTCTGAGATCATGGCCAACAGCAATCTTATTCAGATTGACGGTTACTCTGAGATTGAATAAATGGAGTCATTAAAATAGAAACAAATTAAAACGCAATATGAAGAACAAATTATTGCTTGGCGCCCTGCTGATATGCATCGCCAGCATATTCACATCTTGCAAGGATGACCGTGATGACAATCCGACGTTCAAGACGCCAACCGCCTTCACGCTCAATACACCAGCGATGGCAGATCAGTATATTCAGCTGTCAGCCACCAATACTGTCCATTTGACATGGTCGCAGCCTGACTATGGCTATAATGCCTATGCAACCTATAGCATCCAGGTTGGTGTGGTACAGGATGACGGTAGCGTAAAATGGTGTCAGAAGGACGTCAAAGATGATGACGGTAATGTCATTGGCCAAGAGGATGACTACCTGAGTACGAACCTCTATACCTGCAGTTCAGATATCAGTGGTGAGGAAATTGCACAGGGCATTAATCAGGCTGATGGAATTACAAAACCTGAAGACTATGTCGATAAAGGGTTCCGACAGATTGCCTTCCGTGTCCGTGCCGCCCTATTCGAGGCTTTGACCGACCTTGTGCCAGGTTCGGAAATCGTCTCCAACGCCGTATTCTTTAATCATATGGCTGCTTACGAAGCCATCAAGGCTCCTGCCTACATCTATCTCATTGGTAGTCCTAATGGGTGGACGACCCCTTCTACAGGTAATGCTGAAGCCCTCGAAGAATGGAAACTGATGGAGACAGAGATTGGCAGCAAGGTATTTGAGGCAACCTTCGACATTCCTGCCGGCGACCTCCAATTCCGCTTCTACACCTATCTGGACGATTGGGGCAGCGACGACGACCCACTAGGATCTATAGGTCCTCAAAAGGCCGATGCGCCTATTGATGGTTGCGAATGGGATGACAATAACACCTATTCGGACGACTTGTTGCAACCTGGTAAGGGTACATGGAAGTTTGCTGGCTTTGCTGGTGGTTCTGTCACCTTCACGGTTGATATGAACACCAATAAGGTGAAATTTGCAGTCAATTAAATACAATGTGTATTAACTCAAAAAAGGATAAGATATGAAAAGAATCAGTTTCTATATAATGGCTCTTCTGACCGCCGTCTTTGCCGCCTGCAACGACGACTACTCGGTTTCGACTCCTCCGCAGTCGAATCCGCAGGAGAGTATACTCCAGTCGAGTGACATCACCTTTAACGGCGTTGAAGTAGGAAGTATCAATCTACAAAATCTCATAGAAAGTGATGCTCCCATTGTGCTGGGTAATGTGTCGGTGGCTGAGGGTGCCATGCCTGCCAATACAGTGATGAAGGCACGAATCGACATTGCCAAGGCTGCCGATTTCAGTGATGCATACACTCTTGATTGCGAGAGTATGGCTAATTCCAATGAGGTTAGTGTGCTGCCCAGCAACCTGCAGGCTGCCTACTACAATCATTTTACTCATAATCCCAATCAGACTACTCTCTATCTACGTATTAACCTCTTTACCGTTACTGACGACACCAGCGAGGCTATCATTGGAACGCCGGGAAGTAACTATTATGGTAACTATAATGTCGCTTTCACTCCAGTCAATGAGCGAGGCATCTATATCTCCAAAGGTTATTATGCAGTTGTAAAAGGCCTTGATGGTAAGTGGACAGAGACCAAATTCAACCATAGCGATGCAGATGTCTATGATGACCCTGAATTCTCTGTTACTATCGATGCCCTCAAAAATGATGCTGACGTCCGTTTGAATACCGAGTATATGATTGTGGCTGAAGAAGACCTTGCCAAGTTTCAGGCAGGTGACAAGAGCGTAGCCTTTGGAAAGGGAGAAGGAGAAGGTATGCTGAAAGGTGGTCCTGCTTTTGTAGGTCCTGCTAACGACGGTGCTGTCAAATACGATCTCCTCATGAACATGGAGAAACTGTCGATAGTCTCTGAGGCTGTCATCCAGTTCTACTGCTACTACTTGTATACCAATGCTGGTGGCAACATGAAGGTTGAGGATCCTGAAACCAGCCGTAACTACATGTTCTACAAGACGGATCCCACGACATTCACATATACTACCTTCTGGCCCAACAATGCCGGTGGTAAGTCAGTCTATAATGTGAAGGTTTGGGAGCGCGAGGCCATGCTGGCAGGTGCTACAACCAAGACGTGGGGCTTCGATGGCAAGGCTACAGCTCCCCGTGAGGAGAGTGGTAAATTCGCGCAGCCAGGTCAGTGGCTCGGCCCACTCGAAGAAGGTTGGTACACGCTGACCATTGAGATGGACGAGGAGAAGAATATCCGCACTTATGAGTGGACAGCCGTTGCTAAACCTACAGTGAACTACACTAACATCAGTCTCATCGGTACCATCAATGGTTCTAACTGGGACAAGGACTTCGACCTCGTCCAGTGCGCTAAGGCTCCTCACAACTGGTGCCTGCTGGACTTCGAACTGACAGCTGATACGCAGTTGAAGTTCCGCGCCAACCACAATTGGGATACCAAAGACTGGGGTGGCGATGGTTCACAACCTCTCAGTCCCACAGTATATACTTTGCCTACAGGCAGCAGTGATATCACTGTTCCTGCAGGAACCTACGACTTCTACCTGAACGATATTACAGGTGATTGGTCGATTCTGAGGAAATAAAGCATGATAAGGGTGGTGTGTAAACGTTTGCACGCCACCTTTTCATTTTTCTTCTTTCATTTGAAACAACGTAACGTTATTTTATTTAATTTTGCTCTCGAAATCCAGAGGTAACGAAGGATTATTCAAAACAATATATTTCTAACATTATTACATAACTTTTAAAACAAAACGATTATGAAGAAAATTTTTACTCTAATTCTTATGAGCGTTATGACAGTGGCTGCTCATGCTGCTATCAACATTTACGTTCAGTGTGAAACTGCTCCGTTCATTTGGTGGTGGGGCGCCGACGGAGGTCTACAGAACTCTGACAAACTTTATAGTTGGCCCGGCACAATTCAGTTCACCGAGAAGTATACCCATCCAGACACAGGTGATGAATTCTGGATGTATACCTTCCCCGACGAGGTGACCATCGTGAGCTTTCTACTTAATAATGGTGAATCCGAAGGTACTAAGCAGACTGGCGACGTCAAAGACGTTGTTTCAGATCGCTATTTCATTCTCTCTTGGGATGACGGTGAAGGCAATGTAAGTTTACAGGATGTCACCGAGGACTATACAGAGATTCCTGATGCTGAAGTCAAGACTCTTGGTATTTCCGGCAGTATTGAAGCATGGGGATGGGATGATCCCACCGTCTTTGCAGAGGTCATCGAGGCTGGCAAGACCTTCAAGTTCTCTTTTGACCCCTCAACTTTTCCTGCAGGAACCAAGAACGTAGCATTCAAGTTCCGCCCCAATGGTACTTCATGGATGGGCTACTGGGATGTTTACTATAATGCAGAAGAAGAGCCTGTAGCAGGCAAGACTCCTAACAGCGAGGCTCCCAAATGGTTAGAGGCTACCGGTGATGGTAACTTTAAGGTTGACCTTACCAAGTACACGGCAAGTGCCTTTACCTTTACATTGACTTGGAATGGTGGTAAGAGTGCTACTGAGAACTGGACTATCAAGTGCGAGGCTACAAATCTTGAAGAGCTCGATCCTGAACCTGTTGATAAAACTTGGACTATTGCAGGTGTACCAGACCTTTGTGGTGCAGAGTGGGATCCCACAAACGTGGCTAACGATATGGTAAAAGGTGATGATGGTCTCTATAAGTTAACTCTCACTGGCGTTGAGCTGGCAGCAGGTAACTATGAGTTCAAGGTTGTTGCCGACCACGATTGGTCAGAGTCATATGGTGAAGGTTCTGGTAATAAGATTCTTACTATCGAGGCAGCAGGTACCTATGACGTTACCTTCACTTTCAATGCTGAAACCAAGGAGTTAAGCGTTGAAGCAGTGGTTTCTACTGGCATCAAGAACGTGAAGAACAATACTAAGAGCTCTGCTATGTACAACCTGCAGGGTCAGCGCGTACAGGAAGGCTTCCGTGGTGTAGTTATCATGAACGGTCGCAAGGTTGTGATGAAATAATATCTCAACTTCATAGATTCAATAGACGGGCACCCCATCAAGGTGCCTGTCTTTTTTTTCATAAAAATGATGTCATAGTGCAACCGTTTGCACATTATATAACGTTTTATTTAGGGCTTGATTGATAGCACGTTAGCGAAAAAGTCGTAACTTCGCAGCAGAAACCAAAAACTAAAAGGAAATGAAAAAGATTTACGCAACCCTTTTACTGTTTATTGCCACGCTGACAGTTGCTGCTCAGGGATGGCCAGAGAAATATAGTGGTGTGATGTTACAGGGTTTCTTCTGGGACTCGTATACAGACACCAATTGGGCAAACTTGGAGTCGCAGGCAGATGAGATGTCACAGTTTTTTGACCTGATCTGGGTGCCGAATTCGGGTTATTGTAATACCACATCCAACAACATGGGCTATCATCCCATCTATTGGTTCAACCATAGGAGTGCGTTTGGTACGGAAAATCAACTGCGTAGCATGATTAAGACGTTCAAGGACAAGGGTGTGGGCATCATAGAGGATGTGGTCATCAATCACCGTGCTAGTGTAGACGGTAACTGGCTGAACTTCCCTGCGGAGACTTACAAAGGCGTGACCTATCAATTGACAGCAGCGGATATCTGTAAGAACGATGAATCAAAGGATAAGGGATATAAACCCACTGGTGCTAATGATACTGGTGAAGGATGGGGCGGTGCCCGCGATCTTGACCATACTAGTGAGAACGTACAAAAAAATGTAATGGCGTATGAGAACTTCCTGCTTAACGATTTAGGGTATATAGGTTTCCGCTATGACTTTGTGAAAGGCTTTGCTGCCAAATATGTGGGACTATATAATACGACTGCCCAGCCAAAATTCTCTGTCGGAGAATGCTGGGATGGCAACAAGACAGTGGTGACCAACTGGATCAAAGGTACGAAGGTTGACGGTGTCATCCAGAGTGCTGCTTTCGACTTCCCCCTGAAGTATTATATCAACTCAGCATTCAGTAATAATGGTAACAATTGGGCTGACCTCAACAAGGCAACGCTGTCGAACGATGAGGATTATGCCCGTTATGCCGTGACCTTCGTCGACAACCACGATACTGGTCGCCAAGGCGAGTGCCCTCTCTATGCCAACGTAGAGGCAGCCAATGCCTTTATCCTCACTATGCCTGGAACTCCTTGCGTCTGGCTAAAACATTGGCAGACCTACAAGGTTCCTATCAAGAAAATGATTTTGGTACGCAAGGCTGCTGGTATTCATAACCAGAGTAGTATTGATACCAAGACGGCATCCAATGACGGATATGTGCTGAAAGTAAAGGGTACGAAGGGTGATGTACTGTTGCTGTTAGGAACTGCTACAGCTTCTACGGATGGTTTTATGCTTGCTATGGAAGGCACAAATTATAAGATGTACGTGAGCAATGGCGTGGATATCTCCGCTTTGGACAATATCAAGGAAGATACCTTCACAGCTCCCGATTTCTGTCAGGTAAACGAGGGTGAGGTATGTGCTTTCTTCGAGGCTCCCACTTCATGGACCACTGTCAAGTGCTGGGCTTGGGATGCCAACAACAACTACACTGGCGGCTCATGGCCTGGTGCAGCATGTACAAAGGTAGGAACCAATAATGGTAAAACGGTTTGGAAATGGTCATATAATGGAACACTGACCTCAAAACCAACGCAGATTATCTTTAATAACAATAATAATGGTGAACAGACAGCCGACCTCGATTTCGAGAATGGTGGTTACTATAATCAGTCTGGTGCCTTGCAAGGTGTCGTAACAGGAATCGAAAACATCACCCCGACCCTCACCAAAGGCAAGGATGTTTGGTACGACATTAGCGGTCGTCGTCTCTCAGGAGAGCCCACGAAAAAGGGAATCTACATCTATCAAGGCAAGAAGATTCTAAAGAAATAATCTGGAATCATCACTCAAAATAATAGAGGAAGGCAGCGATACCCTCGAGAGCAGGTTTTCGCTGCCCTTCTATTTCGATAACGAACTTGATTTCTGCCTTGCAAATGCCACGGAGGTTCTGGATATTGTGTAACTTCGTAACGAGGCGTACACGACTGCCTGTAATAACTGGCTGTCCGAAACGCATGTCGTTCATACCATAGTTCACGAGCATCTTAATATTATTCACCTCGATGATCTGATCCCACAGATAAGGCAACAGACTCAGCGTGAGATAGCCATGGGCTATCGTGCTCTTATAAGGACTCTCTTCCTTGGCACGTTCTACATCGACATGAATCCACTGATGGTCAAGGGTGGCATCAGCAAACAGGTTGATACGATCCTGATCTACTTGCAGCCATTCAGAGGCTCCAAGTTCTTCGCCCAGATGGGCGGCAAACTCATCATACGAGTTAATGACTAATTTTCCCATAGAGATATATTATTTAAATTATAGTGCAAAGTTACGAAATTTTCAATTGTCAATTACCATTTATCAATTATATTTTGTACTTTTGCACAAAATTTGACTGCCCTGATAGTTAAATGGATATAACAAGGCTCTCCTAAAGCTTAGTTCCGAGTTCGATTCTCGGTCGGGGTACTTATGGAAGCAATAGAGATTAGAAAAGTAAGTAACCTAAAAGAACTGAAACAGTTTATTCAGTTTAATTACGATTTGTACCGTGACTGCAAGCAGGCGGTACCGTTTCTGTATTCCGACGAGATGAACACGCTGCGCCGTGACCGTAACGCTGCTTTCGATTTCTGTGAGGCTGATTACTTCATGGCTTTCCGCAACGGAAAGATGGTAGGGCGTGTTGCTGCTTTTATCAACCATCATGCCAATGAACGGTGGCAGCGTAAGGAAGTACGTTTCGGTTGGTTGGACTTCATCGACGATATCGAGGTAAGCCGTACGTTGCTTGATACTGTTGCCGCATGGGGCAAGGAGAAAGGTATGACGGAAATAGCGGGTCCTTTGGGATTCACCGATATGGATCGTGAAGGTATGCTCGTCGAAGGCTTTGATCAGGATGCCACGATGTATATCAACTACAATTATCCCTACTATCCACAGCATATCGAGCAGATAGGCGGTTTCGAGAAAGATAACGACTATATGGAATATTTGGTAAAGGTACCCGAGAAGGTGCCCGACAAGTTCCATAAGATTGCCGAGATGATCCGTAATCGCTACAACCTGCAAGTACGTAAGTTCACCCGTCAGGAACTTATCAAGGAAGGTAAAGGAAAGGAAATCTTCGATATCATCAATGAGACGTATAAGAACCTCTATGGCTATTCACAACTCTCCGAGAATCAGGTTAACCAACTTGTCGACCAGTATATCAAGGTGGCTGACCTGAATCTCGTTACTGCTATTGAAGACTGGAGTACACCAGAACATAAGATGGTGGGCTTTGGCATTACCTTCCCGTCATTTAAACATGCATTAAGGAAAACACGAGATGGCAGACTGTTGCCTTTTGGTTGGTGGCACATGCTGAAAGTGCTGAAATGGCATAAGACGGATGTCGTCGACCTGTTGCTGATTGGTGTATTACCCGAATATCGTGCAAAAGGTGCCAATTCACTCATCTTCGACGACCTCATCCAGTGGTTCCAGCGTTATGGTTTCAAGTGGGCTGAGGCGATGCCGCAGATGGAATCAAACGAGCACATGCGTGGACAATGGCAATATCTGGAATCTACGCAACACCGCAGACACCGTTGTTTCAGAAAACCATTATAAATAAATCTACTTCAGGAATTTTTCGATCTCCTGCTCTATATCCTGGGGCGGGAGATCTCTTTTGATGATACGTCCTCTGGCATCCGTAACAATCATCGAAGGAACGGTCAACATTCCCAACTGTGATAGAATAGGTGTCTGGAACATCTTACCATCACAGACAATTGACCAGTTAAGGGTATCACGGTCGCAACGACGCTGGCATTCCCATTTGTCACCGTCAAGACAGATGCTTAACAGGTTAAGGTCGGGATGCTTCCGACGGAGTTTCTGTAAGCGGCGTTGGATATCCTGACTCGGATAATTCCATGTTGCCCACGTAGAGATGATGTTCACCTTTCCGTTCAACTGAGCATTACTGATCTTTCGTCCTTTGGTATCCACCACTGAGAAAGGCGGCAATGTCCCTTGCAGCCGATTGGCTTTCAAACCTTCGAGTTGGCTTTTCAGTTTACGCAACTTACCATTGTCGGGGTCATCCTTCAACATCCGTGTAACGAGTTTGTAGGCTTGTGGATAATCGGGTTGGGGATTCAGGATGAAGTACTTATCCAACAGATAACGGCTAACCAGTGAGGTAGGGTGTTCCTCGATATACTCAATGATGACGGGCGGTATCTCGGGTGGTGTGAGGCGATTGATACGCTGGCGTAACTTCGTCAGGTCGTCGTTGAGATCAGTACCTTTAATGGTCATCTCCTTCAAGTGGGTGGCATCACCTTTGATATCCACCTCTCCACCTGGCTCTGCAAAAACGGCTTGTTCACTATAGTTGGGGAATACCAGCATGAAGGTTACCTCGTTGCGCACCTCTTTCTCATAAGAGAAACGACCGTCGCGCACCTTGATGGTGTCGATGCCTACGAAACCGCCATCAGGACTATATATCATAAACTCGCCCTGATTCAGATTGCGGAAACGTCCCGACAAACGGAACTTCCCGTTCTCTGAGCCACAACTAAAGAGTAAAAAAGTAAAAAGGTAAAAAGGTAAAGTCCTTATTACCATTTTGTAGAAACTATTTCGTTTCAACATCTTCATTTTACCTTTTTACCCTTTTACCTTTTTACTTTTTTACCTTCACAAGCTCCAGATCCGTATCTGCATAATGCTTCAGCGACGGGTCTTTCTGGATAGCACTACGCAGGAAAGAAGCCGCAGCATCTTCATTGCCCTGACGAGCGTTGACGATAGCAGAGAGATAGTCGGTCATCGCGTCTTTCTCCTTCACGTTCTTCAGAGTTGTCAAAGCGCGTGCATAGTCCTTATTCAGAATCTGTGCCAGTGCAGCACTATTGGTAGCCTTATAGCCGAAGTCCTGTTGAGCGAGGGCATAGTTGCCTTGTGCGAGATGCAGGTTACCTAAAGTCTCACCCAAGCCATAGGCACCAGCCGAACGGGAGATCAGGTCTTCCGCTTTCTTAGTGTCACCAGCCTGCAAAGCCAGCAGTCCGAGATTCGCATTCGCCTCAGGGATATCGGCGATGGCTTTTGCCTGTTGCAGATAACGCTCAGCCTCCTCTTTGTTTCCTTTCTGCATAGCCAGCACGGCAAGGTTATTATAGGCGCGTGCATCCTTCGGATACAGACGTGCGGTAGTCTTCAGGACATCCTCTTTCTCTGCTGTTGTCGGAGCGATGATACCAGCATATACCAGTTCCTCCAAACTGAGTTTCGAGGCATCCTTCTTATACTGGTCGAAGATCTGTTCGTCATCACGACCAATCACCTCGTAATTAATCGTCATACGGGCGCGACGCAGTTCGGGCAGGATACCATCAGCCAGTTCCTTGAAGCCCTGACTCATATTCTTGATTTGCTGCTCACGCTCCTGAGGATCCTGATACATTGAGAGCACGCGCAGGATGACATCCTTATCGGGGATATTGCTTGCCTTCACGAGTTCTTGGAAGCCCTCCCAGTCCTGAGCAGTATATTCCGAGGCGACACCACCTTCTACGTTAGCGTCCTTCATCTGTTGGCGCACGAAACTCTCTGTGTTCTGCTGACGCTTATTAGCCAATTGCTCATTGAGTTTCACACCACCGTCAGGTGAGGCGTATGCAGAAATCTCCACACTCGAGAGGTTGAGGTTCTCTTGGTCACGGGCTATCTGCTGAAGGAGTTTCACGAAGTCCTGTACGGAGTTCGACTGTAACTCACTCTGCCGTAATTCTGCCTGTTGGATAAGGAATTTCACATTGGCATCCAGTTTCTGTTCAGTGATACGCTGGAAGGCATCCTGAGCCACACAAGGTGCTGCTGTCTTCACCGTCTGGTGATAGAGTTCACTGGTGGCAATCACGCCATCGGCAATCTTCACGGCAGGCACTTTCACCTCTTTCTTACCCAACTTCGCATCGAATGTCAGGTAGAGGTCGCTCTGCTGCATGGCGGCTTGATAGGGGAACGAGGTCTTCATCGTATAATGACCGCCCAAGAGATAAGAGATTACTTGGTCGTTGCCCATCACCTTCTCGCCTTGGAAGGTAGCCGACTGTCCAGTGACAGTATGCTGCATACCGTCCTTCATAAAGCGGAGTTCAGGCGTTACAGTGACGACAGCATTGCGGTTCATATACTGCTCAGGAAACATACCGTTGATGGTAGCCTGAACTTGTCCGCCTTCTGCTTCCAGAGGATTAGGAACTACTTTAAAGTTATCGGCAGAAAGGTTTCCTAACTTTCCACCACACGAAGTCAACAGCGCGATAGCGACAGCCGACAGGATTACGGTCTTTTTCATCTTCATCTTCATATTTTGACCGCAAAGGTAGTGTAAAGTGGGGAAACCACCAAATTTATTAATATTATTTGGCATCCGCCCGCATCAACTGCCGCCATTTGATGAAGCCGGCAATGGCAATGATGACGTAGAGACCATAAAGACTCGCCTTGAAAGGAATGTCCTTATAGAAATAGAGTGCGCAGGTGACGATATCGACGGCTATCCAGATAAACCACTGCTCCAGATACTTATGGGCAAGCGCCCAGATACCTACAATGCTTAAGGCAGTAGTGAAACTGTCTGCCAATGGTACGTTGCTGTTGGTGAAAGTCACCAATAACCAGTAGATGAATGCCCAGATGATTCCAATAAACAATAGCCAATAACCAACAGCCTTCTTGGGGAAATGGCGGATAGCGATTGGCTTTTGGCTATTAGCTTTTGGCTTTATCCATCGCCAGTAGCCATATACCGTCATTGCCAGATAATAGAACTCCATGCCGCAATCGGCATAGAGTCCTTTCTGATAGTAGAGTACGATGCCCAATGCCTGCATCAGAAATCCTACCAGCCACATCCAGATACTTGCCTTATATTCCAACAGGATATAAGCGAGTCCCAATATAGTGGTAACGATGTCCAACCAATGAGCAGCAATAAAATCGGTCATTATTCTTTAACCTTTAACCTTTAAAATCTCACCGTCACACTTCCCATCATCGTGAATCCAGCCATCGGGATGAAACCGATTTGGTAGTAGCGGTTGTCGTTCGGATGACCGTAACTGTCGCAGATGGCAGAATATACCCAACCGCTGGCAGCATAACGGCGATTAAAGAGGTTGTTGAAGTTCAAACCGAATACCGCCTCCTTGATCTTCAGTGCCTTCAGAGGAGTCGTGTAACTCAGACTCAGGTTGCTGACACTATAACTTGGCAGCGAACGGTCGGTATTCTCCGTATTGTCGAGATACTGGCGCGATACGAAGTTCGTATGCCACACAGCCTGTAATCCCTTATAGTGGAATGTCACGAAACCGTTCAGGATAGCAGAGGGCGAGAAAGCCAGCGTCGAGTTGTCGTAGTGGATGGTGCGTGAACCTGTCTCACTGTCCCAGTCTTCGGCTACCTCGTCGAAGTCCTTGATTTTGTTCTTGCTCAGGGCGGCATTACCCTCGATAGTCAACCAAGAAGTAGGAGCCACACCTGCCTGCAACTCTACGCCCATACGATAGGAATCCTTGATATTCGTCGTGAGGTTCTCACCGATATCACTCAAAAGACCAGTCTGCACAAACTGATCCGTATAGTCCATATAATAGCCGTTCACGCCTACGTGCCAGTTTTTGGCGGTATAGGTATAGCCCAATTCGTAATCCAGCAGTTGCTCTGCCTTCGGAGCAGGGTAGCTTCCGTTGTCTGTGTAGTTGTTACGCTCGGGCTCACGATGGCTAAGGGCGACGGAGCCATAGACACGATGACCTTTCAGGCTCCAAGAGAAACCAGCCTTCGGATTGAAGAAATCGTATTTCTGATTGATGTCAAGCAGTTGGTTGTAGTATCTGTTGCTCTCTTGATAGAACTTGTCGTTGTAGCCATCGGTTTTATAGCCTACGTGGCGATACTGCATATCGGCAAACACGTCCCACTGGTCGTTGATATGATAGGCACCTTTCAGGAACACGTTACCATCGAGCTTATGGGCATCAGAGTCGTAATACTGGAAGTCGACACTGTATCCCGTTGCGTTTCCATTGTTGATTTCGGGATGTGCCAACCATATCAGGTAATCGCGGACAATCGGATTGCTGGCATAGGTCAGGTAGCCGAAATGGTTGCCGTCAAAGTTTTGGATAGACAGTCCTCCGATGATGTCCCATTTCTCGTTCTTGTAGTTGGCATTCCACACAAAACCATAAGTATGCTGTGTGAGTCCTTTCTTACGTACAAAGTCAGAACGCTTGATGAAATTACCTTCCTCGTCGTTGACTACCAGACCGAACTTCGAGAGTTTATTGTTCGGGCGGAACTCCTCATAATAGCCATAGCCATAGGTGTAATGCAGCGATGCCGTCGTCGTCCAATGGTCGTTGATGTCCCATGCTGCCGAGAGGATATTGTGGTTCTGCCAGAAGTTATCCGTCGTCTTGTCCCAATAGCTACCGTCAGACATCTTATAACGCTGGGTATTATAGGTACCATCCTCGTTGATAATCAGTTCCTCATACAGCGAGTTATACTTACCCAGTCCTACGTTCCACATATCCTTGTAGGTCTTGATACCAGTCTTCTCCCCATAGGTTCCGTCCATGATACTCAGGTCGTTAGTACCTGCCGTCACACCATTCCACGCCTGTCCTGTATGCTCGAAGTTACCGATGTTCTTGTATCTGACAACAAAATTGTCAGACACATAACTAATGCCTCCGTAGTAAGATCCGCTTCTGCCACTCGTTCCGTCGATAAAGCCGTCGGTATTCGTCTGATGATAAGCACCATCCAGAATCCAGTGTTTTCCCAACAAACCCGTTGAGAATTTGCCGCCGAAGTTATAGGTGTTATACGAACCGTATGAGAAGTTCACCTCCCCACCCATCGTCTGTGAAGGAGTTGCCGATGAGAGGGCTACCGTTCCTCCGAAGGCACCGTCACCATTGGTCGATGAACCCACACCACGCTGTATCTGCACACTGCCTAACAACGAGCCGTAGGAGTTCATATTCGCCCAGAACACACACTGGTCTTCAGGCGAGTTCAAAGGCACTCCGTCGAGGGTCACGTTGATACGTGAATCACCTGCACCACGAATACGCATATAGGTAGTACCCGTTCCTAATCCATTCTCACTCCATGCCAGCACACCGGGTGTCTGTGAAAACAGGAACGGCAGTTCCTTACCCGTTCTTGAAAACTCGTTCAGCGTTTTCTTCTTGATGTTGCTGACGGCATACGGCGCATTCTTCTGCGCCCTCACGCCCTTCACTACTACTTCCTGTAACTGCTCTACCTTTGTAGAGTCAAACTGCATACGCTCTGCCTGTGCTGTCATCGCAGCACCCAGCAGCCACAAAAGAAACAATTTCTTCATCCCTTTTTCAATCTTTTAATTCTTTTAATTATAAATGTATAAAGGGGGGATTGTGTTGATTTCAGAACTCTATCATCCCTACGTCGGTATAACCCGCATCAGGTTTAGAGGGTATCATCTCAGCCGTCAATTAGGCGGCACCCCTTGATAAGCGCCTGCAAAATTAATTCTTTTCTTTCAGTTTACCAAATTTTTTACCTCCATTTTACCCTCCCTTCCTCCCGTCATAAGGCTCAAACCCTTATGTACAGGGTGTTTGACGGATGGGAGTGAGAAAAATCTTCACCCCCGTTACCCTCCCTTTTAGGGTCCCATTCACTCCCAACGTGAGGGCTTGATTGTAAAAACGGGTAACTAGGCGCCAGTTCTTCTACTTCAAACTCTGAGTCCGAAGCCTTCGGACTCTCAGTCCGTCCCTAGCGGACTCAAAGTCCGACGGGACGTACTAAAAGACAATGTGTAAGGCGATTACGAATACCTCATGAAGCAAGAGGAGTCATGATCTGGCAGACATCACAGTCATATATCAATCCCACCCTTGCTGCCGAGCGTTCCATCTGCAACCAAATCGCCCTTGAGTTCGCGCCTGTCCTTACTCGCAAAATCCGCGCAGAGTTATAGTCCTATTCGGAATTTATTGTAATTTTGCAGAAAATTCCGAATAATAGTTTGGTTGTATTCGGATTTTATTGTAATTTTGCAGAAAAATCGGAATAATATGGCTCAATACATTCAACGAGAGACTTATCTCCAACAACTCATCAACAGGATGGATAATGGAGAAGTAAAAATTGTCACTGGCCCCAGAAGATCAGGTAAATCATGGTTGTTGAATAGGATTTTCAAGGATTACCTGTTATCGAAAGGCGTACCAGAGGAAAATATTATCATCGTATCGTTCGATGTGGATGATGAAGAAGAGAATGACGATTTAACGGATCGTAAGGCCTTGAAGTCCTACCTCTATAGCCGTATCACCTCAGAACAAGCCCTTTATTATATAATACTCGACGAGGTGCAAGAGGTGGATGGTTTTGAGAAAATCGTGAATGGTTTGAACGCCAAGGATAATATTGATGTCTATATTACTGGCAGCAATTCACATTTCCTTTCTTCCGACATCAAGACTATCTTTCGTGGGCGTGGTGACGAGGTGAGGGTATATCCATTCTCTTTTAAGGAGTTTTGTACCAACCGTACAGAGTCAGTGAGTGAACTTTGGAAAGAGTATTATACCTATGGTGGAATGCCAGGACTGTTGAAACAGCGTACGCCAGAACAGAAGGTGGCCTATCTACAGCGTCTATGGAATAAGACTTATCTGGATGATGTTGTAGAGCGTCATCATGTGAAGAACCGTGAGGCATTGTCGGCCTTGGCCGATGCACTTTGTTCGTCTGTTGGATCATTGACGAACCCCAATCGTGTGAGTAACATCTTACAGAGTGTACAGAAGGTAAAGATCGATCCAGACACCGTTGCCAATTATATTAGTTATCTGGAGGAGGCTTTCCTCTTTGAGGGTGCAAAGCGATTTAATATCAAAGGAAACAAGTACTACGAAAGTATCAAGAAATACTATGCAGTTGATGTAGGCCTGAGAAATGCCAAGCTCAACTTCCGCCAGCAGGAGGTTACGCATATCATGGAGAACGTGATTTATAATGAACTCCGTATGCGGGGGTTTGCTGTAGATGTAGGACTAGTTGAGGCCCGCGAGATGCGTAATGGCAAAATGGAGTATATTCAATACGAAGTGGATTTCATTGCCAGCAATGGCACGGATAAGTATTATATCCAGTCTGCTTTTGCCTTAGATACGGAAGAGAAGAAGCAACAAGAACTAAAGTCGCTTCAAAAGATTGACGATAGCTTTAGGAAGATTGTCATTGTGGGAAATGATATTGCTGAATATACTGACGACAAAGGCATCCGCTATATTGGCCTTTTCCAGTTCCTGCTGCAATGAACTCACTGAGACTGCAGTCTCAGCGAGTTACTTTATAACTACCTTCTTGCCATCGATGATGTTGATGCCCTTCTGAGGCTTTGAGAGTTGCTGGCCTACGAGGCTGTAGATGCGAGAGTCTGTACGAGTTGTATGAGGCTTATCGGAATAGCTCTGTCAAAGGTACGATAGAGATAGAACCGACAAACGGCGAGTGGAAACAACTGTCTATCGACCTAACGGAAGAAATAACAGGGGTGCAGGATTTGTTTTTCACGTTCACTGGCAGCGGTTCCTCGTTGTTTGACTTCGACAACTGGCAGTTCTGCAGTGAGAATACAGGAATTGTAGAATTGAATAATTCTTGGCAAGCCAAGCGTGCTAAAGATACGATAACAAAAATTGAAGAGTTGAAGTATTACGACCTGCAGGGGCGACGCGTCGAGAATCCTAAGAAGGGTGTATATATCCAAAAAGGCAAGAAAGTCGTGATTAAGTAGCAAAACTAGGAGATAAAAAAGTGCTGCAAGATTTGCAGCACTTTTGCTTTTTGAGCCTGTGTACCCAGACCCGGGCTCGAACCGGGATGGGTTGCCCCACTGGTGTTTGAGACCAGCGCGTCTACCAATTCCGCCATCTGGGCTCAAATGCGGGTGCAAAGTTACGAATAAAAATGAAGAATGAAGAACGAATTATGAATTTTTTCTAAAAAAGATGCTTTTTCCTGTTTTTTCTTGCTTTGTAAAAGTATTTTTTGTATCTTAGTCGCGAATTTGTAAAACAATCTAATCATATATGGAAATTAACCAGAGAAACTACTGCGTCATCTTGGCAGGTGGAAGAGGAAGACGCCTTTGGCCTTGCAGCCGTGATGAAAGACCTAAACAGTTTATTGATTTCTTCGGGATTGGACGCACTCAACTACAACAGACTTTTGACCGTTTTGCCAAGATTTTGCCCGCAGAGAATATCTTGGTATGTACCAATAAAGAATATGCTCCTGTGATCAGAGAGCAACTGCCTGATTTACAGGAAGAGAACTTGCTGGTGGAACCTGTGAACAGAGGTACGGCGCCGAGTGTGGCATGGGGGAATATGCGTATCTGTAGGCGTGACCCGAATGCGAATGTGATTATCACGCCCAGTGACCAACTCGTACTGAACGAGGAGGCTTTCTACAAGAATATCCAAGAAGGCTTTGACTTTGTGGAGCATCACGATTTCCTGTTGATTATGGGTGTTCAACCGACGCGCCCAGAGCCAGGCTATGGTTATATCCAAAAAGGCGAACCTACGGAACTGCCTGATGTGTTCAGTGTGAAGTCTTTTACGGAGAAGCCCGAACGCGACTTCGCCCAGATATTTATGGACAGCGGGGAGTTCCTTTGGAATACGGGATTGATACTTTCCTGCGGACGCTATCTGAATGATTGCTTCCGACAGTTGTTCCCTGAGGTGCTGAAACGTTTCGATAATACGCCCAGTGATTATACCATCGAGCAGGAAATGGCCTTCGTCAACAAGAACTATCCCGCTTATCCGAATCTCTCTATCGACCAAGGAGTGCTGGAACATTGCGAGAATGTGTACGTGTTGAGTTGTGACTTCGGATGGGCTGACCTCGGTACTTGGCATGCCATCTATGAGTATATGAGTCGAGGAGAAGGAGATAACGTGGTGGTCGACTCAGAGGTAATGTTGGAAGATTCTCACAACAACGTCATCAAACTGCCTAAAGGTCGACTGGGTGTTATCAACGGATTGGACGGCTATATCGTTGCTGAATCGGATAACGTCCTGCTGATCTGCAAGAAAGGAGACTCGTCTGCGCTGGTTCGCAAATATGTGAACGAGGTACAGATGAAGTACGGAGATGACTTTGTATAATGTGGAATGTGGAGTGAGGAATGAGGAGTGTAAAAGAGAAAGAGTTTGAGGTTATCCCTCAAACTCTTTTTGTATCTTAGCAGCGATTTCCT
Organism: Prevotella sp.; assembly: GCA_017554145.1. Taxonomy (GTDB): domain Bacteria; phylum Bacteroidota; class Bacteroidia; order Bacteroidales; family Bacteroidaceae; genus Prevotella. The sequence goes on along the minus strand of JAFZIZ010000015.1, from coordinate 203,909 downwards.
TGAATTCCTCTTCGGAGAGTTTCAGTTTCTCACGACGAAAATCGGCATCAGCCTCACTCTGCATCGGGATGAGATGGATATGAGCATGTGCCACCTCTAAACCTAACACAATCTGAGCCACCTTACGACAAGGGAACGCTTTCTTGATGGCGATGGCAACCTGCTTGGCAAACTTCTGATAACGAGCCAACTCATCATCGTCCATATCAAAGAAATAATCTACTTCACGGCGAGGAATCACCAATGTGTGACCCTTCACCAAGGGGTTGATATCCAAGAAAGCATAGAACTCATCATTCTCTGCACACTTATAACTGGGTATCTCTCCTGCTGCGATCTTACTGAAAATATCCATATTTATTGAGCATTTAGCGGTTTGCAATTAGCTTTTAGCATTTTAGGCAATCGAGATATTCTCGATGCGGAGTTTGATAGTGCCGCGAGGAATATTAATCTCGACCTCGTCACCTACTTTCTTACCCAATAGTCCCTGTGCGATAGGAGTCTTGATAGAAATCTTGCCAGCACGAAGGTCTGCCTCGTTCTCACTGACAATCGTATAAGACATCTTTGCCTTAGTGGTGAGATTGGTCATCTCCACCTTGGTGAGAATCTGTACGGAGTCAGTGCTCAAACGGGAGGTATCTACAATCTTCGCCTCAGAAATGGTCACCTTCAACTGGTTGATCTTGTCTTCCAGATGAGCCTGTGCCTCTTTGGCGGCATCATACTCGCTGTTCTCACTCAAGTCGCCCTTCTCACGAGCCTCTGCAATAGCAGCAGAAGCCTTCGGACGCTCTATCGCTTCTAAGCGATGTAGTTCGGCTACCAATTTATCGTAGCCCTCTTGTGACATGTAAGCCATAATCTTTCTATTTTATATTTTTATTCTTTAAACTTTCTTCGGACGCAAAAAAGAAAAGAATTCCGACGCTACTTCATGTCGGAATCCCTGTTGCTAATCGTGTCCTGTTATCGCCTGCAAAGATAGGAATTTATTTGCAACCCACCAAATTTTTTCATTGAAAAACATGATTTAGGCTTGATTTATATCAAGAAAGTGTGGATAGAACACTAATTTTCTAACCTTAGAACTTGCAGAGTTACAGAAAGTTGGTATATTTGCAGCGTGTTTTTCATAGTATTAGATTTAAGGTTAACAAAAAGATTCGGAACTCAGCGGAGTTCCATTTTTTTTGCCCATAACTTTAATACTCCATATACCAAAATACCCGTCAACAATCCTGCAATAGCGTCAATGGCATAGTGGGCATAGATATATACGGTGGAAAAACACATCAACAAATAGAAAGGTAACATAGAGAACGTCAGCACCTTACTACGGGTGTGCAGGGCTAACAGCATGATGACGGTCGTCACACCCACATGACTACTGGGGAAGGCAGCCGTTGGACGTTCACCTGCATCATGGGTGATGTCGAGCATGTGATACCAGAAGCCATCGCTCCATCCTGGTGCTGCCATTCGTTCGGAATGCGTCAAAAACCAGTTACCGAGGTCAGGGAAGATACCTGCGGCTATCTTATCAGTACCTACAGCCAAATAATAGAATTGCGGTCCCGTAACAGGTAGAAGCACAAACACCACATAGTAGGCAAAGAAAGAAGACAGGAGGATGAACGATGCCGTTCCGAATTCCTCATAACGCTGGAAGAAATAATAAAGAAGGATGGTGACCATCAAAGGGAAATAACTGACATAGCCCAAGCACATCAACTCGGAGAACCATCCCCAAGGACATACCTGAGAGAAGAGCAACGAGGGTTGACAACCAAAGAGTTGTTGTTCCCAATTGGCAAACACATGGTCGAGGTTGGGCAATACCCTATTGACTTCATAGGTATCTGGATAGAACCACGACAACAGCAACATCAGTCCTGTCACACGTATCAGGCGTGTCAACTTACAAGGTCGCCACCGATAGAGAGCCCATAAGCCAGCTATGATACACAGGATACGGAGTCTACCCCATAGCATCTCAAAAGGATGGACGAGTTGATTCCACCAACACGCCATCAGGATGAGGGTAAACGCAATATAGCCGATGATCACCCATTCGGCAGTCCAAATACTTTTAACCTTCGTTCTTTGGCTGTTAGCACTCATAGCCATTTATTCTCTTTATACCATTGAATACTACGATGCACGCCTTCTGCTAGTTTCACTTCTGACTCATAACCGAGTTCACGACGGGCGGGTTCGATATCACAACGCCAGTTACGCTGGCGGAGGATATTAAACTTATCGTTGTTGAGTGCCGACATCTTTCCTGTCATCCGTCCCAGATAGTCGCCACACCAGGTAATCACGCGTAACAGCCAGATGGGAGCCGTGATACGAATCCACCAAGGACAACCTAACTCCTGATGCACCAGATTGCTGAACTCTGAAGACTGGTAAACCTCTCCGTCGGAAAGGAAGTACTTCCGTCCTACCTCTCCTTTGTCTAAAGCCAAGAAGATAGCCTGTACCACATCGGTGACATAGACGAAGGTGATATCTTGACGCTGAAAACCAACAGCGAAGTCGACATGATTTCGAATACTCTTTACCTGCAGGAAATAATCGCGTTCACGAGGACCATAGACACCTGTAGGGCGAAGGATGATGTAAGGGAATTGAGAGTTGAGAGAAGAAAGCCACTCTTCGGCAGCCAGTTTACTCTTACCGTATGCGGTATTGGGTTGCGCCTCGTCACTCTCACGAATCTCTTCATAAGGCTGTTGCTCACGGATAGCCCCCATAATACTAAGGCTACTGATGTAGACAAAGCGCTTGAGAGGCATCTGTAGGGTAAGCAGGGCGTTAACCAGATGTTGCGTCCCTTCCAGATTGATACGAAAGAAATCCTCTTTATGCAGACACTTCGTAGCTCCTGCTGCATGGACGACATAGTCGAACTGATGGTCTTTCAGTTGTTCCTCTATCTTCTCTTGGGAAGAGAAATCTAGTTCGAGGAAGTGGATACGTTCATCTTGTAAGAACGCCCTCGAACTGGATCTGCGAATGGCAGCCCACGTCTCAAAGCCTCTCTTCAGAGCCTCCTCGACAATATATGAGCCTATAAAACCACTCGCACCTGTAATCAGTATCTTCATTAATTCGCCTTTTTGATGACTAGCTGCTCGTTGCTGAACTTCGTGAAGAGATCATACATATCGCGCAAGGCAGCGTAGTTTTTCTCTGAGTGCGAAATCTTATTGACATTAAACTGATACTGTATTTGTATCTTTCCGTCACCGTAACTAGTGAACAGACGTCCCTCCAGGCCCTTGTCAGGAGTTGAGAACGACTTCTGCTGTGGAGCACTCTCCATTACATAACCCTCGGGCAGGGTGATGTTGACAATTACCTGATCTGCGGAAGTGCAGGGGAACTCTACTGGCATCAGACGCTTCGTTGCAGTGAAAGGATTGCTGGACATCGGAGGATTATTGAAAGGATTGAAAGAAATCCTTCCATCCGAAACGGTACCCTTCTTATTGAACTCTACAACTTCCGTAGCATCAGCGGCATACTCATTGATGCCCTTGCTCTGACGATACTTAGCAGCAGCCAGTCCTTTGTACAGGGTGGTCTGTGTTCCGCTGTATGTTCCGTCAGCAGAAAGTGTGGCTTCAATCATCGTGGTGGTCTGAGACTTCTGTAACTTTTGCAGGTTCACCCACTGGCTCTTCTTACCTTTCTTCACCAAACGGGCACGCTCTACCAACAGCGGTTCAGCCAGCACATTCAGATAGCCATTAGGAGTAGAGGCGTCCATGAATACGTTGGTACCATTGCTCAAGGTAACAGCTACTACATACGATGTCAATTTGGCAATGGTGGGGAAGTTATAAGGCATCAAACCTTCGTCACGGGTACGAAGCACAACGGGAGAGGCATCCAGTCCTGCATCGTGCAGCGACTGAATCAACAAAAGGTTGATGTCTGCATTTGAACCACTACCCTGAGTCAATGTCTCACTTGTTTTTTGTGGCCATAGTTCATACTTACCATTCCATTTCACACGACTCATTACCAGTTGGAAGACTTTTGCAGCACGCTCACGCTCGTCGGCAATCTCTGACACCTTAGCAGCCGCCAAGTCATCGGCCAACGGACTATGATCATTCAGACGTTTACCCAAATCGTCATCATCAAGAATCTTAGAGTCTATCTGATCCCAGTTCTTGGCACACTCTGTAAACATCGTACCACGCAGACTATAACCCTTCAACTCAGCAGTGATACCAGCATAGTGGTCGTTCTCATTCCAAACGAAAGAGTCCTTCGGCATACCTATCAGGTTACGACCGACACAAGTATAATGATTTGTGCTGATAGTTACAGGAGCAGCAATGGCATCGCTCTCAAGCTTGTATCTCATCGTTCCATTCTCACACTTGCAGACGAGACGCTGAATGCCATGTTCCTCAACATTGAAGATCAGATAACTGGGGATATCCATGTCCAAGCAAGCATAGACAACGGGGATCTCACACTGAGCATACCAGTCGTGCAGCAGATAGAACAATTCGCTATGTACGGTGTATTCATACTCAATCACCGTTCCCTGACGTACCTCAGGAATGGTAAACGTTACCTGATAATGCTGGTCGTCAATCTTCTCGGTGGTAACGGCATCCTTCTTCATGGAGGTCTTTACAACTTTACCATTCTCCAGATTAAAGGCGGTTGCTTTTATCTCTTCTACATCCTCTGTGGTATAGTTACCCACTGCGTCATCAATCAAAGAACCGGCGACACCTTCGAAATTGGAGTTGAACGATCCCATCTCAATAGCACTGGAGCGCAAAGAAAATTTGGAACCCTTTACCTGACCCTTTCCAAGTTCATCCTTCAGGAAAGGAACCGTTACCTTTGCAAAACGAGTGCCTTCGGGCTTTAGTACCTTGATACGGAATTTCTCACGGTAGTCTACCAGATAACCGTTGGTTTGAACCGTATATTCCACATTGGTCAACCTACAAAGAACAACAGCATCAGCGTCTGGCTCGGGAGCATATTCTGTCATTGACATCTCCTCCTTGGTGGGTTTACCGAATTTCATATTCACTTCCTGCTGGGCATTCATTGACAACAGAAAAGCGGAAAATACTAATAGCAAAATTATTCTTTTCATAATGACGTCATTAAATAAATGGTAAGATTTGTGCACAAAGTTATACATTATTATTATAATAATGCGCATTCTTGTTCCCTGTTTTAGCAACTTTAACTAAATGTCAAAACATTTTCCCGATAATTTTACTATCTTTGCGATATAATTGCGAACAAGTGTGGATATAAAACTATAAAAAATATATACTATGAGTAAAAAGAAAGGTGGAAAACGACTGAACAAGAAGCAGATTATTGAGATGCTTCAGTTATTCTTTCAGGAACATCCTAATGAGACTTTCTCGTTTAAGCAGATTTTCCGTGCATTGAAAATCGATACGCATCCTGCCAAGATGTTAGCCATCGACACCATGGATGAGATGGCGTGGGACGACTATCTCTCAAAGGCTTCCGACAATTCATATCGCTTGAATACAAAGACGCAGATACAGGAAGGTACATTCATCCGAAAGGCGAACGGCAAGAACTCGTTCATGCCCGACGATGGTGGCAAACCTATCTTTGTCTCTGAACGTAATTCGATGTTCGCCCTCAACGGTGACCGTGTGAAGGTAACGATGATGGCCCGACGCGAGAAGCATATCAAAGAGGCGATGGTAGTTGAAATCCTGTCGCACAAGATGGATCAGGCTGTCGGTAAGTTGAAGGTAGAGAAAGATTATGCCTTCCTCGTAACAGAAGGAAATATCTTCGTACACGATATCTTGATTCCGAAGAAGAAACTAAAAGGTGGTAAGACAGGTGATAAGGCAGTGGTGAAGATTACACAATGGCCTTCAAAGGATTCGAAGAACATCGTGGGTGAGGTAATCGACGTATTGGGTAAGGAAGGCGACAATAATGTGGAGATGCATGCTATCCTCGCTCAATATGGACTGCCGTATAAGTATCCAAAGGCTGTTGAGGATGCTGCTGAGAAGATAGAGCCAGGTATCACAGAACAGGAGATTCGTCGCCGTGAGGATTTCCGTGACGTATGGACCTGTACCATCGACCCGAAGGATGCCAAGGACTTCGACGATGCTCTCAGTATCCGCAAACAGGATAAGTTCTATGAAGTCGGCGTCCATATCGCTGATGTATCGCATTATGTCAAGGAAGGAAGTATCATCGACAAAGAGGCTGTAAAACGTGCCACGAGTGTCTATCTCGTCGACCGTACCATCCCTATGTTGCCAGAACGTCTGTGTAACTTCATCTGTTCCTTGCGTCCTGATGAGGAGAAACTCTGCTACAGTGTGATCTTCGTTTTAGACGAAGATGCCAACATCAAGCGGGGACATATTGCCCATACCGTTATAAAGAGTAATCGCCGCTATGCTTATGAAGAGGTACAGGAAATCTTGGAAGGAAAAGAATCTGAGAACTCCGAGAATCTTAAAACGCTCGATCGTCTTGCTAAGAAACTACGTGAGAAGCGTTTCAAAGGTGGCGCTGTGAAGTTTGATCGTGAAGAGTTACACTTCGATATCGACAAGGACGGTAAACCTATTCGTGCCTATTTTAAGAAGTCGACCGATGCTACTCAGCTCATTGAGGAGTTTATGCTGCTCGCTAATAAGTTTGTGGCAGAGAGTATTGGAAAGGTTCAGAGTCCTCGCAATAATCGGAGTAATCAGAGCACTCAGAAGAAAGCCAAGACCTTCGTCTATCGTATCCACGACCAACCCGACCCCACTAAGTTAGAGTCGTTGCGCGAATTTGTGGTGAAATTCGGCTATAAGCTCAAGACCGCTGGTACCAAAGGGGCTATCTCAAAGAGTCTCAACAGTCTGATGGACGGTTGTCAGGGTAAGAAAGAGCAGAAACTCATCGAAACGGTTGCCCTTCGTGCGATGATGAAGGCGAAGTATTCTACCCATAATATCGGACACTATGGTTTGGCTTTCGACTACTATACCCATTTCACATCACCTATCCGCCGCTATCCTGATACGATGGTTCACCGCTTGTTGACGAAATATCAGGATGCAGCACGGAGTGCCAATCAGGAGAAGTACGAGGAGTTGTGCGAACACTGTTCCGATATGGAGGTAGTAGCACAGCAGGCAGAACGCGACAGTATCAAATACAAGATGGTAGAGTTCATGGCCGATAAAGTTGGTGAGACCTACGATGCCCATATCAGTGGCATCCAGTCGTATGGTATCTATTGCGAGATTGACGAGAACCACTGCGAGGGTATGGTGCCGATGCATGACCTTGATGACGACTACTACGACTTCGATGAGAAGAACTACTGTCTCGTAGGACGTCGCCATCACCACAAGTATCAGTTAGGTGATTCTATCCGTATCAAAGTGGCACGCGCCAACATTGAGAAACGTCAGCTCGATTTCGCTTTAGCGGAAGAATAAGGGAAACAGTCACTCCGTTTGAGGAGTGGCTGTAGGCTCGGCCTTAGGCGCCTCGGCAGCAGGAGTGGGTTCTGCAGGCTTCTCAGTAGGTTCTGGGGTTTCGCTCTTCTGCTTTTTATGAACAGCACTGTCGCCTTTAGCCTTTGCAGGTTCAACAACTGGGCGCGACCACTGTTGATGAAGGAAGCGAAGGTAAGAGCCATAAGTATGACTACTATATGCTTTGAAGATATTGTTGGCAAAGAGAATATCAGTAATCTTGTTCTCTGCCACATAGGCAATGATATCCTTCGTAAAATAACGCGAGTCGATGACGTGTACCTCTTCGAAGGAGAAGAAAAGATAGCCTGGGATCATGTTGCCAAAACTATCTTTGAGGATGATGACACGACGACCGTTATGCGTAGAGGTACGTACCTGTGTAAGTTTGGTATCACCGCCCATCATCGTACAATAGGCACCACCGTGTCCGTCTTTGAATTTAAAGAAGAACGGAGCCGTAAAAGGCTTGCCTTCACCAGTCACCTGATAGTTCTTGTTGATGTTGTAGTTGGTATAGGTGGTAGTATACTCCACTCCCTTTGGCACATAGTAGACGAAATCCTCGGGAGCATTTTTTATGGAGATATCCTTCGAATAGCCATACATACTGCCTACATAACCGTGTGTCACCCTGCGTTCATAATGGGAGAGGTCCTTGAAAGGTACGCCCGCCACACGTGCAAACTCCTGAGCAGCATAGTAGCCTCCCAAGGGTGACCAGTGGTGGTCTGTACGCAAATAAATATCCTCGTTGGCATGCTTACCCAACGTGGTATAGACATCCACGGGCTTCACACCAGAGTCGAGATGTGCCACCACGTTACGGATAGTTGGTAACTGACGATTGGTACGACTCTTTGCTTTATCAGGGCAATAGAATTCCACAGCAGTTGGTATCACCATGCAATAGATATTCACCTTATCGCCAAATACCTCCTTATATTTATTGGCTGCTTGCGCATACCCCACACAACCGTTAGGACCACCACCGTAAGCCATCAGTGCACGCACCTTGTCACCTTTGCCTACGATGATGATACCTGCATTGGCAATCTTCGCATTCTCATCGGCATTGATATGGTTCTCGTATTCGTCGATGGTCATACTGTCTTTGGGCTCTTCGCCTTTGGCTGTTGACTCTGGGCTTCCATCTCCTTTTTCCAGTTCCATATCACCGGCTTGGAATTTGATATTATCCTCTGCTGGAGCAAAGGCTATCAAGTCTTTGATTTGCATGCTCAACGTCATGAAAACATCACGATAGGGTTCACTATCACTGAACCAAGTAGACACCTCACTGGTAAATGAACCATCCGCCAAGCGTTCCCATGTGAACTCAGGGAAAGTGGCGAGTTCACGCTTCTCCAGCTCAGATACCGTACTGCGAGGGAAGGTATCGAACACCAAAGCGAAAGCGAGGAAAACGATAGCAACGATGGCGATGTATATATAATGTTTCATTGCTCCAAATAACAGTTATAGGCTTTATGAGTGGTTGCGGAATAAGCATGTCCAGCATTGTTGGCAAAGAGAATGTCGGTGATGTCGTTCTTTTCGACATAATGCACGATATTTTTCGTGAAATAACGACAGTCCACCACATGAATCTCCTCGAAGGAGTGGAAAAGAAAGGCAGGAATGGCATTGCCGTAACTGTCTTTGAGTATCAGTAGGCGACGACCGTTATGCGTAGAGGTCTTAACCCTTGTCGTATTCGTGTCACCATGCATGAAGGTCAGATAGGCAGCACTGCTCCCGTCGGAATAAGTATAGAAGAAATTCCCTTCCTCAGGCTCTTTCTCGCTAACCACTTTCTTATTCTTACCGAGGGTATAGCGAATATACGTGGTAGTATAGTCAACACCCTTGGGGATGTAGTAGACGAAATCCTCAGGAGCATTCTTCACTGCTGGGTCACGAGAAAAGCGATACATCGTTCCCACATAGTCGTGAATCACATGCTTCTCATATTTCGATAAATCAGCAAAGGGTAGTCCTGCCTGTTGTGCAAATTGCTGGGCGGCATAGTAGGCACCCAGGGGAGCCCAATGATGATCGGTACGGGAATAAATATCTTCCTTTGCATGTGCATCCATCGTGTCGAATAAGTCAATGACCTTGACGGATTTTGACAGATGAGCGTAGATGTTACGCACCGTTGCTCGTTGGTCTTTAGTCCATTCTTTCGCTTCCTCAGGACAATAGATTGCCACTGCCGTAGGAATAATCATACAATAGACATTAACAGCATCACCAAAGGTCTGTTTGTATCTGTTGACGGCATCCGCATAACCTGTCCCCCCTTCCAATGTACCACGGAACGGTTCGAAAGCCCTCACACTATCGCCTGTCCCCACAATGATGATACCTGAACGTGTCAAGCGGGCCTGCTCTGCAAACATTTGTAAGGGTATAAGGATTAACAGGAAATATAGTATTTTCTTCATAACGTCAGAATCTTGTGTAAATAAACGCATTATTCGTTGCACCTACCAACAAAGCTGTGCTGAGTATCAAAATACCCAAAGAGATAACCACCCTTGACGTGAAGAATAGGAAAGTCTTCACAGAGGAATCGCCCAACCAACGGTCAAACCAATCAGCAACGGTGGTACGGATGGGCAAGCAGAAGAACAAGGCGACAATCCATAACCAGAAATTGTTCAGCAAGGCACTCTCGTCGACAAAGTCATAGAGCGATGCCGTATTACCGAAGAACGCCTGAAAGAATACTACCATCTGCTGGAAGTTATCAAAGTAGAAGATTCCCCAACCTGCCACCACAAGCAGCATGCTATAGATATGCAAGAAAACCGCAGGAATACGATCGTGAACCTTCAGTAACGTATATTTCTCTATCATCACTATCAGTCCGAAGTAGACACCCCAGATGATGAAGTTCCAACTGGCTCCATGCCACATACCCGTTAGGAACCATACCACAAGAATATTCACTGCCTGATGTTGACGGTTGCCTCCTAATGGGATGTAAACATAATCGCGGAAAAAACTACCTAACGAGATATGCCAGCGACGCCAGAAGTCGGTAATGGAGTTACAACAATAAGGATGACGGAAATTCTCTTTGAAATGGAAGCCGAGACAGCGTCCCAAACCGATGGCCATATCAGAATAACCAGAGAAATCGAAATATATCAGCAAAGTGAAAGCAACAATACCAATCCATGCACCTGCTGTAGTCAGGGAATTGAGGCCGTTCACCAAAAATTGATCGGAAATCTCCGACAACTGATTGGCGAGGATAACCTTCTTACCCAATCCTATCAAAAAGCGATAGATGCCATCTGCAAAATCCTCTGCCGTCACCTGACGCTTGTGTATCTCCTCAGCAATCGTACCATAACGCACAATAGGACCAGCTATCAATTGTGGGAACATCGAGATATATAGCAGCAAGTCTGGGAAGCGACGCTGTACAGGCGACTCCTTCCGATAAACATCCACCAGATAGGATATCGACTGGAAGGTATAGAAACTGATACCAATCGGCAGGGCAATGGTAGGAACAGATACTGGGACGCCCACATCACACAGACATTGGGCAAGGAAACCCAGATATTTGAACGTACCCAGAATGGCGATATTAGCAACCAATCCCATCACCAATGCCATTTTCCGATGGCGATCCGAACGGTCGATTATCAAGCCTGCCAGATAGTTGACCAACACGCAGAAGAGCATGAGGAACACATAGACAGGTTCGCCCCATGCATAAAAGATGAGGGAGAAGCATACTAGTATCAGATTCTTGGCTTGGTTACTCTTTCTCTCCGTCGTCGACAGCCACTGACGGTCTACCCACATCGCTGCGAGATAACTCAACAGGAAAGTGGGAAGGAAGACGAAGAGAAAGAACAAATCTGAGAAAACCATAACACCAATCTATTAGGAGAGGAGAGCCTCTACTTGTTCATAAATATATTTTCCTAACACCTGAGCACCCTTGATGGTCGTATGAACACCGTCCTTGAAATTGCCGTTGCCCTGAAAGATGGTGGTCTGATCCAATCGGATGACATCCACCTGCAGTTCTTTTCCGCTCTGTTCAATCGTCGCTGCCGCCTGATGTTGTACTTCCTTTGATACTTTCGTAAACGGGGGAGGGGTAATCAGTACGATACGTGCCTTGGGGAAAGCCTCCTTCAGCATCTCACAGTTCTGACGGATATATTTGGGAAACGGCTCTGGACGTTTGTTGGCAAACCACAAGTCGTTGGTGCCTGCCATGATGAGTATCAGGTCGGGAATCGGTTGTGTCTTGGCGTCGAAGACGTCAGCCAATAGACGACTGACTTGATTATAGATGACATTATTGTCACTCAGCACCTCTGTATATTCCTTGATGTCATAGACCGTATTCGGTGTCTCTGTCCACGTGGCACCACTACGGGCATAACTGCGACAGGAAAGAGGATTCATCAAGTCCTTGAACCACTTGTTCCAACCCTGCGGCTTACTACAGTCGTCGCCGCCGATGAATGTATTGGAATCACCCAGCATGACAACATGCAGCGACTGTTGTGCATGTATGGCGATGAAGCCACACAACACTAACATCATTGTCATTCCGATTCTTTTCATCATGAGGTTACACTTAAAACGGGTGCAAAGGTACTAAAAAAATGACAGATAAATGATGAAAGATGAAAAATTATCGTTCACTATCCAGTTCTCTCTCCAACTGATCGGTGCGATGTTGGAACTCACGATAGGCGTTGGATAGGTCACTTTTCGTAATATCAATGGTGGTATTGACAGGACGCCACGGGTCTTTTAGGGTATGTTGGAACAACCACTCATAGGTCTTGCTGGTATAGAAGAAACGGGCAAGGGCACCATGTGAGGCACCAGCCAACCAGTCATATCGCAGACGGCTGGTGATACCTAAGGTCTTCATGCCTGTCACGATCTTCTGTGATTCCTTCACAGACACCGCACGGTCGGCAGTTCCATGTACAATCCATAGGGGCAGTTCACCCAATCCGCGATAGTCCTTAATTGTAGCACCCCCACACAAGGCAATGGCTGCCGCTATCTTGTCGGGATAAGTACCTGCGAAGTCGATAGTCCCATAACCGCCCAAGCTCATGCCTAATACATACACTCTTGTCTCATCGAAGACGTAGTGCTGTTTCATCCATTCCAGTATCTCATTGAGTTTATGGGGATTCCATGATCCGCCTGGGTTTTGCGGAGCCACAATCAACGCAGGAATCATCAGTCCCATCTTGGCGGCATCAATAGACCCATAGCGTAGCACGCGATTCAAGTCGTGCCCACAAAGACTGGCACCATGCAAGAAGAAAATCAACGGGGTGCTCTCTTGTGTATAGTAATACTCTTCTGGGGTGTACACCCAGAAATTGTAATTTCCTTTGATAACATTCTTCTTTGCAGAGAGCAGATCGTACTGTGCACTCAGATGTAAGAGGGAAGAGATGAGAAGGATGCAAACTATGAGACTTTTTTTCATTGGATTACGAATTTATAGATTTTATTACCGCGACAGCCTACTACTGCCGAATTACCAATCACAACGGGGGAAGACTCGAAATTTGAGCCTACTACTTTCTGACAAACCACCTCACCTGTCTTGCCACGGATGATGCGGATGATACCAGAGGCATCACCTGTGAAGACGAACAGTTCGTTCTTCTCGTTCAGAAAACCGACGGGTGAAGACCATGCAAACTGATGATAGGGAACGGTATAGAGAATCTTGCCGTCTTTCGTGTTGAAAGCCACTAACTCACCTGCCGACTTAGCAGCACCATTGCGACAGACATTGGCAAAAAGAATATTCGAACAGTCACCACTACCCATCAGTGGACTGGCATACATACCACCGTCGAGCGTCTTGCCAGGCAGATTGATACGTTTACAGGGGATATTCTGTTCCCAGACACGTTCACCATTCAGACCATTGAGTTTTACGAAATGACAGATACCCGAATCGCCTTGTTTATCCACCTCACAGGCCGTATAAAGATAAGGAACACCGCCCTCTTCCCGACAAACCATCGTACCGTCGGAATCGTCGTGGTTGTCATAATACCATACGGGCTTCATCGTGTTCAGGTTGATGCAGATGACATTACCCCGATTATCAGAGAAATAGCCGTAGTTACGATAGACACACAGGCTCGACTCAATGCCAGGAGCGATACCTTTCACACGATAGCGTAGTACGCTAACACGACGTAACGTACCCTGACTGCGCTCGTATTTATACAGGCTGCTATTCTCACCACACCAGAAAAGATAGCCACCCACCACAATCGCATTCGAGTCGAAGGCATTCCATCCTCGCCATGCCTTGGGGTCGGGACCGAAGAAGAAAGTGCGTTCGTGCTTCAACAGATCGAAAACCTGACAACCGAAAGGTCCTGCTTGACGGGGCACACCCTGTCCTACATAAAGGTTATAGAACTCGGGATCGAGCGATACCGTTCCCTTTACCACATTCCCTAAGTCCAATGGTTGGCGGGAAGCCTTACCTGTCTGGTAATTGATGAAATAACCTTTGCCGCAGAGCGAACCCACAATAATCTCTTCAGGTCCGAAATCTGCCGTCAGTCCATGAGAGGATTTCTTGAAAGCTGCCTGTTGCTCGTCTGTCCAGTTCACGTAGAGAGGCTGTCCTGTCCAACCGGAACCGCCGCCCCATGTTCCGAATTTCGTATGCGTTGTATCGTAAGCCGTCTCAAAAGCCCAGGCAATTTCTACCTGACTGGGGGTTCCCTTCACACGACCTCCATAACTGGCATCACGACGGAGGTTTTTACGGAAGGCAAATATGCCATTGGCTTTCTCATAACGATCGTCTAAATCCTTCAAGGGTGCCGCAACAGAGTCCTCATCCTCTATGACAAAAGTAATTACAGCAACAGACGCATAACTCGTATCTGGCAAGAAAAGTTGTTCGACAGGGACGTCTTCCGTCACTGTCGAATCCGTAAGGTCAGAGGCTGGAGTCTTTCCTCCCGTACACTCTGTCAGTATCATGGCCAATGCCGTAAAAGCATACCACACTCCTTTTCTCATCATGGCTGAGGCTTCTTTTGATTGGTTACGACAGAATCCTGCCATTGTGGTACGATGGAATTACCTTGTGTTACCTCCATCTCTATTTCAGGGAGTGGTATTTCCTCTGGTTTATAAGGAACCTCCGTAGGCTTCTTATAGACAGACACTTCTACCATCGCAACGCCTTGGTTGAGGATACCCAACTCACGGGCTGCACGGATTGACAAGTCGATAATGCGCCCTTTCACGTAGGGTCCTCTGTCTATGACTTTCACCACTACCTCTTTACCGTTGGCAGGATTCTTCACCAAGAGCAGTGTTCCAAACTTATGGGTCTTATGGGCACACACCAGACTATCGTTATACAGACGTTCGCCACTGGCGGTTTTTCTTCCATCCCACTTACGGGTATAGAATGTCGCCCTTCCTTTCTGTTGGGCACTTGCAGGAGCAGGTAGCCACATCAAAATGACAGAAAATATGATTAATAATGGCTTGTACATATGATGTTAATAGATTGAATAACGCTGCAAAGATAAGCATTATTCAGAAAATATGCACAATAAAGGGCTGATATTTAGCAAATTAGTGCAAATGTTAGGACTTTTTCAGAATTCACTCCATCTTCAGTTCTCCCTTCCTCCGGGTAAAGGAACGATAGGCATTTGTGCGCTCGTCAGCAGTGATACGGATAGAGGTATCTACAGGTCGGGAAGGCTCATTGAGAGTGTGCATAAACAACCAGTCGTAGGTACTCGTTAGGTAGAAATAACGGGCAAGGTCACCATGGGAGGCTCCATTGATCCATTCGTAGCGCAGTCGCTGGTCGGCACCTATTGACTTCATACCGTCTACCACTTTCTTCGACTCTTCAATCTTCACCGACTTGTCAGCAGTACCGTGGATAATCCAGAGAGGTAAGTCACCCAAACCGCGATAGTTTCTCAGAGTACTACCGCCACAGAGGGCGATGGCAGCGGCAATCTTATCGGGGTAAGCACCTGCGAAGTCGAGTGTTCCATAGCCTCCCAGACTCATGCCTATCACGTAAACACGTAATGGATTGAAGGTATAGTGTTTCTTCATCCATTCCAAGATATCGTTGAGTTTCTGAACATCCCAATGTCCTTTAGGATTCTGTGGTGCTACAATCAAGGCAGGTATCTCTAATCCCATCTTTGCGGCATCAAGGGGACCATAGCGTAACACTTGATTTAAATCCGTTCCGCGCAGGCTTGCACCATGCAGGAAGATGATGAGGGGCGTGATATGCTGATAGGCTTTATAGTCTTTCGGCGTATACACCCAAAAGGGATAGCCCCTGGAATTAACAGGAAGCTTTTCCGACAAGTAGTCTTCCTGTGCCTGCATTGAGGTGAGGCACAGCCAGAAAGCCATGAATAGGAGTGTTACTTTTCTCATGATTTGTCGTTGTGATGCTGCAAATATACGGAATATTTTCAGAAACTATCTCAAAAAGATGAGAATATAGAATAAAAATATTATTTTTGCAGGGTAGATTAAAAATCCTCTCTTATGAAAAGGACCCTCATCATTATCTTGAAGGTGGCAGGAGGCATCATCGGATTCCTTCTCGTTGCTATATTGGTTATTGTGTGGTCGCTCAACACACCATCTGTCCAGAACAAACTGCTGAAATACGCTACTGATCTGTTGGCAGAGAAGTTGGAAACGAAGGTAGTGATAGACAGTATCCATATCGGATTCTTCAAAGATGACGTCAAACTCTATGGACTGGAAGTTGAAGACCGCGAGCATCGTAAGATGTTGCAGATGGAGAGTCTGACAGCAGAGATAGGGATACTGGCACTATTAAACCAAGAAGTGAAGATTAATGAGGTGAATGTCAAGGGACTGAAGGCGCAATTATATAAGCCGTCGCCCGAGGCTCCTGCTAACTACCAGTTCGTGATTGATGCCTTCAAGAGCGACAAGCCTAAGAAAAAGAAAACTAAACTCGCTGTCGACTTTAGCAAAGCGAACATAGAAGAAGTTGAGATAGTCTACAATGACAGCCGCTTCTCGTTGGGCGAGGCACATTATAATAAAGGTTGGTTGGGCGGTCACTCCTTAAAAGTCCGACGTTTGCAGACATCGTGGGTACATATCAAGAAGAAGGACTCTACACATGTCGACAACCAATTGGTGGTTGATGCCATCAACTATGAGGAGAAAGGTAGTCAACGACTGGTGAGCATCGACAGTGTGCGCTATAAGACAGACAATCATCTGCCTCACAAACGGACAGGTAAGCCGAAGCGTGGTTGGTTTGACGATGGTCACTTGAATGTCGTTGCCAATATAAAACTCGCTGTCAACCATGCCGACAAGGACAGTGTCTGTGGTGAACTGACCCATTGTGAGGCGAACGACCTTGCCTCGGGTTTCCACATCACTCAGGTACTTTGTCAGTTCAAATATCAGGACGGGAAGGTACATGTAAGTGATGCTACCGTCGGTATGAAGAATACGACCCTGCACTTCGACAGTGGTGATATCCAACTACCCAGCAAGAAGAAAGGCATCCCGTTCCAATACCACACTTCTAATATCAAGGGAACCACCCTGCTTACGGATATTTCTCACCCGTTTGCCCCTGTGCTGAAGGAGTTTAAGATACCGATCCATCTCAGTACGAAGATGAGTGGAACGGATAGTAATCTGGTATTTAAGGATGTTGTGGTGAACACCACCGACAAGAAACTACTGGTCTATGCTGATGGTGGTGTCGATGGTCTGAAGGATAAATATAAACTCAACGTCCATTTCAATGTCCGTAAGATGACCACGAATCCCGTAACCGTTGAGCGTATCATCAACCTGTTTCCTGTCAAGAAGTTCATGATGAAGCAACTCCGTAGTCTGGGTTACATTAACTATACGGGTACGTTTAACGTCCTTTGGAAAAAGGAACAGTTCCGCGGAACTATCTCTACGAGACATGGAAATATGAGTTTCTTCTTCGCATTGGATGAGAATAACAAATACTTGAGTGGTAATGTACAGACCAATGCCTTCGAATTGGGTAAGGCAATGGATTATCCTGACATTGGCACGATTGCCTGCCGTGCAGGTTTCCGCTTCGACATTTCGAAACCCCGTACTGCCCAGATGCGTCGTGTCAAGGGTGGCAAACTTCCCATCGGTAAGGTCGATGCCCTCGTTTACAAGGCGAAATACAAATTCGTATCAGCCTCTAATATCGCTGCTCATATCGTCAGCGATGGTGCCGTAGCTGAGGGTAAGATTAACATGAAGGGAAAACTCGCCGATGTTCTTTGTTCTTTCTCCTTCACGAATACGGATGACATGAAGAAAACAAAAATCAAACCTGGTGTCAAATTCCACCTTTTTGGTAAGAAGACTGATGAAGAAAAGGCACAACGAAAGACTGAGAAAGAAAAGAAGAAGCAACAGAGAACTGAAGAGAAAGCCATCAAGAAACAACTGAAAGTCGAGGCAAAAGAGGCTCGTCGCCAAGAGCGCGAAGCCAAGAAGGCCGCCAAGAAGGCGGCTCGAGAATCTCTCAAAAAAGATTAGATGTAATTAGTTCGTCTTATATTGGTACTTTACATCAGCGAGTTCCTTGTTTGCCTTGACAATTTTATCTTTAAGACCTACCTTGTAGTCGGAAAGGCGTTGGGCGATAGCCTCATCACTGAGAGCAAGCATCTCGACAGCTAAGATGGCAGCATTCTGAGCTCCGTTGACTCCCACCGTAGCCACAGGGATACCTGGAGGCATCTGAATGATACTCAACATCGCATCCAGTCCATCGAGCATTCCTTTGATGGGGACACCAATGACGGGCAACGTAGTAGAGGCGGCAATAACACCAGGAAGGGCAGCTGCCATTCCTGCTGCAGCGATAATCACACGGATGCCACGGTCTTTTGCGTTACGGGCAAACTCTTCAACAGCTTCTGGGGTACGATGAGCAGAGAGGGCATTCACTTCAAACGGCACCTGCATCTCGTCTAAGAGTTTACAGGCTTTCTCCATAACGGGCAGATCACTGGTGCTACCCATGATAATACTGACAATTGGATTCATATCTTAATATTTTTTATTATTGTTATAAAAATAGTATGGAAAGAGCTGCACAAACAAATCCCACCCAAAAACCACCAATGACTTGCGAGAGAGTGTGCTGACGGAGTACCATCCTGCATGTTCCTAAGATACCAGCTACAAAGAACACTAAGCACAGCCACCATACAGGATTAAAACCTAAATATTCTGCAAAGGCAAACAAGGCTCCCCCGACACCACCTATAGCAGCGGTATGCGTAGAAATCTTCCACCATACATTCAGGAGGGCACAGACAATCTGTACTATCAAGGCTGCCACCACAATGGAACTGATGAAATGAGGCATATGGAGCCGTTCCATCAGATAGATACAAGAGAAATAGCAGAGGATGGAAAGGACATAAGGTACCATACGACGCTCCCGTTGTCCTAATTCTATCAACGTCCATCCCTGATAGCGACGATAGAAATGTATCAGTAGTGAAGGCAATAGAATAGTGAAGAGATAGACCATAATAAGAACCTGTAACTTATATGACAACGGAAAAATGTTCATATAACTGAACGTAAACAGGGCTATGAGTCCGATAATAGGCAGATAAAACGGTGTGAAGAGCATACTCATCACACGCGCTGCCACTATCAACTGCTGTTTCCTTCTCATCATCTATTCGTTTCGTTACTTATTTTCTCAGTCGTGCCACAGGGATTCCTAACTGTTCCCGGTATTTTGCTACTGTACGACGGGCAATAGGATAACCTTTCTCGGCAAGTAATTTCCCTAAAGCCTCATCACTCAAAGGCTTGTGCTTATCTTCCGTATCCACCAAATCTTGCAATGCGGCCTTAATCTCTCTGGTGGAGAGTTCATCACCATCAGCCGTCACATAACTGTCGCTAAAGAAATGACGTAAGGGGAAAGTGCCCCAACGTGTTTGTGCATATTTAGAGTTACTGACGCGTGAGACAGTACTCAAGTCGAGACCTGTCTTCTCTGCAATATCTTTAAGAATCATCGGACGAAGTAAAGCCTCATCACCTTCCTCGAAATAACGGTGCTGCCACTGAATAATAGCCTGCATCGTAATTGTCAGTGTATGTCGGCGCACTCGGATGGCTTCGATGAATCCCTGTGCGGCATCCACCTTTTTCTTTGTATAAAGTAACGCCTCTTTCATCTGACGACTCATGTTGTCCTTGTTGTCCTGATATTCGCGCAATGTATCAGTAAACGACTGAGACACATGCAACTCTGGCACCTCTCCAAGGTTCAGTTGGAAGGTCACTGTTCCATCATCTTGGGTGTCAACGATAAAGTCGGGTGTAATCTGTTGCATGGAACGTCCCACTGCCTCTCCCATCGAAGCACCTGGTTTGGGATTTAGTTTGCGTAACTCTCCCATCAGTGTCTCCGTCTGCAAGTCGTTCAGCTGAAGTGCCTGCTGTATTTTTTTCCAATGTTTTTTCGTAAACTCCTCAAAGAAATCTGTAATCACCTGTTCCATCAAGTCACGCAAACGGGAAGGAGTACGTCTCTTGATTTGAAGCAAAAGACATTCTTGTAAAGAGCGTCCACCAATACCAGCGGGATCAAACTCCTGTAGAAGCAGCAACACCTCCTCAATCTCTTGGATGTTAGCATCTATGGCATGATAGATAGCCAATTCGTCACTGATATTATCAAGTGATTTACGAAGGAGTCCATCATCATCAAGAGAGCCTATCAAGTATTCCATGATGTCACGCTGACGTTCTGTCATTTCAATGACACCCATCTGTTCTTTGAGTTGATCATAGAACGACTGTGTCTCTCCATAGACTATCTCCTCACGCTCTTCGTTATAAGATTGTCCACCATGATAGACTGGTAAGTCTTCATCATCACGTCCGATATTTTCTAAAGCAGCATCTAAGGCCGACTGGCGTTCTTCGCTTTCGAAGTCGTCGGAGGATTCGGAGTTTTCGGAAGACTCTGAGTACTCAGAATTATCTGAAAAATCTGATTCTTCGCCAGTATTAACCTCCAGAGCAGGGTTATCATCCATCTCAGTATTGACACGTTCCAACAACTGAGCGATGGGCAGTTCAATGAGTTGCGCCTGCAACAGCTGTTGCTGCGTAATACTCTGCGTCTGCTTTAACGCAAGGGTCTGTTGCTGCTCTTGTATCTGCTCTTGTGCCATTTATTTGAAGTATTCTTTTAACTGACGAGCATAAGAGGCCAGTTGTTCTGTATCCCAGTTACCATATCGTTGCCATATATCCTGACAGGCGGGAAACAAGGGGCTGAACACTACTTCCTTACGATTAAGATAAGGGTCGCAGTGCTGATAGATATCCATGATGTTCGCCACCTCTTTGGCAGGAATCTTCATCAAACGTCCCAACTGTTGTATCTCAGGAGTCTCTGGTACCATCGTGATAGGCGTCAAGCGGAAATAGAGGTCAAGCACCAATATTAGCATAACAGGAGTGATAGAGGTATCATCATTGACGGGGCGGAAATCACGCTCAAAGGTCTCTTGGACATCTACTCCCTCATAAAACTCCTCATTATTACCAAATCCTTTCATTTGGCGCAACAGACTGACGGCACGATTCAGGCGACGAGGATTCGCACCATATTCTTGCCAGATACGTTCAATGCGTGGTGTCTCTAAATTGGCAATCTCACACATTCTGTTAAACAGTATCTGAGGAGCAACGTGCAACTCCAAACTTAGGTCTACCATCATTTTACTATATACCGGTTTCACCCCCACAGGCTTCTTCAGATAAACCTGCATAAGAAGTAACCAATAATCGTTCTGCCATTCTTGATTTCTTGCCATAAAGGAAGTGGTTTTGATTCTATCGGCAAAGATAATTATAAAATGATAAAACACAAAGAAAATGTTAAACAATTATGGATTTATCAATAAATATTCGTACCTTTGCAACCTATTATGTAAAAATATGAAGGTATTGAAACTCATTATTGCGGCTTTCTTTTTCTCGTTAGGGATGAATGCGCAGACCGCTAAGGAAGAGATACTGAAGGATATACATAACTCCGCCAGTAACTATCTCGCCTACCCTGGTCCTAAGCAGACCAAACTGACGCCAGCACCTGATGGGAAGAAGCCTTTCTATATCAGTCACTATGGCCGTCATGGCTCAAGATTCCTGATTAATAAGGATGATTACGACGATCCCTATAAGATATTAGCTAAGGCAGACTCTTTGGGTAAACTAACACCCTTAGGTCAGGATGTACTGCGTCGCGTAGCGATGTTACGAGAGGAGGCCAATCTCCGTCTTGGAGAACTAACGCAGCTAGGTGCTGAGCAACATCGGCAGATTGCAAAGCGTATGTTCGAGCGCTTCCCTGAAGTTTTTGAAGGAAAAGCGAATATTGATGCCAAGAGCACAGTGGTGATTCGTTGTATCCTTTCGATGGAGAACGCCCTATTTCAATTGATTACGATGAATCCTGACCTACGTATTCGTCATGATGCTTCGCAATATGATATGTGGTATATGAACTTCCAAGACAAGAAGTTGAAGGAAGAACGAAAAGACTCCACCTTACGTAATGCCTATCAGACTTATACTAAGGATTATGAGTGTGGATACCTGTTGATGCCGAGGTTATTCAATGATACTGCCTATGTTCACAAACATGTGAAAGTACAACATCTGGGAGAAGACCTCTTCCGTCTGGCATCCTGTATCCAGAATACAGAGGCTCGCAAAAAGGTTACCCTCTATGATATCTTCTCTGACGAGGAAATCTACAATTATTGGAAGATAGACAATACCTGGTGGTATATCTATTATGGTGCTTGTTCTCTGAATGGTGGAAAACAACCTTATAATCAGCGTAACTTATTACGACAAATCATTCAAGAAGCCGACAGTTGTATCGCTTTGCCGAAACCTGGTGCCACTCTACGCTTTGGCCATGAAACGATGGTAATGCCGTTGACTTGCCTGTTAGGTCTAAACGGTTTTGATTTGGTGACCGACAATTTTGATAGTTTAGAGCGCAAGGGATGGATCAACTATAGGGTTTTCCCTATGGGCGCCAATATACAATTTATTTTCTATCGTAATAACCCTGAGGACAAAGATGTCCTTGTGAAAGTTCTATTGAATGAGAATGAGGCGACGCTGCCTATCAAGAACAGTATGGCTCCTTACTATAAATGGGAAGAAGTACGTGACTATTATTTGAAGAAACTCGATGCATATCAAGGCAATTAAGAATATCTGGCGCACATTATTCATGATAGTCATGCTTCTCAGCATGACGACGATTGGTTTTGCCCAGTCTCTATCAGCCTTCGACCGTATCAGTCAGAACCGTAACTTCTCGGCAAGCAACTATTGTATCTATCCTGATACCATACTTCAAAAGCAGACACCTCCTCCTACAGGAAAGCATCCTTTCTATATCAGTCATTATGGACGTCATGGTTCCCGTTATCTGAATAACCGCAAGGGATATGATGTTCCTCTCAATATATTACTAAAAGCAGATAGCCTTGATAAACTGACGCCTTTGGGAAAGCATATCATGCGCCAACTCCAAGAGATTATCGCCGACTCAGAAGGTCGTTGGGGCGACTTGTCAGAGTTAGGGAAACAGCAACAAAAGGGTATTGCCCGTCGTATGATGACTCGTTTTCCTGAAGTCTTTGAAGGGAAAGCACATATTGATGCCAAAAGTACCACATCCAATCGTTGTATCCTTTCAATGGGTTCTGCTTTACAAGCCATGCTTGCTCGTAATCCCAAACTGCAGATTCGCATGGACGCCTCCAAGCATGATATGTGGTATATGAACCATCAGGACAAAGATCTTCGTGACAGTATGATGACAAGCGCTGCTGAGAAAGCATTTGATGAGTATTGCGCCCATCGTGAGCACAATCCAAGACTAATGTCGTTATTGTTTAATGACTCTGTTTATGTACGTGAACATGTGGATGAGATCGACCTGAACTACTATCTTCTGAAGACAGCTCTCATCCAACAGAATACCCGTATGGGAAGCAAGATAGACTATCTGGATATTTTTTCTTACGAGGATATCCATCAGTTCTGGCAGAAAGAGAATGCCTGGTGGTATTTCATGTATGGTCCTTCTCTCCTGAATGGTGGAAAACAGCCATATACCCAACGATACCTTTTGCGTCAAATCATACAGGAAGCTGACAGTTGTATTCAGTTAAGGAAGCCTGGTGCCCAACTTCGTTTCGGACACGAGACAATGATACTACCGCTGACCTGTCTGATGAAAATTAATGGTTTTGGGTTCCAAACAATGAATCTGGAAGAATTGGAGGAAAATGGCTGGTGGGCTTGTCTTGTATTCCCGATGGCATCCAACCTGCAATTTATCTTCTATCGCAATGACTACTATGATAAAAACATCTTGGTAAAAGTTCTGTTGAATGAAGAGGAGGCGACGCTACCTCTCAAGTCAGACATCGCCCCCTATTATCATTGGAGTGACTTCCGAGATTATTACTTAAAGATTCTTGATGCTTACGAAAGCAATTAGGCGTTTGCTTTTGTCTTGAAAGCAAGGGCATACATCCGTATCTGTTTCACCATCGCCAGCAAACCGTTACTGCGTGTGGGAGAGAGATGTTCTTTCAGCCCTATCTGATCAATAAAGTATAAATCTGCATCCAGGATCTCCTGAGGAGTATGTCCTGAGAGGACACGAATCAGCAAAGACACTATACCTTTCACGATCAAGGCATCACTCTCTGCAGCAAAATCGATAATACCATCGTGATAGTCTGCCTGTAACCAAACTCGGCTCTGACAACCATCTATCAGATTACTCTCCACCTTGTACTTCTCATCTAAAGGTTCCTGTTCATTGCCTATGTCAATGAGCATCTGGTATTTATCCATCCAGTCGTCAAAACTGGCGAATTCCTCAATAATCTCGTCTTGTATCTCGTTAATCGTCATATCGTTATATCGCCTTAATGATTTTAAACAGTTTGTCCGAAGGCCTTACCTTCTCTGGTACCTTGATACTGACACGCATTCCCTTCTGGGCTGTCTGTACTGCCTGAATGTCATCATGAATCTCGTCAACAGTCACATAGAGGGCACCCGTGGTTGGTCCAGTAATGAGCATCTTATCGCCTACTGAAAACTCACAAGCCTCACAAGTGAATTCCGCTACTCCGAGTTTGGAGAAATACTTCACACCTTTTCCCACATATTGTTTACGCTCTGTGGCACAAGAGCCATAGTGATTGTTCCATTCTCCCAACTGTTGTCCCTGATAGTAACCATCCCAGAAACCACGATTGAAAACAGTAGCAAGGCGCTCGTCCCATTGGTCTTTCTTCTCTTCCGTAAAGGTATTATCGAGTACTGACTGTATTGCCTCCTTGTAGCATTGCACTACCGTCATCACATATTCAGGACCACGGGCACGACCCTCAATCTTAAAGACCCTCACACCGTTTTTCATCATACGATCGATAAAACGGATGGTCTTCAGGTCTTTCGGACTCATGATATATTTATTATCTATCTCCAATTCTGTTCCTGTCTCCCTGTCTGTGACGATATAGGAGCGACGACAAATCTGCATACATTCTCCACGATTGGCTGAACGACCTGTGTTATCGAGGCTCATATAACACTTGCCGCTAATCGCCATACACAGAGCACCATGACAAAACATCTCAATACGGATCTGTTCTCCAGAAGGACCACAGATATGCTGTTCCTCTATCTGCCGATAGATGTCTGCCACTTGGTCAAGATTCAGTTCACGGGCAAGGACTACCACATCGGCAAACTGGGCATAGAACTTCAGTGCTTCGATATTCGAGATATTCAGTTGGGTGGAGAGATGTACCTCCATCCCCTTTTGTCGACAATAGGTCATCACGGCGATATCACAGGCAATGATGGCAGAGATATGTGCTTCAACGGCAGCGTCAACAATCTCATGCATCAGAGCGATATCCTCACCATAGATAATCGTATTCACAGTGAGGTAACTCTTCACGCCATGTTCTTCACAGGTAGCGGCTATCTCCCTGAGATCGTCAATCGTGAAATGGTTGGCAGAATGTGAGCGCATGTTCAGTTGTTCCACTCCGAAATAAACAGAACCTGCTCCAGCCTTCAGCGCTGCAGCCAACGATTCACGACTACCCACAGGAGCCATGATTTCAAAATCTTTAATACTTTCCTTCATTTTCGCCGGCAAAATTACGAAATAATTATCAATTAATTCCTATCTTTGCATCATTAAATGATGAAGAGACTATTATATTTATTCCTTATCGTTTGTCTGGCTGGCTGTCAGAAACAACCTCCGATTGTTTTTTCTGACGAAGTGAGATTGCCGATGACTCCTGTCAAGAATCAGGGGAACTCTCAATTCTGCTGGGCTTATGCCATGCTGTCTACGATAGAGACGGAGCATATTGCCCGAGGCGACTCTGTTCATCTCTCTCCTGCCTATATCGAAAGAGTGGTCAAACGGAGGAATCTTCGTGGCATGGGTCACACCTTATTAAATATAATAGGGCGACATGGTATCGTCAGTTATGATGCCTATCCTGATACATCTTATCATAAACTGCCTCGCCCTCGTTGGGTCTTTATGTTAGGTGCTCGTTATACCCCTTTGGAGTTTGCCCATAGTGTCTGTGCTCCTGGTGAGTATATCTCCCTGACCTCTAACGACGAATACCCCTATTATAAAAAAGTGGTACTCGATTTACCAGACAACTGGGAGAAAGGCAGTTTCCTGAATATTCCCAAGGACTCGTTGTTGGCTCATGTAGAACGTGCCGTCCGTCAGCGTCATGGTGTCTGTTGGGAAGGTGATACGCACGAGTCAGGTTTCTCGTTTAAGGAAGGTGTTGCCGATAAGCATAATAACTCGCGTCCTACCGATAATCACTGTATGGCGATAGTTGGTCTTGCCCGTGATCCCCAACATCGTCTCTTCTTTATCATGAAGAACTCATGGGGTACACACAATCCCTATGATGGACTGATGTATATGTCAGCAGAGTATCTTCGAGACAAGACCGTTGCCATCTTTATGACGAAGGAAGCCTACGAACAATAAGAAAGCCGAAGCGTTTCTGCTTCGGCTCTTCCATTATTTATTCAGTCGCCAAGTGACACCGTCCTTGGTATCTTTCACCTCAAAGCCAGCAGCGGCGAGTTCATCACGAATCTTATCACTGGTAGCCCAGTCCTTTTCTGCCTTAGCCTTAGCACGCAGTTCGAGTACCATATCCACGACCTTGCCAAAGGATGCTTCACGAGCGTCTTGACCATTAGCTGTTAGCTGTTGGCTATTGGCTTTCAAGCCTAGGATATCGAAAGCGAAGAGACGCATCGTCTCAGAAAGTTCTTTCAGGCAGTCGGCACAAATCGTTGCCTTATGGTCGATGAGTTTATTGACTACTGTGCAAGCCTCAAAGAGATTACTGATGACCTGTGGTGTTGCGAAGTCATCGTTCATGGCATCATAGCACTTTTCACGAAGACCCTTCACCACCTTCTCCGTCTCGGCATCACATTTGTCGGATACCTGAACGCGCTCGAGATCGTTGATGGCATTCAGCAGTTTCTCCAATCCCTTCTCCGCAGCCTGCAAAGCTTCGTTAGAGAAGTCTACAGTGCCACGATAGTGGGCACTCAATACGAAGAAACGGATAGTCATAGCAGTATAAGCCTTCTCCAACAGCGGATGATTACCTGTGAAGAACTGCTCCAACGTGATGAAGTTATTATACGACTTACCCATCTTCTGACCGTTGATGGTCAGCATATTGTTGTGCATCCAGTACTTAACTGCCTGATGTCCCATCGAGGCCACTGCCTGTGCTATCTCACACTCATGATGGGGGAAGACGAGATCCATACCACCACCATGAATATCGAACTGCTCACCTAAGTACTTCCTACCCATTGCCGTACATTCGCAGTGCCAGCCAGGGAAACCGTCTGACCAAGGTGATGGCCAGCGCATGATATGTTCTGGTTGTGCCTTCTTCCAGAGGGCGAAGTCTGCCTGATTATGTTTCTCTCCTACACCAGCCAGTTCACGACTTTCGTCTTTGATATTTTCCAAGGAACGACCAGAGAGAATGCCGTACTTATACTGCTTGTTATATGCCTCGATATCAAAATAGACAGAACCGTTCGACTCGTAGGCAAAACCATTATCCAGAATCTGCTGCACCAGTTGCTGCTGCTCGATGATATGTCCTGTGGCATGCGGTTCGATTGAAGGAGGTAACACGTTCAGCGCCTCCATGGCCTGATGATAGCGGTTGGTATAATACTGCGCTATCTCCATCGGCTCCAACTGTTCCAGTCGTGCCTTCTTAGCAATCTTATCTTCACCCTCGTCGGCATCATGCTCCAAGTGACCAACGTCCGTGATATTACGCACATAGCGCACTTTATAGCCTAAGTGCTTCAGATAGCGGAACACCAAGTCGAAGGTAATAGCAGGACGCGCATGTCCCAGATGGGGATCACCATAAACGGTAGGTCCGCAAACATACATTCCCACATTGGGCGCATTGAGGGGTTCAAAACGCTCCTTCTGTCGCGTCAGCGTATTATAGATAACTAATTTCGATTCCAAATCTATAAACTATAAACTTTAAACTATAAACTATTTAACGTACTCGCTGAAGTCTGTCAACTTCATGTCACCCTTGCGAGCCAGTGTGTCGTGCATAGCAAAGGCAGCTGTGAGACAATGGTGAGTATGTCCGCCGACACCCAGTTTCAGGTAGTCCCACAACAACTGCTTATAGTCAGGATGCGCACAGTTCTCAATGATGGTCTGTGCACGCTGCATCGGACTCTTACCACGCAAGTCTGCAACGCCCTGCTCCGTCACGATGACATTCACATCATGCTCAGAGGAATCCTGATGGGTAACGAATGGAACGACACTTGAAATCAAGCCGCCTTTCGCTACAGAAGGACAAGTAAAGATAGAGAGGTAGGCATTACGGATGAAGTCACCAGAACCACCGATACCGTTCATCATCTTCGTTCCACTGATATGAGTAGAGTTGGCATTACCATAGATATCCACCTCAATGGCGGTATTGATGGCGATGACACCCAGACGACGGATAACAGCAGGATGGTTGGAAATCTCGCTCTGACGCAGTGTCAGGTGATTCTTGAAGTAATCCATATTGTCATATACCTGCTTCAGACACTCGTTAGAGACAGTCAGTGAACAAGCAGAAGCATCCTTCACACGACCGTTCATCATCATGCCAACCACTGCATCCTGCAATACCTCTGTGTAGATATTGAAGTCGGGCACATGCTTATCCTCACCCAGTGCACCGAGGATGGCATTGGCTGTTGAACCTACACCACTCTGCAAGGGCAGGAACTCCTTAGGAATACGACCAGCATGCAACTCAGCAACCAAGAACTCTGCTGTCAGATAACCAATCTTATCCGTTACAGGGTCGCTGTCTTTGAAGGCACGAGCCTCATCGGGGATGTTACACTCTACGACACCTACCACTTTCTCCTTCGGAATCGTCACATAAGGAACACCGATACGGTCGCTGACAGCAAAGATGGGAATAGGCTTGCGGTAAGGGGGATCCAATGGCTCATATACGTCATGGATATATTTCGCATCAGGGCTATGGAATGAGTTCAACTCCAGAATGACCTTCTTCGCCAGACGGGCAGCCGTAGGAGAAATACCACCGGCAGCAGTCAGATAGACGCGATAGTCGTTGCCAACCTCTTCGATGTCGCAGACTTCAAGGATTGCCCAGTCCACATCACCATAGAAACCATAACGCAGTTCCTGTGCCATGTGACTCAAGTGCAGGTCATTATAAGGAATCTCACCAGCATTCACATGCTTGCGGAAATCGGGGTTCGTCGTGTAAGGCGCACGATACTTGATGGCCTGTGCATTTGCCAAGTCACCATCAGTGCTCTGACCAGTAGAAGCACCTGTGAAGATACCTACCTTAAACTCGCGTCCTGCCTCATGCTCGGCAAGTGCAATCTTTGCTAACTCCTTGGTTGTTGCTTTGGCTACACCAGCAGGTGTAAAGCCACTCATAGCGATATTCTCACCATTCTTAATCAGTGCTGCAGCCTCTGCAGCGGTCATACGTGTATAAGCCATAATAGTACTATTATTTTTAATTTGTGTGCAAAGGTACGAAAAATTCGATTAAATGAGAATAAAATAAATGAATTTATTATGATGAGCGTGAAAACTATATAGTTTACGAGTGCTAAGTATATTACTTTCGTTGTCTAAGTATATTACTTACGAGTGCTAAACATATAGGTTACAGTTTTTTCTCAAATTCCTATCGAAATTCTATAAATAATAAATAATGGGAGGCAAATTTAATTTGCCTCCCATTATTATCTTGTCAAAAACAAGTTACCTAACCAGTATCTTTTTGTTGTTGTGGATATAAACACCTCGTGTCAATGTGTTGCTATTGATACGACGTCCTTGTAAGTCGTAATAGATGCCGTCGTCAGCAGTATTCTTGGTTGCTGGACCTTCGATGCCTGAAGCATCTAAATATCGGAAAGCCCAATTATAGATTCTTTCGGTGTTTCCTTCGTGGTTATTATCATAATCGATATAAAGGCAGTATTCGTAGTCGTAGGGCTTAAATACTTCTTTACCGATTGTAAATGAAATTTCAGTACTTTCCCCTGGTTTTAAATGGATGTACCAGACACGAACCCAGTTCCAGGTGGGATATCCGTTGGGTTCATCATAGATGGAGTTTCCGTTGTTATCAATTTTATCAGCTTTTGTCCCTGCTTCTATCAAATTGTAGAAATCGGTGTCTCCAGTATTCGTTATTTTGCAGACTATGTCAAGTTTATCGTGAACAATGTTGTTTTCATCCATTCCATTGGTAGTGACATTAGCCTCCAACAGGCATTTGGGTGCATTACTGACAGTCAGTTTTCCGGTGTAGATAACTTTTTTTCCTTCCCAGTCGGTAGTTATCTTGACTTTGTGCGTTCCCTTGGTGGGTGCTGCCGTGCAGAAGTCTATATAGTCTGACTTGCCTGGGTCAACATATGCGCCCACACCTGTTCTCATATTTTCCTCTTCGTCAATCCAGAGGAAGAGTTCGTTCTCGTAGTTCGTACCGTTATTTGTCAACCATACGCGCATATTTAACTTCTCGCCCACATAGGCGGCGTAGTATTCTACTTTATCAATATTCAGATTGGGTTCCGTTGATGATACGTCAATATGTAGTTTATTGTTGTTGATGGTAGCGGTGTAATGGCGCATGGGCGTACCGTCTTCAGTCGTATATAGATATTCCAGGTATTCCTCCCAGTCTTGTGCTCCGTTATTGCGGAAGATGGGGAATATCTGATAGGTACCATCTGTCAGCCCTTTGCCCATGTTGAATTTCATGTTGAGATTAGTAGTTTCCTGATCAGTAGTAGATGAGCAAAGTTCTTTTTTCAGCAGTCCATTCTGAAACAGTCCCCATCCATAATCCATCGTGTGACCGTTATTGTCGAATCGTTTCATGGTAGCACTCAGCACGATGTCCTTAAAATTGGCATTGGATGAACTGCGCGTAAAGTCTGTCTTCAACAACTCGTAGTTGCCATAATCCACACTGACAATTGGCACCGCATCGTTGCCCTTGTCAGGCTGGAAACCGAAATGTGCTGCCTGATAGACGTTGTAACCACTGAATTCCACTGGACCTTTCTGATTCCAACAATCGTTCAGCACACCTAATCTGAAAAATGTATCGGAAGAGCCACGACCAATTTCTCCTAAATTTGTGTGAAAGAAGCCATTCCCGTCATAGCCGTCGATAATGAACTGGTGTGACTGGTTGCCAACGGCTCCCGCCGAATAAGGCACTGGGCGACCAGCTTTCAGTTCGTTGTATACCATTTCTTCCCACACATCGTGCGGATAGTTGCCTGCCATTAGGTAGCGTGCCCCTTTGTCGTAACCAAAATACTTGGCAATGAGCTCATTGTCGAAGACCGCTGCCGAGCCTCTTGTAGAGTACTCCATTTTTACGGCGCAGCCCGCGTATAATAGCAACTTAGTAACTTCTTCGATTGATGGGTCTGTTGGGTCTATCGTATTCCTGTCACCGTAGTAAATATAGTCATAATTCAGATGCATCTTCGAATAGTCAAAAGTAGTCGGTGGCAAGGCTGGTAACTCATATCCTCCTGCTGTTGTATATGCGGGGATTTCTACTGTCGTGCTTTGTGGATACTGATAGTAATACATCAGTTGGGCTAATGTCAGTGCCACACAACCTACGTAAGTATTCATTTGAGAGACCTCATCGTAAGGGCATTCGTAATTAAATGGCAGATATTGATGCCACATGGTTTGGACGAGCGGTGCAATGACTTCGCGATTAGAGGCTTCGGGAGCCCTACGGATAGTCTTTCCACTACGCATCTTGCCAATCTGCTGTTCGTAACCGAGAAGCATCATCTGTATAGGTTTAGGCATTGTATAAAGATTGAATGCGTCCGTTTTACCATAGGCAAGCACAGGCTCCACACAATCATCGCCGGCAACAATGACGTATGTCCCATCTACGTCATCGGCAAAGGCATAAAGATTCTTCATGCCAATGTCTTTAATCTGTAACTGAGGTGTGGAGGCGGCCCTTTTGCCATTTGTCTTTCCAGTTTGTATGTTCGCCATAAATTGACAGGCAATTTGCATGGCCTTTTCTTTTTCAATGGATTCTGCCAACACCAACAAAGGTATAGCCAGAACAAATAATGTAAGTAGTAATTTCTTCATAATGGTTATAATTATTTATAGTTAGTTGTTTTTAATGTTGCAAATATAGTAATTGTTTCTACAAAAATATGGTTTTTACTATTATTTAACATCTATATGTTTGACTGTTATCGATTGTTCAAGTCTGTGGATGCTGCCTGAAGGATTGCCCTACCCCATTGTAACAACTGGGGATTCTTCTTGCCCTGTTCAATGACGACTCGTTCGCTGATGAAGTCGTAGTTGACGAAAGAGACACTGTCGGTCATGGTATAACCATCGTCGTAGGTGTGGATGGCAAAAGGTTGCGTGTAAGTCTTGCTCAAGACATCACGGCTGAACGTATATTCGTCGTGGTTGATACCTAACTGACCCAACAAAGTTGCTGGCAGGTCTGTTTGGTTACATACCTGTTCGATACGCTTCGGGGCTTTGACAGCACCGCCTACCCATATCATCGGAATATGGTTCAGCAAGGGGTCAGACTCATCACGAACCTTATAGGGGAAACCATGGTCGGGCAGCATAATAACCAAGATGTTGTCCCATACGGCACTCTTACGTAGTTTGTCTATGAAATTGCCGATACACTGGTCGAGGTAATAGAACGAGTTATACACCTCGTCGTCAAAGTGATAAATAGGTACATCCCAAGGCTGATGACTGCTCAAGGTGGAATAGCCGATGAGAAGTGGTGAGTGGTGAGTGGTGATTGGTGAGTGGTGATCGGTGATTAGATCATAGACGGTATCTAAAGTGATGTCATCACGGACGCCCCATTGTGCTGATTCCTGTTCCTCTTTGGTATAGTCAGCTTTCCATTTCAGTGTTTCAAAGCCACCTGAGACGAGATAACTGCGCATATTCGTGAAGTTGATGTCACCCCCATAGATGTAATAGGTCTGATAGTCCCGTTGTTCTTTCAGCGTTCTTGCGATATTCGGCAATGAACGTGACTTCGAAGGTATCTTCATCACCGACATGGTGGGGAAAGAAGGATATCCGCTCCATGTACATACCGTACCACGATCTGTACGCCAACTGTTGCCATAGCAGTTCGAGAAGTAGATGCCTTCTCTTGCCAATCGACTCAGATTGGGGGTAATGTCTGCCCTACCGCCTATTTCCGTAAACTCGCCTCCGCAACTCTCCAACAGGATAATGACGATGTTGGGGTGTTGGGTGGTTAACAAGGTATCGCTGTCGATACTCTGCGTGTTATAGAGTTGACTGACAATCTCGTCACACTCTTTATCGTCCATGAAATGGTAGGTGACATTATTGCTTGCCGTCTTCTCGAACGAGGCAAAGAAACTGAAGACAGGGTTGACTGCAGCATGGTTCAGAAACTGGTTCTGAGAGTAATAAACCTGTCCGATATTGGTAGTAGACTCATCAATACCACCTCTGATACCTATCACCATCAAGGGGATAAGAAGAAGGGCTATTAAAGTGGCTATTAGCTTTTGGCTATTAGCTGTTAGCTTTGGGAACTGTGGGGTGATTTTTACATATATCCAATAGATGGCGATGGTAAGAAGGATGATGACGACGAGGCGGAAAAGGATATACCACGTACTGACACTTGCCATAGCCTCTGTGGGTGTCTCTAAGTATTGCAGACAAGAGGCATCTAACTTGAACTTCCAGAACTCATAGAGACTCGTATCTGCCACGAAGGCAAGAGCAAGAAGAACGGCAGCGATGAAATAGTAGACGCGGAATACTGGCTTCGGAATACGTACCCATAGGGATATGATAGTCAACAAGAAGGGAACGGTCAGTAAGTAGAGCGAGGTACTCAAATCAAGAGAGAGGCCATGTCGGAGGACATCAAAAATGTCGCCAACAGTAAACAAAGCATCATAATGATAGAGCATGAAGAATACTTTGGCAACCAGAAAGATAAGGACTGTTGCCACATAGAACTTCACCAGATATAATACGCGCTCTTTCAATTTGTAACGTTTAAAGGTTATCGTTTAAAGGTTAAAGAGACTGCATATCGTTCAACTTCTTATAATAACCATCGATATTCAGCAAACCCTCATGGGTGCCACGCTCGACAATCTGTCCTTCATGAAGGACACAGATTTCGTCGGCATTCTTAATGGTAGAGAGACGGTGGGCTATGGCAACGGTAGTACGCGTCTTCATCAGTCGCTCCAACGCATCCTGTACCAATCGTTCACTCTCTGTATCCAAGGCAGAAGTAGCCTCATCGAGAATCAGAATCGGCGGATTCTTCAAAATGGCACGTGCAATAGACACACGCTGGCGCTGTCCACCAGAAAGGCGACCGCCACGATCACCGATATTCGTTTCAAAGCCATGCTCACTCTGCATGATGAAGTCGTAGGCATTGGCTATCTTCGCTGCCTCGGCAATCTGCTCATCAGTAGCAGCATCCACGCCAAACGAGATATTATTACGGAAGGAATCGTTGAAGAGAATTGCCTCTTGGTTGACATTACCAATCAACTGACGCAAGTCGTGGATACCTAAGTCCTTCACGTTGATACCGTCAATCAGCACCTCACCTTCCTGTACATCATAGTAACGGGGTATCAAATCGACCATCGTCGACTTACCACTACCACTCTGTCCGACAATGGCTATCGTCTTACCCTTCGGAATTACCAGATTGATATGACGGAGTACCCATTGCTCACCATAACGGAAGGATACATCACGGAACTCTATCTGGTGTTCAAAGGAAGCAATATGCTGGGGGTTAGTAGATTCTTTTATCGTATTCTCTGCCAACAGAATCTTGTCGATTCGTTCCATAGATGCCAGTCCCTTAGGGATGTTATAACCAATCTTCGATACCTCTTTCAACGGGTTGATGATGCTATAGAGTATCACCATATAATAGATAAAGGTAGGACCCGACAGCGACTGGTTGTTTAATACCAACACACCACCGAACCACAGGACGATGACAATCATACAAGTACCTAAGAACTCGCTCAATGGATGACCGATGTTCTGACGGATATTCACACGCATGATATTGCTTCGGTAGGTGGAATTGATGGTATTGAACTTATCACGCATCTTATCCTCTGCGCAGAACGCTTTGATGATACGAAGACCACTCAGCGTCTCATCCACCACACTCATCGTATCACTCCATAAAGCCTGCGCCTTGATGCTCTGTGATTTCAACTTACGACCTATCCATCCCATGAACCAACCGATGATAGGAATGATGATGACAGAGAACAGCGTCAACTGCCAAGAGATAATAATCAACGTAGTGAAATAAGAGATAATCAGAATAGGATTCTTGAACATCATATCCAATGAGGACATAATACTGGTCTCTACTTCCTGCACATCACCTGTCATACGGGCAATGATATCACCCTTACGTTCCTCGGTAAAGAAGCCCAAAGGCAGACCGACAATCTTCCGATAGAGTTGGTTGCGCATATCACGAACCACACCTGTGCGAATAGGTACTACGCTCGAAGAAGCAAGGAAATAGGTTGCCGTCTTCAACAACGTGGCAATAATCAGGAATAGACCAATAAATAACAGGGTAGTGGTGGAACCCATCTCAGCGATATACTGATTGATATAATAGTAGATGTTATTGATGGCAACATCCTTGAAACTGCCGTCACCCCATTCCATCAGCGACTTCACCTCTACGTTATCACCTGTCTTGAACAATATCTGCAAGATAGGTATCAATGCGGCAAAAGAGAAAATATTCAGCAGTGCCGACAGGATATTGAAAATAATCGACAGGGCGACATATTTTTTATAAGGCATCACAAAGCGCCTCAACACTTGCATAAAATCTTTCATATCTCTTCTCCTATTAAGGTTGCACTGGTACTGTTAGTGATTCTGACGCGGACGGTCTCACCAATATGATGAGTTCCCTTGTCGAACACTACCATCTTGTTTTGTTCCGTCCGTCCACAGAGTTGACTGCGACTGCGCTTCGAAAAGCCTTCCACCAACACGTCAAATTCCTTCCCCTCGTCTTTCTTGTTCTGTTGGGCGGAGATCTCCGTCTGCAAGGCAATCAATTCGTTCAGGCGACGGATCTTCTCTTCCTCTGGGACATCATCAGGCAGATGTTTCGAGGCATAGGTGCCTGGTCGCTCTGAGTATTTGAACATAAAGGCAGAGTCATAACCCACCTCACGCATCAAGGAGAGGCTAAGTTGATGGTCTTCTTCTGTCTCAGAGTGATAGCCTACGAAGATATCTGTAGAGAGTCCACAGTCAGGAATGATACGACGAATGGCGGCAACACGCTCGAGATACCACTCACGAGTGTACTTGCGGTTCATCAGTTTCAGAATCCTGTCGGAACCACTCTGTACGGGTAGATGGATATGTTTGCAGACGTTCGGCATCTCAGCAATGACCTTCAGCGTCTCATCACTCATGTCTTTTGGATGCGAGGTCGTGAAGCGGATGCGCATCTCAGGAGCCTCTTCGGCCACTTTTCGCAACAGTTCTGGGAAGAGAATCCTCTCACCACTCACCTCTAACCTCTCACCACTATACGAATTTACATTCTGCCCTAACAATGTGACCTCTTTAAAACCACGATCACGCAAATCACGCACTTCCCTAAGGATACTCTCTACATCACGACTGCGCTCACGACCACGAGTATAGGGCACGATACAGTAATGACAGAAATTATTGCAGCCACGCATGATACTGACGAAACCACCAATCTTGGTTCCATGTAAGCGTTGGGGAACGATATCCTTATATGTCTCAGATGTCGACAACTCAATATTGATGGCCTTATGACCAGTCTCTGCCTGTGCTATCAAGTCAGGCAACGAAAGATAGGCATCAGGACCTGCCACCAAGTCACAATGATGGTTTTCTAACAGGTCATCCTTCACCCGCTCAGCCATACAGCCGAGAACACCGATGATTAGTGGTGAACGGTGAGTGGTGAGTGGTGAGGATTTGCGCTGACGACGCAGAGCATCCAACGCTTCTAAGCGATGATATATTTTCTGTTCGGCATTATCACGTACCGAACAAGTATTGAGGAATACAGCATCTGCCTCATCCAGATTCTCAGTAGTTTCATAGCCTGCCATCTGCATCACGCTTGCCACTACTTCAGAGTCGGCGACATTCATCTGACAACCGTATGTCTCTATATAGAGTTTCTTCATATTTTTACCTTTTCGCTTGCAAAGTTACAAACTTTTTTGTATTTTTGCACCGTTATTAACCCTAAACAAGAAAGAAAAGATGAAAATTCTACGAGTTTTGTTCATCATGATGATGGTGATGATGGTGTCTGGAGCAAGTGCTCAGACTGTCTATAACAGCAATGGAAGCAGTTGCGGCAAGATTGAGAGCAATGGTACTGTACGTAATGGTAATGGTTCCAGCATCGGTAAGATTGATAGTGATGGTACTGTACGTAATGGTAATGGTTCCAGCATCGGTAAGATTGATCGCGACGGCACTATCCGCAACGGCAATGGTTCCAGTATCGGTAAGGTTGATCGCGACGGCACTGTTCGTAATGGCAATGGTTCCAGCATCGGTAAAATTGAGAGCGACGGTACTGTTCGTAACGGCAACGGTTCCAGCATCGGAAAAGTTTCTGGTGTACCCAAAGAGTGGGCAGCAGCCTATTTCTTCTTTTTCTTCTAAGCAACTATTTACATAGCATTAAAAAAAGCCCTGCCTATCGGTGGGGCTTTCCATACGACATGAAACTAATCAAAGACAAGGAATTTGGTGGTGAGCGCCCTTTATTTGCTACCCATGACCTCAGATTGGAAAACGTGACAATCGTTGACGGGGAGAGTGGTATCAAGCAATGCCAGAATATGGAGGCTTACAACTGCAAATTCTATGGCAAATACCCTTGGTGGCATGTAGATGGAGCGATTATCGAGAACTGCTACTTCGCCCCGACCTCTCGTTCTGCCATCTGGTATACCAACGATCTGCGGATGAAGGACTGCGTGATTGATGCTCCGAAGTTCTTCCGTGAGATGCGGAATGTGGAACTGGAGAACGTGACCATCAATGATGCTGATGAGGTGTTTTGGAAGGTCGATGGACTGAAACTGAAGAATGTCAAGTTGCACGAAGGTACCTATCCGTTTATGTTTTCCAAGAATATCTATGTAGATGGTTTGGATAGCGATGCGAAATATGTGTTCCAGTATTGCAAGAACGTGGAGGTACACCATGCGAAGATCATCACGAAGGATTCGTTTTGGGAGTGTGAGAACGTGACTGTCTATGACTCTGTTCTCGATGGTGAGTATCTCGCCTGGCACTCAAAGAATGTACGATTGGTGAACTGTCATCTGGCAGGTGAGCAACTACTTTGTTATACAGAAAACCTCGTGTTGGAGAACTGTACTATTGACAAGGCTTGCGACCGAATGTTTGAATACTCTACGGTGGAGGCTGATATCCGAGGACATATCGAACATATCAAGAATCCCACCAGTGGACATATTGTTGCAGACAGCATTGGTTCCGTTACTATTGACGAAAATGTGAGACAGCCAAATGACTGTGTCATTGAAGTAAGAGGGAAGAAGTAAGAAGTATGAAATATAACTTTGACGAAATCATAGAGCGCAGGGATACTCATAGTGTCAAGTGGGATGAAAGTCCCTCTGCTGACGTCATTCCTTTATGGGTGGCAGATATGGACTTTGCCGTGGCTCCTGCTATCCAGGAGGCTATCAAGAAACGTGCCGAGCATCCTGTTTTTGGTTATACCCTTGTGGAGGACGACTACTATGAGGCCATCATCTCATGGTTTCATCGACGTCATCAATGGACTATTAAGAAGGAATGGATACTGTATACCACAGGAGTCGTTCCTGCAGTCTCTGCTGTGCTAAAAGCTATTGCGATGCCAGGGGAACGTGTCATTACTTTCACTCCTGCCTACAACTGTTTCTTTTCCAGTATCCGTAATAGTGGTTGCGAGTTAGCACCATGTCCATTACGATGGAATCGCAATACTCGATTTGAGATACCTTGGGATGAGTTAGAAGCTCTCTGTAAAGATGAACGTACCACGGTGCTGTTGCTTTGTAATCCTCACAATCCTACAGGTCGTGTTTGGAGCATCACAGAACTGCGTCGTCTTGCAGCTATCTGCCATCGTAATAAGATTCACATCATCAGCGAT
Source organism: Prevotella sp. (assembly GCA_017554145.1). Classification (GTDB taxonomy): domain Bacteria; phylum Bacteroidota; class Bacteroidia; order Bacteroidales; family Bacteroidaceae; genus Prevotella. The sequence continues at coordinate 164,281 of JAFZIZ010000015.1, read as the reverse complement.
GAGATTCATGGCGAACTGGTGATGCCCAACAACCATTTCACTCCATTGGGCTATATCGCTTCAGATGCCATTACACTGAACTCACCATCGAAATCGTTTAACATAGCAGGATTGCAGATAGCAAATATTATCTGCAAAGACTCAGAGATACGTCGCCGTATTGACCGTGCCATCAATATCAATGAGGTATGTGATGTCAATCCCTTCGGTCCTGTAGCACTGATGGCTGCCTATAACGAGAGTGAAGACTGGATTGACGAACTCAACGAATATATTTGGGGAAACTATCAAGCATTGTGTACCTTCTGTCAAGAGCATCTTCCCTTTTGGAAGGTACGTCCTCTCGAAGGCACCTATCTTGCTTGGGTGGATGTATCTGCTTGTTGCACTGATACTGCAACATACTGCAATCGCATACTTGAAGAGGCGAAGGTTTGGGTGAACCCAGGTACGATGTACGGAGCAGAGAGCGGTAAGGGTTATCTCCGAATCAATCTTGCCTGTCCACGCAGCAGGTTGATAGAAGCATTGGAACGAATCAATAAAACAATATAATCATGAAACAAAGAAGTGAAGTGAACTCTTGGTCAGTGACATGGGGAGTCATTATGGCAATACTCTTCTCTGCCGCTGCCGCCTATCTTGGATTGAAGGTAGGACAAGTTTTTGAGGCAGCCATTCCCATTGCGATTATTGCAGTGGGCGTCTCTGCTGCTGCCAAACGAAGCAATGCCTTGCGAGAAAATGTCATCATCCAGTCGATTGGTGCCTGTTCGGGTGCTGTGGTGGCTGGTGCTATCTTTACCCTGCCTGCCATCTATATCCTACAGGCAAAGTATCCGGAAATGTCTGCTGATTTCCTAAAGATTTTCATCGCCTCTTTGTTGGGTGGTGTCTTAGGTATTCTATTCCTGATACCATTCCGCCGTTACTTTGTAGAGGCACCACAGGAGCAGTTTCCTTTCCCAGAGGCAACAGCGACAACACAGGTACTGAAAAGCGGTGATACCGCTAATAGCCAAGAGCCAAAAGCAAATAGCCAAAGCCAGGCAAAGCCTCTGTTGATAGCAGGATTGGTAGGAGGACTCTACGACTTTATCGTTGCCACCTTCGGATGGTGGAATGAGAACGTGACGAGTCGTATGATACCTTATGGCGATGACCTTGCAGAGAAAACCAAACTCGTTCTCAAGAACAATACAGGTGCTGCCGTATTGGGTCTTGGTTATATTGTCGGTTTCAAATATGCATTGATTATCACTTTAGGCTCATTGTTCGTCTGGTGGTTGGTCGTACCTGGTATGGCACTTATTTTCCCCGATACCGTACTGAACCAATGGAATCCTGCCATTGATACGGCAGTAGGCAGTATGTCGCCCGAACAGATCTTCACGTCATACGGAAAGTCTATTGGTATCGGAGCCATTGCGATGGCTGGTATTATCGGCATCATAAAGTCGTGGGGCGTTATCAAGAGTGCAGTGGGGCTAGCGGCAAAGGCTGGAGAGGGGGCTGCGAATGACTCGCAGCAAAAACAACAAGACCTCCCCTTTAAGTTTATCGCCATTGCCTCTATCATCACGATCATCCTAACCTTTATCTTCTTCTGGTTTGGTGTGATGGACGGTAACCTGTTGTTTGCTGCCGTTGCCATTATCTTGACGGCTGTCATCGCCTTCTTGTTTACTACCGTAGCCGCTAATGCCATTGCCATTGTAGGTAGCAACCCTGTCAGTGGTATGACGTTGATGACCTTGATACTTGCCTCTGTCGTCATGGTGGCAGTAGGTTTGAAAGGTACTGGTGGAATGGTGGCTGCGTTGATTATGGGTGGTGTGGTATGTACGGCACTCTCGATGGCAGGTTCTTTCATAACCGACCTGAAGATTGGTTATTGGACAGGTACGCTGCCTAAGAAACAGGAGACATGGAAGTTCTTGGGAACCTTGGTATCGGCTGCAACAGTAGGCGGTGTGATGATGTTGCTCAACGAGACCTACGGCTTTGCCTCTGGAACCCTTGCTGCACCACAAGCAAATGCGATGGCTGCTGTTATCGACCCGTTGATGAATGGTGTGGGAGCCCCTTGGGTTCTCTATGCCATTGGTGCTGTCATTGCCATCGTCCTTACACTCTTTAAAGTGCCAGCCTTGGCTTTTGCCTTGGGAATGTTTATTCCTATGGAACTGAATGTGCCATTGGTGATTGGTGGAGCCATCAACTGGTATGTGACCACACGTTCAAAGGATGAGACTGTCAATAAGGAACGGGGGGAGAAAGGTAACCTTATCGCCTCTGGTTTCATTGCAGGCGGTGCCCTGATGGGTGTCATCAGTGCCCTGTTGCGCTTTGGTGGTATTCAGTTTGACTACAACGAATGGTGGAGCAATCCACTCAGTGAACTGCTCTCGTTGGTAGCCTATATCTTATTGATTACCTATTTCGTTAAGGCAACAAAGAAATAGCGTTGTCCCGGCTTCGTCTGTAAGTCGTACTCATACACCTTGCGAACTGCAAGTGAAGGAAGGTCCTTGAGCTCTTGAGAGGGAACAGGGGCCTTTATTTCTGCTGGTGCATAAAGGGCATTGGGGCATTCTCCCTTGGCTTCTGTCAGTCCCTTGCCAGACAGAGGAACATACGAACGGAGTCGTAATACACCACCTATCGTTGAATAGACCTCTGCCTTTTGAAGTTGTCCTTTGCTCCATTGCATGCTGACCTCAAAGCCACCACGGGCACGAAGACCCTTTACCTGTCCTTCCGACCATACATCAGGCAGGGCGGGCAACAGATGAACGGCTCCGTCATGACTCTGCAGCAACATCTCTGCAATACCTGCAGCACTGCCGAAGTTACCGTCAATCTGGAAAGGTGGATGCGCATCGAAGAGATTCGGATAGGTACGTCCGTCAGGATATTCCCTCATCTTCGAGTCATTGGGCAACAGGTGCAGCATATTGGAAAGGATGCGGAAAGCGTGATTACCATCCAACATACGAGCCCAGAAATTGATTTTCCAACCCAGACTCCATCCCGTTGCCATATCACCACGCTGATTCAACGTATTTCCTGCAGCAGCAAAGAGTTCAGGATGCTGATAGGGCGATATCTGGTTAGAAGGATAGAGACCATAGAGATGAGAGATATGACGATGCTCATCCTTAGGATCATCACCGTCTTGCAACCACTCTTGCAACTGTCCATAACGACCAATCTGCATTGGAGGCAACTGACTGATGGCATTCTGTAATTTCTGAGCGTATGCCTGGTCTTCTTTTCCTAATACCTTCATCGCCTTCAATACGTTCTGCAAGACATCAAAGACAATCTGGTTATCCATTGTCGAACCAGCCGTTACTGTGGTCTTCTTACCCACTGGACCATGCTCTGGCGAAACGGTAGGTACCGTCATCAACCAACCGTATTTCGGATGCACTTGCATGTAGTCAAGTAGGAAGTCGGCTGCACCTTTCATCACGTCGAAGTTATCAGCCAAGAATTGCTTGTCGCCAGTAAAGAGATAATGCTGCCAAAGATGCGTTGTCAACCATGCACCGCCAGTTGGGAACATACCCCATGTCGTGCCGTCGATAGGACCAGCGACACGCCAGAGGTCAGTATTATGATGTGCCACCCAGCCATTGCAACCATACATCGTCTGGGCAGTCTCTGCACCCGTATGACTCAAATCTCGGATCATCGAGAACAGAGGTTGCTGCGTCTCTGCGAGATTGCCCACCAAGGCAGGCCAGTAGTTCATCTCTGCATTGATATTGATGGTATATTTCGAATCCCATGGCGCATTGAATTTGTCGTTCCATACGCCCTGTAGGTTAGCCGGTTGACCACCTGGTTGAGAAGAAGAGATAAGCAGATAACGACCGTATTGGAACATCAGTGCTACCATTCCCATATCGTCACTGCCTGCAAAATGGGCAAGACGCTCATCAGTAGGAAGGTTAGAGGCATCCTTTCCTCCTAAAGACAGGCTTACACGTTTATATTGCTCTTGGTATTTCTTAAGGTGACGGGTCAACAACTCGTTATAACTCTTGTCGCGAACAGAGGCAATGGTCTGTTGGGTCAGTTCTGACGGATGACCGCTGATATCCTGATAATTTACAAAATTGGTAGCTGCCGTGATATAGACAGTTGCCTCGGTAGCATCTTTGACTACCACCATATCAGGTGTGTTATCCCATTTGCCGTCGCTCTTTACCAATACACGAATTTCTGCTGTCAGTCCACCAGAGATACCTTCCTGTTCTACATTCTGAACAGTAGCCACTAACTCTCCGTTCTTCACATGACAACTGTTTTTGAGTTCTGAGCACCAATGGGTTAGCGAGAAATCCAACTTCCCCTTTTTATCTGACTTCAGACGCATCACGATGACATTGTCAGCTTGTGAGGCAAAGACTTCACGCGTATAGATGACACCATTCAAATTGTTTTTGAAAGTCGTGGTGCAAACAGCATCTTCCAGATTCAATTCACGACGGAAATTAGAGGTATGTTCGAAATCAATACCACCATACATTGCCAGTTTGCCCAATGGCAAAAAACGCATACCGTGAGGACCTTTGAAGAAATTCTTATCGATGATGGCATGTGCTGCTTCTTCCTTACCTGCAAAAATAGAGTCGCGTACTTCTTGCAGATGTGCTTTCGCCTCTGGGCTGTTGTTATTATGGGGTGAGCCACTCCAGAAAGTCTCTTCGTTCAGTTGGATTGTCTCACCATCGGTCTCTCCATATATCATTGCGCCTAGATGGGAATTACCTATGGGCAGTGCCTCCAGCCAATGACTTGCAGGCTTGTTGTACCATAGTTTCTCTGTGGCATTCTGTGCCGTGATGGTCAAGGTTGTCATGACCAAGGTTAGTGTCAATAATAGTTTCTTCATCGTTCTATTTTCGTTATTTCGTTTCTATCAGTTCCAAAGCACGACGCACGATGTCGTTTGATTCGTTCATAATAGCAAAATACTGGCTCATCTCCCAGAGGTCGCGTGCTATCAATGCCTTTAATTGCAGGCGCAGATAAGGCAGAGTCGTCTGCCATTCCTCATCGTCTTTCGGTTTGAGATTGTTCTTCGCAGCCTCTTTCAGTATATCGTCCGTCATTGACTGAGGTATCTCAAACTGTTGTTTGAAACTCTCAAAGGTCGGATAAGTCTGTTTCAACTGCTTGCGATGCTTGTCAATATAGTGAAGACTAGCATTGATAATATAGGAATGGGCAGAGAGTTCACGATGGAAACGGGTGTACTTCATGGTGTCTAACGGCACGTAATAATCGGGCATGATACCACCTCCGCCATATACCACACGATGCTCTTTCAACGTATAATACTTCAGTGAGTCAGCAAAATGGATACTGTCTTCATGCATTAGTTCTCCACTCTTCAGTCGGTTCACAACATCCAACGCATAGTCTTTCGCCTTCCCTTTCTCATAAGGTTTCTGAATGCAACGTCCAGAAGGGGTATAGTAATGGGCAATGGTCAGACGAATCATCGAACCGTCTGGCAGGTCGATAGGACGCTGTACGAGTCCTTTACCATAAGTACGACGACCTACTACCAATCCTCTGTCATGATCCTGTATGGCACCAGTGACAATCTCTGCGGCAGAGGCTGAATAACTGTCTACCAGTACGATGACCTTGCCTTTCTCGAAGAGACCGTTACCTTTTGCGTGATAGTCATTACGTGGTACTCTTCGCCCTTGCGTATAGACAATCAGGTCGTTGTTACTCAGAAACTCATTGGCTATTTCAACAGCAGACTGCAGATAGCCGCCACCATTCTCCTGTAGGTCGAGTATCAGCGACTGCATACCTTCGCCTGACAGTTTCATCAGACTCTCACAAAATTCATCATGGGTCTGGGCACCAAAACTACCAATACGGATATAGCCCACTCCTGGACGAATCATATAAGTGGCATCAATAGACTTCACTGGAATCTTGTCTCTCACGATGACAAAACGCAACGTGTCGGCAATACCCCTACGGACAACACCCAGTCGTACCTTCGTTCCCTTTGGACCACGCAGGCGTCTCATGATTTCCTCCTTTGGCATCTTCACACCAGCGATGGCAGTATCATTCACAGATACGATACGGTCACCAGCAAGGATGCCCCGTTTTTCTGACGGTCCACCCGTGACTGGCTGAACAACCAGCAACGTATCTTCCACCATATTAAACTGCACACCGATACCTTCGAAGTTTCCTTGTAACGGCTCGTTGGCAGTCTTCACCTCCTTCGCCGTCATATAACTGCTATGCGGGTCGAGTTTCTCTATCATCCCTCGGATACCGTCCTCCACGAGTTTCTGCTCGTCAACACTATCCACATACAGGTTATTGATTGCCATTTCGGCAATCTGTAACTTACGCATAGGGCTATCTTCCCCCATATTAATCCTTATCTGGGATTTTAAAGGTAAAAGAGTAAAGAGAAAACTAAGTAAAAACGGAATTCTTTTATTCATATTCTTCTTCCTCAGGACGGTCTTCTTCGATGACAAGATTATCGATGATGAAGTTCTGACGCTCCATCGTGTTCTTACCCATATAATACTCTAAGAGTTTCTGGACTTGGTCGTTCTTCTGGAGAGTAACTTGCTCAAGACGGATGTCAGGACCGATAAAACCAGCAAACTCCTCTGGGGAAATCTCTCCTAAACCCTTAAAGCGGGTGATTTCAGGATCAGGACCTAACGCCTGTATTGCCTGCAAACGCTCCTCTTCGCTATAGCAGTAACGAGTAATGAAATCGCCCTTATCACCGCTTAATACCTTCTTGTTCTTGATCTTCGTACGACGATTGCGAACGCGGAACAACGGTGTTTGAAGCACATAGACATGACCTTTCTTCACCAATTCAGGGAAGAACTGTAGGAAGAAAGTGATAATCAGCAGTCGGATATGCATACCGTCGACATCGGCATCGGTGGCTACAATCACCTTATTATATCTAAGACCGTCGAGTCCCTCTTCAATGTCAAGGGCAGCCTGCAAGAGATTGAACTCTTCGTTTTCATAGACTACCTTCTTGGTAAGCCCAAAGGAATTCAAGGGTTTACCACGTAATGAGAAGACGGCTTGCGTATTCACATCGCGGCTCTTGGTGATGCTTCCGCTGGCGGAGTCACCCTCTGTGATAAAGATACATGACTCTTCCTTGCGGTCGTTCTTAACGTCAGAGAAGTGAATGCGACAGTCGCGCAGTTTACGATTATGCAGGTTGGCTTTCTTAGCACGCTCACGAGCCAGTTTCGTTACACCAGCCATCGCCTTGCGCTCGCGCTCACTCTCCTTGATCTTATTCTCGATGACATCAGCCACATCTTGATGGATATGCAGGAAGTTGTCTACCTGTTGCTTGATGAAGTCACCCACATACTTATTAATGCTTTCGCCATCAGGCGCCATCTGTGTAGAACCGAGTTTGATCTTCGTCTGACTCTCGAACACGGGTTCCTCTACATTAATGGCAATAGCGGCAACGAGACCGGCACGGATGTCGCCTGGTTCGTATTTCCCGAAATACTCTTTGATGGTCTTGGCGATATGCTCCTTGAAGGCGCTCTGATGCGTTCCACCCTGAATGGTATGCTGTCCATTGACGAACGAGTAATATTCCTCACCATATTGGTTGGCATGGGTGAAGGCAATCTCGATATCCTCACCTTGCAAGTGGACGATAGGGTATAGGGCATCATTGGTCATACGGTCTTTCAACAGGTCTTCCAAACCGTTGCGAGAGAGGATGCGCCGCCCGTTATACATAATCGCCAGTCCTGAATTCAGGTAGGTATAGTTGCGCAGCATATTCTCCACAATGTCATTATGGAAGGAATAGCCCTTAAACAACGTGTCATCTGGTTCGAAGAAGATATAGGTTCCTGTCTCATCCTGTGTAGGTTCCGTAACGTCGCTTTGCAGGATACCCTTCTCAAATACCACCTTACGTACTTGTCCGTCGCGATAACTATGTGCTTCGAAATGCGAACTGAGGAAGTTGACAGCCTTGATACCGACACCGTTCATACCTACCGACTTCTTGAAAGCCTTTGAGTCGTACTTACCACCTGTATTCAGTTGGCTCACAGCCTCAACGATCTTTCCCTGCGGAATGCCGCGTCCATAGTCACGTACAGAAACGCGCAGATTATCTTCAATGTCTATCTCGATGCGCTTACCGGCATTCATGCGAAACTCGTCGATAGAGTTGTCGATGGTCTCTTTCAGCAATACATAGATACCATCGTCAGAGTGTGAACCATCGTCAAGGCGTCCTACATACATACCAGGGCGCGTGCGGATATGGTCTACGTCAGAGAGGTGACGGATATTATCGTCACTATATTGTACTTGTTCTTCGATGATATTCTTCTCTTCGCTCATATATCTTCTTAAATACTTTTCTTAAAACACCTTCTGTGCTTATGTTGCACATGCTCCAGATACTGCCATTGTGATTGTACCTTCTCGTTGGTTTCCATCTCTACGTTGGTCTCGCCCCACTTGAAACCATACTTCTGATACTGGGGGATGAGGTCATAGAACAACAAGGCATTGGCACCTTTCTGCTGATACTCTGGAAGGATGCCTACCAGCATCAGGTCGACACATTCTGCCTTGTGGAACTTCAAAGCGCGAATACAATGCCACCACCCGAAAGGAAACAGACGTCCGTTCTTACATTTCTGTAAGGCGCGCGTCATATTGGTAATTGAAATGCCCACACCAATGACTTCGTGATTAGGCGTGTTCCAGTCCTCTATCAGACAGAGCAGATTCATATCAAGCATGGGGAAATACATCTTCAGATATTCGTCAATCTGACGTTCCGTCATCTGCGAATAGCCATAAAGATTTCCGAAAGTCTTGTTGACCACATCGAGCACCTTACGACCATATTGTTCCTTGCCGAATACCTGACTGCGCTTGGGATGCATCGGGTGGAGATTGTAACGCTTCATCACCATCTCGGCAATCTTCTTGTATTTCTCAGGCATGCCGTCTTTGGGGACGATGAGTTTAAACTCCACGTAGTCGTTATCTTTCTCCCAACCGTCCATCAGTTCCATGTGGCGGGGATAATAGTCGTAATTGTAAATCGTCGCCATCGTACCCAGTTGATCGAAGCCCTCAATGAGCATTCCCTCTGGATCCATATCGGTAAAGCCCAATGGACCAACAATCTCTGTCATGCCCTTCTCTTTGCCCCAGTCAGCCACTGCATCCAATAACGCCTGCGATACAGTGAAGTCATCAACGAAGTCAATCCATCCGAAGCGCACACTCTTACGCTCCCAACGGTCGTTGGCACGATGGTTGATGATACCTGCGACACGTCCTACTACTTTATCGCCGCGATAGGCAAGGAAATACTCTGCCTCACAAAACTCGAAGGCGGCGTTCTTGTCTTTGCTCAGCGTATGGACCTCATCGCTGTGCAGATTAGGGGCGTCGTAAGGGTTGTTCCGATAGAGGTCATAGTGAAACTGGATGAAGGCTTCCAAGCCTTTCTTGTCCGTCACTTTCCGGATTTCTACTGATGGCATGATACTTCCTTTATTAGAATAATTGCACAAAGGTAATGAAAATCGGGGGAAAATCCAAAAATTTAACCTATTTTACGGCAAATGAATAGTTTGTGGGAATTGTCTGACAGGGTGGTAGCGAAGATATAAACCTCTCCGCCGTCCTTGATTTTCAGCTTCTTACGCAGTGCCTCAACGGTCATCGGGAAGTTACGGACGGTGATATTCGCATGGGTGATACCTTGCAAGGCAGTCTTCAGTTCCTGCTTGTTCATTGAGGTGGTAGCCTCTATCACGAACTGTCTACCGGGAAACTCCTTGATTTCGTGGTCGGAAACGAAGAGATGGGAGTTGGCTGACAACTGACTAACATCAAAAGCTTCTTCGATTTCTCTAAAGCATCCAGCCTTCATGATACTGGCATTGGGTTCGAAAAGAAATTCCCACGTTGGGAAGATTTTATTCCCACGTTGGGAATGAATCCAAAGATATTGTCTCCATTCACACAAACCACCTTCAAAGGCGTCTGCTCTTTCTTGATAACGAGTAGCAACTCTTTGCACTCGTTGTCGACACTGACGATATGTACTTCTGAAACATGACCCAAGTCTTCTACAGCCTTGCGCCAATCAAGCATCGGTGAGAGTTTCAGGATGATGGTATCTGCCTTTTTCAGCAATAGGGGCATGAGTTCTACGACATTAGGCGTACAGTCCTCGATGCCGTAAGTGCGACTGCCATGTATGTCTCTTCGAGCAGGGTCGAGGAAAATGACATCTGCATGTTCGATATTCATTAATACATCCTGTGCTTCCCCGTTGATAATCTCTGCCTCCAAACCTAATACTTGGAAGTTATGTCGTGCAATCTCACACAAATCAAGATTTCGCTCTACATAGATTGCCTTCAGACCTTTGACCTTAGTCCTTAGTCCTTTGACCATAAAGTAGAAGTCGACGCCGAAGCCGCCAGTTAAATCTACGAATGTTGAGCCAATGGCTAATGGCCAATAGCCAATAGCCAAACTTGCTTTATACTTTGCCGTTTGCTCACTGGAACATTGTTCCATATTGAGATGGGGCGGATAGACAATACCATCAATAGCAGCCCAAGTGGGAAGTTTCTTTCGTGCCGTCTGCCAACCTGCTATCTGTTGCAGCGCCATTTGCATATCCACTTCCGCATCCCGGTTGCCCAAAGCCAATCGTTTCACATCTTCTTCCCGATGTGAAAGTATATATTGCCGTGTCGCCTCGTTAATCATCGTTTGTTTGATTTCCGAGGGCAAAGATACGAAAAATTTGCTTACATCCCCCTCAAACGAGAATCGAAATCACGTGCACCACCTTTTTCTCCGAAGATTTTCAGTAGCAAAGAAGTGCGCATATTCGTTACTCGCTGGGGCGAACTACCAGTAAGAAGGGCTATCTCACTGGGTGTGAAACGCAAACGAATCAGCAGACAGACATTCGTTTCCAAGGGCGAAAGACTTGTAGAGGCATTCAGACGGGCAAGGAACTCGGGCGACTGTTGTTGAATCAGTGCATGGAGTTCTTTCCAGTCAGCATTCTCTGCTTCCTTACCTTTAGCCGCCATGTGATGCAGACGATTGACGGTATCAGAGGATAACAAGCCTTCTGCCATCTGCCACGTCAGGTATTTCTGGTTCAAGGCATCGATATGGACGTTCAGTCGATTGATGCGACGACGATAGTAACCCACGCCTATCAGGATGCATAGCAAGAGGAATGAGATGCAAGAGAGCAAGAGTATCGTGAGACGATACTGGCGACGCTCCTTTTGTTGTTGTTCTAATTGTGTCTGCAAAGCGATGATATCGGCAGAAGGACTCTCTACGTATGCCTCCTGATAATAGCGGTTGAGTCGTTTAGAGAGGTCTGCCACTCGTTCGTGGAAACCCTCTTTCTGATAATAGTTAATCAGGTTTTCATAACAGTGGATACGCGTCTCTGGGTTGGGTGAATACAGCAATTCATACCAGAGGTCGTGCGCCTCTTGGGTCTTTCCCTGTTGGGCAAGGATGTCTGCCTGCAACAGTTTCCCTTTGTCGAGGTCGGCATATTCACGAGCCGATGCCAAGAGTTCCAAGGCTTCTTTCATCCGTTTTTGATGGCGCATCAGACTTGCCTCGTTGACCAAGGATGTCGCCTTGATATTACCCTTCGTCTGAACACGCAACTTTCGCGACAGATCCACATAGTATTGCAGGCTGTCTATTTGCTGCGTCTTATCGAAAGTCGTCGCCAAGTTATTGATCATCCGCACCTGCCAGTCGACATCATCCGTCTGTTGGGCAGCCTCCAAGGCACGATGGTAATAGCGAAGGGTGAGGGGTATGTTGCTGGCATTATCGTTGATATCACCCAATACGGCATTGAGTGTGAAACTCAGTGCTGGGTCTTTCAGGCATTCTGCCATCTTCTCCACCTGTTTGATCATCGTCAATCCTTCGATATAACGGCCTTGGGAATAAATATTCATACCCTGATGAAGCATTGCCCGTGCTTGACGATTCTTGTCATCTGTCTGCTTGAAGAAGTCGATGCAACGCTCCAACAGTGTATCATCCTTTAAGGGTACTCCAACATTGTGCATCGCTTCCATATACAACAGATCGTAGAGTCTCTGTTGGGCAGAGTCGAGTGTGACAGTATCCCTGCGAAGGGAGTCGAGCATCTGAAGGGCACGATAAGGTTCGTGGTCGGTATATTTTTCTATTTCATCTAAAATTCCATAGGCAGACTGCTTCTTTGAGCAGCCTGCCATCAAGAGAGAACTAATGACTATTAAATATATAAAGGTGTTTCTCATTTCTCCTTCTTTTCATCAGCAGGAATGCTGAAGTTGATAGGGATGGTGAATTTCACGCGTACCACTTTGCCTCCCTGCTTACCAGGTTTCCATTTAGGCATCGCCCTGATCACACGCAAAGCCTCAGCATCGAGAGAAGGCCATACGCATCTGTTGACCACAGCATTACTGATACTGCCGTCTTTCTCTACAACGAAAGAGGCAACTACGCGACCTTGCTTATTCTGTTTGATAGCATCTTCAGGATATTTGATATTCTGACCCAGAAACTGCATCAGTGCTGACATACCACCAGGATATTCTGGCATATCCTCTACAACATCGAAGGCATTCTCTTCTTGTTCAGTTTCATTTGAGACGACTGTCTTCTGTGCCCATGCCGTTGCCGACATGCAGAATGTCATCATTGTAAATAGAATTAATTTTTTCATACGACTTTTCGTTTTTAGAGTTAATGTTTGATGTTTTTGGTGTTCGAACGATGCAAAAGTAGCAGTTTTTATTTTTCCTACCAAGAAAATCATTACACGATATTACACAATCCGATTTTTTTCGTAACTTTGGCGCCGAAATGGCAATAAAATACACACATAAAGAAGAATTATGGAATGCATGGAGTCATGCTGGCGGCATCGTGATGGGTGTGGCTTTTGGCATTGTGTTCCTGGTGATGGCGTTCAAGGGCGACAATCCTTGGGCACGTTTAGGTGTGTGTCTGTATCTCTTCGGCATGCTTGGCAGTTATATTGCCTCTACCGTTTATCATACACTGCCTCGTCGCTCTAAATGGAAAGAGCGACTGCGAAGATGGGATCATGCCGCCATCTATTGGCATATTGCTGGTTCGTATTCGCCATTGACATTGGTAGCACTACGTGCACATAGCTACTGGGGATGGGTGCTCTTTATCTTCGTATGGGCATGCGCCATTGTGGGTACTGTCATCAGTTTTGTCAAACTCAAAGAGCATTCCAACATAGAGACTTTCTGTTTCATCGGCATGGGACTGAGTGTCCTCGTTGCCTTCAAACCCCTATTGGATGCCGTCTCTACTGCTGCCGTCGTATGGCTCATCGCCGAAGGTGTTGCTTACATCACAGGTGCCGTCTTCTATACTTTCCACAAGAAGAAGTATATGCACAGCATCTTCCACTTCTTCGTCCTCCTCGGCAGTATCTGTCATATCATTGCTGTCTGGGATGTGCTGATGGAGTACCTATAATCCATTTTTCTTTATGAAGATATTGGTTGCTTGCGATGTACCACTTTGCCATTGACAATCTCGAAGTCGTGGTTGAACTTCTCACGAGTGCGACTCCAACGGTTGTGAGTCCACAACCAATAGGCGGGGGCACGTTGGATGCTCTCTTCTAACATTCGGAAATAGGCATCGGTGACTCCGTATTCAGAGAGAGAGTCAGGCTCACGGGTAATCAGTTTGAACTCTCCTTCGTAATAACCTCGTTTCACACGGTGCATATCCAAATAGAACACGGCATGGTTCAGTTTTCGGATGATACGTTCGGCACCCGTTAATACAGGTGTATCGTGATGAAGGAAGTCACACCAGTGATGGATATTCGTCCAATAAGGTTTCTGGTCGGAGATATAGCCGATGATGACGGGTTGGTTGATGCGTTGGAACTCCAGAATCTTACGTAGCGTCTCTGCCATAGGGATACTAAGGGCACCTTGATGCTCACGAAGACGAAGGAAGAGTCGGTCGAACACTTTGTTTTCCAATGGATGATAAATTTGTCCGCACCGTGCCTTGGGCGTAAACCACAATGGCAATGACGATACCCACTCCCAGTTGCAGTAATGTCCCAGATAGATGGCTACGGATTGCCCTTCCTCGACACACTGGTTGATGGCTTTATATCCCTTGAATACCATACGTTTCTTCATCTGCTTCTGACTGATAGACAGTAGTTTTAGCGACTCAACGATATAGTCGCAAAACCAACGATAGAAATCCTTTTCGATGCGACATAACTCTTCTTCAGACTTCTCTGGAAACGAGGAAGTCAAGTTCTTTCGCACTACCTTCTGCCGATACTTGATGACATAATACAATAGGTAGAAGAGACAATTGGAAAAGAGGTAGTGTATCCTCAAAGGTATCAAGGATATCAGGTAGCAGATGGAATATAGTATATAGAAGAGGATTCCCATATATCGTTATTATGTTTTGCAAAAATACGGATTATTCCCTGTTTATGCAAATTTTTGGATTTCTTTTTTGGTTTTTTACTCACTTAGTCGTACCTTTGCGAAAAATAATATGACGATGAAATTAGGTGTATTGCTACCGCATACCAAACTATATGGTGGTGTGAAGCGATTCTTGGAATTGGGCAATATCTTTGTTGAGAAAGGCCATGAGTTCTATGTGTTCACACCTGACGGGACACCTCCCGACTGGTTTCCTTATCGAGGCAAGATGGCACTCTTCGCTGATTTACCGAAGGTGGAACTGGATGCCCTATGGACAACGACACCCAGTGACTTACCGATGCTCTTGCAATCGTCTGCCCGCCATAAGATTTTCTATCATGTGCGCATCAAGGAAAACCTCTCCGAGATCATGAAGCACTCCGAAATAGAACTCTTTGCATGTTCCAGCAATGTCTATCGTCACGACTTGAAGAAGTTTGGCAGAGAGGCTTTCTTGGCAGTAGGTGGTGTGACGGTGAGAAACTATCAGCCTAAAGAGGACTACCAAGTGAAAAACCGCCCCTTTGTGGTGATGGGCTATGGTCGTCTTGCCGAGAGTGTAAAGGGTACGAGGTATGTGGTCAGTGCATGTGAACGACTCTACAGAAGAGGGTATAACATCAAACTATTGCTCTTCGATACGCATACCTCCGACAAGATGCGACAGAAATACGAGAAGTTCAAGTGCAGTTGTCCTTATGAGTTCGTACTTGATCATCCCTTTGAGCGTAACTCCGAACTTTTCAACCGTGCCGATTGCTTTGTGTCAGCAGAGAATCCCAAGTATTCCGGATGGAATAATACCGTGGCTGAGGCAATGGCTTGTGGACTGCCTATCATCTCTACGAAGGCAGGGACGGCAGACTTGTTGATTGACGGTTTCACAGGTATTCGTTCAGCGCGCTGGGTGTTCTGTTTCGCCAAGCATATTGCGCGTCTCTATGATGATGAGCCATTGCGCAGGAAGTTAGGGACGGAAGCACGTAAGCATATCAAGGATTATGACTGGGAAAGGGTAGCGGATAAGATACTAAAACATCTGGGTTAGAATTCCCAGATGTTTTTGATTTTCACGTCACGGAAGATGGTCAATGCCCGTTTCAGTTTACTCCTCAACAGGTCTTTCTTCAGTCGACTGTCAGGTAGGCATTGCTCTTCCCAAGGCTCTCCACGATGCAGGATGTCACGCATGAAGGATGCAGAGGTGATGCCCCATTTCCGCAGGAACTGCGTTGAGCCGTCGTTCTTCACCACACGATGGGTAGAACGTGCTTCGAAATGATAGACTCTGCTCTTATCGACACCCTTGAAGATACGAACACCAACCTTCCATAGTTTGGCAGAGAAATCGGGATCGCTATACATGCCAGGACTATACTCCACGCTATAGCCTCCTACAAGGTCCCAAAGGTCGCGATGAACGATATTGGGTGGCCATGTAGCACCCATCCAGTCACCATGTTTTAACGTCATATACTCCTTCAACAGTCTTTCCTCCTCGAAGGTCTCTATGCTCTCCCCATAGTTGGCAGGCGCAATCACACTCTTACAGAAGAATTTCCTTGGCTGTATCAACGTAGAGGAAAGGAAGAACATTCGATGACCAATCGCCTGTATCTCGTCGTAAAGGGCTTTATCCCATTCAGGACAGACATACATATCGTCGTTCATGAAGAGGATATAGCTTGTCGTCACCAGTGGGCGCAGTTGATTCAAAGCCAGACAAACACCTACATTCTCCGTGGAATGCGTATATGCCAGTCCTTGCTCCTTCACCCATTCCATCGTGCCGTCCGTACCCTCATTGATATGGATGAGTATCTCGTGCTCGTAGGAAGAATTCTTTCGGATACTTTCCACACAGAGTTTCAGGAACGCCAGATTGTTCCATGTGGGGATGAGGATAGAGAATAATTTCGAGTCAGCCATATACGAATAGATTAACGTTGATTGCTATTTTGATAGTCTTTGACATACATCTCATAACAGAGTTTCAGCCAGACGAGTACGACAGGCAGTGCCTTCAGTGCATAAGGTTTCACCCATACCTTTCTGATATACGCAGGGAAGAGGTCGCTGGGTGACATACTCGACAGGATGAAGACGAAGACCAAGAGAGCGATGTCCCATTTCGAGCGTTGCCAAGGTGCTGCGGTATACCAGATACACACGCCGACAAAGGGGATGATATATCCGCTCGACTCACTGCCTGTAGAGAACAAGACTACGAACATCAGGACAGAGGCTAACAGCGTCTGACGGAATGCCACATACTTATATTGTGAAAAACGGAAATAGGGGATGAGAAACATCACCAGTCCTGCTAGGATAAGCCATATATCGGAATAGGTAGCACACTGGGATATCTTCCTGACCATCCCCAAGAGAGATACATTGGTGGTCGTGCTGAACATGTTTTCCGCATTCTTGCTCGACAGACTCTCATACCATTCCTGATATTGTCCTATCAGATAGTCGGGACCATGGAACACCATTGGTGCCACAAACATCACCACTGCCCAGAATACCAACGAGAGAACGAGTTTCCCCTTATGCTTCGAGAAGAAGAAAAACGCCAAGCCCACGATGCCGTAGAGTTTCACAAACGTACCCAGCATGATAAAGAACGCCGACCAGAAGTCTTGCTCTTTTTCGATACAATAGTAAGACAGAAGGATGATGGCGGCAATGGCGATATTAAACTGTTGCATGAAGATAGCCGTCAACAGTTCGTGGGCACAAAACCAGAGAATGAAGATCTGTTGGTATTTGGTGAACTGCGACTTCCTTATTGCCACATATAGGAACATCGAGAGGACTATCACCCAAAGAAGTACACCCAAATACTGAGGCAAGACGGCAAACGGTGCCACGACGATCGAGAAGAAGGGTCCGTAATGGTTGACATCATGGTATTCCTCTGGATAGGGCGCATAGAGTGATGTACCATTCCATGCATGCCAGAACACATATTTGAATATCAGGAAGTTGTTACACTTGTTGATTTTCACCAGTCCACCGATGATGGGAAGCAGTAACCATAGTGCCAACAAGGTACGATGGTCGCGGAAGAAGGGTTTGGACAGGAATGCCTTACACTGACTGATCATTGGTGATATCAAAGTATTTCTTCAGGACTAACAGTGAGATGAGTTTCTCACGTTCCAAGTCTCTGAACTGGTCTACATATTCATGGGCATGCTGGATGATTGCCTCTGCCTCGTCGGGATGATTGATATAGTAGGTCAACCGTTCTTCCAAGTCAGAGAAATCGTCCTTCACCTCTATATAGTGATAGTTGGGAATGAGTGTCCCTTCCATAAACCACGTCTCTACGGTATGTCGTGGCGTGACGGCAATAGAGTTGGACGACATCACCCATTTCAGGTTAGAGGCAACATCATTGCCCTCCAACGACATGATGAACTTATAGTCGAGATGCTCCTCAATGGTCATCTTCCCTGCCTGCCATTCAGGATGAGCGTCAATACGATTCGTTGAGGCAGCATCCACCATTGGACTCTGTCCGTTGGCAAAGCGGTTCATAAACACATCCCTGTTTTGTTTCCTGGCACCTAAGTCACCACGGAAAATGGTCATGTTCTTCTTCTCGCGCCATTGTTTCTTATCATCGACAAACAGGAAATGACGTACTTTCTCCATCTTCAAGACCACCGAATTCTGGTTGTTGTCAACAAGTGGGCGACTCTTGATAATCGTGGGGACTTCGGGAACGTGGGTGATATCACCAGAGAGAAGGATCCATTTCTTCTTCCCACTGAAATAACGGGCAATCTCCATCGCATCGAAGTAATACACCTTCTGACGCGTCATCGGCTGATGCTGTATCTCCACGGCTTCCTCGTTCCATTTCTGATGATCGAAGACAGACTCCGCAGTCAACTTATTATAATAGTCCACGCGCTTTAGGATATACTCACGGTCTTCACGCTTGTCCAGTTTCTTCAGTTCACTATCCAGCATCATCCGCGTGAAGCACTTCGGCGTATATTCCCGCAGGTAGGCCTTCAGGAAATAGAGCAGGTTGCTGTTCTTCCCGTTATGTCGCAAATAATATAACTTCCGTAAATTCATCGTATTTCGAACATTTTCGGCAAAGGTACGAAATAATTTGGATATATAGTTTATTATTTGTATTTTTGTAACCAAAATAGAAGATATCAATGATATTCGCAAGAGATAAGAGTCAGATGTGCAACAACCTGTTGCAGTATGCACATGTCTACGCTTGGGGTAGAGAACATGGGCGGAAAGTCATCTCTATGCGTTTTAGTTACAAGTATCAGTTCTTCCATATCTGTCATACCAATCTGACAGGCTTTGGATGGTATCTGTTGGCGAAGTATTTAGCGGCAGTGAAACTCTTGCCGACAGCGAGTTTCAAGCGTGAAGACTGTGATCGTGAGGCGTTAGAGCAGAAGATGCTCAAGCACAAACATATCGTGGTGAGTGGCTGGTTTGTGCGCTATTACGACCTCTTCCTCAAATACCGTCAGGAAATCTGCGACCTCTTCCGTATTGACGACCAATATACTGAGCCCGTCAAGGCTAAAATGCAAGAGAAAGAAAACCACATTCCTCATTCCACATTCAACACTCAACACTCAACATTCCGTCTCGGTGTTCACATCCGTCGTGGCGACTATGCCCAATGGAATCATGGCATCTACTGTTATGAGGATGAGCAGTATGCCCGTCTCATCAATCGTTTTGCAGAACTGCATGAGGGTAAAGAGATTCATGTCTACCTCTCTACCAATGATGCCTCGGTGACTGAAAAACATTATCAGGAATTATGTCCGCAGGTACATATTCATCATCTGCATGGCAATGCCCCTGAAGACCTCTTTATGCTTTCCGAATGCGACTACTTGATAGGTCCTCCGAGTACCTTCTCTTTGGTGGCAGCAATGTATCGGGATATTCCCCTCTATCGCATGGATACGGCAGATGTAGAGAAACTGACACCAGAGGCTTTCAAGAAGTTTGATTACTGGTTTAGAAGAATCATTTAAGAATTGAAAAATTGAAGAATTGAAGTATGTCACAACGCCGTAAGATAAGATACCGACTGTTTGCATGGCGATGGTTTCCGAAACTGAAACCCTCTCATGAGCCTATTGATGTGGTGATACCGATTATCGCCAAAGACCTGCATATCCTGCCTCTCTGTTTGGAAGGTGTCAGACGATGTGTGGCTCATCCCATCCAACAAGTCTATATTGTGGCACCTGCAGAACAGGAAATCCTACAGTTCTGTCAGCAATATGACTTGCAGTTTGTTGACGAGACGAGTGTCTTCGGTTTCACGCCTCAGTCTTTGGGAATCAAATTTCAAGACGAGAAGGGTCAAGTCAGAGACCGTAGCGGTTGGCTGTTTCAGCAGTTTGTCAAACTCAGCGGAAAGATAGGCACCTGTCGTTATTATCTCTGTATCGATGCTGATCATGTGTTGATTCGTCCACATGTATTCTTGACGGAAGAGCAGAAAACGGTGTTCTATATGAGTTATGAAGAGCACCAGCCTTATTACGACAATATCCATCGGTTGATGCCTGACTTGCCATTGGACACCCTATCTTATGTAGACCATAAGATGCTGTTTGACAAGGAACAACTGAAGAAGTTACACGAGGCACTGACAGGGGATAGCGATAAGTCGTGGATGCAGGTCGTCAAAGAGAGTTACGACCCTCGTACACATGCTGGTTTCTCAGAGTTTGAACTTTATGGCAACTTCGTACAAGAGAAAGAACGAAGACCATGGTTGCAGAAACGGTTGTCATATAAGAAATTGGCAGATTATGACACCTTACAACGAAAATGGAAAGGTTCCCGTTGGTCGTTGACATTCCCAGATTATATCAACAAATAAAGATTACATTGCCAAACGGAATCCGACGGTCTGTAGTCTGCGCCATGTCACGAGGGGGTAACGGTTGGTGATTCGCATATTCTGTGGACTAGTTTGGAAAGAACCGCCTCTGATGACGCGGAACTGTTTACGGAACAGTTGGATAAAGAAACCGTTCTTCGGGTTCGTATATTCCTCATAAGGACTGTCACACCATTCCCTCACACCATCCTGATAGCCTTTTGCCTGCTTGACCTTCTGGGCAGCATATTCCCATTCTGCCTCGGTAGGCAAACGGAAATGCTTACCCGTCAGTTGGTTGAGTCTCTGGATAAACACCTTGCTGTCGTCATACGACACATGTTCCACGGGGCGTTGTTCGCCATTGTTCTTAGAAGGATTCTTACTCATAACGGCTTCCCAGAGTTCCTGAGTCACCTCAGTATCACCGATATAGAAGTCGTTCACCTTCACCGCATGGGCAGGGCGTTCATCGGCTTCTGCCAGCGTATCATTCGTACCCATCATAAACTCACCACCTTGTACTTGTCGCATCACGAAAGAGACACCCCGAACGGTATATCGCTTATCCTGTGCCTGCAAACTGGTGGTACATAATAACATCAGAAGAAACAGCAATCCTTTCACCTTTGACCTTTGACCTTCGACCTTTGACCTTTGACCTTTAACCTTTCCATCTGCCATCGCCCACCAGATTACCTGTATCCAGGCAATCGTCATGCCATAGACGTCTATCCAGAATGTCTCATGGATATAGTTATGTATCTTGGGCGGACATAGCAAGTCAGTAGGCAGGATGTTGAAGCAGACGAACAACAGCCAGAAGATGGTCCAGTCAAACCACGTATGTTGGGGACGAAGCCAGAAAGCCATCAAGTAACCTGTCAAGGCAATGATATAGGTATGCGTCTCAGGACTGTCACTGAAGATGATGATATACCCCATGATGATAGCCAATGCCTGTACGCGGAAGGTGAAGTCCTGCCAACGCTTGTGTCGCCAGAAGAATAAGACAGCCAAGATGACCAATACGACAACTTGCACCAATCGGAAATTAGGCAACAAAAAAGATTTCAAGCCTCGTGCAAAGAGTAAGCCTGGATATTCCACTGCACTATGGTGGTTGAGCAGGTTGTCCCTCACATCACGATAGAGGTCGAAGAGTTGAAACTCGGGATTAATCGCAGGCAACAGGAAGAAACCGATGCCACACAAGGCGGCATAACCGAAGTTACGCCATACCTTGGGATAACAGAACAGCAATCCCAACTCTACGATGCCGTATATCTTCGTAGTGGCAGAGAACATAATCAGCAACACCGCCCAGAAGGGTTTATTCTTCTCTAACAGCGTGAAAGCAAAGAGGAAGATGTAACATACCACGAGGTTGTATTGGAAGAAAAAGACATTCTGCAACAATACCGATAAGAGAAACAGAATGATCTTCATCCGATGGGGCGCCAATGGCTTGGGAAGTGTCCAGATGGCCAGGAAGAAAAGACTATAGTGCAGGATGTTCCATACATAAGGTCCTAACCATATCGGCAACATGAAAATGGGGAAGAAGACGACACAGAACACAGGGGGATAGAGGAAATAGATGCTGTGCGTCTCCGCAAACTCTATCGTGTAGGGATTCATACCACCCCAGAACATCATCGTTGCGTCGTGATAATCGTAGTAGTTGAAGGCATGACTGCGTGTCATCTCTAAGAACGTAGCGACAATCGTCACCACCAACCCGAGACAGAACACACAGGTTGGATTCATGAAGAACCATTTTATCGCATCAATAACCCTTTTCATTCCACATTCAACATTCTTTGACCAAGGTCAAAGCGACAAAGTCGATTACCACATTCCTCATTTCAATATCTCTTGAATATTGTATAGCGGTCTACGTTTCACTTCCTTGTATATCTTACCGATATAAGTGCCGGTGATGCCTAAGGAAATCAGGATGAAACCACCTACCAGCCAGATAGAGAGAATCAAGGACGACCAACCGGGTACTGCCGTTCCCGTCACTAAGGCATGTACCACGTAGATACCGATGCAGAAGGCGATGATCAGGAAGACCACACCCATATACAGGATGGCCTGCATAGGACGGGTACTGAAAGACGTGATGCCATCCATGGCGAGACTGAGCATCTTGTGTAACGTGTATTTCGACTTGCCTGCCTGTCGCTCACTGATGACATCATCGACGGTTGTCGAGGGAAGTCCAATCATCGGTATCAAACCACGCAGATAGAGGTTACGCTCCTCAAAACCTGCCAGCATATCCAGTGAGCGCTTGCTCATCAGTCGGAAGTCGGCGTGGTTATACACACTCTCCACACCCATCGAACTCTGTAACTTATAGAATGCTGTCGCTGACATACGTTTCATCAGCGGGTCTGCCTTACGTGACACCTTCACGCCATAGACGATATCATTGCCTTCCTCGAAGTGTCTCACCATCTGAGGGATACACTCGATGTCATCCTGCAGGTCGGCATCGATGGTAACCACGGCATCTGCCCATTCCTTGGCTGTCATCATACCTGCCATAATCGCATTCTGATGACCTACATTACGAGCCAGGTTAATGCCTCGCACCAGAGGATTCTCTTGATGCAGTTCACTGATGATGTCCCACGTACGGTCTTTACTGCCGTCATTCACAAAGACCATCATACTGTCCTTGCTGATGAGACCTTCGTCCATCATCCGCTGAAAGAGAGCCGTCAACCGCTCGGCAGAGTGGCGCAGCACTTCCTCTTCGTTATAGCAGGGTGAAACAGTTGCTAATCGTATCATATCGTCTTTAATTTTTAAACAAAATTTAATGTTGAGTTTTGAATGTTGAGTGTTGAATTATTCCTCATTCCACAGTCCTCATTCCACATTCCACATTCCACATTCCACATTTTCAACGAAGTTTGAAAATGTGGTAAACTGTTGCTCTTTTCCCTTCAGCATCTTAATCAGGTTGTCCAGTCGCCCCATCATCTGCTTACCGCTATGGTTCTTGATGATAAACGGCATCTTGAACTCGGGATGCTCCTTCAGGTCGTAGAATTCCCAAGGGTGGAAATACGTCACGAAATAGCCGTCATGCTTCAGGGTGCGACGTACCAGCCAGTGGTAGAGACCTTCTGGCAGGTTATGTAAGGAAAGCCAGAACAACGGGAAACGAATCCAAGGACTCACCGATGCAGGTATCTGCATCACATCGCCCTTCATAAACCACGTACGCGGTGCCGTCAGATGCATATAACGCCCGGGGATAAAAGCAGGATTCAGCGACGAGTTGTAGGTATAGCCCACTCGCGCTATCTCGCTGTCACTGACAGGAAACATACGAGGCTGACGGTATCCATAGACCTTTCGACCGCAGACACGCTCCACAATCTCCTTCGACTCCGCAAAGTCTGTCTCTTTCGGTTGCCAGTGGTCAACACCATGACATGCCACCTCATGCCCTTCGTCCATGATACGCTGCATCACCTCGAGGGCATTCTCTGCGAAGTTTCCCGTACAGAAGAACGTCGCCTTCACGTCATTTTGTTTCAGTACATCCAGAATACGGTTCGTACCCTCGACAGACACTTTCATGCCTTCTTCCAACGAGAAATCCACGCCATGCTCACGAGGCACGTCAAACTCTTCCGTATCAAAACTCAGTAGTATCATGGTGCAAAATTACTATTTTTTTTCGAATTATTTCCCCATTTCACAAAAACGAAGCGCAAAATCGTGAATTGCACAATCATCGCCACCAGCATCACCAATGGCGGGGCAATCAGTCGGTGGACACCCAAATGGATGAAGACAATAAACAACACGATGTGCAACACGTAGTTCACCCCATGACTACCTGCAAAGCCCATGAAGTTCTTCCACGTCGGTGTCGTATGGAACGTAAAGTAGTTGGTGGCGAAGAAGTTATACACGAAACTCACGAGATAGCCCACCGTGTACGAGATATTCAGGTCAATCCAAAACTGCAACAGGAAATAGACTGCATAGTGGATGGCAGCAGCAATAACGCCGTTGATACAGAACCGCACGAACTGCCTCGTCCCGTTCTTCTTCTCTACCGCCTCTACGACTTCCCTAACGCTCTTCATTCCTTGTTCTGAAATATTTCGCCGCAAAGATACAAAAATCTTTTTACTTTTTTACCCTTTTACCTTTTTACCTTTACTTTTTTACCTTTTTACTTTTTTACCTTTATTAATTTCATTATCTTTGCAGACATGAAATTGAAAGTTGGTTTTGATGCGAAGCGTATTGTGCGTAACGGAACGGGGTTGGGAAGTTACGGACGCACCTTGGTCAACGACCTTATCCGTAAGGGCGAAGACATAGATATCCACCTCTATGCCCCCGACGAAGGTCGCGACGACCTCCGCAGCCAAATCATCGAAGGTGCCCACTTCCACTACCCACAAGGTCAAAGGTCGAAGGTCAAAGGTCGAAGGTCAATTTTCAATTCTTCAATTCTTCCATTCTTCAATTCTTACTGGCGTAGCCACGGCATTGTAAATGACTTGAAGCGCCAAGAAGTGCAAATCTATCATGGACTATCAGGCGAACTGCCTATCGGTCTTCGCAAGGCAGGCATCAAGAGTGTCGTCACCATCCACGATTTGATTTTCATGCGCCATCCCGAATACTACCACTGGATAGACACGAAGATCTACGAATGGAAGTTCCGCAAGACCATCCAAGAAGCCGACCTTATCATTGCCATCAGTGAGCGTACCAAACAAGACATCATCGAGTTAGGACATATCAACGACGACCGTATCCGCGTCATCTATCAGAGTTGTTCGCCCCGTTTCTCCGAGGCTGTCGATGCCGCCCGTGTCGCCACTGTCCGACAGCGTTATCTGTTGCCCGACCGTTTCATCCTGAATGTCGGCACCATCGAGCGCCGTAAGAATCTCCGCCTCGCCGCCGAAGCCCTGCCCCTGTTACCACCAGACCTTCATCTCGTAGCCGTAGGGCGTCAGACACCCTATGCGAAGGAACTCCCCCAGAGCGACAGGCTCCACCTGTTGAGTGGAGTCCCTGACGACGACCTTGCCGTCATCTACCATCTCGCAGAAGCCTTTGTCTATCCCTCCCGTTACGAAGGTTTTGGCATACCTATTATCGAAGCCATCGCCGCAGGTCTGCCCGTTGTAGCCTGTAGTGGTTCCTGTTTAGAGGAAGCAGGCGGTCCCGCCTGTCTGTATGTCGACCCCGACAATGTCGAAGGCATGGCAGAAGCCTTGCAGGCGGTCTTGAAGGGCTCCGCAGGTCGTGACGAACGCATCCGCCTCAGTCAAGAGTATATCCAGCGCTTCCGCGGTCTCGATGTCGCCGCCCAAGTCCTCGAATTATACAAAGAGTTGGTTTAGAGTTTGTATCGGATTTGGATATCAATATCAGCCATCGAAGAGCCATCGATTTGCTGTTGTCCACTTGAAATCACGCGACGGTCGAAATAGTCAGTCACTCCCATTTTCGCTATCAGCATAAGGTGTTTCCCTAAATCTGCCCGTGTCATCAATGCATACCTCAGTCCTTTTCCATAAAGCATCAACGACGAGAAATCATAAAGCAAAGAACGCTCGTATTGGTAGAGACGACTCTCGTAATTGTCCGTATGGAAATAAGCGACATTAGCTGAAAATTGAAGCCATCGCCAGGTATATACCGCCTTTTCAGAAAGCATCCATCCCCTGTCTTTTTCTTTATAGGCAACGGAAATACCGTCAAACTGTGTTTTTAATGAGAGATTGAAAGGAGAATCATAGTTGAGTACCAGGCGTACCTGTTGTTCTATACAATTCAGTAGCATGGTTTTCTCTTGATTGTCTTTCTGTCGGATATGCAAACGGTAACGACCTTCTATCCTCCACTTATTATTTAATAAAGAACGCGCGAGAATCATGGTATCAAAAGCATCGCTGGGCAAACTCACCTGATAGCGTTTCCATGCAAAATGAGCATAGTCGGCATACCAATTGAATGTCAAATTATTAAAGGGTTGCCAAGAAAGTCCGCCATAGACGCCATGTTCATTCTGAATACTAGAACCTTCGCTGAAACTTTTAGCATGAAGGGCGGTATATTTCTTGTCATAATAGCGATGAAGGGCTATCAAAGTCAGTTGAGGATTTAATCGATAACTGAGTTGATGGATGGTAGCAAGTGCTCCCAGACGATTGATTGCTGTCTCCCCAGAAAATGAGAGTTTGGTATTCGTATAGCCATAGTCGATACTCATATTTATAAAGTCATTCCCTTCTGCTGTATAACGTCGATAAGGAGTGTTTTCCTTGGGGGGATGCAATTGTCTGTCTAAGCGTGTATAGAGTATATTAGTACAAGTATAAAAAGTTCCTTTACGCCATTCGATACAGCCTCCCAAGTCATATTCATGGGTATTGTTCTTCTTTTCAATCTCTGTAGGTGTACGATGATAATTGGAAGAGAGTAAAGTCTTTACAGTTCCGTCTTTATTAAGGGTAGCATCTAAAGAACGATAGGAGGCAAAGGAAGTTATTCTCCATTGTTTGCCCAATCGGAAGGTTGCGGCAACTCCTTGCAGATATCCTTCTGTAGTACGGGAAGAATGAACGCGCAGTGTTGCAGTAGTACACCCCATCGACTGCAAGGTGGCATTTTTGCCGAGAAAGAAACCTCCGTTAATGATAAGCCCCATACCAAGTTGCACTTGGTACATACCCAAGCAAAGATTCTCAATCCGTCCAATGTCTTTCAGTTGCAGATAGTAAGAATAATGATCATAGCCCAACATGTTATTATTGGAGAAGAAAGGCTCGCCAGCATCCTGTGCGCCTGTTAATCCAAATTTTACTCGTTCGTGGTAGTTGAACTGATAACGAAGGGTGTGACGATAAGGATAACCCAAATAGCCCTTTTTATCTCCTCTACGTTCATACATAGGAATCCTCCCTGTGAACATTATTTGTTGTTTGCCATATTTGAATATGGAATTAAGTCTAAGTTTGTTGTCTTTCTGAGGAGAATCCCCAATGTAGACAAAATTTTTCAGTAGTTGCCGACGCTCCAGGTCAAGAGTCGTCAGCATTATCAACTCGCCAAAGGAACGCATGGGTCCGTAGCGATTGATATACTCTAATAGTTGTTCTATTTGCTGAGTCGTAAGGAAAGGCAATAGCTCCAATTCCTCTCGTGTAGTATGATTCAAGTTGATAGGATGCTCTGCTTTTTCAGACAAGACATCGAAAAAGTTCTCAACGGAAGAGGATTCTACGTTTTCTCTTTCTATCCACTGACGTAAATTCTCTTGCCAATCGTTTGTATTCTGAGCGTTACATGTCAAAGAGAACAATGAAATGATAAAAAATAATCGTCTTAACACGGTGCAAAGGTAGGTGAAAAAAACGAAACGTCCAATATGAGGAGGGGGCATAATATACAAAACCCCTGAGAATATCGATATTCCCAGAGGTTTTAATATATTTTTATCTTCTAAATCAGTTGAACAGATAGCGGATGGTGAACATCAGTTGATAGGTGGAGGCTGCATCCAAGAAGTTCTGTGAGGTGCTGAGGTGACGCTCTCCATTGACGAGGTTATAGGTGTACTTCCCTTCCTTGAAGGTCAACAGGGTGTTGCCCGAGATCTGCTTGAAGACTCCCCAGTCCTTGCAAAGGAAGTTCGGGAGGTTGAGGATGTCGAGACCTAACTGGAGGGCATGACGGTGCTGACCAATCTTGATGCTCATCTCACGCAGATACTTGAAGTCTATCTGATAATGCCAAGGCATCTTCGCACCTCCACGCTCGGCATACTGACCGAGGCGGTCTTTCAGGTAGTCGTCCTGCTGGATATATGCCCAGAAGTCGTCACGCTGCATATCGGCGGTATAGACCTCGCCATTGACCTTGCCGTTGTCGGCGAAGTCCCAACTGTTGAGTTCCTGACGGGAGGCGGGCACGTAGATGAGGTTACCCGGTGCCGACGGGTCGTTGTTGACGTTCTTGGTGAAGGTGTACGAATAGCGGTTGTAGGCATAGTTGCCGAGGTAGCCGTACTGATAGCCGTCGTAGAGGATGCTGAAGGTATTGGTGGCGTATTTGCCCTCCTTGAGTTTATAACTGGCAGCAAGGATCAGACGGTTGGGTGCGACAAAGGTGGAATAACCTGTCTCCCAGTCGTTGACGGCATGGATGGATGCTCGGTAGCTATTATAGGCGGCAGATACCTGGTCGCCGATACCCTCGGTGTATGACTTCGCCGTAGAGTAGGTATAGCTGGCAGAGAGGTCGAGACCGAAGTCGAACGACTTACGCAACTGGGCGCTCAGCGAGAGGTAGTATGCCTTGGTGCCTGCGTTCTCGAGGACGTAGGCGGAGTGCTTGGCGTCGTAGTATGACATGCTGTGACGGATATCACCATGACCGAGGTCGACGGTAGAGGTGCCGTCCCAGTAGATATCCTTGTTGCTGACCACCACGGGGTTGAGGTCTTTGTTGAAGATGCCCTCCAGGGTGAGGTCGATGCCCCATGGCAGTTTGGCATCGAAGGCGAGGGATGTCTTCCATGTCTTCGGCATGCGGAGGTCTTCACTGAGGATGGTAGGACCTGACGGTACAGAGGTGGCGCTGGTGGCGTTGATGGCCTTGAGCATCTCTTCCTGACTCATGGTGAACTTCGGCATGATGGCATCGGAATTGCCAGTGGCGACATACGATGTCTGTCCCATTCCTGAGTTGCCGACGGCAGAGATGAGCCATACGAACGGCATACGACCGACGAAGATACCCGTACCGCCACGGAGGATGTACTTACGGTCGCCCGTGATGTCCCAGTTGAAACCGATACGCGGCGATACGCTGATGCTTGCCTTGGGTACGTTGTCGGTGCGGAAATGCTGTCCGCCGAAGTCGATGTTATAATATTCCTCGTTGTAGTTGTTGTCGAGGGAAGGATAGGACGGCAGTTCGAAACGTACACCAATGGAGGTGCGGAAGCGTTCTGACCAAGAGATATTGTCTTGCAGGTAGAGCGACCACTGGTTGGTGCTCATCTCGGAGGTGAACATCGAATGGCTGTCGTTGTTGCCATAGGTGATACCGAAGAGACGGGGACGTGCGCTGAAAACGGAAGCCCAGTCGCCCTTGCTCACCTGCTCGGGTGTTGCCTCGAAGGCATAGTAGCCAGCGGCAGCCTGTGCATAGCCGTTGACGGCAGAGTTACGCTCGAACTGCAAGCCAGCGAAGAGGTTGTGCTTGCCGAGCATGACATTGACTTCGTCGGTGATGACGGTGTTCTTCGTCTGGGCGAGGTTGCCGTAGGTGAAGATATCACCGGTGGCTGCCCATGAGGGATAGTGGTCTTGTCCGTCGTTCATCACAATCTCGAGGATGGGGTAGTTGTCGCCATATTCCGTAGAGCGTGGCTGGTCTTGGAAAGAGTGTGTGCCACGCAGCGTGTTATGGAACTTACCGAAGGTGCTGTTCAACTCAGCAGCGAAGGAGGTGAAGCGGTATTCGGCATAGTAACGGCTGGAGAGGGGCACCATCGAATAGTAGGAGTTGATACCATAGATGTTGACATCACCGCCATAGATCGCTGATGCTCGGTTGCCACCGATGGAACGGGAGGCATTGGCAGGGTTGGATGCCTTACGATTGGACTTCGTGAAGCGGACGTTCAGGCTATGGTTCTCGTTGATGTTCCAGTCGAGACGGGCAAGGACACGGTAGGCAGGCGTCTTGATGTTATAGCCCTGCCAAGCACCCGTGGTGAGCCCGTAAGTCTTCTGCAAGTAACTGGAGAGTCCTTCGAGTTCTGCCAACTGCGGACGGTGGTTGGTAGAGGTATAGGGAAGACTGCCGTCACCAGCACGGGCACCGGGTCCCGTAATGACATTATCCTCTATCTCACCATTGACGAAGAAGAAGAGTTTATCCTTGATGATCGGTCCACCGAAGTTAAGACCGTAGGTATTGTTATGTCCATTGTCAACAGGCAGTGAGACATCACCCACGCGTGAGCCCTTCAGACTGGTACTGGTGAGGTAGGTATATACCATACCCTTGAACTCGTTGGTACCACTCTTCGTGACGGCATTGATACCACCACCGGTGAAGCCGCTATGACGGACATCGAAAGGGGTCAGGCTGATGGTCATCTGGTCGAGGGCATCCAATGAGATGGGCGTGCCACCACCAGGCAGCAGGGAAGAACCCATACCGAAGGCATTATTGAAAGAGGCACCGTCGATGGTGACGCTCGACTGGCGGTAGTTACCACCACCAATCGCCATACCACTGGCGGAACTACTCTGTGGAGTCAGTTTCATGAGGTCTGCCATGTTACGACCAATGGTGGGGACTACCGACATGGCTTGTGCATTCAGATTAGTCACGGCACCTGAGCGGTCGGAACGCATGGTATTGTTTACCGTTCCCTTAACGACCACTTCGCTTAGCATCTCTGTGCCTTCAGACAGGGTAGCGTCGATGACGGAATTCTCACCGAGTGCCAACTGGACATCCGAGAATTTCTTGGTTTGGTAGCCTATATACGCAATCTCTATTTCGTAGGGACCACCGGCACGCATACCTGCGATGGTATAACGACCATCGATATTCGTCACGGCACGATAAACGGTTCCTGAGGGAATGTGTTTGGCAGTAACTGTTGCACCGATAACCTCTTCATTGTCTGCCATGACCAGACCGCCAATGCCAGAGGTCGTTACCTGCGCCATCATAGACATCACCGATGTCAGTAAGACGGCTGTTAAAACTAATAATTTCTTCCCCATAGTGTTATTCTGTTTGATGTTACGCATATTTTTGACGAGTGCCCATACGAGCCTCTACGACATTGACCACATAGTCGCCCAGTTTCTCGCACTCATTGACGATATCCATGTAGATGGTGCCGACGGCATAGGTGTACTCGTGGTTGTTGATGTCGCTGATGTTCTGCGACTTGAGTTGGTTGCGGTAGTTGTTGATCTCGTTTTCGATATTGAACGAGCGGTTCACATCGTAAGAGTCTTTGCGACCACCCATCAGGGTGTTCATCTGCGTCAACGCCTCGTCGGTGAGTTCCATCATCTGATGGATATGCTCATACTGCTTCTCGTTGAAGTGGTCTTGCTTGCCCTGATACTTACGGGAAATGGTACGGGCGATGTTATAGCAGGCATCACCGATACTCTCTATCTCGGAAATCTCACGGAGCATCGCACGGATCTTCGCCTTGGTATCATCGGAAAGATGGGCATCGGAAACCTCATCGAGATACTTGGCGATTTCCAGTTCCATGTGGTCGGAGATACTCTCGTATTTCTCAATACGGCTGAAGAGTTGGTTGAATGTCTTCTCGTCTTTCTCGGTCAACAGTTCGCGCACCATACCGAACATACGCTGGATGCGGACGGCAAACTGGCGAATCTCTTTCTGTGCTTCCAAGACGGAAAGCTCGGGCGTCTTCATGAAGCCTGCGGTAATGAAATGCAGACGGAAGTCCTCTTCCTCGTCGACCTTCTTAGGCTTGATGACCCAGCAGACCAATTTCTCGATTTGTGGGATAAACCAGATGAGGATGAAGGTGTTGACCACGTTGAAACAGGTATGGAAACCTGCAAGGACGAAGTTCAACTTAGCGGCGTTGGCAAGAAAAGCCTGAGAGCCTGCACTCTCTTTGTTCATCGTCACATCATAGCCCACAAAGCCACATACCATATCGATGAACGGACGGAAGATAAACAATATCCAGATGACACCGAACACGTTGAAGAACATGTGGGCAAGGGCAGCCCTTCGCGCCGATGTATTTGCCGACATCGCAGCGAGGTTAGAGGTGACGGTGGTACCGATGTTCTCACCCATCACCAAGGCAATACCCTGATAGATAGGCAGTACACCACTCGAACAGAGTATCATCGTAATCGCCATGACCGCTGCTGAAGACTGGACGCAGAAAGTCAGGATACCACCCAAGAACAGGAAGATGAGGGTAGTGCCGAAGGAATGAGGGTCGAAAGAGGAAAAGAAATCAAGCACTGCCTGATTCTCGCCTAAGTGCATATCAATACCCGTCTGACGTAACGTACCGAGTCCGAGGAACATAAAGGCGATACCGAAGAGGAAATCACCGATATAACGTTTCTGCTTATAGTAGATAAGGATAATGGCGATGAAGAAGGCAGGATAGACGAAATCGGTGATATTGAAAGAGAATCCTGCCGACATGATCCATGCCGTCAATGTCGTTCCGATATTTGCACCCATAATGACGGAAATGGCCTGAGCCAAGGTCAACAGTCCTGCGTTGACGAAAGAGACCGTCATCACCGTGGTCGCCGTACTTGACTGTACGCTGGCTGTCACGAGCGTACCCGTCAACATGCCCATAAAGCGATTGGTGGTCATAGCGCCTAATACGTGACGCAGCTGCGGTCCTGCCATCTTCTGCAATGCCTCACTCATCGACTTCATACCGAACATCAACAAGGCGAGTGAACCCAACAGTTTAAAAAATATCCAAATCGACATATATTTTCAATTATCAATTTTCAACTTTCAACTTTTTTTCGTATCTTTGCCCCATATAATAACTAAATTCAAGTCGTATGGAACAGAAAATCCGAATCCGTTGCAAAAATAACAAAAAAAATTTAGAAATAAGCATCGGAAGCACACTTTCTGAAATTTTTTCTCAGACGGGGCTCGAAATGGAGTACGGACCCATCAATGCACACGTGAATAACAAAGTGGAAGGAATGCACTTCAGAGTCTATAAACCCAAGGAGATAGAGTTTCTGGATATGCACTCTTCATCGGCAGTGAGAACCTATACGCGCAGCCTGTTCTTCGTGCTCAGCAAGGCTACCCACGAACTCTATCCAGAGTGTTCGGTGGTGATTGACATCCCTGTTTCCAATGGCTATTACGTGGATCTTCGGTTAGATCGTCCGATAACCCCTGCCGATGTGGATGCCATCCGTCAGCGCATGCAGGAGATTATCGATGCCGCCATGCCTATCCATCGTTTTGAGACAACGACAGAAGAGGCTATCCGTATGTTCACGGAAGAGAAATCGTTCTCAAAGGTGAAACTGTTAGAGCACTCAGGCAGACTCTATACGACGTATTATGATATCGAGGGCTATAAAGACTACTACTACGGCAGTCTGTTGACGAATACTTCCCAATTGTATCTCTTCGGACTGGAGCCTTATTACGACGGGATGCTGCTTCGTATTCCTTCGACCGAAGACCCTTCGAAGTTAGGCGAACTGGTGAAGCAAGACAAGATGTTCGAGATCTTCAAGGAACATCACCGTTGGCAGTCTATCGTGGGTATGCGTACGGTAGGTGATTTGAACAATGCCATCCAGAAAGGCTATTCCTCTCAACTGATACAGGTGAGCGAGGCTTTGCAGGAGAAGAAAATAGCAAAGATAGCCGATGAGATTGCCCAACGGGAAGGTATCAAGATGGTATTGATAGCAGGACCGTCGAGCAGTGGAAAGACCACTACCTGCAAGCGTCTGTCCGTGCAACTCGCCGTCAACGGCATCCGTCCCATCGGTATCTCGCTCGATGACTATTTCATCTGTCGCGACCAGACACCTCGTGACGAGAAAGGTGATTATGACTATGAACATCTGCATGCCCTGAATATCCCACTGCTCAACGAACAGATGAACGCCCTGTTCAGAGGTGAGGAAATAGAATTGCCTCGCTATGACTTCCAGTCAGGACAGAGTAAGCCCAGTGGTAAGAAGTTACGACTGAAAGGCAAGGAGATATTGGTGTTGGAAGGTATTCATGCCTTGAATCCTGAACTGACGGCACAGATTCCAGAGGAACAGAAATACCGTGTCTACGCTTCCGCACTGACCACTATCCTACTCGACAACCACAACTATATTCCGACAACAGATAACCGTCTGCTGCGTCGTATCATCCGCGACCATAAATATCGTGGCGTGTCTGCCCAAGAGACTATCCGTCGATGGCCTTCCGTTCGTCGTGGAGAAAACCGTTGGATATTCCCCTATCAAGAGAATGCCGATGCGATGTTCAACAGTGCCATGCTCTTTGAATTGGCAGTCATCAGAGGTCAGGCACTTCCCCTATTGGAACAGGTGCCTGAGAGTTGTCCGGAATATGCAGAGGCTTATCGTCTCTTGAAATTCTTACGGTATATCCAACCGATTCCCGAAGACCAGATTCCGCCCACCTCATTACTGAGGGAGTTCTTGGGTGGAAGTTCTTTCGAGTACTAATAAATCATCCCTATAAATATAATAAGGTGTAAATATATATTATAAACAGCCTTTCTTCTTGAATAAAAATGCAGTTTCCGCCTAAAATGGGGGTGTTAACTGCATTTTTATTGCAATTTATTTGGATATTCAATGAATATTTGCGAACTTTGCAGGCGTTTTTGAAAAGAAAGATATTAATATAGTACTATATGGCTGAATTAGAAGTAAAAGAACTCGACCAAGTCGTTGTTCGATTTTCAGGTGACTCCGGCGACGGTATGCAGCTCGCTGGTAACATCTTCTCTACGGTGAGTGCCACCGTGGGTAATGGTATTTCTACGTTTCCCGACTATCCTGCTGATATCCGCGCCCCGCAAGGTTCGCTGACGGGTGTCTCTGGTTTCCAGGTACATATCGGTGCCGGTAAGGTTTATACCCCGGGTGACAAGTGTGACGTGCTGGTGGCTATGAATGCTGCTGCCTTGAAGACACAGTTGAAATACTCGAAGCCACAGGCAACCATCATTATCGATACCGACTCTTTTGGTCCTAAAGACTTAGAGAAGGCACAGTTTAAGACAGAAGACTATCTTGGAGAACTGAATATTGACCCCGATCGTGTCATCCAGTGTCCTCTGACTACGATGGTAAAGGAGTGTCTGGCTGATTCTGGTATGGAGAACAAGGCGATGCTGAAGTGTCGTAACATGTTCGCACTGGGTTTGGTATGCTGGCTCTTCAACCGTGATTTGGAGTTGGTCAATAACTTCCTGCGTGAGAAATTCGCTAAGAAACCTGCTATTGCAGAAAATAATATCAAGGTGGTACAGGCTGGTTATGACTACGGACATAACACACATAGCAGTGTCCCTGCCACCTATCGTATCGAGTCGAAATCGAAAGTGCCTGGACGTTATATGGATATCACAGGTAACAAAGCTACAGCTTACGGACTGATTGCCGCTGCTGAAAAGGCTGGCCTTCGTCTGTATCTCGGCTCATATCCTATCACCCCTGCTACGGATATCCTGCATGAGTTGTCAAAGCACAAGTCTTGCGGTGTCATCACCGTTCAATGTGAGGATGAGATCAGCGGTTGCGCCTCTGCTGTTGGTGCTGCCTTTGCTGGTGCCCTTGCAGCTACCTCTACCTCTGGTCCTGGTATCTGTCTGAAGTCTGAGGCGATGAACCTTGCCGTCATCGATGAGTTGCCACTGGTGATTGTCGATGTACAGCGTGGTGGTCCTTCTACTGGTCTGCCTACGAAGAGTGAACAGACAGACCTCTTGCAGGCACTTTACGGTCGTAACGGTGAAAGTCCTATGCCTGTTATCGCTGCGTTGAGTCCAACAGACTGTTTCGATGCCGCCTATGAGGCTTCGAAGATTGCCTTGGAGCATTTAACACCTGTCATTTTGTTGACGGATGCCTTTATCGCCAATGGTTCTGCTGCTTGGAAACTGCCGAAGATAGAGGAGCTTCCTGCCATCAAGCCTCACTACGTAACACCTGAGATGAAAGGTAACTATACCCCATATTTCCGTGATGAGGAGACAAAGGTACGTTACTGGGCTATTCCTGGTCAGGAGGGCTATACACATATCCTCGGAGGTTTGGAGAAAGACGGTAAGACAGGTGCTATCTCTACAGAGCCTGAGAATCACGACCTGATGTGTCGCCTGCGTGCTGAGAAGGTAGCCAAGATTCCCGTTCCTGACTTACAGGTAGAGGGTGACGAAGATGCCGACCTGTTGATTGTTGGTTTCGGTTCTACCTATGGTCATCTGCATGCTGCTATGGATGAACTTCGCGCCAACGGCAAGAAGGTCGCCCTTGCTCAGTTCAAGTATATCAATCCGCTGCCAAAGAACACATCGGCAGTACTCTCTAAGTATCAGAAGGTTGTCGTTGCCGAGCAGAACCTCGGTCAACTTGCTGCTTATCTTCGTGCGAAGGTTGACGGTTTCGTTCCTTATCAGTTCAATCAGGTGAAGGGACAGCCATTCGTAGTTGCTGAGTTAGTAAAGGCATTTGAGGATATCTTGAAAAAGTAAAAGATAAAAAGGTAAAAAAGGAAATAACTATGAGCGAATATACATTTCAAGATTATAAGAAAGGACAGCCAAGATGGTGTCCAGGATGTGGTGACCATTTCTTCCTCGCCTCACTGCATAAGGCAATGGCAGAGGTAGGCGTTGCCCCCCATAATATGGCAGTGATCAGTGGTATCGGTTGTTCAAGTCGTCTACCCTATTATGTGAATACCTATGCCATGCAAACTATCCACGGTCGTGCGGCTTCTATTGCCACAGGTGCAAAGGTGGTAAATCCTAATCTCTGCATCTGGCAAGTCAGTGGTGACGGCGACGGATTGGCCATCGGCGGTAATCACTTTATCCACGCCATGCGTCGTAATATCGACCTGAACATGATTCTGTTGAACAACCGTATCTATGGTCTGACCAAAGGACAGTATTCTCCTACTTCTCCTCGTGGCTTCGTTTCAAAGTCGAGTCCTTACGGAACAGTGGAAGATCCTTTCCGTCCTGCAGAACTTTGTTTCGGTGCAAGGGGAAAGTTCTTTGCCCGTTCAGTGGCTACCGATGCTGCAGAGACACAGGAGATATTGAAGGCTGCCTACCTGCATAAGGGTGCCGCTGTTTGTGAGATTCTACAGAACTGCGTCATCTTCAATGATGGTTGTCACGATTCTGTATATAACAAAGAAGGTCGTAAGAAGAATGCCATCTATGTACGTCATGGAGAGAAACTCGTGTTCGGTGAGAACAATGAGTTCGGACTTGTTCAAGAGGGCTTTGGCTTGAAGGTTGTTACCATCGGTCAGGACGGTTATACACTGGATGATGTCCTCGTTCATGATGCCCATTGTGAGGACGATACCTTACAGTTGAAGTTGGCTATGATGAGCAACGAGGATGGCTTCCCCATCGCTCTCGGTGTCATCCGTGACGTAGAGGCTCCTACTTATAATGATGCTGTTCATGCGCAACTCGCTGAGGTCTCTGCCCAGAAGAAGTATCATAACTTCTCGGAGTTGTTGGAAACCAACGATACTTGGGAAGTGAAATAACAACAATAAGAAAAGGCATCCGATTTGGATGCCTTTCTTTTTTATTTGTCTGCAATCTTTCGGAAACTCTGTAGTTTCTCACCATAACAAAGGTCGCCACAGTCACCGAAGCCGGGAACGATGTATTTCTGTTCGTTCATTCCCTCGTCAATGGCGGCACACCAAATAGTGGCATCGTCAGGCAATGCTTCTTTGACCACTTCAATACCCTCAGGTGCAGCAATCACACAACAGAGGTGAATCTTCTTAGGCTTTCCAGTCTGCAGCAATGACTCAATAGCAGCGGCAAGACTTCCACCTGTTGCAAGCATGGGGTCGACAATGAGCAATGTCTTGTGCTTCACACTCTGTGTAGCGATATACTCGGTATGTACGCCCACTTCTGTATGTTCACGGTTGATATACATACGGAAAGCCGATACAAAGCCATTGTCTGCCTTGTCAAACACATTCAGGAAACCCTCGTGAAAAGGCAGTCCTGCGCGAAGAACGGTGGCAACCACCATATCATCCTTCGGCAAGGGTATATCAATAGTCCCAAGCGGGGTAGTAACAGTCTTTGTCTTGTACTCAAGAGTTTTGGAAATCTCATACGCCATCATCTCACCGATTCTTTTGATGTTATGACGGAACAGAAGACGGTTCTTCTGATAGTTTTTGTCGCGCAACTCAGCCATATATTGGTTGATGATGCTGTTGCTTTCGCAGAAATTGATTACTTTCATTGTCTTAGGGTTTTATTTTCTGCAAAGATACAAAGAATATCCGTTAATTAGATATGTTTACACATTTTTTTCGTTAAACCTTTTATAATTTCAAATTATTTTCATAACTTTACACACAGAAATCAAATAGAATTTATCTTATGAAAAAAGGAAGGAGTCTTGTCTGTTTACTTACAGGGGTGATGTTGATTGTGCCGACGTTGTTATTAGCACAAGAAGCAACAGATACACTGAAGAAAGAAAAAGAGTTGAAAGTCTCACTTCATCTGTTAGCGCAAGGTGAATACCGTAATGGCGGATTGTTCTCTGGTGATGAATTGAAAGATATCGTTGATCTTCATGACTATTCAAATTTTGTGGTTGGTCGTGCCCGTCTGATCGTTGAATACAAGCAACCGTCTTTGGAAATGAAATTGACGGCTCAGCATCAGGGTGTCTGGGGAGAAAGTGGACGAGGCGATTTCAATATCTACGAGGCATGGGCAAAAGCATCGACAAAGAACGGTTTTTTCGCCCAGATAGGCCGTCAGACGTTAGCCTATGATGATGAACGTATCATTGGCCCTAACGACTGGGCGATGGCTGCTTCGTCGCATGATGCACTGAGGTTAGGTTATGAGGGCCACGGACATAAAGCCCATCTGATACTTGCCTATAATCAGAATTCTGAGAATGTGGATAGTGGCGGCACTTTCTATGTAGACGGAGCACAAGCATACAAGACAATGCAAACTCTTTGGTATCACTATGATGTACCACGAATACCATTAGGTGTCTCATTGCTTTTTATGAATATTGGAATGCAAAGAGGTGAGACGGAAAAAGAGGCTAGTACAGAGTTTCAGCAACTGTTAGGTGGTTACATCAAATATAGTCCCGAGAAATGGTATGCCGAAGGCTCTTATTATCACCAGATGGGAAGAGAGGAACACGGAGTTAAACTGAAAGGTTGGATGGCGAGTGTGAAAGCAGGTTGGCTACCTACAGAGACATATAAGTTAGAGACAGGTTTCGATTATCTGAGTGGTGATAAGTATTTCGCCGTACCTGGTAAAGGACAGATTGGACTTGCCCATCATGATAATTACGGAGGTTTTTACTCTATGTATGGCTCTCACCACAAATTCTATGGGGCTATGGATTTCTTTTATGTCAGTGCTTATGTCAACGGTTTCTCGCCTGGTTTACAGAATGCTTATATCGGCGGGGAAGTCAAGCCCATCAAGAACCTTACCCTTAATGCTTATTATCATTATATGGCGATGGCCACTACGTTGGAAAATATCAACAAAACGTTAGGACATGAGATAGAACTTGCAGCCTCGTATGATTTTGGAAAGATTGCCACGCTGTCGGCAGGTTTTTCTTATATGGCAGGTACAAAGACGATGGAACAATTGAAACGTGCCAGTAATGATGGAAGTCTTAGGTGGGGATGGATTACGTTGAATATCAAACCCACGATTTTCTCAACAAAATGGTGAAGAAAATAGCCCAATCCTTATTGA
Organism: Prevotella sp.; assembly: GCA_017554145.1. Taxonomy (GTDB): domain Bacteria; phylum Bacteroidota; class Bacteroidia; order Bacteroidales; family Bacteroidaceae; genus Prevotella. The sequence goes on along the minus strand of JAFZIZ010000015.1, from coordinate 124,182 downwards.
CTTTTGATATGTCGGAATGACAAAAACATCATTCCGACATCTTTTTTTTAATTCTTTAACCTAAAAACGGACTTGTGAAAGCAAATTATTCTTAATTAGTCATTTATAATTCTCAATTAATTCGTACCTTTGCGCTCGGTTTTAAATAGGTAATAGTAAATCACAAATAAAAAGTAGTAAAATTATGGCAAAGTTAGATTTAACTCAGTATGGCATTACGGGTTCTACCGTGATTGCTCACAATCCGTCGTATGAGTACCTCTTTGAGGAGGAAACAAAGGAAGGTCTGACCGGTTTTGACAAGGGTGTTAACACGGAACTTGATGCTGTCAATGTAATGACAGGTATCTATACAGGTCGTTCACCTAAGGACAAGTACATCGTAAAGGATGCACAAAGCAATGATAAGGTTTGGTGGACTTCTGAGGAATACAAGAACGATAACCACCCCATGTCTGAGGAGGTTTGGGCAAAGGTAAAGGAGATTGCTATCAAGGAACTTTGTAACAAGAATCTGTATGTAATGGACGCTTTCTGCGGTGCCAACGAGGCTACCCGTCTGCGTGTTCGTTTCATTGTAGAGGTTGCTTGGCAGGCTCACTTCGTGAAGAACATGTTCATCCAGCCTACCGCTGAGGAACTGGAGAGCTTCGAGCCCAATTTCGTCATCTATAATGCTTCTAAGGCAAAGGTTGAGAATTACAAGGAACTGGGTCTGAACTCAGAGACTTGTGTTGCTTTCAACACTACTACTCGTGAGCAGTGCATCATCAACACTTGGTATGGTGGTGAGATGAAGAAGGGTATGTTCTCTATGATGAACTACTATCTGCCTCTGCAGGGTATCGCTTCTATGCACTGTTCTGCCAACACCGATATGGAGGGTAAGAACACCGCTATCTTCTTCGGTCTGTCTGGTACAGGTAAGACCACGCTGTCAACCGATCCTAAGCGTCTGTTGATTGGTGATGACGAGCATGGATGGGACGACGAAGGTGTATTCAACTTCGAAGGTGGCTGCTATGCTAAGGTTATCAACCTCGACAAGGAGAGTGAGCCCGACATCTACAACGCTATCCGTCGTGATGCTCTGCTCGAGAACGTAACTGTTGATGAGGCTGGTAAGATTGACTTCGCAGACAAGAGCGTTACTGAGAATACCCGTGTTTCTTATCCTATCAACCACATTGAGAAGATTGCCCAGAAGGTAAACGGCAAGAGCGCTGGTCCTGAGGCTAAGAATGTTATCTTCCTGAGTGCTGATGCATTCGGAGTTCTGCCCCCAGTATCTATCCTGACTCCTGAGCAGACCAAGTATTATTTCCTCTCTGGTTTCACTGCTAAGTTGGCAGGTACAGAGCGTGGTATTACTGAGCCTACTCCTACTTTCTCTGCTTGCTTCGGTCAGGCATTCCTCGAGTTGCATCCTACTAAGTATGCTGAGGAGCTGGTGAAGAAGATGGAGAAGAGCGGTGCTAAAGCTTACCTCGTTAACACAGGTTGGAATGGTACTGGCAAGCGTATCTCTATCAAGGATACACGTGGTATCATCGATGCTATCCTCGGTGGCGCTATCCTGAAGGCTCCTACGAAGAAGATTCCTTACTTCGACTTCGAGGTTCCCACAGAGCTCGAGGGCGTAGCAACCAACATCCTCGATCCTCGTGACACTTATGCTGATGCAGCAGAGTGGAACAAGAAGGCTGAGGACCTGGCTGCCCGCTTCATCAAGAACTTCAAGAAGTACGAGGGCAACGAGGCAGGTAAGGCACTTGTCGCTGCTGGTCCGAAACTTTAAAAGTTGATATAAATCAAAATAAAGGACGATTTCTTCGGGAATCGTCTTTTTTTATGTGCTAATTGATAAAAATACAGTAATTTTGCATCGTAATCGAGAAGATTACGATTATTCATTAGGTTAGTAGTTAATAGATTTAAGGTAAAGATTATGTTATTAGATTTTCAAACAACGGTCATGTTGGTATCGGTAGCTATTGCGACTATTCTTAGTGTTATCACTTTGAAAAATACCAACGTACGTTAAGAAGGAGCGCGGGGTGAGTGATTCATACCGCGCTCTTTTTTTTGTTTACAAATTCTAAAATATGACATTTTATCATATAATTAACTTAATATAAGGTAGAAAAATGTCGGTATTTGCGGAATTGTGAGTAAATTTGCACGCAAAAATTGAAAAAATCAAATGATAAGACCATTTAAGACCCTGTGTGGATTGCTGACAGCTATGTTGCTGCTGACATCCTGCTTGAAGTCGGATGACGATAATATTAGTACACTTTCCAGTGATGCAGCAATCACGTCGTTCTCTTTGGGAACATTAAACAGGTATATCCATACTATATCCTCTACGGGGGCAGATTCTATTTATAAGACTACGATTGCTGGTAGTGATTATAAGTTTAGTATCGATCAGGAAAATCATCGTATTTTTAATGCAGATTCTCTGCCAACAGGTACCGATGTTGAGCACGTCCTCTGCACAGTGTCAGCACTGAATAATGGTGCTATCCTTCTTAAGAGTGAGATTAGTGATACTTTGTTTTATTTTTCCACGACAGATAGTCTTGATTTTTCCAATCCTCGTGAGCTTCATGTTTTTGCAAGTGATGGTTCAGCTGAACAGGTATATACTGTCAATGTGAATGTGCATCAGGAGGAAGCTGAGAAGTTTGTTTGGTCGCAACATTCTAAGAGTAATGAGATTGCAGCTTTAGAGTCTATGAATGCCGTTTCCTTTGGAGGATCTCTTTATGTCTACGGTGTCAAGTCGGGTAAAACGGTAGGTTATGTTACCTCAGATGGTGAAACATGGACTTCTTTGGCAGAGATAGACGATGCAAAGGCCTATCAGAATATGCTGGTGCGTAATAATGTCATTTATATGATAGCTAACGGTTCTCTGCAGAAGACACAAGATGGAAAGACCTGGGAGGTTATCAAGAATGATGTGGCAGTCAAGCAACTGGTTGCTAGTAGTTATACAGAATTATATGCCTTAAGTACTGACAATAAGATGATGGTATCATCAGACGAGGGTCAGACATGGGAAGAAGATGAGTTAGACGAAGATATCTCATGGTTGCCAACAGAGGAAACGGCTTATGTCTGTGTTCCTTTGAGAATGACAGCCTATGCTGATTATATCTTATTGGCAGGAACTTCTCCTACAATCTCGTCCATCAGTTCTGTATGGCGTAAGATTGTGGAATATGATTTGCAGGGATTAGAAGACAAATGGGTCTATATGGAGCGGACGGATGATAATCGTCTTGCTCTCCCACAATTATTTCATCTACAGTTAATGGCATACGATGACGGTGTTCTGGCATTTGGTGTAAAAGATGGCTCTTTCTCTTCCATTTACCAGACTCGTGATAATGGTATCAATTGGAAGAAGAATTCGAAATATCAATTACCAGAGAAATTTAATGGCAATGTTAGTTCTTTTGCGGCTGCGACTGATGGCAACGAAATATGGTTGTTAAGCGGCAGTACCGGAGAGGTTTGGCAGGGTCATCTGAATAGACTGGCTTGGGAAAAGAAAGAATAAGAGGTTGATGTTGAAGAGAGTCTTGTTTTCTGTTCTACTGTCGACGATAGCAGTCGGACTTAGTGCACAGGAAGATCCTGAATACCGCGCTGAGGTAGGTGGAGGAATAGGACTTGTTTCCTATCAAGGCGATTTCAATGGAAATCTTTTCAAGGATGTACAGCCGATGTTTACCATTCTGGGACGCTATAAGTTCAACCCTCGTATGGCATTGGCAATGAATATAAGTATCGGCAAGATTAAAGGAACGTCGAGAAATGCAAAGACGTATTATCCCCTCACCGAAGATATTGATTTTAATCATGGTTTGGTAGACGTGGGATTTAGATATGAGTACAACTTTTGGCCTTATGGCACAGGCAGGGAATATCGTGGAGCGCAACGACTCACACCATATATTTATATAGGGTTGGGAGCAACGTTTGTGAAACCCGAAAAGACAGAAGTAGCTCTAAACCTTCCAATAGGTGTAGGCGTGAAATATAAAGTAGCAGAGCGTATGAATCTCGCTCTTGAATGGACCATGCATTTCACAGGCAGTGATATGCTTGACGGCGTGAAGGATCCTTATGGCATTAAGAGTAGTGGTATTTTTAAGAATACTGACTGTTATAGCCATTTACGATTGTCACTGACCTATGATTTATGGGCCAAATGTAAAACTTGTAATAACGATAGAGATTAGATATGGCGCAAGAATTGGATATGACACGCATCCCCCAACATATTGCTATCATCATGGATGGTAATGGACGTTGGGCGATGGATCGTGGACTGGATCGTACGTTTGGTCATAAGGCTGGACTTGACAACCTGGAGACCATCACCACCCTTTGTTCTAACTTAGGCGTGAAATACCTTACAGTTTATGCATTCTCCATAGAAAACTTCAATAGACCAGCCTACGAAGTAGAAGCACTGATGGGACTGGTGCTTAGTTTCATCAAGATGGAGTTGTTCCACAATAACAACGTGAGTTTCCATGTAGTAGGCGATCGTGAGCGTCTTCCACAGAGCGTACAGGATAAGTTGCGTTCTATGGAGGAAGAGACAGCAATGTACGATGGTATGGCTATGACTATCGCCATGGGCTATTCTTCCAAGCAAGAGTTGGTGAATGCCACCAAGACCATTGCACGTAAAGTGCAGAGTGGTGAGATAAGTGCTGATGATATCAGCGAAGAAACCATCAACAAAAATCTGTGGACGGCATGGATGCCTGATCCCGATTTGCTTATCCGTACAGGTGGCGAGATTCGTATTTCCAATTATCTGCTCTGGCAGTGTGCCTATTCAGAGTTTTACTTCTGTGATACTTATTGGCCTGATTTCGACGAAGAGGCTCTCCATAAAGCGATTGCCAGTTATCAGAATCGTCAGCGCCGATTCGGAAAGACAGAGGCACAGGTGGAAAACGAGGCAAACCTCTAAATGATAAAGAACAAATGATAAAGACTGAATATATGAATAAGATAAGGAAATGGATGATATGTTTATCATTTATCATTTCTCCATTATCATTTAGCCGCGTAGTGGCTCAGGATGTCATTGTCAATCCAGACATCTCGTATGCTGGTACACCCCGTACTTGTGAGATTGGCGGTATTGCTGTCAAGGGAGTAGAAGGGTATGAGGACTATGTACTGGCAGGTCTTTCTGGTCTATCCGTAGGTCAGATGATTAGTGTTCCTGGTACCGAAATAACAGATGCCATCAAGCGTTATTGGAGACATGGTTTATTCTCTCGTGTTTCTATCACAGCTGACTCTATTGTTGGTTCCAAGATATATCTGTGTATCAATCTGGCAGCGCGTCCACGTATCAGTACCATTAACTACTATGGCATTAAGAAGTCGGAGCGAGAGGATATGGAGGCAAAACTTGGTATCATGAGAGGTAGCCAGATAACGCCTAACATGATTGACCGTGCGAAAATCCTAGCCAAGCGTTATTTCGATGACAAGGGTTATAAGAATGCCGAAATAGAGATTGTACAGCGCGATGATGTGGCAGACAAAAATATGGTGATTCTTGATGTGAATATCGACAAGAAAGATAAGATGAAAGTGCGCAATATCTTTTTTGAAGGCAACCATCAACTTTCTACCAAGAAGATTAAAGGTAACCTGATTAAGAAAGGTGCTTTTGGCAAGATTAATGAGGCAGGTAAACTGGGCAATCTCTTCAAATCCAAGAAGTTCACTCCCGAGCGTTACGATGAGGCGAAGAAAAGCCTGATAGAGAAATATAATGAATTAGGTTTCCGAGACGCTACTATCTTGGAAGATTCCATATGGAATAATGACGAGAAACATGTCAACGTTTATGTCAAGGTAGACGAGGGTCAGCGTTATTATATCCGTAATATTACATGGGTGGGTAACACTGTAGTAACGACAGACTATCTGAATAGGGCACTCGGCATGAAGAAAGGTGATGTCTACAACCAGAAACTGATGAAGAAACGCCTTCAGGAAGATGAAGATGCTGTGGGTAACTACTATTGGAACAACGGTTATCTTTTCTATAACCTTGACCCAACAGAGGTAAATATCGTGGGCGACTCTATCGACTTGGAGATGCGTATTCAGGAAGGAACACAGGCACATATCAGTAATGTACGTATTTATGGTAATGATCGTCTTTATGAAGAGGTTGTACGTCGTGAGTTGCGTACGAAACCTGGTGACCTGTTCAATAAAGAAGCGATTACACGTTCTGCCCGTGAAATTGCTTCTATGGGTTATTTCGACCCCGAGAAGGTTAATCCTGATATAAAACCGAACTACACGGATGGTACAGTGGATATCAACTGGGAACTGGAACAAAAGTCGAATGACCAATTGGAATTCTCTCTTGGATTTGGTCAGACTGGTGTTATCGGACGTGTTGGTATCAAATTGAACAACTTCTCAATGCGTAACCTCTTTGGTAAGAATAAGATGCACCGTGGTATCATGCCTATTGGTGATGGTGAGCAACTTTCACTGTCGTTACAAACTAACGGACGTTATTATAGCACCATCTCTACAGGCTATAGCACGGGATGGTTTGGCGGAAAACGCCCGAATGCCCTCAGTATCAGTGCTTTCTTTTCCAAGCAGACAGATATTTCCAGCAGTTATCGTAACAATAGTTACTATAACAACTATTATAACTATCTGTATGGCTATGGTTCTTATAACAATAGTTACTATAACTATGACTCGATGCTGGACGATGACAAGTATATCAAAATGTTCGGTGTATCCATCGGATGGGGTAAGCGCTTGCGCTGGCCAGACGATTATTTCCAGCTCTCTCTAGCATTATCGTATACCCGTTATATGTTACGTGATTGGAGTTACTTCATCATCAGCAACGGTAACTGTAACAACATTAACTTGGGTGTTACGTTATCACGTACTTCAACCGACAACCAGCTTTTCCCACGTCGTGGTTCTGAGTTCATGGCTTCTGTAACACTCACACCACCTTGGTCGTCTTTCGACAAGAAAGATTATGAGCACTTAGCCACTGATCGCACCTCTGCTACTTATGAGTCAGAGCAGAAGGAAAAGTATCGTTGGATTGAATATCATAAGTGGAAGTTTAAGACACGTACCTTCACGGCACTGACTAGTGGACAGAAGTGTCTGGTGCTGATGACTCGAGTGGAATTGGGATTGCTTGGTTCTTACAATCAGTTCAAGAAATCTCCGTTTGAAACCTTCTATGTTGGAGGTGACGGTATGAGCGGCTATTCTACAGGTTATGCAGAGGAGACCATTGGCTTGCGTGGTTATGAGAATGGTTCTATATCCAATACGGCAGCCTATCAAGCAGGAACAAGTGCCTACTATAACGCTTATGCCTACGACCGTTTCACCTTAGAACTCCGCTACCCGCTGATGTTGGGTAATACGACCATCTATGGACTCGCTTTCTTGGAAGGTGGTAATGCGTGGATAGACACCAAGAAGTTCAATCCGTTTGACATGAAGCGTTCGGCTGGTGTAGGTGTACGTATCTTCCTGCCGATGGTTGGTCTGATGGGTATTGACTGGGCTTACGGTTTCGATAAGGTATATAGTGGTAGCAGTTATCAAAAAGGTGGTAGCCAGTTCCACTTTGTCTTAGGTCAGGAATTTTAAACGAAATAGAGATGATTATGAAGAAAATGATTATTTGTGCTCTTTGCATTCTCTGTGGTTTTACCACAGCCTCTGCACAGAAGTTTGCCCTGTTGGATATGGATTATATCCTAAAGAACATCCCTGCCTATGAGCGTGCTAACGAACAGTTGGCACAGGTATCTAAGAAGTGGCAAGCAGAGGTAGAGGCATTGCAGACAGAGGCGCAAACGATGTATAAAGACTATCAAAAAGAAGTAGTATTCCTCTCCCAAGAGCAGAAGAAGTCCCGTCAGGATGCCATTATGGAGAAGGAGCGTGAGGCCTCTGAACTGAAGAAAAAGTATTTCGGTCCTGAGGGTGAGCTTTTCAAGAAGCGTACGGCCTTGATGTCACCTATTCAAGAAGAAATCTACAATGCTGTTAGCGAGATTGCCGATTTGCGAGGTTATCAATTAGTACTCGACCGTGCCAGCGACAGCGGTATCATCTTCGGTTCCCCCAAAATAGATATATCCAGTGAAGTTTTAAGCCGTCTTGGCTACTCCAACTGAAAAATTAAACATTAAATATTTAACATTAAATTAGAAAGAAAATGAAGAAGTTACTTTTAATGCTGTTCATGTTTGCTCCTTTGGCAACATTCGCACAGAAGTTTGGTCATGTAAATGCCAGTGAAATCATTCAGGCTATGCCTGAATTCACAAAGGCTCGTGCTGATATTGAGGCTTTGGCTAAGACTTACGAGGCAGACTTGAAGAGTATGCAGGATGAACTCCAGAAAAAGAGTGAGGCTTATGACAAGGAGCAGGCTACTCTGCCAGCTAACATCAAGGAGCGTCGTGAGAAAGAGTTGCAAGACATGTATACGAAGATCCAGCAAACCTATCAGGACAACCAGCAGGCTCTTGCAAAGGAGCAGAATGAGAAGATGCAGGTTATCCAGACTAAGGTGCTCGACGCTATCAAGGCTGTCGGACAGGCTGGTAACTACGTTTATATCATGGATGTTGCCAGTGGTGTTCCCTATATTAGCACTACGCTTTCTACTGACGTAACTGCAGAGGTAAAGAAAAAGCTCGGTTTGTAATTTGAGGACATTATTGATGATATGAGACGGATATTATTCGTTTTATTTACCGTCATCTCACTTTCAGCATCGGCGCAGACGACTGCACCGGTGCTGAAATTTGGCTTTCTGAGCTATGATGCCATACTCCGTTCAATGCCTGATTATGCAGAGGTAGAGGCCAGTATGGCTCAGCTGCAGAGACAATATGCGGCAGAACAGAAGCGGGTGGAGGATGAGTTCAACAAGAAGTACGAGGAGTTTCTTGACGGACAGCGTGACTTCCCCCAGACCATTTTACAGAAACGACAGAGTGAGTTACAGGAACTTTTAAACAAGAATATTGCTTTCAAGAAAGAGAGTCAACGCCTATTGGCTGAGGCTAGGAAAGAAGCTATGGTACCTCTGCAGACTCGTATGGCTAATGCATTAGCAAAAGTTGGTAATGAGCGTGGCTTAGCTTTTATTCTGAATACCGACCAGAACGCTATTCCTTGGATGAATCCAGCCTTGGGTGAAGATGTTACAGAGGCCGTGAAGGCGGCATTAAGATAAAAGATCGTATGTTTCCGAATGTACCAGGTCCTATTGGCATCTTTGACAGTGGTTATGGAGGATTGACCATCCTGCATGGCATCCGCCAATCGTTGCCCCAGTACGATTATCTGTATTTGGGCGACAATGCCCGTGCACCCTATGGTACACGCTCTTTCGAGGTAGTCTATGAATTCACTCGCCAGGCCGTTATTCGTTTGTTTGAGATGGGATGCCATTTGGTGATTCTTGGTTGTAATACAGCCTCTGCAAAGGCTTTGCGTACCATTCAGCAGCACGATCTTCCCGAACTCGATCCCCAGCGGCGTGTGTTGGGTATTATCCGTCCTACCGCAGAGGTCATTGGTTCGTTGACGCATACCCGTCACGTAGGTGTTTTTGCCACAGAGGGAACCATCAAGAGCGAGAGTTATAATCTCGAGATTCATAAGTTCTTCCCCGACATACAGGTAAGCGGTGTAGCCTGTCCCTTCTGGGTTCCTCTCGTAGAGTATAACGAAGCCGACTCTCCAGGTGCCGACTATTTCGTAAAGAAGCGCATCGACCAGATTCTGCGTATGGACCCAGAGATTGACACCATTATCTTAGGTTGCACCCATTATCCTTTATTGTTGCCTAAGATTCATAAGTATATTCCTCGTGGCATTCGTATTATCTCCCAGGGGGAATATGTAGCTGATGCCCTACAAAAGTATTTCTTGCGTCATCCTGACGTAGAGCAGCGTTGCACACAAGGTGGACAAATTCATTATCTCACCACCGAGAATCCCGAGAAATTCAAGGAGCAGGCTCAGGTATTCCTACATGAGTCCATCGAAGTAGAAAACATAACCCTTGGTTAATCTTTAACCTATAACCTATAACCGTTAACCTTTACTTCAGTAGTCGTTTTGCGAAATAGTGAACGGGATACCATACACTGAGGAAGCCGACAGCAATGACCGTTACGAATACCACGACAATATCCCAAGGGTGAACACTCACGGGGTAGGCATCGACGACAAAAGAACCTTCCGATTCACCCAATCGCACAATACCGTGTTGCTGTTGCAACCAACAGAGCAATAGACCAATAGCAATGCCGATAATCGCACCCATCGCTGAAATCATTCTTCCCTCAAACAGGAAGATATGTACTATCTGCTTGTCGGAAGCACCCAGATTACGTAATGTCACCACGTCGTTTTTCTTGTCGATCATCAACATCGACAGACTTCCGATGATATTAAAGCATGCAATGACAAGGATAAAGGTCAGGAAGATATACGCCATCAACTTCTCTATCTTCATGATGCGGAATGTGTCATCCTGCTGCTCATAACGGTCACGCACATAGAAACGGTCGCCTGCTATCTTCTCCATCTCTGCCTTCACCTTGTCGAAGTTACTGCCTGGCTTTAGGCGCAGTTCAAGCGACGAGAGCATTCCTTGTTGGTCGAACAACTGTCGGGTGAATGCAATAGACGTGATGATATACCGTTTGTCGTATTTCCCTTGTTTGATACTGAACAGTACGCCAGGCGAATACAACTCATCCTCTACAAACCCCTCTTGCAAGTTTGCCATATTGAGTTGGCCTTCCCTTCGTGGCGCATAGATCTTCAAAGGGTGCTCATAGGTGTATCCTGTTCCTAACTGATAAGCCACACCCATGCCTAAGATACCATAGTTCATATCCGCAGCATGTAACGCGTATTCGCCGTCGCCCTCCAAAACCTCTCGGATATGTGTCAACTTGTCGAAGTTATCCTCCACGCCTTTCAGCATAATCATCGCCTGACGGTCGCCATAGACAGCCAGCGCCTGATCCTCCATCACCTCCGTAGCTACATCTACCTGAGGCATCTTACGTATCTGTGTCAGCAACGGGTCATCGGCAGGCACCGTTTTCCCTTTGACGGGAGTTACCTTGATTTGTGGGTCTAACTGTGTGAAGAACGACGCCACCATATCGTGGAACCCATTAAACACGCTTAGCGTCACTACCAGTGCCATAGCAGCGATAGCAACACCTACCACGGAGATGCCGCTAATCACATTGATAGCGTTGGTACTCTTCTTCGAGAACAGGTAACGACGGGCGATGTAGAAAGGGAAGTTCACTTCTTCAGCAATTCATCAATACGGTCAATATAATCGAGCGAGTCGTCAATAAAGAAGCGCAATTCAGGGATGATACGCAGTTGGTGGCGCACCCTCGTTCCCAATTCATAGCGGATATTCTTCTCGTTCTTATGGATATTCTCCATCATCTCCTCAGCACGTTCACTGGGGAAGATACTCAGATGAGCCGTACAGATACTCAAGTCTGGGCTCACACGCACTTGTGTCACACTGACCATCACACCATGCATCCCACGTGTCTGCTCTTGGAAAATCACGCTCAGCTCTTTCTGCAACAGCCGAGCAATCTTATTCTGTCTTGTTTCTTGCATAGTCTTTCTTACTTTATTTGGGTGCGAAGGTACAAAAAAGTAGGCGAAAAAACAAATATACTTGCAGATATTCCTACCTATAGCAAGCAAAGAGTGAAAAATGAAAAGCCGTTTGCAAGGCATTAGATAGAGCTTTATTCTATTCATTATTTTTGACAAACTGCCTCTAAAGAAGGGGCTCTTTTCTTTTTGGTTTGCAGTTGGCTGCAAATACGCAAAAATAGAAGGGTTATGGGAAAAGATTGTTACTCAAAGGATTAACTATTTTGAGAGTAAAATTACCACAGAAAAAGAGGGCGAAAAGTGGTAGAAAGTACCTACTTCCCCCCTATTTTTCACATGGAAAGGTGCCACCTAACGGGTCGTTTACATATAACAAACAGGTAGAAAAGTACCTACTTTCTCTGTGAAAGTCATATACTAACGCCTTTTTAGTCTAGAAACAATGTTTTGAAGCCTCTATATTTTCTAGAAGCTCCAAAAATCCAGACACAAATTTTGGTACTTTTTCTTGACAGCCAACTCGAAAGTTTACAATACCTTTGGCTTTGTCAGAATTATGCATTATCTTTGCAAAACAAAAAGTCATTATATGAACCCAATGAGGAAGAAAACCATCATTCTGGATTTCGATGGAACACTGGCGGACACGCAAAGCCTAATAGTGCGTACTATGCAACAGACGATTAGCAGGTTGCAGTTGGAAACACGGACGGATGAAGAGTGTGCTGCTATGATTGGTTTGCCGCTGAAACAATGTTTCACACACCTGATACCTATGACGGACGAGATGGGTGACCATTGCGCGGAGACCTATCGGCGTATCTTCTTCGAGAACGTTCATTCAATGGATGTACCTACATTTCCGCATGTACTTGAAACGATACGACAGTTAGCGAATGATGGTTACACACTGACGATAGCTAGTAGTCGCAGTCGTGTATCGTTGATGCATTTCGTAGAGAGCATGCACTTGCAAGACGATATCGCCTATATTGTGGCTTCTGACGATATTACTCATACCAAACCGCATCCAGAATCTGTACTTGTCACCTTGGAGCATCTTAACGTGAAAGCGGAGGATGCGTTGGTGGTGGGCGATACCACTTACGATATTGAGATGGGTCATCGAGCAGGTTGTAAGACATGTGGGGTGACCTATGGCAATCATTCCCGTCAAGAGTTAGCCAACGCTGGTGCTGACTGGCTGATAGACGATTTCTCACAACTTATATCCATCGTTGCCTTATGACTTATCAACAACTGTCACGCCGACTGGCAAAGGTCTATGATGAGGGCGAAGCAAAGGCTATTGCCCGCATGGTGTATGAGGTGCGTTATGGTTTGACGATGAGTGAAATGTTATTAGAAGGAGTTGAGGAGGGAAGGAGTAAGGAGTTGAGGAGAGAAGAATTGGAGGAGATTGCCCAGCGACTGGAACGGCAGGAGCCCATACAGTACGTATTGGGAGAAGCAGAGTTCTGTGGACGAGAGTTTCATGTAGCACCAGGGGTATTGATCCCTCGTCCAGAGACGGCAGAACTATGTCAATGGATAATTGACTCACTCACCACTCACTTCTCACCTCTCACCATCTTGGATATTGGAACAGGTAGTGGTTGTATTGCCATTACGTTGGCGGCAGAGATATCAGAAGCGAAAGTGACGGCATGGGATATCTCCGAGGCTGCATTGACTATTGCCCGTGAAAACGCCCTGCGCCATCATGTGGATGTGCAGTTTGAGCAAAAAGATATTTTGAACTTTCAACTTTCAACTCTCAACTCTCAACTTTCCATCATTGTAAGTAACCCACCGTATATCTGTCGCAAGGAGGCGGAGACAATGGAGCAGAATGTATTGGACTATGAGCCACATACCGCTTTGTTTGTGCCCGATGACGACCCACTGCTGTTCTGCCGTACCATTGCCGACTTTGGGTTAACGGCACTGAAGGAAGACGGTTGGTTGTATTTCGAAATCAACCCCCTCTATGCTGATGAGTTGGCAACATTGTTGAAGGAGAAAGGCTATCACGACTTAGAAATCAAGAAGGACCAGTTTGGAAAACAACGATTCCTTAAAGGTAAAAAAGTAAAAGGATGAAAAGCGAAAACGAGGCATATTTGACGTTAGCAGCTCTTTGTGCACAAGCAGAGCACTGCCAGTATGAGATGGTAGAGAAGATGCGCCGCTGGGAACTCTCGGAAGAGGCTCAGGCACGTGTGATGCAACGTCTTGTGGCGGAGCGGTATGTAGACGACGAGCGTTTTGCCCGTGCCTTCGTGAAGGACAAGATACGCTATAACAAATGGGGACGCAGGAAAGTGGAGCAGGCAATGTGGGCGAAACATATCAATGAGGATATCCGTCAACGCGTACTTAACGAGGTAGATGACGAGGAATATATCAATGTGCTCCGTCCTCTGCTCCAACAAAAACGGAAGTCAATAAAGGCAAATAGTGACTATGAATTAAATGGTAAACTCATCCGTTTTGCGATGAGTCGCGGCTTCACGATGGATATTATCAAGCAGTGTATCAACGTTGAAGATGAAGACGAATTTGTGGAGTAGGCTACTTGATCTGATTTCACCACGACAGTGTGTGGTCTGTGGGCAGCGACTGGCTATTACCGAGCGTTCTGTCTGTTCCAGTTGTTATCTCCATCTGCCTCGTACTACCTACCAATTTACCCCTTACGACAACCCGATGGTACAATTGTTTTGGGGACTTGCCCCTATCGACCGTGCCGTCGCCTTCTTTTATTATGAACCCCATTCCGAAGTAGCACAACTCGTTTACGATTTGAAATATGCCGACCGTCCTGATATCGGGGAGGATATCGGACGGATGATGGCAGAGGAAATGAAGATGGCAGACTATTTCGCAGGGGTAGATTATCTTCTGCCCGTACCTTTATCTCGACGTCGTATGCGACAAAGAGGCTACAACCAGAGTGAGATGCTGTGTCAAGGTATTCGCGAAGTGACAGGTATTCCATTAATCACTAAGGTTCTAAAGCGCAAACACTTCAAACAAAGTCAGACCGCCCTGATGCGTCATCAACGCCAAGAGAACGTAGCGGATATGTTTGAACTTCGTGATGCCACTAACTTAGCCGGTAAGCACATCCTGTTGGTTGATGATGTCTGTACGACAGGTTCCACACTCATCGCCTGCGCTACCGCTCTTAAGTCAATTCCCAATATCCGACTCAGCGTTCTCACCCTCGGCTTTACCAAGACGTAAATATTACTTTTTTACCTTTTTACTTTTTTACCTTTAATATATTTCGTATCTTTGCACCCACAAAGAAACAAAATATATAATTATGGATATTAAGAAGCAATTCGCTCAGAAACTGATGGACATCAAAGCCATCAAGTTACAACCCAATGAGCCGTTCACATGGGCTTCAGGATGGAAGTCACCTATCTATACTGACAACCGCAAGACCCTCGGTTTCCCAGAAGTACGTTCGTTTGTGAAACTCGAACTCTGTCATACCATTCAAGAGAACTTTCCTGAGGCAGAAGCAGTAGCCGGTGTGGCAACTGGTGCTATCGCACAAGGTGCTTTGGTGGCTGATGAGTTAGGACTGCCCTACGCTTATGTCCGTCCAAAGCCGAAAGACCATGGTATGGGTAATCAGGTAGAAGGCGAACTGAAGAAAGGCGCGAAGGTGATTGTGGTAGAAGACCTGATCTCTACGGGTGGCTCATCACTGAAGGCCGTAGAGGCATTGCGTCAGTATGGCGTAGAGGTGATTGGCATGGTGGCCTCTTTTACTTATGGTTTCCCTGTTGCCGAAGAGGCTTTCAAGAAGGCTGGCGTGAAACTCATCACGTTGAGCAACTATGCTGCAGTGTTGGAACAGGCAGCCGAGACGGGTTATATCAAAGCCGAAGATATTGAAGTGTTGAACGAGTGGCGTAAGTCACCAAGTACTTGGAAACAATGACAAAATTTGAAAGTAGCGTAAAGCCCATCCCTTATCCTGTAGAGGATGTGTATCGTAATATCAGTGATTTGCGTAACCTCGACAGAGTGCGCGACCGTGTGCCAGAGGATAAGTTGTCGGACTTCGCCTTCGACCAAGATACCGTTCAGGTGAAAGTAGACCCCGTAGGTCTTCTCAAACTTCGTATCATTGAGCGCGAGGAAGGCAAATGCGTGAAGTTCGAGACAGAGCAGTCTCCGATGCCTTTCAACCTGTGGATTCAGGTACTGCCCGTGACGGAGACGACAAGTAAGATGAAGGTGACGGTGAAGGCGGACATCCCCTTTATGCTGAAGGGTATGGTTGCTGGTCCTTTACAAGATGGTGTCGAGAAGATTGCGGATGCATTGGCACAAGTGCCTTATGTATGACGATATAACGTTATAACGATATAACGAAAAAATAAAGAAAATGGCGAACAAACTTTGGGAGAAGAATTTTGAAGTCAATGCCGAGATAGAACGCTTTACGGTAGGTCGTGACCGCGAGATGGACCTTTATCTCGCCCCTTACGATGTGTTAGGGTCGATGGCTCATATCACGATGTTAGAGTCTATTGGGCTCTTGAAGGCCGATGAGTTGAAGCCGTTGTTGGCAGCGTTGAAAGAGATCCATGCTATCTGTGAGCGTGGTGAGTTTACTATCGAGGACGGTGTGGAGGATGTCCATTCTCAGGTGGAATTGATGCTCACGCGTCAACTTGGTGATATGGGTAAAAAAATCCATTCCGGACGCTCTCGTAATGATCAGGTGCTCGTTGACCTGAAACTCTTTACCCGTCATGAACTGATGGAGATAGCCGATGGTGTCAAAGTACTTTTCGATGAGTTGATTGCCAAGAGTGAACAGTATAAAAAGGTGTTGATGCCTGGATATACACATCTGCAAGTAGCGATGCCCTCATCGTTCGGCTTGTGGTTTGGCGCCTACGCAGAGAGTCTTACCGACGATATGCTCTTCCTGCAGGCTGCCTATAAGATGACCAACCGCAACCCGTTAGGCTCAGCAGCAGGCTATGGCAGCTCGTTCCCCTTGAACCGTCAGATGACGACCGACCTGTTGGGCTTCGATTCGATGGACTATAATGTTGTCTATGCACAGATGGGACGTGGCAAGATGGAACGTAATGTAGGCTTTGCTATCGCTACGATTGCCGGTACGTTGGCGAAGATGGCGTTCGATGCCTGCCTGTTTAACTCGCAGAACTTCTCGTTCGTGAAACTGCCGAAGGAGTGTACTACTGGTAGTAGTATCATGCCTCATAAGAAGAATCCGGATGTCTTTGAACTCATCCGTGCGAAATGTAATAAGCTACAGGCACTGCCTCAACAGGTGACACTCATCATGAATAACCTGCCCGTAGGTTATTTTCGCGATTTGCAAATCATCAAGGAAGTCTTTTTGCCAGCCTTCGATGAACTGAAAGACTGTCTGCAGATGGCTGCGTATATCATCAACAAGATAGAGGTGTGCGAGAATATTCTCGACAACCCGATGTACGATCCCATCTTTTCCGTTGAGGAAGTCAACCGTCTTGCTGCCGAGGGAATGCCATTCCGTGATGCCTATAAGAAGGTAGGACTCGATATCGAGGCAGGTACCTTTACGCCCAATAAGGACATTCATCATACCCACGAAGGCTCTATCGGTAATCTCTGCAACGACAAGATCAGTGCCTTGATGCAGCAGGTGCTTGATGGTTTTGGTTTTGAGCGTGTCCGCGAAGCGGAAAAGAAGTTATTGTCATGAAGAAACTCTTCCTTCTTACATCTACTATCTTCCTTCTTTCCTGCGGAGCAGAACAGGAATATAGTTCGTGGCCTTGCCGTTTCATCTACGACAATAGTATTCATCTGGATGCTACCTTGTCTACGGCTATGAACTATAGTTCAAGAGGGGTCTTCTGCAAGATAACAACATCGAGTACAGGTGGTGTAAAGTATTATAACTTCGTGAATAATGATGGCCTGTCATCTCAGCAGCGCGAAACGGCGTTGGAGAAAGAGGGTCACTACCGTCTCGGGCTTAATGAAGGTATCATTGTAGGTTTCCAGACATTGAATACCGAAGGGGGCAATGGTGGTTTTGCCGCATACGACTTGCAATGCCCTAACTGTGTACGTAAGGAGAATAATACCGCCAACCCTAATTATCCTGTGAAGATGGACAGCAAAGGTCTCGCTACTTGTACGAAATGCGGCAAGCAATACGACCTAAATAATGGCGGTCTTATCCTTAATGGTGAGAAAGGCGATGTCGGACTGGAACGTTATCGCAGAGCCTCAGCCACAGGTCCCCAAGGAACTCTCAGTGTTTTCTCGGAATAAAATACTCAGAAAAATATGGAAGAGCAAAGAATTTATCAACGGAGAAAGTCGACCGTCACCCATGTAGGTGGTATCAAGATTGGAGGTGATAACCCTATCCGCATCCAGTCGATGGGAACAGTAGATACCAACGACACGGAAGGCTGTGTAGCTCAGGCAAAACGTATTATCGACGCTGGCGGCGAACTGGTACGCTTCACCACACAAGGTACCCGCGAGGCAGAGAATATGAAGAATATCTCAGCTCGGTTGAAGGCCGACGGCTATATGACCCCGTTGGTGGCTGATGTGCATTTCACGGCACGTGTAGCCGATGTGGCGGCACTATATTGTGAGAAAGTACGCATCAATCCTGGCAACTATGTAGACCCAGGGCGCACATTCAAGCATCTGGAATATACCGACGAGGAATATGCTGAGGAGTTGAAGAAGATAGAAGCGAAACTCGTGCCCTTCCTGAATATCTGTAAGGAGCATCATACGGCTATCCGTATTGGTGTGAATCACGGCTCTTTGTCGGATAGAATCATGTCACGCTATGGTGATACTCCCGAGGGCATTGTGGAGAGTTGTATGGAATTCCTGCGTATCTGTAAACGTGAGGACTTCAACGATATCGTCATCAGCATCAAGGCCAGTAACACGGTAGTAATGGTGACGACTGTCCGCCTGTTGGTAAAGACGATGGATCAGGAGGATATGCACTATCCGTTGCATCTCGGTGTGACGGAGGCAGGCGAAGGTGAAGACGGACGTATCAAGAGTGCTGTTGGTATCGGAGCCCTTTTGACAGAAGGTATCGGCGACACCATCCGTGTATCGCTTTCCGAAGAACCAGAGTGTGAAATTCCCGTGGCAAGAAAGCTGGTGGATATGATAGAAGAATGTGCCCGCTTGCGCCAAGAGGCAGAAGCCAGTATCAAAGATGATACAATCTTCCTGAATCTTGATGCCCCTGATTGGGAAACGCTGCAACTAAAGGCCGCTATGGTAGTGGGCGGTTTGCTGATTGACCGTAAGGCAACGAAACTCGTGATTAATCAGAGTAATCTGAATAATCTGACAAATCTCGCTGACGCCATTCTTCAGGCTGCCCGAATCAAGTTTACAAAGACGGAATATATCTCTTGCCCAGGTTGCGGAAGAACACTCTATAACCTTCAAGAGACCATTGCCAAAATCAAGGCAGCCACCAGTCATCTGGTAGGTTTGAAGATTGGCATCATGGGCTGTATCGTCAATGGTCCTGGTGAGATGGCAGATGCCGACTACGGTTATGTAGGTGCGGGGCGTGGAAAAATCTCCCTCTATAAAAAGAAAGTCTGTGTGGAGAAGAATATCCCCGAAGCAGAAGCCGTCGACAAACTCCTAGAGCTCATCAATCAAGATTACCAAACATAAAACTGCAATATGATGAAAAAGTCTCGTTTAACATTCCTCGCAATAATTATTGCTGCATTGGTACCACTTGCTGTGAACTGCGTTCCTCACCCAAATAATGATGACAAGGAGGATAAAAAAGAGTTGGCATCGGGCATTCCTATTGACAAGAAGAACTTCCCCGATGATAATTTCCGTACATACTTACTAGAGCAAGACTTTGGTAAGGACTCCATCTTAACAGTTAAGGAGCAAAAGAAAGTGAACCGTCTGATGGTACGCGCAACTGGTATCCGTACACTTCAGGGTATTGAACATTTCCCATATCTCAGAGACTTGCGAATGAGCGATCAAATATTGGGGCAACTGACATTGCCACAAATGGAAGAGCTATATAGACTATATTGTATGGACTGTCAATTAACAGGGCTTGATGTATCGCAATGTCCCAATCTTGTTGAACTAAAGTGTAACCAGAACAAACTAACGAAACTTGACCTAAGCCGTCTACCTAAACTCGAGATGTTATATGCCAACGAAAACCAACTCTCCGAAATTATTTTGGAAGGTACCGATTCGCTGAGTTTTATTGACGTGCGACAGAATCAGCTTACAAAATTTAATTTAAGCACACAAAGAAACCTCCATTGTGTCTTCATTGGCGACAACCCTATGGATGAGAAACTTTTGGATAGTTTTCTTAGCCAATTACCAATAGGTGTCAAATTGGATACATCTTGGTCTGACCATATTGAATTTGAAGAACCATACATCAGTTTAGGTAACCGCACCATTACGGACCCCCAGAAACAAATGATAGCGAAAAAAGGATGGAGACGCCATTATAGTGAAAAATAAACTCTCTATTTTGTTTTTTTAACAGGCGAGTAGACTCACCAGTGGAATCATTTATTTATCTTTGCTGTATCTAAAACAATTTCAAATATTATTATTCATTTTAAAACCTAATGAAAATGAGGAAACACAAAGTATTTTTGAGTAATGCGTGTAGGAAATACATGCTACTCTTAGGTTTTTGTCTATTTGGCTCATTGGCAGTGAATGCCCAAGATACTGAAGAAGCCAAATGGCTATTAGTGACCAATGACGGTCAGAAATATGATATGGAGATCATCGGAAGTTTTGTCCTTGCTGATGATGCTGATGCGTTTGACGTATTAGACACGAGTGGAAAAGTGTTGATACCAAAGGTAACGAAAGTATCCTTTGAGTATTTTGACCCCACTGGTATTATCAAGCCACAGGACGTTACGAAGAAAACGTCTCTTCTGAGTTATTCCGTCAATAAGCAATTAACTATTGTGGGGGCTGCCAACGAAGCGCAAGTTTATTCTGCCGCTGGTGTACTCGTAGCTTCCGGCAAATCAAAGGATGGTACAGTTGTTATTGATGTCTCTCATTTGTCACAGGGAATCTATATGGTTCGCGCGGGAAAGCAGACATTTAAGTTTATCAAGAAATAAACGATTACTACTATGAAACATTTATACAAGATATCATTTGTTGCCGCACTTTTGCTTACGATGGCGGTTAACAGTGTACAGGCTCAGCTGGTGGTGAATTATCAGAATAAAAAAGGTGCACCAGAAACGACACAGGCCAACTCACTGAACGTGGTGAAAGAAGGTCTTTCGTTTCTCATTAACGGTCTCATTGACATCAGTCAGATTAACTATATTGCCCGTTTCATCTCTAACGACACGAACGAGGGAAAGGTTGAAATCCCTGAAGAGGCAGAAATCAAGCCAGAAGACATCACCATCATTGCTGATGCAGAAGAAGTGACCGTTGACGAAGACGGTAACTTCCAGACGACTTCCAACAATCTGGTGGCGGTGAATCCTGAAGGACAGATGCTTTATCGAACCATCGTCTCTCTGGAAGAAGGAGAGCAGATGCGTAACGCCGACCTGAATGCGAAGGAGACAGCCGTCTCTATGTTGCTACCGATGTTCTCCAGTATCTTCCAAGGTATGCCTGACGATGCAATGGCTCAGATGAAGAGACTCATTGCCGAACTGCCAGAGACCGACGAGATGGCGAAGGCCATTGACCGCAGCATCGTGAAGAACAAATACCTGAACATGGACGATATCGAAAGTGAGTTCGACGCAGCTGTGAAGAAGGTGGCCAGTCTGAGTGGATTGAAAGAATCTGTTAACAGCTCACGTAGAGCTGCCGCTCTCAGAGCCGCTGCAGCCGATGTCTCCATCGATGTGAAGAGTCTGACGAAGGCCGAGGTGACAGTTAAAGGTGATCTGTTGGTATTCCTGAAGAAAAACAGAACTGTCAAGGGCGTCAAGGGCGTCTTCGACGTATGGAACAAGAACAGGCTGAGCTATAGCGCTGTCAAGGTGGGACGTAAGATGCTTGACGGACGTATGGATATTGTCAACTATGATTCTTATGGTTGCCGTGTCCTTTCTCCTGTACGTATCAGTCGCTTTGTTGACTCGAATACCACCTGGGCCGACATCAAGGCCTTCATCACTGGCAGTAATGTTTCCGGAGGAAGTGAATATGAAGAAACCATGATTTCCGACGTAGCGTTGGATTTGAGCACCAACGAAGATGTCGTCATGATTGCCGGTCCGAAAGATGATTCTTTCATGCAGCTGTATAACGTGACCAGGACTAACATGGCGATCGTTGTCTCTGACATCATCAATATCCTGAAGAATGGTGGAAACGAAGTACAAGACCAGTTCTATTATGATTTTATATCCTATCTATATAGTTATGATAATTGGGATGAAAAAATTGTTGACCCTAATGATGCTAAAAAAACTTATTCTCAATATTTAAGTTTCTTCAAAGATGTTTATGGAAGCGAGGATTTATCTGCAAAGGAAAAATTTGCCAGTATCTTTAAAGTAACCTTCCCGCTGTTGCAGAAGTTTATCAAAGAAGGAGCAGAAACTGTAGAGAGTGAGCAAACGAAAGCACTTCTGAAACAGATGGATACAGAGGCAGCAGAGAAAGTATTCAACAACTTTGACCTCTATTATGCACTGATTTCTGCTTATGGTGAAAATACACTGGGTTCCCTTGGATTAGAGGAAGGTAATACTGGTCTCGTCATTGATGGTCTAGGTATCGTACAGCCGAAACCATCTACTAATGAAATTATCGATGAAATGGAGCAAGTCTATGACCTGTATATCAAATACGGATGTAAAGGTGGTGACTACGCAATTGCTAGTGATTTCTTCTATAAACTGCAGATGTATACCGGTACTCATCCGACCCTTGATACACAGGCAACAGGATGGGATCAGGATTGGAATAAGCAGAATTATTCAAGTTTATCTTCTGATTTGCTCAGTTCCTTTGATACTCCTTCTTACATGATTGGATTTATCAATGAATTCCTGGCAGATCTTCAAGTAACTCCAAATACTACCCTTGAAGCAGAGGCACGTGCTCTTCGTGGCAGTCTTTATATCTATCTCGCACAAAACTGGGGACGTGTTCCTTTGCGTGTTGCAGGAGAAACACCAATCAACATCCAAAACAAAGAATATCCAGCATCAGACGATGAGATGTGGGACTTCATTATCGAGGATTTGAAATTTGCCGCTGATAAACTTAGCTGGCAACCTCGTGACAACAAACTGGGACGCTGTACCAAAGGTATGGCACTGGCTTATCTGGCAGAAGCCTATCTCTGGAAGGCCTATAAGAATGGGTATGATAAGGAGAACATCCAATTAGCAGCAAGTGCTCTGAAACAGATTATCGACAGTGGTTACTATGAATTGGCTCCTTCCTACTCTACACTATGGGATGGCGATATACAATGGCCGAAGGAGGCTATCTGGCAGTTTGCCAATGAGATGGACCCCGATCCCGCTCTTGGTGCATGGTCCAGAAACGACTGGAACTATAATGCTTTCTATGCTGCAAATCCTTTTTGTGGCGGATGGGGTTCAGAATTCTTGTCGTGGGAATTGTACTTCCTCTTTGAGCAAGGTGACAAACGTCGAGACGCTTCACTCTGTACACTTCCTGTAGATGCCCTTCCGCAGGCATACCGTTCAGGCTACTGTTATGGAAGGAACCCCTATACGCAAGAAACTATTGCTCCCTCAAAAGGATATTTTTATGATAGGGGTGAAGGACACGCCCCTGGCGTTTGGTCAACGAAACTCTGGCGTCTGAAAAGAGCAAGTTGGTATGGTAATTCCTCCTATTCTCCTGTTCACCATTACTTCAAGCGTTATGCTGGCATCCTGATGGATTATGCCGAATGCCTGTTCCGCCTAAATGGTGGCGACGATGCTGACGCATGGGCTATTCTTGATCAGATCAGGCATCGCGCTTATGGTGAGATGGAGGCTAATCTGGTTGATCAAGACCACATTGGATATTTCAATAAGTTGGCAGATTACTATGCCAACGCTTGGTCAGACCCATCTAAACAAATTACAGAATATCCTGTCCCGTTTACCAGACAACCTGTTAACGTTGAAGATGCGAAGTCTTACTATACACGTATGACTAAGGAGGGCTTGAAGGTTAACAATGAGACCTTGTGTAAGCCATTCCAAGGAAAAGCAGAGGTATGGCAGGTTGCTTTAGGTCAGGAACGTCGTAAGGAATTCAATTCTGAGTGGTGCCTCAAAGCAGACCTCCAGCGCTTAGGCTTTATGGAGGCCCACATGGAATGCAACTATCCAAAGGGTGTTGGTTCTGCAAATCCATCAACTACTGAGTGGCATACCTATCGTAATTGGAACTTCGATGTTAAGAAGTTGTTGTTGCCTATTCCTGAGAAAGAATTGGAACGCAACGAATATGCTATACAGAATCCTGGATATTAATCATCCTCTATCATAGTAATAGTGGCAGTCCTTAGGGCTGCCGCTATTTATTTTCTCTTTATTTAATGATTACTTCATCAAGATTTCGGAGAGTTCCTTCATACCTTCGCTGGCTCCTTTTTGTATCTGAGTGACATTGTTGCCTGCAGAGATAGGATTAGGGTCGATGAGATAAACAGGAACGCCTGGGCGCACATAATGGATAAGACTGGCGGCTGGATATACTACTAAGGAAGTGCCGATGATGATAAAGATATCAGCCTCTTGAGCCTCGGCAGCAGCGGCACTGATCATAGGCACGCCTTCACCGAAGAAGACGATGAACGGACGAAGCAATGAGCCATCGCCTGCCTTTGTGCCAGGCTCTACCTCACAATTCTCTGGTGTTAACGTGATTTGATAGCGGGGATCATCGACATCACGGCTCGAACATACCTTCATCAACTCACCATGCAGATGAATGACCTTACTGGAACCTGCCATCTCGTGAAGATTGTCGACATTCTGCGTGACGACCGTCACATCGTATTTCTCTTCCAGTTTTGCCACTAAGCGATGTCCTTCATTGGGTTGTACACCCCAGCACTTCTTACGTAGCATGTTATAGAAGTTCGTTACCAACGTAGGGTCTTCCAACCATCCTTCATGGGTCGCTACTTTCTGTACAGGGTAATTCTCCCACAAACCGTCGGCATCACGGAAGGTTTTCAGTCCACTCTCTACCGACATACCGGCACCAGTTAATACTACTATCTTCTTCATAAGCTTATGATTTATATTTCCTGCAAAATTAATAAATAATTGAGAGTTGACAATTGAGAATTGAGAAATATTTTGTATTTTTGCAAAAATAAACAACATCACTATGAAAGTATTACGCGACAGAATCATGCAAGATGGTCGTTGCTTAGAGGGCGGCATCTTGAAAGTAGACCGTTTCATCAATCATCAGATGGACCCTTATCTAATGAAACAGATTGCCATTGAGTTTATCCGACGCTTTGCCGACGAGGATATTAATAAGATCGTGACAGTAGAAGCATCAGGAATTGCACCTGCTATTATGCTGGGTTATCTGATGGAACTCCCTGTGGTCTTCGCCAAGAAGAAAAAACCTTCTACGATGGGTGAGTTCTATGAATCGACAGTGCATTCATTTACCAAGCAGCGTGAGTACCCTTTGACCGTCAGTCGCGATTACCTGACAAGTAACGATAGAGTGCTGTTTGTCGATGACTTCCTTGCCTATGGTAATGCCGGATTGGGTATCATCGACCTGTGTCGTCAGGCAGGAGCCGAAATTGTAGGAATGGGTTTCATCATCGAAAAAGAATTCCAGCAGGGCAGGAAAGTATTGCATGGGGCAGGCATCAGGCGTATCGAGTCGTTGGCTATCATCGAGTCGTTGGAGAATAATCAAATAAAATTGAAATAAACTACAATGGAAAACAAAAGCAAACTTTACCAATTGGACGGCAGGGTACCTTTGGTACAAGCCATTCCTTTCGGACTGCAACATGTATTGGCGATGTTCGTTGCCAATATCACACCGATTATTATCCTTGCCAATGTGGTAGGAATAGACTCTGCTGTTAGTGCAACACTAATACAGAACTGTATGATTATCGCAGGTATCGGTACACTGATACAGTTATATCCCATCTGGCGCATTGGTTCTCGTCTGCCCATTGTCATGGGTATCAGTTTCACATTCCTCTCTGCTTCCCTTGCCATTGCTACGGCTCAGGGAATGGGTGTGTTGATGGGTGCTGTTATCCTTGGTGGTATCATTGAAGGACTCTTAGGACTATTCCCCAATTACTGGACAAAACTCATTCCACATATAGTTGCCGCAACTGTAGTAACCGCCATCGGTTTCTCACTGTTGCCCATCGGTGCCAATTCGTTTGCCGGTGGACAAGGGGCTGCTGATTTCGGTTCAATGAACAATTGGATTGTAGGTACGTTCACGTTGTTAGTATGTTTGGGCTTCCAAATCTTTGCCAAGGGTTTCCTTCGTTCTCTGTCTGTCCTGATTGGTTTGATAGCAGGTTATATCCTTGCTGTCTGTATGGGAATGGTAGACTTCTCTGGATTGCAGAACACAGGAATTGTTTCCTTACCTAATTTCATGCCTTTCAAACCAGAGTTCGAGGTAGGGGCTTTCCTTTCTATCCTCGCCATCTATATGGTTTCTGCCACAGAGACCATTGGTGATACCAGTGCTCTTTGTTCGAGTGCCCTCAATCGTTCTACCCATAAGAAAGAATTAGGGGCTAGTGTCTCGTGCGACGGTTTCGTGAGCAGTATCGCAGGACTCTTCGGTTGTACCCCTATTACCTCATTCAGTCAGAACGTGGGATTGGCGGCTATGTCGAGGGTTGTCAACCGCTTTGCTATCGCCACAGGTGCCTGTATCATGATCTTAGGCGGTATCTTCCCTGCTGTTGGTGCTATTTTGACCACGATTCCCCAGGCTGTTTTGGGTGGTTGTACCATCATGATGTTCGGTTCTATCATGTTTGCAGGTTTCCGTATGCTGGCCAACTGTGGTTTCAGTGACCGTAACATGATAATTGTCGCTATGTCGCTTAGCGTGGGACTTGGATTCACACAAGCAGCAGGTATGTTCTCCATCTTCCCGAAGATGGTACAGACTGTGTTTGCAGAGAACTGTGTTGCCGTTGTCTTCTTATTGGCTGTCATTCTCAACCTCATCCTGCCTAAAGACAAAACAAAGGCACAAACGATAGAAGAAACGAATGAGTGAACTGACTTTCCGTAAGCGCATCGCTCTCGAGTTAGCGACACATATCAGTAAGAATATCCGTAAGGAGCATCCCCTTAGACAACTTTTCTGGGAATGCACTTTACGCTGTAATGTGAGTTGTCGCCATTGTGGAAGTGATTGTAGGAAGCTCTCAGAGGTAAAAGACATGCCCCGTGAGGATTTCTTTCGTGTACTTGACAGCATTGCCCAGAAGACCAATCCCCACAAAGTATTCGTTACCATTACAGGTGGTGAGCCTTTGATGCGGGATGATCTGGAACTTTGTGGACAAGGAATCTTCGAGAGAGGTTTCCCATGGGGAATGGTCACCAACGGCTTAGTCCTTACTCCTGAACGTTTTGAGTCGCTTCGGAAAGCAGGGATGCACAGCATTACCGTCAGTCTGGACGGACTGGAAGAGAACCATGACTGGATGCGCCGTCATCCACAGAGTTTCCAGATGGTCGACCAGACTTTAGACCTCTTCGTGAAGTATCCGCAGATAGCTTCCGATGTAGTTACCTGTGTCAACCAACGTAACTACGACCAATTGCCTGCTATCCGTGACTATCTTATCGGGAAAGGTATCGGCTATTGGCGTATCTACTCTATCTTCCCTATTGGTCGTGCCGCCCATGATCCGATGATGCAGATTAGCAACGAGCAATATAGGGGTATGCTTGACTTCATTCGCCAGACACGCCAAGAAGGAAAGATTAATGCTTCCTATGGTTGTGAGGGATTCCTTGGACGTTATGAAGGTGAAGTGCGAGAGATGTTTTTCGACTGTCAGGCAGGTATCACAGTAGGCTCTGTGATGGCAGACGGTTCTATTGCCGCTTGTGCCAGTATCCGTGCCGACTATAACCAAGGCAATATTTATGAAGACGATTTTATGGAGGTATGGGAAAATTGCTATGCCCCTTATCGCAATAGAGAATGGATGCATACGGGTGAATGTAAAGATTGTCATTACTGGCGCTACTGTAGAGGTAACGGTATGCATTTAAGAGATGACAACGGCAACCTGATTCTCTGTCACTTGCGACGCATCCAAGAGGTTGACCAAACAGTTAAATAATCTTTAATTGATACGTCATTCAAGAATAATCACTAATTTAGCACCCAGAATCAAAAAGTTTGCGTATATGATGAAAAAGATTCGTAATATGATCAATATCGCCCTCTCGGCCATCATCGTGGCTTTGGGCTTTGGTTCTTGTGTTTCTCAGAAGACCTATAAAGAAGCTCAGGAGCGAATCAATGTTCTCCAAGCAGAGAACGAATACCTGCAAAACGAAAATTTGAGTTTGAAGGATCAGATAAAGGCAGCAGGTCAATATCGTCAGCAGATGGAACAACGCAAGGTAGTATATGGCCCTCGTCCTACAACCTTTAACGAGAAAATCAAAGAGTAAAACTTTTACAGCAATAGTCATGAGAAGCTCCTTGGTAATATTGCCAAGGGGCTTCTTTACGTTTAAGAATGCTAATTTTTTCGGAAATATGGTGTTCGAATCAGAAAATAGTTGTATCTTTGCGCCGTTTTTGAGGCACATACATTATTTAATATAGAGAAAGAATGGATAAAGTAAGTTATGCTCTGGGGTTGGGCATCGGTCATCAGTTAGCACAGATGGGTGCTACAGAACTGAACATCGACGATTTTGCCACAGCCATCAAGGATGTGATTGCAGGCAATGAGTTGAAGGTTTCTAACCGTGATGCTCAGCAGATTGTGCAAGAGTATTTCGCAGCAAAAGAAGAGAAAATCAACAAGCAACGTTCCGAACAGGGTAAGGTACACAAAGAGGCTGGTGAGAAATATCTCGCCGAAAACGCCAAGAAAGACGGTGTCATCACATTACCCAGCGGATTGCAATATCAGGTGCTGAAGGAAGGTAACGGCAAGAAACCTTCTGCCAAAGATAGTGTGAAATGTCACTATGAGGGATTCCTCATCGATGGTACGGTCTTTGATAGCAGTGTACAGCGTGGTGAACCTGCTGTCTTCGGACTTCAACAAGTCATTGCAGGATGGACGGAAGGTCTGCAACTGATGCAGGAAGGTGCTAAGTACCGTTTCTTCATCCCCTACCGTCTGGCTTATGGCGAAGGCGGTGCAGGTAGTTCTATCCCTCCCTTTGCAGCACTTATCTTCGATGTAGAGTTAATCGAAGTGATGTAAACGGTATTATAAAACGTCATAACGAAATACAAAATAAATAATTAAATAAAAAAAATGAGAAAGTTTACATTTGCTGTTTTCGCAGCAGTAGCCGCAGTTACATTCTTTTCTTGCGGCAATTCCACTCCAAAGGCTAACCTGAAGAGTGATGTTGATACTGTCAGCTATGCCATCGGTATGGCTCAGACACAGGGTCTAAAGGATTATCTTGTAGGTCGTCTGGATATTGACACTGCCTACATGGATGAGTTTATCAAAGGTCTGAACGAAGGTGCTAACGCTGGTGACGACAAGAAGAAAGCCGCTTACTATGCCGGTATTCAGATTGGTCAGCAGATTGCTAATCAGATGGTTAAGGGTATCAATCACGAACTGTTTGGTGAGGACTCTACCAAGACCATCTCTTTGAAGAACTTCATGGCTGGTTTCATTAGCGGAACTACTGGTAAGGGTGGTTTGATGACTGTTGACTCTGCCCAGATTGTTGCTCAGAAGCTGATGGAGTCTATTAAGGCTAAGACGATGGAGAAGGAATATGGTCCTAACAAGGCTGCTGGTGAGAAGTTCCTTGCTGAAAATGCCAAGAAAGAGGGTGTGAAGACTCTTGATGGTGGTTTACAGTACAAAGTCATCAAGGAAGGTAACGGTGCCATCCCTGCTGATACCTCTCGCGTAAAGGTACACTATGAGGGACGTACTATTGACGGTAAGGTGTTCGATAGCTCTTACAAGCGTGGTGAGCCCACAGAGTTCCGTTGCAACCAGGTAATTAAGGGTTGGACAGAGGCTCTCGTTCACATGCCAGCAGGTTCTGTATGGGAAGTTTATATTCCTCAGGAACTTGCCTATGGTTCTCGTCAGCAAGGTCAAGACATCAAGCCTTTCTCTATGCTGATCTTCAAGATTGAACTGATTGAGGTTAATCCTAAGAAGAAATAATCCATGATGAAAAGAATCATTATAGTAGCACTCGTCCTTGTGACGAGTGCTTCTTTCAATTCCGTCCAAGCACAGCAACTGCTGTCACGCACTGACACACTGAGTTATGCTATTGGTATGGCGCAGACTCAGGGGTTGGTAGATTTTCTGAAAAATCGCCAACACATGGATCTTGACTATATGGATAATTTCATTGAAGGACTCCGTGAAGCTATTGCCTCCAGCAGTGATAAGGGAAAGACGGCATTCTTTATCGGCACACAGATTGGTCAGCAGGTTGCAAATCAGATGTTGCCTGGAATTAATAAGGAAATCTACGGGAATGACTCTACCAAGAGTATCTCTACCGACCTCTTCTTGGCTGGTTTCATCAGTGGTACTACTGGTAAAGACGGACTCATGACAGTGAAAGATGCCAACGACAAGGCACAGACGCTGATGAAGGAAGTCAAGACAGAGGAACTGATGAAGAAATTTGGCGATAACAAGAAAGCTGGTGAGCAATTCCTTGCCAAAAACGGTAAGAAGAAAGACGTGAACACACTCGAAAGCGGTATACAATACAAAGTTCTCAGAAAAGGTACAGGTATTATTCCTAAGGTAAACCAGAAGGTAAAGGTACACTATGAAGGACGACTGCTGAACGGTAAGGTGTTCGACAGTTCCTATAAGCGTGGTGAACCTACAGAATTCCGTTGCACTCAGGTCATCAAAGGCTGGACGGAAGCGCTTACCCACATGCCAGTCGGTTCTCTTTGGGAAGTATATATACCTCAGGAACTTGCCTATGGTGAGCATCAACAAGGTAAGGATATTGATCCCTTCTCCATGTTGATATTTAAAATCGAACTTTTGGAGATTGTTGACAAACAAAAACAAGAAGAGTAGACCAAAAATCTACTCTTTTTGTTTAAATAATCGTATTTTTCTTTGCATTTTGTTGCTTATATCGATTAAAATACTTACTTTTGCTTACAATTTGTAAACTTAAGCAACCATTTTCGTTATGGCATCAATGGAAAAAATCGACAATCTTGACAAAAAGATTCTGAACATCCTGTCAAAGAATGCACGCATTCCTTTCAAGGATGTGGCAGCAGAGTGTAATGTATCACGTGCCGCTATCCATCAGCGTGTACAACACCTGATAGAGGCGAACGTCATTATGGGTAGCGGTTTTGATGTGAATCCCAA
This sequence comes from Prevotella sp., assembly GCA_017554145.1. Classification (GTDB taxonomy): domain Bacteria; phylum Bacteroidota; class Bacteroidia; order Bacteroidales; family Bacteroidaceae; genus Prevotella. Next base: position 92,795 of record JAFZIZ010000015.1, on the reverse strand, counting down.
GAGTCTGGGCTATAGCACCTGTACTTATGTAGGTATCACGTTGGAACGTGGCTCAATGTATAAGGATGTAGTAGAATGTCTGCAACACATTCCTGAGGTGGTAGAATGCCACTTCACGACAGGTCCCTACACTATGTTGGTGAAACTCTATGCCCGCGACAACGAACAGTTGATGCATCTGCTAAACGGTCGCCTGCAGGATATCCCTGGTGTAGTGGCTACGGAGACCCTTATCTCTCTTGAACAAAGCATCAAGCGCGAGATTCCTGTTAGTATCGAAGAATAGTCTTTCATGATAGACCGTTATGACTGGCAGTCACTGCTGAAAGAAAAGGTTTATACGACATTTCCTGAGGCATCCATCAAACCTGTGATTGGTATTACGGGTAATTATGGTGATTTGACCTGTAAACTTGCTGAGGGCTATTATAAGTCTGTGCTGAAAGCAGGTGGCGTTCCCATTATCATTCCACCCCTTGCTGATACGGATGTTATCATCAACACGTTGGAACAGATTGACGGTTTGATACTTAGTGGCGGGGGAGACTATGACCCTCACTATGCAGGTGAAGAACCTGATCCTAAGTTAGGAGAGATTAATGAGGAGCGCGATCTTCCTGAGTTATTCATTACTCAACTGGCATACAATCGCCAGATTCCTATGTTAGGTATCTGTAGGGGTATTCAAACATTAGCTATGTCTTTGGGAGGAAGAGTGAAACAGGATATCACCGATATTGCTACTCTTAACCATTCACAGCAGGAAGAGCGCAACGTACCCACCCATAGCGTTATTATTGAGAAAGACTCAACCCTCTTTCAACTCTACCCTCAACTCAAACCTCTTCACGTTAACTCTTTCCATCATCAGGCTGTATGTGACTGTGGTGAGAAGTTCAGAGTGGTAGCGAAGTCGGAAGACGGAATTATCGAGGCGATGGAGAGTCGGGAGTTCAAGCATATCATCGGTGTACAATGGCATCCCGAATGTCTTGATGACGGATTGCCTTTATTTGAATGGCTCGTAGGGGAAGCGTCCATGTTTCGTAAGACCATTCAACTTCATCAACGTATCCTCACCTTAGATACCCATTGCGACACACCGATGTTCTTCCCACAGGGAGTAGACTTCGGAAGTCGTGATCCTAAACTGCTCGTTGATCTGCATAAGATGACGGAGGGACATCAAGATGCAACTATCATGGTGGCTTATCTGCCACAACCCACTGATCATCCGACGGCTTTTGCTGATGATATCTTTGACAAGATAGAGGCCTTTGTTCAGAAGAACAGCGACTATCTTCGTATTGCACGGACACCTGCAGACCTCTATACCAACAAGCAAAACGGACGTAAGAGTATCATGCTCGGCATTGAAAACGGACATGCACTTGACGGACAAATAGAGAACCTGCGACATTTTGCTCAGCGAGGTATTGTCTACATGACGCTCTGCCACAATGGCGACAATGATATCTGCGACTCTGCCAAAGGCAACAATACACATGGTGGTATCAGCGACTTCGGTAAAGATGTCGTTCGCGAGATGAACCGTCTCGGCATCATGGTTGACCTCAGTCACGCTGCCGAGAAGAGTTTCTACGATGCTTTGGAGATTAGTCAGCAACCCATCGTGTGCAGTCATAGCAGTTGCCGTGCCCTCTGCGACCATCCTCGTAACCTGACGGACGACCAGATGCGTGCCCTCGCTGCCAAGGGAGGTGTCATGCAGGTAACACTCTATCATGGCTTCCTTCGCTTAGACGGGGAAGCAACCCTTCTTGATGCGATGAAACATCTCGACCATGCGATCGAAGTGATGGGTATCGACCATGTAGGACTGGGTACTGATTTCGACGGCGATGGTGGTGTTCGTGGACTTGCAAACTCTGCAGAGTTGCTTCATTTCACCCGTCAACTGCTAAACCGCCGCTATTCCGAAGAGGATATCCAAAAGATTTGGGGAGGAAACTTCCTACGTGTCATGAACCAAGTACAATCAGTAAGAGGCTGAACCTATGATCACTTACAATATAGAGAATGTTCGTTTCCCGAATGTCAAGCGTCGTAAGACCACGGCGTGGATTCGCAAGGTAGCAGCCTCTTATGGCAAGAAGGTGGGTGAGGTAGGCTATCTCTTCTGCGACGACGAGCATATCTTGGAGGTCAATCGCCAATACCTCGGACATGATTACTATACGGATATCATCACCTTCGACTATAACGAAGGTAAGACGATTAACGGCGACCTTGTCATCTCGTTAGATACCGTGCGCTCGAATGCCGAACTCTTCCACAAGGACTATCATGAGGAACTGCACCGTGTCATTATTCACGGCATCCTGCATCTCTGTGGTATTAACGACAAAGGCCCAGGAGAGCGTGAGATCATGGAAGCCGCAGAGGATAAAGCACTTGCTTTACGTAATACGATTGCCCCATGATGAGAGGTCTGATACTGACAGGATTGCTGGCGGTGGCTTTGGGCGTATGTGCCCAGAACACAAACCAGAAGCGACAGGAGGTGGATATGGACAGTCCAACCTTTGTGCCGATGGTGAAGGTGGGCAAGGTCTTGGAGAACGGTGACAGCATCCAGTATATGGAGATGAACAATGTCTATGTCTATCCACCCATTACCTTTAGCAGCAAGAAACAGCAACAGGCCTATAACCGACTGGTGAAGAATGTGAAGATCGTATTACCTATTGCCAAAGAGGCACGTGCCATCATGATGGAGACAGCGGAGTATCTGGAGACGTTGCCCAATAAGCAGGCAAAGGATGCACACATGAAACTGGTGGAGAAGAGTATCATGAAGACCTACAAGCCCCGTATGAAGAAACTGACGTTCTCGCAGGGAAAGTTACTCATCAAACTCATTTATCGTGAGAGTAACTCTTCTGGATACGAACTGATACAGGCGTTCCTCGGTCCTGTACGTGCCGGATTCTATCAGGCTTTCGCTTGGGCTTTTGGAGCCAGTCTGAAGAAGAAGTACGACCCAGAGGGCATCGACCGATTGACAGAACGTGTTGTTCTGTTGGTCGAAGCAGGACAATTATAAGACTATTCGCTGAATAACAACTGGACAAGTGTTTGTCCAACGGCTTGCAGTGTGTTCTTATCGATATGCTGCATATCGTCATAGATGGTATGCCACGTAGGACCGAAAGAACTCTGTGGACAATCAGGATAGCAGTTGATGATGTCAATGCAGGGAATATTCGCAGTATCATTCACAGGCAGATGGTCATCCGTCACACCGCCGCCTTCGTTTGCTGGGAAAATACTGCCATAACCTACTGCACTGGCTGCTTGCCATACCTTATCCACTATCTCTTTAGCCTTTTGTAAAGAGAATGACTCTTGATAGAACTTAGCACCTTGTCCACCTACCATATCAAGCAATACAGCATATTGGTAGTCGGGAGTGGGATGCTGTTGATTGTATTCCTTTGCCCAGTATTGGGCACCCAATGCCCAAGAGTCGGTACCGTCGCCTGTCATATCCCATTGGGGTATGCCCCAGTCTTCTGCATCGAAACAAATGAAGTCGACGGCAATATTTAGGGAATCGTGCTGCTGAATCAGTCGTGCCAACTCCAGCATCACTGCTACACCACTGGCGCCATCATTGGCAGCCATCACAGGCTTACGCCAGTTAGCAGAGTCAGGGTCATTGTCTGCCCACGGACGACTGTCCCAATGGGCACAGAGGAAAATTCTGGCTGTTGGCTGCTTGGCTATTGGCTGTCTTGCAATGATATTGGTACTCTTCAGGATGGTACCGTCATATCCTTTCAGGTCAGCCTTCTGCATCTCCACTTGATAACCATATTGTTCAAACTGCTGCTTGATCCACTGACCGCATTGCTCATGTGCCTCACTGTTCATCACACGAGGTCCGAACTGACACTGTGCTGCACAGAAAGCGTAAGCAGAATCTGCATCAAACAGGATATTGACCACAGGCTGCTCTTCCGTAGTTTGTTGTTTGGTGGAATTGCAGGCTATCAAGCCAACGAGGCTGATAAGGAATAAATATTTCTTCATGATAGATTAATCTTGTTTCTTAGGCAGGAACTCCGAGACATCCCTTCCGAAATGCTGTAACTCACGGACGAGAGAACTGCTGACACTCGCCAGATGAGGCTCGGCATAGAGCAGAATCGTTTCAATACCGCCTATCTGACGATTGATGTCCGCCTGTTCACGCTCATACTCAAAGTCCTTTACCGAGCGCACTCCCTTGACAATATATTGGGCGCCTTCCTGTTGGGCAAACTCGATGGCAAGTCCGAAATATGGCTTCACCTCAATACGAGGCTCGTCCCGATAGAGTTCGATAATCGCCTGCATACGCTGTTCAGCAGGTTGCATATCAGGCTTATGCACCTGATCGCCTACGACACCAATCACCAAACGGTCGAACAGTCCCAATGCACGACGTACGATGGAATCGTGACCTACTGTAAACGGATCGAAACTTCCTACAAATACTCCTATCTTCATGATTTACTTTTTTCCCCTTTTACTTTTATTCAAACAGGTTCGGTTCCATAATATTGCCCGTATAGGGATTACGCCCAAAGTGCTTATAAGCCAACTCCGTCACCATACGACCACGAGGCGTACGCTTGATAAAACCTTCCATGATGAGGAAAGGCTCATACACCTCTTCCAAGGTGCCTGCATCCTCTCCGATTGCCGTAGCAATGGTGGTGACACCTACAGGTCCGCCTTTGAACTTATCGATAATCGTCAACAGGATGCGGTTGTCTATCTCATCCAGTCCAAACTTGTCGATGTTCAATGCCGAGAGGGCTATCTTCGTAATCTCTGTATCTATACGACCACTACCCTTGACTTGAGCAAAGTCGCGAACACGACGTAAGAGCGCGTTGGCAATACGGGGCGTACCACGAGAACGACGAGAAATCTCTGCAGCAGCATCCTCAGTGATAGGAACTCGTAAGATACCTGCTGAACGTTCGATAATACGCTGCAATGTCGCTGGCTCATAATATTGCAAGTGCATATTGATACCAAAACGGGCACGCAACGGAGCCGTCAACAGTCCGCTACGGGTGGTGGCACCTACCAGCGTAAAGGGATTCAGGTCTATCTGGATACTGCGAGCCGACGGACCTTTGTCTATCATAATGTCGATACGATAGTCTTCCATCGCAGAATAGAGGTATTCCTCTACCACAGGCGACAGACGATGAATCTCATCGATAAACAACACATCGTTCTTCTCTAAAGACGTCAGAATACCTGCTAAGTCACCTGGTTTATCAAGCACAGGACCGCTGGTAATCTTAAAGCCCACGCCTAACTCGTTGGCAATGATGTTCGAGAGCGTTGTCTTACCCAGTCCTGGAGGACCGTGCAGCAACGTATGGTCGAGGGGCTCACCACGAAACTTGGCAGCCTCGACAAACACTTGCAGGTTCTCCACCACCTGTTGCTGTCCGCTGAAATCACGGAACGATAGGGGGCGTAGCGCATTCTCAAAGTCCTTCTCAGAAGAGGAGAGTTGCTCCTGTCGGATGTCAAAATCTTCGTCCATCATTACTTTTTGTTTGCAAAGATAATAAATAAAATTAGGAATGTGGAATGTGGAATGAGGAATTTTTTGTATTTTTGCAAGCAAAATTTCAAATCATATTTTTATGAAACGTATCAAACTACTAACGCTGGCAACCCTTGCAACCCTTTGCATGCAAGCCTCAACCACCCTTCCTCTCAAGGGAAAAGTCATCAACCCTACTGATAAGAACATCCAGTATATCGGACGTATCTGTTTCGACAATCCCATGCGTCCCCGTTTTACCTTTCCTGGCACACAGATCAATGCCCGTTTCACAGGTACCAGTCTGAAAATGATTGCCAAGCCGAAGAGCGGTTTCTTCATGGCACAGATTGACGAGGCTGAGCCTTTCAAGGTGAGTTTCATGGGCGAACGCGACTCAGTAGTAACCCTCGCTACAGCATTGCCCAAGGGAGAGCATTCCGTCCGACTGATGTACGTCATCGAAGGTTATGAACTGAAGCCTGACTTCCGTGGTTTCGTCCTCGATAGCGACGGTATGATGCTCGAAGCCCCAACCTTGCCTGAGCGACGTATCGAGTTCATCGGCAACAGCATCACTTGCGGCTATGGTAATGAGAGTACCTTTGAGGGCGACCATTTCGAATACGAGACAGAGAATCATTATCTGACCTACGCCCAAATCACTACTCGCGATCTCAATGCAGTAGCCCATGTTGTGGCACGTAGTGGTATCGGTGTCTATCGCCATTATGGTGGTCCGAAGACAGGTACACCAGAGAATGTCATGACTACCGAATATGAGTACACCAACCTCTACGACCGTTCAGAGCGCTGGGACTTCTCACGTTATCAGCCACAGTTGGTATGTATCAACCTTGGTACCAACGACCTCTCTACCAACAACTACGACGTAAAACTGTTCAAACAGGCGTGGAAGAAGTTCCTGAAACAGGTACGCCAGCACAACCCCAATGCCAAGATTGTCCTGCTATGTGGTTCGATGCTCAATGGTAAGGAACTGGAGATTGCCAAGAATACCCTCAACGAAGTAGTGGAAGAGGCGAAGAAAGACGGTGATAACGAAGTGTATCGCTTCGACTTCACACCCCATACTGGTAGCCTCTACTATGGTGCCGACTGGCATCCCTCTCTTTGGCAGCACCAGAAGATGGCAGGTGAACTCACTGCCTTCCTTCGCACCCTCATGCATTGGTTCTAATATTTATATGATTTCGACCTGCTAAAGATATAGTTTAGGCATCGAAAGTATATGACTTACGTTGTCTAAGTATATACTTTTCGAGCTCTTTTTTCATAGGTTACCATTTTTTCCTTCTCTTCAGAGCAGAACTTTTTCCCCTTCGGAGGAAAAAGTTTTAGAGTGTGGTCTGGGATTTTCCATCCATGCGGTCACTGTAATACCCATGAACTTCTTGAAAGCGGCACTGAAGGTACTGTAACTGTAGAATCCGCTCTGTTGGGCGAGTTGCGTAGCCGAAACGGAAAGGGACGATGCAATAGTCTCATGATAAAGACGGATAAAATGGTCAATGCGCAGGCGGTTGATATATGCATTGTAGGTGATGCCCTGCTGGGAAAAATAGCCGCTGAGATAAGTACGGTTGGTGCCGATAGCAGTAGCAAGTTGTTGCAAGGTTAGGTCGTGTTGCAAATAGAGTTGTTGGTCTTCGCAATATTTCTTCAACAGTGCAACGATATTCAAGCCTTTAGGCGCTTCCTCGCTTTCCTCTGTAGCGGGCTCAAGTTGTTGCAGTGTCTCCACGCGCCATAGCAAGAAGACGATGATAACCAATGTGTTCACCTGTGCCATATATTCCCTTACCATCTCGCCCGGATTGGTGAAATAGACCTCATAAATAATAAAAAGAGCGACCACAAAAAGCAGACTCTGCCACACCTCTTTGTGTTCCATATCCGCAAAGTTCTCACGCAGCCAACGACCATACTGGATCAACGCGCGCACATAATATATAATAAAGAGGGTCATGACAGCCAACTGCCAGTAAGTTGTCAAATCAAAACCGTAGAATTCATCGTGTTTGGCAATGCCCACGGCTGCGGATACAACGATGGGCAGTTGAGCCAATACCCAAGGCCAGAGCCTGCGCTGGCGATCTTGCAACATACGTAGCAGCATCGCCATAACAAGTGGTACAAGCGTTATGTGATCAAGTGTAACAGCCGTAATGTTGCGTACAAGACGGTCGTCCGTCAACCAATGGATGCCAAGTACATACCACCACACGTGACTTAACGCCGCCACGAAGAGAAACATTGCCGTCCATCTGCGTAACGCTTTTGGGGGAGTGATGGCAGGAGCGATTGCATTAGCGCGTCTCAACCATAGATAGAGACCTGCTACTATGGCAAGCATAGCAACCACGCTATACATCATCATAAAGAGGATGTCATGAAGACTTTGTTGTGCATACATGGTTGCAAAGGTACGGATATTTTGTGAATTAGTGCTAATATTGGACTTTCAGAATTTACAAATATCTTTCAAAAAATACAAAAGTACCATTTCCGATGCACGCATTTGGGTCACATACCAAATGCGTGCATATGTTTTCTTTCGAATCACTATGTTTTTGATTATTTTTGCAACTGAAATCAAAAACTTTAATGAACAAGGCCCTTTTTAAAACCGTCGACTCCATCATTCGCAAGGAACGTCTCTACGCACAGATTAACCTAATGCGTGAAGACATTATGCAACGTTTTGGCATTGGCCGACACCGTCTGAACGACTTGCTAAATAGTTTTGCCGATGGTATGACTTTCCCTCAGTATATTAACGCCATCCGTTTGGAGGTGGCTTACGACCTACTTACCAACCATCTTGAGATGACTATCACAGAGATAGCCCGCGAGGTAGGTTTTACTCCCCCCAATCTGCGCGAACAATTTAAGCGATGCTATGGTGTGACACCAGCAGAATACCGTGTAGGATTGGTTTCGGATGAAGATGATGTCGATTAAAAAAGGTCATTTGCTTTCAGAATTTACAAAGATATTTCAAGATTTACAATATTTGCTGTCGCAGGGGTATCATCTATTGCTGAAGACAAGAAAAAGCAGTACCTTTGTAAGGCAAAAAGTGATTATATGTATCAAGGTAAAAAGATGATTCAACCGCCCTATTTAAAGGCAGGCGATAAAGTTGCCCTTATATCACCTGCCTACTGGGTACCCCAGGAGGCATTAATACAGGCAGCAGAAACCATCAGAGGATGGGGACTACAGCCTGTCATCGGGCCACATACCAACAACCTTAATGTAAACGCGTATGCAGGAACAGCCGACGAGCGTGCTGCTGATATGTTATGGGCGCTCGAAGATGACAGCATCAAGGCTGTAATCTGTTCGCGAGGAGGCTATGGTTCCATTCACCTGCTGAACCGTATCTCGCAGGAATGTTATCTGCAACACCCTAAATGGCTGATAGGTCATGGTGACATTACCGTTCTGCTCTATGCAGCGACGAGTGCCGGCATGATGGGTATTCATGGTCCTATGGCTTTCCAGATAGCAGGTAATCAGGAACCTGCAACCTCTATTACTCGTAATATCCTCTTTGGAACGTTGCCACAATACATGATTCCTGGTAACCCTTATAATAGAAGCGGTCACGCGGAAGGTATCCTCGTGGGAGGAAATCTCTCCAGTTATTCTGCCATCGCAGGAACAAAATTCCACCTTCCGCCCAAACAAGACATTATTCTCTTTATCGAAGAGGTAGAGGAGTCTTTGCACGGTATTGACCGACTGTTCTATATGCTAAGCCTCCAAATGGATTTTGAAAAAGTGAAAGGCGTTATCTTCGGTACGTTCAGATCTATCAGATACGACCTTCAATATGGTAGCGTTGAGCAAATGTTGGTGGCTCATTTACGACAATATGATATTCCTGTCTGCTGCGGTTTCCCTGTCGGTAGTGATAGTTGTATTCCGCTAATTGAGGGGGCACCGTGTTCATTGGATGTAACAACAGAGAAAGTCACTCTGACATTTAACATCAATGGCTCTGTAGAACCTTATGAAATCAATATGCCAGACCCCACCATCATCAAGGAAAAAGAATTATAATATACATGGACGAGAAGGTTATCAAGATTATCAACGAGGCACGATGGACTGACGGACAGAAAGTCAGAAACAGACTTGAAGACATCACATACAATCCAATGCGAAGTCAGGAAGAGTTTGTGATGAGACTTGTACGCGAGAATGCCAAGACGAAATACGGACATGCGAATCACTTTGAAAGCATCCGTAACTTGGAGGACTTTAGACGAACCCTGCCCTTGACGACCTATGATGACTATTCTCCTTATATCGAGCAGATCGTCAATGGTGAGAGGAATATCCTGACAGCCTATCTCACAGAGCATATATCGACATTAGATGGCTATCGAAAACTGCCTCAATCCAGATGGGGCGTGCAGACAAGTAATGATTATGGTTTCTGTTCTGGGTTCTATATCGCGGGTAATCATGGCTATCTCACGGATGGTATGACACTCAACCTGATAGACATCAATTCTGAACATCTTCCTGCCGGAATGACTATCGGTAGTTTGCTTGGGAAGTTATTAATGAAACGAGATGTTAATAACGATTGGGTCTATGTCATACCTTTTAACGTTGCCAATTTATTTGACAAGACCAATACGCTTTATCTTCAAGCACTTTTTGCCCTCAAGCAAAAGAACATTTCATTGGCTATCTGCGAACAATATATTAATATGGTAGAATTGCTCCGCTATATTGAGAAGCACTGGCCTCAACTGACTGAGGATATCGAACGCGGCAATCAATATATACAACCCGATGCAGAAAGAGCCGACGCGATTCGTGAAATCATGGAGACCCATCAGATAGGAACACAGATAGTAGAACAACTCTGGCCAGGACTACACTGTGTTATGGTGTATGATGTTGATAACCTCAGTGCCAGTTTTGAATTATTGCGTACCTATTGTGGTAGTAAGGTACATTTTGTGTTTACAGGTATCAGTTCACCAGAAGGTACCTTCACGACTACACTTAATCTCGACGACCCACAAACGGTGCTCATACCCGATAGTGTCTTCTATGAGTTCAAGCCCAAAGAGGCAAAAGACTATAACCAACTGCTCACCATCGACCAGTTAGAGATTGGCAGAAGTTACGAGTTGGTAGTCACAACGCTCTCTGGTCTCTATCGCTATAAGACCCGTAAGACTTTCCTTGTTGTGGGACGATATCATGATACGCCTACCGTCATTATTGATAAAGACAAGTAAGTGTTAAGTGAATTGTGGCTCAAGGTTAATGGCTCTTGAGTAAAATTTTAGTTATTTCCTGACCCTTAGGTCGACAACTGAAGGGGGACCTCTTGTTAATGTTTAATTCCGTTTGGTGAGTTGAATAATTATTTGTATCTTTGCAGGCAGAGAACTAAAACAGAAATATTGTTTGAATATGATGAAACGACCAATAACTATTGTACTGATGGTATGCTGCGCTGTGCTCAGCATGCAGGCAGAGAGTGTGGAATCTGCACTTAAGAAGTTTGACCAAAAACCGAATGTGGAAAATGCCAATGACTTTTTTACGGCATTGGATGTAGAGCAGTTTACCGTTGAACATATCCAATTTAAGAACAATACGCCCGCAGACTCTTTGCAGCAGCAAGTATGGTACTGGGCAGCAGAGTGGTTGTATGAGCAACAGCAGTATGAGCAGGCAGCGACATACGGTAAGAAGGCACTGCCCTTGTTCCGCTATGACAACGACGATAAGGCTGGATGTCTGAATATCTTAGGATGTATCTACGTGCGAATGGGCGATATCAAACAGGCTGCGAACTATGCCAAGCTGTGTCTCGCCATCGACGTAAAGAGTGGCGACCACGACCGTATCTCCTCCAGTATGAATACGGTGGCAGGCATCTATATGGCTGGCTATCAGGCAAAGGAGGCGGAAGAATATATCCTGCAAGCCATAGAGCATGCCAACAAAGTCAAGAATCCGAAACGTAAGGCGGTAATCTTAGGTATGGCATCAGAGATATACCATTCCTTACGTGACGACCAAAAAGCACTTACGTATGCAGAACAGGCGTTCCAACTGGATTCCGTATTAGGTCGCCAGCCACAGGCAACGATCCGTAAGTCACAGAAAGCATCGGCTCTGTTAGGACTACACCGCTATCAAGAAGCGGAAAGCATTCTGCGACAGATTATCCCGACATTCAAAGAGATGGGTGACTACCACTCTATGGCCATAGCGCTTAACCGTTTGGGTAAGTCGCTACTCAGTCAGGAGCGCCAACAGGAGGCTATACCTTATTATAGAGAGGCAGCAGGAATCTTCTCGAAGATGGGCGACCTCTACAACGAGATACACTCGCATCGCGGACTGTATGAGAGTTATTGGAAGATCAATCCCGACTCTGCAAAGATAGAACTCGACTACTTCGACCTGCTGAAAGACTCACTCTACAGCAACGCTACGGCAGAGAGTCTCGCCCGCTATAATGCAGAGTTCGGTAACGACCAGTTACAACAGGAGAACGAGGAAGAGCGAGCAGCCCATCTGCGTACCATCATCATCGCCATCATCGTCCTATTGGTATTCTGCATTTTGGCCTGGACCTATATCCATCATGTCCACCAGCGAGAGCGTCAGCACATTGAAGAACTGATGCGTGAGATTGCACAGTTGAAGGAAGAGGCAAAAGCCACTGAAAGCGAAAAGCCCATCGAAGAGAAAGAAGAGGCAACACAGGTTCCTGACGAAGACCGCCAGTTCCTGATGCGTGTTGTGGAAGTGGTGAACGAGAAGATGGAGTCTGGACAACTGGGCGTCGAGCAGGTAGCATCCTCTTTGAATATGAGTGTACAGACCTTCCGTCGCCGTCTGCAGAGTGTTGCAGGTGAGACTCCGAAAGCATTCTTCTCTGCTATCCAGATGGAGAAGGCAGGAAAACTGCTTCAGGAGAACCTGAATCTTTCTGTTTTGCAAGTAGCGGGTCTCTGCGGATTTGAGGAAGCAAGCAGTTTCACACATACCTTCAAACGTACCTTTAATTGCTCTCCAACGCAGTATCGGGAGCAATTTGGAAGAAAATAACAAGAAAATGGGTGAATTTTGGAAGATTTAAACAAGTGACGTAACTCTTTTTTGTCGTAACTTTGCACTCAGAAAATCAATCATTCTGAGCGATGAACAAGACAAAACGACAAGAAGAGGCGACGAGGTTCTCATTCGACTACCTAAGATACTTTCTCCAACAGGAAGGTGTGGTAGAGCGTATGGTGGAGCGAAAACTCAATAAGCTCGAGAACCAAATCGAACAACTCATCGACCAGAAGATAGAGCAACGAATCAAAAATCTTTCAAATAATAAATAAGGTATTAACCATTAAACAACAAACGTGATGAAAAAAGTATTATTCAGTATCGCTATTGTAGCAGCAGGTCTGCTGGTAGCATCGTGTGGAAACAAGAGTACAGCAAATGCAGAGGGTGCTAACTCTACTGCTGTAGAAGAAGGACAATTGCCTGCTGATTTTGTGCATTATGAGAGTGCTTGCTATGCATTCGACTGTCCTGAAGGTCTTAAGCAGGGAAGAATCAACGACACTATATTCCTGAGCAATTCACCAGAAAGGGATGCGAATATCTCTGTCAACCTCGTAACAGATGATAAACCTACGGCAGAGACCTTTAATCAATTTGCTGAGAAGAAGATTGCTGAGAAAAAAAGATATTTTGAATTCCTTCAGGAACCTAAAGTGAATGACAAATCCGTGATAATGTCCTGCAAAGACGAAGATAGGGGCATGGTTGTTGAGTTCTTCTATATTCTTGGAGAGAGTGGTAATACCGTTTTCGGCAATTTCGCATACAAACCAGAAGTTGCCAATAAGTATGAAGCCGCTGTAGAACCATTTATTAAATCAATTGTTGTGAAATAAAATGCGAAAATCAGTAATAACAACTATCATCCTGTGTCTGTGCGCCATACTTGGCGTACAGGCACAGATAGCCGGCGGCAACTGGTATAACGGTTGGCTCGTATATTCCGCAGAGCTGCAGAATAACGGAAGCATTTTGATGAATGCGATGGCGGAGGGAGAAGAGCATGAGTTCATGCTCGTTCCAGTGGCAGGCAAGAAGGATACCTATCGCGTCACTGACGGTCCTAATGGCTATATCGATGAATATCACATGACCCCTCATGTCCGCCATCTGAAACAAGGTAAGTTGGACGTGCTCTGTTTCTATAACGACAAAAACCAGTTAGAGAAGATGATGTCGAATGAGTTGGATTGGGATGCTCAAGCTATCAGCAAGAAGCGTTGGCTCGGACATTTCTATGGTAATTACACCTCAGCGAAAGACGATCTGCGGATGTCGTGGGGCGCTTATGACATCACTGTCAACAATGTGGCATCAGATTTTGAGGTTGTAACCTTCAACGGACTTGTGACTGGCAATGTGACCATCGCCCCAGCCAAGGACGGCACCAACCGTCTGGAGGGAACCTGGGAGGTGGAGCCTACTTTGGAGGGAATTATCCTACATCGTGTCACTTACAAACAGGAAGAGTACTGGTGGGTACGTGATGGTATTGATATCTCGCTCAAAAGAACCCTTTATGACGACGGACGCTTCCCCTTTACCAGTCAGATACTGCTTAACTCCCAGCCACTTAGTAAGTATGACAAGAAGACGCTCCGCATCATGCGTAACGAGATTCTGGCACGTCACGGCTACCGCTTCCAGTCGAAGGACCTACAGGAGTACTTTGGCAAGCAATCGTGGTATCATCCTGTGACATCTAACAATCAAGTCAAACCGACATTTTTGGAGCAATTGAACATTGATTTAATCAAAAGTGTAGAGAATTCAAAATAATTTCATACCTTTGAGGCGTGAAATAAAGACTAAAGCAATATGAAGAAAAGTCATTTACTCTTAATCATTACACTACTGTTTTCAGTGTGTGGCAATTTGAAGGCACAAACATCCAGCCAATTCCTGGACCAGTTAAAATTCGAGGATTTCGTGAACCTCATCAAAAATCCATATCAAGAGGCTGCCCAGAAATGCGGACTATCGTTTCTCTACAAATATGAAACCGATGCCGGTGTTGAAGGAGACGCTGATGGAAGTAGCACTTACTATGGCTGGGGCATTGAGAAAGGCAAGAAACAGGAATACGGCTACGAGTTGAAATGTACGTCCGACCATGCCTGCTATTTCTATTACCAAGAGGATACTTCCAGACAGGCAGCCATGTGTTTCAAAGACAAAGAAGATGCTGATCGTTTCTTTGAGAAAGCACTGGAGTATGGACTCGTCATCTTGGGCAACAGTTATCATATTGCTGACAAGAAGCTTCCTAACGGAACCGTGAAGGTGGATTCCTTCGGAAATTACAATATCATTACTGAGATGATAAAGCCCGAGAAAGACGACGGCTTCCATCAAGGGTTCTATGTAGTTAGATTTTACTATTTTTCTTAAGACAATAGAAATATGAAGAAACTAATGACCATCGTACTGATGGCATGCTGTAGCATCCTCAGTACACAAGCACAGACGATTAAGAAAGGTGATAAGTTCTGGGATGGTAGAAGCCTTTACACCGTTCAGGAAGTAAGGATGGGAACCATTGTCTATATGACAACACCCCAGGATAACGAGATGACTTTGGAAAAAGTAGGTAACAAGCCTGGCGAATATAAGATTATTCCCAGTCGACAGGCAGATGAATGTCCTATCCGTTTTGCCGAGTGGAACTGGCGCGTGCAGTATATCCGCAAGGACGGTATGAACTTCCTCGCTGTACGCAAACCTAACGGTGATACCATGTGGACGATGGTACTCACGCCAGATAATGAGGCCAACTGCGAGGGTCAGCAGGAGACTTTGGAGAAGGCAAACTGGGAGGACGTTGTCACTAATACACTGTTGAACACTCCTTATCTGATGAATATCCCCAGAGAGCAGTTGCGCCTGATGCGTAACGAGATTCTTGCTCGTCATGGCTATACGTTCCGGTCAAAAGATTTGAGAGATTATTTCAGCAAGAAATGGTGGTATAAGCCTAGCACGAATAATGCCGCTATCAAGCTCAACGTCATCGAACAGACAAATGTCGAATTGATTAAGAGTGAAGAGGCAGTAGAGCCTGGACTCCATCCAGCCGATGTGGCTGGTGATGTTGACCAGTCGGATTTCGTTGAATAAGCAAACGCTTCTTTTATGACTGCTGTTCTATAAATTGACGAATGGCAGCAACCAGTTCATCATTTTCTTCCGGGCGCTGAGTAGCGACTCGGAAGAAATGGTCGGATAGTCCCGTGAAATTGAAACAGTCACGAATCAGGATACCATGCTCGTGTACTAAGTAGAATTTAAGATCAGTACTGGTGGCTGGTTCTATCTCACAGAGCATAAAGTTGGTCTTGGTCTCAAAAACACGGATACCTTCTATCTGACGTAAGTTCGCCCGTAAGCGTTCCGTTTCCTCTAAATAAGCAGCAAGATCAGGAACGGCTGGCTCTGCTCGTTCGATAAGGAATTTTCCTGCCTCTATCGCCAAAGCATTAACTGACCAAGGATGACTCATCGCACGAAGCAGATGAATCGTGTCTGGATGAGAGGTGACATATCCTAAACGGATGCCAGGAACGGCATATTTCTTACTGAGAGAATGAAGAACCAACAAGTTATGGCGGTTCTGCGTCTCTTTCGGAACAATAAGCGTTTCCTGCGTATAATCCTCATACGACTGGTCAACGACGAAAGTATAACGAGGCGAGCGATGTACAATATACTCTATAATACCTTTCGTCATCACATTGCCAGTGGGGTTATTGGGATTGCAGAGCCAATAGACACGATCGTTGGGTAATGATGTCAGTTCATCGGCATTCTCGTAAGAAATCAAGTGATGGTTGGCACGACAGGCGTCAGCATATTCACTGAAAGTAGGTTGTGGAATGATGGATGAACTGTTGTGCAGCATCTTGGCAATGAGATAAATGGCCTCTGTTGCCCCATTGGTTACCATTACTCCTTCTGGAGATATATCCAGTTTCTGTGCAATCAGTTTCTCTAACGAACGAGCTTGTGGTTCTGGATAATTATTGATCACATCCAGATGACTTGCCAAATGTTCCTTCAACGCCGTATGGTCAGCATGCTGATAGACATTGGAACTGAAATTGATACGAACCATACCTTCGTCATAACGGTAAAGATCGTCGCCATGTCCTTCTATCATAATCTATTCTGTTACTCGAATTGTCAATGTCTGGGCATTAAACAAGATACCCTTATGCTCGATAAAACGGCCTAACGCACCCTCGTCAGCCAATTGGCGAGGAGTACCAACACTTAGTTTTTCTGGTTCCATTAACCAGATACAGTCGGCTATCTGCATGGAGAGTTCCACATCATGAGTAGAGAGAAACACTGTCTTCTGTTGTTCACGAGCCAGCCGATGAAGCAGTTGCATCACTTCCACCTTACTGGGGAAATCAAGGAATGCTGTGGGTTCGTCAAGATAGATGACAGGGGTCTGTTGGGCAAGTGCCTTAGCAATCATCACCTTCTGTCGCTCACCATCACTAAGGGTATGGACATAACGTCCTTTGAGCGACTGGATGCCTACCAATTGGATGGCTTCATCCACGATACGACGGTCGTTCTCAGAGAGTGTTCCCCAGAAGCCAGTATAGGGAGAACGTCCCATGCCCACCAACTCTTCAATCGTCATATTCCGTACATCTGGCTTTTCTGTTAGCACCACTCCTATCATACGACTGAGTTGCTTGTCAGAGAAAGAAGAGAGAGCAGAATAATCAGAGTCTTCTGAGTTCTTCGAGCATCTCAACAGGATTTCACCACTCAATGCAGGTTGGAAGGCAGAAAGGGTACGCAACAGTGTGGATTTACCGATACCATTGCGCCCTAACAGACAAGTAAGTTCACCGCTACAGATAGAGGCATTGAGATGTTCAGCCACCACGGTAACGTGATTTTTCGTCTGATAACCGATACTGAGTTCCTTGAGTGTGACCGTCTTGTTCATGTTGCAAAGATAATCATTTTCAATTATAAGCCAAGGAATAAGAGAAAATATTTGGAGGAAATCAAATAATTTCTTACTTTTGCATGAAAATATTGTAGAATATGAACAAAAAGGTATTTTTCTTGTTTTTAGGTCTGCTCTTCTGCTGTGTTCTCGTTTGTGCACAGGAAGTGCAGAAGAGTGACTTACATCAGAAGGCTGAAGCTGTCAATCCTTCTCAGGATATCGCTAAGGCTCGTTCCTTGTATATCCACGCTTTCAACGACTATGTTAATAAAGGACAAACGAAACTAGCTGTGGAATGTGGTGTAAAGGCTGCGGCTTTGTATCATAAAGAAAGTTTTTTCAAAGAGTCTTTCGAACTATTGCGCCGTGTTGATCAGACCATTAACACAAGTGGCGACAAGTCACCAAGTGCTCAGGCAGCACTACATTATCAGGTGACCAAAGAACGCTTGCAGATGTACATGAAATTCAGGAAGATTGAAAGTGCCAAGGAACAACTCAACACGATGGAAAATCAGGCGAACGTCTCCAATGATGAAAGTCTGAAAAACGACCTGCTCTATAATAAGGCTATCTTCTACTATACCTTTGGACAAACTGCACAAGGCAATGCTGTATTCCAAGAGATGGCCAAGAAACTGACTGCAAGTAAGGAGTACGACAAAGTAGATGAGGTCTATCAGACGCTGATTTCCAATGGAAGAAAAAGCAATAATGCCAGTTTGGTGGCACAGTCATATAGCAACTACATTGCCTGGAAAGATTCCACCAATGCCTTGAAACACGCTGATGAAATAGGTGCACTGAAGAAGCAAATTGCCGATAATGAGGCCACTATCTCTGATAAAGACAGTTCGTTGACAACACGATGGGTGATTATTATTGGTCTCATTATCCTTGCCGTAGCACTCGCTGCTGCGCTTGCTGTCGGTGCCATTATCTTGTTGCGCTATATCCTTCAGACTCGCAAACAGAAGAAAACCATCAAACTTGCCAATGAAAGTAATGCCTTGAAGGCGAAGTTCATCAGTAATATCTCTGCCCAACTGGAGCCAACACTTCAGAAACTCGACAATAGCACCCCAGAGGTGAAGGCTTTGTTGGATTTCTCCAGTCATATCCAGACCTTATCAGAATTGGAGAACTCAACAGATGAGATTGAGTTAGAGGAAACGCAGATACAATCATTCTGCGAAGGATTGATGGATCAGATACGCGACAAGGTGAAGTCTGATGTTACCTTGACAGTCAAAGCTCCGAAGATGGGCGTATCACTCAATAAGGAATATGTCTCTCATATTCTGCTCCACCTGCTTGACAATGCGGCAGAATATACTCCCGAGGGTGGCAAGATTACTTTGGATTATGAGAAGCGTAGTGCACATACCCATCACTTCTTGGTATCTGACACAGGCTGTGGTATACCAGCGGAGAAGCAAGAAGATGTATTCAAACCGTTCCGTGAGATTAAAGACCTCACTACTGGTGATGGTCTTGGCTTACCTATCTGTAAGCAGATGGCACTGAAGATGAACGGAGATCTTGACATTGATCCCAACTACACCAAGGGTACTCGCTTTATTTTGAGTCTGCAGTCATAAGAACTGCTTCTTTGGTGCGTTTATCATAACGACGGATCAGTTCGGAAAACAGCGCGTTACGGCTGAGTATTGCCACATTACCCGTCATCAGCAACTGCTTGCGAGCACGGGTGATGGCAACATTTAATTTACGGTCTATCGTCTTACCGTCTTCCTCAAAGCAGTTTGCTGTCAGGAATTCAAGTTGGTAAGGCTGTTGGACGGTAAAACTATAGACGATGACATCTCGCTGACTACCCTGATAACGCTCAACTGTGTCGATGGAAATATCCATTAAAGCTGGAATGCTTAACCGTTCTATCTCCCTTCGTATCATGGCTATTTGATTGCGATAAGGAACAATGACACCCACCGTCCGTGATGCATCAAAACTCTTCGTACCATATTGGCGGTAGATACGACGTAATAAATCGGCAACAATCTTTGCCTCACTGCTATTCACTTTATCGCTGACGCCGATGGAATGACAGGGTTCAGAGGGGATGAACAATACCCGATGTTGCTTCAACAAATCATCCAATGCATCCTCGGAAGACTGTGGATAATCCAGTTGCTCTTCCTCTTGATGAGGACAGGGCACAGGTTGTAATTGCTCTTGGGCATAGAACATCTCATTGGGGAAGGCGGCAATCTCTGGATGCATACGTCCCTGACGCTGTAAGGTTGCCATGAAAGCAGTACGTCCAGCCTCCCGTTCTACCTTTAAGAGACGTTCGAACAACGACAGACGACAAGAAGACAGGCGTGGCTCATCATCAGGTTGCTGAACGACAGCAGACAGTTGTTTATGGTCGCCTATCAGGATGAAACGACGAATCTGCGGAGCCGCCAACAGTCCTATGACGTTGGGTTCCAATATCTGTGATGCCTCATCGACGATACACAAAGAGAAGTCCTTCAGTTGGAAGAGATACGGACGCGACAGCATCGTAGAGGTCGTACTGACGATGACCCTCGTCTGAATAATCCGTTGACGAATAACATCCATGCGAGGATGCTCACCAAAGACACGCTCTAAGAGATGACCTGCAAAACGAGGGTCGCAGGAAGTCTCACTACCCAGTCGCAGATAGTCTATCTTTGCTTCTTCCAGCATTGTACAGATCTCATCAACGGCACGGTTGGTATAGGACATTAGGAGGATACTGGCTGTTTGCTGTGTTAGCAGTTCCTCCTCGACGAGGAAGCGAAGTGCCATAGAGGTCTTGCCTGTTCCTGGAGGACCTTGCAACAGGAAATAATCTTGTGCCTGTTTTGCCTTTAGGAGCATCTCATCATAATGAGGATGGTAGGAATGAGACAGTTGAAGCGTTTTATCACAACGAGGTACCCTTTCGCCTAACAATAGGTCACGACGTTCTGAAGAAGCAGTACAGAAAGCCGCTAAAGAACGGATGGCAGAGGTGATCCCTCTGTCTGTAAACGAAGGCTCGATGGCGTACGTCACATCTGCGAATGCCTCAGGGTTTTGTTGTCCGTCATTCAGTCGAACGACAATCTCATTATCTGTCAATCCCTCGATGACACCTTTATATAATATACTATGACGAATGTCCGGTTCACCGTCATAGGCATACAGGCACACCATATCATTACGACGGAAGTTAGGCAGGAAGTCATCATTCAAATCAGGAATGGAAAGCGTCAGGCGGTCGAAGCCACTATAGACAGAAGATTGCTCTTTATGAAGGATACGAAGTCCATAGAAGATACAACCTATGTCACGCTTCTCTGTCAACGGCATATTCCACAGGTTCGCCACTACTCCACCCTGCCCTTCTTGCGTACCAACCTTCTGTGCCAACTGTTCCCGATAGACGAAAGAGAGCATTTGCTCCATATAGTTCTGTTCTCTCTCCGAAAGTGTTTTCCACCAGTCGATATAGAAATGTATCACGCCAAATCCCTGTCTTGCTATCTGTATTTCCTTTGCCACAATCTGATTACGCAGACGGATGGCTTCATGGAACAGCTTCTGATAATAACTGACCACCAACAAACCCTTTTTCGCTGGGTAACGGGAATAGAGTAAGCGGATATCCACCTTATCGGCAGCGAGATGGAAGTTATAGTGCAGAATACCGTAATACAGCAACAACTGCACATAATGTACCTCGGCATAAAGGTGGGAGGCTATCGACGAGGATTGAGAAGCGTGTTCGAGCGTCCAGTTCTTTCCTGATTTCTGTTCCACCAACAGATGTTTATCACGAGTCATCAAGTCGACACGTCCCTGCAAACCTAACTGTTCACAGACAAAGGAAGGCTCAAGTAGTGCCTCATTACTCATTTTCAACTGCTCTACCGCCTCCTGGATGTTTGCTGCCTGCTGATAGGCATCCTCCTTGAACTGACGGGGATTGAAATCCTGACAAGTACAGAACTGCAGGACTTGTTCACAGAAAGAATGACGGATGGTGTCATTGACTTGGAAGTCCTTTTGGTTGATGATGTCATCCAAGGCAGCACCTGCGAAGTTACCTAACAGAATGGGTTGTGTGTTGGCATGAGGTTTCAGTCGTCCCAAGGTATAGGAGATGGGAAGGTGCTCTTTATTCGAGAAGCAAGCCGCCAACGATGAGATGTCCAACAGGAAATCAGGTTCCACGACGATGAGTTTAGGTTGAATTGTCTGCCCTTCCCGATGACACTCGAGTAAGTTGAGCTGCATTCCCTCTGTCAATATGGGATGTAGCGTCTCGTCATCAGTTTTGATACAGACACTTCCCTCATCTGTTGTCGCGTAGATATACTTGTCGTCCCAGTAGGACACCACACAACGGACATATTGCTGATTTACACGCAGGGCAAGATTCGTAGGACGTCCCACCGTAGGAATGCGTGTCACTAACTCATGAGGGATATCCACCTTAAAGACGGCAGAGATAAAGAGGGCAAGGGCACGTACATCATATCGAAGATCCTGGCGGGTCAATACACTGTCTTTCCTATTGGAATGACGGCGCATTGTCTGGATGGATATACGGTCAGCGACACCAATACCTGCCTCTTTACACAGATAGTCTGTCTGCGCCATTAGGTTACCAAATCCCTTTCCACTGCCCTTGAGTGCTTCAGCACATGCAAGCACCAAGGTCTCATGCATATAGCGCAAGACAGCCGCAGAAGGCTCTGCCTTCACGATCTCTACACAACGGTTGAAGAATTCAGAAACACTCATGAACTCCTCATTCCACCTTCGACTCCAGCTCGTTGCGCAATCCTTTCATACCTGTCAGATAAGCCTTGGCAGAACCGAAAGAAAGGAACATGTCAAGACGGACGGGCAGATGGTTCTTATCGTCTGTGATGAAGAAACGAATCAACTCATGGTTCTTACCATCCTCACGTTCGATGAAGGAGAAGATCAGACAACGGTATTTGTTCTTGTTGTTCTTCATCTTCAACGTGGTCTTTCCCTTATATTTCAACCACGAGTTCGTCAGATGACGGGCATCACTGATAGGCATGGGGATATTCTCACCCTCCTTCATCTTCGATGCATCGAAGTTACGGGCACGAAGGAAGATGCTCATCATGTCGTAGATACAATCCTTGTATTCCGCTTCCTTCCAACGATGTGTACCGTCATCCTCGATACGGTGCATCTTCAGATGACAATTGTTTTTGGGATAGGTGTACCACAACTCATCCACATAATAGCGCTTACCCTCACGGGCACCCTTGCGGAAATACGACGGTGCAATATTCAGGTCTGTATAGCACAGCAAGGTGTCACGCATGATAAAATAATTATCTAACTTACTATTACCACGAGTGATCAAACTGCTGCGGAAGGCAGGCTTGCCACTATAGGTAGATTGCACAGTAGACATCGAAGCCGTACCAACCTTCATCCATACGAACTTCCAATTGAAATAGAGGTCGTAGGAAAGAAACTCACCCGACTTGAAAGCCGTATTCTCGATACCACACTGGGCATGAGTAGCCATCATTCCGCATGACGCGATGATGATGAATAAGAATCGTTTCATCTGTATCATAATCTTTGCTATTTTACTCTTTTACTTTCTTCACGTATTCTTTTCCCATCTGACGGGCACGTTCCGCATTACGATTACGTAGTTTCTGCCGTTCCTTGTCTGGTTTCTGCTTCGTAATCACACCAGGTTTCTGTTGCGTTCGTGGCGTTCCTGTTAGATTCCAAGACAAGGTGATATCAAACTTCGCCTTACATTCGATGCTTCGAGGATAGTAATACACATCCTCTGGCTGCAAGTTTTGATCATAGTCGCCTGTGTCCCATTTTCCATTACCATTACGGTCGATGAAAGCACGGGCATAATAGATACTTGGTTTCAGATAGAAGAACTCCACATTGCCGTTTTGATCTGCATGGACGGTCTTGATGGGTTTATCACTTTTGTTCAACAGTTCCACGATAACGGTAGAGTCACTCACACCACTCAGTTGGAATAATAAGGTGGCATATTCGTCCATCGAGCGCACCTTGATACCCTGTTTATAGGTTTCTGACGCATAGCTGTAGATATCCACAAAGGCAGCAGAGTCAATCTCCAAACTGTATTCCGTATTGGGTTGCCATTCCGCTATAAACTCATAGGTGCGCAACGTAGAGTCTTTCCTGTTGAACTCAAAGGGCGTTCGATACCACAGGGAGTCTATCTTCGTATATAGATGGATGGCTGCTGTGTCACATCGTGCCAAAGGAGTAGGCATCTCGAAAGTCACACGATAGTCAGGATCCATCTGCTGAGGTACATGATAAGTCACACGCAAGGGGTCTATAGGCATGATACTGTCGTAAGGCTCTCCGCGCTTCTTCAGTTTCTCCTGTTGCTTGGTCCATTCCTCTACCGCCTTCTTACGTTCTTTCTGTCGTTTCTCATAATTCGTCTTCGCCAACACATCGACCGTATCTACTTGTGTATAAAGCACACCTGCGGTATCCGTCATGAGATAACTCAGTTCCATGCGTAGCGTATCCTGGTTGACGAGTGTCGTGTCCTTCAACCAGTACGTCAGCGTATCTTTCTTCGCACTCGCCTCCAAGATAAAGGCATCCTCCTCGTTGAAGTTCAGTCCTTTAATCTGAGGCAGTTGCGGATTCCCATAACTGAAATAGATGGTGAAGTGATTGGCATCCGTGCGCTCCGGCTGTTTCAACAGATAGCGGTCTGTCATCACTTCCTGAAAGGCAAGTAGGATAATATCATCAGGATAGAAATGCGTATATTTTACTTGTTGGATATTGTCGATATGCAAACTGTCTCGCCAGATGGTGTCTTGTCGGACATCAGGAGCTGCTGACGGCTTGAATGTCTGATGGGTATAAGCCATCATCTCACTCTTCTGGTTGAAGACGTAGTTTCCATCCATATCCTGCAAAGCATAGACGCGATACTCTCCTGGGGCAACACCCTTGATGACAAAACGGCCGCTACCGTTAGTACGTGAGACACGCAACAATGGCTTTGTCTTAAAGGCAGAGTCGCTTAGGTCGTCATATAGTCCCACCAAGATACCCTTGACAGGTTCCAGATTAGAGGCATCCAATACACAGCCTGCTACCTCGAAAGTATCTATCTGCTCACCTGTAGAGAATGTGAAGGTATAGTTACCCATTGGGTTATCTTCGTTATTGTCACTAATGGCATCACTGAAGTCTATTGTGTATGTTGTATTCGGTTTCAGGGAATCTTTTAGTTCTACAATAATTTTCTTGCCTGCCCCTTTGATCTCAGGCATCTCCAATTGTGGAGGAGACACGATAACTTTTTGTGTCGCATCTGCCAGTTTGATATATTCATTAAAATAGATTGTCACCTTCTGGGAAGTAACATCTGTCTCTTTGTCTTTTGGAGTAGAGGCTATCACGCGTGGAGGATCGTCATCATACCATCCTCCGTCAGGCTGTCCCATGCGAGCACAACCGACAGCCAATAGCAAACAGCCAATAGCCAATAGCCCAAATACTTTCCTCATACGTTCAATTTCAATAGTTGCTCAATATGTTCACGCGAATTACTCAGTCGAGGCACTTTATGCTGACCGCCCAGTTTTCCACGCTGTTTCAACCAGTCGTTAAACAAGCCTGCCTTTGCAGGAATAATCTCCAGATGCTGTAGAGTGATGTCCTTATAGCGCTTCGCCTCATAGTCGCTGTTCACCTCCTGCAACTTACTGTCTAACAGATCAGCAAACTGTGCAAGGTCAGCAGGAGCCTTCGAGAACTCGATGAGCCACTGGTGGCGACATTTAGCTTTGGCATCCATAAACACAGGTGCCGCTGTATATTCCAGTACCTCTGCCCCTGTCTGTTGACAAGCATAGGCCAATCCCTGCTCTGCATTATCCACTATCAATTCCTCACCAAAGGCATTGATAAAACTCTTCGTGCGTCCTGTGATAACGAACTTATAGGGATTCGTGGAGGTGAAGCGGATGGTATCGCCTATCTTATAGCGCCATAATCCACACGAGGTAGAGATCAGCATGGCATAATTCTTGTTTGTCTCTACTGCCCATAATGGAATTATTTCTGAGTTCTCTGAGTTTTCAGAGTATTCAGATAATTCCTGAAACTCATAGAACACCCCATAATCCAGCATCAGCAGCATCGCCCTGTCGGCAGGATCATCCTGAAGACCAAAGAAACCCTCCGAAGCATTATAGGTTTCCATATAGTGCATCTTCGGTGAAGTAATAAGTTGTTCGTATTGCTTGCGGTAAGGCGTAAAGGCTACACCACCATGGAAGAACACCTCTAAGTTGGGCCATACCTCTTCCAAATGCGTCTTGCCCGTCATCTCCATCATACAGTTCAGTACCGACAGCATCCATGAGGGAACACCAGAGATATTCGTCACGTTCTTGTTCATCGCCTCACGGGCTATCTGTTCGCGCTTTATTTCGAAATCAGAGAGCAGGGCAGTTTCTTTCTTAGGTACCCTCACCAGATTCACCAGTGGATTAATGTTCTCAATCAGGATGGCACTCAAGTCACCCACCAAAGAGTTGGGCAAGTTATAATTAGGCGCATGACTGCCACCCAGAATAAGACCTTTGCCGTCGAACATCCTCGACTGGGGATTGTTTCGTAGGTAGAGAGCCACTGAATCATAACCACCGGCATAGTGAATCTTCTGCAAACCCTCGCTGCTGACAGGGATGAACTTCGACTTGTCGTTGGTAGTACCAGAAGACTTCGCATACCATCTGACGCGACCTGGCCACAGAATATCAGCCTCTCCGTGACGCATTTGGTCAATGGATTCCTTCAACTCCTCGTAGGTATTTACGGGGGTATGCTTCACAAAGTCGTCATAGTCCTTCATCGCCGAGAAAGCATACTTCCTTCCGTATTTCGTATCCTTTGCCGACGTCAGCAGGTGCTTCAACACTGCCCTTTGCATCGCCTCACCTTCCGTCTGGTATTTCTCCAGCGCCTTCATGCGAGGTACGAATATGTGTCTTACTAAACCTGTAATACTCATTGTCTTGTATGTAATACAAGGTGCGAAGGTACGAAGTATTCTCTTATCTTCCAAATAAATTTCAATTATTTTGCAAAAACATAAGAAAGACAGTATATGAGTTACGAGGTAAAAGTATATTACTTTTGAGATGAAAGTATATTACTGATTACTTCATACAATAAGTCCGTAGGCTTCGGACTCTCAGTCCGTAACTAGCGGACTGGCAGTCCGACGAGACGGACTAAAAAGAATTACAAACCACCACAAAAAACAAAAATAAAATGCCACAAAAAACCAAAATTTTTTGGTGGAAGAGATGCAAATTCGTATCTTTGTAAAGAAAAAAGGAAAGGTATGGAAGAAAGGAAGATGTTAGGAGCTTTGGTGGGGGATATCATCGGCTCGGTATATGAGTTTCATAATACGAAGTCAACGGATTTTGAGTTGTTTCGTGGGGCAAGTAGATTTACGGATGATTCCGTAATGACACTGGCTGTGGCGAAATGGCTGGTGGAGGATGAGACACATTCTACCAGCTATCTCATCAATTGTATGCAAGAATTGGGATTGAAACACCCAAATGCCGGCTATGGTGGCAGGTTTGTACGTTGGTTATACGAAAGGAATCCCCAGCCTTATAACAGTTGGGGAAATGGTGCTGGTATGCGCGTGAGTCCTGTAGGACTGTATGCCAAGACATTGGACGAGGCGTTGGAGTTAGCAGAGATTACAGCATCGGTAAGCCATAACCATCCTGAAGGAGTGAAGGGTGCACAGGCGATTGCCACGAGTGTGTTCCTTCTCAAAGAGGGGAAAACGAAGCAGGAGATCAAGGCGTATGTAGAGCAGACGTTCGGCTATGATCTGAATAGGACGATAGCGGAGATTCGTCCCGACTATTCTTTTGACGTATCGTGTCAAGGGAGTGTGCCTGAGGCAATTATTGCTTTCTTAGAGGGTAATACGTTTGAGGAGGTGATACGACTGGCTGTCTCGCTGGGTGGCGACTCTGATACGATTGGTTGTATGGCCGGAGCCATCGCAGCGTGTATATATCCCATTCCCGAAGAGATAGCAGAACGATGCGACAAGATACTCTCTCAGGATCTCAGGGAGGTGAAAGATAAGTTCCTTGCTATGATACGTTAGAGTTCCGCAAAGGCTGCTTCTTCGGCTTCTGCGATAATTTCCTCACGAGTTTTCTCACGAGCAACGGCTGTGATATCGTCAAGGGAGAACTCGTCGGAGAGGGACTCACTAACGGTGGTCAATGGGGAGGTTTTGGCAATCGGCTCTTCGCTGACTTCGATGAAGTCGTCCGGCTGCTGAAGCTTTTCCAAATCGGGAGCAACCATCACAGGCTCTTCCTCCATCTTGGTACGCTCAGACTTGGCTGCAAAAATCATATCGATAAACTGGGGCTCACGACGTAATCGTTGTAATGTCTCCTTGGAAGCCAGTTGCTGACTCTCCTTCTTGCTATAGCCTTTGCCTGTACAGCCTTCCACACCTTCTAATATCACTTGGTATGTGAAAACGGGACTGTTGTTATCTTCTGTTGACTGACTCAACTCCTTGAACTCCATCTTGACCTTATTCTTCTGGCTCCATTCCAACAACTTCGATTTGAAGTTCACTTCCTTATAGGCAACCTTATCGATATTGATGACTTGTTTCAGAATTCGTTTCTCCATAAAACGCATACAGGCATCATAGCCACGATCCAGATAAATCGCACCCACCAATGCCTCAAAGGCATTACCATTCATATAACTATTATGCGAAGTGGAAGGTCCTGCCGACTTAATGAGTTGTGGAATACCCATCTCCTGTGCCAACTTTCCCAACGTGTTACGGCTGACCAGTTTGGAACGGGTATTGGTAAGAAAACCCTCGCGCTTCCCCTCGAAATGCCGGAAAACAATATCCCCCACCACAGCATCAAGGATGGCATCACCTAAGAACTCTAAACGTTCGTTATTCAGTGGACGCCCTTTCTCATTACGCTGCTTGACACTCTTGTGCATCAGCGCCTGCTTGTAAATCTTGATGTTACGAGGATAAAAGCCGAGAATTTGGTATAAAGAAGAATAAAGCTCCTTCTCCTTACGGAAAGGGAGCCTTATTCTATCGAAGAAATTCGAGTTATTCAGCATACTTCTTGAATACTACGCAAGCGTTGTGACCTCCAAAGCCGAAGGTATTGCTGAGTCCTGCACGTACTTCACGCTTCTGAGCCTTGTTGAAAGTGAAGTTGAGGTTGTAGTCAATCTCCTCATCCTGATCATCATCCTCATGGTTAATCGTAGGAGGAATGATATCATTCTGAACAGCAAGTACTGTGGCCATAGCCTCTACGGCACCAGCGGCACCCAGCAGGTGACCTGTCATCGACTTGGTAGAAGAGATATTCAACTTATAGGCAGCATCACCAAAGACCTCTTTGATAGCCTTAGCCTCTGAGATATCACCCACATGAGTGGATGTACCATGTACGTTGATATAGTCGATATCCTCAGGTTTCAAACCAGCATCCTCCAAAGCGTTCTGCATCACGAGCTTTGCACCCAGACCTTCTGGATGAGAAGCAGTGATATGGTGAGCATCAGCGCTCATGCCTGCACCAACCATCTCTGCATAGATCTTTGCACCACGAGCCTTAGCATGCTCCAGTTCCTCCAAAATCAAGCAACCGGCACCTTCACCCATGATGAAACCATCACGGCTGGCACTGAAAGGACGACTCGCCTTCTCTGGCTCATCGTTACGTGTAGACAGTGCATGCATCGCATTGAAGCCACCTACACCAGAAGCGCAGATAGCAGCCTCAGCACCACCAGCAACAATAGCATTTGCCTTACCCAGACGAACGAGGTTAAAGGCATCAGCCAGTGCATTACTTGAAGAAGCACAAGCAGAAGAGGTGATGAAGTTAGGACCATGGAAACCATACATGATGGAAATCTGACCTGCAGCGATATCGGCAATCATCTTCGGAATGAAGAATGGATTGAACTTAGGACCGTCTGCCTCATGAACACCATAATACATCACTTCCTCTTCGAAAGTCTTGATACCACCGATACCTACGCCATAAACCACACCGATGCGGTCTTTGTTCTCCTTTTCGAGATCCATGCCTGAATCCTCAACAGCCTGCTTGGCTGCGATGATTGCCAGCTGAGTGTAACGGTCCATCTTACGGGCTTCCTTACGGTCGATGAAGTCGTTCACGTTCAAGTCCTTCACCTCACAGGCGAACTGAGTCTTAAACTTTGAAGCATCGAAAAGCGTAATAGGAGCAGCACCACTCTTTCCTGCCAGAAGATTCTTCCAAGTCTCCTCAGGATTATTTCCTACTGGCGTAACGGCACCAAGCCCAGTTACTACTACTCTTTTTAATTCCATAATTGATTATTATTGGATGACAAGTGTTGGGGGTTGTTATTACTAATTGGGTGTTGAACATTGGTAGAAATGCAACCAACACCCAACACCCAACACTTATCACCTAAGTGATTTATTTTGCGTTCTCCTCGATGTAAGCGATAGCATCACCAACAGTACCAATCTTCTCAGCCTTGTCGTCGGGGATAGAAATACCGAACTCTTTCTCGAACTCCATGATCAGCTCAACTGTATCCAGTGAGTCTGCACCAAGGTCATTTGTGAAGCTTGCCTCTGGCTTAACTTCTGCCTCGTCAACACCAAGTTTGTCTACGATAATTGCCTTTACTTTGCTTTCAATTTCTGACATAATCTTTTACTTTAAAATGTTAATAATTGATTCCTTTTTAATGATAGCCAGCCACAAAATTGTCGCTTAGCGGGTGCAAAGTAACGCATTTTTATTGAGTTACGCAAATAAAATTAATAAAAAAACACTCAAAACTGCACAGACCACCCCCACTTGTGCAATTTTTGAGATAAGAAAAGGGCGTTTTGACATCTTCATATTTCAAAATGTTCTCTTCTTAATGGATAATGATTACGTAAATATTCGAAATTTGAGGGAGTTGTCTTCAAGGCGCGACTGTCCTCCATGGGATTGTATAACTCCAACGGATTGCCTGTATAATGGAAGTCTGTTGGGAGGCTTGGAGGGGCAATCTTTCCGGGATGGGGTAAATGGAAATAGCGACACAAGGCATCTATCACCATATTGTCAGCATTTGTTTTCCCATCGGCTGAATAGCCAGCGATATGTGGGGTACCAATAAACACGCGCTGGAGCAGTTCCGGATTCACATCCGGCTCTCTTTCCCAAACATCAATAACGGCATCACGTACTCGTCCGTCGTGCAAAGCAGAAAGCAAGGCCTGATTGTCAACGACCCCTCCTCTGCTCGTATTTATTATATAAGGTGCGTGAGACAGACGATGGAAGAATGCCTCATCTGCCATATGCCAAGTAGCATATTCTCCTTCCTTGGTCAATGGTACATGAAAAGTGATGACATCTGCCTGCAGTTCTATCATATCCATTGATACAAAACTATTGGCTGTTGGCTGTTTGCTATTAGCATTCTTTTGTTCTAATGGTGGATCGCAAATGAGGACACGCATTCCCAAGCGTTCTGCCACTGCTTTGACTTTCGAACCCACATGACCACAACCTACAATACCTATCGTAGCATGGGAGAGTGTCAACCCTTTCTCCTGCTGTAGCAACAACAACGAAGACTCTACGTACTGTGCAACAGAACCTGCATTACAACCAGGACAATTGATCCAGGTAATTCCTGCACGCTGAAGATAGTCGACATCGATATGGTCGAAACCAATAGTCGCTGTTGCCACGAAACGTACTTTGCTGCCTGCAAGTAATGACTCATCACAATGAGTACGTGTACGGACAATCAGCGCATCGGCATCCCTCACATCAGTAGCCGATATCTCAGAGCCGCCGATAGCGACCAATTCGTCTGCCAGAAGACTCAATTTCTCCTGTATATAAGGTATCTTATCGTCTACAACTATCTTCATACAGAGGGCAAAGTTACAAATTTTATTTAAATTATCAATTATCAATTATCAATTATCAATTATTTGTAGTATCTTTGCATCCATAACAATACTATTCTAAAGATGTCATTTACAGAAAAAGCAAATCTGGTCTTTAATCAGGCGATACGTGACTATCACCTGAAGGACCATGTAGATACCCCTATAGCCAATCCCTATGAGCGTGAGAGTATAGAATATGATCTCTATCTGAAGTGCTGGATAGATACGGTTCAGTGGCACTTGGAAGATATCATCCGTGATCCGCATATCGACCCAACGGATGCCCTTGCCCTAAAGCGCCGCATTGATCGTAGCAATCAAGACCGTACGGACTTGGTAGAGGAGATTGATTCTTATTTTCGCAAGTTATACGAGGATGTAAAACCTCTTCCTGAAGCACGTCTGAACACAGAGAGTCCTGCCTGGGCAGTAGATCGTCTGTCGATTCTCGCGCTAAAGATATGGCATATGCAGGAGCAGGTAGACCGTCAGGATGCAGAACCTGAGCATATTCAGAAATGCCAGATAAAGCTGGAAGTGCTGAAAGAACAGCAGGTTGACCTGAGTACGGCTATCGACCAACTTTTGGACGATATCGAAGCTGGACGCAAATACATGAAAGTGTATCGCCAGATGAAGATGTACAACGATCCCGCTACGAATCCGATACTATATAAGAAGTAAGAGATTAGAGGTAAGAGGTAAGATATGAAGAAAGAGCATATACTCATTATTCGTTTCTCGGCCTTGGGCGATGTCGCAATGGCAGTGCCTGTGGTTTATTCCCTCGCACATCAATATCCCAATGTGAGGATAACGGTATTGAGTCGTGCCTTCGCACGTTCTCTTTTTGAGAATCTGGCACCCAATGTAGGATTCATGGAGGCCGATTTGAAACGAGAATATCATGGTATCAAGGGACTCAATGCTCTCTATCGCAGACTGACGGCTAAGCAGTTTACTGCTGTTGCCGACCTACATAATGTGCTACGCTCTGAATTCCTTCGTGTCCGCTTTAATATGGGACGCTATAAGGTAGCACATGTTGACAAGCATCGCAAGGGACGTCGCCGTTTGACTTCTCTTGCCAACAAACTGATGGAGCAACAACCCTCTTCTTTCCAGAACTATGCCGATGTGTTGGCTCGATTGGGTTATCCCATCAAACTGGAATTCCATTCTATCTTCCCTGAGGGAGGTGGAGATCTGAGTTTGTTGCCATCAGAAGCTATTAGCCAACAGCTAACAGCCAACAGCCAACTTATCGGTCTCGCTCCTTTTGCTGCGCATGAAGGAAAAATCTATCCTTTGCCCAAAATGCAGCAAGTCTTGGAAAAGGTTATCGCATTATACCCTGAAGCCCGTATCCTTCTCTTTGGTAAAGGCGAACAGGAAGACAAGCAGTTTACGCAGTGGTGTGAGCAATATAAGCAGTGTGTGCATGTGAGCAACGAGGTAGAAACGCTGTATCAAGAACTCATTCTGATGAGTCATTTGGATGTGATGGTCTCTATGGATTCCGCCAATATGCACCTTGCTTCACTGGTTGCCATCCCTGTTGTCAGCATTTGGGGAGCTACGCATCCCTATGCAGGGTTTATGGGTTGGAACCAAGATCCGGATAATGTCATTCAGGTTCCACTCGAATGCCGTCCATGCAGCATCTACGGACAAAAGCCCTGTATGCGAGGCGACTATGCCTGTATGAACAATATTGCTCCCGAGACTATTGTAGAGCGTATCGAACACGTTCTCAATAACAAGGATAAAAACAAACCTATTTGATAACTAAATCAATTTGAACGTATGAAAAAGTACATTTGCGACGTATGTGGTTATGTGTATGACCCAGAGATTGGCGATCCCGATAGCGGAATCGAGCCAGGTACAGCCTTTGAGGATATTCCAGACGACTGGGTATGTCCCATTTGCGGAGTCGGCAAAGACGACTTCTCCGTAGAAGAATAGATATAAAAGATATAATAAAGAATGTCATTAAAATGTGGTATTGTTGGACTACCAAACGTTGGTAAGTCCACTTTGTTCAATTGTCTGTCAAGTGCAAAGGCACAGGCAGCCAACTTTCCTTTTTGTACGATAGAGCCCAACGTGGGAGTGATTACTGTTCCTGACGAGCGACTGACGAAGCTCGCAGAGATTGTTCATCCTGGGCGTATCGTTCCTGCTACTTGTGAGATTGTTGATATCGCAGGACTCGTAAAAGGAGCCTCCAAGGGTGAGGGATTGGGTAATAAGTTCTTGGGAAACATCCGTGAGACGGATGCCATTATTCATGTGTTGCGTTGTTTCGAAGACGATAACATCACACATGTCGACGGCACCATCGACCCCATCCGTGACAAGGAGATTATCGATACGGAGTTGCAATTGAAAGACCTCGAAACCGTTGAGGGACGACTCGCTAAGACGGAGAAAGCTGCAGCTGCAGGCAATAAGGATGCCAAGTTGGAAGTCTCCGTATTGAAAGCCTATAAGGAAGTGCTCGACCAGGGAAAGAATGCCCGTATCGTGGAGTTTGAGAGCAAGGACGAACAGGATTGCGCTCGCAACCTCTTCCTGTTGACGGCCAAGCCCGTGCTTTATGTCTGCAACGTCAGCGAATCGGATGCGAAGGACGGCAACGATTTCACGAAGAAGGTAGAGGCGCTTGCCAAAGAGGAAGGTGCAGAGACGATGATTATCGCTGCAAAGACAGAAGAGGATATCGCTGAACTCGAGAGTTATGAAGACAAGCTGATGTTCTTAGAGGAACTCGGTTTGGAAGAGAGTGGTGTCAATCGCCTCATCAAGAAAGCCTACTCGCTATTGAACCTCGAGACCTTCATCACGGCTGGTGAGATGGAGGTTAAGGCGTGGACTTACCATAAAGGATGGAAGGCTCCTCAGTGTGCAGGTGTTATCCATACCGACTTCGAGAAGGGTTTCATCCGTGCTGAGGTCATCAAGTACGACGACTATATCCAGTATGGGTCTGAGGCAGCTGTCCGTGAGGCTGGTAAGATGGGCATCGAAGGTAAGGAATACGTCGTTCAAGACGGTGATATCATGCACTTCCGCTTCAACGTATAAAGATGAATTGGGAACTTCTATATATCAATTGGAATCCGAATCTGGAGTTACTCCATTTAGGTCCAATAGTCATCCGCTGGTATGGACTCTGCTGGCTCTTGGGCTTTGCTGCTGCATTCCTGTTGGTACGACGACTTTATCGCGAACAGAAGATCAAAGACGAACTCTTCGATCCTCTCTTCGTCTACTGTTTCTTTGGTATTCTGATAGGAGCTCGCTTAGGTCATTGTATCTTCTATGAGCCCGACTATTTCCTGACCAGTGGAAAGGGTATCATAGAGATGTTCCTGCCTATCCGTTTTCTGGCGGAAGGCGGTTGGAAGTTCGTTGGCTATGAGGGACTCGCCTCACATGGAGGCACCCTTGGATTGATGATAGCCCTTTGGCTCTATGTCAAGAAGACCAAGCTAAGCATCTGGACCGTTCTTGATAATATCGCTATAGCTACAGGCTCGATGGCCTGCTTCATCCGCTTAGGTAACCTGATGAACTCAGAGATTATCGGTAAGGTAACGGAAGTGCCCTGGGCGTTTATCTTCGAACGCGTAGATCAGATGCCTCGTCATCCAGCACAACTCTACGAGGCCATTGCCTATGCTCTTCTGTTCTTTCTGATGTGGGGCATCTATAAAAAATGTACTAATGGACCAATAGCCAAAGGTCCCCAAGTCGGTACAGGCTGGTACTTCGGTTTCTGTCTCACCTATATCTTCACCTTCCGTTTCTTCATCGAATACACGAAAGAGATACAGGAAGCCTTCGAAGCATCCCTTCCCATCGATATGGGACAGATACTCTCTATCCCGTTTATCCTGCTTGGGGTTTGGTGTATGATAGGAGCTAGGAAAAAAAGTATATAGTTTATTTTCCGGAAACAATCTTTCTGATTTCGTTGAGCTTGTTAAGCGCCTCGACAGGGGTGAGGTTGTTGATATCCAAACCTAATATCTCATCACGGATCTGACAGAGCACAGGGTCTTCCAACTGGAAGAAAGAAAGTTGCATGCCCTCACGACTCTGGGCAATCTCTGCTGTCGGCTTACCCACACGTCCTACTTGTGCATTATCGGCTTCTAACTGCTGGAGGATGACATTGGCACGTTTTACGATAGACTTCGGCATACCAGCGATATCTGCCACATGAATACCAAACGAGTGTTCTGAGCCACCTTTCTCCAGTTTACGCAGGAAAATAACCTTGGCATCGACCTCTTTCACACTGACGTTATAGTTGCGGATGCGACTGAACGTCTTCTCCATCTCGTTGAGTTCATGATAGTGGGTGGCGAAAAGTGTACGTGCCTGTGCCTTAGGATGCTCATGCAGATACTCTACTATCGCCCAAGCAATAGAGATACCATCGTAAGTTGACGTGCCTCTTCCTAACTCATCGAAGAGCACTAATGAGCGAGGGGTGACGTTATTCAGGATATTCGCAGCCTCGGTCATCTCCACCATAAAAGTCGATTCACCTAAAGAGATATTATCAGAAGCTCCTACCCTCGTGAATATCTTATCCACCAAACCAATACGGGCGCTTTCTGCTGGCACGAAAGAACCAATCTGGGCAAGCAGTACGATGAGGGCTGTTTGGCGCAACAGAGCCGATTTACCAGCCATATTCGGACCTGTAATGATGATAATCTGCTGACGCTCGTTGTCCAACATCACATCGTTAGGCACATAACGCTCGTCGATAGGCAATTGTGTCTCAATGACAGGATGGCGACCTTGATGGATGTCTATCACGTTACTCTCGTCTATCTGTGGACGGATATAATGGTTTTCCTCTGCTGTCTTCGTTGCGGAAAGCAGACAGTCCAGACGGGCAATGATAACGGCATTGGTTTGTATCTGTGGGATAAACTCCTGCAAGGCAACGACCAGGTCGTTGAAGAGACGCTGCTCCAAAGAGAGAATCTTGTCTTCTGCACCCAGGATCTTCTCCTCATATTCCTTCAACTCCTGTGTGATATAACGCTCTGCCTGTGCCAACGTCTGCTTGCGTACCCAGTCGGAAGGCACCTTATCCTTATAGGTGTTACGTACTTCCAGATAATAGCCGAACACATTGTTATAGCCAATCTTTAGCGAGGCGATACCTGTTGCCTGCGTCTCACGCTCCTGAATGGTCATCAGATAGTCCTTACCCGAATAGGCAATATGACGCAAGTCATCGAGTTCTGCATTCACTCCGTCGCGAATCACTCCACCCTTTGCCACTAACTGAGGAGGGTCGTTGGTAATCTCACGCTCGATACGGTCACGGATGGTCTCACAAAGACTCAAGCGCTCCCCTACCCGCTTCAGCGAATCGTTGGTAGCAGCCAAACAAGCAGCCTTGATAGGTTGGATGGCTTGCAGGGCCGTCTTCAGTTGCACCACCTCACGAGGAGTCACACGACCCACAGCCACTTTAGAGATGATACGCTCCAAATCGCCAATGCGATGCAACTGTTCATCGACACACTGGCGGAAATCAGGCTCGCGGAAGAAATAATCTACGATATCCAGACGGTCGTTGATAGGTTTTACTTCCTTCAAAGGGAAGGTCAGCCAACGACGTAACAGACGACCACCCATCGGCGATACTGTCTTGTCGATAACGTCCAACAACGACTTTCCTCCCTCCTGCATCGTACCTAATAGTTCCAAAGAACGTACCGTAAACTTATCCAAGCGTACATAGCGTTCCTCCTCGATACGAGTCAGAGAGGTGATATGAGCCACCTGAGTGTGTAAAGTCTGGTCGAGATATTGCAAAATAGCACCAGAGGCTATCATTCCGTTTTTCAGATGATCCACGCCAAAGCCCTTCATCGACTTCACATGAAAGTGCTTGAGCAGTTTCTGATGGGCAGCCTGTTCCGTAAATACCCAGTCATCAAGTTCAAAGGTACAATAGCGCGAGCCGAAATACTTCAGGAAGTCTTGTTTGTGCTGACGGTCATACAATACCTCCTTGGGTTGAAAACTACCCAGCAATTTCTCTACATGGTCGTAAGTGCCCTCACCTGTCAGGAACTCACCCGTTGAGATATCAAGGAACGACACGCCACAGGCTCCCTTTCCGAAATGCACTGCCGCCAGGAAGTTATTCTCCTTATAGTTCAGTACATTGTCTTGCAAGGCAACACCTGGCGTTACCAATTCTGTGATACCACGTTTAACGAGTTTCTTGGTGAGTTTCGGATCTTCCAATTGGTCGCAGATAGCCACACGCTTACCAGCACGAATCAGTTTGGGAAGATAAGTATCAAGGGCATGATGTGGAAAACCAGCCATCTCGTCGCCTCTCGCCCCTGCCCCGTTATTACGACGCGTCAGCGTGATACCCAATATCTGTGAGGCAATAATAGCATCCTCGCAATAGGTCTCATAGAAGTCACCACAACGGAATAGCAATAACGCTTCAGGGTATTTCGCCTTGAAGTCGAAGAATTGCTTCATCATCGGAGTCAGTTCCTTCTTTGCCATTGCTTGATCCTACTCAATATCGTTGGCAAAGTTACTCAAAAACGAAGGAAAAGCCAAATTTATTTGAGCTTTTCTGAGTGCAGAGTAAGTTCGGCGTAGCCAAAGTTACGAAAAAACGAGAGAAGTACAAAACAAATTTGTCACTTTTCCGACTTTTTTCTTTGGCAGTTTCGGAAATACTTCGTATCTTCGCAACCATAAAACGATGATGAAGCTTATGAAAAAATCTATTCTTTTTCTGATGATGCTGCTTGCCGCCACGACGGTATCGGCGCAGGACATCTTTGATCGTCTCGACAACGCATTGGGAGTGTCGCTGTCTGCGGAGTACAAAAACATCATGAGGAATAACGAAACGATGCAGAAAGTTCTTCTTAATGATGATGGTTTTACAGAACAATTCATCAAAGAGCAGATGAAGGAAGACTGGGGCATCAGCAAAGATAACCAATACCTGTTTATATGGAGTAATATTTATCATCGTGTCACGAGAGAGAAATTCTATGATTTTCTTAATGACGAGAATAAATCGAGAAAGATTGAATATGCAAAAAATTCGAAAAAGATATTGACATTCTCTGATAATTATGAGAATGGTATCATCAATTATATGCAACGGCGGTCGGCAGAAGCAAAACAGCGGTCGGCAGAAGCAAAACAGCGGTCGGCAGAGGCAAAACAGCGGTCGGCAGAGGCAAAACAGCGGTCGGCAGAAGCAAAACAGCGGTCGGCAGAGGCAAAACAGCGGTCGGCAGAGGCAAAACAGCGATCGGCAGAGGCAAAACAGCGATCGGCAGAGTACAGACAGGAGATTGTAAAGAATCTTAATTATTCATTAAATGAAATGAGAAATTATTATAATTATTGGAAAAAAGACCCTAGCCTGATAAGCAAGAAAGATATTGAAGATGCCAAATCAGACGCAGCAAGAACAATCAAATTATGCAAAGAATACAATATCGACTATAAGAGCATCCTTTCATCTGAAGCTATCAAGTTCTACGGCATAGAATAAGGGGCGCAAGAGAACAGCAGATGAAGGATAATTCAAAACCAATATGTTTAGCACTCGTAAGTATAGTACTTAGCAAGCATAAACTATATACTTAGCACTCGTAAACTATATACTTTTCTTAAGCGTTTTTACTAGACCGAAGAGGAAAACTTTTTCCTCCGAAGAGAAAAAAGTTCTGCTCCGAAGAGGAGGAAAAAATGCAACCTATCTGTTTTGCATTCGTAATTGAAGTGAACCTCAAAAGTTGGACTCAAACAAAGGAATGCCTTCTATCACTTGTTCGAGGGCTTGGAATACCTTATACTAAAGCCTAGTATGAGTGAAAGGAGGCCTTCCTTTACCCCCTAAGGAGGCATTTCTTCAAGTGAAAGAAGGCATTAGAACAAAAATGTTGTGTATTTTTTTGCTCAATTCATTTCTTTTGTCTATCTTTGCACTTTAGCCCCACATCTTTGATGTGGCTGAAGGCAAGAAACATAAATAAAAACAAGATACAATGGAGTACAATTTTAGAGACATTGAACAGAAATGGCAGAAGCGATGGGTGGAGATGCAGACCTATCGCGTAAAGGAGGATCCTACAAAGAAAAAGTTCTACGTACTGAACATGTTCCCCTACCCTTCTGGTGCAGGTTTGCATGTGGGTCATCCACTCGGCTATATCGCCAGTGATATCTATGCCCGCTATAAGCGTCAGCAGGGATATAACGTGCTGAACCCCATGGGTTATGATGCCTATGGACTGCCTGCTGAGCAGTATGCTATCCAGACAGGTCAGCACCCTGAGAAGACCACCTTTGAAAACATCGACCGCTATCGTAGTCAGTTGGATAAGATTGGTTTTTCGTTCGACTGGGAACGTGAGGTACGCACTTGTGACCCCATCTACTATAAGTGGACACAATGGGCGTTCCAACGTATGTTCAAGAGTTATTATAGCACTTCCTCACAGAAGGCACAACCCACCATCAAACTCATTGAGCACTTTGAATTGATGGGAACAGAAAACTGTGGTGCTCTGGGTACCGAGGAGTTGC
Source organism: Prevotella sp. (assembly GCA_017554145.1). Classification (GTDB taxonomy): domain Bacteria; phylum Bacteroidota; class Bacteroidia; order Bacteroidales; family Bacteroidaceae; genus Prevotella. The sequence continues at coordinate 52,424 of JAFZIZ010000015.1, read as the reverse complement.
ACTTTACGGCTTCTGACTGGGCAGCCTTCTCTGAGAAGAAAAAGCAGGAGGTGCTGATGAACTATCGTATCGCCTATCTCGCTGATACAATGGTGAACTGGTGTCCTAAACTCGGAACCGTATTGGCTAACGATGAGGTTGTCGACGGCGTATCCGTTCGTGGTGGATATCCTGTTGTACAGAAGAAGATGCGCCAGTGGTGTCTGCGTGTTTCCGCATACGCACAGCGTCTGTTGGATGGTCTCGAGGAGATCGACTGGACAGACTCTTTGAAAGAGACACAGCGTAACTGGATTGGTCGCTCAGAGGGTACTGAGGTTGAGTTTAAGGTGGCTGACAGCGACAAGCACTTCACCATCTTCACCACGCGTGCTGACACGATGTTTGGTGTGACGTTTATGGTACTGGCACCTGAGAGTGAACTTGTAGCAGAATTGACTACCCCAGAACAGAAGGCTGAAGTAGACAAGTATCTCGACTATGTGAAGAAGCGCACAGAGCGTGATCGCCAGATGGACCACAAGGTAACGGGTGTGTTCTCTGGAAGTTACGCCATCAATCCATTTAACGACGAGAAGATCCCCATCTGGATTGCAGAATATGTATTGGCAGGATATGGTACTGGTGCTATCATGGCAGTACCTGCTCACGATAGTCGCGACTATGCCTTCGCCAAGCACTTCAACCTGCCTATCATCCCATTGATTGAGGGTGCAGATGTCAGTGAAGAGAGTTATGATGCCAAGGAAGGTATCATGTGCAACTCTGCAAGCAGTAAGTTCAGCCTCAACGGACTCACTGTGAAGGAGGCCATTGCTGCCACGAAGAAGTTCGTCACAGAGCAAGGCTTGGGTCGTGTGAAGGTAAACTATCGCCTGCGTGATGCCATCTTCTCTCGCCAGCGTTATTGGGGTGAGCCGTTCCCTGTGTACTACAAGGACGATATGCCTTATACGATTCCTAAGGAGTGTCTGCCACTGGAGTTGCCTGAGATTGACGAGTACAAGCCAACAGAAACAGGTGAGCCCCCATTAGGACGCGCCAAGATGTGGGCTTGGGACACCAAGTTCGACAAGGTGGTCAGCAAGGACGAGATTGACAACAAGACTGTCTTCCCGTTGGAGTTGAACACGATGCCTGGTTTCGCTGGTTCATCGGCTTATTATCTGCGCTATATGGATCCAAAGAACGAGAAGGCACTGGTGAATAAGGATATCGACGAGTACTGGCGTAATGTGGACCTCTATGTAGGAGGTACAGAGCACGCTACAGGTCACCTGATCTATTCTCGTTTCTGGAATAAGTTCCTCTATGATTCTGGTTACTCATGTGAGGACGAGCCTTTCAAGAAACTCGTGAACCAGGGTATGATTCAAGGTCGCTCTAACTTCGTCTATCGTATCGAGGACGAGGGTGCCGATAAAGGTAAGTTCGTAAGTTTCGGCTTGAAGGACAAGTACACCACAACACCTATCCACGTGGATGTGAATATCGTTTCTGCCGATGTGCTCGACATCGATGCCTTCAAGGCTTGGCGTCCTGAATATAATAATGCTGAGTTCATCCTTGAGAACGGTAAATATATCTGTGGTTGGGCGATTGAGAAGATGTCAAAATCGATGTTCAACGTGGTCAATCCAGATATGATTGTCGAGAAATATGGTGCAGACACCTTGCGTCTCTACGAGATGTTCTTAGGTCCTGTTGAGCAGTCGAAGCCTTGGGACACCAACGGTATTGACGGTTGTCATCGCTTCCTGAAGAAGTTCTGGGCTTTGTTCTATGGCAACGCTCGTGATAATGCTGAGGGCAAGTTGTTAGTAGATGATAGTGAACCCACGAAGGACAATCTAAAGAGTGTTCATAAACTCATCAAGAAAGTGTCGCAAGACATCGAAGTGTTCTCATATAATACCTCTATCTCTGCCTTTATGATCTGCGTCAACGAGTTGGCTCAGCAGAAGTGTAAGAGTCGTGAGGCTTTGAAGACACTCGTCATCCTGATTGCGCCATTTGCACCCCATATCGCAGAAGAACTATGGGAGGCACTGAGAGAGCAGGGTAGTGTTTGCGATTCGAAATGGCCTGCATGGAATGAGGAATACCTCGTAGAGAACAATGTGAAACTGGGTGTTGCCTTCAATGGTAAGACGCGCTTCGATATGGAGTTCCCTGCTGATGCCGACAATGCTACGATTGAGAAGACGGTACTGGCTGACGAGCGCTCTACCAAATACATCGACGGCAAAGCTATTGTAAAGGTTATCATCGTCCCTAAGCGTATGGTGAACATCGTATTAGGTAAGTAATGACAGTCAATCACAAAATCATCTGGAACGAGTTCAAGGATTATTTCTTTATAACCCTTGGACTTGTGATGTATACCATCGCCTTCACCGTCTTTCTGATGCCTTATCAGATTGTGGCAGGAGGTGTCACGGGTCTTTCCGCTATCATCTACTATGCTACTGGTTTCCACTTGGAGAATACCTATATCATCATTAACGGTATTCTATTGGTGGTGGCATTGAAGATATTGGGCTTTAAGTTCATGGTGAAAACCATCTATGCCATCTTCGCCCTTTATTTCCTGTTGATATTCGCACAAAACGCCTTGCCGACTCAAGAGAACGGACTGCCCATCAAACTCTTGGGAGAAGGGCAGGACTTTATGTCGATGATTATAGGATGTGCCTTGACGGGTATTGGATTAGCCACCGTCTTCTTGCATAACGGATCGACAGGAGGTACGGATATCATCGCTGCCAGTATCAACAAATACCATAACGTATCGCTGGGTTCCGTACTCATTGCCGTCGATTTCTGTATCATCGGTTCCTGTATGTTCTTCCCACAATTTGGTACCTATATCGAGCGTGCCCATAAGGTGATGTTCGGTTTCTGTGTGATGGCGATGGAGAACTTCGTGCTCGACTATGTGATGAATGCTCGAAGGGAGTCTGTACAGTTCCTTATTTTCACTCGTAAATGGCAAGAGATAGCCAATGCTATTGGTACAGAGATGAACCATGGCGTTACGATTTTGGATGGTCACGGCTGGTATACAGGACAGGAAATCAAAGTACTCTGTATCCTCGCCAAGAAGCGTGAGAGCGTCTATATCTTCCGTTTGATCAAGATGATTGACCCACAGGCTTTTGTTTCCCAGAGTGCTGTCATTGGTGTCTATGGTGAAGGATTTGACGAGATGAAGGTAAAGATTAAGCAAGAGAAGAAGAATCATGAAGATAGTATTCGCCACTAACAATCAACACAAATTAGAGGAAATCAGAAGTATCTTAGGAGACAAATTTGAGGTTGTTTCCCTTCATGAGATTGGTTGTGACGAGGATATTCCAGAGACTGGTAAGACATTGGAAGAAAATGCCTTGCAGAAAGCACAATATGTGTATGACCACTATCATGTGAGTTGTTTTGCGGATGATACTGGTCTGGAAGTGGATGCACTTAATGGTGCACCTGGTGTCTATTCTGCTCGCTATGCTGGTGGCGAAGGCCATGATAGTGAGGCGAATATGGCAAAATTGTTGCGTGAATTAGGAAATAATAACAACCGTAAGGCACGATTCCGTACTGTCATTGCGTTAATAGAGAAAAAAGATGTGTGTCCTTGTGGCTGCACCAGTATCAAGAAAGTCAGTCAGTTTGAAGGTATCGTAGAGGGTGAAATCATCCGTGAGAAAAGGGGAGGGGAGGGCTTCGGCTACGACCCTATCTTCCAACCAGAAGGCTACGACAAGACTTTTGCTGAACTGGGGGTAGATATCAAGAACACGATTAGTCATCGTGCAAGAGCCACCCAAAAGTTGGCTGAGTATCTAAAAACGCTATAGAGTATATGAAGAAGCTTGTCATCATCCTGTTATTGGCATTTAGCTATTGGCATTTAGCTTTTAGCCAGATTGGAACATGGAAGGCATATATGGCCTACCATGATGTGCAACAGATACAGAAAGCTGGTGATGATCTATTCGTGATGGCAAGCAATGACCTCTATCAGTATAATCTCAACGACCAGACAATCTATACATACGACAAAACCAATGGTATGAGTGATACCTATATCACACATATCAAATGGTGTCCATCAGCCAAATACCTGATTGTCGCCTATCAGAACTCCAATATTGATTTAGTTAGTATTGAGAATGATGTCATTAATATCAGTGACCTTTATGCCAAGGTCATTACGGGTGATAAAAAGATTAATTATATCACAATTCACGAACAATATGCTTATCTGGCATGTGGATTTGGTATCGTTAAACTGGATGTTCAGAATCATGAAATCAGCGAGTCATATATGCTCAATCAGAATATCCTGAATATCAGTATTGAAAACAACATGCTTTATGCCAAGACTGACGATGGTGTGATTTGTGGTTCGATGAGTAAGAATCTGATAGATCCTAATAACTGGCAAAAAGCAACAACATCTCCTTCTTTTGATGATGATAACAAAGACTATAATACCTATATAGAAACGGTTAAGAAACTGAATCCTGGAGGACCCAAACACAATTTCTTCTTCAATATGAAGATGCATCTAGGTAAACTTTATACGGTAGGGGGCGGATGGTATCAGTTTGATAATTTTAAAAGACCAGGAACTATTCAGGTATTAAATGAAGACGGAGAATGGACCATCTATCAAGACGATATCAAACCTGCTTTTGCTCCAAAGTATCAAGATGTCAATTCTATTGCTGTTGATCCTTTGAATGAGAATCATGTAATGGTTGCCTCTTGTTCAGGAGTATACGAATTCCTTGATGGAAAATTCAAAAGCAACTATACAGCTGGAAATACTGATTATTTTGAGTCTGCTGCCAGTAATGGAGATCCTAATTATGTTCGTACTGATGGTATCATATACGATCAGGAAGGTAATCTTTATTGTTTGAATAGTAGTTCAAAGACTGGTATTATTAAACGTAGTAGTGATGGTAAGTGGAGTGGATTCATGAATAAAGCCCTTATTGATAAACCTGATCATGCTATGCGTGTCATGAAAGGCTCGATGATGGATAGTCGTGGATTAATGTGGTTTGTCAATGCTCATAGCGATCATCCCTCTTTCTTCTGTTATGATTATCAAAATAACGAGATATATAAATACGATAATTTTACGAATGAAGATGGAGTAAGTTTGGGTAATGTATGGGCAGAATGTATCTGTGAAGACAAAGACGGTAATATCTGGGTGGGAACTGATAAAGGTCCTGTATATCTTACTTCTGCTGAATTAGAAGACCCATCACGTGGCGTTATTCAGTATAAAGTACCCAGAAATGATGGTAGTGACTATGCGGATTATCTGCTTGCTGGAATAGATATCACAAGTATGGCTATTGATGGTGCTGGACGTAAATGGTTTGGTACGAATGGCAATGGTGTTTATCTAATTAGTGCAGATAATAATACACAAATACAGCATTTCACAACAACCAATAGTCCACTATTGAGTGATGTTATCGAATCCATAGCCATTAATCAGCAAACAGGTGAAGTTTTCTTTGGTACGAATCAAGGATTATGTTCTTATATCAGTGATGCTGTAGAACCTTCAGAAGAAATGACTGAAGATAATGTATATGCATATCCCAATCCTGTTGATTTAAACAATTATACTGGACTTATTACTATTACTGGGCTTACCTTTAATGCTGATGTAAAAATTACTAATGCTGCAGGTTTCCTAATCAATGAAGGACGAAGCAATGGTGGATTATTTACATGGGATGGTAAAGACAAAAGTGGTCATCGTGTTGCCAGTGGTGTTTATAATGTCATCACTGCTACAAATGATGGAAATAAAGGAGTGGTATGTAAGATTGCTATTATCAAATAATTGGATTTATTTTCCTAATAGGATAGGACAATATTTATTTAATAAATAAGCAATCATACAGCATATAGACATTCCTATTGCTGCTAATACGATATTAAGTAAAACAGCACCATTAAATGACTCTAATGGAATTCCTATTATATATACTGCTATTCCTTTTAGGAAAGTATATGTCATCAAATGAAAACCACATATCGTTAATGTATTACGGGATATATACTCTATTATTTTGTTTGATCCCAACCATCTGGAAAGGATATTTGTGAAAATATACATCATACATATACCACATAAAGCGGCAAATAAAAAAGATAAATAATTACCATATTGATTACAATATAGATAAACACGACTATTTGCAATAGAAAAATAAGTTACTAAAACTACTGAAATAACTAAAACAACAAGGTTTAATGAAAGTGATAAACTAAAGGATTTGGTATTATTTATAAACTCATTACCTAGAAAATAGAATACTATACCTACAAAAGCTGTTCCTAAACTAAATGGTAATACAAAAGGAACAAATTTATAATTAATATATCCGAGAAAACAAAAAAGAAACGTTACTAACCATTTTTGCCATCTTAATAGAGACTTATAAACCACATAATAGATAATCTCTACCAAAAACAGACATAATAGGAACCATAATGGAATGTTATGGATCATTTCTTTACCATTACATAACAAAATAGCTTTTAAAGGACTATACCATGGTATTGTTTCTTCAACTGAAGAGATACCATAATGACGACTCACTAATAACCAAAATAAATACGTAATTACATTGATAAGAATATACGGAATAACTATTTGACGAAAACGTTTTTTAAAGAACAAAAGAAAATTTGGATTACGCTGAAAAGAAAACAGACAACCAGAAAGAAAGAAGAATAATGGCATTCGAAATACTGAAATCCAATCAACTACACTACTCACAATCTGAGTGTGTGCTAATATTACCAGAAAAATACCAATTGCTTTAGCATTATCTATCCATATTAAGCGTTTCATCTAAATATATTTTCTAATTGATTTATATAATTTGACTGTATGTCTGCTGCATCCAAAATTGAATGAAAAAGAAAAGATGTATTATATTTTTTATTTTTATTTTCCTTCAAGGCTTCAATTTTTTTAGGATAAGCCATTAGATATTTATCAGAATACCAAATAAAACATCCTGGATAATGTTGTGCTGGCCAATCTCCATCACCATGAGTATAATGACCATCTTCACCCATGTTCTCAGAATGGTCTGCCAAATATATCAAAATAGCTTTCTTATCTCTTAATTCATTTATCAATAAATACCAAATATAGTCGCTATATAAAATAGTATTATCATAAGAATTAACCATTTCCTCATGACTATTTGAAGATATTACTTTACTTTGAATAATAGGCTTAAAATATGTAAAACTATCAGGATAATGATTATTATAATACCAATGAGAACCTATAGTGTGTACTATTAATAATTTATTATTATATAATTCTGATAAAACATTTTTATAATGTGGTAGAATATCTTCATCCAACCATTTGCTATATATAAATAAAGATTTACCGTTACTTACATTAATAAGTGAATCACATTCATTCATGAAATATACGAAAGTATTGACCGATTCTTGATTAGCTAACCAAATTGTTCGATAACCTACTTGTTTGAAAATACTTATAAAAGAGCGTTCTTGATATGCTAAATCAGGATGTTGATGATCAGCACGAGTAAGAATATAAGGTACACTTTCATGTGTATAAGCATATTCAGAATATATATGAGGCAAAGATATCACATTTTTTTCTTTAATAATATATGGTGTAGTAGGGCGATGATAACCATTCAATTGCATATTTTTAGCGTTAAGAGATTCCCCTAAAACAAATACTACTATTACTGAATCACTATGACATATTGCATTATTATTAAATAGAGGACGTTCTTCAACTATAATACGTCTATTTTCAAAATAACTCTGAAAAGAATAATAAATAGAATATGGAGTATGTCTTTCTAATGGTCCATAAAGAATGTATGTGCTATTAATTAATAATAAAATGAAAAATGCTATAATAAAATGTATCCAGCTATATTTAATAATTATCTTTTTAAACCTATAATATACTATCCAAATTGAAATAAAAAATATTAATAATATAATTAATACTAGTTGCCATGATAGAGCATCAAAACTTGTACGAAAATCATTTGTCATGGCTAAATCTATTATCATCTGTGTTAACTCTACATGTAGAGTAAGTTTATAATATGATAATATACTACACAAGACTGATAATAAAGGAAAGATAAAAGCAAATATATATTTATTTGAAGAAATAAAATACAATAATATATATGTCATAATAATCATATATCCACATTTGGATACAATAACTAATATATCTATAAAACTATTTACTGGAGTATCAATAAAATCTATTAGAATGAATGTAAAACCATAAAACAATGTTATAAAAAAAACAAACATTGCTAAAGGTAAAATATTCTTCTTTATAAATAAATTTGATAACTTCATTATAAATAAATGAAAGATATATATTAACTTAGCTCCAGCATTCTTTCTATTGGTTTTACTGCTTTCTTTGCTATCTTAGGATCTACTTCAACAGTTGGCCATTCATATTTCAAAGCATTGTAAATCTTTATAAGAGAATTCATTTTCATATAGTCACATTCATTACAATGACAACCTATACTACCTTCTGATATCTCTGGTGGAACAGGATAGAAGTTGGTATGAGGACATTGACGTTGCATCTCATGCAATATTCCGGCCTCTGTAGCCACTATATACTCTTCAGTGGGGTGTTCTACCGCATACTTCAAAATAACGGCTGTAGAGCCCACTATATCAGCTACAGCAAGTACAGGACCTTTACATTCTGGATGTGCCAATACTAATGCTTTAGGATGTTCTTCTTTTAATTTAATAATTTCAGGTACTGAAAAACGCTCATGTACATGACATCCACCATTCCATAATAACATTTTTCTTCCTGTAATATCATTGATATATGATCCTAAATTATAATCAGGACCAAAGATAATCTTAGCATCTTGAGGGAAAGTATCAATGATTTTCTTTGCATTACCACTGGTTACTACTACATCGGTCAATGCTTTTACAGCAGCAGTAGTATTTACATAACTTACTACTTGATAACCAGGATGTTCTTTCTTGTATTTTTTCAAGTCTTCTGCCTTACAACTATCTGCTAAAGAACAACCAGCATTTAAATCAGGACATAATATTAGTTTATCAGGAGAAAGTATCTTACAAGTCTCAGCCATAAAATGAACACCACACATCACTATGATTTTAGCATCTGTTTCTGCAGCCTTACGAGCCAAAGCAAGAGAATCACCAATAAAATCTGCTATCTCTTGTATTTCTCCTCTCGTATAGTAATGTGCCAATATCACAGCATTCTTTTCTTCAGCTATTCTACGAATTTCTTTTTGAAGATCAATACCTTCAGCAACAGGTTCGTCTATAAAACCTTGTTTAAGCCATTCCTTTTTCAACACCATAATATTATTATATTTTCTTTTTATTTTTTCTTTAAAAATGAAATGAATATGATGATATACTGTTGACAAGTGCAAAACTTTTTCGTCTTTTTCTTGCAAGTTTACTTATTCACTTGTGATTCGTACTATTTCACATATTCTGTGGATTATTTCTTATTGATTTTGAGATGAGTAAGTAGTTTATCCACATTTCTCAATTTTGGTGCAAATATAATAAGTTTATATTTTTTTTCATTAAAATTGAGTGGAAAAGTGATGAGTACTATTATATTTTATACATTATAATCACAAATGGAAAGAGTAGGGAAGTAGTATTTGTTTATTCCCATATCAATATTCACACAGTTATACACATACTTATCCACAGTTATTTTAATATTAATTGTTCAGCAAATTTATAAATGATAATACCAGCTGTGACACTTACATTCATAGAGTGTTTTGTACCTAATTGAGGTATTTCCAGACAACCATCAGAGGCGTCAACAACTTCCTGATGAACACCTTTTACTTCATTACCTAAAATAACAGCATACTTTTGGTTCTTTTGAGGTATAAATGTTTGTAGTTTAGTAGAGTGTTCTACTTGTTCAACAGATAGTACATGATAATCTTGTATTTTGAGTTCTTCAACTGCTTCTAATGCAGTTTTAAAGTATTTCCAATTAACAGCATCTTCAGCACCTAAAGCAGTCTTATGTATTTCAGTAGCAGGGGGAGTACAACTAATACCACACAGATATACTGCCTCTACTCTAAAGGCGTCACAAGTACGAAAAACACTACCTACATTATACATGGAACGTACATCATCGAGTACAACAATAAGGGGTAGTTTATCTGCTTTTTGAAACTCCTCAATACTGAGGCGATTCATCTCTATGGTTCTAATCTTTCTCATCGTTAATGTGCTTCTAACCAGTTAGTACCAAAACCACTATCTGCTACCAAAGGAACTTTCATATCAATAGCTCCTTGCATTTCTTCAATAACAATACGTTCTACTTTTTCTTTCTCTTCTGGGAAAACAGAAAAGTTGAGTTCATCGTGTACTTGTAATATCATCTTACTCTTGATACCCTCTGCTTTAAATCGTTGAAAGATACGAATCATAGCTACTTTGATAATATCTGCTGCTGTTCCTTGAATAGGTGCATTGATAGCATTACGTTCTGCAAAACCACGAACAACAGAATTGGCAGAATTGATATCCGGTAGATAACGACGACGACCAAATAGAGTAGTGACATAACCTTGTTTTCTGGCAATCTCTTTCGACTTTTCCATATAGTCACGTACCTGTGGGAATGTCTCGAAATAACCATCTATCAGTTGTTTAGCCTCTGCGCGATCAATATCCAAACGTTCTGCTAAACCAAAGACAGTAATACCATAAATAATACCAAAGTTGGCACGTTTTGATTTGGTTCGTTCATCACGAGTAACTTCTGAAATATCTTTCTTATAGATATTAGCAGCCGTGGCAGCATGCAGGTCTTTACCTTCACGGAATACATTAATCATATTCTCATCATTAGAAAGATGTGCCATTACACGTAATTCTATCTGACTATAGTCTGCAGAGAAGAATAAGCAACCAGGCTCAGGAATGAAAGCCTTACGGATTTCCTTTCCATCCTCACCACGAACAGGGATATTTTGAAGGTTAGGATCACTTGAGCTCAGTCGCCCAGTAGCAGTAATAGTTTGATTGAAAGAGGTATGAATATGTCCTGTATGTGGATTTATCAATTTTGGAAGTGCATCGATATAAGTACCCAACAGTTTCTTCAAACCTCTATGTTGCAGTATCTTGTCAACAATCTCATGCTTATGGCGAAGTTGTTGTAATACTTCTTCATTGGTGACGTATTGTCCTGTCTTTGTCTTCTTGGGTTTCTCAATGATCTTCATCTTACCAAAAAGGATATCACCCACTTGTTTAGGCGAAGCGATATTGAATTGTTCACCAGCGAGTTCATAAATACGTTTCTCAATTTCCAACATACGTTGGGTAAGTTGAGTGGATGTTTCAGCCAAAGAATTCGTATCGATACATACTCCATTCATTTCCATTTCTGCCAAGACAGGCATCAAGGGCATTTCTATCTCATAGAAAAGTTTTTCGCATTCGTGTTTCTTCAATTCTGGTTCCAACTTGTTCTTCAGTTGAAGGGTGATATCTGCGTCCTCACAAGCATATTCATAGACATCAGTAGGGGAGAGGTCACGCATAGAACGCTGACTCTTTCCTTTTGGTCCAATCAGTTCATCGATATGGATGGTCTGATAGTGAAGGTAAATCTCTGCCATATAATCCATGTTATGACGAAGTTCTGGTTGGATTAGATAATGGGCAATCATGGTATCCCACATTTTACCTTTCAACTCAATGCCATAGTTACGGAGTACCTCTAAATCATATTTCAGATTCTGACCAATCTTCAGAATTTTCTCGTTTTCATAAACAGGTCGGAAAATATCGACCACTTTTTGGGCTTCTTCTCGAGAAGAGGGAATAGGAACATAAAATGCCTTATGTTCTTCTACAGCAAAGCTCAATCCTACCAATTCTGCGTCAATAGGGTTGGTAGAAGTGGTTTCCGTATCTAGACAGAGAATTTCTTTTGTCAAGAAAAAGTCAGTTAATTTCCTAAAACCTTCCTCATTATCAATAAGTTGATAGTCGTGAGATATGGTTTTTAACGTCTCTAGATTCGAAAATTCTAGCTCAGCCGTCCCCTCGGTCGCAAATTCTGCAAACAAATCAAGTTGACCGTTGACGGGCGTTAATACTTTTTCAGGTTTTTTAAGAATCTTGGTTGCAAGGGTCTTAAACTCCAATTCAGCCAAAAGTTTTCCTAGTTCTTCCTCATTAGGTTCTGAAAGTTTCAATTCGTCAAGATTCAGTTCGATAGGAACATCCGTTTTGATGGTCGCCAAGAATTTCGACATCTTGATATCGTCAATATGTTCCTCTACTTTTGTCTTGAGTGCACCTTTGAGTTCTTGGGTACGACTGATCAGATTCTCAACACTACCAAACTCGTTGATGAGTTTAACTGCTGTTTTCTCTCCGACACCAGGACAGCCAGGGAAATTATCAGCAGAGTCACCCATGAGTGCTAAGAGATCGATGACGGCTGCTGTCGATGGAATGCTGTATTTTGCTTTTACCTCTTCTATACCCATCGTCTCATAACCTCCACCATGACGAGGACGGAAGATGAAGACATTATCTTTTACCAACTGTCCATAGTCTTTATCAGGGGTCAACATATAAGTTGTAACTCCTTGGGCTCCTGCTTTTGTTGCCAAGGTACCGATGACATCATCTGCTTCATAGCCGTCGACTTGTAGAATGGGGATATTCCACGCTTTCAACAAATCCTTGATGATAGGTACAGCCTTGCGGATATCTTCTGGAGTTGCTTCGCGTTGTGCTTTGTATTCAGGAAATGCCTCACTACGGAAGGTTGGTCCATGGGGATCGAAGGCCACTCCGATATGGGTGGGCTGTTCTTTGGTGAGCACTTCTTGAAGAGTATTCACAAACCCCACAATGGCTGATGTATTCAGTCCTTTCGAGTTGATACGAGGGTTTTTGATGAAGGCGTAATACGACCGATAGATCAGTGCGTAAGCGTCTAAAAGGAAGAGTTTATCCATAACAATATTTATTTTCTGCGTAAAATTACTAAAATATTTTCCAATATCCCGATATTTTCACTATTTTTGTAACAAATTTCATGTAGAATGGATTATTTATCACTCATTAAGCAACCAATCGAAAAGGATTTGAACGATTTTATCGAGTTGTTCAATCAGAGTTTGACCTATGAGGACGGCTTGCTCTCAAACGTCTTGTCGCATATCCGTCAGCGGGGTGGTAAGCGCATGCGTCCCATCTTGATGTTACTGACAGCCAAGAACTATGGAGGTGTATCAAACGTTACTCAATATTCTGCCGTTGGATTGGAACTTTTACATACGGCTTCGTTGGTTCATGATGATGTCGTCGATGAGAGTGAAGAGCGTCGTGGTCAGGCCTCTGTCAATGCTACCTATAATAATAAAGTGGCTGTATTGGTAGGTGATTATATCCTTTCTACAGCATTATTGAAGGTGGCGCAGACTGGTAATCAGCGTATCATTGAATACTTGGCAGAACTAGGTCGCACTTTGGCTGCCGGCGAGATTCTGCAACTCTCGAATATCCAGAATCAGGAGATTAGCGAGGAAGTATATTATCAAGTAATCAAACAAAAGACTGCTGCCCTCTTTGAAGCTTGTGCTGCCATTGGTTCAATGTCTGCAGGTGCTTCTGATGAAGAAGTGCAGAAGGCCAGACAGTTTGGTCAGAATCTGGGTATTATGTTCCAGATTCGTGATGATATCTTCGATTATTATGACTCAAAAGAGATAGGTAAACCCACTGGTAATGATATGACTGAGGGTAAATTGACGCTACCTGTTATCTATGCGTTGAACAACTCTAATTATGAGTCGATGCAAACACTTGCCAAGAAGGTGAAGGCAGGCACGATTAATCCTGATGAAATCGCTGTGTTGGTGGAGTTCACAAAACAACATGGTGGTATTGAATATGCAGAGAAACGTATGGTGGAATTCAGTCAGCTCTGTATGGATTACATCGAAAGTAGCGTGAAAGAAAAGACAGTCAAGGATGCCTTGACTGCCTATGTAGATTACGTGATTCAGCGTAAACTTTAGAAGAATTTCGTCTCTTCTCCAACAATCTCACTCAAAAGTAGGTTGGCCAGTCGTGAAGTACCCATGCGGAACCACTGATTGGTGAGCCATTTTTCGCCCAATACCTCCTTGACGATGGTATAGTAGATCAGTGCATCCATCACACTGTTCAAGCCACCTGCTGGTTTGAAACCTATCTGTATACCCGTCTTGGTGAAGTATTCCTTGATAGCTTGACACATCACGTAAGCTGCCTCTGGAGTAGCTGCAGGCTCTAACTTACCTGTAGAGGTCTTGATATAATCGGCTCCACCATACATGGCGAGGATAGCTGCTTTCTTGATATTGCTGGCAGTCTTCAGACAACCGGTTTCCAGAATCACTTTCATCTTATGCTCTCCACAGACGGCCTTCAGTTCTGCGATTTCATCAGCAACATCCTCGTAATTGCCACTCAGGAACTTACCTACAGGCAAGACAATATCTATCTCTGTGGCCCCATCCTTAATGGCCAATGCCGTCTCTGCGATTTTAATTTCCGGGAAAGTCTGTGAAGAAGGGAAACTGCCTGATACACAGGCTATTTCTACACCGTCAACCTCTAAAGTCTCGCTCACTGTCTTGGCAAAACATGGATAGACGCAGATGGTAGCCACATGGGGTAGGTCAGGGTAGGTATCGTCGAATTGGTTGACTTTCTCCGTGAAAGCCATCACACTCTCTTCAGAGTCTGTGGTTTTCAGGGTGGTAAGTTCCACACTGCCCATCAAGAATTTCTTCACCTCTGGCGTATCATTCTCGTGTACTTTCTCAGCGATGATTTTCTTAACAGCTTCGCGTACTTCCTCGTCGGATATATTACAGTTGTAGAGGCTCAAAGCCTGTTCATACATATTCTCTGGACGCTCATCATGGTGGTGATGATGCTCGTGTCCGCAAGAGCACTCGTGCTCGTGGTCGTGATGATGATGTTCTGTCATAATATCTTATTTTAATTTCTCGTTATTCAGATGTCTTTCCTTGTCTCGTAGTGTCTTTTTCTCAATGCTTTTATGCAGTTCTTCTGTGAGATCAACGCCTGTCTGGTTGGCAAGACAAATTAATACCCAAAGTACATCCGCCATCTCTTCACCAAGGTTGTCTTTCTCACCAGTCTTGAAACTCTGATCACCATATTTCCTGGCAATAACACGAGCGAGTTCACCAACTTCCTCCGTCAGTACAGCCATATTCGTCAGTTCTGAGAAATAGCGCACTCCGTATTTCTTAATCCATTGATCTACAGCGTCTTGGGCTTCTCGTATAGTCATTATTCCTTATTTTTAGTATCCATACATATAGTTACAGGTCCATCATTCAGGAGTTCAACCTTCATGTCAGCCCCAAATACTCCAGTGCCTACAGGTTTGCCAATAGCATCAGTGAGTTTGTTGCAAAACTCCTCGTAGAGAGGTATCGAATGCTCGTGACTACCCGCTCTTAACCAGGAAGGACGATTTCCTTTTTTATAACTGGCATAGAGGGTAAATTGACTTACTACTAAGATATTGCCATCAACATCCATGATAGAGCGATTCATGACGTGATTCTCGTCGTCGAAAACACGTAGTCCAACCACCTTATGCACTAGCCAGTCAACATCCTCGCTGGTGTCTTCCTCACAGATGCCTAACAGGATCAGATAACCCATTCCGATACTCGAATGCACCTCTCCATTGATGGTGACACTGGCATGCGTTACTCGCTGTATAACGATTCTCATGCTGCAAAGTTACAATTAAGCGAAAAGAAAACCAAATATAATTCGTATTTTCTATTGTAGGAAATTTATTTTCCTAATTTAAAAACTTATGTTCTCAATTTGCGAACACATGTTTACAATTTATGAACATATATTCACAAATTCTGAACATAACTTTTCCTTAATGGAAATATTGATAAACAAGGCTAGCTTTCGACTTTCCGATTACTTCTTCAAGGGCTTCAATATCTGCTTCCTTGATACGTTTCACACTCTTAAAAGCTTTCAACAACGTTTCTTTCGCCTTAGGTCCGATACCCTTGATATCGTCTAACTCAGAATGTAAGGCATGCTTGGAACGCTTGTCACGATGGAAGGTGATGGCAAAACGGTGTACTTCATCCTGTAGGTGGGTGAGTACTCTGAACAGTTCTGACTCTGTCTTCATACCAATTACTCTTGCAGGAAAACCATAAAGCAGTTCGTTGGTACGATGTCTATCGTTTTTAGCTAATCCGGCAATGGGGATATCAAGGTTGAGTTCGTCTTGAACAGCCTGTCGGATGACTTCCATTTGTCCTTTTCCACCATCTGCTACTATGAGGTCAGGAAGAGGCTGTTCTTCTTCTAAAAGCCGTTTATAGCGCCGATAAACCACCTCTTTCATCGACGCATAATCATCTGGACCTACAACCGTTTTGATGTTGTATTTGCGATAATCTGCCTTAGAAGGCTTCATTTTTTTGAATACGACACAGGCAGCCACCGCATCAGAACCAGAGATATTTGAGTTATCGAAACATTCAATCTGATAGGGTAGTTTGGGTAGATGCAACAGGTCTTGTAGCTCTTTCATTAATCGAACGCTTTTCTGCTCTGGATTGAGTTTCTCTGCTTGTTTGAGACGATCGAATTTATACTGTTTTCCATTCATCAAAGAGAGGTCAAGTAGCGTCTTTTTATCGCCTCGCTGAGGTACTGTAATGGTTACGCCTTCAAGGTCGAGATTGATCTCCTGAGGCAGTATGATTTCCTTTGCTTTACTATGGAATCGCTCGCGCATTTCCACAATTCCTAACTGCAATAATTCAGCATCTGTCTCGTCGAGTTTCTTCTTATATTCGAAGGTAAAACTCTGGTTAATCTGACCATTTGAGACGTGGATGTAGTTGATGAAAGCGACTTTCTCATCGTTGGTGATAGAGAGCACATCGACGTTGTCGATGGTATGGCTGACGACTTCACTCTTAGCGACAAACTGATCTATCAGCAGGTATCTCCTTTTCACTTCTTCGGCCTCTTCGAAACGGAGTTCTTCAGCCAATCGCATCATCTCAACTTTCATCGCTCGAAGTACCTCACGCGTGTTGCCTTTCAATATCTCTCGAGCCTGTAAGATGTTCTTTTGATAATCCTCATACGACTGCTTTCCAACGCATGGTCCTGCACAATTTTTAATGTGATATTCCAAACAAACCTGGTGTTTTCCTAGTTCTATTCCTTCCTTGGTAATGGGGAAACGACAAGTGCGTGGATGATATAACTTCTTGATGAGATCGAGTAGGGCATGCATAGCTCCTACATGACTATAAGGACCAAAATAGGTGCCCCATTTTTTATTGATGGTACGCGTGGAAAAGATACGAGGTAGATATTCCTTGGTGACACAAATAGAGGGGTAGGTCTTACCGTCTTTCAGCAGCACATTATACCTTGGATTATATTTCTTTATGAGCGCATTCTCCAAGAGTAATGCATCTTCTTCAGTGTTCACAACGGTATAACTGATATCGTGAATTTTAGAGACTAGAACCTTTGTCTTGAAACGATCGACTTCGCTATGGAAATATGAAGAGACACGAGCTTTGAGGTTCTTGGCCTTACCAACATAGATGATAGTACCTTCAGCATCATAATACTGATAGCTGCCAGGCTTCTCTGGCATAGCGCTGACAATGCCTTTTAGCCTTGCTAACCTTACTTCGTTCTCTTCCTTAGTCACATTATTTGTTTCACGTGAAACAGTTAGATGGTTAATAGTGTAGTTACGTCCACTAATCCCTTAAACACATCTCTACCATGCAACCCCTCGTCTGTAATCTCAATGATGAAATTCATATAAACCTTCTTGGGGTTAAAGTTCTTCACAAGTTTGTAAGTTGCTAATGCTGTTCCACCTGTTGCAAGCAAATCATCATGGATTAAAACCACATCATTCTCATCGATAGAGTCGATATGCATCTCAATGGTATCAACACCATATTCCTTCGAATACGATTCTTTAATGACCGTTGCGGGTAGCTTTCCTGGTTTTCTCGCTAATACAACACCTGCACCTAAACGTGCAGCAAGTGCAGATGCCATGATAAAACCACGGCTTTCAATACCAACAATCTTTGTGATGCCTTTGTCTTTATATAGCTCATACATTTCGTCGAGCATAATCTTTAGACATTCAGCACTTTTGTAGAGAGTCGTTACATCTCTAAAGTTAATTCCTTTTTGTGGAAAATCAGGAATACAACGAAGGTTTTCTAATAGTACAGGATTGTTCATTACGATCAGTTTTATATTATAAATATTATTGTTTCACGTGGAACATTATCTACCCATTAATACCAACAAAACGTTGATATCGCTGGGTGAAACGCCAGGAATCCTACTAGCTTGTGCCAAAGTTTCTGGATCTATTGCAGTCAATTTTTGTCTAGCTTCTGTGCTCAGTTGTTGCAGTTCGCCATAATTAAAGTGCCCCTTGATTTTGATGTTCTCTAAGCGATGCATCTTATCGGCTACGACTTTCTCTCGTTCAATATATCCTTTATATTTGATATGCACTTCTGCTGCTTCTGCAATCTCTTCTTTTCGCGAAGTAGGACGATTCAGGGTTTCTTTCAATTCTGGAATCACTTCTTCCAGTTTGGCAAAGTTTAATTCAGGACGTGCTACTAAGTCTTCTAACTTACAGCCATAGACGAGTGGGGTACTGCCCAACGCTTCTAAAGCACCATTGATGACTTTTGGTTTGATGTGATAGGTCTTGCAGAAAGTTTCGATTTCTTCGATGGCTTCTTTTTTCTGCATCCACAAGTCGTATCTATCTTTCTTGGCTATGCCTAAATGGTATGCTTTTTCTGTCAGTCTTGCATCAGCATCATCCTGACGTAGCAGAATACGATACTCTGCTCGAGAAGTAAACATACGATATGGTTCATCCACTCCTTTCGTTACCAGATCGTCAATTAAAACTCCGATATAAGCTTCGTCTCTGTGGAGAACAAAGGTCTTATCTGTTGCAACGGAATCGCAACCTGCTGCTCCTGCATATAAAGCAGC
This sequence comes from Prevotella sp., assembly GCA_017554145.1. GTDB lineage: Bacteria > Bacteroidota > Bacteroidia > Bacteroidales > Bacteroidaceae > Prevotella. The sequence goes on along the minus strand of JAFZIZ010000015.1, from coordinate 33,200 downwards.
ATTGATGCCTGCAATTGTTCCTTGTCCTCCCGCTTCCTCATAACCCGTGGTTCCATTCACCTGTCCTGCCATGAATAATCCGTTGATGATTTTCGATTCCAACGAGTGTTTCAGTTGGGTGGGATCAAAGAAATCGTATTCGATAGCATAGCCAGGACGATATACTTTTAGGTCTCTGAAAGCAGGGATGTGTTTCAAAGCGGATATCTGTACATCCATCGGAAGCGACGATGAGAAACCGTTTAGATACAATTCGTTGGTATCAGTTCCTTCTGGCTCCAAAAAAAGCGGATGTTGTTCTCGTTCAGGGAAAGTCATGAGTTTCGTTTCTATCGAAGGACAATAGCGTGGTCCGATAGATTGAATCTGTCCATTATAAAGAGGAGAGTCTTTGAGTCCTGAGCGTAATGTCTCATGGACGGCAGCATTGGTATTACAAGTCCAACAGGTCAGTTGGGGTAATGGGCGAGGCTCACTAATATAAGAGAACTGATGGAAGTCATGTTCTCCTTCCTGAATCTCTAAATCTTCAAAATGAACGGAGCGCTTATCAATGCGGACAGGTGTACCCGTTTTCATTCTCTCTGAACGAATACCATGACGCGTAATACTTTCTGTGAAATGGGGAACGGCAGGTTCTGCTATTCGTCCGCCTGGAACCATCTTTCGTCCGATATGCATCAGTCCATTAAGGAAAGTGCCAGCAGTTACAATGACAGCCTTAGCCCTGAGTTCAACACCCCAGATGGTCTTCACACCTACAGCCTCTCCGTTTTCTACAAGTAGTTCGTCTGCTTGGTCTTGCCATATATCGAGATTGTCCGTATGGTCGAGCGTACTTCTCCATTGCCAGATGAATTTTCCTCTATCACATTGGGCTCGAGGACTCCACATAGCAGGTCCCTTGCTGCGATTGAGCATACGAAACTGGATGGCGGTGGCATCAGTAACAAGTCCCATCTGTCCTCCTAAGGCATCAATCTCACGGACTATCTGTCCTTTGGCAATGCCACCAACGGCAGGATTGCATGACATCTGCGCAATCTTGTTCATGTCCATAGTTACTAAACAAGTATTCGCCCCCATGTTAGCAGAAGCACATGCTGCCTCACATCCAGCATGCCCGCCTCCGATGACCAGTACGTCGTATTTCAGAATCATGCTGCAAAAATAATAAATTTCTTACGAAAACGTTTGCGATTTCATAATTTTGTAGTAAATTTGTAGCCCCATTGTGCGCATGCGTACTTAATAATGAGTAAATTCATTTTAATTTAATACTATAATTTTATGTGGTTAATCAATTCATCAATTGGTCGTAAGGTTGTGATGTCTGTAACGGGTATCGCGCTGATTTTGTTCTTGACATTCCACGGATGCATGAACATTGTTGCGCTGTTCTCGGGCGAGGCTTACAACATGATTTGCGAATTGCTGGGTGCCAACTGGTATGCTGTTGTTGCAACCCTTGGTCTGGCAGCCCTGGCTGTGATTCACATCGTTTTTGCGTTCATCCTGACAGCACAGAATCGTACTGCCCGTGGCTCTGAGCGTTATGCGGTAACAGACAAACCTGCCAAGGTAGAGTGGGCATCACAGAACATGCTCGTGCTCGGCATCATTGTTGTGCTGGGCTTGTTGCTCCATCTGTTCAATTTCTGGTACAACATGATGTTTGCAGAGATTGCTGGCTTTACGAATGGTCATCTACCTTCAGATGGTTTTGCCTTCATCGTCGACACGTTTGGCAATCCTGTCTATGTGATTCTCTATGTGATTTGGCTCTGCGCCATTTGGTTCCATCTCACTCACGGATTCTGGTCTGCCATGCAGACACTGGGTATTAGTGGTAAGATTTGGTTCCAGCGTTGGAAGGTCATTGGCAACATCTATGTGACGCTGCTTTTCTTGGCTTTCCTCGTAGTAGTTTTGGCTTTTGCATTCAAGTGCGCTCCAAGCCTTTGCTAATTATCAATATTTAATTTCTAAGAATTATGGCAAAAGTAATTGATTCTAAGATTCCCGCAGGTCCAGTGCCTGAGAAATGGAAGGAATATAAGGCTCATCAGCGTCTCGTAAATCCGAAGAACAAACTAAAACTTGACGTGATAGTTGTTGGTACCGGTTTGGCTGGTGCATCTGCTGCTGCTTCACTTGGTGAGATGGGCTTCAACGTGATTAACCTGTGTATTCAGGACTCTCCTCGTCGCGCTCACTCTATCGCCGCTCAGGGTGGTATCAATGCCGCCAAGTGTTATCAGAACGATGGTGACTCTATCTACCGTCTGTTCTATGACACCGTGAAGGGTGGTGACTACCGTGCTCGCGAGGCCAACGTTTATCGTCTGGCTGAGGTTTCTAACAATATTATTGACCAGTGTGTGGCTCAGGGTGTTCCTTTCGCTCGTGAGTATGGTGGCATGCTGGCTAACCGTTCTTTCGGTGGTGCTCAGGTAAGCCGTACATTCTACGCTAAGGGTCAGACAGGTCAGCAGTTGCTGCTGGGTGCCTATAGCTCTCTGAGCTGTCAGGTAAAGGCAGGCAAAGTGAAGTTGTATACCCGTTATGAGATGGAAGACGTGGTGATCGTTGACGGTCGCGCTCGTGGTATCATCGCCAAGAATCTGGTAACTGGCCAGCTGGAGCGTTTCAGCGCTAACGCTGTCGTTATTGCTACTGGTGGTTATGGTAACACCTACTTCCTCTCTACCAACGCTATGGGATGTAACTGTACCGCTGCCGTTCAGTGCTATCGTAAGGGTGCTTACTTTGCAAATCCCTCTTACGTTCAGATTCACCCAACTTGTATCCCCGTTCATGGTGACAAGCAGTCTAAGCTGACGCTGATGTCTGAGTCACTGCGTAACGATGGTCGTATCTGGGTTCCCAAGAACATTGAGGACGCTAAGGCTCTACAGGCAGGTACCAAGCAGGGTTGGGAGATTCCTGAGGAGGATCGCGACTACTATCTGGAACGCCGTTATCCTGCCTTCGGTAACCTCGTACCTCGTGACGTAGCTTCACGTGCCGCTAAGGAGCGTTGCGATAAGGGCTTCGGTGTGAACAACACTGGTCTGGCTGTATTCCTCGACTTCTCTGAGTCTATCAACCGTCTGGGTCTTGATGTTATCATGCAGCGTTATGGCAACCTCTTCGAGATGTACGAGGAGATTACCGACGTATTCCCTGGCGATGTGGCTAACGAGATTAACGGTGTGAAGTACTACAAGCCCATGATGATTTATCCTGCTATCCACTACACGATGGGTGGTATCTGGGTTGACTACGAGCTGCAGACTTCTATTCCTGGTCTGTTCGCTATTGGTGAGTGTAACTTCTCTGACCACGGTGCTAACCGTCTGGGTGCTTCTGCACTGATGCAGGGTCTGGCTGATGGTTACTTCGTACTGCCTTACACCATCCAGAACTATCTGGCTGACCAGAGCATCTGGGGTAAGATTGATACGGATCGTCCTGAGTTCGACGAGGCAGAGAAGGCTGTTGATGCAGAACTTGATCGTCTGCTGAACATCAAGGGTAAGCGTTCTGTTGACTCTATCCACAAGGAGCTCGGCCACATCATGTGGGAGTATGTTGGTATGGGTCGCACCGCCGAGGGCTTGAAGGAAGGTCTGAAGAAGATGCACGAACTGGAGAAGGAGTTCGACTCTAACCTCTTCGTTCCTGGATCTAAGGAAGGTCTGAACATCGAGCTTGACAAGGCTATCCACCTGCGTGACTTCTTCACCATGGGTCAGCTTGTCGCTTTCGACGCTCTCTCTCGTAACGAGTCTTGCGGTGGTCACTTCCGTGAGGAGTATCAGACCGAGGAAGGCGAGGCTAAGCGCGACGACGAGAACTACTTCTACGTTGGCTGCTGGGAGTATCAGGGCAAGGGCAACGAACCTACTCTCATCAAGGAGCCACTGGAGTATGAGGCTATTAAGGTACAGACACGTAACTATAAAAACTAAGGAATTATGGCTAAGAATATCAGCTTTACTATAAAGTTCTGGCGCCAGAATGGCCCCAAGGACCAGGGACACTTCGATACCCATGAGATGAAGGACATCCCCGATGATACCTCTTTCCTCGAGATGCTTGACATCCTGAATGAGGAACTCATCAACGAAGGCAAGGAGCCCTTCGTATTCGACCATGACTGCCGCGAGGGTATCTGCGGTATGTGCTCACTCTATATCAACGGTACACCTCATGGTAAGACAGAGCGTGGTGCTACTACTTGTCAGCTCTACATGCGCCGTTTCAACGATGGCGATGTTATCACTGTTGAGCCTTGGCGTAGTGCTGCTTTCCCTGTAATCAAGGACTGTATGGTAGACCGTGGTGCCTTCGATAAGATTATCCAGGCTGGTGGTTATACTACGATCCGCACAGGTCAGGCTCAGGATGCCAACGCTATCCTGATTCCTAAGGAGGATGCCGACGAGGCTATGGACTGCGCATCTTGCATCGGTTGTGGCGCTTGCGTAGCCGCTTGTAAGAACGGTTCTGCTATGCTGTTCGTATCCAGCAAGGTTTCTCAGCTCGCCCTGCTTCCTCAGGGTCGCGTAGAGGCTGCCCGTCGTGTGAAGAACATGATTGCCAAGATGGATGAACTCGGCTTTGGTAACTGCACCAACACTCGCGCCTGCGAGGCAGTATGCCCGAAGAACGAGACCATCAGCAACATCGCTCGCCTGAATCGCGAGATGATTAAGGCGAAGATGGCAGATTAATGTAGTATATACATTATACTATTATAAAGGGCGTCGTAGATTATTCTGCGGCGCTCTTTTGGATATATAATACGAAAAATCAAAAATTTTATCTTATCTTGCAATGTTTTTGATGTTTTGCTCGTATATATTAGTAAAAGGTTAAGAAAATAGAATGACAGAAACAGACATAAACCTGATATTGGGACTGCGGGAACAAAGTCCCAAAGCTCAAAGGCAGACGCTCGAACGCTACGGCAACGATGTCTTCGCACAAGTGGCGAGGATGTTGCCAGCAGTAGAAGATGCAGAGGAGGTGTATCAGGACGTGTTTGTCAAGGTCTTCAAGAATATTAATAAGTACGACGCGGAGAAATCGTCGTTGAAGACATGGATCTCACGAATCGCCTACAACGAGTCCATCAGTTTCCTTAGGCACAAGAGCATGCCAGTAATCTACTACGAGGATCGCGAGGGTGAGGCAGAAAAGCTTTCTGAAAACGAGGTGGAGGCGACATTCGGACAACCGAATCCAGAAACGGTGCAGTTAATAAGGGCAGCCCTGAAGCATCTACCACCCGATGAGCGCGCCATCATCACCATGTTCTACTACGAGGAGCTCAGTCTGAAGGAGATAGCCTACGTGACGGAATCAATACCAACGACGGTGGCCTCGAAGCTGAGCAGAACGAGAAAGAAATTATGTAAAATCATCAAAATGTTGCAATCATGACAGAGGAGAAATTAAACGCATTACGACAAGCAGACATCAACCTGCGCGACGCCATCAGGCAGGACGAGGCTGAAAGGCCGCAAATGCCTGCCAACCTCAATGAGCGACTGATGCAGCGTGTGGCTAAAGAGCAGAAGAAACCACGTCGCGTTGTCATCTGGCCTTGGATTGCTGCTGCTTGCGCGGCAGGCGTGATGATGATATGGCTGACGCCACCTAAGGAAACACCAACGGATGTCGTAGCAGAACGCACTGTCGTCAAACAGCCAACAGATAATAAAAAGGTGGAAGAACCCCAAGTGGCGAAAGTTGAGCCTGAAGTAGAAAAGCCTGCAGTCGCTCAAGTGAAGGTCAGAAAGAGAGCTCAGAGAAATCAGGAAACAATGAATACTCCGATTACGCCGACTACCCAAGCCGCAGAGCCTACTACCGACCTGGCAGCTGTTGAGACAGTAAAACCTGAGGAGAAGTCCGTAACACTGACAGAGCGCGACATCCCCATTACTCGCCCAGAGAACTACAAATACACTCCCGAGGAACTCGCCCTGATGAAGAAACAAGCTAATGAAGCATATCTGAAATGGGCGCAGTTGGAACTCGAAATCGCTAAATATAATTTAGAACAAACAGCCCAAAAATAACATTGAACATTTAAAAAGAACGCCATATGAAACGTATATTCATCATGCTGCTCATCGCTTGCAGCGCATTCACAACCATCAGTGCCCAGCAGAAGGGCAAGCAGGACAATGTGCCTTTTAATGTAAAGTCACTTTTCTGGACCATTATCCAGACTTGGGGAGATCCTAATGAGGTATATTCGGTTAACAAGAATCCTGAAACCAACCAGATAGAGTCGAGTGTAAGGATTACCACCTTCTCTGCCGATAACGACAAGTTTCCCCACATGGCAGGTAAAACATACCTGAACACCTCCGTCATCAGCAAATCTTTTAAGGATGATGAGCCCAAGTCATACCAGATACTCCATTTGTCACCTGGCGACAACAAGAGATTCTCTTTAAAGGCCGTTAATGAAAACGGAGAGAGTGAAACCTATAACATTCGTAACAATAGCGAAGAGGAGATGTGGCTGATGTGCTGCAAGAATCCTCAGAATCCCAAACTGCGCGATGCCTACGCCATCAAATGGGTCATCACTAAGGAAGGTACCAAGGTCAATGGAATGATCTATCAGATAACCTCTCTGCGTCCCGACAAGTATGAGAAGCCTTTAGACTACTCTAAGCGGATGTTCAAGATTGAAGGTCGCGTGGGCGATGAGATTAAGGATTCACTCTACAATATCTATATTGCCGAATCTCGCGAGGCTCTCTACAATCTCGAAGACCATGAGTATGTGGCTTGCATCCCCGTTGTCAATAAGCGCTTCGAGTGGCAGACTGAGCTCACTAAGCCCTGCGTAGGTCGCCTGCGCTGCATCTTCCCTGATGGTTCGCTTTGCTCAGCATGGATTGACCTCGACTTTGTACCTGGCGAGACCTATCACATCACCGTGCATAATGGCTATTACGACGAGGATAAGGACTATGAGCGCCGTGTAGGTCGCCAGTCTGGCAAGAGCCTCATTGCAGAAACCGTTGAAGTCGCTGACGTCGTGCCCGCAGAATACCAGAAGGCTACTGCCGTCCAACCTCAGGATTGGAGAAACTCGCTCGCGCCTCAGCTAAAGGCACAGATTGAGCTGAAGGCAGAACTTGTTCAGATGAACATTGAAAAGATTAAGGCCAGCTACAAAGCCATCGGTGCGGAAATGCAAGGCATGCGCGACCATTACAGAATAGGCACTATCTACGAGGACATTCTGAAGCAGAACAAGGAACTGGACAAGAAGTACCAAGATTTCATCACTCTGGTTCAAGACTATGCTATTCCGATGGATGAACTGCCGGGCCTGTATAAGGAAATTTTGAAGTTCTATAACGAGCAGAACCAGGGGCTTAACGAGTACTTTAAGAGTTTCGGCTATAGCCGTGAGTCGAAGCCTGCCCGCAAACTCCAGAAGTACTTGAATGACCAATTGGAGAAATATATCAAGGAAATGGAGAAATCGCTTCAATAAACGAGGCGTGACACATCAATCATCCAGAAGGATTTCTTATAGACTAAATATTTTTTAAAAGAGCGCCGCAGAAATCTCTGCGGCGCTCCTTATTTTTTATAATAGAAATAAGGGTTATTCGAAATATATTTGTATATTTGCAGGCAAAGAAATATGTATAGGAGCCTTTTACGGATGACGGCTTTGTGCTCCGTGCTGCATTTGTTGGTAGACGGACTTTGTGTGTGCTGTCTTTATCTGATGGCATCGTTACTTTCTATGACGCATCTGGTAAGTGTTTTTCTCATTTATAATATACTGGCATTCCTGACACAGCCATTGACAGGACTATGGGCAGACAGGATGGAGCGTAAGCACTGGATGCTGTTAGTCTCTGTCGTATTACTGACGATGGCAGTCTTGGCAACGTCGATAGTCGTCAATTTGGGGTTTTCTACCTGGGGTGTCGTGGTTGTAGCGGTCTTGTTGGGAATAGGAAATTCGTTGTTTCATGTATGGGGAGGCAAACAAGTAGTTATCAAGACAGGTAATGATATTCGTGCACTTGGCACCTTTGTATCTACCGGTGCCTTTGGCTTGGCCATAGGTATGGTTTTCTTCTCGTGGTCTTTGCTGTATGTGGTCTTGCTTTCTGTCTGTTTCTTGTCGACGCTTTATATGCATCTCGACCTCAGGACTAATGCTGCGACAGTAGTAGATAAGGCAGCAGATTGTCACTTCAGCAAGTTGTTTGTGGTATTATCTCTGGTGGTTCTGATGTTGGTTGTCATGTTGAGGTCGCTTGTTGGAGAGTCATTTACTGGTGGGCTCTCGAAGAGTAGTGGTTTCATCCTTCTGATAGGTCTCTTGTCGATGTTGGGGAAGATGGCTGGCGGATGGCTCGCTCGCAGTCTGGGTATCGTCAAGATGCTGCTGCTTGTAGTGCTTTTGGCAGTTCTCTGTTGGGTGTTTAGAAGTCAGGGAAAGATGATAATTTTGATAGGCTTGTTTGCAGTTAACTGTACGATGCCAGTGACGCTTTATCTGGCCAATGTAGTATTACCTCAGCGAGAAGGTCTGGCCTTCGGATTGCTTGCCGCTGCGTTGATTCCTGGTTATTTATTAGCTGTTTTTAGCCTATGGTGACACTTCCTATGCTATTACTTGCACTCGTTGCAACGATTCTGATAGAGTTCGTGGTCTTGCTGCTTTTGGGAGAACGGAATAGGTTGGTGTTGGGCTCGTCTGTAGTCGTCAATATGCTTACTAATGTCTCTCTCAATCTTTTCCTTTTATATATAGACGACAGCTTTATGACCATCATCATAGCAGAAGTCATCATTGTGTTCATTGAGGCATTATGGTATTTTCTCTTCCTCCGTAATCTGTCGCGCGCATTCGTCTATAGTATTCTGTGTAATGCCATCAGTTTTCTGATAGGAATACTGGCACAAAGCTTGATAATACTTTTTGAATATATTTAATTATTAACCCAATAAAAACTTTATCGTATGGTATTTTTAGACATTCCTTCACTTCCGCATCAGGTCATTCACAGGCCTCGTATCATTAAACCAGAAGTTATTGATACTGCTTCTGTACCTTCAGACACGACAGATACTGTCGCCACAGCGCTCAATGTATCAGGGAATAACCTGCAAATGGCAGACATTGCACCATCTCCTTCATTGATCTCAGGAATACCAGACGATGTGACATTGTCTATCGTCGTCGTTTTGATAGCCTTGAGTGTGTGTTTCTATTTTGTTAAGCGATATCGAAAAACAAGGCGCTAATCACGTAATCAGCAACATCGCTCGCTTAAACCGCGAGGTGATTAAGGCAAAGATAGTGATTCATTATACTTATTATAAAGAGCAGGGTAGTCCATTCTAAGTTTTGGGATACGCTCATCTATATAAGAGATTTACAAAATTTCGCAGGTAAGATGCTATATCTTTTGATTTATTTTGTATCTTTGTGCCCTATCAATTATAATTTGATATAGGATGAAGGACTATCCCGACAATATGACGGCTGAGCAGGTAAGGATGTTTCGTGACGACGTGCTGAATATTGTCAGTCAGATTCCTTGTGGGCGAGTGACAACCTATGGGCATATTGCAACCTTAGCAGGGTGGCCTAGTCATTCACGCATGGTAGGGCGTACACTCCGCTATACACCAGGGGCAGATGCGTTGCCTTGTCATCGTGTGGTTAACAAAGAAGGGCGAACAGCCCCAGGTTGGAGTCGTCAACGCGCTTTGTTAGAGGAAGAAGGTGTCCGTTTCAAGTCCAATGGTCATGTGGATATGTCCTGTTTCTTATGGGAGCCCTGTTAAGGGGAAATTTTGCAACATCATCTAAAACAATACTACTATGAATATTGGAGACAAGGCGCCTGAGATTTTGGGTAAGGACGAACAGGGACGGGATATCCGTTTGAGTGATTACAAAGGACGTAAGTTAGTGCTGTATTTCTATCCGAAGGATAATACGAGCGGTTGTACGGCTGAGGCTTGCAGCCTGAGAGACCATTATCAGGAATTGCAGGGTGCCGGCTATGAAGTGGTGGGTGTGAGCAAGGACTCTGCTGCTTCGCATGTGAAGTTCAAGGAGAAGCATGAGTTGCCCTTCCCGTTGATTGCCGATGTGGATAAGACCTTGATGGAGGCGATGGGTGCCTGGGGCGAGAAGACAATGTATGGCAAGAAAACGATGGGTACTATCCGCACTACCTTTATTATTAATGAAGAAGGTATCATCGAGCAGATTTTTGTCGGCAAACAAGTAAAGACCAAGGAGCACGCGGAGCAGATTCTGCAGAAATAATCATGATAGAGAGTCATCCTTTCGAACCGTTTCTGCCTGAGGGCGCACAGATGCTGATGCTTGGTACGTTTCCGCCTGCCGAGAAACGTTGGTCGATGCCGTTCTATTATCCTAACTTCACCAATGATATGTGGTGCATTGTGGGCTATTGCTTCTTCGGCGACAAGCAACATTTCGTGGCTGATGACGGGAAACACTATCGACTGGATGATCTCAAACGCTTTCTTACGGCTAGAGGTATCGCTCTCTATGATACCTGTACGCAGATTATCCGTACGAAGAATACTGCCAGCGACAAGGACCTGCAGGTGGTGGAGCAAACTGACATCAAGGTGATGCTGCGCCATTTGCCACAATGTAGAACGATAGTCACTGCAGGACAACTGGCTACGACACTCTGTGCGCAGCAGATGGGTGTAGAGGAACCCAAGGTCGGAACATTCGTTCCAGTGGACTTTGAAGGGCGTACCTTACGACTCTATCGCATGCCGAGTTCTTCACGGGCCTATCCGATGGCTATCGAGAAGAAGGCAGCATTCTATCAGAAAGTGTTTGACACCTTATTATAACTAAAAGTCTTATGAACGAGTGGATTACTGCTGTTAACGATGTGATATGGAGCTACGTGCTGATTGTGGCACTGGTGGGCTGTGGATTGTGGTTCACATGGCGCACTCGTTTCGTACAGTTCCGTATGGTGGGTGAGATGTTTCGCCTGCTCACGGAGTCAGCCGTCAATACGGTGGAAGAACAAGTGAAGGAGAAAACGGGTAAGAGCCGCCATATATCATCGTTTCAGGCTTTTGCCGTCAGTGTCGCTACTCGTGTGGGAACAGGTAATCTGGCTGGTGTTGCTACTGCTATTGCCATTGGTGGTCCTGGAGCAGTGTTCTGGATGTGGATTATCGCACTGATAGGTTCTGCAACGGCTTTTGTAGAATCGACACTGGCACAGTTGTATAAGCAGAAACACAAGGATTCGTTTATTGGTGGTCCTGCCTATTATATCCAGAAGGGATTAAAGCAACGGTGGATGGCGATATTGTTTGCTGTGCTCATCACCTTGCAGTTTGGACTCTCCAACAACTCCATTCAGGCAAATACTATCTGTGGTGCTATGCTGGAAGCCTTTGGTTGGTCGCCAGTTTGGGTGGGAGGTATTCTCGCGTTAATGGCATTGTTCATTGTTTTTGGTGGTATCCAGCGTATCGCTCAAGTCAGTTCTGTTCTGGTGCCTGTGATGGCAGTGGGCTATCTGGTACTCGCTATAGTGATTATCGTGATGAACATCCATCAGATTCCGCATGTCTTCAAGGTTATCGTGCTTGATGCCTTTGGTGTTTCACAGATTGCGGGTGGTGGTATTGGTGCAGCGATGATGAACGGTATCAAGCGCGGACTCTTCTCCAACGAGGCAGGTGAAGGTAGTGCACCTAATGTAGCGGCTACGGCTACCACGACGCATCCTGTGAAGCAAGGACTTATTCAGGCGCTGGGTGTTTTTACTGATACGTTGGTAGTATGTTCATGTACGGCATTTATCATCCTTATTAGCGGTCTCTACCAAGTGCCCGAACTGAATGGTATCGCCCTTACACAGTCGGCACTACAGAATGAGGTAGGTAGCATTGGTCCTATATTCGTGGCTGTCGCCATCTTCCTCTTTGCTTTTTCCAGCATTATAGGTAACTATTACTATGGTGAAGCCAATATCCGCTTCATCACGCCGAATACCAAAGTGATGACGATTTATCGTCTCTGCTCTGGTGGCTTGATGGTCTTTTGGGGTGCCATTGCCAGTTTTGAATTGGTGTGGAACGTCGTTGATTTCTTCATGGCATTCCTGACGGCCTGCAACCTCATTGCTATCGTCCTGTTAGGGCGCTACGCTTTCCGTCTGCTTGACGACTATCGAAAACAGAAGCGTCAGGGTATCAAAGAACCCGTCTTCCATCGCAGTCAGTTGCCTGAGATAGAAGACGAGATAGAATGTTGGGAATAAGCACGCTCTTTATTTAATGCATTGAAGGTTCTGTGCCAATTGCTTAGTGGAACTGGCACCTACAAGGACGGAGGTCACGCCTTGTTGCTTTAGTATCCATTGAAGTGCCATTTCTGCAAGGCTCATACCGTTTTCCTTAGCCTCTTCATTCCATTGGTGCAGTTGTTGCAACAGTTCCGGAGTCAGCATCTCTTCGCGCAGGAACTTACCTTTCGACATACGTGAGTCTTCTGGAATCCCATTGAGGTAACGGTTGGTAAGTAAGCCTTGTGCGAGGGGCGAGAAGGCGATGAAGCCCACGCCGGCTTCCTGACAACATGAAAGAATACCTTCTTCGATGGGTTCGCGATTCAGCATATTGAGTTTACCTTGATAGATTAGCAGAGGAGTGTCTCGTTGTTTCAGGTAATCGATGGCAAACTTCGTTGCTTCTAAAGGCCAGTTGGAGATACCCACATAGAGTGCCTTGCCTGCTCTGACGACATCCACCAATGCCTGAAGGGTCTCTTCCATGGGGGTATTGGGGTCGAAGCGATGGCTATAGAATAAGTCGACATAGTCCAAATGCATCCTTTTCAGACTCTGGTCAAGTGATGCTATCAGATACTTACGAGAGCCCCATTCGCCATAAGGACCAGCCCACATATCATAACCTGCTTTGGTCGAGATGAAGAGTTCGTCACGATAAGGGCGCAGGTCATCATCTATCACACGTCCCAGTGTTTCCTCAGCCGTGCCATAGGCGGGTCCGTAGTTGTTTGCCAAATCAAAATGGGTGATACCGTGATCAAAGGCATAGCGAATAATCTCTCTGCTACGCTCGTAAGGATCCACATTACCAAAGTTATGCCACATGCCTAGACTGACTTGAGGCAATAAGATACCAGAGCGTCCGCAACGCTCGTATTTCATACCGTTTTCATAACGATGTCCGTCTGCTTGATAGTGTTCCATCATTTATTCCCGTTTTTGTGTTCCTGCGACAAAGATACAAAAAATCGGGAAATATTCGATAAGTTTTAGAAGGTATCTTAAATTATTGATAAATATTTTTGTATCTTTGCACCCGAATAAGAAACTTTAAACCTACAAATAACAATAACGTATGAAGAAATTATGGATTGTAATCGTCGCATTGGCATTTGTTGCAGGTGCCTGTCAAAACAAGCAAGCTGCTGCCAATGAGACAGAGAATGCCGCAGATACTACGGCATGGTATGAGAATGACTCTTTGTTGCAGGCCGAGCTTACTGCAGCTATTGCGGATGCGAAAGAGCCTACACCCTCAAAGGTGTCACATGACCTGATGCCTGTGAAGAAAGGCTATCCAGGTCAGGAGTGGGCTACCATTGACGGCAAGGATATGGTGCTATTGGTAACATTAGTTGACTCAAGTCGTCTACAGCGTTTCTTCGGGAAAGAGGGCGTTTATCGCATTGACCGTGAACTGGGTACTTGGGTAACACTCCCTGCTGATTGGTTGCGTAAGAAGGATGCCTATGTGGGATTGGATAGCGTTGCAGCCCACATGCGTATGATTCAGATGTATGGTCTTAGCCCTGATTGCGATTATAATATCATGGTGCAGTTCTATGCCGATCCTGCCTATATGTTCCGTCCTGCCCACGATCCTGATATCACGACAACAACTGCTGGCCTGGAATTCCCTGCCTATGCAAACGAGAATTATAAAGTGGGAGAGACTAATTTCCGCGAATGGTTTCGCTATAGTTTCGAGTCAGCCTACTTGGATGACAGTCCATTGCCTTGGACGCAGTTAGGTTATACTTACGACTGGCATAGCGGGGCCAATCGTGAGGGATTGTCTGAGTATATCGTTACTCACCATTCGCTCATCAAGGTGAAATCACATGAGAGCGAATGGCAATTTATTCAGAATCTGAACAAGTAAGTCGAAGGATTACTTTACCTTCCACACATTAAGCACAATGCCCTTGAAGTCTCCGCCGAATTCTGGCGCACAGACGAAGAGGGCATTATTCATCCATGCATATTTGCTATTGCTGGGAGCCTCAAACTGAGGGGCTGCCCTGAAATAGAAGGATGGATTGCCGTTTTCGTCTTTGGCACTGCAGATGATGCCGCGATTGCGTACGTGGATATAGATGCCGTCATCCGTCTTGATAGAGTAGATGGCTTCCAATTCTGTGCGCCCCTCAGCATTAGCGAGTTGATAGTCAGCGCCACCATTGATGATGGTTCCCTTGATGTTTGGGCCTTCAAAGGTTCCGCCCGTAATGGGAATGATGGTACGTCTGCCGTGTTGTGTCTCTCCACAGGTATATGTCTCTCCCAGCGTTACTTTCAGTTGCAGGGCAAATTCTAACTGTGGTGTAAACTTAGGGGGCTCTGTCTGACCATTGACAATAAGGGTCAATGTCATGAAAACGGATAATAGAATAGCTTTCTTCATAATTTTAAGTGTAATAAATATGATGCAAAGATACAATTCTTTTTTGAAAATTCGTACCTTTGCGGCAGAAATACATCAAATTATGAAAAGAACGACAACGATACTACTCTTGATGCTGACCGTTTTCATGGTAAGCATTGCCCAAGAGACGAACTTGAAACCTCGTTTGGTGGTATGTACGGACATCGCACCTGCCGATATAGAACCCGATGATATGGAGTCAATGGTCCACTTGATGGTCTATGCCGACATGTTTGAAATCGAAGCATTGATTACGTCAGTGGGTTGGAACTGTGATCCTTATCCTCTGGAGTGGGCACAGTATCTGCAGCAAGTGATTGATGCATACGAGAAGGATGTTATGAAGCTGAGAAAGCGCTCTGAGCAGACATCGTTCCTTTCACTTGATGAGGAAAACGGACAACAGCGAATCGGTTATTGGCCCAGTGCAGCGTATTTGCGCAGTCGTGCTGTGATGGGTAGCATCAATGGTGGTATCAGGTCTATCGGTGAGGGTAATGACTCGCCAGGCAGTGAACTTCTCATTCGTTTAGCCGATGAGGATGACCCACGACCTATCTATGTGGCAGCATGGGGTGGGGCGAACACATTGGCACAAGCGATATGGCGCGTGAAGCAGACACGTAGTGCGGACAAAGTGTCTGACTTCGTTAAGAAGTTCCGCATCTATACCATCACGGATCAAGACATGGACTATGCCCATCGCATGGATCGCGCCCGCAGTTCCCATATGTGGCTACGCCAAGAGTTCAAGGATGACCTACAGTTCATCTGGGACGAGGGCACGTGGCAGGAGCAGTGCGAACTGGGCAAGCAGAACTGGAGTCGTCATCAGACGAGCATCCAGACCTGTGGAGCATTGGGTAAGGTATATCCCAACTATAAGTGGGGCGTGGAAGGCGATACTCCGAGTTTTCTCTACGTGCTGCCCAACGGTCTTAACGACCCAGAAGACCCAAAGCAGTGTAGTTGGGCAGGCTATCACGAGTATGGACTTTGTTCCGACTCGCTCACTATGGCCTGGACCTCATGGCAGGAACCTGTACGTAGCATCAGTATAGGCTATAAGCAACGCTTCTATCTAGATGAGATCTCTGACTTCGAGGCCCGTATGCAGTGGATTGAAGACAAGGGCGAGCGTAACCATAATCCTATCGTTGTGGTGAATGGCCATCAAGGACCATTGCCTTTAGTGCTTCATGTCAAGGCAGGAGACGTTCTTCGTCTGGACGCTTCAGGTTCTTCTGACCCCGACTTTAATACCATCGCTTTCCATTGGTGGCAACAGCCTGAGATAGGACAAACTAAGATTGCCATCTCCGATGCTACACAGTCTGTTATCAATATTACCATTCCTAACGATGCCGTGGGACAGAACCTGCACCTTATCTGTGAAGTTCAAGACAAAGGCTATTTATCCCTCAAGTCCTATCAGAGAATCATCCTGATGATAGAATAATCCCTAACGTCATAACTAAAGAAACAATGAACGCACAGGAAATCATTAAATATATGAAATCGCTGCAGAATGAAGAGCAGCGACAGATATTGATGGGGTTCTTTAAGACTGCCCCAGGCGAGTATGGTTTTGGCGATGAATTCTTAGGTCTAAAGGTTCCACAGACACGTGAGGTGGTGAAGGCTGCAGGACAGGACTTCCCTTTGAGTGAAGTACCAGAACTGTTAATGAACCAATGGCATGAGGTACGTCTTTGTGGTTTCCTGATTCTCGTGGCGAAGTTCGATAAGTTGGCGACCAAACGACTGGCGAATAACACGGAGGCTATCACGAAGCGCGATGAGATTGTCACCATGTATCTGAAGTATGCCGAGCAGGCGAATAACTGGGACTTGGTCGACCTCTCTGTACATAAGATTATAGGTAATTGGTTGCTGTTGCCTACCAACTTAGGCGACAACAACTATAAGATAGAGGTATTGGATGAACTTGCTGCCAGCCCTTGTTTGTGGAAACAGCGCATGAGTATCGTCTGTTCGTGGAAGACGTCACAGCAGGGTGACCCCTCGTGGTGCTTACGCTATGCAGAAATCCACCTGCACCATCCGCATGACTTGATGCATAAGGCGGTCGGCTGGATGCTCCGTGAGATGGGTAAGCGCGTCTCGATGGATCTTCTTCGCGAGTTCCTCCGTCAACATGCCCATGAAATGCCTCGCACCATGCTCCGTTATGCCATTGAAAAGATGTCGGAACAGGAACGTCAGGAGTGGTTAAACAAATAGAAACAAATAGAAATAAATAAATCATTAACTTTTTCTATTTTCCTTTTGTATTTCGTCCACATAATTGTATCTTTGCAACCAAGATAATAAAAGGACGAAAGTGTAATTATGGCAAGCAATGCAGATTTTGTACAGTATATCGCTGACCAGTGTGCCGGAGCAGGTGAAATAGTTATCAAGAAGATGTTCGGTGACTATGGAATCTATTGTGACGGAAAGATTTTCGGACTCATCTGTGACGACTGCTTCTACCTGAAACCGACAGAGGCAGGAAGGAAATTGTTGCGCGTGATAGATATGCGTCCTCCCTACGAAGGGGCAAAGGATTACTTCTATATCGCTGACGTAGATGACCACGACTATCTCTCTACACTGGTACGCGAAACATGTAAAGAGTTGCCTATGCCAAAACCCAAAAAGAAATAATGAATATGGAGAAATTTGAATTAATGGCGTTGCCATACGCACCAGAGACTTTAGAGCCGATTATTAGCCGTGAGACGATTGGTTTCCACCACGGAAAGCATCTTGCAGGCTATGTGAACAACCTGAATGGACTGTTGGAGGGGAGTCCGTTAGCAGAACTTCCACTGGAAGAGATTGTGATGAAAGCAGAGGGCGGCATGCTGAATAATGCTGGTCAGATTCTGAATCACAATCTTTACTTTGGACAATTCTGTGCACCTAAGGAAGACTATAAGCCTATTGGAAAACTCGCTGAGGCTATTACTCGCGACTTCGGTTCATTTGAGGCTTTCAAGGATGAGTTTCAAAAGAAGGGCGCTACCCTATTCGGCTCTGGTTGGGTTTGGCTATCATCTGACAAGGATGGTAAACTTATCATCACACAGGAGACGAATGCTGCCAACCCCATACAGAAGGGATTAAAGCCCCTGTTGACCTTCGACGTTTGGGAGCATGCCTACTATCTCGACTATCAGAATCGTCGTCCAGATCATCTCGCTGCTCTTTGGCAGATTATCGACTGGGCTGTGATAGAGGGGAGATATTGAAAAATACCAAATAAATTTGGTGTTTTGCTCAATTTATCGTACCTTCGCAACCTGTATTAATACATTATTAATAGAAAAAGGATGAAGATAGCGTTAATCGGCTATGGTAAGATGGGTAAGATGATAGAGCAGATTGCCCTCGACCGTGGCCATGAAATTGTGAGTATTATTGATATCGATAATCAGGAGGACTTTGATTCTCCTGCGTTTGCCTCTGCCGATGTCGCCATTGAGTTTACGGCACCGCAGGCTGCCTATGGCAACTACCTGAAGGCTTGGGGAAAAGGCGTAAAGGTAGTTTCTGGTTCTACAGGTTGGATGACGGAACACGGTAATGAGGTGCGTAAGGCATGTTCTGAAGGTGGTAAGACGCTCTTCTGGGCTTCTAACTTCAGTATCGGTGTGGCTATCTTCTCAGCCGTCAATCGCTATCTGGCGAAGATTATGAACCAGTTCCCTCAATACGACGTAGAGATGGAAGAGACGCACCATGTGCATAAACTCGACCATCCCTCTGGTACTGCCATCACACTGGCTGAAGAGATTGTAGAAAATATCGACCGCAAGGAGGCTTGGAAAGAGGATACGACAGACAAGAAGTATCTGCGTGTGGATCATATCCGTCGTGGAGAAGTTCCTGGTATTCATACCATCCGTTACGACTCAGACGCCGATTTGATTACGATTACCCACGATGCTCACAGCCGTAAGGGCTTTGCACTGGGTGCTGTATTAGCAGCAGAATATACCAAAGAGCATCAGGGACTGCTGACTATCAGCGATATGTTTAAATTCTGAAACGTAGGTTAAAGTAAGAATAAGGCGCAACTTGTAGATGCACCGTTGCGTCAAATCTATGTGAATTAATTTTATAACAATGGAAAAAAGAGAAAAGAAGAAGTTGAATATGAAGGTGCAATGGGCGAAATTCATCGTCGTATTGGTACTCTACCTGTTGTTCCTTTATTGGGTGAAGTCATGGTGGGGACTACTGGTAGTACCTTTTATCTATGATGTCTATATTTCCAAGAAGATCAAGTGGCAGTGGTGGAAAGACTCAGAAGGTCCCATCAGGTGGGTGATGTCATGGGTCGATGCGTTGGTATTCGCCCTTGTTGCCGTTTACTTCATCAACCTGTTCTTCTTCCAGAACTATGTGATACCTTCCAGTTCTTTGGAAAAGAGTCTGTTGACAGGCGACTATCTCTTTGTCTCGAAAGTAAGTTATGGTCCACGTATCCCAGAGACTCCTTTGACGATGCCTTTGACCCAGCATACGCTTCCATTGTTCCAGTGTAAGAGTTATATCGAATGGCCCCATTGGGACTATCGTCGTGTGAAGGGTTTGGGAAAGGTAGAACTGAACGATATCGTCGTATTCAACTATCCGGCAGGCGACACTTTGTGCAGCGCTCCACAGTATCAGGCTTTCGACTTCTATCAGATGTGCTATTCGTTGGGGTATCAGATGTATCCCCAGCGTCCTAATCCTGACTCACTGACTGTAGAGCAGCGTCAGCAGTATTTTAGTTTTATTTATCAGTCTGGTCGTAATGAGATTGTTCGTAATCAGGCAGAATATGGTTTGATAGACACCCGTCCTACCGACCGTCGTGAGAATTACGTGAAGCGTTGTGTAGGACTGCCTGGTCAGACCTTACAAATCAAGAACCGTATCGTCTATCTCGATGGTAAGGCAAACAAAGAACCTGATAACGTGCAATATACCTATAAGGTGAAATTGCGTCAGCGTCTGGATGATGATATCATGAAGGACTTGGGTATCACGATGGAAGATATCATGTCTCTGAATACTACTGGTGCTATGCCGATGACAAAACATGCTGTGGCAGAATTGTCGAAGCGAAAGGACTTGGTGGAGAGTATCGAGATCAATACTGAAGCCAATGACCTTGATATCTATCCGCTAAATGGTAATATGCACTGGACACGCGATAACTACGGTCCTATCTGGATTCCTGCTAAGGGTAAGAGTATCAACCTGACAATGGAGAATCTTCCGATTTACGAGCGTTGTATTCGCACTTATGAGGGCAACACACTGGAGGTAAAAGACGGAAAGATTCTGATTAATGGTAAGGCAGCCACCTCTTATACCTTTAAACTTGATTATTACTGGATGATGGGTGATAACCGTCATAACTCTCTTGATTCCCGTTACTGGGGCTTCGTTCCAGAAGACCACATCGTAGGTAAGCCTATCTTCATCTGGTGGAGCAGCGATCCTGACCGTGGAGGTTTCTCTGGTATCCGTTGGAACCGCCTGTTCCGTTTCGTCGACAATATCAAGTAAGATATGCCTAACTGGCTGAAGTTCGCGATAGCCTTCGCATCAGCGTTTGTGCTGATGTTGGCTTTCCGTGCTTTGGCTTTTTCTGTCTATACTGTTGAAGGAAAGGGCTTACAACCTGTTTATATCAGTGGCGATCGCCTATTGGTGAACAAATGGAGTTATGGTTTACGGATTGACGGAGGAGGTATCATACCTTATAGTCGCATGCTCCGAAAACCTGTACAGCGTGGTGATATCGTACTTTTCGACCTTCCCAACGACACCATTCAAGGAGAGTTCATTGCCCGTTGTAAGGCGGTGCCTGGTGATACCATACAGGTACAGAACAGAATGGTGGTGATTCCTGGTTTGAAAGACTGTGCCGATGCTGATTATTATTGGCTGGAGTCTATCTATCCGAAGAATCCTGCAGACTCCAGATGTTTTGGTTTTATCTCCGAGCGAAATATCATTGGCAGGGTGGTGACGATACTATACAGTCATGACGACCAAAGGGATTTCTGGGAAGGTTATCGTGAAGAAAGGATTTTGCAATGACTACCGCCTTATTGCAGACTACCTATTTCGGTCCCGTACAATGGTATCAGAAACTGTATCGCTATGACCATTGTCTTATCGAACAGTATGACTCCTACCAAAAACAAACCTATCGTAACCGTTGTGTCATTGCCACAGCAAATGGTTTGCAAGCCCTAACCGTGCCTGTAGAACACTCACCACTCACCACTCACCACTCAAAGGCTACGGGTAGGCGCGAAAGCGGGAATCCACTCACCAAAGATCTCCGCATCAGTGACCATAACCAATGGCGACGCATTCATTGGAATGCCTTACAAAGTGCTTATAGCGAGAGTCCTTTCTTTGAATATTATGTAGATGATATCCGTCCTTTCTATGAACGTAAGTATGAGTTTTTGATAGATTTCAACGAGGAAATCCGACAGAAAATCTGCGAATTGATAGATATCCATCCTGAGGTGGAATATACGACGGAATACCTTCACCCAACATCTATCACCCAACACCCAATTCCCGCTGACGCGCCTACCCGTAGCCTTTCACCTATCACCGACTTCCGAGAAGTCATTCATGCCAAGCATCCTCAGGCAGATGCTGATTTTGAGCCTCATCCTTATTGGCAAGTATTCCAGCACCGTTATGGTTTTCAACCTAATCTTTCCATTCTCGACCTGCTCTTTTGTATGGGACCAGAAGCCATCTTCTATCTTTAGAAGCCTTTCTTGGACGGATAAACGTGTTTATAAATGTTAAAGGTATCGTTAGCCGTCAAGAACGAAATAAAAAATAACTATCTTTGCACCAAATTGCGTTTTGCCAATACTTAAATATTAACTCAATAACAATGGAAACAAACGAAACAAAAGGCTTTTACAAGCTCTCATGGGTGCAACGAATCGGATTCGGTTCTGGTGACCTTGCACAGAATCTTATTTTTCAGGTAATCTGTACTTACCTGTTGTTTTTCTACACTGATATCTACGGACTTACGCCGTCAGCAGTGGCTGTCATGTTCTTAGTAGGTAATGTGGCAAATGTGATTTGGGACCCCATCGTGGGTGCATTAATCGACAAGAGTAACCCTCGTTTCGGAAAATACCGTTCCTATCTGCTTTATGTAGGTATTCCACTTTCGGGTTTCGCCATCTTATGCTTCTATAACGGTTTTGCACCATCGCTGATTTATGCGTATGTTACCTATATTTCCATGCAGTTGCTCTATACGTTCATCAACGTACCCTACGGAGCACTGAACTCTTCATTGACACGTGACACCCACGAAATCACCGTACTCACTTCAGTACGTATGTTCATGGCTAACCTCGGTGGTTTGGCAGTAAACTCTGGTCTACCACTGTTTATCGCTCTGATTGCAGGTGCACCTTCAGACAGTCTTCCCAAAGACTCTGGTGCCTGGTTCACCACAATGACCATTTATGCCATCATCGGTTTCTGCCTGCTCTTCTTCTGCTTCACACAGTGTAAGGAGCGCGTGGTGATGGATGCAAAAGCCACAGAGACTGTGAAGGTCAGCGACCTTTGGATGGAGTTCCTTCGTAACCGTCCCTTGCGTGTTCTTGCCTTCTTCTTCATCACTGCCTTTGCCATGATGTCAGTCGGTAATGCTGCAGGCGCTTACTTCATGAACAGTAATCTGCACGGCTCTGCTCAGGAACTGTCTATCTTCATGGCTTTAGGTTCTATTCCTGCTTTCTTGTTCATGCCACTTGTACCTTGGTTCAAGCGTATGGTCGGAAAGAAGAATATGTTCTATATCTTCTTGGGTGCTGCTATCCTCGGTATGGCCATGCTTTACTTCATTTCCAAGATGGAGCAACCGAGTATGATGATGATCTACGTGGCTCAGTTCATCAAGAGTACAGGTGTCATTGTTGCTACAGGTTACATGTGGGCATTGGTTCCTGAGGTTATTTCCTATGGTGAGTACACCACAGGTCGTCGTATCTCTGGTATTGTAAATGCCTTGACAGGATTGTTCTTCAAGGCTGGTATGACCTTCGGAAGTATTGTTGGTCCTGCTGTTTTGGCATACGTTGGTTATAACAGCGAGATCATCGACCAGACCCCTTTCGCTGAAGAGGGTATCCTCTGGTTGGTATGTGTCATTCCTGCCATCCTCTTGATGTTAGCGATATTCATCATCTCGAAGTATGAACTGACTGATGATGTCATCGATGATATCAACAAGAAGATTGAAGAGCGTAGTAAGGCTGAGGAATAATCACTTCCTACGTTAACATAATAAAGGGCTGCTTTCTGATGAGGAAGCAGCCTTCTTTATTTACTTCGTGATTACTAGTTCAAAGGGAGCAGCAGGCAGTCCCTTAGGAGAATAGAGATGAGCCTGCGTAGGATTGTCTTTCCAGGCATAACGGATAAAAGAAGGTACTGCTATTGGAGCATCAATAAACACTTGACTTCCCTTAGCGACAGCCTTCGCATTCACGAACCTCTTGTCGTCACCAGCCAATTCAAACTCGCCTTGGTCGCCCTCTTTGAGTGCTTGGTCGAAAGTGACAACAACTTGATTGCCCATCATTGTTGCACGAACAGGTTGGGGCGAAAGAGAACCTTTCTTGCCAAATACCAGACGGTCTAAGCAGAGACCAATGCGTTCAGCCACCTCTTTCTTACGTAACGGGTGGATATCAACGGTCTCACCCAAATCAATCGCTACGGCAAGTTCTGCACGAGAATCATTAATAGCCGCCTGTCGTTGGGCTTCACGCAACTGAGCCCATCCACTGTTCGCAGGTTCTGTCTGTGGGGTTATTGGACGAGGGAAGCCCGTTTGTTGACGTCCGTCATAGTTAGCCAACTGAACGATGACAAAAGGCATCTTTGGGTCTTTCCAACAGTCACGCCAACACCCCATCATCTTCTTCAGATAGTCAGCGTATGGGGCTGGATTACCCGTATTCGACTCGCCCTGATACCAAATAACACCACTGATGGCAAAGGGTGCAAGAGGATATACAACGGCATTATATAAGGTCGTTGGCAGATTCTGTAGTGAGATATCAGTACTGGGGCACGAAGGCATCTCTGCACCTACATGGAACTTCCACGTATCACTAAGCGGAATAACATCTTTCGGCATAGGATTCTGCGAGAAACGGTCGTCTCCGAAAGCAATCATATAGGGCTTTTCTGGAATGAAATGCGCAGCACCGTATTTATTGATGAAACGGATGGCAATCACGTTATCGCCCTCACGAAGCAGTCCTTCAGGAATATCGTAACGGCGTGGCGGATATTGGTAGTAAGTATGACCTATCTCTTTACCATTCAGATAGGTGATATCCTGATCGAAGAGTGTTCCCAATAGCAGTCGTGCTGGTTTTCCTGCATGAGCCTTGTCGACAGTAATATGTTGACGGAGCCAGACAGTACCCGTTCCTCGCCAACTCCAACCGTTTTGGTTGATGGTCTTCCAGTCATCATCTTGACAGGAGGGAAGAGGATAAAGTTGTGTGCCGTCAAGTTTGTTAAGCAGTTCATCCCATCCCCTGTTGGCTTCGTTGTTCGCCTGCATCTGAGCACGTACATAATTGTCGTTCTGATAGAAAGCCGTTTTTGTTATCAGCATGGGATAGTCTGTCATGAGCGAATCGGCAGAGATCCATGCCTCAATGGGTGTACCACCCCAACTGTTTACGATAATACCCTGAGGAACGCCTGTCTGTTCATACATTCGTTTCCCAAGGAAGGTGCCAAGGGCAGAAAACAACCATGCATTCTGCTTGTTGAGTGGTTTCCAGTTGATGGATGTCGGACGGATATCCTCTTTCACCCCATGCGTACACGTCTCATTCTGTACACGGAACAGACGAATCTTCTCATTGTCAAGACGGTCAATCTCTTCCGTATATTGTGGATAGACACGCTCGATAGTGACATCGACATTCGACTGACCAGAACATAGCCAGACATCACCTACATAGACATTGGTAAGTACGACGTCCCCTACCATCATGGTATAAGGACCACCAGCCTTCATGGCAGGAAGGTCAGCACGGAAATGTCCATTGGCATCAGCAACAGTAGCTACCTGATACTTGTTGATACGGATCATGATTTTCTCGCCAGCATCTGCCTTTCCCCATACAGGAACAGGTTTTCCACGTTGAACGACCATTCCCGATTGGAATAACTGAGGAAGTTGAACTTTCGCGTTAACCGTGAAAAAGGCACAGAGCACGAATGTGATGATTGTTGCCCATCTGTATTTCATAAGCCTATTATTTGTTGTTTCTAATGATGCAAATTTAAGAAAAAATCCGATGAAAAGGATAAAAATGGAAGATTTTATTCTGTCATGACACAAATTTGATGTTTTCTGTAACATTCTGAAATAACGTTTTTCAAATAAATCGTTAATTTTGCAACAAGAAAAATAAGGAACACTACCTAAGAAATGAGAGAACTAGCCTTACAAAAAATTTCATTCGGTGAAAAAGTCGGCTATTCACTGGGAGACGTCGCTGCCAATCTGGTATTCCAGATCATGTTGATCTTCCAGTTGAAGTTCTATACCGATGTTTTCGGACTGGAAGGTGCTGTGGCTGGTTCTGTCTTCTTGATTGCCTGTTTCATTGGGGCATGCTTTGACCCTCTGGTAGGTGTGATATGCGACCGTACAAAGACACGTTGGGGAAAATATCGCCCATGGGTATTGTGGACAGCCCTTCCGTTTAGTGTCTTTTATATTCTTGCCTTCTACAATCCTGGCATTGAAGAGAAAGGTTTAGTGGCTTTGTATGCTACTGTCTCTTATGTCCTATTGATTATCCTTTACGCTTTCAACAGCATCCCTTACTCTTCGTTAGGGGGCGTGATGACTGGCAATATCAAAGAGCGCACCAGTATTAATGCCGTTCGCTTTGTGGCAGTGAGTATTGCACAGTTTGTCGTTCAAGGACTGACTCTTCCGTTGGTGAATAAGTTCAGTGGTGAAGAAAGAGACATGCAACAGGGATGGACGATGACGATAACATTGTTTGCCTTGGTGGCCTTTGTCTTTCTGGTGATTACCTTCCTGTCTACCCGTGAACGTATTCAGCCCCCACCTACCCAACAAAAGAACTTACGTGAAGACATTCGTAGCACCATTTCCAGTATCCCCTGGCGGTGTATGTTTTTTGTGGTATTGTTTATCTTTATCACCATATCGATGTGGGGCGCCTCGATGAATTTCTATTTCCAACACGACCTTGACCAACAGTCACTATATGACTTCTTAGGAAAGTTGGGACTGACTGACCCGAATCACGAAAAGACAGGTGTAGGGGCATTTATCCTTAGCACCTTCCATCTGATCGCCTATAGCCCAGCAGATGCCTATTTCATAGGTTTCTCCTTGTTTAATATGACTAACGCTGTCGTACAGTTGTTGGGAATCGTCTTCTTGTCACAATATTTGGCTAACAAATACGGTAAGAAGCAGACGTTTGTCGTATGCTTGGCATTGACAGCCATCTTCACTGCCATGTTCTATCTGCCCTCACCTGTAGATGTCAGTTTCGTCTTTGGACTTTGTGTCTTCAAATCCTTGGCGTATGCACCAACCATCCCGTTGTTGTGGGCAATGATTGGTGATGTGGCAGATCATGTAGAATATATGAATCATCGTCGAGCCACAGGTTTCTGTTTCTCAGGCATCTCCTTTGCTTTGAAGGCAGGACTTGGTTTGGGGGGTGCTCTGGCTGGCGTCATCCTTTCCTGTTTCGGTTATGCGTCTGGTGCTGTCAGTGTCCAGTCGGCGAGTGCCATGCAAGGTATTCGTCTTGTCAGTTCCATCATACCAGCCATCCTCTTTGGTATCGGCGTGATAGTCATGCTGTTTTATCCGATTTCGAAGACCTACAATGAGAATATGCAGGCAGAATTGTCGGCACGTCGACGGATGGTCAAACAATAGATTTTTAACTTAAACATCAATCAAGAGATATGAATATGACGAAATTTCTTAGGTTAGTAGTTGTATTGTTTTCGGTGATGACCACTGAGGTATTTGCCCAATCCTCGCAGAAATGCGGGGAGGGGCAATGCTGCGGCAATACGACTCCGACCTTAAAAGATGCTTATCAGAAATACTGGTACACAGGTGTCAGTGTGAACCAATGGCAGGTAAAGGCCGATGAAACGGGCGCTAATATACACGATGTGACTGGACAAGTGAGTAACGACCAGACTGCCGACTGGCCTATTATTGTCAAGAACTTCAACTGGGTGGTGGCAGAGAACTGTATGAAATGCGAGGTGATACACCCTCAAGAAGGTGTTTATGACTTCACCCTTGCCGACCAGTTTGTCGACAAGGCAAAGGCAGCAGGACTGAAGGTACAGGGACACTGTCTTATCTGGCATTCCCAGTGTGCTCCTTGGTTCCATTTCGACGAGAAGGGTAATCTGGTATCCCCAGAAGTACTGAAGAAGCGTATGCGTGAGCATATCTTTACGATTGTCAACCATTTCAAGGGAAGGATAGATGCCTGGGATGTTGTCAACGAGGCTTTTGAGGATGACGGCTCTCCACGTAAGAGTCTGTTCTATCAGATATTAGGCACCGACTATATCCCCCTTGCCTTCCAGTATGCCCACGAGGCAGATCCTACTATCCAGTTGTTCTATAACGACTTCTCGATGAACAAGGCAACCAAAGTAGAAGGTGTGGCAAACTTCTTCCGTCCCTTGATACAGCAGGGATTGCCTATTACGGCGATTGGTATGCAAGGCCACATGATTCTGGAAGATAATGTCGACAACAGTGTCATCAAGCAGTATGAACACGCTATCGAGACGATAGCATCCGTAGGTGTCCCCACGTTCTTCTCTGAACTCGACCTGTCGGCACTGCCTAACCCCTATGGCTTCTCTGGTGCGAATATCAGTGACAAGTTCTCCTATCGCCCCGAGATGGATCCTTATAAGGATGGGCTGACAAAGGAACAGGAAGAGAAGGTCGGACAATTCTGGGTGGACTTCTATAAGATGTTGATACCCCATCATAAGGATATCCTGCGTGTCAATTTCTGGTGTTTGAACGATGCTGACTCTTGGCGTAACGACTTCCCCATCAAGGGACGTACCGATTATGCTACGCTGTTTGACCGTCAGAGCCAGATTAAGCCCTTTGTACAGAGATTGATAGAACTGGTAAGTCCTCAACCCACAGAGACGAAGAAAACAAAAAAGAGCAAGAAATAATTAACAATAGTATTCATTTAAACCAACTACTGACTATGGCAAAATTACCACGTTATCTTTTCCCGAGTGATTACATGGCTGACCCTTCAGCCAATGTGTTTAACGGAAGATTGTATGTCTACCCCAGCCACGACTGGGACGCAGGCGAGTGTTTCGATGATGATGGTGGTCACTTCCAGATGAAGGACTATCATGTATTGTCATGGAATGATATCGAGAATGACGACGCTACCGATCATGGTGTGATTCTCGACGTGAAGGATGTCCCCTGGGCTGAAAAGCAGATGTGGGACAATGATGTCGTTGAGAAAGACGGCAAGTACTATCTCATCTTCTCTGCAAAGGGCTATGATGGTGTCTTCCACCTCGGTGTCGCTGTTGCAGACAAGCCAGAAGGTCCGTTTGTTCCTCAGGCACAGCCGATTCGTGGCTCTTTCTCTATCGACCCCTGTATGTTCAAGGACGATGACGGAAAGATCTACTGCTATTTCGGCGGACTCTGGGGTGGACAGCTCCAGTGGTGGCGCACGCTTTATCATGGCTATGCACCTATCCCTGGCAAGTATGGCGACGACAATGGTCTGATAGATCTCGGCCCCGCCCCTGATCACAAGACCCAGCTCTTTGCCAAGCCTGATGCACCTGCTGTTCCCAGCAATGTGGTCCTTATGAGCGACGATGTGATGCAGTTTGCAGAGGCAGCTCGTCCTGTCATCATTCTGGATAAGGATGGTGAGCCTTTGAAGGCAGGTGATCCCCATCGTTTCTTCGAGGCTTCATGGATGCACAAGTACAACGGCAAGTACTATTTCAGTTATTCTACTGGTGATAGCCACTTCCTCTGCTATGCCATCGGCGACAATCCTTATGGACCATTCACCTATCAGGGCGTCATCTTAGAGCCTGTTGTTGGTTGGACCACTCACCACAGTATCGTAGAGTATAAGGGACAGTGGTATCTGTTCTATCACGACTGTGTACCTTCCAACGACATCACCCACCTCCGTAGCCTGAAGGTTCAGCGCCTCTTCTACAACGAGGATGGAACGATACAGAAAGTAATCAACGAATAGAACTTTAACTATTAACGGACCGCCCATGACTGTCATAGCCATGGGCGGTATTTTTGTGTTATGTAGTTTTACTATCTCTATATCACCTTACTCCTCTTCGTCATCGCAGTGTTCGCCGTCAGCTTCGTCTTCTATTTTCTCGCTATGAGATAGCACAGGCTTCATCCCGTCCCATTTGAAAGTGTGTATGAAGTGACCTTTTGGCCCAGATTCAGTAATTTTGAGTTCCTTGCCTTCCTCTGGCAAGTCGTAGTAGTATTTTGTATCTTCCGTCGTTCGGAAGCCGTCAATAATCTGTGGCTCTGGAGTAAGGATGTGACGCTTGGTGTCGTAGTTGTAGAAGCATACGAAATGTATGTTGGGGTAGTCGTCTGTCCCGCCAAAGTATATTCCGAGCAGGCGATTGCCATTGGAACGCTTCCAGTAACATGCCCTCATGAATTCGTGGCGTTCGGCGTTGCCCCACCAGTTTACCTGTACAAAACCGTTCTTAGGATTGTTGTGCACCACAATCTGTTCATTGTTATAAGTGTCTCTGCCCGCCACACCTTTTTTCATGGTCTTGACGGCTGCATTGAGCATCCATGTGGGCCATTTCTGGTTGAAGCAGTCAAGCATAGTAACGAGTGAACCATTGGCTACACCGTTCAGGGTTGTCTTTTCCCATTCGTTAGCTATTATTTTCAGGTCTGTTGAGCCGCTGAACATGTTTTGCCCTGCTGCTGTCGTGCAGGTAATGAGTGCAATGATTGCCGGTAAAAGAAACTTCTTCATCATCTTTATATTTAATGTGCGCTGCAAAATTAAGCAAAAGTTTTTGATTAAGCAAAAGATTTCTATCATATTGCTAATCCTGCTGAATGGTTGAAACAACTTCCAAATCCGCAGGCAACCATTTCACGCTATCCAACTCATCTTTTGAGAGCCAGCGAGCCGCTTCATGCTCGTTCAGGTGTAATGCTTCCGTCAGCAATGAGCAGAGATAACAATGCATCGTGAGATGGAATTTCGGATAATCATATTCCACCGTACAGAGGAACTTATCTACACTTATTTCCGTCGAAAGCTCCTCGTTTATCTCACGCTTCAGGGCTTCCTCGGGCGTTTCCCCAGCTTCCATCTTTCCGCCAGGAAACTCCCACCAATCTTTGAAATCGCCATACCCTCGCTGAGTAGCGAAGATGCGCCCCTCCTTCTGAATGATTGCTGCTACGACTTCGATTTGCTTCATATCTCCTCTAATCCAAGAGATTTCAAATACTGATAAGTACCATCATAGAATTCAGGTAAGCGTGTGTGGTCTTCTGGATTACCCTCAGGAACACAGATAATCATTCCTTGACGGGCACGAGTAAGAAGAACTCTATAGGCATTAAGTTGATAAGCCTGACGCTCTGGTTTCTTAATGCGATTCCAACGACTACCACCATTAAATTCGTAGTAATCCCAAGCACCATTAATATAGCGAAAATCGCCATCCCAAACAAGACATGTCCAATCCAACTCTAATCCCTGCACATCAAACTCGCTAGCAGCATCTTCCAAGAACAACGAAGAACGTACATCGTTTACATCATCAAGGAACCAATGGACCGTATCTGGTTTGCAGCGTACGTCTATAGCTAAAGGCTTAAGGCGATAACCTTTAGAAGACACCAACAATCCATATCTCTCACGACTACCACGAGCTTTTTGTCTAAGCCAATCCTTTGCTATGTCTAAGTTACGAGTAAGAACTATTGGATAACGCTCTCTTATTTCCTGATAAACCTGACGCACCATATCAGCATTTCCATCAAGTAAATGGTGAACCATTCGCGAAAGACTTTCAGCACGGAACGAACGCATAGATACTGCCAGATGAAGATTATTGGAAAATACCACATTTTGATGTTCTGAAAGCATTTCTGCTACTTGACCTTCGGCATATTCTTTTTCGGTCAATTGGTTTGATATATATACCTTCCAATTGGGGAAAGTTTCGTTCATGGCTCTTACCCACTCTCCTATTCCTGCCTCGCCAGTATTTATTTCCTGACCACCGCCAACAAGACAAACAATAACAGCCCAGTCCTCACGTTGGTCGAGCGACCAAATAAGAAATTCTCCTTCAGACATAGGGAAATCATTGAAACCTTTCTTTCTTTTTAGCCAAGCCGAGAGATGTTCTTGATCCCACGAACGTTGTGCTTCATCAAAAATAGCAATATTCTCTACTTCTGCAAATCCTGCATGTTTATCCCGTAATTCTTTTTCTGGGTCTATCTCAATCTTTCCGTCGCGAACAGGAGTTCGTAACTTACCAAGCATCTGGTCGCGATAACGATGGATTATCTGGATAAATTGCGAAACCTCACGACGAGCTGTAGTTATGTTATACTTATTGCCTTTTTCTTGCTCTTGTCGCTGTTTGTCACGTGCCAAAGCTTCAGTAAGCACAGCTACTAAAGGACCGTTGCCAGAAAGATATACAGCCAAATCTCGCTTTCCTTCTTCATCTTGGTCTGATTGTTGGATGGCCACATTTAGGCCCACAAGTGTTTTACCAGCTCCTGGTACACCAGTAACAAAACAGATACTCTTGCCTTTATTCTTTTTGGTTTCATGAATAACATCCATCACATACTTCGTTGTACGTTCAAGTTGTTCACCTTCAGCCTCGTGGCGAGTAATATCTGCTACGCTATGTTGAGTATATAGTGCACTTGCGGCTTCAACTATTGTTGGCGTAGGCGCATAACGACTACGAACCCAATTCTCTAGCGATACCTTGTAATTTATTTCTTGGATTTCTTGCTCTAAAACTTTATTAAGAACCAAGCCTAAAGAAGCCTTATTGGCTATCATTGGCTCGTAAATACCATCATCATAATGTGAAAGACGACATACTGTTGACGTCTTATCATTCTCTGTTGGTACAAGAATAGGCACTATCATGCGGTCGGCACTTCCTTGATGGAAGTTCTTTAAATCTAATGCATAATCCAATACTTGGTCAACATCTACGTGTTTGATTTCCTCTTCGCCAGCTTTAAACTCAATGGCAAAAATGCGTTCTCTTAGCAACAGAACAACATCTATTCGTTTACCTATTCGAGGAATTGTATATTCAAAGATTATCCATCCAGGCTCATTCTTATATACATCAAGAACCTGCTTCATTACTACTATTTCTTGCTCCCACGCAAATTTCTGTGTGGCAGCTGTATCGTATTCATCGTTCTTTGAAAGCTTACCAAAAATTTCTTCCAAGCTCTCATTTAGAAACGTCTGTATATCGGAATAGTAGAAATACCTTGGCATGATATAGTTTTATATCTCGATACAAAGATAATGTTTTTCTTTGGTCCATACAAGTTTTTGTTGAGAAATAATTGATCTAATGATTCAAAAACCGATCTAACGTGATCTAAATAATTTTGTCTATCTGGACTACTAGCAAGCGATGACGATGACACCGATGACACCCACCCTTATTTATTTCATCGTCAAGCAGGAATAGAGAATATTATATTATCTATTATATATTTATTATTATATATTTATTTCAATTATGATAAATAGACAAATAAAACACACCACCGTTTGAAAAATAAATACCCCCCACTGTCATCGGTGTCATCGTCATCGATGCCATCGATTTGATTCGCAAACAAATTTCAGATTTCAGTTATTTCAGTTATTTTTTTTACTTCGTCCATATCGCTCACGCTCGACAGGCTTCAAGCAAGCTTGGTCTGTACTCGCTTAAACGCGATTTTCAGTTTGCGAAATCTCAGTCTCAAATCTCAGATAGCAATCGTCACAAATCACAGATCACAGTTTGTGTATGTCAACTATCTTAGGAAAAGAGTCAACTTTCTTAGGAAAAGGGGCAACTAACTCAGGGGTAAACGTCAACTTTTTCAGTACGACTTTTGACAGTTTTACAGTTTGACAGTAAGAAAAATGGGGAGATTGAACTATAAGCAAAATAAATATATCTATATATTTATATATATTATT